>DATKNN010000023.1:0-109396 GCA_035541355.1 Puia sp. | reverse complement strand
TAATTTCAGAAGATGGTGGCTTTATTGTTAAAACCCCTGATTATAAATCGTCAGATAACCTGCAATTAAGAAAAGTAGATGCTGTTATTGATGCAAATGGCGATCTCATTGCGGAAGTAAAAACTCATTTTACAGGTACTTCACAGGATCTTCAACACGAATTAATGTATGATGCTAGTAAGGAAGAAAGAGAGAAATATCTGAATAATGCTTTAAGCCTACCTACCTATTCTGTTGAAAAAAATGAGTATCATGAAACAAAAGGAAGGATTCCTGCGATTGATGAATATTTAAAAATAAGGTCTCAGAATTATGCTTCAGTTACAGGCAGAAGGATTTTTATAGTGCCTAATTTGTTTAATCATGGAAGGAAACTGTCTGCAGATAAACCAAGACAATTTGAAATTGAATTCAGACATTCTTTTAGAGATGTTGATACCATTAATATTAAAATCCCGGATGGGTATGCAGTTGAAGCAATGCCTAAAGATGTTGCTATCGAAAATAATTTTGGAAAATATTCAATTTCCTACAAAGTTTCTGGCAGCACTATCTATTTATTGAGAGTAAATGAACATAACACCGGTATTTTTCCTGTTTCTGAATATAACATTCTGCTAAAGTTTTATGAAGACATCTACAAAGCCGACCGGGCGAAGATTGTGCTCGTAAAAAAGGAATAAATCCTTTTTGAATGCCAATCTACTTTTCATATTCCAGGTGCAGCCTGTGAAAAAAACGATGGATGGCAGGTGCTAATATCACCCCGATATTAGTTATAAAAACAACTCCACTGAAGAGGGCATAAAAAGAGGAAAACCATTTACCCGCATTTGTTTTGATTTCTACAACGGGGCCCATGCCACTTAATATCATTGAGGCATTGTGTAGCGAATCAAGCCAGCCGATATCTGAAGAATAATGATAGCCCGCTACCCCAATCAACAGGCATATGAATAATATGATAATGCCTGCTGCAAGGCTTTTGATAATACGGGCATAGTATATTTTTTTAGACGCCAGCGGCTGATGCTTTCTTTCGTACATAACATTTTTTAATTGTATAAAAATAGCAAGTTTTATATTCTGTAATAAATGTTGGCTTGACAATAATTTTATTAATTTGCCAGACCTAAAATTTGCCATTGAAATATTTATTAGGATTTGATATCGGGTCTTCTTCAGTTAAAGCGGCACTTATTAATGCGGCTTCAGGTAAGGTTGCGGCTTCAGCATTTTCCCCCTCTTCGGAAATGGAAATCATTTCCGTGAAACCAGGCTTCGCAGAGCAACATCCTGAAAGATGGTGGGAAGAATTAACCAATGCTACAAAAAAGTTGTACCAGCAAGTTGCATACAAGCCTGATGAAATTATTACGATCGGCATTTCATATCAGATGCACGGGCTCGTTTGTATAGATAAAAACCTAAAACCAATTCGTCCTTCCATTATCTGGTGTGATAGCCGCGCAGTTGAATATGGTGATAAGGCGTTTCAGGATATGGGCGAGAAGTTTTGCCTGAAAAATTTTCTCAATTCACCGGGAAATTTTACTGCTTCCAAATTAAAATGGGTAAAAGAAAATGAACCCTCGCTCTATTCGGCGACTGATAAAGTGATGTTGCCGGGTGATTATATAGCTTTGCAATTAACAGGTGTGCCAGCAACAACTGTTTCGGGTCTATCAGAAGGTATTTTCTGGAATTATCAAACCGGTTCTGTTGCAAAGGAGTTGCTGGATTATTACGGGATCGGGAGCGATATGCTATCTCCTGTAGTGCCGACATTCGGCGAACAAGGAAGGGTCAATAAACGCGCTGCAGAAATTTTGCGGATCAGGGAAGGGACGCCTGTTTGTTACCGTGCAGGCGATCAGCCTAACAATGCTTACTCTCTGAATGTGCTTCAGCCCGGGGAAATTGCTGCAACTGCGGGAACTTCCGGAGTTGTATACGGTGTTACTGATAAAGCGGAATCTGATCAGCAATCGAGAGTAAACACTTTTGTTCATGTGAATAATACGGATAGAGATAAGCGTTATGGAATTTTATTGTGCGTGAATGGAACAGGTATATTGAACAGTTGGCTGCGGAAAAATTTTTTTGGCGGCCTTTCTTACGAGCAAATGAATTCCTTAGCCGGAAAAATTGCTATTGGTGCCGAAGGGTTACAGATTTTCCCCTTTGGCAATGGCGCAGAAAGAATACTGGCAAATAAAAACATTACAGCTAACCTGAAAGGGCTGCAATTCAATACTCATGACCGTGCACACGTTGCACGTGCCGCCCAGGAAGGGATTGTATTTGCATTGAATTACGGAATGGAAATTATGAAAAATATGGGCATGCAGCTGAAAACAGTGCGGGCAGGTTATGCTAATATGTTTTTAAGTGAAGTATTTGCGCAGACATTTTCAAACGTGTCGGATTGCGTTGTTGAATTGTATAATACTGATGGTGCTGCAGGAGCAGCAAGGGCTGCAGGTGTTGGTTCGGGTTATTATAAAAATTTTGCTGAAAGTTTTAAAGGAATGGAAGTTGTTAAAAGGATAGAACCACAACAAAGAGCAATTCAGCAAACGCAGGATGTGTACAATAAATGGAAAAAAGAATTACTGAATTTGTTATAACGGATTTGATAAAAAATGCATTAATAATTAATAATAGCCTGGTGGCGTTATGCTTTTTTGTTTTGCGCATTGGTGGTAAAGCTGCCCAATAGAATTGTTGCTATACAAGGGTGAGACTAAAGACTCCTGAGTAAAACACAAAAGCCCCTTTCATAAAAATAAAAATAAAAACATATGTCAATTGTAACAGGTAGTAAAGAATATTTTAAAGGCATCAGTGAAATAAAATACGAAGGCCGTGATTCAGATAATCCGCTTGCTTATAAATGGTACGATGAAAATAAAATAGTGGCCGGTAAAACCCTGAAAGAACAACTTCGTTTTGCGGTTTGTTACTGGCACACCTTCTGTAATACCGGTGGCGATCCTTTCGGGCCTGGAACAAAAAATTTTGAATGGAACCAGTCTGCGGATGCAGTTCAACGTGCTCAAGACAAGATGGATGCCGCTTTTGAATTTATTACCAAACTGGGCGTGCCTTATTATTGTTTTCATGATGTGGATTTGGTTGATGAAGGCAATTCGATAAGTGAATATGAAAGCCGGCTACAAACAATTGTTGATTATGCAAAACAAAAACAGGCAGCAAGCGATGTAAAGTTATTATGGGGCACTGCCAATGTGTTTTCCAACCCGCGTTATATGAACGGCGCTTCAACAAACCCTGATTTTTCCGTGGTGGCTTATGCAGGCACACAAATTAAAAATGCGATGGATGCGACTATTGCGCTTGGAGGTGAGAACTATGTTTTTTGGGGAGGGCGTGAAGGTTATATGACATTGCTGAATACAAATATGAAGCGTGAATTGGACCACCTGGCAAAATTTTTGACCATCTCAAAGGATTATGCCCGCAAACAGGGTTTCAAAGGAACTTTTTTTATTGAGCCGAAACCTTGCGAGCCTACTAAGCATCAATATGATTATGATGCCGCAACAGTAATTGGTTTTCTTCGCCAATACGGGTTGGATAAGGATTTTAAATTGAATATTGAAGTAAACCATGCGACACTGGCCGGGCACACTTTCCAGCACGAACTGCAAACCGCCGCTGATGCCAACATGCTGGGAAGCATTGATGCCAATCGTGGAGATTACCAGAACGGCTGGGATACCGATCAGTTTCCTGTTAACCTGAATGAACTGATTGAATCGGCCCTTATAATTTTGGAAGCCGGTGGTTTTGGTGGCGGTGGCGTCAACTTTGATGCAAAAACAAGAAGGAATTCTACTGATCTGGAAGATATCTTCCTAGCGCATATTGGCGGCATGGATGCATTTGCGCGTTCGTTTATTATTGCCGATGCAGTGTTGCAAAAATCAGCGTATAAGAAATTCCGTAAAGACCGTTACGCTTCATTTGACAGCGGTAAAGGCAAAGATTTTGAAAGTGGAAAATTAAACCTAGAAGATTTGCGTGCATTTGCTATTGCAAATGGTGAACCTAAACAGATCAGCGGAAAACAGGAATGGCTTGAGAACCTGATCAACGATTATATTTAATAAAATTTCAAGGAATATTAAATGAATGCAGTTTCGTGCTGCATTCATTTTATTTGACAAATATTTTTTTGACTTTTTTCTCCTTATCAGTTTGCACTACTACAAAATAAATTCCTGAGGCAATTCCGGGAATGGTCAGCATGTTTTCGGTACCACTGGTGGTTACTGTAGTTACTATTCTTCCCACCATATCTATCAGTTGTATATACTTGCAGTTGGCTGGTGTAAGTATATACACTATTCTCCCTTCTACAGGATTAGGATAAATTTTTATTGAAGTAACATAGTTGTTATCCACCGAACGGATTACCGAATATTGGTAATTACCGCTGCTGTCGATAATTTTCAACCGGTAATAATCTGTTCCTTTCAATAAGCTGTCGGTATATTGATAATTCGTTAATGAATTGCTGAAGCTGATAGAATCGATAGCGGTAAATGAAATGCTGTCGCTGCTTTTTTCAATGATGAATTCTTTTGTTTTAGTGCCGCTTATAATACTCCATTGAAGTAAAGCCTGGTAATTATTAATTTTTACAGCAGTAAATGATTGCAGTACTAATGCCAGTGGTTGGTTCTGGTTAATGCCCCCACCATTGATCCAGAATTCCGAAAACCCTTTTACTTTATATTCAGCATAATAACCATTGTTATTCGGAATGATTGCAACATTCTTTCCGGGTAAAATAAACTGGTAAGTACCGTTTGTATTGTTGGATAATGTGCTGTCTTCATCAGGTATATCATTGCTGTATTGGGTAATACCTGCTTTATATGCATCATGAATAGAAGTACATGTAGCACATCCTTTTGCATTAATCAGGCTGTCGGCTTCAGAATCCAGGAAATAGAATCTCACTGAAACGCTATCTGTTGGTTGATTTTCGGGATGGATAACAATATTCCTGTTCAGGTAATATTGGTTCGAAATATTTCTGGAACTGCTGTCAAACAGGTATACTTTGACGTTAGTATTTCCAAGGTCTTGCCCATTGGGGTTAATGGATACGATAACATTTCCGCCATTGGTAAAATTGATCCATGCATCGCCGCTTACATTTTGTGACAGGCCTGAACTGATGTTTGGTCCGGCATAAATGGAATCTTTATCAAAAATGTGCACATCGTCTATGCCCACTCCTTCATAATCAACGGCGGGATCACTGAACATCACAAACCTGAAACGAACCTGGTTGCCGTTTGTCGGAATATCAAAACTGGAAACATGCCAGATGGTATCGGATAGCTGCCAGGCCTTTTTGGTTGCATTATCGTACCAGTTGGTTCCGTTTCCGACAGTGCCCAGTTTTTGCCAGTTGATGCCATCTGTACTGTATTCTACCCAGTGATAATCGCAGTCGCAATCATCTTCTGTCTGAAAAATATGACTGAAAGAAAGAACCGGGTGTGCAAGGCTGCTTAAGTCAAAACAGGGGGAATATAAATATCCTGACTGGTTGTCGGCATAGTTGCCGGTTAAATTGGTTACCCATGCATTATTGCCATTAGCAGCTTTATTGATAATTGTTTTTGCGGGAGCGCCCCATTGCCAGCTATCATTGATCCCGTTGGTATCCCAGTAACCATTGTTATTTTCAAAGCCTTCCAGGTAAGGGAAGCTGGAAATAACCGGAACAGTCTGGAAAACGATATCGGGCAAACTGTCGTTTTTCGGATAGGTATCTCCGTTAACATGAACCCAGGCCCTCAAATCGTAATTTTTATAGGCAGATAAATCTGCGGTCTGGTTAAAAGTATAAACTATAGTATCATGTGCGGCGATTGCGGGAATTGTTTCGGTAACAACTGTTCCGTTGATGCTGTAAGAAACGGAAACATTATTGAGAACGGTTGCGCTATAATTATGTACCATTACTTTTACCGATTCCGCATTAGACAGGTTACAAATGCCATTTGTGTTTGGGCTTACTAATGAAAGTATGGCAATATCATTCGATGCCCGTGTAATGGTGATATCATCGAAAGAGAAACCGTCATCTATATCTCCATCAACAGTGACCGAATTGGCTGAAGCTTTCCCTTCCTCGCCAAACTTAATCTGGAAACTGCTGCTGATATTTTGTGCCGGAATGGCTTTCGAGAGCAGATCGGTTACATTAATACTTTTTGAAGGTAAATAAATTCCAAATGATGACGGACTGGTCGATAATGTGTCTGCAAGTATCCAGGCAGACTGGTCATTTCCCCGGATCCAGACATTATTGCCCGGAGCAGCAAAATCTATACCCTGGTTGCGGTAATAATAATCAAGCCAAATCTGGTCTCCCGAAGAATAATTTGATAAGTTAAATGTGGTAATAAGACTGTCTGCAGTTGTTGTACTGCTATAAAATACTTGGTCTAAGGTAACACACCTGTTGCCCGTTCTTGCAAAACCATTATCTATGAAAGTCCTGGCCCTTCCATTGTTGTTGTTGTGTAAAAAGTCACAACGGTCAAGGTTTTTAAAACCGGTGGTATTGATAATGTATGATGCGGTGTCTGCACTTTCAAAGCCTTCAGTATAACTTGGATTTAGTGAGAGTGTATCATTTTGGAGTTGTTTAATAATGGTAACTAATGTGTCATTCGCATTTAAGGTATCACCAGGATAACTCACCCATGTTTTTATAGTGTAGGTGCCAACATTTGAGAAATCGTACGGCATGCTAAAATTATAGTTGTATGCTGTGTTTGCAGCAATAACGGAGATGATATTTTCGGTAATAACAGGCCCCCCGTTTACCTGGTAAGAAACAGGAATTGGAGATGATGATGCCAGGGTTCCAAGATTTTTAATCCTGATGGTTAGCACAGAAGAGCTACTCAATTCTGTTGAAGTATGTTGCCTGCCTGTTCCCGGGGCAATCAAAGAATCGACACTGAAATCTTTTCCTGAAAGCGTACATGCCCCACCGTTAGGAATGATGCTTGCCGCGATGGCGCGTCTGCCGGCTGTTGATCCGTTGATTGCACGAACAGTAAACCAGTATGTGCTATTGCGGTTAAGGCCTTGTAACAGGTAGCTGGTGTCAGTGGTGTTTGCAATAGTTTGCATACTGTCGCCTTTTATGGTCATAATCTCATAGCCTGTTGCGGAATTTATGGCATTCCATTTAAGTTGAGCATAACCCTGACATGGATTGGTAAGTGTGATAGAAGGCTGGCCGAGTATCACAAAATCATAGTCGCTGACATCGCTATAGTTCACTGTATTTCTTGTTACTCTTATCAGTGCTTTGTTGGTCGGAATATTCGGAACAACCCATGCGTAAGAGCGGGCAGCAGCAGCAGCATTATTTGTGATGGTGTTCCAGCTTGTGCCATCATCAGTCGAATATTCTAATGTGAAGGTATTGGGGTCGCCGCCATACGCACTCCACCTGATGTACTCTGTTTCGCCCGGCACCCAGGTTTCATTTCCAAAAGGGTATTCAACAGTAACTGATGGATTAATGATTTCATAAGCAATTACATAATCTTGTGACGAAGCCGGCACACTCGTGCCGTTTATGGTTATTGTATAATTGCCTGCTCCAGGGCCGTTGATTACTACTTGTTCAATATTGTTCAGGTTGTCGGTTCCTTCGACTGCATTATCAGCTACATGTGCCGGATCAGGATTCAAAATTAAAGGATGATGGGTTGTAGCGCCATCAGGTTCTGTAACGATAAGATCGAGGTTATTAACCAATGCAGGCCCGACGGAAGTTGCGGCTGCAGGATCATTCCAGTATAACATAATCTTTAATTGCTGTGCAGCAGCCGGAAGGCTAACCGTATGGGTTTGGATTCCTGAATTGGAAATATTGCCTGTGAAGTAATGATTATTTTCAAGTGCTTCCACCGCTGTTCTGGCATTTAACATGCCAAACCCATAAGTGTAATCTGGACCGGGGTTGCCAAGATCATCAGCGCTGTTACAGGCAACGGCCTTTATTAATGCGGATGATGGATTTGTGCCGCCGTGTAACTGGCGATATCTTTCATATAACAGGCCTAACGTTCCGGTAACTGTTGGAGCGGACATGCTTGTGCCCACGCTGATGCCATATGTATTATATGGAAGAGTGGATGTAATCGTTGCGCCACCGGCTATTATCTCAGGTTTTATTCGTCCGTCATTTACCGGCCCGCGACTTGAAAAGCTGGCAGCTAAATAACTCAGGTTATCAATTGCGCCAACAGTCAACACATTCTTTCCGCATTGAAAACCGGATTTTATTGTAGCAAATGATTTCTGGTAGGGCGAACAGGTGAGTCCGCCATCATTACCTGCAGCAAACACGTGGAGCAATGAATCGCCAGCATAAATCTGATCGTCAGCATAGTTGGCTAATGCATCATATTCGCCTTCGCCATTGCAACCGTTGGCGCCGGAATAATATGAATTATTAGTCAGCACCATGTTGAAATCCTTAATGTATACCGGTGCATTTACAAGTATATCACTGAAATTCTGGCTTATTAAAGTAGCTTTAGGCGCCATGCCTTTGTATTTTGGATTAACCAGGCCAGCACCACCTGTAGTGCCTACTGTATGTGTGCCATGGCTGGTAATTACATTAGGGTTTCGGTCAATAAGCCTGCCGGTAAAATCCACATGTGATTGAGGGTCTGCATTATCGCCAACGCCAATAGTTACATTTTTTCCCTGCAAATTTCTTCCGGATAAAGCCCCCAGCGCATCAAGCGCATGTATTGCGTGGTTATTGTAATTAAGCGGTGTATCTTTTAAAACCTGATGGGTAACGTATTCAACAAATGGTAATGAAGTGATTCTTTTTAGAGTGGTTGAGGATGCCTTGAGGAAAAGGATGTGCGAAGGCTTGATCTTAGTACTTACAATTTGAGCCCCTTTGCTTTCAATTTCTTTAATGACGTCATCTCTTTTCATTGAACCAAAGAAACTAACGGCTGTCAGGTTATCCGGTTTATATGTGCGCTCGTCGATGTCGGACCCCAGTTTAGCAGAAATTTTAAACCTGGGGTCAAGATTGTAAATTCCTGTTGCGTGGTAATTCATTAGATCCTGCGAAGAAAAACTATCCGGCAGCTCGGCCATGAACGCGTTTGATGGCAAATAGTTGAACAATAAAATCCCTTTTTTAGACAGCTCATTTCTTTCATTGCTGCCGGGAATTTGGTCAAACTGCAGCAGCACATAATATTTTTTTTTGAAATGAGCATTCGCCAGAAATGATTTTTCGAATTTCCCCTTTGTAAGATTTCCGTTACCAATAAAATCTCCTTTTTTAAAATGAATAGCGGAGGGTTTTCTTTGAGCAGTAGTATGATAAATGAAAAAGAAGAATAAAAGGATTAAAAAACAGGCATGCTTCATCTGCAAAAGGTATTTTATTAAACCGTCACCTGTTTTCGAAATGAAATAATAAAGACAGTTTTTAAAACCGGTCGATTCATATTTTCTGGGAAACAGGGGAGATGTTCTATAAACGCCGGCTTTGTTTATTTATTTTTAGTCAGGCTGAAGATTATGCGGCATTTTTCGGCTTGCTTTTTTTAGTAATAGAAACCCCAATATTCCGGCAAACATAGATGCCGTAAGGATGGCTATTTTTGAGTTTTGGATAATATCTGCATCCTGAAAAGCAAGGTTGGTTATGAATATGGACATAGTAAAACCCAACCCTGCCAAGGCTCCAACCCCTGATAAATACTCCCAATGCATTTCATGAGGCAACCTGCATAATTTCATTTTTATGGCAGCAACACTGAAAAGCAAAATACCCATCGGCTTGCCAAAAAACAAACCTGCAACAATGCCTATGCTGTTATTGCTGAGCAGCGTTAAATGCCATCCTTTTGCCAGGATAATTCCTGTATTGGCAAGAGCAAATAAGGGGAGTATTAAAAATGCTACCGGTTTATGTAAAAAATGCTGCACTTTTTCGGACAGGTTACTGCCATCTTTATCGAATGGTATGGCAAATGCAAGCAGTATGCCTGTTATAGTAGCATGCACACCTGATTTCAGCATAAAATACCACATGGCAATGCCTGGTATAATATAAAATAAGAGGTTTTTTATTTTCATTCTGTTAAATGCCAGCAATAAAATAAAAATAACAAATGCAACAGAAAGATTAAGCACAGATAAATCTTTTGTGTAAAATACTGCAATGATAATTACAGCACCCAGGTCATCAATGATGGCAAGTGCCGTTAAAAAAATTTTCACCGAAGGAGGGATTTTATTTCCGGCAAGCGAAAGAATACCCAATGCAAAGGCGATATCTGTTGCCATGGGTATACCAATTCCGGACTGGGTAGAGGTGTTGTGATTAAATAGAAAATGAAATAAGGCCGGAATAGCCATACCTCCTATAGCCGCAATGATGGGCAAGAGCGCATTCCTGAAATCAGAAAGTTCACCGATATACAACTCCCTTTCTATTTCGAGACCAACCAATAAAAAAAAGACAGACATCAACCCATCATTAATCCATTCTTCTATGGAGTGATTCAATTTCATTGTTGTAAAAGATAAATCCAGGTTAGTGTGCCAGAAATGCAGATATGCATCTCCGACAGACGAGTTTGCAACAGCTACAGAAATAATTGTGCAAAAAATCAATATTAGTCCGCCAGATTTTTCACTGTTAAAAAATTCGGTAAATATGCCGGTTGTTTTTAGGGTTGACATATAATAATCTTAATGTTAGGATTGTTCTATAAAAATAATAAAGCCTTTCAAATTTGTTTTAACTAATTGTTTGCTTCGCTTCCTTTACATTGCAGTATGAAGACAAATTTCAACCTGTCGGCGGTTATATTATTTTTTATAGGTGTTACTTCCGGTTGCACAAAACCTTTGCAGCCTCAATATAAAGGGTTTGATAATTTACAAATTAATAAGGTTGATGCTGGCGAATCTTTGGTTTCGGCAAATATTAAATTTTATAATCCGAACAAATTCCCGTTGGAGTTGAAGCAGGCGGATGTATTGTTTTTTCTGAATGATAAACAAACAGCTCATTGCCGTATTGATTCAATTGTTAATATCCCCAGACTTGACAGCTTTTATGTGCCGGTTACATTTAAAATAGGCATAGCCGGTATTCTAAAGAATGCGTTTCAATTATTGCTTAGTAGCAAAGCAAAAATTAATGCTGAGGGGTTTATAAAATTCAAAAAATCAGGAATGGTGTTTAATGTTCCTGTTCATTATGAGACATATCAAAATATTGATTCTCTGATTCAAAATATACAATGAATCCCCTCTTTAGCGTTAATGTCAGTGGCTTAGACAAACAGGCAAGACAAACGGATTTTTAAATAT
The DNA here is from genome assembly GCA_035541355.1 of Puia sp. Lineage (GTDB taxonomy): Bacteria > Bacteroidota > Bacteroidia > Chitinophagales > Chitinophagaceae > Puia. The sequence continues at coordinate 97,960 of DATKNN010000023.1, read as the reverse complement.
TTTTCCTTTTTCGAGACTTTTTTTCCCTATCAGGGATTTTTCTGTCAAATATGTTTGTATAATATGTTGTATCCCTTGCCGTTGTTTTATGGCATTATTTAGGCATATTTCAGATAACCTCATCCTATATTTTCACACATCTTATCCTTTGTGGGTTTTCAATAATTCTGAAAAAAGAATTGATCCGATATCGATGAAGATGGTATGATTTATTGTTAATCTCAATCCTATTAAAATGAAACAAGATTACATAACCCCAACAAAGATGACTCTCGTTGCGTTACGCATCGTTATAGTGGTTAGTGTATTGTTTGGAGGAAATGTAACTGCACAGGTTTGTTCAAATCCAAATAATATTTTTGGGCTTACAAGCAATGGGGCAATTTATCCTATTAACATTTCGAATGCCAGTGTTGGTTCTAAAATAAATACAGCGGCTTATTCAGGTGCTTCTCCAAATCAGTCGAATGCCATTGGGTACAATTCCATAAATGGCAAGTTCTATTATTTCAAAGTTAACCCCTCATCATCGAACGGAGGAGAATTTGTATCCTTTGACCCTACATTACAGGTATATACAACACTTACAACCAGCCCTATCCGTGCTACGGTGCATGCGGGTTGTGTAAATTTTAACGGTACCGGGTATTACTGCACTGATGTTAATGGGAATCTTTTCTATTATAATATAGCGTCAAATTCATGGACCACCATTACTTCTAATATTGTCGACCAATTTGGTGCAAGTGTGAGCACGCTCATTATAACCCAAAATTCAGGCGATATGGCAATTGACGGGTTAGGAAATTTGTGGATACTTACATCGAGTAAATTTTATTATGGGCTTTATGAAGTATTAGCTCCTTTGCCAACTACCGTCCAGGCAAGTGTAACTGCAAATAAAATTATTGACCCTGCCACAGCTGTACCGGCAAGCTCTTCCGGTTTTCAGGGAGTTGCTTTTAATGCTTTAGGAGCGCTTTATTTAACTGCTGGAAACAACGGTCTTTATCAATTAACAAACAAAACTGCGGCTTCTTTAACTTTTGTTGGAACACTGAGTACATCTGGAGTCGGAAACGACCTTACATCATGTAATTTCCCGTTTACTGTTTTGCCTGTGGTATGGTCTTCATTTACAGTTTCATTGCAGAATAATAATGTGTCGCTTGATTGGAAAATAGCTGGTGCAATAAATGTAAAAGGTTTTTATATTGAAAGAAGCAATGATAATAACAGTTGGAATATACTTGCTTATGTACCCTATAGTGAAATGGCAAACGAGTATTCATACATTGACTACAATCCATGGCAGGGAAATAACTACTATCGTATTCATGAAGTTGATTTTAAAGACGAGGATAATTATTCGGAAATCAAGCTGGTTAATATTGCTTCGGCATCTTGCATGCAAATAGCTGCTTGGCCGAATCCTGTAAAGGATGTGCTGAATATCAGGTCTGCTTTATCTGAAGATTGCAGAGGCCAGATATTCGATCAGTTTGGCAGATTGGTATCAGTTGTGATAATCCATTCCGGCAACAACCAGGTTAATATCGGCTCACTTTCTACGGGAAATTATTTTGTTCATATTGTTTCGGCGAATGGTAATTTTTATAATGAAAAAATAATAAAAAAATAAAACATTAAAATTGCTGAATAGGGTTTGATTTCAATTTTGCATGTAAAACCTCCGTTCTGCGGAGGTTTTCTTATTTATGTAAAAGCAATTTTGTATCGCCGGGAATATTTTTATATTTAAATTAAAGGTTTCGTAAAATCGGTATCTGATCTGATCATTAATTTTAATCAAAATAACTTATAATAAATTTCATGATTAACAATGTGAAAATTCTGGAAACAAAGGTTCTTTCAGACAATTGGTATGTCTTAAAAAAAATCACTTACGAATATGAAAAGAAGAATGGCCATATGCAGGTCCAAACCAGGGAAGCATACGACAGGGGAAACGGGGCGACTATTTTGCTCTTTAATACGAATAAACAAACAGTGGTACTTACCAGGCAATTCCGTCTTCCGACTTTTATTAACGGGAATGAAAATGGTATGCTGATTGAGGCTTGTGCCGGTTTATTAGATAAGGATAATCCGGAAGATTGCATTAAGCGTGAAACAGAAGAAGAAACAGGTTACAGAATAAAAAATGTTCAGAAAATATTTGAAGCATATATGTCTCCGGGCTCTGTAACTGAAATTTTATATTTTTTTATTGCGGAATACTCAAATGAAATGAAGGTCACCGATGGTGGGGGCCTGGATCATGAAGAGGAAAACATTGAAGTACTGGAGATAAATATAGATAAAGCTATGCAGATGATTAATAGTGGTGATATCAAAGACGGTAAAACAATTATGCTGCTTCAATATGTGAAGTTGAATAATATTTTGTGAGAATGATTTTAAACTGCAGAAAAAATCAGTGATGAACAATTGCCGCCGAACCCAAATGAGTTGGATAATACATGCCCGATTTCTTGATTTTTTAAAAACTCTGTTTGCGGAGTAAACGGAAGTTCTTTCATGGAAGTTTCGAAGCGTAGGTTAGGATAAACAATTCCATGTTTTACCGCTAAAGCTGAAAATACGGCTTCTATTCCTCCGCTTGCCCCCAAAGTATGGCCGGTGAAAGATTTGGTGGAACTCATTTTAGGATACGACGGGCCGAATAATCTTTTTATTGCTGTGCCTTCTGCGATGTCGTTATTCTGTGTTCCCGTTCCATGAAGATTAATATAGTCAATATCAGAAGCCAATAATGAGGCTTTCTTCAAAGCGCCCTGCATTGCCATAAATGATCCCGTACCATCGGGTGATGATGCAGTTTGATGATAGGCGTCGTTGGCATTTGCGTATCCGCTCAGTAAACAATAAGGTTTTTTGGGTAGAGAGGAAGCCAGCTTCTCTGAAACCAAAACCACATAACCTGCGCCTTCCCCGAGATTTAACCCCCTTCTTTTTTCATCAAAAGGCTTACAGAAATCACGATCAAGTATCATTAATGTATTAAAGCCGTTTAATGTAAATTTTGTGAGGGCATCAACACCGCCGGCAATCACCATATCGAGGTAATTATTTTTTATCAGCCTGGCTCCAAGAAATATTGAATTGGCAGACGAGGAACAGGCGGTACTTATGGTGCTGATGTAATTTTTAATGTTCAGTTTGTCAGCAGTTATTTCAGTAACACTTCCACATTCATGATGAACAACGTTTCTTAGTTTTCCTTTTTTATTGCTGACAAGAAATTCTGAAAAAAATTTTTCAGTCTTATCCATTCCTCCAACTGTATTTGCAGATATAAACCCGGTTCTCAACGAGTCGAAATGTTCAACAGCTGCATCATCTATCGCTTCTTTTGCTGCAATAGTACTTAAGAGTGCGGTGCGGCTTATTTCAGGCGATAAGCCTGTTTTGACGGATAATTCTTCATTGGTTAATTTTACTTCTGCAGCAGGGAATTCATTCTTATGTACAGTTTCCAGCAATTTGATATTAGTCATTCCTGCATGTGCCGTTTGCAGTGCATTAAAATTTTCAGCCACATTGTTTCCGATTGCTGAAATTACCCCAAGACCTGCAACAAAAACTGGTGAACCCATAACATTATACTGCTTTTTGCTGATGCGTCCTGATATAATCAGCCATTGTTTTCACTGAATAAAATACTTTTGGACCCTCATCGGCATTAGCCAGTTTTATTTTGTAATGTTGTTGTAACAGCACAATCAGTTCCAGCGCATCGATGGAGTCGAGCCCCAGGCCTTCAACAAAAAGCGGTTGCTCATCGCCGATATCTTCAGGCTTCACATCCTGCAAATTCAATTGCTCCACAATTTGTTTTTTCAGATCGCTTAATAAAGTATCCATCTATTTTTGATTTAATGATTGAATATTTTCTGTTGTAAATAAAACATGGTTCCCCGTACCTGATTTTTCAATCAAAACTAATAAAGCTTCGTAATCTTCCTGTATTACGTCAACACGCCCACAGATACAACACTGCAATATATTATTATTAAGAAGATAGCCGGCATATTGTTTAATAAAGTCGGCATCAAATCGCTCCTGTATAAAAAAAGCATTTTCTCCTTTGAATTTATTCCTGATGCAGATTTCTCCCGTTATAATGTTGGGTAATGTATAAACAAATAAAGAAGGGCTGGCGAATTCTTTGGTGCTGTCAAAATATTTGATATCGGTATCCAGGCTTGCATTTGAATTGGACAACACAATTCCGACTTCTTCCGGTTTATAGTGTAGCTGTGGAAAAGAATTTTTCAGCAAAACTTCTGAAGCCAGCCATCCCAGTTTGCTCAGGGTATCCATTTTATAAAATTTCGGGTATTGAAAACCGAAATGATCATAAGCAGAAAGCAGAAAATCCGTTAATGACGGTTTGTTGTCTTCAAAAATTTTCTGCCTGTCTTTATGAATAACCTGGTTGCTTATCCGGCAACTTGCTGTAATGTAATAATCTTTCTGGTGCACTGTAGGAATTATGTATTGGCAGCGGGCTGCTTTTTTTTATGGTTGTCGCGCATTTCAATCATGGATGCAAGTTTGATTAAAGAGCCTTTATGGTTCTTTACATATGGATTGCCGGAATCCCACACATAACCTGCAAGTACCGAACAGATCATGCTTTTGATTTGCAGGTCCTGTTCTTCTGCAAAAAAGATGGTGTCAAGTGTTCCATCATACCAGGCTTCAATATATGAACGAAAGGTATTCACCCCTGTCATCATTTTTTCAGTGTATTCTTTTTCCCAGTCAATCACTTCGCCTTTTAGTTTTCTGATCACCAGGTGAGCTGCAAGTTGACTGGAAACAGAAGCGAGAGTAACGCCTGATGAAAATACCGGGTCAAGAAATTCTGTAACGTTACCGGTTAATATAAAACCATCTCCATAAAATTTGTCAGTAGTAGTTGACCATGACTGTAATATCCTGGCATCGAAAACAAACTCCACGTCTTTGAAGCGTTCTTTCAAATAGGGTTCATCGGCAATCATTGCGCGGAGCTGTTCATTCAGGCTGCCGGAGTATGCATCAAAAAACTCCGGATCGGCAACAAAACCTAATGATGTTATGCCGTTTGAGAAAGGTATTACCCAGACCCACACTGCTTTTTTATGAACAATAATAGTAATCCGGTTTGGTTCATCTGAGAGAGATCTTTTTAAATCGAGGGTGTGTGTAAAAACTGCTTTTCTTGGGGGTAGGCTGGAAGGCCTGTCCATATTGAACAGGCGGGGAATCACACGGCCATAGCCGCTACCGTCAATAATAAACTTTGCTTCGATCTCGGTTGTATTGCCATTGGCATCTTCAACAGTGGTTATGGAATCAGAGCCATTAAAACGGATACCCGTCACTGTTGTTTCATAATTAACAGGAACGCCCATTTGCTGAACAGTGTCGGCAAGTATTTTATCAAACTCTGCACGAGGCACCTGCCATGTCCAGGTCCACCCGGGTGTAAATTGGTCTGCAAAAAAATAATCGCATGTTTTGCCGTTTTTTACAAATTTAGCCCCGAATTTTTCCTGGAATCCCCTTTCCTTAACTGCATCAAGAAAGCCTGCTTCTGTCAAGGCTTCCATACATCTGGGCAGCAAACTTTCGCCAATTACAAAGCGGGGAAATTTCAGTTTTTCGACAATCTTTACTTTATAACCTGCTTTATTTACCAGTGATGCGGCAATAGTGCCTGCGGGACCGGCACCGATTACCAATACGTCAATTTTTTCGGTATTCATACTTTAATTTGTTTAGGTCAGCAAGTATAGGAAACCTGCAAAACAGAAAATATGAAAATAATCAGTATTGGTTTTTGTAAGAAACCCAGGTGCTGAAATTTTTTCACATTTATATTTTTTTTCTGCATTTCAGTAATGTCTGGCTCAATCCTATATTATTTATTTGCTCCTCAATTTCAAACCCGGCTTTTTTTATACATGGCAGAAATGTTTCCGCGCTATACATCTGGCTTTTGCCATTGGCTAATGCTGTAAAATAAATCGATGTTTGATGCAAACAAAATGCAGCTGTTTCAAATTTTTGCCTGTCCCAAAAAGGCTCCAGAATGAACATGATGCCATTTTCATCCAATGCGTCATAACATCTTTTTAAAATTGAAACAATATCTTCTTCTGAAAAGCAATCAAGAAACTGGCTCATCCATATTGCATCGAACCCTTCCGGAAAAGGAATTTTATCCTCAAGCAGATTCCTGGTGATAAATGATATCCTATTGTCCAGTTTTAGTTCAGCAATTTTTTCTCTGGCCACTTTTGTCGGCCCGGGCAGGTCCATTATCGTGACATGCACATCAGGGGCGTATTTGACAGAGGCCATAGCCCATTTGCCGGTATTACCTCCTATGTCGAGCAGTTTTTTGATATTATGTTTATATACGAGCGGCAGCACTTTCGGGAAAGCATCGTCAGAAAAAAAGTGATCAAATGCAAACCAGCTTTTCTGCAAATTTTCGGGCAGGTGTGCTACTCCCTCGTAAATGGTAGGCCAGTCGCCAAGCTCTTTCATCCCGGCAGCCTCGCCTTTAACAATACTTTCTTCCAGGTGAAAAAGACCTTTGTAACAAATGTCGTTTACAAAATCCATATTCACTCTTGTCAGCGGGTCATGCAAAATGAAGTGCCCCGTTTTCGCAATGGCATATTTATGATTGTTGATGATTACCAATCCCATACTTAGACCAGATTCAAGTAAGACCCTGGCCCCATAATGCGAAAGTTTAGTTTTCTCACTGATTTCTTCAAGTGTAATTCCGTTCTCTCCGCTTTCTTCAATAATTTCTAAAATCCCGAAATTACGTAAAGCTCTTGCTACCTGGAAAATTACAGGGCCAAAAGCAATCCATTGAGCAGCTTCTTTCGCATCAAATGCCGTTTTTTTATCCTTGTTAAAAAAATTCATGTACTCGTCAGTCTTTATGTCAGGTTAAGGTTTTATTTCATTGTTTTAAAAAAATCATGTTGAATATTTCTATACAAACCGGCACACTTTTTTATGGCAAAATTTTATAAAAATACAATTCAGGATTTCTTAAACACCAGCGCTGCATTACAGCCTCCAAAACCAGATGCTGTTTTCAGGCAATTGTTTAAAACTGCCGAATGCAAAATACTGCAAATATTTATAGATTTTGACACGCCGCTTTGGTTAAAATTGAGAGTTGGCAAAATGGTATTTTCATTCATGGAATGAATGGTAATAACGGACTCAATAAGACCTGCCGCACCGAGCGTATGACCATAATTCCCTTTAAGACTGTTTACAGGTACATGTTCCATTCCTGATAGGGAAATGGCCTTAGCTTCCATTTCGTCATTATATATAGTTGCTGTTCCATGAGCTGAAATGAAATCAATATCATTGCTGTGAATTCCAGCAGTTTTCAAAGCATTATTAATAGCGAGTGCTAATTCTTCACCGGTTCTTGACGGGCCTGAAATATGATTGGCATCATTGCTAACTGATCCGCCTGCAAGTATAACATTCCCGGCATATTTCCTGTTCGAGGAAAGCACAATCGTGGCTGCACCTTCACCCAGCGTAATACCATTCCTCTCTGCATCAAAAGGTTTGCATGGAAATGCACTTACAGCCATAAAAGATTGAAAGCCCGATAAGATAAATTTAGTGATCAGGTCGCCACCGGTAACCACAGCATTTTCATACCTGCCTGTTTGCAGCAGGCGAAAGCCTGTTAAAAGTGCGAGCAGACCGGAAATACACGCGTTAGAAACCATGACTGGTGTACCGGGATAATTAAAGTGCGAAGCAATCAGCCTGCCCGATGTGTGCAATGCTATTCTATCTTTCAACTTGCTGCTGAAAGGTTCAGTTTCAAGCAGGCTAATATTCCCTTTGGTGGTTGAAATAATAAGTGCCGTTTTTTTATCACGCAGATCAATAGCTGTACTTTCTATAGCCTGGCTGATTGATTGAATGATAAGCTGCTCAAATTTGGTAAACATATCCCTTTGTCCGGTTATCCGGATTCCATCTCCGGTTAATAGAGAAGCATAATACGGAACAGGGGAGAACTGGTCCTTTTCGTGGAGACGGATGCCCGAGTGATTTTTCTTCAGCTCACTGAAATTAATCTCTGAAGTAGGGCCAAGCGGAGACAGGATATTATCGGAAACAACAAATACTTCTTTCATTATTTACGGTTAGGCCAGCTTGTGCTTTTTTTTCCATTCCTCAAAAAAACGAGGATTTACCAATTGTAAAGTAGAATTTTCCTTGTCTAAGAAAACCTGTACAGATGAACCCGCGGCAACGAGTTCATCTGTTTGGGTATTGAAAAGCCTGTAAGAAAATTTTATTTTAGCCGCTTCGCAGGGAATAAAACTTGTTTCAACAATTACTTTTTCCCCATATTTCAACGAACGTTTATAGTCACACTGAACATTTACTATGGGCACAACAAAACCTTCATTAAAAAAATCCAGGTACCTGATTCCGTATTTTTCGCCGAACGATTCCCTTCCATCTTCGAAATACCGGATATAATGCCCGTGCCAGACAATGCCCAAAGGATCGGCCTCATTAAATCGAACTAAAATTTCCGTACGGTCGCTTAGCGTTTTTTGCATCATGTTTATAAGCCTAGTGATCAAATTTCCCTTTCCACTCCTTGTATTTCTTTTTCTCTATCTGGTCAATTACACTTTTAATACCACCGCCAACATAATTTCGAAAGCCAAATCCGGCCAGTTTGCCTTCCAGTCTTTCAGTCATCAGGATTTTTCTGCTGCCCATGTCAATCAAGGTAACCCAGACAGCGATTGATTTTTCTGATTTGCTCATGGCTTCAGCCACAAATAAAAGCCCGATCCCCTTTTTGCCGCCGAAGCTAAAGCCTTTTACCAGAGATTCAATATCGGAATCTTTAAGCCTGTGATAGTCGGCAGTATTTGTTGAAACGATGTCTGCAATATTGGCTTTTGAGTTTCTTTCAGCAACAAAACTAATATCATGGTCCATTTCATTTCTTTGAAATGCTGATTTAAGATCGTATTTCTTGGCTTCGTTAATAATAAGATCGTTTATGCCGGCATATTGGCGTTCGCGAATATCCGTGGCATTTGCTGTTGGTTCATCAATAACTTTGAATTTCGTGAAATCAATACCGAGGTATAATACCTGTGAGGCGCTGTTTGTAAAAACATCTTTAAGTGTTTGCGCTGATGTAGTTACAGTCAATACAAAAAATGAAAACAGCAGTAGAGCAAGCTTGTGTTTGGTAAAAAAAGACGGGTTCATAATTCAATTAAATTTATGTTTGATTGGAAATAAAAATTTTCATTTCACATTTTGCCAGCGTTTTACCATTGTGTTTTACTTCTCCTTCAATAACCGTGATATCAAAAATCTGATTTTTTATGGAAATCGTGGTTTCGATAGTATTATTTATTTTGGGTAATTCATCAATTTCCAGATTTTTTACATCTCCTATATACCCTATTTGCGGAATAGCGTTATTTTCTTTTGTCATATAACCTGCTCTTGCTGCAGCGGTTTGCGCAATATTTTCGATCAGGCCGGCTTCGCTAAGAAACCCTTTCTCAACCAGCACATGATCCCCGGGAATAAAAAAACCGGTTTTGGCCGACTTTTCATCGCAATCTATTAACCGGTCTACCAACACAAAAGGTGGCTTTTGCGGAATGAGTGCAAGTATATTGTATTCCAAAGGGAGCATTTGCCAAATTGATTAATTATAATTGAGTAATGATCTTAATCATTCCTGTAAGTAAAACTGTCTGCTTACTCGTTATCGCTAACTTCGTTCAATGCCAGAAATCATAATAATTATACCACTGTTCAGGATATTGTTTCAACTTCGCTTCCATTTCTGCAGCAAAATCTTTGAGCAGTTCTTTCATAAAATTTTCTTTGGATTTCAGGTCGTATTCTTTTGGTTTTGTAGCAAAGAAATGATAATGTGCATTTGTTTCCTTAACAGCAAAGGTAAGTGAAACAGGCACTTTGAACTGTGCGGCTAATAAAAAAGGGCCTATCGGAAATTTAGCTTCTGTACCCAGCAATTTCTCAGAAAATGTTTTATTGCCTTCAAGGAACCTGTCTGCATGCATGCAAACCAGTTCATTATTTTTTAATGCGTCACTGATTTCGTAAATGTGCGAGAGATTTTTTTTGATGGCGATAATATGCATGGACTTTTCTCCTTTAACTGAATCGAGGTATTGCTTTATTTTCTCATGTTCTTCATCAAACATTACCACGTTAATTTTTGCATTAAGCCTTTTGAGTAAATGACCGGCAATTTCCCAGTTGCCAAGATGGGCGCTCAGCAGTATGCCGCCTTTTTTTTGTGTTGCCATTTCATGCAAATAATTTTCGCCATCAAAATCAAAACTGAATTTATTGGGGATACCTGCCATCACTACAACCCTGTCGATCAGCGACTGGCCAAACATATAATAGTTACTGTACACTTTGAGTAATGAACTCAGTCGGCCATAGCCCAGTTTATAATGGTAAAGGTCAAAAACCGGTTTTGAAGATTTGTATGAAAACAGGGAATAATATAAAGCGACGAATCTCAATAAAACATAAGCGGGCCTGATACCAAAGTTTTTTAGTATGCTTACGAAAATCCTGTATCCTAGTGGGGATGCATTTGATTTACCTTGCCATAAAGGCATTATGCAGGTTGTTTAGAATGTAAACGATTTGCAATGTAATTATAAAAATCCTGGAACGTAACCATCTCAATAAAGTCAACGGGATCTACTTTAATGCCGAAGTTGTTTTCAATAACCACTACCAAATCAATATAATCCAGGCTGTCAAGTTCCAGTGTTTCTTTCAAATTGGCGCCCGGATTAATCTTTGCAGGGTCTACTTCGAATTCTTCAACCAAAAAATTGTTTATTTTTTCTACGATGTCCATACTTTTCATAAGTTATTTAATGCGTCAGTTAAATTTTCTCACAATTAATGATGAATTGGTACCCCCAAATCCAAAGGAGTTAGACAAAAATACATTTATATCTTTTTCCAAAGAAGTTTTTACGATATTCAATTTTGCAGAATCTTCATCGGGGTTCTCAAAATTGATATTGGGGGCAATAAAATTATTCTGCATCATCAGCAGAGAATAAATGATTTCACTGGCACCCGCCATCCAGCACTCGTGACCTGTCATTGATTTGGTGGAGCTCACATAAGGCCTGTCCTGCCCAAACACTTCATTGATGGCTTTTGCTTCATTCGTATCGCCGGCGGGCGTGGAAGTGGCGTGGGCATTAATATAATCTACGTTTTTGGGTGCTATTCCGGCATCTTTTAGGGCCATTTGCAGCGATCGTGCAGGCCCGTCAACAGTTGGGTTGGAAATGTGGCCGCCATTTGAGGAAAACCCATATCCGATCACTTCACCCAATATTTTTGCCCCTCTTCGCTGTGCTGATTCAAGGCTTTCCAGTATAACCGTAGCCGCTCCGCCGCTCGGTACTAATCCGTCCCTGTCTTTGTCAAAAGGCCTGGAAGCTGTTGTCGGATCTGATTCCCGCACTGAAAATGCCGAAAGCGCATCAAAAGTACCCATTGAATAATGATTTATTTCCTGGGCGCCTCCGCATATAATCATTTCCTGCAAACCGCTTTTTATAAAATGATAGCCTAGCCCGATGGCGTGAGAACCGCTTGCACAAGCTGCACTTATAGTAAAGTTTACCCCTTTAAGTTTAAAAATGGTAGCAAGATTCATGGTAACAGTGGAATTCATGGTTTGAAAAACTGCTCCTGAACCTACCAGCATGGTGTCTTTTTTATCGCGGATAATATCAATAGATTCAATAACCGGTTTTGCGGTACTGTCGTTGCCATATAAAACCCCGGCTTCATGTGTATCAAAATAATCCGGGTCAATTCCAGCATTTTTCAACGCTTCAATAGTTGCAATATAGGCGTAATCGCCCTGCTCCGGTAGTGTAATACGAGCCCTTCTGTCTAAAAGCCCTTTTAAATTTGGTCTTTCAACAAGGCCCACCAGGCCTGAGCGATATCCGAAACTTTTACGCATGGGGTCGAATACTATACCGGATCTGCCATGATATAATGAGTCTCTTACTTCGTCAAGGTTTTTGCCAATGCAAGAGTAAATGCCCGTTCCTGTTATCACTACTCTGTTCATATGATTATAACGAAAATAAGAAAATTGTGCTTAGTCAGTATCGAATGTTGAAGCTGCTATTTTGTGTATCCGTTATCATTTAAAATATCCTCTTCACGAATACAACCCTCCATTAATAGAAAGCACGTGGCCGGTAATATAACCAGCCTCAGGGGAGGCTAAAAACCCCACTGCATGCGCCACTTCTTCTGCAGTACCAAATCTCTTCACCGGGATGATTGCCTGGAGCTCTTTTTCGTCAAGACCTTCAGTCATATCTGTTTTAATAAAACCTGGTGCAACGGCATTCACAGTAATTCCTTTCCGGCCTACTTCCTGGGCCAGCGCTTTTGTGGCGCCGATGATCCCTGCTTTGGCAGCAGAATAATTTGTTTGCCCGGGCAATCCTTTCAGGCCTGAAAGAGAAACTACATTTATTATCCTGCCATATTTTTTCATCAGCATTCCCTGCAATACCATTCTTGTTGTATAAAAAAAACCGTCAAGGTTCGTAGTAAGCACTTTATCCCATTGTTCGTCCTTCATAAATATCATCAAACCGTCATCTTTGATGCCGGCATTATTGATGAGTACTTCAATATTTTTTTCCGGGTTTTGTTCAATCCAGCTACCTAATATTTTTTCGATATCCTTTTTGTCGGCAACATCAAAACGTAACAATTCTGCATGGCCGCTGTTTTCTTTGATCTGTGCAAGGGTTTTATGTGCTTCTGTTTCGTTGCCTTTGTAATTTATTATTACATAATATCCCATAGCCGCCAATTTCAGGCAAATAGCCCGGCCAATACCCCTCGAACCACCGGTTACCAATGCGCATTTCATTATTTATTTGTTTAAGATTTTCATCAATTACGGATGCCTGAATTTATACAATGCTGTTATGATAATGAAACAGCCGTTGAGGTATTTATTTTTGAAGTGACCAATGGGTCTGCGTTTTCAAAATAATCTTTCACTCGCTGTATCTCTCTATATTTTGTCGAATCCTCTATAAACTTTGGAAATATTTTTCTCACGTTAATATAAAGCTCATGTGTTTTAGGGGAAAGTTTTTCTGCGCAATTCAGGTAATCAATAGCCTGCAATACCGTCATTGTCTGGATGGCAAGGACCTGGAAAGAATTGTCAATAATTTTTTTGCACATCAGCGCAGCATTACAACCCATGCTCACAATATCCTGGTTGTCGTTATTGTTAGGTATGCTATGCACATACATTGGGAAAGACAGGGTTTGATTTTCTGCAACTGTTGAAGTGGCTGTAAACTGAACCCCCTGCATACCGAAATTCAGGCCCAATATACCAAGATTCACGAATGGCGGAAATTTCTGATTCAGCTTGTTGTTCAGCAAATAGTTTAACTGCCTTTCTGAAAGCATTGATACTTTGGTAACAGAAATTTTTAACTTATCCATTTCCAGTGAAACATAATCTCCGTGAAAGTTTCCACCATGGAAAATGTCGCGGTTTTCATGGTCAATTACGGGATTATCATTCACGGAATTCAGTTCATCCACCAAAACTTTTTCTGCCTGTGCAATGGTGTCATAAACAGGCCCCAATACCTGCGTCACGCAGCGTAAAGAATAATATTCCTGTACTTTGTCTTCAAATACTTCCTGGTCAATATTCTTGGGGTTATATAAATGCTCATGACGGTTGCGGATCATTTTACTATCATGTAAAATTTCACGCAACATTGATGCTATTTTGTTCTGGCCTTTATGGTGTTTTACGACATTTAAGCCGTAGGAATAATGATCGTCAAACGCTTCAACAATTTCATTGGTCATGGCTGAAAGCATCACAGACCATTCGAGCAGTTTTTTTGCACGGATAATATTCATGAGGCCAATGCCCGTCATAGCCGAAGTACCGTTCAAAATGGCCAGCCCTTCCCTGATATGAATGGATAATGGGCGGATACCAAGTTTGTCAAATACCTTCTTGGTGGGCTGCACTTCATTTTCATATATCACTTCCCCTTCACCAATGAGCCCCAGGCCAAGATGGGCTAATTGAACCAGATCGCCGCTTGCCCCAACGCCGCCATGCTCATAAATACAGGGATTAATATTTTTGTTGATCAGTTCTTTAAGCAGTTCAACGGTTTCTTTATGCACACCGGAATAAGCACGCATAAGGCTATTGAGCCTGGCTACCATAACAGCTTTTATCAGGCTGGCGGGAAGAAGGTTGCCGCTGCCTGAACAATGGCTCCTGATTAAATTATACTGAAGCTGCTGCATCTTGTCTTCACTGATCTTATACTGCGCCATCGGCCCAAAGCCGGTATTAATCCCGTAAATCAATTTGTTTTTTGAGAATTCCTGCAGGAACTGGTGGTTCTTTTCTACCCTTTTTAATGCACCGGCTTCCAGGGAAAGAGTTTTTCCCCTGAACACTATATTATTAAAATCATCCAGCGTCAACTGGTTCTCGCTTATTACTATCATGAAGGCTTAATAAATGTTCGTTAAAATCAAAAATATGGCAAAAATTCAAAATTAATATTTTGGGTGGAACTTCATTCAATTTCTTCTGTCAATAAACTTAACAGGTTTTCTGCTGGTTTCAGGAAACTGCATTTTTACGATTTCATCTTTGGATATATATTTCACATGTGGGCTTACCCGTAACCTGGCCTGTAAATAAGCCCTTATTTTATGATCAGTTTCCTCCTGAAAATTTGCAGGCAATATATGCAATAGTACTTCATCCATGCCAATTTCATTCGGGTATACTTCAACTACATATTCCTTTACTTCTTCCATTTCGTTTAATAAATCAAAAAGCGCAGGAGGGTATAATGTGGTGCCTTTAAATTTTATCATTTGTTTTTTGCGGCCTACCACGGGCGACAAACGAACGGTATTTCTTCCGCAACGGCAAGGTTCATGGTAAGCTATGCACATATCGCCGGTTTTATACCTCACTAATGGCATACCTTCCACTCCGAGTGTAGTAATTGTTACTTCACCGGCTTCTCCGTTATGTACTGCATTATTGTTTTCATCGAGCAATTCGAGTATCAGCAATTCGGGGTTAAGATGCCCCCCTTTTCCTTCTGTACATTCTGTGAATGCCGTTTGCATTTCAGTAGAGGCGTACGTGGAAAATAATTTTATGTTCCAGCTTTCCGAAATTTTTTTGCCTAAGATATTTAACGAAAAATCTGTGTTGCGGATATTTTCCCCGATACAAATGGCTTTTGTAATCGAAGTTTGGTTAATATCAATATGGTGCTCATATGCAAATTGGATGAGCTTGAGTATAAATGAAGGGACTGCTACAATAGCGGTCGGTTTTATTCTTTCAATAGTTTCCCATTGCAGCGAAGGCACGCCCGGGCCTACACGAATAATACCAGCGCCCATTTTCCTGATACCTGAATAATAAGCCATACCGGCCATAAACTGCCTGTCGAGTGTGAGCATGAGCTGGTAAACATCGTTAGCTTTACCATCGGCACAAATAAATGAATGGTATTCATTATAGGCAAGCCTGTTTAGGTCATTTTCGGTAAGTGCAATGGTCACAGGGCTTCCCAGTGTGCCAGAGGTTGATGTGTACTCGATAATTTTATCGCGGCCCACGCACAAAAAATCATTATTGCGTTTTTGCAGGTCTTCCTTGCCTGTTACCGGTATCCGCGATAGCTCGTCGAGGTTTTTTATTTTATTTGCATCAATATTGTGTTTTGAAAATAATTCCTTGTAAAAGGGCGAATATTGCTGCACATAGGCCAGTAATTGGAGCAGCTTCTTTTCCTGTAATGATTTTATTCTTTCAGATGAAAGGAAAGATATGTTTTGTTCAGTCGGCATTTAATTTTTTTTGTTACAGGCATTTGCTCACTATTGAGTGTCGTTGTCACAATCGTTGCATAGGCAATGTTACGTTGAGCAGTTTCAAATACTGTGTTTTTGCTGCATATACATGTTGATAGTTATTCGATTTTCACTAAACCGGTTCAAACAAATATAAAAGTTAGTTCTCAATAACCACAATTGCAGAGGCTATACTTTTCAGGTGTGAAATGGAAACCGAAATTTTTTTTATGCCGAGTGATTGAAAAGTAGTATGCGTTTCACCGTTTAAATTCAACTCCGGCTGGCCCTTGGCGTTATGCATGATTTCAATTTCATGAAATGCGGAACCGCTTGTCCAGCCGGTGCCGGCTGCTTTTAGAAAAGCTTCTTTGGCAGCAAAGCGTGCGGCATAATGTTCAAACTTATTTGCTTTGGATTCGCAATAATTAATTTCATTTCCGGAAAATACCGATTCCCTGAACCCTTTTTCCTTGCCGATTTTTTCGGCAACCCGTTCAACTTCTATCATATCGATGCCCACCCCTAAAATCATAAAAGCTAATTAGTGTTGCCCTTAATTTTTTTATTGCACTTTTGGATTTGTTCCTTGATATAAGCTTCTTCTTTTTTTGTTGCTACAACTTTTGTCAATGCGGTTTCATATTGGTTCAATGCCTTTATATATTCTTTTCTTTTGAACAAATAATCGCCTGCCAGTACATAAGTGTGATAAAAGTTCGGGTTGCTCGATACTAAACTGTCTACATTGATTTCCCCGCCGCCTGCTATTCGTTCTTTTATATTTCTATACAAAAGAAAATGTTGAAAATCTTTTGTCTGGAGAAAAGAGTCGGCTTGTATCGTCAGGCTGGAATCGGATATCTCCTGGTCCTGTTTCATCCCGCGTAAGGCAAAGACTTTATTCAGGTCATAAGCTACATACTGGCCCAGTTGCCAAGGGGAGGTAGAAACCCAAACCAGTAGTTTTTTTGGCTCGAAGACGATGGAATGATGTGCAATCAGCTGGTTGATGGCTTTTTCATTTCCCATACCAATATCTTCATTATTTAGGCCTTTTCTGTCCCTTAAAATACTAACTGTTTTCTGAACTGTGTTTTTGCCGTTGGCTGATAATAACTGCATTAACCTTTCATAACGGTATGGCGAAGCGCTTTCATCCATTTGTTCCATGTTGGATTTCGTATGTGCCAGGCCGTTACTTTGAAAATGGTTGGCACAAACAATAAAATCTTTATTCGGGTCGTAAACATCTA
Source organism: Puia sp. (assembly GCA_035541355.1). Taxonomy (GTDB): domain Bacteria; phylum Bacteroidota; class Bacteroidia; order Chitinophagales; family Chitinophagaceae; genus Puia. Next base: position 80,657 of record DATKNN010000023.1, on the reverse strand, counting down.
AGGTATCCGGCGTTTTTTCTATGATTACCGCTTTGTTGTCTTCTGCTGAACCGACCAGAAAGGATTCTGAGACAAACATTTTTCTTTTTTTTGCAATGGCCAATGCTTCACTAATGTTTTGTGCGTATTGCAAAATTTCTCTGGCCACCAGTGAAACCGGTGTGGCAGAACCAGTCGGGATTTTTGTTTTGTCAGCATTGATGGTTACAGTCAAGCCTTTTTCATTCATCCCGGATACTGCGCCGATAAAACCGCCCCATGTTACCGTCATGAATTTAAAACCCTGCGATGGGTTAAAAAAAGCCACTATTTTATCATGTGCAAATTTATCGCCTACATAAAAATCAAAATTGCGGCCGATAATCATTTCTCCGTTTTCTGATTTTTCTCCCCAGGTTCCGAATGAAGTGCAACCTACCAATGCCATGCTTTGCAATGCGTGACCGATATCATGCGCTGCATGATAATTCAGTATTCGCTGATAATTGGTGCCGATGTAGCTGTATTTATCAGAGGCTGATTGTGAGATGCCATAAATTTCCTTCCTGTATTCTTCAGTAACATTTTTGTCTAAATCGCGGTTAAACCATCCGACAAAATATTTCAGAAAGTGCAGATAAAATTTTGAAGGGATCATTTTATTGATCTGCTCATTAAAATAATCTTCCTGCCTTTGCACCAGCTCTTTGGTAAGTTTTCCGTTAACCACTCCGCGTTCAAAAGGGCTGCCCTCCACATATAATTCATATAAACCACTTCTGCTTTTCCTGAACCAGTTGTTTTTTAAAGTGTAAAAATCCTTGCTCTGTTCTGTTCTTGTCAATTGCATGCTGCTGCTGTCTTCTATTGCCGGAGGCTCGGTTCTTGAAACAATACTGAGGTATATAAAGAGAATCAGCAGCAAGGAGAAAAAGCCTGCGATGATATATAAAACCCATTTCCAGATTTTTTTTCTTCTAAGCATTTTTTATTTTGTCAATTATGTTTTCATTTCCCAATAATGCCGTGCAGGTAGCCAGCGCAGTAATTGTGGCGCCCAGTATGCCATGCAAATTGAGGTTTTGTCCTGTAAAATAAAAATTAGGCAATTTTGTTTGCGGCGCCATCAATGTTTTTACAGGGTCTTTATAATCTTTAACAATTCCATATAAAGAACCGTCCCCAGTACCAAGATAATCGCGATAAGAAAGAGGGGTTGCTGCATAATAGGATTGTATACAATTTCTTAATCCCGGAAATTTTTCTTCCACAACTGCTAATAATGTTTCGGCTTTTTGTATTTTAAAATTTTCATATGGTTTTCCGCGGCCCTGGTTTTTTGTGGTAGTATTGAAAGTGTGTGCCCACTCTTTTACGTCATCATATTTCATATAAGTGAGAACGGATAGGGTTTCCGCGTATTCTTTTGTTTTTGACGAAGGGGAAAGGAATATGGCATATCCCAGCGGCCAGTTGCCGGCATCGTAGTTCTGCATGCTCCATATTTTTCCTTGTTTGTGCCAGTAATAATTATGATGAAAATATTTGAATGTATTTTTTTTCAGAACAATATTCAAGCAAAAACAGGAAATGGAATTTTCTAGATTCCTGATACGGTTTTTATATGCCGGCCTGATCAGGCAAGTATCCAGTATTTCCAAAGTTTTCACAGGATGTATATTCGATATGTAATTTTTTGCAGAAAACCTGGTACCGTTTTCCGATTCAACGTATATTACTTCCCCGGTTTCTTCTTTTATCTTTTTTACCTCATGGCTGCAAAGCACAACGCCGCCGCTTTTCCTGATATTTTGTGCCAGGTATTTTGCAATCTGCGATCCGCCATCAATGCATTTCCAGGAACTTTCGATGTAGCTGTTTAAGATTAATGCATGAATGTAGAATGGGGTTTTATCCGGCTGACCGGCATATAAAATATTATTACCAGCCAATACCGCCTGTAGTTTTTTATCTGATGTCAGCGATTCGATAAACGCTTTGGTATCGGTTTCAAGCACTTCTTCTTTCTCCTTGTATTCACCTCCGCTCCTTAAATTATATAATGGAAATTTTTTGCACACGGCCTGTACAGTATTGCAATATTCCCTAATTGCTTTTCCTTCGCCAGGAAAATCTGCTGAAAGTTGTTTGATGAAATTATCATAACCCTGGGCCAGGGCGTATTCTTTATAGTCGTTCTCTATAATAATTTTGTCAAAGGCATTTTCGTCCATCCTTTCCAGCTTCAATTTGTCCATTAACCCCAGATACTTGAATACCTGGTAGAGGTTTTGCCCTTTATCCAATCCGCCGATATAATGCACTCCTGAATCAAAAATTACTTTATCTCTTGAAAAAGTCTGAAGACAGCCGCCAATTTGTTTATTTTTTTCAAGTATGCACACTTTCATGCCCTCCTTGCTGAGAATATTCCCGCAAACAAGGCCCCCAATGCCGCTGCCTATAATTATCGCATCAAACTGTTGCATGAATGGATGCCGGGTTTTTTGTAATAATGAAAAGAATATTCGATGTATTGTCTCCGGGATCCAGTTCCCGGTATTCCATTTTTTGCTCTTGTGCAATTTCCTTTACAAAACTTGCCGAAAGAAATGATAAGCCTTTTTCAGTGATTTTATTAAATGAAAACAAACTGGTTGAGAAAAATTCTGTGCGTTTTGTTTTTTTATGTCTTTTGGTCATTTCGCTGTTGCCATCACGAATGATGAGGACACCTTTTTCATTCAGGCTTCTTATACAACGTTCGATCACATTTTTTTGTTCAGCAGGTTGGAGGTAATGAAGAACGTCTGCAACAATAATACCATCATATTTTTCAAATCTGAAAATGGTAAGGTCTTGGTAACTGAAAATTATTTTATCATTTTTACTGAAACAATGATTGGCGGCCTCAATTTTTTCTTCATCGTAATCAATACCCGTAATTTCTCTTTCGCCTGAAGCAAACTGAAGCATATAACTCATAAAACCATAGCCGCACCCGGCATCCAGTATTTTTCCCTGTTTTGGCAAAAGCTCATGGAATAACTGGTAATTTTTTTCCATCCTGGTTTTCACTTTCATATACCATTCCAACACCGGGCCTTTATAGATATAATTGTAGATGAGTTTTTCTCTAAAATAGGCCGGTTGTTCCATTTGCCCGCGAAGTTTTGTAAACTCATTCCGGAAATACCTGCCAACCAGTTTTGTTCTTTGCGCATATCCATTGCCGTAAGTCTCATCGCCGGGAGTTATTCTTGGAAGGAATTTGATGGTTACGTTGCCGTCTTTTAGCAGGGTGTCTTTCTTGGACATCGTATAGCCTGTGCCGTGTATCATTACAGGCAGGATATCAAGATTAAGTTTTTCTGCAATATAGAATGCGCCTTTGTGAAAGCGTTTTACATTTCCATCTTCGGATCTCGTTCCCTCCGGGAACACAACCACAGAATAACCATGTTTTATCCTGTCTTCAATTTTATCCAAACCTGTTTCTGCCCCGTAGCTAACAGGATAATAATCTGCCATGCGTACCAGCAACCCCGATATGGAGGAATCCCATACCCGTTCATTGGTAAATAATATCAGCTTGGGATGAAGCATTGCCGTGCATAAAATATCAAGTTCTGATTGATGGTTGCAAATAATTACAGCAGGTTTTGAAAAATCTTCTTTCAATGGATTGATGACCGTCTTTTTTACGTTCACCATAATATACGTGAGGGATTTGCTGTAAACGGAAATAAAAGCATGAAAAAGATATTTCCCTTTTTCCCTGTTGATAAAATTGAGCTTTACAAGAAACAAGCCAGCAATGGTTAATACAAACGTTCCGATGACAAAATAAGTAAAAGCAAAAATGGATTTTAAAAAGCCGAACAATGTCCACGGAAATTTATTTTTTTCAATCCTGTTCCTGATTAAGATATTAAACAGGAAAGGAATTAATATCTGCGACATGATCACCACGCAAACAATGCCCACAATCGAAATAATGGCAATTGATTTTAGTGCCGGGTGTTTGGCAAAAATCAGCACGCCTAAACCGGCAACAGTGGTAATAGCAGACAGGAAAATGGATGATTTGAATGAAGAAAGGTTTTTCTTGCCGGTTTTATATTCCTGCAAAAGCCCGTCCATAATAAAAAGGCTGTAATCATCGCCAAGTCCGAAGATAAGTGCAGAGATAATAATATTGATGATGTTAAACTGGATTCCGAAAATGCTCATAATGCCCAATATCCAGATAAAAGTGATGAACATCGGCACAAAAGAAATAAGCGTAAGCTCAAAACGCCCATAGGTAATGAGCAAAACGGAAAACACCAATATCGACGACATTAATGCAATGCTGGTGAAATCGGAATTGATGATCTCGACAAATTTATTGGTAAGATATTGTTTGTCGAGTACCGTGGTGTTAGGTTCTTTTTCAAAAATTTTGTAAATGGCAGTTTTATTTTCAGGAGCGACTTTTACTAATGTAACAACTGTTGCCTGCCCGGATTTTTCTGTGATATAATCATCCAGGAAAGATTTTCTGAAAGCTGATATGGTTGCTGTATCTGCCAATTGAAAATCTTTATTCAAAAGCGACTGGAAATTGTCAAAAGCAGATGCTTTGAATTTCAGTATTGTACCTTCCCTCTCAAGAGTGGAAAATAATAGCTTTTTTTTCTCATTGGTCCAGTAGGCATTCCATTTCGCAATTCTTGCTTTTTGTAACGAATCGGATAATATCAGTGATGAAACGCCCGAGTATTTTTTTACAATATTTTTCTGTTTGAGCTCTTCAATTCTGCCCGACAGTTTTTCATTGTTTGTCAAAGCTTCTTCTAAGTTCTTTCCGTCGCTTACCAGGTAAACAGACTGAAGGGAAAAAGCATTTATGGCATTTAATTTTGCCTGCGCCTGTTTTAGCTTTTCGGGCATATAATTCATGCTTGCCAGGTCGGTTTCAAACCCTACATTTTGGGCCTTGAAAAAAAATACAATAGTCAACAGCAGAATAATAGCTACTAAAAATTTATTGTATTCCGGTCTGTACCTTGCTAATCTGTCAATCCATGAATTTTCCAGGGCAATATGTTGCTGTTGTTCTTTTTTTGATGCAATCAGGTGAGGAAGAAAAATCAGCGAACATAATGAGGCGCCGATTAAACTGAATGCAGCGAATAACCCAAGATCTTTTAGCATTTCCGATTCAACAAATTCAAGGCAAAAGAAGCCTCCGATTGTTGTAAAACTGCCTACTGTCAGTGGCATGGTCAGGTCTTTAATAACATCATGTATGCTTTTGGTATGCCGGTAATGATTAAATACATGCAATGAATAATTCACGGCAACGCCCAATACTACCGAGCCGGAGCCCAGTGCGATTACAGATATCGTTCCTTTGATGAAGTAAACAGCAGCAAGGGAAAAAAGGGCTCCGAACAGAACTGGTACCAGTATGATAAATGGCGCCCTTTTTTTCCGGAAATATAAACCGATAAAAAATATCAGGAAAAAAACAGTAATTCCCTGTGTGAAGAAGGAGTCTTTTCTTAGCTGTAATGCATTGCCCACAGAAACTGCGGTTGCGCCGAAATAGCTGCCATCAATATTTTTGAAACCTGCTGTAAGAAGACTGTCGTTGATCCCGTCGATGCCTTTCAGCAGTTTCTCATTCTGGCCTGTATTATTGGGTGCGTAAGCAGGTACGATAAAAAGCAACAAATGTTTATGATCTTTGGTGACAACATAATTCTCATACAGTTCGTAGTTGTCATCATACTGCAGTTGCTGCATTTTTTTTAATCCGAGATAAGTAATCCCTACGGGATCATTACTGATCATTTGCTTCAGTGCCAGACCGGCTGGGGAAGTGAGTGTCCTGAAATCTTTTTCTAAGGTTTCTTTTATTTTTTCAGGGCTGATGAGTGTGTCGATGGTTTTGTAATCCTGGTCGTTTAAATATAGCGGTAAATGTCCGCTGATACTGCTGAACAAGTTGAACGTAACACTGTCGTCAATTTTGTCGTTGATTTTCTTTATATAGGGAGCCAGTTTTTGACGGGCTTGCTGGACAAAACTTTCGGCGAAGGCAACAAGGGTGTCCGGTTGTGCTTCAGCGTTGGTATCTTTTTGTGATACCATAATCACTAATTTGTCAAGGAATTTTGAATTCTGAAAGACCTGGTTCAGCTTTTCTATCTTCTTGTCTTTTGGTAACACTTTTGAAATATCTTCCTCGAAATGTACATGTGCAGAAAAATATGCCACCGCAAAAAAGGAAAGCAGGAAACAAAGCCAGAAAGCAGTGCGCCGTTTTTCGAAATAGTGATATATGCTGATAAATATTTTCTCCATGCTTATGCAGCCGTATTTTACAGTAGTTGCTTTTCGCCAACCGGCTTGTATGAAACCTTCAATCCACTTAATAATACAAAATAGCGGCTATGTTGTTTAGTGTGCAAAAAAGTTTTGCAATAATAAGGTTTCATTGTATATAACAATAAATTTCAGTTATTAATTACAGGTTTCTTTTTTGTCAGTTTCAAATAGGCAAAAGTTAATAACCCGGCAATGATAGCTGCCACAACTGCAAGAGTAATGCTGCCATACAAGTATTGTTCAAAATTTTTTTTTATGGATTCAATAGTCAGGTGCATTGTAAATCCGAAATGCATGGCACGGCTGCCCATCCAGAATGAGCCCATCCTGTAACTCAGGTAAATGATAAAAGGTATTAATGGCGCAAAGCTGATATGTGCGGCAATTATTACCAGCGCTTTGTTCAACCTGAACAGGATTGAAAGGGCGATGGCGGTGATGAGTTGAAAACCCCATATAGGAACAATACCCATGAATACACCGAATGCCACGGATAAAACTTTGATATGATCGGGCTGGTCAGTTTGCAGCAGGTATTTTGTAATATATTGTTTTCCGCTTTTTTTATCGGATATAATCCTAAAAAAATTTCTGGGCCTGATGTATAAAAAAGTAATCAGCACCAGGAAAGTATTTAAAATACTGATGCGAACGGTATCTTTAAAAGGGCGAAAATGAGAAATACGTTCTTCAGCAGGAGGGTAGTACACATCAACAGGTATGGCCAGAATATTAACTCCTTTCCATGATGCCCGGACGAGTACCTCAATTTCAAACTCATATTTCACTGTGCGGAAGCGAATATCTTTTAATGGCAATAATGGATAAAGGCGGTATCCCGATTGTGTATCTTCCAGGGTAATTCCTGTTTCTACTTTGAACCAGAAATTGGAGAACCTGTTACCGAAACTGCTTTTGCCGGGAACATTAGTTTGGTTAAGGTTGCGTTCGCCAATAATGATTGTGTTTTTTTCTGTTTCCAGTTTATTGAGAAATGAAGGAAGGTCTTTTGCATAATGCTGCCCGTCAGCATCAATTGTAATGGCAAATTCAAAACCATTTTCAAGGGCATACACAAACCCTTTTCTTAAGGCAATACCTTTGCCTGCGTTCTTATCATAACTTACTAATTGTACAAATGAAAACTGTGAAACGATATTTTTTGTGTTATCGGTTGACCCGTCGTTCACTACAATAATATCCTGCGTGAATACAGCAACGTCGCTTATTACCGCAGCAATTGCAGATGCATTGTTATAAGTCGGAATAATAATGCAAGCCTTTAACCTTTTGAATCTTTCACTGAACGTTTCCTGGTTTTCCATGCTCATTTTTCATTTATTGCCGGCAAAAAATTTCAATAACGTCCATTCGATTAGCCTGTAAAATTAAGATTAAGCGGTGAAAAGACCGATGTTTGCAGAAGTAAATTTCTGTAATGGTACCGGCAATGCGATCCCGGTTGAACAGGGTTACGTTGCCATCGCTTCATTAATAGTGCTGCCAATTGGCTTTAGATTGCTGCGGTTGGTTTGTATTTTTAGTATGGGGTGTTGATTCTGTTAAAAATTTTTCGTAAATACTTATGCGTAATATTGTATGGATTTTATATGTACAATTATTCACGTTGCGCATGATAAAGCTATCAATAATATTATCTGTTGTTATGGTTAGTGTACTGATCCTTAATTCTTGCTCTTTTTCTTCAAAAGCAAGCAGGAAATTGTACGATCAGGCTGCTGTAGAAAAATTTGACCTGGTCATTGTTCCGGGGGTGCCTTTCGAGGATGGCAAATGGAACAGGATAATGAAGGGTAGGTTATACTGGGCGAAATTTCTATATGATAAAGGTATTGCCAAAAACCTGATGTTTTCCGGGGCAGCAGTCTATTCGCCTTATGTGGAGGGCGAAATTATGGCGCTATATGCCCGGGCGCTGGGCATACCAAAGGAAAATATATTTGCCGAAACGAGGGCGGAACACAGTACGGAGAACATTTATTATTCTTACAGAAAAGCAGTGCAGCTGGGATTTAAAAAAATTGCCCTGGCATCGGATCCCTTTCAAACAAAAATGCTTAATAAGTTCACCCGTGAAAAAGTGAACCCTGATGTAAAGATGATTCCTTTTGTAATGGATACTTTGAAAAAGATGGAACCGGATATGACCGATCCCGAAATTGATTATCAGCAGGCTTTTGTTCCCGATTTTAAGCCCATTAGTAAGCGGGAAAGTTTATGGAAAAGATTAAAAGGGACAATGGGAAAGAACCTGGATCAGGAGGAAGCAAAATAGCACCGTATTAATTGTTTAATGTTTTTGCTTTTTTGTGACCAGGTTTAAAACAGGCCCTGTCATGCATGTGGTCACTAAGGCCATAATGACCATCATAGTAAAAATTTCTGAAGAAATAATTCCCAAGTCATAGCCCAGGTTAAGCACTACGAGTTCCATCAACCCCCTAGTGTTGATTAGAATGCCGATAATCATGCTGTCCTTCCAGGATTCTCCAACAAATTTAGCGGCCAGAAGGCTGCCTCCGAATTTTCCGGCAATAGCAACAATAAGAATGGCAATACAAATCAGCCCGGTGTGCATGTTATTTAACAAACCGATTTGTGTACGCAGCCCGGAAAACGCAAAAAACAAAGGCAGCAGCAAAGTCACTGAAATATATTCCGTTCTTTCAATCAATTGATTTCGCAGATGAATTGCTGACGGCATGATAACGCCGGCAAGAAATGCACCGAATAAAGCATGGATACCAATAAGCTCGGTGAAATATGAGGAAACCAGCAATACGATTATCATTACAGCAAGCATGTTGATAGTTAAAGTTTCAATGTTGAAATAGGAATTGCTGATTTTGCTGAGTAATGGTTTTATGACTTTAAGCATGATGAGTACATACAGCACCACCAGGGCAATTGTATAAACAGCATTCCAGGTGGAGCCTGCTTTTGCTATCGAAATGACCATCGCTAACAAGCACCATGCTGTGATATCATCTGTTGCTGCGCAGGTAATTGCTAGATTACCGATAGGGGTTGCATTCATTTTTCTCTCTTTCATAATACGTGCAAGCACAGGGAATGCGGTAATGCTCATGGCAATGCCAATGAATAAACTGAACGATAAAAACTTTGTGCCCGCAGTTGCGTATCCACGATAAAGAAAATAGGCAAGCGCAACACCCAGCGTATAAGGTATAATAATACTTGCATGACTTATAATGATTGCATTACCTGCCTTGTGTTTTAATGAATTTAAGTTCAGCTCCATACCTACAACAAACATGAAGAGTATAAGGCCGAGCTGACTGAAAAGTTGCAATGTTCCGAGCGAATTTTGCGGAAAAATGAATTGAGAAACCGCGGGAAATAATAACCCTAAAACAGACGGCCCCAATACAATGCCTGCTGCCACTTCCCCTACAACTACAGGCTGGCCTAGCTTTTTGAACAAGGAGCCTAATAATCGTGATGTAAAAATAATGGATATGATCTGCAGTAATAAAATGGATAAAGGAGTGGAATTGTTGCCTGAAATATGAGGGGAAAATATGCCTGCTTTTGATTTACCATAATCAGCGGCAACAGGGCAGGGTTTTGAATTTTCAAGAAGGTTACCCGCACGGATAATCATGTAGATGACAAAAAGTAAAACTGCTGTTACGATAGTATAAAATGAAATATTGCGGTACTTTCTCATATTAATCCGCAAAATATTAAAACAGAAAGAAAATTCAGCTAACGCTTCTAAATTATGGCAGAAATAAATTTATGATGCAGAAATCAGCATAAAGCTATGTTGCAGGCCACGGTAATTATTGTAAACAAGGATATTTTTGAAATGGTTTTTGCTGTGTGCGTATTTCAAAAAATGCATGGGTAGTTTTTGAGTCTGCAAAACATGACATGCCAGCCAGGCAGCAAATGCAGATACTGTGGCATACTCGCCGGAAACATGTTTGAAATGCACAACAGCAGTTTCTTTATTAAATGCCTGTTCGCATGCATCATAATATTTTTGCAAACGGTTATCACCGTTTTCTCCTGAGAAAAATACATCAGGTTGTTCGGATACGGGAAAATGGGATCTTATAAATTTTTTTAATTCTTCAGCAACATCATTTTCATCATAGCAATGAAGCATGCGCAGAGCGATCAGCTTGCCGGATGCACCTGCAGGATTATTGTTCGCCAGGAACATGACCGATCCTTCTCCTGCAATAGTGCCGGCAGTATTTGTTTTGTATAAATCAATCCCGGTAATTTTTTCTTTTTTAAAGCATCCTTCCAGAAATTCAATATTGTAATTATAGGCTGAAATTTCATCAATGCCGCCAAGCAGGTATTGATGCCCGTGATTTTCCCGTAAAAGCATGGCTGTATCCAGTAAAGCATTTTCGAATGCCAGGCCGCGATGGACATGTGTGCAGTTATACCCTTTATTTGCACTCATCAACCCGATTTGCGAAGCAATAGCGTTGGTAGTGCTTTGTACAAAATTGGTAGGGGTCAGCATCCCTTCGTTGTAATCAATAACCTGGTTAAGGAATTTAATACAATCTTCCATTCCGCCATTGGCAGTGCCGATAATAATGCCATCAGGATTTTGCCTGGTAATTTTTAACGCAGCACCAACACCCATTCTCACTGCTTTGCCCATCCTTCTTAGAATATTTAACGGAATTCCTTCATAAGCCGGTTCAACAGACAGTAATTTATCACCTACAGGGGTATTAATATGTTCGAGGTCTATTTCTGAAAAAGTTTTTTGCGGAGAAATACAGTTAATATGGTGAAAGTAGAACATGATTAAACCCTTGAAAAAATTAAAGAAGAACAGTTGCCGCCAAAACCAAAAGAGTTTGACATAACATGGTACAGTTTCTTTTTCTGATAAGCAGTAACCGGTTTCAGCCCGGTGGAGGGTATCGCTTTTTCAAAGTTGATTCCGGGATATACTTCACCGTGAACAAGACTTAATATGCTGTACACGGCTTCTACCGCCCCGGCAGCGCCTAATGTATGGCCTGTGTAAGCTTTAGTTGATGCAAATAAGGGAACGTCACCAAATAATCTCATCATTGCCCTACTTTCGACTTCATCATTATTTTCAGTTCCGGTGCCATGTGCATTGATGTAGTCAATTTCGCCGTTTGAAAGTTTCGCCGATTCCAATGCGCCTTTCATGGCAAGAAAGGGGCCATCCCCGTTTTCTGAAAGAGAGGAAGGATGGAAAGCATCATTACTGTTGCAATAACCTGACAATTCCGCATATACATGCTTGTTAGTTATATCCTCTTCTCTTTCGAGCACCAGGAAAGCAGCTCCTTCGCCAAGGTTTAAGCCCTTCCGGTTTTCATCGAAGGGGCGGCAGGGTTCATCAGATAATATATGCAATGCATTGAAACCATTTACGGTAAACTTTGCCAGGCTGTCGCAGCCTCCTACAATGGCCCGTTTGGCAAGCCCGTGATGAATTAACCTTGCTCCATACATAATGGCATTGGCGGAAGAAGAGCAGGCCGTATTGATGGTATTGCTGATCCCTTTGATGTCATATTTCGATTGCAGGTATAGGGTAACTGATCCGCAATCGTATGAGGCAAGATATTCCGACCCTTGTTCGCGTGTATTTGCGTCATGATGCAGCTCATCAGTAAGGCACATGCCTCCAACAGTATCTGCTCCAATCAAAGCTGTTTCTTGTGCACGTAGTTCATCTGTGTTAAGTTTGCTGCTGCTGATCGCTTCAGCAAGTGCATGCAACGCCAGCAAAGATGTCCTTGTTACCCCTTTTTCACATGCATTCAATTTATTTTTAAGTTCATCTGTGCTGATCTTTACTTCGCCGAACGGAAGCGAAGCTGTATATTTTGTAGATAAAAATTGGGCTTTTGTTATTCCGGAAATTTCTTTTGAAAGTGAATCGCGGTTGGCTTCTACACTATGGCCAACAGCAGTAATAATGCCCAAACCTGTAACAAAAATCCGGCTCAATGAAAAGAAAATTTATTTCGTTCTGTGCGCTTCAATATAATCCGCCATGGTATTTACATCCACCAGCACTTTGCGGCCTTCCTTGGGATCTTTTATGTCGATGCCATATTCGCGGTTCAGTAAAACGATCAGTTCAATCGAATCTATAGAATCGAGACCAAGTCCTTCGCCAAACAATGGTTCATCATCCCTGATGTCCTCAGGTTTCACCTGCATCAGGTTCAGGAACTGTATAATTTGTGTCTTTAATTGTGCTTTTAATGCTTCTCTTTCCATAGTGCGTAAATTCAAACCAGGTTCTTTTTGTTTAAACCATACAATGTTAACAGCTGAATAATAATCGTAATGCCAAATAACGGCAAAATATTCATCAAAACATCTTTTAATTTTCCTCCTTCTAAAAAAAGACCATAATATGCCTCAAGCCCCCAGTGCAGTGGTGACAGTTTCAGAATATTTTTGAATGCATCGGGCATTGCAAAACTCGGCACCAGAAGTCCTCCAAGAGCGGCAAGTATCAAAATAGATACGGCGCCGAAACCGTTTGCCTGTTCCTGTGTTTCGGCAAACACACCAATGCAAATAGCATAACTGACAGCGCACCAGCCGCAAATTAATGAAACAATTAATAAGCCAACCATGTCTGATGGCAAATTCAGGGCCGGCAAACCGATGTGCGGAAAAAGCCAGGAGCCGATAGAAAAAATTACTGCTGCTTGTATAATAGTTACCGCGAGGTAAGTAATTTGTTTCGAAAGCAATGCAACAATATAACTGGTCGGAAGTGTTTTTAGCCGTACAAAACTGCCGCTGAGTTTTTCCCTCACTACGCTGCTGCCAAGCGAGATCACAATGAAAAACATCGCGAATATTGTCCATGCGGGAATGTTATGCTGCGTAGCATTCGGTATATTTCTGCTGCCGTTTCTTGATATGGGTATTTGGTTAACAGGAACCTGGTTGTTTAGCATTTCCTGTTCAAGCGAATCGGGAATTTCTTTCTCATTCAAAGCGGCATATAATGTTCTTACTATTTGTTTGTTTTCCACCAGTTGCAACGCACCTTTTAAAGTGCCGTTCATCGATTCGCGGAAAGAGCCCTGTAGTGCAGGATGGTAATATAACGTTAACGGGTATACGTTTTTTGTATTATGGGCTTTTGAACCGTCTTTTTGCAGGTCGAAGTTTTTAAGTGCATCGTGCGAAATATTATTAGCGGTAGTATTTATCTGGCCGGAGAAGCCGTAAGGTATTATTACAGCCACCAGTGCGTCATTGGTGTGCATCAGCGACGCAACCTGTTCCGGGTTTGTAGCCGTATCTACAGGAATTACCGTGAACATCCCTGTTTTTTCAATTGCCCGATAAAGCTGTGTGCTTGCTTCGCCAGTATCCTTATTGCATAACAATAGTTTTATCTGGTTGTGATTGACGAGTTCGAAAGTGCTGTTTTGTACCGCCGTTATAACCAGTGCCAGCAAAACCGGCATAGCAAACATCATTATAAGGCCGACTTTATCGCGCATCAGTATTCGAAAATCTTTTATTATGGTAGCGAATAGTTTAATCATTATTTCAATCCCTGAATTCTTTACCTGTTAAACGTAGAAACAATCCTTCCAGACCTTTTTCATTGTGATGTTCGATGATGTTGCCCAGGGAGCCTCTTGCGATGATTTTTCCTTCATCAATCATCGCAATATCATTGCACAGTTCTTCTGCTTCCTGTAGCTGATGTGATGTATATACCAGAGTGGTGCCTTTGCTGTTTAAATCTTTTAAATAATTAATAATGGCATGTTTTGTTTGCACATCAACGCCAACAGTAGGCTCATCCAAAAAAAGTATTTGCGGGTTGTTCATTACGCCAATTGCCAGGTTAACCCTTCGCTTCATACCTCCTGAAAATTTTTTTACCTGCTTGTTTTTCGATTCTTCAAGACCGAGTATTTGCAATAGCTCGTTTGTTCTGGTTTTTATGTCGGTTTTGGAGAGGCCATACCATGCCCCGAAAAATTCAAGATTTTCTACCGGGGATAATTCATGGTAAAAAGAAAAATCCTGTGGTACAAAACCAAAGAAGCGGTTGATGGTCTTATCATGCTTTTTCACTTCATGTCCCAGCAGAAAAATTTTTCCTTCCTGCAAAGTAAGCAGACCGGTCATACAATTCATCAAAGTGGTTTTACCTGCGCCGTTTGGGCCAAAGAGGCCGAAGCGTTTTCCTGCTTCGATTTTCAGGCTTAGATGTTCAAAGCATTTTATTTCCTGTCCTTTATATGCAAAGCTGATATTTTCGATACAGATAGCGTGGCCGTTCATTTTGACCATTTGATTTTTGATAAAGCTATGAAGGCTTGTTTTTCAATATCGGCGATTTCAAAAAGATATTCTGCCATAACATGATAGTCCTGTTGGCTTCCTAACCTTCCCTTGTAAATGCCTGCTGCCTGTACTGCAGCTGTGCGCCAGAGATCACCTGCTTTTGTAAACAGTTTTGATATTTCAGGAAGGGCATCAATTTTATAAAACTCGTAGGATTGTTGTAAAAATGCCCCATAGATAAACCTGAAACCGCCACCCCCTGTTCCGATTTCTTCCTGCATGCGCACCAGTTGTGCCAGATATAAACCCGCATCATGAGGCCCGAGCTTTTCCCTCCATTTTTTTATTTTTTTTGCAGTATATTTTATTCCGCTGACACCTGCAAAACTTCCAGGTATATACAGCATGTCGCGGACATTTCTTTTGATGCCTGATTGAATGCCATTCCTGATCTGGTTATCGGTAACTATGCGGTTTTCTTTTGGGTAATACAATTGTCCACGGGGGGCTAATGCCCCTCTTGCAAACCGTACACGTTCGAGTTCGTAACTGCTGAGTGATGTAGCTGTTTCCATCACCGGATCGCTGATAAGATAATTATCGTTTTCTTTTCCGAACACGATAATATTATGTGCATTAAAATGGAAGCGGTATTCTTTCGGAAAATAAGTGAGATAATAAACTCCTACCTGGCAACCAACAGGCCTGCCTGATTGCAGGCATTCATCCAATACTTTTTGTGCTTCTTCTTTCGACCTGAACTTTTGTCTCACAACGGGGATACCCAGCGCTTTGCATGTTCTTTTGAAAATTAACCCCGGTTGTGTGCGAAATGCAATTGCAGGGCCTTTGTTGATTTTTAGGAAAGGGACATATATAAAAAACAATCCGGAACCTATGCCGAAAGCGAGCGGTTCGGTTAATTGATGTGCGCCTACGCCTTTTAGCAAGTTAGTAGTAACACCATTTTCGCAATGGGCTGACTGTAAATGTTCAAATTCAACTTTCATAAATTTATTTTGCCGGAGGTAAGGCGTAATGCTACAGGTTAATTTATATGTAATTGTTTGAATTGATTTTTGTGCCCCGATTTTTAATTACAAAAATTTAATTTGTACACATGCGACCATCTCCAATAAAATCATTTGACATTTTTAATATCCATCGTTTTCAGTTCTTCTATGCTTATGTTAAAAGCATCTGCATAGCGTTGTAATGTTTTTTCACTTAATTTTTTGAATACATGCGGCTTCATGTGCCGCTTTACCCTCCATTTCCAGAAGCCGGTATATGCTGAAACGATGGGGATATCCATCAGTCTCCATTCCATAAAAAACAGCAGGGGACTTGCTTCATCGTTAAGCACCTTATGTTTTGCGTTGGTGATACGCAGTTCAATATCTTCCCAGGCAACATCAAGTGCATTGGCTTTCACATCCCATCCTGTACTGAGTGCGGTGGTGTAGTTGCCCGATTCGTCAACTGCATAGCATACTTCCTTGGTAAGTTTTTCCAATGCGCTTTTATCCTGGGGGATTTCTTCTTTTTTCATGGCAGAACTATGATTTGCGACGATGTAAATTGGTTGCCGGATATGAAATTAGTAAATCATTACTTATAAATACTTATAAACTATTGCTGACAAATAGGACAATATGCTTTTTTTAAAACAATAATCATTAAACCACAGTCATCATGGCAAACATGTAGGAGAACCTTGAACTTTCAGGCACCAGCAAGAAGATTTTTTCGCCTTTTTTTAATTTTCCGCTATGGAAAAGTTCATTAACCATCAGGTAAACTGATGCGGATCCCACATTGCCTACCCGTGGAAGATTAACGAACCATTTATCATATTCAATGGGGGTGCCGTTTTCTTTAAGCCTGGTATAAATTTTATCGCGGAAGAAATCGCTGCTCATATGTGGAAGGAAATAGTCAATTTCCGATGATTGCATATTGTGTTTTTTCAATACGGCAGTAACGCCTATGCCACCTAGTGGTACAATGTTTTCACTCAGCAATTTCACATCCTGCTTGATACTGAAAATTGATTTTTCCATCTGTTCCGCATGCGAAAATTCTTTATAACTTTTCAATGAACCATCCGGTTCTTTATCGCTGGCCATATACATACAGGCCTCTTTTTCATGTGCGAAAGAAAAGCCGTCCATCCACTCTATACGCAGGCTGATTCCGTTTTCATTGGGTTGATTAGATAGTAAAAAAGCAGAAGCGCCATCGGACAGCATCCATCTCAAAAAATCTTTGTCAAAACTGATATAAGGATTTGCTTCAAGTTGTTTAAGCTTTTTTGCCTCATCTTCGAAGTTCTCGGAACGCAACAAACTGGATATTCTTTCGGAGCCTGATGAAATTGCAGTTTCAGCTTCTCCCGTTTTGATAGCCATATAAGCATACTTAAGTGCATGCATGCCTGCGCAACAAACACCGGCAGGGGAAACTACTTCAATGGAATTGGTTTCAGGTAATTCACCATGAACCATCACTGCATGAGAGGGCATCATCTGATCCGGTGATGATGTGCCGCAACACAACAACTGAAATGATTTCAATTTGGCAGGGTCATTATTGAATAACTCCCTGATGGCAATTGCAGTCATTTGCGCATTGGTGTGCGTTGGCTTGCCATCCTTTGTAATGGCATAATATCGCTGCTTAATACCATTGTTACGAAGAACAATTCTTCTTGATTTGGACGGGGTGCCATTAATCAGTCCCAGGTATTCTTCCATTTCTTCATTTTCGATAGGACTGTTCGGAAGAAATTTAGATGTTCCGGTAATGTATACGTTACTAAATTGCATCAGGTCTTAATAAATTAATTCACTCCAGCATAATATTGTTTCTGCCGCCTTATTCTTTTTGATAAAAAAGGCCTAAAAAAAATGGCATCGACAGTCAGGATGATGGGAGCTGCGATAAAAAGCGCAATTAAAAGATAATATTTGAATGCAACAAGCCAGGGGCCGCGGTTTTTTTTCTTTACAATAATCCCGGCCCAAACGGCAAATATTTTCCTGGCTTTTGACTCGATAAACATAAGCGGATATTTTATTACCACCGCTTTTTGTTTAACCAGTTCATCCTGTAACCCATCCCAGTTATTTTTTTCAAGATGCTCCACCACGGTAACACCAAAGGTTTTGGTATGGATAATGTCTTCATCAGCCACACCGGGTTTGGGGAAGATATTCAGGTATCTGTCTTTTTTTCCCTTGAACATCCAGTAAAGGATTGTTACAAAGCTCACGAAGTTATGATGTTTGTCCACCAATGCTATATTTCCGACCAGTTTCGCACCGGCATCGTTTAATGTTTTCTTGATGCGTTCCATGGCGCTTATCCACATGTTTCTTGCGCCCGTGATGGTAATAACAGGTGTATCTTTTAAAACAGCTTTTACAGAAGGATGCTGCAAAATTGAATTTGAAGGGATGCTTGGGGAAAGAAACCATGCCTGGTACCCCAATACAATCAGGTCATATTTGTTGTCTTTTAATTGAAATGACCGGAGCTCTGTGGGTTCACCCCTTACACAATCGGGCATTTGTTCAAAAAAAGCTTTACCTGTCCACGGAAATGGATATGTGTTTTTAGGAAAGACCCTGACTTTTTCAACAGTATTACCGGCATCTGTTAATGGCGCTGTAAAATGATTGATGATTTCTTCGAGTTGCCCTGTCTGGCTGAAATAAATCGCCAATATTTTTTTATTCATTTTCTGGTATTAAAAATCTGCCGGATTTAGTATTCCGGACGTTTTACTGTAATTGCTGATCACTTGTTGCAAAGCAGGCGGCAATTGTTTGTAATTTTTTTTTATGAACTCGCTGTCTTCCTGCAAATCATTCTTGTAACCCAGGGCGCCCGGTGCATGCTCCTGAATCATCAGTCTAAGAAACCTGAACTCTGTATTTGCATTATTTTTCAGGATAGCGAATTCGAGTTTCTTACGGCCTGCTTTAAACAAATTTAATTTATTTGACGCGCCTTTAACCAGGCCGGCTTTTTTCATCAGCAAAGCTCCGGCGTAGGCATTTTTTTCTGTATTCTGTAATTCATCAACTGCTTTGAGTCGCTCATTTATCAGGGTAGTGTCGTTCATTGACATGGCTGCATAAAATGCAGGCTTGTCGAAACTGTTTTGCGCAGCCGTTGCCAGTGTAATGACACCCAAAAAAAAGGCAGGAATTAAATATGTGAGTTTCGCGTTCATCACTTATGCATAAGCCGCAAATATAAAATAAATGACTGAACAAGAGTGCGTAAAAGCGTATAGGGGGCTTTGGGGGTGTACTACAATAATTTTATCGCTGTGGATTGCCGGGTCAATAAATCAGCTTTACATGTTTTTGATTTTGCAATCATCCGGCACGATCAGTTCGGCAGGTTTTCCTTCCTGTTCTTTAATGGCTTCATCAAAATTTAATGCCAGGTTTATTCTGTCTGTAGTACCGTCTTTATATAAAATGGAACCGATAATATGGACATAAGCATTGCCGATACCTGAAACTGTAACCCCATTGATTTTTTTTACCAGAACCCTTTTGCCGGAAAGATGCCCGTGATCAGAGCTGTAAATTTTCACGAACCTGAAATGGTTCATACTACCCGATGGAGTACCAAAGGTAAGTATTGCTCCTGCATAGATTTTGTATCCGCATGAAGTATATACTGTATCGTTGTCTAACCGGGGCGTTGTTTTTTGGCAAACACTAACAAAGGGGGCAAATAAAATTGCAAATAAATAGCTATGCCGCATGTTTAATGGTTCATCATTTTTAATAGTGTCCTCGCAGAGACTCGAACTCTGGACCCGCTGATTAAGAGTCAGCTGCTCTACCAACTGAGCTACGAAGACAATTTTATGCAAATATAAAACCCCGAAATGAATCGGGGTTTGTGGGAGTTGACGGGATCGAACCGCCGACCCTCTGCTTGTAAGGCAGATGCTCTGAACCAGCTGAGCTAAACTCCCTTTTTTTGCGGAGTGCAAAGATAAGCCCTAAAACAGTTCTGCAAAATTTTTTTGCGACAATAATGTAAATGTTCATATTTGTTTTATGGAAAAACCTAAATCTTATTGCGATGTGGTTAAATGGATGGAAAAAGATAATGTGCATGTGTTTTATCATGACCACGAATACGGATTCCCGATTGAAGATGATAACGAGTTGTTTGCAAGGCTAATGCTGGAGATTAACCAGGCCGGACTGTCATGGACAACCATTCTGAAGAAAAAAGAAAATTTTTATAAAGCTTTCGACAATTTCGATATTAATAAAGTATCAAAATACAAGGAAAAGCAAATAGAAAGATTACTTAATGATGCAGGAATAATCCGGAACAAACTAAAAATTAATGCGGCTATCGAAAATGCAAAGACCATAAAAGAACTGCAAAAAGAGTTCGGCTCATTCAAAAGCTGGCTGCAACACCATCATCCAAAAACAAAAGAAGAATGGATGAAAATTTTTAAAACCACGTTCAGGTTTACCGGTGGGGAAATTGTGAATGAATTCCTGGTAAGCACAGGTTATTTACCCGGTGCGCATATTAAATCTTGTCCTATCTATAAAAAAACGCTCAAGCATAAACCCGCATGGTCTTTAAAAAAATAAAAATAGGCCGGCGTACTAAAATTACAATTGCTGTTTTGGCATCATGGTTTTTGATACACTCGGCTTATGTAACATACGATGGGCTTCATAATTTCAAAGGAAATACTGATGTGGCAATCATCCTCGGCAATGCTGTTTTTGCTGATAGTTCGCTTTCTCCCTGGCTACGGGGCAGGGTAGATGCTGCTATACAGCTGTATAAAGAGGGCAGGGTGAAAAAAATTTTTGCCAGTGGCGGTGAAGGTAAAGAGTATGGCGTTCCTGAAGGGGATGCGATGAAAAAATACCTGCTGAAAAAAAATATCCCGGCATATGATATTATCAGCGATAATAAAGGAAATAATTCTTACCTGACAGCGAAAGATTTTATCGCTTTGAATGATTCGCTTCATTTTTCTTCAGCGGTGGTAGTAACAAGTTTTTATCATATTAGCCGTTGCAAATACATTATCAGAAAACTGGGATTTAAAAATGTAGCGGGTTATTCTTCAAAGAAATATTTTATAAATGATGCCTACGGGTTGTTCCGTGAGTTTTTTGCTTTTTACAAGTACATGATTTTTTATTGATTAGTTCAGCTGAACCCCCGGAAGCCTGTATTGGTTGCCATCTACGACAAACAATTCATCAATTTCATAATCCCAATATCTGTGCAGCGGTGATTTTAAAAGATGTTTTTCCACTTCTGACTTGTTATTGGCGTTGATCGTTATCCATGATCTCTGAGTTTCCATCGAAACTACATAAAAATCGATAATGCCTTTTTCAATCAAATGATTAATGTATACCCTGTGTGAGGGTACATACGACATAAAATCATCGTCCATCACAAATTTTATACTAACCTGGAATTTTGCCATCTTTCTTTCAATTAATATTGACCCGGAGCGTTAATGCGGTAATCACAGTTTCCAATCAATTATCCTGTTCACCCATTCTGCTCTATAAGGAGTTGTAATACGGATATAATTATCTGTATATCCTTCCATGATGCCGTTCTTTGAATGCCCTTCAAATAACACTTTACGTGTCTGCCCGGTAAAAACTTGTGTAAAGTAATGCATCTTCTTATATGAAAGGTTGCGTAGTATTTTATTTCTTTCATGGCGTACGGTCGTTGGTATAACAGGTTTTATATCCAATGCTTTTGTATTGTCTCGTTCAGAGTAGGTAAAAACATGCAGGTAAGAGATATCTAATGAATGCAGGAAATCAAAAGTCTCATTGAAGTCTTCATTACTTTCGCCTGGAAACCCAACAATAACATCTGCTCCAATGGCACAGTGCGGCATTAAAGTTTTAATCAGGCGTACACGGTTAGCATACAATTCCTTTTTATATCTTCTTCTCATTAATGCTAAAATTTTATTGCTGCCGCTTTGAAGGGGGATATGAAAATGAGGCATGAATTTCCTGCTTTCTGCAACAAACTCAATAATCTCATTGCCCAGCAAATTCGGTTCAATAGAAGAAATCCTGAAGCGTTCAATTCCATTTATGTTATCGAGTTCCCTGATGAGGTCAAAAAAATTCTTCCTGTTCAATTGATCATCAATGCCGGAAGCCGCTTCCCTGAAATCTCCCAGGTTAACACCGGTTAATACAATTTCCTTTACCCCGTTTTTTGCCAGTGCTTCTGCATTCTTCAACACATTATCAATTGAATCACTCCTGCTTTTTCCTCTTGCCAGGGGTATGGTGCAAAAGGAGCAATTGTAATCGCATCCGTCCTGAACTTTCAGAAAAGTTCTTGTACGGTCCGTGATGGAAAATGAGGAATGAAAACCCTGTATGTCTTCAATATCGCAGCTGCAAATTTTTGCAGCATTACCTTTTGAAAGTTCCTTCAGGTGGGCGGCCAGGTTAAATTTTTCAGCAGCGCCTAATACCAGGTCTACTCCGGCAATTTCAGCAATTTCTTTTGGCTTCAATTGGGCATAGCAACCAGTGATTACCACTAAGCTTTCGGGCGATTTTCTTTGTATGCGCCTGACGATCTGGCGACATTCTTTATCAGCATTATCGGTAACCGAACAGGTATTGATGACATATATATCGGCAACATCTTCAAACTCTTTTTTTTGGAAGCCTTCGCTTTCCAGCATACGTGAAAGTGTGGAAGTTTCCGAATAGTTAAGTTTGCAGCCGAGTGTGTGAAACGCTACCGATTTTATCGTTTGCATAAGGCCGCAAAGTTAATGAATTTGGGCAGTTGCCACATTGTCCGGATCGTGCAGTTAAATAACATGAATAATAGGGTTTCATCTATCTCCCTATGTGATACATTATATTTGCGCAAACTTTTAAACAAGTGCCGGTTAATATGTTCCGAAATATAAATTTTGTTGGTGTTGTTATTGCCGGTTTCTTGTTTGCCCAATGTCAGCAAACAGCTAATCATTCTGCTGAGCCAATTGACAGGCACAGCAATCGTCTTGTTTATACCCGTCACGCCAGGTGCAGGATGGATTGCAGACATATTACTGAGGCAGAAGTGAGAGAGGTCTTAGAAAATGGCGAAATTGATTATCGAAAAAGCGAACCAGATGCCCGGCCCGATCCGAAATATGCTTTGGAATCTTATACTAAAGAAGGACAACACCTGAGGATTATTTTTGCTCCGTCGCCAAGAGGCCTGGTTGTGGTTACATGCATTGACCTGGGTGTTGAGTGGCAATGTGATTGCCGTTAGAAACAGCATGCGCTGACATCTTCCGTTAGTTATAAAAAGTATCTGATGAAACCGGTAAAAAAAATTCTGCACGTTCTATATAATATTTATGCACTCCTGCTGTTCGTTGTGCTGATGTTAATGGTATTTCCTTTCGTGGCAGTCGCTTCATTATTCGGAAAAATCAAAGGGGGAAATTTTATTTATGATGTTTGCAGGATTTGGGCAGATATCTGGTATTTGCTCATTGGCGTTTTTCATAAAAACATTTTTATCAGTCATCCGGATAAAACGAAGCCATATATTTTCGTGGCAAATCATATTTCCTATCTGGATATTCCGTCTATTTTAAAAGCCATTCGTCATCAGCGTGTACGCGCATTGGGAAAATTCGAAACCAGCAAAATTCCCGTTTTCGGGTTTATTTACGGGAGCAGCGCGGTGATGGTAGACCGCAGTAATGCTTACCATCGTGCCAGAAGTGTAAGAATATTGAAGTCTGTTTTGCAAAAAGGGATTTCAATATTTATTTTTCCGGAAGGAACATTTAATGAAAGCGGGAATGCCCTGAAAGATTTCTATGACGGCGCTTTCCGGATTGCCATTGAAACCAATACGCCCATCAGGCCCATTTTGTTTTTAGATACTCATGACAGGTTGAACTATAAAAGTATATTTTCACTGACACCCGGGAAGAATCGCGCTGTTTTTCTGGATGAAGTGAGTACGGAAAATCTCTCTATGCACGATGTGCAGCGCTTGAAACAGAAAGTATTCAACCAGATGGAAACAGTATTGAAAGGGTACCACGCAAGTTGGATTGCTTCCTGACATGTTAATGATTGTTTTCTGATCCCGGCAATTCAATTACTATTGAACATGGTTGCGTCGCACACTTGTACGGCAACAATTCTACTTGGCTAATGTATGCAGCATTTTAAATTGCAGTAATGCTTTTCGGTTATCATTACTAATTGTAAATTCGGGCTCTTTTATCCGGGTTCATTTGTTTGCAGAAATAATCATACCACTGGCATTGCCTAAAAATTATACATGGCACATACCTGAGCATTTGCTTCATGCAGCAAAACAGGGATGCCGTGTGGAAGTAGCATTGAAAAATAAAAAATACGCCGGTATCATCAAGCTTATTCATGAAAACAAACCTTCAGCTTTTGAGCCGAAAGAAATTTTGAATGTGCTGGATACTGAGCCGGTAATTTTTGCTGAACAATTAAAACTCTGGGAATGGATTGCAGGTTATTATTTGTGCAGTGAGGGCGAAGTTATGGCGGCAGCTTTGCCGTCACACTTCAAATTGAGCAGTGAAACTATTTTAATATTCAATGAGGAATACGGGGAAGATTTTTCGCATCTTGATCATGACGAATATATAGTTGCAGAAGCATTGCTCATCAAAAAAGAATTGAAGCTTGCCGAAATCCAGCAATTGCTTGATTCCTCCCATGTTTATCCTGTTATCAAAAGGCTTATCGAGAAAAAACTGTGTTTTGTATGGGAAGCTTTGAAAGAAACCTACATCCCCAAAAAAGAAACATATATTTTGTTGAATGCTGCGTATGATGATGAGGAGAATTTAAGCAGGCTTTTAAATGAAGATAAAAAATTGCAACGTGCAGAAAAGCAAATGGAACTCTTGCTGAGTTATCTTCATTTTGTAAAAACACAGGGGGAGGTAATCAAATCTGAATTACTAAAAAAATCAGGGGCAACCGATGCACAGCTGAAAGGATTGATTGATAAAAAAATTTTGCGGGCGGAAAAAAGGGTTATTGACCGGCTGAAATATCTTCCGCGCAACATCAATATCGATTTCGAGCTGACGGCCTTACAACAGCAGTGTTTACAGAAAATCCGTCAATTATTTTCTGAAAAGCATGTTTGTTTGTTGCATGGTGTTACATCAAGCGGTAAAACCCTTGTGTATATTAAATTGATTGAAGGTTACCTGAAGCAGGGCAAACAGGTGTTATACCTTCTGCCGGAAATTGCCTTGACTTCACAGATTATCAGGCGGCTTCAAAAACATTTTGGGGGGTATATCGGAATTTATCACAGCAAATTCAGCCAGAATGAACGCCTGGAGATATGGAATAAAATTAAATCCGGCGAGCAGAAAATTGTACTCGGGGCACGTTCTTCCTTATTTCTCCCTTTCGCTGATCTCGGGCTTATTATAGTGGATGAAGAACATGAGGCCTCTTATAAACAACAAGATCCCGCTCCTCGTTATCATGCCCGTGATGCAGCGGTTTATTACGCATCTTTATTCAATGCCAGTGTTTTACTGGGTAGCGCCACCCCATCAGTAGAAAGTTATTACAATACCGGCACCGGGAAATACGGACTTGCCGAACTGCATGAAAGGTTTGGCAATATGAGTTTGCCTGAAATAGAGATTGTTGATACCAGGGCGATTTTAAAAAAAGAAAAAGACAAGGTTATTATTACACCGCAATTGCAGCAGGCCATTTCAGATTCAATTGGAAGGAATAAGCAGGTTATCCTTTTTCAGAACCGCCGTGGCTATTCGCCTTACCAGGTTTGCCAGGTTTGCGGCTGGATACCCAAATGCAGAAATTGTGATGTGTCGTTAACTTATCATAAGCTTTCCAATAAACTGCAATGTCATTATTGTGGTTCAACCTACCCTCCGGTAAGTATTTGTTCAGCATGCGGTAATCATCATTTTGCACAAAGAAATTTTGGTACCGAAAAAATTGAAGAACATCTTGAAGAAATATTTCCGAAAGCAAAAATTGCAAGAATGGATATCGACAGTGTGAGGGGGAAATCTGCGCACGACAGCCTAATCCAGTTGTTTGAGCAACATCGTATAAATATATTGGTGGGGACGCAGATGGTGGTGAAAGGGTTGGATTTTGAAAATGTGGATCTTGTCGGGATATTAGATGCTGACAGTATTTTAAACTTCGCAGATTTCCGGGTGAATGAAAGAGCGTTTCAGCTAATGGAGCAGGTGAGTGGCCGCGCAGGCCGTAAAGATGTTGTCGGAAAAGTGCTTATCCAGGTAGCCAATACCAAACATCCTGTGCTCGGCTATGTGAAAGCGCATGATTATAAAACTTTTTTCGCTCAAGAACTGGAGGCCAGGCAAAAGTTCTTCTATCCGCCATATTCTCGTATCATTCTCATAACGTTCAAGCATAAGTTTAAAGATATTGCAGAAAATGCGGCCCATGTTTTTGCAATTGGTTTGAAAAAGGATTTTGGTAATTATATTATCGGCCCGGCATCACCTCCTGTGGGCCGTATCCGCGATCAGTATTTGATGGAAATATTGTTGAAAATTCCTAAAGACCCGACAGTTATTAATCATGCAAAAACCGCCATACAACAGCAAACAGCTATTCTTAACAACGATAAGAAATTCAGAAGTGTTATGGTAATTCCTGATGTAGATGCGGTTTGATTAAAATTCCGGTAATAGGGAAACGGCTTAAAATATTATTTGATTATTATTTTTTTTCTTCAGGTATCCATCACCGTTGAATATTGACCGGAACGGCAAATTTATTTTCGTACCTGGCTATTTCGATGCCGGAATATAGACTTCTTTTGATTGATGGGTTTGTGCGGAAATCATTTCAACTACATAAATTCCCTGAAAAATATTCGACACATTAATGTTGGCAGAAAGTTCCTGGCCGTTGCAATGAATGGTTTTTAAAACCCTTCCCTGCATATCTATCAGTTTTAAGACAGAGGATGATGTGTTATCCGGCAAAATTACATGGATAAGATTTTGTGTGTTATTTACCATTACTTTCATTTCAGCAGGAGGTGCAATATCGATTTCTTGTATTTCTGAATAAGAAGCGTTACCATCTGTGACAATTAATTTAATACGATAGTAGGCGTTTCCGTTAAGTGGCGAATAATCAATAAAACTATAATCTTCTACTGATCCGGAATTTCCTGCGGCTGCAGCCGTGCCGATGGTGGAAAAATCCACACCATTCAGGCTTCTTTGTATTTCAAAATATTTGCTGTTCTGTTCGGAATAGGTGGACCATTCCAGTACTACTTTGGAACTGTTGCCATTGACCATAAAACTTCCGAAGTTAACCGGTAAAAGTATGGCGCAAGTGCCGGTGACGCAGCCTGTAGTCATAATAATATGTGGCCCCCAGTTTGAACTGCCCGAAGAAGTTCCTGTAGCTGAAGAACCCTGACAAACATTTAAAGTGGAAGAAGAGAGATAAGCAGTACTGATATTGGCATTTCCGGTATAATATACACAGGCAGAATTCCCTGTACCGACACTGATAATGCTATTGGCATTGTTTACAATGTTCGAAGTTTTCAAAATAGCGCTACTGTTAAGGCACACATTTGATCCTGAATTCAGGGTAATGGTACCACTGATATTCATAACCCCTCCATTCATATATAAGGTCGCGCCGTTCATGGTCAGGTCTGTATTTAAGTTCGTCACCGATGAACCTCCACTGGTGATTAATTTACCCCCGTAAAAATTTGACCAAGACGAAGAAATATTAAAAGTGCCATAATTAACATAGGTTGGAGCCGCCCAGAAATTACCAGGCTGATTAGTTAACGTAAGTGTGCTTCCGGGGTTAATGATGATTTGTGACCCTGTTCCGCCGCCAGTAATATCGGTAATGGAGATATTGCCGCATATATAAACAGTGATGTTATTACCACTGATAGTAAGCGTGGAAATGGTAGATGCTCCGCTATAGCAAACAGATGAATTATTTGTGCTCAGTGTAATACTTCCTGTAGGATTGTTTGTGCAGCCCGAACATGATCCTTGCGGAGGAATAGTGAGAGAGCATTGGGATTGCGCCTGTTGATGAACGATAGCACACACAAGCAATAATAATGAGGTAATGAAGTAGCTTTTCATTATAATACTGGCTGGTATAAAAATTAAGTAAAGTCAAAATGACAATCAATCGTGGCCGGGTTGTACCCGGATAAGGATAAGAATAAAAGTCTAACAGAAATGGATAACCGAAAACGAAAAATCAGCTATTGTAGTATATCGATTACATAAATTCGTATTTTTCTTAGTTGAAAACGGAAGAAAACCCGGATTGGGTTGCGTAATCTGGGAACGTGTTATTCCTGGTTACGGTTAAATTGCATTAGCTTGCAGCATACTATAAGTACCGGGGATAAATAAAGTGTAAAAAATATATCCGCCATTTTAATAATAATACAAACTGCTAATATGAAAAGAAGAAAATTTGTTCAGTCATCTTTGTTAACGGCTTCTGCAATGGTGGCCGGAAAAGCTATTTCACAGGGCAACAAAAATATGGATGAAAAAAGGGCCATGATCGAGTGGCGGGAATATGAAATGCACTTCGGTGCAAGTGAAAGTGAGCTCCATAATTACTTTCAAAATGCGCTTATACCGGCGCTCAATAAATATGGTGTAAAAAATGTAGGTGTTTTCAAAGAATGGAGCAAGTCCGAACCGGTAAAAATTTATTTGCTTGCAGCTTATCCTTCTTGGGATGATTATTTGCAAATCATTTCCAAAGTAAGGGCGGATGAGGCATATAAAGCGTCTTCTGCTTCGTATATGAAATTGCCAGCTGATAAATTTCCATTTACCCGGTACAAATCAAAGTTCATGACAGCATTTGAAGGTATGCCGCAGCTTGTTGCGCCGGCTAAAGAACCCCGGATTTTCGAATTGCGTACTTATGAAGGGTATAATGAAGATGCGCTTGCAAGAAAAATTAAAATGTTTAACAAGGAAGAATTTGTGATCTTCTACAGAACTAAGCTAACTCCTGTTTTCTTCGGGGAAGTTATTGCCGGCGATGATATGCCCTGCCTTACCTATATGGTTACTTTTACCAACATGGAAGAGCGTGACAGGAATTGGTCTGCATTCGGTAATGATCCGGACTGGAAAAAGGTTTCTTCCGATCCGGAATACGCCAACACGGTTTCCCGGATTACTAAAATATTTTTAGAACCTGTCAGCTATTCACAGGTGTAACCAGGATTTTATTAATCGGAAAGGGCCTGCCTAAAATATACTTAACGTGCATGTATAACCGATTTATTAGCTGCAAACAATAACTCATGTTTTTGGGTAGTTTCCTTAAATGAATATGAACATTCCCATAAGCAGATTGGCATGGCCGGGGTACGGAAGATAAAGCTTTGAAAATGAAACTGAATTTTTTTGGCAAATAGTTGGTGTTACTTTACAAGAAATGTAACAAAATAAATCCAACATATTGCGGACGGTTGTACTGGAATTTGGAGCCTGTGGCTCCTTTTCCCT
This sequence comes from Puia sp., assembly GCA_035541355.1. GTDB lineage: Bacteria > Bacteroidota > Bacteroidia > Chitinophagales > Chitinophagaceae > Puia. The sequence goes on along the minus strand of DATKNN010000023.1, from coordinate 51,334 downwards.
TTTTAAGGGTTAACTGTGATGCATATCCTGAAACGGATACTTAGAAATTCAGGTTGGTGCTGAATCTTAAGCCAAGGCCTGAGATATCGGAGTGGTTTAGATAGGTAAACCTCTTTATCAAATCCAGACGTATAAAGGAAAAAATATTATAGATGCCTATTCCTGCTTCGAAATAAGGTTCGTTGCCTAGTATATACGAGAAAGTTTTCCCGTTCTCGGTGGGAAATTGCATTTGTGCCGGATTAAGTACCGGGTTATTTTCGCTTCTTAATCCGCCAAAAAGTATTTTGCACTCCACTACTTCTCGCAGGCGCAGTTTTTTAATTAGCGGTATTTTATTAAGAAAGAACCCGTTGAAATAATGGTCAACATGCATGGAAGCGAAATGATCGCTCAGGAATTCACCGGTATTCATCAGGTTATATGAGTTGAAACTATAAAAATAGCTTTGATTCCCTGGATGAATGATTAATAACGGATAGGGTAAGGTGCCGAAACGATAACCGGCATTTATACCGATGTCTGAGAAACCTATAGGTGCAACATAAAAGCGTTTAAAAAAATCGACGTTAAACGCATCATAATTGTATTGCCCGCCAAATAAACCGGATATTCCTTTTGAATATTCAATTATAATTATCGGGTATTTGTTTATAATATCTCTTCTGGTTTTCTTCCCCTGGTAAAATTCCTCGTGTGGTGCCCATCTTAATGAAAGTGATAGCTCGCTTGTGGTAACCTGTTTCACAGTATCAGTTTCAATAGCATTCGGCTTAAACAAATATTTTAATGTGCCGGCCGGTTTTTGCAGCCAGTATTTTAATCCGGCTGTGTATGAAACATGGTTTTGAAATTCCTGGATATAAGTAAACCGTAATATATTGTTGTAAAGCCAGGAGTTGTTCAGCCCGCGATTAAATGAGCCAAGGAAAGTATTTCCTTGCGAGAAAATATCTTCCTGGCCAAGAATTCTTGTATCGTACATATAGCTGGCCTGTATATAATGAAAGGGGAAACTGTAAATGGATTGTTTATTGATGGAGTAAGTTCCGGTAAGCTGGTATTTCCAGATTTTATCACCAAAACCATAGGCAAGGTAGCCATCAAGAAAATACCTGTTACTAAATAAAGGCTTAGATCTTATCCCAAACTGTGTACGACTCCCTTCAACAGAATTAAAAGAATAAAAACTTCCCACGGGGCCTATTTCAAATTTGCCTGATGATTTATACCCCGATGTCAGCAGTGTAAGCAGGTCCATCATTCTTTGGTAAGAACGCATTTTTACGAGGCTGTCATTATTCTCATAGGTTTTTGTTTCGTGATATGAGAGCGGAAGGGGCCGTTCTGCTTTCCAGAAAGTATCTTCAACAGACGAAGATACCAGCATAGAGTCAACCTGCCTGCCTTTTAAAATATCAGCATTGATAGCGGTATCATTCAGGTGATCGATATTAATAACCCTTTGTCCATATACTGCCGGGGCTTTCGGAAAAGGATTAAAAAAAGCATTCATCTCCGCATGTGAGAGATAATAATGTTCACCAGATCCTTTTTCAAATTCTTGTTCAACTTCGAAATGCCTTACATAGTTCAGGTTAATATGCCTGCTTAGTTCGAGCGTCACTTTTTTTACTGCATAATTTCCATCAAGCGTAATATAAAGTTCTCCTTTAAATAACAGATCTTGCGGGTTTCGGGGTTCAAAATTCATGTGAACTAATTTCAATCCGCTTTCTTCCACAGTATCCCGGATAAAATACATATAGAAAGTTGGGCCAAGGTCAGAAATCGGGCTTAGGAACTGCATGGTGAAAGTGCTAACTGAATTATCGTAGATATTAATGTCCTCATATAACCTGTTCACGATATCACTGATGGCTCTCATATCAAGGTATTCGCCCAGATCGGTCTTTTTCCTGGCTATAATAACCTTTTTCTGTTTTTCAGGTTCTTTGCGGAAATAATTATTTGAAAGCATTTCTTCCATATACACGGGAAATAATTTTTTTCCGGGTATCATGGTACTGTCAATATTTTCAAATACAAAATGGAATTTTTTTGTAACGAAATTACTCGTGATAAGCTTCGGTGGTTTATCAAATAATATCCGGGCTTTTTCATATTCCCTGAAAGAAGAATAGTCTGCTGAACCAGGCCCGTTTTTCGATTTGTTGGCTATTACTTTCCGGATAAGTTCTACTGCGGGATTGCCTTTATTCCGATATTTTCCCTTTCTTGCATTTACAACAACCTGGGAGAGCGTGGTGAATGATTTCGATAATAATATTGTTTGAATAGATTTCAATGTGTCTGTTAAGTAAAGGTAAAAGGGCTGATAGCCAGTCGCAGTAAATTCTAATTGAAAGGCAGCACTGTCAAGGCTTATTTTGAAATTTCCCGATAAGCCAGACAAGGTTCCTTTATGGCTTTTTGATTCAATAATGCTTACTCCTTGCAAGGGTGAATGGGATGCCGAGTCCAGAATAATGCCTTTAATTATCCTGAGTTGTGCGTTACTTCCAATATAAATCAGAATACATGTCAGCAATATGTATAAGCGCCTGATAATTTTAAAAAATTTTTGAAATTAACGCGGATGGTACGTTTCTGATCTTGTTTATTATACGCATGATCCTGATTTTGGTTTCTCATACTGTCTGTCTAAGTACTAAGCGAATACTATTGATTAGAACATTGCCGTCGATTTTATTATTAATATCCGATTGAACAGCCAGGCATAAACAGGTAATTTTTCACATCCATAACAGAATTGCCCAATATTATCTTTGTATTATCTTATTGTTAACAAATACGGGAAAAACTGCATTTCAGGCTCTGCAAAATTAAAATTTTGGGTGATGTAATCGTTTTTTGGCGAGCATTTCTTTCTTTATTGGCGTGATGATATTCTGAAAAGTTATTGGATAACAATTATATAAGCACAAAAGGCGGATATTGCACTTTTTGAGCTGTAATAAATTTAATGGTTTCCTGCCTGAAATGATAAAATGGCGTTTTGGTTATTACTTGGCAAAGGATCAGAGCCTTCCGCTGCCTTGAAGTTTTTCAATGTTGTTTGTTATTATATTTGAAATGCCGGATTGATTTAATTACAAAAGCCTGCACAATGGAAAATCTAAAGCAATTACTTCAAGGTATCTACGAAGAAAGTGTAATGCCTTTAAAAAATTATTTTTCTACAGATAGCCATGTGATGAGCAAATCTGATTATATCGACACCCTTAAGGAAGCACTCAACAGGCTTGGTAAGAACGTTAGTGACCTGACTGCAAAATTCCCTGCCAGTAAAGACGAAATTTCTTACCTGAAGGAATATTATTCCAAAAAAGCCCTCCAGGAGTATTGGTAATATTTTATATGCCTTGAATATTAAGGGGCAGATAATTGGTGTATCAGTTGTTATGGTCAGGTATTCCTGATTAGTTTTCTTCACTTTTAATAGCATCCAGCAGGTTGAGTTCTGCTTCCACAATCCAATGCGGAAGGTCTTTGCCCTGCATTTTCCAGTCATCACCTTCATTAATTACAAAAAACTCGTGCCTTCTGCCTCTTTCATCGCTAACGTCAATCGCAAATGTGGGGGAAATGGTATTGTTGATTTTGAGGAAGTTGAATTCTTTTAAACCAGCATTGGTTTTGATGTACCGGGTAAACTGAACTTGTTTTTGAAATAACATTTTCATCATTTTGTGGTTTAGCTTAATGTGATACAATAGCCAATAAAATGCCGTTTATGCCTTTAATGGCATTTCTTAACAAATATTTTTTTCCACATTTTCTTTATTCTGCTTAAACCTTTTGATAGGAGACGAATATGCAGGCGGCAATTGATTTAACGCGTATGTATACCTGAAAATGGGTAGGAGCGATTTTGTTTTTATAGCTATTCCTGTTTTACTTTCAGCGGCTTTATTTCGTAAAAGCCATTTGCAATTCCGATATATCTTTTATAAATCCTGTACTTTCCGTCATCACTCAATGTATATCCTGAATGTTGCTGATAAATCGAAAAAATAATGTAGTTGTGTATCATTTTTCCTTCCACGTAATCCTGCATTTTATAGCGGCCGTATTCCGGATTGGTGATAGCGAGTATGGCTATCGTCATCAATAAAGACACGATGATGGCAACATGTATTCTTTTCATGTTTGGTTGAATAACAGGGTAAAGTTAGGTCTTATTCATTTTCATGAATTTGGCTGGCTGTAAGTAAAATGCAGTAATAAAGTTTAGTTTATGGAGAAATAAAGCTTGCTGGCAATTGTTTTACAAGTGTTTGGTATAATATTTGTTGTTTGTTTACTTAATTGTTACACCTCTGCAAACCCGCCCCTCTAAAGACTATTTTATAATTTCCACTTCCTTATTGAATGGAGTAAATGTTTTTGTGGTATGATTTATTTCAGGCTTTCCGGCTTTGAAATACAATTTGTTTATTTCATAGATCAGTCACACAAAAAGTATTTTTCATGAAAATTTATGCTTCTGAAAACGCTTCTACATTGGGTACAGTCAATACAATTCATGTGCTTAAAACGGGCGAAATTGTAAAAGGTTTGCAGGAATACCAGAAAGTGGAAAACCATTTTTCCTGGGTGGACAGGAAATCCATTGTTGAAAAAATATTAAGGCTAAGGATGCTCACAGATGAAAAGAAAAGTTCTGTTATTGTATTGTATGAAGAAGGGCATCATATCAGGGAATTTATTAACATTGATCAGACGTTTACGCCTCTTGCATACTGCTAACATATTTGCTTCAGGAAACACCTGCCAGGAATGGAAGCATGAAAAACCAGGGAGTTATTAGTATTGGTTACAAACCCTTGCTGATGCAGGGGTTTGAGTGTCTTTATTCGGCTATGGACCGGGGCATCCAAATTATTATTGCAACTACGTCTCTTAATTTTGATTAAAATTGTCTCCGATTGTATTTCGGCAAAATATTATGCAACAGTCGTGCAGTGCTTTGATAATCGATATGATGTATGCCCTGAATGCCGAGGCTTTCTGCCACCTGTACAAACATGGAACGGTCTTCCAGATAAATTACCTGTGATGCATGAACCTGTGCCGTACTAAGCGCTATCTTATAAATATCTTTATCAGGTTTCCTGAAATGGACAAAACCGGAGCATATAAAAAAATCTACAAATTGATTAAGCCTGAAAGTTTTTATCCGGTAATTATTCAGTTCAACGCCTTCATTACTCACTACCGCAATCTTTAAATGAAATTCTTTTTTTAAACGTTTTATCAACTCAATCATATCAGGGAAAGGTTCAGACTGATCAAACATAAATTTCCTGAATTGTGCTTTGGTGAAATTTCTTTTTTGATAAAACACTACACGTTCTAAATATTCATCCAGGCTTAGCTTACCCACTTCATAGGTATCGAAAGTGAGGTGATGCCTTTCTTCCGTTTCTTCTTCATTCAGTTTAAAAAAATCGATTGCTTTTTTTCTTGATTGCCGGTCCCAGCCATTGGTTAATAAAACACCGCCGATATCAGTGAACAGGGTGGTGATTTGTTTTTTCTTTTTCATTAAAACAGTTGTTAGGCAACAGCAATATTTTTTTCAATATAAACATCCTGTATGGCATGCAGCAAAGCCACGCCTTCATTAAATGGTTTTTGAAAAGATTTTCTTCCTGATATCAACCCCATTCCGCCTGCCCGTTTGTTAATGACGGCAGTCCGCACTGCTTCCATTAAATCTTTATTTCCTTCAGACGCCCCGCCGGAATTGATTAATCCGGCGCGGCCCATATAACAATTTAACACCTGGTAACGGCAGAGATCGATCGGGTGGCTTGTGGTAAGCTGCGTATAAATCCGATCGTCCAGTTTTCCATAGCTGGAGCTGCCGGTGTTGAGCGCTTTGTAGCCGCCATTATTCTCTGGTAATTTTTGCTTGATAATATCTGCCTGGATGGTTACGCCAAGATGATTTGCCTGTCCTGTAAGGTCGGCAGATACATGATAATCTGCCCCGTCTTTTTTAAATGCATTATTGCGCAAATAGCACCATAATATAGTGGCCATTCCAAGCTGGTGAGCTTCTTCAAAAGCATAAGCTACTTCGGTGATCTGCCTGTCTGATTCCTCGGAGCCAAAATAAATCGTTGCACCAACCGCAGCTGCACCCAAATTCCAGGCATCCTTAACTTTTCCATACATGATCTGATCGGCTTTGTTGGGATAAGTCAGTAATTCGTTGTGATTTATTTTTACTACAAAAGGAATTTTGTGGGCATATTTTCTGGCAGTCATGGCAAGTACACCAAAACTGGAAGCCACTGCATTACAGCCACCTTCAATGGCCAACTTCACTATATTTTCCGGATCGAAATACATGGGGTTAGGTGCAAAAGATGCGCCTGCACTATGTTCAATACCTTGGTCAACTGGTAATATGGAAAGGTAACCTGTGCCCGCAAGCCTGCCTGTTGAAAAAAGCTGATGCAGGTTACGCAGCGTCTGGTTGTTCCTGTTTGATGCAGCAAAAACCTCATCTATAAAACCGGGTGATGGCAGGTGCAATTTATCTTTAGTAACTGTTTTGCAAACATGCGATAAAAGCGTTTCATTTTCTTTGCCGAGCAGTTCGGCAATTTGCGGGTAATTCATAAAAATGATTAAGCTGTGAAGAACTAAAATGACGTTGTGTAAATTTACAGTTTTACTGCATCATGCTTTTTATTTTAAAAGAGCTGGCCCAAGTTGTTTTAAATGGGCCACATTAGTTTATTTGGTAAACCCCCAATCCAGAACTCTTTTTAGAAATTTTTTATCCTGGATGATCCAGGTTACTTCATAACTGCCATTATCATCCTTGTTCAGCATGTATATATAAAATGTGTGTTTATCGGGAGACAGATATACAGCATCTTTAGTTCTTCTAATGCCATTTGCATCGGGGTATGTAAAGCCCGGATTGTATAAATCGCGATAAGCAGTTTCCGGGATGTCAACGGTGTCTTTTCCTGCCAATACAAAAACTTTTGCAATGCTTGTTGCCGGTGTTTTGCCATAGTTGCCATAAAAAGGCCTGTTGTCGATTTTCACCAGGTGGTCCCCTTCTTTGGTAAGTTTATGTTTGGTTACAAAAAAAGGGCCTGCTTTGATAGTGACACGGATATCGTTGCTGTCAAAAGTGATAAAATCGTTTCCATATTCTTTTACAGGTATTTCTTTCAGCTTTCCTTTTCCCATGCTTTCTTCAATACCTGCGATGGTAAAACAAGATAAGTCGCTGCGAATGCTTTTGTCGTAAATATGCATAAAACCCTCGTTTTTTCTTCTGAAATCATTGTAGTCGGCATCTTGTGCAAAACTGTTTATTGCAATTAAAAAAAATGACAGAATAATAATAATGCGCATATTCATGAATTTTAAGCAGCCTCAACTTACAGAAAAAAATGGTTATTAGGAATCATATTCTGCAATGAGAAAGTTAATAGATTTACAAAAGATATTTATTGCCAATTTTATAATTTTTACAATGAAAAAGTATTTTTATCTGAAACTAGTTCCCTGCAGGCCCACTTTCTCACAGGATATGACTCCTGAAGAAAGAGCGATTATGTTGAAACATGTAACTTACTGGACAGATTGGATGAACCGCGGATTTGTACTGGCATTCGGTCCGGTAATGGACCCCAAAGGTGTTTTTGGCGTCGGAATAGTGGCTGTGAATACTGAGGAAGAAGTGAATGCTTTTATTGCTAATGACCCTGCTGCCACCATCAACACCTATGAAGTTTACCCGATGCGGGCCATTGTGCCAAATAAATAGGCTGTTTTTTCATAAAACAGGCTAACCGGTTTTTCAGATATATATTACCGTTAATCATTGGCCAGTGGTTTCAATTAAACTCTATTCTGTTTTGTTTGCAGGCCTGTTCAGTTTTTAAAACATCATTTAAATAGTATACATAGCATGGTAATCTTTGAAAATAATTTGCGCCGGTTTGCTGCCTTTTTCCCGTTTTCAGCATATAATAAAATGGCTGTAACTATATGCGCTCTTATTTTTTCATGTTCTTGCTTTGCTTATGAGAACCCCGTATTTGACGTGAAAAACTTTGGCGCCAAAGCAGATGGTCATGCGATCGATACAAAAGCCATTCAGCAAGCAGTGGATAGCTGCTCGGCATCCGGCGGCGGTATAGTTTATTTTCCCCCTGGCATTTACCGGAGTGCAACTATTTTTTTAAAGAATAATGTTACGCTTGAAATACCGGCAGGAAGTACCGTTACAGGCAGCACGGATATTAAAGATTATCCCGTTATCACTCCTTCTATTTCCTATTACAGCAGTGAATCAGTTCATTTTTCTCTATTCTATGCTGAAGGGGCAAAGAACATCTGCATACGCGGCAACGGTCTAATTGATGGCAGGGGAGCAGCATTCCGGGACCATTCTTCTTTGTTTCCCTCCAATTTTACAGCAAGGCCTTTTGTATTCTGGTTTGTACTGGATAGTAATGTAAACATCAAAAACATCAGCATGCAAAATTCCGGTTACTGGATGCAGCATTACCTGGCCTGTGAAAATGTACTTATTGAAGGCATCCGGGTTTTCAATCATAGTAATAAGAATAACGATATGCTGGATATTGATGGTTGCAAAAATGTCCGCATCCTTCATTGCATTGGTGATAGCGATGATGATGGCATTACACTGAAAAGTATGAATGAAAGGCCTGATGAAAACATACTGATCAGTGACTGCATTTTGAGCAGCCATTGCAATGCCATAAAATGCGGAACGGAATCGTCCGGGGGATTTAAAAATATTATCATTACTAACTGTATTATTAAACCATCGGCTGTAAGCGATCATACTATTTATGGTAATCCTGCGGGCAACAGTGGCATTACACTTGCAGCAGTTGATGGTGGAGACCTCAATGGTATTGTCATAAATAATGTAATGATATCAGGGCCGCTGGTGCCGATTTTTTTCAGGCTGGGTAACAGGGCAAGACCGTATAAGCCCGGCCAGAAAGAAATACCTGTTTCACATTTCACGAATGTTATGGTTTCACATATTATCGTTGAAGGGGCATCTAAATGGGGGTGCCTAATTGCCGGTTTGCCCGGGCATGAAATAAAAAATGTGCAACTGTCGGATATTTCAATAAACTTCAGCGGAGGTGGTACATTACAGGAGTCAAGAAAAAAATTTCCGGAATATGAAAAAAACTATCCTGATGCTGAACAATTCGGCATTACCAATGCTTATGGCTTTCATATCAGGCACGCCAGTAATATCACCATGAGGAATATTACTATGCAATATCAGGGGCATGAAGAACGCCCTCCAATAGTACTGGAAGATGCGGATAATGTGGAACTTTCCGGTATCAATGCTAAAATATCAGCAGTAAGCGATGGTTATATTAAAGCGATTAACTGTGGTAAACTGCGTATCTCTGATTGCTCTGCTTCAGCGGAAGGAAAGCCTGAAGTGTTTTTGAAATGCGAAGGCGATGCGAGCCCGGACATCTTTCTGTACGGAAATGATTTCAGGAATTTTGTAAAGCCTGTTGATGCTGCACATGCAGTTATTCATAAATATGCAAATGCGGAATAGCGGTTAACAAATCAATATGGCGATTCCATGAGATTGATATGTTTTATTTAACTTGTTGTTTTTTCTCCGATGAAAATCCTGCAAAACATTTCTTTAAAGCCCTTTAATACATTCGGCATTGATGTGAGGGCAAAATATTTCTGTCAATTTGATAACACGGATGAATTGTCTGAAATACTGCTGAATAATTCTGAAGATTCAAAACTGGTTCTTGGGGGTGGCAGTAATGTGCTATTTATAAAAGATATAGATGGAATTGTTCTGAAAAATGAAATTAAGGGAATTGAGCTGATCAAGGAAGATGCACAATATGTGTATATAAAAGCGGGGGCAGGGGAGAACTGGAACCGGTTTGTACAATACACCCTGCAACGAAACTGGCAGGGGCTTGAAAATTTATCACTGATACCGGGAAATGTTGGGGCAGCCCCTATGCAGAATATAGGCGCTTATGGAGCAGAGATAAAAGATTTTTTTTATGAACTGGAAGCTTTTCATCTGCAGGAGAAGAAAATATTTGCTTTTAGTTTGAACGATTGCGCATTTTCTTATCGTGAAAGCGTGTTTAAAACCAAACTGAAAAACAAGTTTGTGATTTTGAATGTTACTCTCAGACTGAATAAATCACCAAAGTTCAATACAAGTTATGGCGCTATCAATGAAGAACTGGACCAAATGGGCGTTACTGAGCTGACAGCGCAAAAAATTTCTCTTGCGGTGATGAATATCCGGCGTTCTAAACTTCCGGATCCTGCTGAAATCGGTAATGCAGGAAGTTTTTTTAAAAACCCCAGTGTGGATATTGCGGAATTTGATGAGTTGAAGAAAAAATTTCCGGCTATAATCGGCCATAAAAATATAAATGGAACGGTTAAGCTGGCTGCTGGCTGGTTGATTGAACAATGCGGTTGGAAAGGTTTCAGAAGAGGGGATGCAGGATGTCATTCGCAACAGGCGTTGGTGCTGGTGAATTATGGAAAAGCAACGGGGAAAGAAATTTATGATTTGAGTGAGGAAATTTTGCAGAGTGTTCGGAAAAAATTTGGTGTGAAACTGGAACGTGAAGTAAATGTTATTTAAAGGGGATATAATTATTGCCTGAAAAATTCATATTACCGTTTGGTTTCTTACCGGTAGAAAAATTTCCGCCATCATACACCTTGCGCTTCCGCCACCGTTTGTTTCAATAGTGGTTAAACCCGAATGGATGATTTTGTTGTGGTGCGCTAATCTTTTCATTTGTTCTTCATTGAGCGATTGATAAGCCTGGCTTGACATAACCAGCAGTCTTTCTCCATTCTTGTTTTTTACCTGCAACATATTACCGGCAAAATGATCCATCTGATCCATGCTGATTTCTAAAACTTTTTTGCCCGATTGTTTTATGGTTTCCAGCAACTCATCTTTTTCATCTCTGTCGGCAACCGTATCCAGGCACACGATGATGTGCCGGGTGGTAGCGCACATCATTACGTTGGTGTGGTATATTTCCTGTTTATTACGGTCAATTGCGCGGAAAGCAATTCCCTGGTAGCCCATTGTTTTGCAGAAATCCTGCAACACCTTTTTGTCTGTACGTGGTGAAATGCAGGCATACGCTATCCTTGCATCACGGTCCAGCACAACGCTTCCTGTTCCCTCAAGGAAAAGGTTTTCATGTTCATAATAGCTGAAGTCGATGACTTTTGTAATTTTAAATTTTGTAAGTACCGTATCAATCACATGCTGTTTACGTTCCAGCCTTCTGTTGTGGGCGTACATTGGAAATAAACAAACAGTGCCATTTCCGTGAAAGGAAATCCAGTTATTAGGAAATATGGAATCGGGGGTAAACGGTTCCGGCGTATCCTGCACAACGGTAACATCAACTCCATGGGAAGTGAGCACATTCACAAAATCATCAAATTCTTTTGCAGCTTTTTCCTGTGCGTTGTCTGATTTGCCTGCCACCTGGAATGCATTGTTTACAGCTGTTTCAGGGTTGAAAGTGAAATTCACCGGGCGAATCATCAATAAGTGCGATGTTGTTTGCATAATGGAGTTTTATTGGGTTGAAACACGATGCGGGCTGCAAGATAATTCAATCGAAAATGATAATCCCGTATCTCATATTTCATCTCTCAGTAACGGCATGCTCATGCAATGAAACCCGCCCCTTGCGCGGGACAATTCTGCAGATGGCATCAATATTAAAGTGTCTTTTATGTCTTCTGTTTTTATTTTTCCTTTTTCAAGTTCATCAATCAGGTCGGCTGCATTAACCACCTCAAACCCGGTTTCTTTAAAAGCTTCAACGGTTTTGTCATTCCTGTCATAACCCAAAACCACACCTTCTTTCAAAGCAAGCAGGTTACATGAATCGGTCCATTGCTCGCGTGCGTCAAAAGGGAATTCGTTGTTGCCCGAGTAAATAAATTTTACCTTGTCTTTGCATCCGAGGTCATTTTCACTGACATCAACAAGCAAATCTTCGAGGTTGTCGAAAATTTTCGGGTTCTCAATATCTTTTTTCCTGAACTGGATGATTTTTAATTTATCCTCTTTTTTGCCGCCTTCGAGAATGCGCTGTACTGCATCGGCATCTTCATGCTTGATGGCTTTTTTTGAAAAATGACCAAGCATTACCCACACATTTTTTTTCACCTGGGTGAACACAGTGTCAATGTGCATATAATCCCTTTTCTTGGGAATTTTTACAATGGTTATTTTTTTTACCAACCCCTTTTCAAACAAAATATTAATGGCCTGGTGTGCGGCTTCCATCGAAGTACGCTCACTAACGCCAATCAGCAGGTGATCTTTGCTTACTACCATTACATCACCTCCTTCAAGTGTTACCTTCTTTTCATCTCCTTCTTTGGGTAATAAAAAATGATGAATGGTATCGGGCAGTTCAATAATATTATTTTGATAATCCTTAAACAGGGAGTGATTAAAGAAAATATACTTCGCGATCAATGCTTCGCGTGTCCTGGCTTTTTTGGCAGGTTTGTTCAGCAACACATGGTTATTGATAACGATGCCGATATCACGTGTAAAAATAAAATTCGGGATGGGGGCAAAAAGCATTTTACCGTCATTCATAGTACCGGTAATAAAAGTTTTTGAAAGGCTTACTGCATCCAGCGCCAGTAAATCTTTTTGCGTATCATACGAGCAGTTTTCAATGGCACAAACCGAAGCGACCAGTTTAAGTTTTATTTCATGATCTTCCAGGATTTCTGCGAGCAGCCATTGCAGTTCCACTACATTTTCCGATTTAAAAAAATTTTCATTGTCGGGTTTATAAAATGCGCGGTCGCTTTTCCCGGCATCAATATCTTTCAGCCTGCCTTTTATTTTTTTAGGATCGAGGAAATACAATAAAATCTTTGTGTAAAAATCATATTCCTTTTTCCGGATGGTATTCAGGTGAACGATGTCCTCGAAAAGCCAGTCCTGCGCTTTTGAAGGAACGACCTTTCCTAAGCCGCTGTCCGGGCTATGCACCAGTAGTCTTCTTAAAGTTCCGATTTCTGAAGAAACATATAATGTATGGGAATTATTTTTTGACATAAGATGTGTAATTAAAAGCTGATGAGGGATAATACCACAGACCCGAAAATTTGTTGTTTTCAGAAAGCTAATCGGGAATATAAAAATTTACCGGCAATAACAATTCAGCAAATGAAAAAAAACAGATTGTCTTTTTGCAGAAATAATTCATACAAGCAGCAATTACAGCAAAGATAGGGCTTTCAGTTTAGTTTGGAATTAACAGCAAAGACAAAGGAGTTAACAGTAGATGATTAAACAAAATGACTGTGGTAACTAACACTTGTTAGTTTCTGTTTATTTTTTTTATTTTGCAGACATTAATTTTTTCAAATGCAATTTCAGTTATCAGAAGAACATTTGATGATTCAGAAAGCGGCCAGGGATTTTGCCGTAAATGAATGCCTGCAGGGTGTAATTGAACGCGACGAGCATCAGAAATTTCCGAAAGACCAGATAAAAAAACTGGCTGAACTGGGTTTTATGGGAATGATGGTAGGCCCGCAATATGGCGGTGCGGGTATGGATACGATCAGCTATGTGCTGGCAATGGAGGAAATAAGTAAAGTTGATGCCAGTGTGAGTGTATGCATGAGTGTTAATAATAGTTTGGTATGCTGGGGACTTGAAGCTTTTGGCACTGAAGAGCAAAAGAATAAATATTTAACTCCACTGGCCCAGGGAAATAAAGATGGCGAATTGTACATTGGCGCATTTTTGCTCAGTGAACCGGAAGCAGGCAGCGATGCAACATCACAACGTACCACTGCGGAAGATAAAGGGGATTATTACCTGCTCAACGGTACCAAAAACTGGATTACAAATGGAAATTCTGCAAGTGCTTACCTGGTAATGGCACAAACGGATGCAAGCAAGGGAAGTAAGGGAATTAATACGTTTATTGTTGAGAAGAACTGGCCGGGCGTAACTGTTGGTGCAAAAGAAAATAAACTGGGTATCCGCGGCAGCGACACGCACAGCATTTTGTTTAATGATGTGAAAGTACCCAAAAAAAACAGGATTGGTGAAGATGGTTTTGGTTTCACTTTTGCGATGAAGACATTGGCCGGCGGAAGGATTGGAATTGCATCGCAGGCATTGGGCATAGCCAGTGGCGCTTATGAACTGGCAGTAAAATATTCTAAGGAAAGAAAAGCTTTTGGTAAAGAAATTGCTCAGCACCAGGCAATACAATTCAAATTAGCCGACATGGCTACACGAATTGAAGCAGCAAGGTTATTATGCTTGAAAGCCGCCTGGGAAAAAGATCACGGAATGGATTATGCACTCAGCTCATCCATGGCAAAAGTGTATGCCAGTGAAACGGCAATGTGGGTGGCAACAGAAGCTGTGCAGGTGCATGGCGGTTACGGGTATGTAAAAGAATATCATGTGGAACGCTTAATGCGTGATGCCAAGATTACGCAGATATATGAAGGTACCAGTGAAGTGCAACGAATTGTGATCAGCCGCTCCATATTAAAATAGTGGTGTTAACAAACCTGGCAGGTGTTTATTGATGGAAAAAATAAAATCAATCATTAGAACCTGCCGGGTTTTATTTTTGTAATATGGCAGTTAATATAAAAGCTTACGAAGAAATCATTCGTGAACTCGGCGAAAAAAAAGTACAGCTTGTTGCTGTTTCTAAAACAAAACCTGTTGAAGACATAAGACAATTGTATGAACTGGGGCAGATAGATTTCGGGGAGAATTATGTACAAGAACTGACAGATAAACATCCGCAGCTGCCGGGCAATATCCGATGGCATTTTATCGGGCATTTGCAGAGCAATAAAGTGAAATATATCGCCCCGTTTGTTCATCTTATTCACGGGGTGGATAGTTATAAGCTGCTTACAGAAATTAATAAACAGGCATTGAAAAACCAACGGGTAATCGATTGCCTGTTTCAGGTTCATATTGCTGAAGAAGAAACAAAATTCGGGTTTGATGAAAAAGAGTTGGAAGAGTTGTTAAACACGAATTTGAACAGCATACGCGAGTTGAAAAATATCCGCATTGGCGGGTTGATGGGAATGGCTTCATGCAGTGATGATGTTA
Organism: Puia sp.; assembly: GCA_035541355.1. Lineage (GTDB taxonomy): Bacteria > Bacteroidota > Bacteroidia > Chitinophagales > Chitinophagaceae > Puia. Next base: position 36,108 of record DATKNN010000023.1, on the reverse strand, counting down.
ATAAAGTAAGAAACGAGTTCAAAAAAATGAAATTTCTTTTTGATAAATACACCCACATACAAAATGCAAACTGTAAAATGCAAACTTTGTCTATCGGTATGAGCAGTGATTATAAAATTGCAGTTGAAGAAGGGAGCACGATGGTAAGGATCGGAAGTTTGATATTTGGAGAGCGGAGTGCTTTAGCAGGCATTTGAGAGGATTAATATGATAATGTATGGGTTTACCTACGTGCAGATACATGAGTCATACACATCCTTCCAATAGCGGGGCTCTTCAAAACTGTGGTAATTATCACCGGGTTCATTATCTTTCTCTTTGCCTGCTCCCCAACTTACCGTAAATTTGCAGCCGTGCCACGGCCCAAAACCGTGGCACAGTTGTAAAGGAATTTTATGGAAGAGATTAAGAAAGAAGAAGAAAAATCGCTGAATTTTATTGAAGAGATCGTGGAAGAAGACCTGCGTTCAGGCAAGTATACAACTATTTTAACCCGCTTTCCGCCCGAGCCCAATGGTTATTTGCATATTGGCCATGCCAAATCCATTTGTCTCAATTTCGGCCTGGCAAAAAAATATGGCGGCGGAACCAATCTTCGTTTTGATGATACCAATCCGGTTACTGAAGAAACAGAATATGTAGACAGTATTAAGGAAGATGTGCGCTGGCTGGGTTTCGGATGGGCCAATGAATTGTATGCTTCAGATTATTTTGAGCAGTTGTATGAATTTGCCGTGAGGCTGATCAAAAAAGGGCTGGCCTATGTGGATGACAGCAGCAGCGAAGAAATTGCAGAGCAAAAAGGTACGCCAACGGAGCCGGGTATACGTAATCAATGTGCAGAACGCAGTGTGGAAGAGAACCTGCAGCTATTTGCGGATATGCGTAACGGTAAGTTTAAAGACGGGGAAAAAGTGTTGCGTGCAAAAGTAGATATGGCTTCCCCGAATATGCAGCTGCGTGACCCGATCATTTACCGAATAAAACATGCGCATCATCACCGAACAGGCGATAAATGGTGTATTTACCCGATGTATGATTTCGCTCACGGTCAGAGCGATTCTATTGAAAATATCACGCATTCCATCTGTACACTGGAATTCGTTACCCACCGCCCTTTATACGATTGGTTTATTGAAAAGTTAGAGATATTCCCATCAAAGCAATATGAATTTGCCAGGCTGAACATGACTTACACGGTGATGAGTAAACGTAAATTACTGCAGCTGGTAAATGAAAAACATGTGAGCAGTTGGGATGACCCCCGCATGCCTACTATATCGGCTTATCGCAGGCGTGGTTACACACCCGAGAGCATCCGCCTGTTTGCGGACAAGATCGGGGTGCAGAAAAGAGAAAACCTGATCGACCTTTCTTTGCTGGAGTTTTGCATACGCGAGCACCTGAATAAAATTGCATTGAGAAGAATGGTGGTTTTTGATCCGCTGAAAGTAGTGATTACGAATTACACCGGTGATCATGAATTAGTGCATAGTGAGGATAATCCCGAAGATGCAAATGGCGGGCACAGGGAAATCCCTTTCAGCAGGGAGATTTATATTGAAAAGGAAGATTTTATGGAGAACCCGCCTAAGAAATTTTTCAGGCTGGCGCCCGGACAGAAAGTGCGTTTGAAAAGCGCTTATATCATCCAATGTGATAACGTGATCAAAGACACAGACGGTTCGATCAAAGAGTTGCATTGTTCCTACATCCCGGAAAGTAAAAGCGGCGCTGATGTTTCGGGTATAAAAGTACAAGGCACTTTGCATTGGGTAAGTGTGAAACATGCAGCGATTGCAGAACTGCGTTTGTACGACCGCTTGTTCAGGGTGGAAGATCCGTCAAACGAAGAAGGGGATTTCAAGGAATATATTAACCCACATTCATTGCAGGTTATTTCAACGGCATATGCCGAACCTTCATTGAAGCATGCAAAATTTGATGAACGTTACCAGTTTTTGCGCAAAGGATATTTTTGCCTCGATAAAGACAGCAGTGAAGATAAAATGATATTCAACAGGACGGTGACATTAAAAGATACCTGGGCAAAAGAACAGAAGAAGATCTGAAAATAAAAAGAAAGGAGCGTGCACCCCTTTCTTTTTATGAATACGCTTCAATGTGCTTAAAAAATCAGTTGTTGTTTCCACCACCTCTCATTCCCTGTCCCCTTTGCTGACGGTTCCTTTGTTCAAAATCCTGGTATTTCTGGAATAAACCGTCACCAAGCACTGCTTTTATTCTTTTATTTCTTTCATCATTAATGGCAGAAATTTTTGACCGTTTTTCATCCTGGCTTAATGATTGATCCATGAAAATGTCGCGCATTTTAGGACGATATTCCTGCTGAATATCGACAACGGAATCAGCCTGAACGCCTGTAAGCTGTAAGCTGTCAATCAATCTTTGTTTCATGGCAGCCGGGTCCATCATTCGGCCTCCGTCTCGTTGTGCAAACAGGTTATTCGTAAATAATACAGCGATTATGATTATTATGCCTGTTGAAATCTTTTTCATTGTAAATGATTTTTATTTTTCAGTAACTAAAATAATGCAAGACATAAAACTGCAGAAGCTGCTTATTTGAATGGAGCAGCTTTTTCGGTTAATAGCTGTTTTTTGCATGCGAATATTATTGCCTGGGGAAATTACTCAGGCTAGTATCAGTTTGTAACACTTATCAGGTTCACATCAAAAAATAAAGGGGTGTTCGGCTGGATATTGCCATTGCCGGTGCACCCAAAAGCCAGGGCGGAAGGAACCAGGAGTTTGATATGCCCGCCTGCGCGGATTTTAGGGATACCATATTGCCAGGCTGGAATTAAACTATCCAGCTCGAAAGTGGCGGGTGAAGCTGTAGAATCGAAATTTACTCCGGTTAAATATTTTCCTACGTAATTGACTGTTATTTTGCTGCGTCCGTAAGGGGTGGCACCTGACCCGGTATCAATAATCTGGTAATACAGCCATGATGTATCTGCCACAGCAGTGATGCCGTGGGCATTTGCATAGGCAAGCAGGACGGTGGAATCTGATGCCGCCGTAGGGCCGGTACACGATACATAACCGGATGTGGTTTTTGTACAGCTGAGTACGTAAGCAATAATCCCAAAGGTTACGAACGCCAATAATAATTTCTTCATAGTGTTTTCAGTTATTTAAATTTATTGAGTGAGCTTTTTTCATAAACTAATATATTTTATTTGTATTCACCATACACTTCGCGCAATGTATCTGCTATTTCTCCCAGGGTACAGTAATTTTCTGCAGCTTCGATTACCGTAGAGATGATATTCTCATTAGCCGACGCTTTATCATTCAATTGCTGCAGTAGCTGATCGCATTTTGCATGGTCACGCTGAGATCTGAGCCTGGCCAGTTTTTCCATCTGGGTTTTTCTGATGGCGTCATCTATCTTCATACCCTGGATAATATGGCTTTCCTCATTCTGAAATTTGTTCATTCCAACAATTATTTTTTCTCCCTCTTCCACTTTTTGCTGGTATTGGTAAGCGCTTTTTGCAATTTCGTTTTGTATATATCCCTGTTCAATGGCGCTTACACTTCCTCCCATTATATCAATTTGTTCAATTAATTTCCAGGCCATTGCTTCCACTTCATTGGTCAGCTCCTCTATGAAATAACTGCCGGCAAGCGGATCGACTGTATCTGTGACACCACTTTCATAAGCAATAATCTGTTGTGTGCGCAAAGCAATCCTGGCAGCCTCTTCAGTTGGCAAGCTCAAAGCCTCATCATAGCCATTTGTATGTAATGACTGTGTTCCTCCCAAAACCGCTGCAAGTGATTGTAGCGTAATACGGGAAATATTATTTAATGGTTGCTGTGCAGTTAAAGTGCTTCCACCGGTTTGTGTATGGAAACGCAACATCATCGCTTTCGGGTCGGTAGCTCCCAATTCTTTCATCATTTTTGCCCACATGCGCCTGGCTGCCCTGAATTTAGCAATCTCTTCAAACAAATTATTATGGGCATTAAAAAAGAACGACAGGCGTTTGCCAAAAACATTAATGTCCAGGCCTTTTTCCATAGCAGCCTTTACATACGCTTTACCATTGCTTAAGGTAAATGCAATTTCCTGTACAGCTGTACTGCCGGCTTCGCGGATATGGTAACCGGAAATGGAAATGGTGTTCCATTTCGGCAATTCTTTACTGCACCATTCAAAAATATCGGTCACAATTTTCATCGATGGTTTGGGTGGGTAGATGTAGGTTCCCCGTGCCGCATATTCTTTCAATATATCATTCTGCACCGTACCTGAAATTTTTTTCAGATCGGCACCCTGTTGCTTTGCAACAGCAACATAAAATGCCAGCAGAATAAATGCAGTGGCATTAATGGTCATCGATGTGGAAACCTCTTCCAGGTTTATTCCTTTAAAAAGCGTTTGTGCATCAACGATAGAATCAACAGCTACGCCCACTTTCCCCACTTCACCGTCAGCCAGGGAGTGATCGCTGTCGTAACCAATTTGTGTAGGTAAGTCGAAGGCAACACTAAGCCCCATTACCCCCTGCGACAGGAGGTAATGATACCGCTTGTTACTTTCTTCTGCCGTACTGAAGCCGGCGTACTGGCGCATTGTCCATAACTTTCCCCGATACATATCTTGCTGTATACCGCGTGTGAAAGGAAATTGACCAGGTGCATCGGCCTGCAAAGGGGGTTGCCCGTTGAAGCTATAAAGCTGTTTGATTTCTATACCTGAATCGGTATAAATTTTCTTTTCGCTCATGGTGAGAAGGATAATTTTTGTAATTCAGTCACCAGCTAATGGTTGCATCAGGGAATCAGTTCATGATTTTTTTTGCTTCAAAACTTAATGCTTCGGCTACAATATTATGCAATGATGCTTTCGGGTTTTGTGCTGTCAGCTCCAGCAGGTTTTTGTTCAGGTCCAGTGCACTGGCATTTTCCGGTAAAAAAGAAGCGACCTGGTTTATGATAAGAAGGTTTTGTTCTTTCAGGTTCCTTACTGCATCCCAAGCTTCCGGGCTAACATACATCTGCTGCGTTACATTATGGTCAAACTCCTGCCTGATGGTATGCAGCAGCAGTGCCTGCATTTCCCTGGCATTGATATTTGATTGGTTCATTCTGTTCACCAGGTTTGGAATAGCTATACGGTCGGTTAATAAAATTAATCTTTCATAAGCTTGTAACTGAAGTTGCTTGGCGGGTATAACAGGTGCATCAGTTTTGGAAGCAGTATTTTGTTTTACCTCTTTTCTTTGTTTCCAAAATAAAAAAGCCAGACTGCCTGCAAGAAGAACAGCAATGACAATGCCCCAGATTAATTCAGTAGTGGTGATGGACATGGATATTTTTTTAAGTTGCGCAAATTTATGAATTGAAAACGATGTGAACCCGTGAATATTTTATCAAATCTTCAGGTAATGAGGATTAAATGGTGTTTATACGGTGATTGCCCCTATCATTAATTCTTGCTATTTTTGCAATAATAAAACTGATTATGGAAACGCTTACAATATCTCCGGTCGGATTTACTGCAAATGCGGTTTCGGAAATTAAAAGGCTGATGAATGAAGAGGGATTTGATAATAACAAATTCCTCAGGGTTGGAGTGAAGGGAGGGGGCTGTTCCGGATTGTCATATGTTCTCGGGTTTGATGAGAAAGAGGCCAATGATGAACTGTATGAATTTGAAAGTTTGCAGTTGGTTATGAACAAAGCCCATGCAATATATTTGATGGGAATGGAGATTGACTGGCAGGATGGCCTGAATGCAAGAGGTTTTACCTTCAAAAACCCAAATGCTTCCAAAACCTGCGGTTGCGGGACTTCTTTTGCCGTTTAGCCCGTTAATGAGAAATCAACAAGATTAAAGCTTCAGAATATATGGGTTGATTTATTTTTCCACCAATTATTATTTTGAAAAAATAAACGGTTAACCTCTGTCATAACATCACTTATTTGTTTCTACTTAATTTTCTATCATTAGCAGTCAACTTTATTTCTCACCTACATTATCTCCGTATTTCGCATCGAATTTTCTGTAAGCCCTGCCGAATATCAACGGGAACACGAGGAGTGAAAATATCATTGCACAAAGAATTCCGCCGATAACCACCCTGGCCAGTGGCCTCGAACTCTCTGATCCGATTCCGTGCGAAACTGCGGCGGGCAATAATCCTATGGCAGCCATTAAGGCAGTCATCATTACCGGCCGCACCTTCGATTCAACACCTTCGCGGATGGCCCGGTACACTACATTTTTTCTTCCTTTCAGTTTTTCAAGATTTTCTTTGAATTCAGTAATCAGCAACACGCCGAACAAAATACATATACCAAATAATGCTATGAAACCAATTCCTGCAGAAATACTGAAGTTCGTGCCGGTAATAAACAAAGCGGCAATACCTCCAACAATTGCAAATGGAACGTTCAGGAATACCAGGCCTGCGTCTTTTAAATTGCCGAACATCACAAACAAAAGAATAAAGATAAGCAAGAGGCTTATGGGCACTACCTGCGCCAATCTTTTTGTAGCACGTTGCTGATTTTCAAAATCGCCTTGCCAAATCATGGTATATCCTTTTTTAAGAGAAACGGCTTTGTTTACTTTATCTTGTGCCTCTGCAATGGCACTGCCCATATCCCTTCCGCGAACTGAAAACTTTACCGCTGAATATCTTTCATTGTCATCACGGAAAATAAGGCAAGGACCTGTTTTGGTAGAGATGTTGGCAATTTCTTTTACCGGCACCTTTGATCCGCTTTCTGTGGGCACCATTAAATTACCAATGTCCTGGTCTGTTTTACGAAAATCTTCGGGGAAACGAAGACGAATATCAAATTTTTTAAAATCTTCATACAGTGTTGATGCTGCTTTTCCGCCTATGGCCATTTCGATAACTGCATTAGCATCTGCAGTAGCCACACCATATAAAGCCATTTTTTGCTGGTCAAGATCAATATCCATTTCTGGCTGACCGATATTTTTTATTACGCCAAGATCTTCGATACCTCGTACGCTTTTTAAAATTTCGTACACTTTTGTTGATTGATCTTCCATATAGTTAAGGGAGTCTCCGAATATTTTTACGCATATAGAGCCTTTTACTCCTGAAACTGCTTCTTCAATATTATCAGTAATAGGTTGTGAAAAATTCAGTTCGGCCCCTGGTATAACGGAAAGTTTCTGATTCATCTCATCCACTAATTCATCTTTGGTAATATGCGGTTTCCAGTCGTCTTCAGGATAAAGCATTACATCAAATTCGTTATTGTAAAAACCCGCCACATCAGTGCCGTCGTCCGGTCTACCGGTTTGTGTAATAATATTTTTTACCTGGGGGAACTGCATGAGCGTATTTCTTATCTGTTTCGATATCTCTACCGATTTATCAAGAGAAATGCTGTACGGCAATTGAACCCTTAGCCATATTGAACCTTCATCCAATTCCGGCAAAAATTCGCTGCCCAGAAATTTAAATGAAAAAAGGCCAATAATTATAATGACAGATGCAAGCGTTTCCGTAATATACCTGTTGCGATAAGTGAAAGAAAACCCGTTGGTCATACTTCTGATCATAAAATTTACTACCGGGTTATGTTTTTCACGAACATTTTTATTGAGTAAGAGATGTATAAGAACGGGAACTAAAGTAAGTGTGGTTATAAGAGCCCCAAGCAAGGCAAAACCCAGAGTGTAGGCAAGTGGCGAAAACATTTTGCCTTCCACTTTTTCGAATGAAAATATTGGCAACAATGCAGCAATAATAATAAGCTTCGCAAAAAATATTGCTTTTCCCAACTCTGCGCCATGCGTTTTAATAAGCCCCATTTTGGCCACTTTGTTAAAACGCTCCATGCCCATTTCATGGGCCCGGTGATCGAGCACCACAAAAATGCCTTCGACCATTACCACTGCGCCATCAATAATAATCCCAAAGTCAATAGCGCCAAGCGATAGTAGGTTAGCCGACATGCCCATCAGTCGCAGGCATATAAATGAAAACAAGAGAGAAAGCGGAATGACAATAGATACGATCAGTGTTGTTCTCCAGTTAAACATGAAAAGAGAAACAATGATCGTTACAAAAATGATCCCTTCAATCATATTATGCAATACCGTGTGTGTAGCAAAATTGATCAGATCTTCGCGATCATAAAACGGAACAATCTTTGTGTCGGCAGGGAGAACGATGCTGTTGAGTTTTGCAATTTTTTCTTTGAGCGCCGAGATGACTTTGCTTGGGTTTTCGCCTTTGCGCATAACTACGATTCCCTCCACCACATCATCTTCACTGGTAATGCTCCTTTTCTTGTTGGAATCTGTAACAGCGTCAGAGCGGCTTACCAGGCCAAGCCTGGGAAGATGGGAAATACTCACGTCAGCAACATTCTTTACCAGGATGGGCACGCCATTGATATTTTCAACAATAATATTTTTGATTTCATTAATGTCGTTCAACAAACCTACACCCCGCACAACATAGGCCTGGTTATTTTTTATTATGATATCTCCGCCGATATTGATGTTGCTTTTTTGTACGGCAGAAAAAACATCCAACGCTGAAATGCCCAGGTTGGTAATCTTACCAGGATCCACTTTTATTTCATAAGTTTTGGTCATGCCACCGAAACTGACCAAATCGGCAACACCCGGAACTGCGCGGATTTGGCGATCAATGATCCAGTCCTGGATAGTTTTTAATTCCCTGGCATCTCTGAATGTACTTCTGAGTGTAAAACGAAAAATTTCTCCCGTAGGGCCGGTTGGAGGCTGTACTACCGGAGATACATTTTGCGGAAGGTCTGCATTGCTCAGTAAGTTGTTTACCTGTAGCCTTGCTTCATTATTAGTTACGTTATCTTCAAAAACAAGTTTAATATATGAAAGGCCGAAAATACTTGTAGAGCGCAGGCTTACCTTTTTTTGTACGGGGTTAAGGGCTATTTCAATAGGGATTGTAACAAACTTTTCAATTTCTTCAGCGCTTCGCCCCGGCCATTGGGTGATGATGGTAACCTCTGTATTGGTTACATCGGGAAACGCTTCAATGGGCATTGTTTTAAAAGTGATAATGCCTGCGACAACAAGAATGAATGTGACAAATAAAATAAAGTATTTATTCTTTAGCGAAAAAGAGAGTATCCCCTTTAGGAATTTTTTCATCGATCAATTATTTAGGTCAGTAAGCGGTTTTACATGCGAATCAATTTAATCTTTGTTCATTGCTTTTGATATTAAATTGAAAAGCAGGTTTTTCATTGCAAAATCAATCATTGCAAATTTAGCTCAGTCAGGAGAGCGGCTAAAATACAAAGAAAACCGATTAGGGTAATGCAAAAAAAATAGCTCATATTGAAATGAGCTATTTGCACATCAGTGATGTTATGTTCAGGAAATATTTGCAGTTATATTTATATTAATTTTTCATTGTCTGTTTTATTTTCATTTTCATCCGATTTAAGTATATAAGGATGTTTGTCAAATTTCCTGTAAGCCCATCCAAATATCAGCGGGAAAACCCAGAGGGAAAATATCATTGCGCAAAGTATTCCGCCGATAACCACCCTGGCTAAAGGCCTCGAACTTTCTGACCCTATGCCATGAGACAAGGCTGCGGGCAACAAACCAATAGCGGCCATTAATGCCGTCATCATTACCGGTCTTATCCTGGAATTTACCCCGAGTTTAATGGCATTATATAAAGACGATTGCTGCCCCTTTATTTTTTCAAGATTTTGTTTGAAAACCGTAATCAGCAACACGCCATCCTGTATACAAATACCAAACAACGCAATAAAGCCAATACCCGCGGAGATACTGAAATTGGTTCCGGTTAAATGCAATGCCAGTAATCCGCCCACTATAGCAAAAGGCACATTCAGGAAAACGAGACCGGCATCTTTCAAATTCCCGAACATTACAAACAATAACAGGAATATTAACAGCAAACTTATTGGAACAACCTCTGCAAGTCTTTTTTCTGCTCTTTGCTGGTTTTCGAAATCACCCTGCCAGGCCATGCTATAACCTTTTTTCAATTGAATGGCCTTATTCACTTTTTCCTGTGCTTCTGCAATGGTGCTGCCCATGTCCCTTCCGCGCACTGAAAATTTCAGTGCTGCATATCTTTCATTGTCGTCTCTGAAAATAAGACAAGGCCCTGTTTTTTTGGTAATGGTTGCGATTTCTTTGATTGGTACTTTTGAACCGCTTTGCGTAGGCACCAGTAAATTCCCGATATCAGCCGTAGTTTTTCTGAATTGTTCGGGCAGGCGCACACGGATATCAAAAAGTTTTATCCCTTCATACAAGGTAGACGCTGCTTCGCCGCCAATTGCCATGGCTACAACCGCATTGGCATCAGCAGTAGCCACACCATATAAGGCCATTTTTTGCTGATCAAGATTTACATCCAATTCGGGCTGGCCAATATTGTGAATCACACCAAGATCTTCTATGCCTTTTACATCTTTTAAAATATTGAATACATCATTTATTTTATCTTCCATGTAATTCAGGGAATCGCCATAGATTTTCACGCAAATGGAGCCCTTCACTCCGGAAACGGCTTCTTCCACATTGTCCATTATAGGTTGTGAAAAGTTGAGATTGGTACCCGGTATGGAGGAAAGTTTTTGATTCATTTCATCAACCAGTTCTTCTTTAGAAATTTTTGGCTCCCATTCATCCTCCGGGTAAAGCATTACCGAGAATTCATTGTTGTAAAAACCTGCTACATCAGTACCATCATCTGGCCTTCCTGTTTGTGATACGGCATATTTTACCTGCGGGAACGTCATTAAAATTTTTCTAACTGCCGTAGATACTTCTACAGATTTGTCAAGCGAAATGCTATATGGAGTTTGTACACGCAGCCATATCGATCCTTCATCGAGTTCAGGAAGAAATTCGCTGCCCAGGAACTTAAATGAATACAAGCCGGTTGCCATGGCAATAAATGATATAATAACAACCACTTCTTTATGTTTGAAGGCCCCTGTGAAGCCTTTCAGCATTACTCCCGTCAGGAAATGAACAACAGGATTGTGTTTTTCCCTTACGTTTTTTTTGAGCAGTAAACTGATCAATACAGGAACTAATGTAAGTGTGGTAATGAGTGCCCCGAGCAATGCGAAACCGAGGGTGTAGGCTAATGGCGAAAACATTTTACCTTCTACTTTCTGGAAAGAGAAAATAGGAAGCAAACCGGTGATAATAATCAGTTTTGCAAAGAAAATAGCTTTGCCCAACTGTGCACCGTTGTTTTTGATAAGGCCGAATTTGGCGATCTTATTAAATCTTTCCATGCCAATATCAATAGCTTTATGATCAAGTACAACGAACATGCCTTCCACCATTACCACTGCTCCGTCGATAATGATGCCGAAGTCGACAGCGCCTAATGAAAGCAGGTTGGCAGACATGCCCATCAGGTGCAAACAAATAAATGCAAATAATAATGACAGCGGGATAATTATTGACACGATCAATGTAGTTCTCCAATTGAACATGAAAACAGAAACCAATAAGGTTACCAGCAAAATGCCTTCAATGAGATTGTGCAATACAGTATGTGTAGCATAATGTATAAGGTCCGATCTGTCGTAATAAGGTACAATTTTGGTGTCTTCAGGGAGAATATAGTTATTGAGTTTGTTTATTTTCGCTTTTACCGCGTTCACTACGTTTGTTGGGTTTTCGCCCTTTCTCATTACAATAATCGCTTCCACAACATCGGGTTCATCTGTAATCGTTCTTTTGCCTGCCGTATCTTTGAGGCCATCAGATCTGGCCACCCATCCCAGCCGGGGTATATTCGATATGGTTACCTGTGCAACATCCTTTACCAGTATGGGCACTCCATTAATATTTTCAACAACAATGTTTTTTATTTCGTTGATGTCATTCAATAGCCCGATTCCTCTTACAACATAAGCCTGGTTGTTTTCTATCACTACGTCTCCGCCGATATTGATATTTGTTTTCTGCACTGCAGTAAACACATCCAGTGGTGTAATTCCAAGCGAGGTGAGCTTGCCTGGGTCAACCTGGATTTCATAAGCTTTTGTTTTGCCTCCGAAACTAACAATATCGCCCACACCCGGAACAGATCGCAACTGGCGGTCAATAACCCAATCCTGGATGGTTTTTAATTCCCTCACATCTCTTACATTACTCCGGAGAGAGTACCTGAAAATTTCGCCTGTAGGACCTGTTGGTGGTTGTACTGATGGTTGTATACCTGATGGCAGGTTGGCATTTGGCAACAGGTTCATAACCTGTTGCCGTGCTTCGGCATCTTTTACCTCATCATCGAAAATCAACTTAATATATGACAGGCCAAATATCGTGGTAGAACGAAGGCTGATTTTTTTCTGCACAGGGTTCATCGCAATTTCGATAGGAATAGTCACAAACTTTTCTACCTCTTCAGCGCTGCGGCCAGGCCATTGTGTAATAATGCTAATCTCCGTATTTGTTACATCGGGGAATGCTTCAATAGGCATGTTCCTGAACGTAATGATACCTGTTATCAGTAATAGCAAAGTAGCGAATAAGATAAAATACTTGTTCTTCAAGGAAAATGCGATGACCTTCTTTAAAAATTTATTCATACCGGTTAATTTAAAGGCAATACATTCTGATTACAATTCAATAAATTGTTTTGGCCTGCAGAGCAATTCTACGGGCAATAAGTCAAGGTCAACCATTAAGAGTCAGGAAAAGACAGAAATCAATTTATTATTTCAGATATAACAAAACATATCAGCTGTTTAATGCATCATAAATTAAGATGGCCTGAGATGAAATTATTTTATCACCTTCATTCAGGCCTGAAGCAATATATGTTCTGTCGCCATTTGTACTAATAATTTGAACCGGCGTTATACGCACATCATCTTTACTGTTGTATATAAGCACGAAATATTGGCTATGATCGAAGATCAGTGCTTTTGAAGAAATACAAAGCGATTGCCTGTTTTCAGGGTTGGTAACGGTAACGCTGGCAAACATTTGTGGTTTGAGTAAATATCCGCTATTGTCAAGTGAAACACGCACCTTCATTACCTTATTGGCAGGGTCAAGTACGTTCATGATTTTATCCACTTTTCCTTTAAATATTTTTCCCGGGTAAGACAGGGTGGAGACATTTACATTGTCGCCCATTTTGATAGCGGTGATATTGGATTCATAAACATTGGCCCATACCCACACATTTTTAAGGTCTGAAATGGTAAACATATTATTATTATTATCGGCTCTTATAGTCATATTGTTATTTACATTTTTTTCTACAATAAATCCACTTATCGGGGCTTTTACCAGAAATTCTCCCTGTGTATTGCCACCGTTAATTTTTAGCACCTTGTTTATCCTGTTTAACTCGGATTTTGCCTGGAGATAAGCAGCTTCAGCACTTAATGAATCAGTAACCGACGCAAGTCCGCTCTTCAACATGTCTTTCGTTTTATCAAGATTTTTTTTGGCAACATCAAGATTGGTCTCCGCATTTACCAGGTCATTACTATAGCCTGCCATTTCAGAACTACTTATTTCACCCAGTACCTGTCCCTGTTGTACATAATCTCCTAAAACCACTTTGATGCCCTGGATATTTCCACTAATCATCGGGTAAATCTTACTCACCTTATCCTGGTTAAAATCCACCTGGCCGGTTAGTGTAACTGCATCTACCAGCTGGCATTTTTGTACAGTATCAATATTGATTGTTTTTAAAATAGAATCTGGTATAATATACTTTTGTTTTGTTTCAGCTTTCTTTTCCGCATCGCTGTTGCATGCCTGCAGAAAGAATATGCAGGTAATCAAAGAAAGGGTGGAGCCTAAAAAGTTTTTGGTTATAAAGTTTTGTAACATATATCTGTTTAAAATGAACATCATGGTTCAGGTTAGTTAAAAAAATTAGTTCCGGTATAAAAATTAATATCTTCAAATGCACCGACCTTATTGAACTTTATAGCATTTATCTGAAGTGCATTTTGTTTGTAAGAATCATAAAAATCCAAAAAATCAAGGATGCTGATATTTCGTTTCTGGTAATTGATGAGCACTTCATTCATCAGTCTTTCAAAATCTTCAGAAAATTTAGGATCAATGTTCCTGAATAATTTATTCTGGTCAAATGCTTTTTGCAGAGACCTGGTTACATTTTCGCTGACTGTTGCCTCAGTGCTTTTCTGCAAAGCGGTTCCATAATCGATCATGGCTTTTGCCGATTTGATGTTGCCCTGGTTGCGATTAAAAAAAGGCAGATCAATAGATGCCCCGAGTGACTGAAAATTCACAGCATAGCTGCCCTGATGGTCGTATCCTAAGGAAAGCGTAACATCGGGTACAGCAAGGGCCTTCTGGTAACTATAGTTTAACCGGTTAATTTCATTGTTGGTTCTTGCAATTTCCAGGTCAGTCCTGTTTTTGTAGGCTGAATCCATCAATATGTTTAAAGGGTATTTTTCCGGGTTAAGATTATTAATGTTGTCTGTATCTGCAAGCGGAAGGATGTATTCCTGCGGTTTAACCTGTAAAATCAATTTGAGTTCACTCTCGATATCATTAATCTGGTTGATGAGCTGAGCATATTCGTTTTGAAGACTGTAAAGCTGTGCTTTAATACGCACTACTTCTTTTTCAGCAATATAACCTTTGCCTTCCTGTTGAACGAAAGCTTCGACCACTTTTTGCAGAGATGTAATTTCCTGGTGATATACTTTTAATGATTGCTGCAGGTAATAGATATTGAAGAAATCAGTACGCAATGTATATTTCAATGTACGCATCAAATCAAAAAACTGGAATTCGCCAAGCCTGCTGTTTGCTTCAGCCAGTTTTACCTGTTTATTCCTTTTCCCGGCCAATAAAATAATTTGTGAAAGTTGTGCAGAAGTTTCAGACTGGCTGAAAAAAGTGGAATTAGGATAATCACTATTGTGCAAAGGTATAATTGGCCCCCTTGCTATTGATAAATTGGGGTTGGGGTAAAGCCTTGCCTGAATTATCAGCGCTTTTTGCGCATCAATATTATATTTTTGGGCAAGAAGCTGGTAGTTGCTGTCCAGGAATATTTTTTCTGCCTCCGGTAAAGTTATGCGCAAACTGTCATTAATCGTTTGTGCAT
The DNA here is from genome assembly GCA_035541355.1 of Puia sp. Lineage (GTDB taxonomy): Bacteria > Bacteroidota > Bacteroidia > Chitinophagales > Chitinophagaceae > Puia. Next base: position 20,965 of record DATKNN010000023.1, on the reverse strand, counting down.
CCAAATAGCAAAATGAACAGAAAGCCAGTAAAAAAGTTATCAAGTGTTTTTGCATAGGTAATGCAGGTAATTTAAGGCTGCAAAGCTATTATAAGAGCATTAATTTTCTATAAAAAATGCAGTTAAATAGCGGTTAATGAAATAGGTATTAATGACTGAAGAAACGCTGGTAATATTGTTGGATTAGTGGTTAATAAATGGTTATTTGTTTGATGGAACATTAAAACGGAATCCTACTCCATGTATTGTTTCAAGCATCACATCCGAATCAGATTTAAAATATTTTCTGAGTTTGGTAATAAAAACATCCATGCTTCGGCCGAGAAAATAGTCGTCTTTTCCCCATACATTCAGCAATACTTCTTCTCTTTTCAGTATCCGGTTAGGGTGTTCGCAAAGAAATTTGAGAAGGTCTGCTTCTTTCTGTGTCAGGTTAAATATTTCTTTATTTACGGTAAGTTTTAAATCGGTATAAAGGAAGTTTAATTTGCCAATGTTGAATTGTATTGATTGTTCCGAATACATTTTTTTGCTGCGTCTCAGAAAAACATCCATGCGCATCAGCAGTTCCTGCATGCTGAAGGGTTTGGTAATATAATCGTCTGCACCTGTTTCAAAGCCCTTGATGCGGTCTTCTTCAAGCGATTTTGCAGTTAGAAACAGGATAGGTACAACATCAGACTGCTGCCTGATTTTTTTTGCCACATCAAAACCATTTTTATGTGGCATCATCACATCGAGCAGGCAAATGGTAAATTCCGTTTTATCAAATTTATCAATAGCAGTTTGTCCATCCGGGCATAAAACCACTTCATAGCCTGCATCAATGAGATTGTCTTTTATAACATATCCTAGCGAAAGATCATCTTCAGCAAGCAGCACTTTTCCTTTTTGATTTGACATATTTTTTAATTAAGCGGTATAAATAACCTGAATTCGGTACCTATGCCGGGCAGGCTGTGCACCTTTATTTTTCCGTTGTGCGCATCTATAATGCGTTTAACAAAATTAAGCCCGATGCCAAAGCCTTTGACATTATGCACATCTCCTGTTGGTACACGGTAAAATTTCTTAAAAATATTTTTGAAATATTTTTTTTCAATTCCTATACCATTATCCTTGACAGAAATAAAAAAATCGCTTTCAAATTTTCCGGTTTCAATAACGATTTTAGGTTCTTCTGAATATTTCAGTGCATTTTCAAGCAGGTTAACAACAGCCAGTTCCAGGTGTGCATTGTCACCGTAAATCCGAATATCTTTATCCTCCATCTTCAATTCCACTTTGGCTTTACGCTCTTCGATTAGTGGTTGTACTTTATTAATGGCTTGTTCAATGAGCTGATGCGCTTTAATATCTCCTTTTTCAATAGGGAGCTCTTTTTTTTCAACGGAAGCGACCCGAAGCAACCTGCTTACCTGGTTTTGCAGGTGTTCAGTTTGACTTTTAATAATCGAGGCATATCTTGCTAACCGGGTGGGCTGTTCCACTATATTTTCCTGTGCCAATACATCCGCTGCTATTTTCATTACTGCAAGCGGTGTTTTGAATTCGTGGGTAAAATTGTTGACAAAATCCTTTTGCGTTTCGGCCAGGAATTTTTGCCTGTAAAAATAAAATAAGCTTATTGCGAGGCCAATTAATGTAAGCAGCAGCGCAGCGCTTGTGGTAATCCAAAGCCCCATTTGGTCGAGTATATAATTACTTCTGTGTGGAAAAAAAAGTACGATGTGGTCGAAATTTCTGTCGAAAACAGCAAGATCGCTTACCGGTTGTACAGCATAACGACTTGCGGGCGATGGAATATATTCTTCATACACATATTTGCCAGCAATTTTGCTATATGCCCCAAGTTTACAATCCGTAAGCACATCAAAGTCTTCAAATTCTTTTCTCAGGTAAAAGGTTAAAGAATCTTTTTCCGGGATTGTATCGGCTTTGAATAAAAAATAATTGGGGTCAGGATTGGCAATAAGGTCATGTAAATTCATGGCCGGATCATCGTTCATTTCAAGATCTTCGAAAACGCCGCGTATTCCTTTAACCACATTGTTATTAAATTGGCGTTGTTCGAGTGCGTACACTTTTTTTAGCCAATACAGCTGAACCATAATAATTGCAGCTATTAGAAAGCTGGAAAAAAGAACAATCCATTTCAGGGTTGATGAACGCATGCTTACTTAATTCTTCAGTTATGCAAAATTGCCAAGCTTTATTCATTGTAATATACGAAAATGGTTAAGTAGAAGTTAAGGAACGCATATACAAAATAGCTGCGGAAGTAGCTAAATATTATGGTGATTTTTATTATATGTTGTAAAAATTATTAATTATCTACTGTTAACTAACCGTTAAGGTGCAAATTATTTTTTTGCGGAGGATGAGTATTTAGATAACTTCAAGGCTGATTTAATTTCTAAACAAAACTTTTGATCAATTATGAAAAAAATTATCCTGATTGCCAGCCTGCTCTTTGCGCTTACAGGTATTTCGTTTGCACAAACAACTCCTGCAAAAACTGATGCCGGAAAAACAACCACTCACGTAAAAAAAGATGGTACTCCTGACAAACGTTTCAAGGAAAATAAAGATGCAGCCAAAGCAAAACCTGCAACTACCCATGTAAAAAAAGATGGTACTCCTGACAAACGCTACAAGGAAAATAAACCTGCAAAAAGCGGAAAATAATTTAGGTTTTGTATTTGAAAAAACGTCACTCACAGGTGACGTTTTTTATTTTATTATAATTGTAAAATTCAACAAAATTGTATTACTTTAAGTTTCAAACTTAGCATCATGAAAAAAATCCTATTGTTTACCTTGTTGATGTTTGCAGCAGTTGGTTTTACGATGGCACAAAGCAAGTCGCACCACGTGCGTCATAAAGTGCATCATAAAATACATCATCATCATGTGCGCCATCACCCACATCACAAATGATTTGTTGTAATTGACCAAAAAAACAAAGCCCCGCGTAAATGCAGGGCTTTTTTGTTATAAGTATGAAGTCGTAAATTTATTGTGCCGTTGATTTGGTGTTTTTAGCAACAACCGGTTTAGTCTTTAACTTATTATCGGCTGAAGCAGCATCGGCAGCGCCCAGCGGCCTGTTTTTGGCAAGGTCAACAAGTATGGGGGCTGCAACAAAAATAGACGAGTATGTACCCGTTATTACACCAATCAGCATAGCAAATGCAAACCCTTTTGTTACTTCGCCGCCGACCAGGAACAATATCAAAATGGTCAGGAATACAGTCAGTGAAGTCATAATGGTTCTGCTCAGCGTGTCGTTAATTGCTTTATTAATAATTTCTGATTTGGTAGCGCCTTTCATTATCCGGCTATCTTCACGAATTCGGTCGAAAACGATCACCGTATCATTCATGGAGAACCCGATTACAGTTAGTACTGCAGCAATAAAGTGCTGGTCAATTTCCATTGGGAAGGGAACGATATCTTTTAAAAAGGAGAATACTGCAAGTGTCACAAAAACATCATGGAATAATGCCACAATAGTTCCCAGTGAATATCTCCAGTCGCGGAAGCGAATGAATATGTAAATGAAAATGATAATGATCGCAAATATTACCGCTTTGAATGCTCCCTGTTTAATATCATCTGAAATAGTTGGTACAACTTTTTTAGAGCCATGTATGTATTTATTAGGTGCCTGGAAATCTGCTGCTGATGTTCCCTGAGGTAAAAAAGGCTTAAGGCCTTCATATAATTTGCCCAGTACAAGTGAATCAGTTTGAGTGCCTTCGTTTTTAATCAGGTAATCGGTAGTGATTTCAAACTGATTATTCCCTCCGTAAGTTTTAACTGTAGGAGAGCTGCCGAATGTTTTATCGAGCGTTTCCCGAACTGTTTCTGCATCAACCGGTTTTACAAAACTGACAACATAGCTTCTGCCTCCTCTGAATTCAACCCCTTGCCGGAAACCATGGAAGAAAGAACCAATACCCAGTAATAACACCACCACAGAAATGCCATAAGCAACCTTCCTGTATTCAATGAACTTGAATTTTGCATGCTGGAAAATGCGCTTTGAAATTGGTGTAAAATATTTAAAATGCCTGTTCTTGTTTGTGTAAAAATCAGTGATCAGCCTGGATAATAAGATTCCGCAAAATAATGATAACAGTATACCCAGTATTTGCGTAGTGGCAAAACCAAGCACTGGGCCAAGGCCAAAGTAGAATAGTATCAACGCAGTCAATAATGTGGTAACATGGGCATCGAGTACTGGTGCCAATGAGCGGCGATAACCATCGTTTACTGCCAGTTGATAACTCTTTCCACGTGTCAGCTCTTCTTTAATACGCTCAAAAATAATTACGTTGGTATCAACGGCCATGCCAATTGTAAGTACCAGGCCTGCGATACCGGGGGCGGTAAGTGTGGCATGCAAAGAACTTAGCACACCTACTGTAAAAAGCAAGTTGAATATCAGCGCAACATTGGCTACCCATCCTGCCGTGTTATAATAAACGAGCATCAGCAAAAAGATCACAATAAATGAAATCAGAAAAGCCATTTGCCCGCCATGTATAGCCTGTTTGCCTATAGACGGGCCAACAACCTGTTCAGCAACAATTTTTGCAGGAGCTGAAAGTTTACCTGAATTGAGAATATTTGCCAGGTCCTGGGCTTCTTCAACACTTTGTCTTGTGTCTCTTCCCCGGCCCATAGTAATTTGTGAGTTGCCACCTGTGATAGGCCCGTTTACGAATGGAGCAGAATAAACGATATCATCCAGAACGATAGCTATGGGCTTACTTACATTATCAGTTGTCATTTTCGCCCAGACATCAGCCCCTTTTTTGTCCATGCTCATTTCAACAACTACATCGCCTGTTACCGGATCATAATCCTGGCGTGCATTGTTTTTTACAGATTCTCCCTCAAGCCTTGCCTTTTCTGAACCCGGAATGGTTTTGATGGCGTAAAGTTTAAGATAGTTTACTGCTTTTCCGTTTTCATCAATATCCTGTTTCCCCCATAAAAATTTAATATTTGAAGGGAAACTATTCAACACTACAGGATTGCTTAAATATTCGTTCGCCTTGCCGGTGTCTTTAATCGGAACGATGCCGACATAGTCGGGAACTCTTGATTTATCCGTAGATTTTTGAACATCGGCAATTGCAGCATAAAAGAAAGGAATCAACGGATTGGCATTTTTTGCATTAGCTAGTGAATCCCCTTTCCCGGAAGTATCGTTCGCATTTGTTCCGTTCAGGTAATTTTGTAATGCTTTGTCAGCATTCTGTAAATAAGTAGACAGTTCAGTTATATTATACACTTCCCAAAACTGCAGGTTGGCTGTTGACTGCAAATACTTTCTTACCCTTTCCGGGTCAATATTTGCGCCTGCAAGCTCAACTGAAATAATACCCTTATTTTCATCCAGATTGATGGATGGCTGCGCAACTCCAAATTTATCGATACGCTTGGTAAGTACCTGGAAGGTTTGCTTCATAGCAGCGGATGCCTGCGCATGAATATAGCTGATAACACTCGCATCCGAAGCATCAAGGTTCAGGTTGTTGCGGCCGCTATTGGCGAATAATGGAGCAAGCTTTCCGTTAGGGTTTTGCTCTTTGTATGTTTGAGCGAACAAATCAATAAAATTCGCATCACTTGCAATTTTTTTCTGTTGAGCCGTATTAATCGCTTTTAATAATGCCGGATCGTGGGGATTGTTTGCCAATCCCTTTATCAGGCCATCTAATGCAATGTCCAGCGTAACATTGATTCCGCCTTGCAGGTCAAGCCCAAGCAACAACTCATTCTCTTTTGATTTTTGATATGTAGTGCCCCACCAGGTTATCTTGGTGTCCTTGGTACTATCCAATAAATGCTTTAACCTGTCTTTGTACAAGTCGTCAAGCGTATCTTGATACATTGCCTGCTGTTCCTTATTGTCCGCATATTTTTTAGCGGCCGAAGGATATACGTTATTTACATAACGCTTTGCTTTTTCCTGCATGGCAGTTTCGTGCTTGTTCACAAACCATGTAAAAGAAAGCTGGTATAGAGATATTACAATCAATAGCGCAGCAAATATGCTAACCAGTACTCTCATTGGTGGAGGTTTTTTTAAAGAGCGGCAAAGATAGGTTTTAAATTGACATTTTTAAACCAAAAAAGGAAGAATATTTGCCGCTAAATGGCTGGCAATATGAGTTTTAGTTTTTGACTTCCATATTCCGGGAAATATTTTTTGCTTAAAAACGGGGATCACTCTCTTTTGCCTTTTCTTTTTTATCTGATTGCAGCTACAAATGTCATGATCACTCCAGGTGACCAAAACGGTTGACACTAACCCCATTTCACGGCTCAAGCACATTCATCGCAAACCCGTCAATAAAAATGATATCGTATTTACGATGATTTAATTCTGATAAGAAATAAAATTATGAAGGAATTCCTCCCAAGGGGAAACTGACTATACAGCCATCATATGAGTTAAAAAATTTGTTTAGCGCCTGCCGTTAAGAGCAATTCATATTGTTTATGATATGCCTATGTGATTTTTCCATATTTCACTTTGTAATTAAGCTACACAACGATTTTAATTAATCGTAGTAATCTGGCTGGTTGCATCATCAAGCGTTCCAACCTGCAGGGTTTACAAATTTGTTTATAAAAGCTTGCATTGCGGTGCTTTCTCTTTTGCACAGGTTGAAAATTTTCAAATCAATTCAGCTAATATTTTTCAAAGTTTTAAACTTTGGAAAAGTTGCCGGAAAATTTTTGATTTCAATACCTTTGCGGCGCTTAATAAAAATACATGCAACAATTATCTTCTATTTTGAACCGTTTTGCCGAGCCGGAAACTTTAAAAATGGCAAAACTTGGCCGCGAATTGCGGGCCAAGGGAATTGATGTTATTGACCTGAGTCTTGGGGAACCTGATTTTGATACCCCGCAGCATATAAAGGACGCAGCAAAAAAAGCGATTGATGATAACTGGAGCCATTATACACCTGTTCCGGGTTTTTTGGATTTGCGTGAGGCTGTATGCACAAAGTTTAAGCGTGATAATAACCTCGATTATAAACCTGAAAATATAGTCGCTTCAACAGGAGCGAAGCAAAGTCTTGCCAATGTTATACTGGCATTGGTTGATGAAGGCGATGAAGTAATTATTCCAACTCCTTACTGGGTAACTTATTCGGAGCTGGTAAAAATTGCTAGGGGAAAAGTAGTGCAAGTGCAAACTTCCATGGAAAGTGAATTCAAAATCACTCCTGCTCAACTCGAAGCCTCTATTACTGATAAAACAAAAGTATTCTTATTCTCATCGCCTTGTAACCCATCAGGGGCGGTATACAGCAAGGACGAGTTGAAAGCGCTGGCTGATGTTTTCAGCAAGCACCCTGATGTTTATATTATTTCTGACGAGATTTATGAATACATCAATTTTGCGGGCAAGCATGAAAGCATCGCACAGTTTAATAGCCTCAAGGATCGCATTATTATCGTAAACGGGTTGAGTAAGGGTTTTGCTATGACCGGCTGGAGGCTGGGTTATATTGCTGCTAACGCAGAAGTGGCAAAAGCTTGCGAAAAATTACAAGGGCAGTTTACCAGTGGAACAAATTCCATTACTCAAAAAGCAGCTGTTGTTGCATTAACAACCGATTTGAAACCTTCGTTTGAAATGGTGGCTGAGTTTACACGGCGTAAAAAAATTACCATGGACCTAGTGAAGCAAATCCCGGGATTAAAATGCTTTGAACCTCAGGGTGCATTTTATATTTTCCCGGATGTGAGTTATTACTATGGAAAATCTGACGGGCAAACAACGATCAATAACTCTGCTGATTTCTCCATGTATTTGTTGAATACGGCGCATGTATCATCAGTAATGGGTGATGCGTTCGGCGACCCGAAATGTGTCCGTTTTTCTTTTGCAAACAGTGCGGAGAATATCCGGAAAGCCTGGGCAAGAATTCAAGAGGCCCTGGCGAAATTGAAATAATTGCATTATCGGCATAATTGCGGATAACTGATGGCATTGGATTTATCAGTTATCCAATTTTTTATTTCTTGTCAGTTGATTTTTTTGTACGGCATCCCATCCATATCGAATTGTGTAATTTTTCCAAGTTCATTCACAGAAAATGTAATCCATGATTTCTCAAACCAGTCGTAATTGAATTTGCCTACGAAGCTGTTATAGTTCCAGTGGGTTAAATAAGCACTAATGTTGTTCGGGTATTTCAGCAGAAGGGAATCATTATGAAAAATTACTTCTGCATCGCCAAAAACTTCATTGTGGTATTTACCTTCATATGCCGACATTTCCATCGGTATGGTATTTAAAACCCTTTTGGCTTCTTTTTCTTCTTCTCTTCTTTTTTCTTTCAGCTTGCGGTTTTTATACAGTGCAAAAAAATCTTTGCTCCAGTTTTGCGAATTATCATTGAAGCACCAAAGGTCGATAGCTTTATACATAAGTGCGTGGCGTAATTCGGTATGATCAAGGTTGGCAAAAATATAAATGCCGAAATGCATATCAGGTATCAATCCTATAATAGCCACGGCTCCATCCAGGCTACCTGTATGAAATTGCAGCATATTACCTCGATAATCTTCCTGGAACCATCCAAGCCCATAGGTTTTCCAATGTGGTTTGGTAATTTCCTGAGTGGGATAAAACTGATCATCTGTTACCATAGCAAGCGGCTTAAACAATTCATGAAATGTTTCTTCTTTTAAAAGTCGCTTTCCATTTACAGAAGCACTGTCGAGAAGAAAGCTGACCCATTTGGCAATATCATCTGCACATGACCATACGCCACCTGCCGCATCAATGCCTTTTGTATCAATATAAGGAATAGGCTTTACCACACTGTCATCATACATCCAGTGAGGGGTAATATGACCAGGCTCGTTTAATGATAACCTGTAAACAGGGTAAGTATGTGCCATGCCAAGCGGGGCAAATAATCTTTCCATAATAAAATCAGGCCAGGTTTTTCCTGAAACTTTATGGATCACTTCGCCAGCAATCATGTACATGAGATTCTGATAAATAAATGATGAACGAAATGAATATGCCGGTTTTATAAATCGCATTTTGTAAATGATGGTATCGAGCTCTTGCCCGGTAACCCAAAGCCAATCTGCATTTCCTAAGCCTGAATTATGTGTGAACAGGTCCTTTATAGTTAATTCAGATGAAGCATAATCATCCTTGAGCTTTAAAGCGGGATAAATATCACTTACCTTATCGCTCCATTTTATTTTCCCTTCGTCTACCAACATGCCCATGCAAACAGCCGTCATAGCTTTTGTGGTGGATGCACAAATGGAAAGGGTAGAAGTAGTAAAAGGATCGGGTTTTCCCAGTGTAGTAACACCATAAGCATTTTTAAAGACCACTTTCCCGTCTTTCACTACCACAACTGACATTCCCGGTGTTTTCCATTCCTTCATTGTGGCTTGTATATAGCTCTCGAATGTTAAGGAAGGATTATTTTTATTTTTTTGGGAAAAAGAAATATTGCTGTTTAATAATAATAGCAATATTATGCCAATACGGTTCATGAGCAGGTGATTTTAGTTTTAATAATGAATATAGGTTATTTTTTAGGTTTTTATATGGGGCCGCCGAGAAGCAGAGAGTAAATTCTGTTATAATGGCAAGCCTTTCTTGAATTGTTTTTTGTTCTTAGTTCATAAAATCTGCACTGTAAAAAACTGCTTTGAGATTTATTTATAAATATGCTTTATTTGCTCTGCGAGCATAGCGGCCCATATTGCATATTCTTTTCCGGAGTAGTGAAGATGATCAGTTGAAATGAGGGTGCTATCTGTTGCAGCTTTCCTGCTTTCACCGGTAATATCAATATAAGCAACACGATATGATTCTGCAATTTGTTTGTTGATGACATTAAATGAATCAATACCGCTTGCGACTAACCGAACATTACTTCCTTTTGCAAAAGGTGTAACGGAGTAATCGGGGATGGAGAGAACGATTACATGGGATGGCCTGTTACGGGTTAATGCAATCGACTTTTGAATAAGTTGAGTGAATTCTTCCTGGTATTCCGCAGGCGACCTTCCCCGGTATTGATTGTTTACACCGATAAGCAATGATACAATATCATAATTCGATTTTTTGAAATGATAATTGTTGATCGCTTTTTGAAGGTCGGCAGTTGTCCAGCCTGTGGTAGCAACGATTTCAGGTTGAAGAAATCTGAAACCTGCATTATTGAGGAGGCTCACTGCTTGTTCAGGATATCTTTCAGAAGCAGGCAAAGATTCTCCAATAGTATAAGAATCACCAAGAGCAAGGTAAGTGCTGGTGCTTTCTTTTTGAGTTTTAATTTTGCCTGTTAGCGGCGAAGGCATTTGACGGGTTTTTGTTTTGACACTCTGTATACAAATTGATAATGCATATAATGATCGATACAGTTATTCTTTTTCGTATACAACAGTAATGCACACCCTATTTTCAGCAGGCTGGATTTTTTCAAAGTGATGTTGTTTGAAAGATATTATCGTTTTTAAAACGTGTTTTTATAAACCACTCCGCCTTTCATAACAAACTTTACACTTTCCAATACTTTGATATCATCTAAGGGGTTTGCCTCTACAGCAATAATATCGGCATATTTCCCTACTGTAATTGAACCCACTTTTTTTGTCCAGCCTAATAAATCAGCCGCATTCACAGTAGCTGCCTGAATCGCTTTCATTGGGGCGAGGCCATATTGGACCATGTATTTGAATTGCCTGGCATTCCAGCCGTGCGGGTATACACCGGCATCTGTGCCAAAAGTAATTTTTACGCCGGCTTGTACGGCTTTACGAAAACTTTCGCGTTGTATTTTACCTACCATCTTTTCTTTATTCAGGATTTTATCCGGGAAACCCAGACGTTTATATTCAGACATAATGTATTCATCGTTATAAATATCAGCGTCAAGATAAGTGCCATGCTCTTTCATCAGGGCAATGGCCTCATCGTCCAGCATACTTCCGTGTTCAATAGAGGCAACGCCAGCTTTTACGGCCATTTTTATAGCTTCAGTACCATGTGCGTGCGCACAAGCTTTTCTTCCCCATAATTTTGCCTCTGAAACAATGGCATTCATTTCTTCCTGCGTGAACTGCGGTGCGCCGACACTTTCTTCTTCCGTAAGCACACCCGCACTTGCCCCGAATTTAATTACGTCGGCCCCGTATTTTATATTATAACGAACCTGTTTACGTAATTCATCAACACCATTTGCTACCCCACTCATTTCTTTTGGTTGTATCCAATCAATATATGGGGAGAAACCATTGAGGTCGCCGTGGCTACCTGTAGAACCGATAAAAAGTGTGGCTACTAACAATCTCGGCCCTTCAACATCTCCATTATTAATGGCATTCCGTAAAGCCACATCAACGAAGGCCGGTGCGCCTACGTCTCGACATGTCGTGAAACCTGCTTCCAATGTGCGTTTGGCATAAATATGTGCAGTGATTGCATAATCCACGGCACTTTTCCTGAAAATATCTCCATAATAGTCGCCGCTTGGCTGGCTGGTAATATGCGTATGGCAATCAATCAATCCCGGTAGCACGGTTGCTTTAGAGAGATCGATTATGGTTGCGCCTGCTGGAATAGTTAAGTTGGCGCCGACAGCCTGCACGGTGTCATTGTCGATAATGATAACCTGGTTGTTAAGTAATTTGCCATTTTCAGTATCTATAAATTTGCCTGCTTTGATAACGGTTACTTTATTTTGGGCAAATGAAATATTGGCAAACAGGAGTAGTAATAAAAGAATATTTCTCATCAGTTAATTTTTTGAAAGATAAGAAATACTGGTGATGATTTTTGTGAACCGGGATAAACTCATTTTAGTAATGAGAGGGTTTTTTAGATAGGATAATTAGCTACAAGAAGCTTAAATGGCTGTATAGAATTCTTACAGCAAAAGAGTGCGACGCAACGGTGATTAATAGTGATAATAAGGTAAGAATAAAAAATCCCGCCGTATAATTACAGCGGGATTGTATTTTATAAGCTGTCGCCGATAACTGCCGGCTTCAACTGAAATTAATAATCCATTCCGCCCATTCCAGGAGCACCACCTGGCATTGGGTGAGCTTCTTCTTTCTTAGGTTTATCGGCGATTACACATTCGGTAGTCAGCAACATGCCTGCGATAGAAGCTGCATTTTCCAGTGCGATACGTGTAACTTTTGTAGGATCAATTACACCTGCTTTCAACAGGTTTTCATACACTTCAGTGCGAGCGTTGAAACCGTAATCGGCTTTTCCTTCTTTTACTTTTTGTACAACGATAGAGCCTTCGATACCGCTGTTTCCAACGATTTGGCGAAGAGGTTCTTCAATAGCGCGTTTAACAATGGCGACACCTGTGGTTTCGTCCTCGTTAGCACCTTTTAATTTTTCCAGGGCTTCGATAGCGCGGATATAAGCAACTCCGCCACCAGGCACAATACCTTCTTCAACGGCAGCACGTGTAGCATGCAATGCATCATCAACCCGGTCTTTCTTTTCTTTCATTTCCACTTCTGTTGCTGCGCCAACATACAATACAGCAACACCACCGCTCAGTTTAGCAAGGCGTTCCTGCAATTTTTCTTTATCGTAATCAGAAGTTGTTGTTTCGATCTGTGCTTTAATCTGGTTAACACGTGCAGCAATATCTTCTTTCTTCCCTTTACCACCAACGATAGTAGTATTATCTTTATCGATGGTTACAGATGCTGCAGTTCCGAGATAGCTCAAGTCAGCATTTTCCAGTTTGTAACCTTGTTCTTCGCTGATCACCAAACCTTTTGTAAGGATGGCGATATCCTGCAGCATTTCTTTTCTTCTATCACCAAAACCGGGAGCTTTAACAGCAGCCACCTTAATTGTGCCACGTAATTTATTTACAACAAGTGTTGCCAAAGCTTCGCCTTCGAGATCTTCAGAGATGATCAGTAAAGGACGTCCGCCTTGCGCTACTTTTTCCAGTATGTGAAGGATATCTTTCATTGCAGAGATCTTCTTATCGTAGATCAGGATATAAGGGTTCTGCAATTCCGCTTCCATTTTTTCGCTGTTGGTAACGAAATAAGGAGAGATATAACCACGGTCGAACTGCATGCCTTCCACTACGTCTACAGTAGTGTCAGTACCTTTAGCTTCTTCTACAGTAATCACGCCTTCTTTACCTACTTTGCCGAAAGCTTCAGCAATCAACTTACCGATGGTTTCATCATTATTCGCAGAGATAGAGGCAACCTGCTGAATTTTTTTACTGTCGCTGCCAACAGTCTGAGATTGTTTTTGCAGGTGTTCGATTACAATATCAACAGCTTTCTCGATACCGCGTTTCAGATCCATGGGATTAGCGCCTGCAGCTACGTTTCTTAAACCTTCGCTTATGATTGCCTGGGCAAGAACAGTTGCAGTGGTAGTACCGTCACCTGCAATGTCAGCAGTTTTTGATGCCACCTCTTTCACCATCTGGGCGCCCATATTTTCAATCGGGTCTTCCAGTTCGATTTCCTTTGCAACGGTAACACCGTCTTTAGTAATAGAAGGAGCGCCGAATTTTTTTTCAAGAACTACATTGCGGCCTTTTGGTCCCAATGTTACTTTAACAGCATTCGCCAGAACATCAACGCCTCTTTTCATTTTATTACGGGCATCGATGTCGAAGAAAAGTTGCTTTGCCATAATTAATTAATTTGAAAATGTGAAAATTTGAAAATGGGTTTTAGTAAAACTTACCCCCACATTCCATTCAATAATGTTTAAAATTCAGTTTAATAATATTTGCTGAAATAATTTGCAATCAGCAAACCTGTGTATTATCAGCTAATCAGATTTTAGCAATGATGTCAGATTCCCTCATACTCAGGAAATCCTGGCCATCATAGCTTATTTCAGTGCCGGCATATTTGCCATATAAAACAACATCTCCTGTTTTAAGCACAGGTTTTTTGCCATCTTCATCAATTTCGCTGATGGCAACCACTTCGCCTCTTTGAGGCTTTTCTTTAGCTGTGTCGGGAATAATAATACCGCCTGAAGTCTTTTCTTCAGCAGGAGCAGGTTTTACGAAAACCCTGTTTTTAGTGCCTGCAATTGGCAAAATCGCTAACTTCTTAGCCATAATAGTATTGATTTTTAGTAATGAAAGAATTCAAAATAAGAGTGTCCCGTTTGGGCGTGCAAACCTATGCTAATTTTATACCAAAAGAAAGAAAACAATCGAATTAATGAATTGTTGACAGGTTGCAATGAGCAGTTGGCAGTAAGCTGCGGCAGTTGACTCTTAGCACGTAAGCATTTGTGTCAAAATTGCATTTAACTTTCAACTGTATCGGGAGCGGTGAACCATATGCTGAAAACAAAAAACTCATATTCTCTTTTCCCTTATCTTCGCAAACTCAAATAAGCTCTTAATAAATGATCAGCCGAAGAAACATCCGCGTGAAAGTGATGCAGACCTTGTATTCGTTGGAGGCACGCGAAAATAGCCAGAAGCCCGGAGAAGACATAAAGATTTTACAAAAACATTTCGACAATACCCGCCAGCTTTTCGTTTACCTTGTTCATTTTATTACTGAAGTGGCCCGCTATGCAGAAACCGATTCCCGCGTTCGTGCTTCCAAGCATTTGCCTACCGACCAGGATATGAATGTAAATACCCGTCTTGCGGGCAATGAAGTATTGTGGAAGATACTGGAAGACGCTTCCTATCAGAAAGCATTATCAACAGACAAACCCCAATTGATCACTGACAACGAACTGGTGAAGAAAGTATATCAGGAGCTGGCAGCTACTGAAGAATATATCACATATATTAACGCCGGATCCAGAGAGAAGAAATCTGAAAAGGAAATACTTGAATTCATCTTTAGAGATTTGATGTTACCTAATGAGTTCTTCACCAGTCATGTGGAAGAACTGTTTACTAACTGGGACGATGATATTGAAATGCTGAACCAGTTTGTGATAGCATATATCAACAAGCCCCAATCGGTAAACTTCCAGGACATGCTGGGAAAAGAAAAATGGGATTTCGCAAAGGGGTTGCTGCAAAGTGTGCTGGAGAAAAAACAAACAACTATGGACCTTATTAAGCCTAAATTAAAAAACTGGGATGCGGAACGCATTGCTACGCTCGATATGATCCTGATGCAGATGGGTGTTTGCGAATTTCTGTTTTTTGAAACCATACCCCCGAAAGTCACCATTAACGAGTACATAGATATAGCAAAGGAATACAGCACTGAACAAAGCGGTCATTTTGTAAATGGTATCCTGGATAATATTCATAAAGACCTGGTGAAGGAAAGCAAAATGCACAAAGTAAATTTCAAGGCGGCGAAATTTTAAATTTCGTTACAAATTGTCAGATTTTTTTCTAATAAGAAAATCAATGGCAAAAAATAAGAAGTAATCTGTTAGGTTTGCAAAAAAATAATGATGCGTATATTTATTTTATTAGTGACAGTGATTATAATGGCAGGTTGCAATCAAGCTCCTGATAGAAAGCCCGTACCACCATCTAATGCGGATGCTGCTATGAAGGATACCGCAAATTACACTACCATTCAATGGCTTGATTCAACAAGTAAAAATTTTGGAAAAATTTCCGAGGGGCAAAAGCTTGAAGTTTCTTACGCATTTAAAAATACCGGGAATAAACCACTTGTAATTTCTAGGGTTCAGCCCAGTTGTGGTTGTACGGTGGCGGAGCAGCCCTCCGAACCGATTGCTCCCGGTGCGCAAGGAGTGGTTAAAGCCTCCTTTAACAGCGAAGGCAGAACCGGAATAAACCATAAGACATTATATGTGTATGCTAATACAAAAGGCTCCCAACAACAGGATTTGCAATTCGTAGTTGAGGTGGAAAAAAAGAAATGGTAACATTTATTTTAAATACGAATCGGAATCAATTACACGAAATACAATGCCTGGTAAAATAAAACAATTCGTTTAATTCAATATAATTCGTCAATAGATTCTTCAAACAATAAATAGAAATAAACAATGTACACACTTTTGATTTTGTTACAGGCAGGACCAGCGCAAAACGGTTCTTTTACTTTTGTTCTGTTAGGTGCAATGATTCTGGTATTTTGGCTTTTTATGATCCGTCCGCAAGCCAAAAAAGCAAAACAGGCAAAGCAGTTCCAGGAGAATATGCAAAAAGGAGATAAAATTGTTACAATAGCAGGGATTCACGGAACAGTTAATAAAGTGAATGACGATGGAACGATAATGATCGAAACAAGCCCCGGCAGTTATTTAAAAATTGAAAAAAGCGCTATTTCGCTGGAATGGACGCAGAATATTAATAAAGCTTCAACTGATAAGAAATAAAAACTAATTTTTTAAAAAACTAAATCTGAAATTCGAAGTGGGTTTCAGATTTTTTAGTTTCCAGATATTGGTTTTTGTATTTCAAATGAGTATTCCCATTTTATGCTAAAGATTGGGTTAACAGGTGGAATTGGTTCAGGTAAAAGCACTGTGGCAAAAATTTTCGAAGTGCTGGGAATTCCTGTTTATTATGCTGATGATGCAGCAAAGAGACTGATGAATGAAAATGAGGGCCTGAAACAACAAATCATTAAACATTTCGGTGAAAATGCGTATATAGACGGAATGCTCAACCGAGATTATATTTCTTCCCTGGTTTTTAATAATAAAGAAAAACTTGAATTGCTTAATTCGCTGACCCACCCTGCCGTTATTGATGACAGCGAGGAATGGCTTACCCTGCAAACTTCATCTTACATAATCCGTGAAGCAGCTCTTGTTTTTGAAAGCGGAATTAATAAAAGCCTGGATTACGTAATAGGCGTTTCGGCGCCGGAACAGTTGCGTATAGAACGTGTGATGAAACGAGACCATGTAGCGAAAGAACAGGTGTTGGCAAGAATGAAAAACCAGTTAAATGAAGATAAGAAAATACAACTTTGCGATTTTGTTGTTTATAATAATGAGCAACAGTTGATAATACCTCAGATATTAAAACTGCATGAGCAAATTATAACGTTAAAAGCCAAACATTGAACCCCTAATACATTAAACATTTTGAGTTCGGCATATTCTTACCTTTGCCTAAAAATCCCTTGCGCTATTTACGTTCACTGAATAAATATTTCTGGAAATACCGCTGGCGTTTTTTGCTGGGCATAATATTTATTATTCTTTCAAATTATTTCCGCATTCTTTCTCCGCAGATAACCGGTTATGTAGTAAATGCTGTTGAACATGAACTAACGGATAGCCTTAGCCGGAAAAAATCATTAACCTCGGAAAGTAAGGTTGCAGGAAGTGCGAAAGCTGAAAAAAGGGATACTGCGAATTATGATATCCTTGTAAAAAAATTTATTGCCCGGATTGATAATGCCAAACCTTCTTTCGGTACAAAAGTGGCTATTTGTGGTGCTACGCTCCTGGTACTGGCGCTGATAGGGGGTTTTTTTATGTTCCTGATGAGGCAAACAATAATTGTAATGAGCCGTCATATTGAGTATGACCAGAAAAATGAAATTTACCTGCATTATCAAAAATTGGATTTAGGGTTTTATAAAACACATAGTACCGGCGACCTGATGAGCCGTATGGCAGAGGATGTAAGCCGGGTGAGAATGTTTACCGGGCCTGCCGTAATGTATCTCACCAATCTTGTGGTAGTGATCGGGTTCAGTTTGTTTTTTATGATTAAAAAAGATGCCCTGCTTACATTATATGTGTTAACACCCTTGCCAATACTTGCATTTACTATTTATTATGTAAATAATATTATCAACAAAAAAAGTGAACACATACAGGCTTTACTAAGCAACCTTACTACAAATGCGCAGGAGTCGTATAGTGGCATCAGGGTGATAAAGTCTTTTGTACAGGAAAAAGCCATGTCAGCTTTCTTTTATAAAAACAGTGAGGATTACAGGAAAAACGCTGTTGATCTTGCAAAAGTAGAATCGATCTATTTTCCGTCAATGGGCCTGATGATCGGCTTAAGCACTTTGCTCACCATCATGATTGGGGGATTGTACGTAATTCATGGAAAGCATAATACAGATATTGGTACTATAACGGAGTTCGTAATCTATATCACCATGCTGGTATTCCCCGTTAGCGCAATCGGCTGGGTTGCCAGCATGACACAACGCGCCGCAGCTTCCCAAAAAAGGTTGAACGAATTTTTAGATACTGTTCCGCAGATTAAGAACCCTGAAAACCCCATATCACCAAAAATAACAGGGGATATCGTTTTTGAACACGTAAATTTTATCTATCCCAACACAGGGATTCAGGCACTCACCAATTTCAACCTGCATATTAAAAAAGGACAGAAAGTAGCGATTATCGGGAAGACGGGCAGCGGAAAAACGACCATTGCGCAGTTGTTATTGAGGATGTATGATCCGACTGAAGGGAGGATTTTGATTGATGGAGCTGATATCAAAACCCTCGATCTGCAAAGCTTGCGCAACCAGTTAAGCTATGTTCCTCAGGATGTTTTCCTGTTTAGTGATACAGTTTCAAATAATATTCAATTCGGGCTGGACAAAAAAAATGAGGAGTTAGTGAAACAGTCTGCCGCTTATGCAAATGTAGATAAAGAAATACTTGGTTTCAGTAATCAATATGATACAATGATCGGAGAACGTGGAGTTACATTAAGTGGTGGGCAAAAGCAGCGGATATCCATAGCCCGCTCCCTGATAAAGGACCCGGAAGTGGTGTTGCTGGATGACTGCCTGAGCGCCATAGATACAAAAACTGAAAAAGAAATATTGACTAACCTGTACCAATACCTGAAAAATAAAACCTCACTGATAATCACCCATCGTATTTTTGCTTTGTTCGATTTTGACCTGATTGTAGTGCTGGAAGACGGAGAAATTGTTGAAACAGGCACTCATCAGCAATTACTTGCTTTGAATGGTTACTATGCTTATCTTTACTACCTGCAGCAACAGCAGAAAGAAGGCAACGGGATTGATGCCGTATAAATTTCTCACCTTATCTTCCGGTAAATTTTGTCAATTCCAAAACAGTACTATATTTGTGCCTATTTAAAATTTTATTTATTTCATAGTTAAATTCACTAATTGTGGCGTACGAAAATAACGACAAAAGAATGGAGAGCGTTTACAGCAAACGTATCAGGGCGGGCAAAAGGAGAACTTATTTTTTTGATGTAAGGGCTACCCGCGGTAATGATTACTATCTTACGATTACTGAAAGCCGTAAGAAATTTAATGAAGATGGCTACGACCGCCATAAAATATTTTTGTACAAAGAAGACTTCAATAAGTTTATAAAAGCCCTGGGTGAGGCGGTTGACTATGTGAAAACAGAGCTGATGCCCGATTTTGATTTTGATGCTTATAACCACGATACTCCTGCTGATGCAGATACGGGTAATGGAGGTGAAAATGGAGTTGATCACTCAGCTGCTGCACAGGAAGTAGAAGCAAAAGTAGATAACCCGGCAGCTTCAACTGATGAAGTTGACAAATGGTAAAATTTAATCTATTAAAAACCCCGCGAAATTTGCGGGGTTTTTTTTTAAATTTGATTTGACAAAAGCTTGAAGCCCGTTATTTGTCAGAAATAGCTTGAAATATGGAAATAATCTGAGGCTTGAATAGTTAGGGAAAATTTGCCGGGCTCGGTCAGTATAACTATAGCTCCTTCCTTGTCTTTATACGGGAATTGATTGCTTTTAAAAGTTTGATCCGAAAACTAACCGCATGAAAAAACTTTACTTTTCAGGTATTCTTCTTGTTGGTTTCCTTGTTTGTTTGCTTTTCATAAAAAAATGTGCTATACCCTGTTTTATTTCTTCGCATACTAATGCCCGTGAAATTGGAGATGGAGATGAATTCAAAGAGGAAGAAGAAGTTTTTGCAAGAATAAAGCAGGAAGTATTAATGACAAAAGATCCCCAATTGGGTTATGTTCCTACAGACAGGCTTGAAGCGGCAAGGCAAGAAATTATACGCAAAATGCTGTCTACACCTGCGGCACAGACTCTCGGTATGACACCCGGAGCATCGACATTGGGTGCTGGACTAACATGGATAGAACGTGGCCCAAACAATATCGGAGGCAGATGCCGGTCAATTTTAGTTGATTATTCGGACGCGACAGGTAATACGGTATATGTTGGCAGCGTGAGCGGTGGATTGTGGAAGACGACAAATTTTACATCTTCCTCCACCACATGGTCACAGATCAGCAGCGTTTCTGAGAACCTGGCTATAACATCTCTTGCCCAGGACCCAACAAATTCCAATATACTTTATGCCGGTACAGGGGAAGGATATTTTAATGTAGACGCCTTGCGTGGTTTAGGAATATATAAATCTACTGACGGAGGAGCTACCTGGAATTTGTTGCCATCAACGACAACAGGTGGTTCAAACCAATACGATTTTAATTATGTTCAAAAAGTTACAGTATACTCTAACGGCGACGTATATGCGTCTGGCATCAGCGCTGTTTATTGTAACAGAGGGGGAATACTTAAATCAACTGATGGGGGAGCTTCCTGGACAAGGGTGATCGGAGTGTATTCCGGAGGCGGCTCTTGCTCAAATGCTGTTGATTTCAACGGTTATGATATTGAATTTTCATTAAGTGGGGACATCTATGCAAGTGTAATTGACTACAGCACCGGGACACCTGCAGGGAAAATTTATAAATCGCCTGCAGGATCAACAGTTGGCAATTCCGGAACATGGACGAATGTAGCGCCTTCTGCAGGAACAGGTAATTACTGGCAAAGAATCCAGGTTGCCTGTTCACCTTCAAATAATAACAGGTTATATGCACTTTTCCAGGGAACAGGAAACGGAATTGGGGCAATTGAAAGATCTGATGATGGCGGATCGACATGGACAAATATTACCAATTCAAACAAATGGTGCGATGGTGGTTCTTCGGCCAGCA
>DATKNN010000022.1:0-33338 GCA_035541355.1 Puia sp. | reverse complement strand
TCTTAATTTTGAAAAAATTTCGGTTTTTAAACCAGGAGGGGGTTTTGTGGCATTGGATAATAAATTTTTTTCAAGGGACAATTCGAATTCTTCACGGGCTTTAATTAATTCTGGATAATAATCGCACATACGTTCAAATTCCGAACGCTCATCCGGGCTTGCAAGTCCGAGGACATAGCTCTCAATAATGCCACTCGATATGTATTCTTGTACGTTCACTTTTATTTTAAAAATTGTCTTAACTGTAATAAAGCATTTCTTATACGAGTTTTTACTGTACCTAACGGTATCGCTTCTATTTCCGCTATTTCTTCGTGAGTATAGCCTTTAAAATATGCGAGCTCAATAAGTATTCGGTGTTCTTCTTTAAGGTTTTCCAGGGTCTTTCTAAGGCCTATGTGATCAGTATCAAGAATAACCTGGCTATTTACGTTATCCGGGAGTTCCTGGTTTTTTTTGGCATTCTGAAAGCTTTTAGACCTAACCATGTCAATGGATGCATTTCGGGCAATATTCAGCATCCAGGTAAAAAGTCTTCCTTTTGAGGAATCATAGCTCTCAATCTTTCGCCAGATGTTTATAAAAACTTCCTGCAACACATCATTTGCAAGCTCATTATCAGCAACTATTTGGTTCACGATACTGTATAAAGCCCCGGAATAATTATCATATAAATAACTATAGGCCTGCTCTTCTCTGGCCCTTAGAGCGGCTATCAGCTCCTGCTCGCTATATTTATTGTTGATCCCCAAAAAATTATGTTATCGTTCTTCCATTAGCTTACTGTTGCCTGGTATGAGGCTGCGTCCATCAGTTTATTAATATCAGCAGGATTGCTCAATTTGATTTTTACCATCCAGCCTTCGCCATAAGGATCTGAGTTTATAAGCTCTGGAGAATTGGCTAGAGCAGGATTAAGTTCCAAAATGGTTGCATCAACCGGAAGATATAAATCTGAAACTGTTTTCACTGCTTCCACAGTTCCGAAAACTGATTCTGCAGGAAGGTTTTGCCCTATGGTTTCTACTTCTACATAAACGATATCGCCTAATTCTTTCTGGGCAAAATCAGTAATGCCTACAATCGCGGTGTCATTGTTTTCAATTTTTATCCACTCGTGATCTTTTGTGTATCGAAGGTCTTCGGGAAAATTCATAATAAAAAATTTGTTGCAAATATTACAAAAAGGCTTCGGAATATTTCATGATGCACGGGATTTATTTGATTCTTTTTATTAACCTGGCTTTTATGATATGGATATCCGTAACAGGCCTGTCGTTGCTATCTGTTTTTGCCAGTGAAATGGAATCAATAACCCCCCACCCATTAATTACTTCTCCGAAAACTGTATAGTTTCCATCCAAATGTGGAGTGCCGCCTCTGGTCATGTATATTTCTTTTTGTGCAGCAGTAATTTTTCTGCCGGCTCTTTTAGCGGCTTTTTCAAAAATTTCTTCTGTAAATTTTTTTCCCTGAACAATATAAAACTGGCTGCCGCTGCTTGCTTTTTTAGGATTCACAACGTCTCCTTCACGGGCTGCTGCAATAACTCCTTTATAATGAAATAAGCCCGGACGGAATTCAGCAGGTATGCTATAGCCGGGCCCGCCTTCACCCAATAACTCTCCGGGCTTTGCATGTTTACTGTTCGGGTCTCCGCTTTGAATCATAAAATTCTTTATTACCCGATGAAAAAGCATACTGTCATAATAACCTTGCTTAACTAATTTTAAAAAATTATTTCTATGAAGTGGGGTGGAATCTGACAACCTGATAATCATAGTACCTTTGTCAGTTATCATTTCAATATCTTTTTTCAAATCATTTTTTCTCAGGCCGTTTGCCAATTTAGGATTGCATGAGAAAAAAGGCACGAACATCAAAACAGCCGGCAGAAAAATTCTATGCATTATATTTTCTATTGAAATTATCAGTATGTGTTCAAAGGATTGCTTGTTTGTAAACGCTAATTTTAGAAACCCATGTTATCAAAATAAAGCAGTATGTGATCTTTAAGAAAATTCTCCTGCTCAGCCGTTGTCATTATTGGCAAAGTTTTTAGCTGCCTGAAATGTGGCCATCCGTCTTCATCTACTTGTTCCAATTCGTAGTATCCACTCTGGGCAAACAAACTGCATACGGCAATATGCATCAGGTCTTGTTTTTGCTCTTTTGTAAATTTTTTTCTGAAGTCGCCGAATTCCTGGATGCCGATCAGAAATAAAATCGCTTCCATATCGGGTTTTTTTCCGAAACGTTCCGTAAGCCTTGCTTCTAACGTCCACCACCTGGTTTGTAAATCATTTACAGCATCTGCCATTCTGCAAAGATAGGTGAATGGAGAATGGTCATTAATGCCGCAGCTTTTAACTTCTGCCCTAATTTTGTAAAAAAAATAAAATGATTTGGACGAGGGATAAATTTATAGTTTCAGATGAAAAGGATTTGTTGAATATAGAATTTGTTCATCATTATCTTTCTCAAAAATCATATTGGTCGGCAAATATTCCTTTTGAGGTAGTTAAAAAATCCATTGAAGGTTCAATGTGTTTTGGTGTGTATAAAGAAGAAACACAAATCGGGTTTGCCAGGATTATTACGGACAAAGCAACCATTGCATATTTGGGAGATGTGTTTATTGACGAGGAATACAGAGGTCTTGGCTTAAGTAAATGGCTGATGGAGATCATCATTAAACATGATGAATTGCAAAGTTTGAGAAGATGGATGCTTATTACCAGAGATGCACATGAGTTATATAAAAAATACGGATTTACCCCGATTGGTGATGCTTCAAAATTCATGCACAGGCATAACCCGGATGTATATGCGGGAAATAAAACGAATAATAGCTGAGCAGCACTTTGACTTCAATCTATCTTTTCAACTACAACAGCAGTACCATAAGCCAGTACTTCGGTAATGCCATCCGTAATTTCATTGGCATCATAACGCATATTAATAATTGCGTTGGCCCCACGTTGCACGGCATGCTGCAGCATTTGCTGGTAAGCTTCTTCACGGGAAGTTTCACAAAGGTCAACATATACTGAAAGCCTGCCGCCAACAAGGCTTTGAAGCCCGCCGGCTATATTACCAATCAGGCTCCTTGACCGAACGGTAATACCCCTCACGACGCCAAGATTTTTAGTGATCTTATACCCCTCCAGTGAAATACTGGTAGTAATCATACTGATGTCTAACATAAAAATGAATATTGAAATTAATTTCTAAATTAATTATTTCCCCCGGTATTTGTTGCATGATGCCGGATTGGTTCTGTGCCCGGCAACAATTACCTTTGCAAAAATTTTCAGGAAATGTTAGATGTTAAATTCATACGGGAAAATAAAGACCTCGTAAAAGAAAGATTAGGTATCAGGAATTTTAAAGAAATAAATCTTGTAGACGATATCATAGAACTTGATAACAACAGGAAGAAATTACAAACCGATTCTGATAATACACAATCAAAAATAAATGCAGCTTCGAAAGCAATCGGGCAATTGATGGCTAAAGGGGAAAATAAGAATGCTGAAATCAAAAAAAGCGAAGTAGCCTCTCTTAAATCTTCTTTGGAACCCATTGCCGAAGAACTTAAGCTAACAGAAAATAAATTGAATGACCTCATACTACGGTTACCCAATCTCCCCTCGCCACAAGTACCTGCTGGCAAATCTGCAGAAGACAATGTTGTTGTACGTGAAGGCGGAAGCAAACCTCAACTGCCTGCAAATGCAGTTCCCCACTGGGACCTCGCAAAAAAATATAACCTCATCGATTTTGAATTGGGAAATAAAATAACAGGCAGCGGGTTCCCGGTTTACATCAACAAAGGAGCAAAATTGCAGCGGGCGTTGATCCAGTATTTTTTAGATTATAATACTGCAGCGGGCTATAAAGAATTCCAGCCGCCAATTATGGTGAATGAAGCAACAGCATACGGCACCGGCCAGCTGCCGGATAAGGAAGGGCAAATGTATTTTGTTACGGAAGATAAATTTTATTTGATTCCAACGGCAGAAGTGCCTGTTACCAATATTTACCGGGATGAGATAGTGAAAGAATCGGACTTGCCCATTAAAATGACCGCCTACACACCCTGTTTCAGGCGGGAAGCCGGCAGCTATGGAAAAGATGTTCGCGGGTTGAACCGTCTTCACCAGTTTGATAAAGTAGAGATTGTTCAGTTGGTGCATCCGCAGAAAAGTTACAACGTGCTGGAAGAAATGGTTGGTCATGTGGAAAAACTGATGCAAACACTGGAGCTTCCTTATCGTATTCTAAAATTGTGCGGAGGAGATATGGGCTTCACTTCTGCCCAGACTTATGATTTTGAAGTGTATAGTGCTGCACAGCAGAAGTGGCTGGAAGTAAGTTCTGTGAGCAATTTTGAAAGTTTCCAGACTAACCGGATGAAGATACGGTTTAAAGACGCTAATAATAAAACACAATTACTTCACTCATTAAATGGAAGCTCGCTCGCATTGCCACGCATTGTGGCATGCTTGCTTGAAAATAACCAAACTGAAAGCGGAATCAATTTGCCGGAAGCATTGCATTCATATTTTGGAGGTTCATCTGTTGTATAAAAATTCCAAACGCTGCACTGAATAATTACTTTTTGTTTTACCTAACATAAAACTTTGAAAAAAGACACAGAATTAATTCTGTGTCTTTTTTTTGTTTTTACATTTATTTTTTAATCATTAAAAATCATTAATCATGAAAAGGAAATTTCTACTACCCGTTGCATTTATTATTATTTCTGCTAACGTTTTGCAAGCTCAAATAGAAAAAAGAGATTGGTTGTTAGGAGGAACTTTTGGATTCAGTACCACAAGCAATGGATCAAGCCCGGCTTATTCGAATGCCAACATCACTCCTCATATTGGCTATGCCCTTAGTAACAATGCAGTGGTTGGTTTAAACCTATCGCTGAATTATATACAAAACAATTCCAACAATAATAATTTTGATTTAAGTACAAACCTGTTCTATAAAAAATTCTTTCCCTCGGGGCAAAAATTTGGTGTTTATGCACGAGTGAATGCAGGTTTAGGATGGTCTGAGAACACGTATACCCTGCTGGACTCAGCTGGTTCAAACGTTAAAAAAAACTTTACGATTACCAATTACATCATCGGTGCTGCGCCGGGCATCTATTACAAAATAGCTCCGGGAATATTATTGGATGCTGATTGCGGAGGTATAGTCTACTATTACAGTAAAGAAAGCGGGGGCCATGTTTCAAACTTCTCAATAAATTTTTTCAGCAGTTTTATATTCGGAATTGAGTTTATATTAGGGAAGAAACGTGATTCCAATTGATGATTTTTTCAGGAAAGGTTTTTCGAATAATGTTCAACCCTTCTTTATTTTTCTGTTCATCACGTAAAACCAAAGTGGCGGAACAAGAGATAAGATCATCATACCTGGATAGCCGGTAGGCATTTGCGGTGATTCTTCATGATAACGGAGTAGTTGGTATTTCCTGCTTGCCAGGTAGTGATGGTCGCTGTGCCTCGATAATTCAAAGAGCATCAGCCTGCCGATCACGTGATCGCTGTTCCAGCTATGCATGGGCATGGCGCGTTCATATTTTCCGTTGGCGATTTGTTTTCTTGAAAGGCCGTAATGTTCGATATAGTTTACTGTTTCAAGCAGCAGTATTCCTATGAATGCGGCAATTAAAAAATAAGCCATGATTTTTAATCCAAACAAAAATGCGATCAAAATAACAAATCCGATTTCGATAATATGTATTTGTATCATTTCATTTTCCTGGCTTAATACCGGTTTACTTTTTTTCTCCATTTCCCGGTTCGCTATTTTCCACGCACTGAGATAAGAATAGCAAATCGTCCTGAAATAAAATAAATAAACAGGTTCTCCAAGCCTTGCGCTGCTGGGATCTTCAGGCGTAGCCACATGCTTATGATGCCCTTTGTTATGCTCGATAAAAAAATGCATGTATAAAGAGCTTAATAAAGAAATTTTTGCCAGCCACTGTTCAAATTTATTCATGCGGTGACCTAATTCATGGCCCACATTAATGCCAAATACCCCGCATAATAAACCCATGGTTGCAATACGTGCTATTTTATCCGATATACTCAGAGTCATATCTTGCATAGAGTATAGGAACAAAAATAGAACGGGGATTTGCAGCAAAGCGATTGTATACAAAATGAAATCGTACCATTTATTATCTTTTTCCATATCTTCTTCGGCCACACTTAAATTCTGATGATCGGGCTTCAGAAATAATTCAAGAACGGGAATGACAACCCATGCATAAAAAAGTGTTGCATAACAAATGATCCCGTGTGATGTAAAGCAACGGAATGCGCCCGCATAAATTAAAAGAGGGGAATAATATTTAAATGCTTTGACGATATTCATGCATTAATTCCTGTGTAAATTTAAAAAATCAATGGTTAAGAAACGATTTAAAATGGCCGGTTAAACTTTTGGCCATTAATTTAGTCTTATAGAAAATTTTTTAATGGCGATTACCAACCAGCTAAAAAATCAGCATCTGATGTGGCGTGCAGGTTTCGGACCAAGAGCGGATGCATTGGATCAGTTTGCTTCGGTGTCTCAAAAAAACCTGACCAAATCAATTCTCAAAGATTCATCAGGTTCTCCTAAATACATTGATGTTGCCGACAATGCCCTGAAGGGTTTAATGATGGGCATGAATGATATCCAGAAGTTAAAGAAAGGAGATTTGTCTGCAGATGAAAAAAAACAGCTCCGGCAACAGTCGCAGCACGATATTAAAAACCTGAATCTCGCATGGCTCAATGAAATGGTGCAAAGCCAAGCGCAGCTTCGTGAGAAAATGAGCCTGTTCTGGCATGGTCATTTTGCTTCCCGCAACCTGAATATTTTTTATCAGCAGTTATTACTGGATGTTATCCGAAGGAATGCGCTTGGGAATTTTGGCGATCTTCTCCGTGAAGTGAGCAAAAGCGCCGCCATGATCAACTTTTTAAATAATAATCAAAATAAAAAAGATCATCCCAATGAAAATTTTGCACGTGAAGTGATGGAGCTTTTTACCATGGGTCGTGGTAATTATTCTGAAAATGATGTAAAGGAAGCAGCCCGTGCTTTCACCGGCTGGGGTGCGGATATACAAGGTGAATTTGTTTTCAGAAAGTTTCAACATGATGGTGGCAATAAAAATTTTATTGGCAGGTCAGGCAATTTTGACGGAGATGACATATTGAATATTTTATTGGAGCAAAAAGCAACCGCGCATTTCATCTCAAAAAAAATATATCGCTTTTTGGTAAATGATAATGTGGATGACCAAAAAGTGGCATGGCTGAGCAATCGGTTTTATCAAAGCAATTACGACATCAAATCTTTGCTCGAAGATATTTTAACGAGCGATTGGTTTTACGACGAAAAAAATATCGGGGCAAAAATAAAGTCACCCGTTGAACTGTTGGCAGGTATTCGCCGGATGATACCGATGAGGATTGAAAATGAGGAGGTGCAATTGCTCGTACAGGCTGTGCTTGGCCAACTGTTGTTTTATCCTCCCAACGTTGCCGGATGGCCCGGTGGCACCAATTGGATCGACAGCTCATCATTGATGTTCCGCCTGCGGATCCCGCAGATCATTTATGCTGCTGACGAATTTGACATGAAGGCAAAAGATGATGATGATGTAATGATGGGCAGAAGAGAGATGAATGGAAATGCATTCAGGGTAAAAGGCCTTGGCAAGATTAACGGGGGACAAATGATAAAAGCAGAGATTTTCTGGGCCGATTACCTGAAAAGATTTGAATCGGTTCCGAAAGAAATACTTGCTTCTGAAATCCGTAAAACAATTTTACAAACCGCTTCAGGAGTAAGTGATGATATCCTGAAAAAATATATTGATCAGGCAGGGAGGGAAACATTCATAAAAACAGCGACCATTCAATTGATGAGTACACCTGAATATCAATTATGTTAAATCTGATGCAATGTTAATCAAACGAAAAGAATTCATACAGCTTGGCTCACTGGCAACAGCATCGATGATGGTGCCTAAGTTTCTGAAGGCATTTGAACAAAATACGATGGTGCCTCCGGGAAATAAGGTGCTTGTTGTTTTACAAATGAGCGGCGGTAATGACGGATTAAACACGGTGATACCTGTACGTAATGATATTTATTATCGTTCACGCCCGCATTTAGGAATTGAAAAAGATAAAGCTTTATCCATCACGGATGAAGTGGCGCTTCATCCTTCGCTGGTGAGTTTTAAAGAATTGTTTGATGACGGCAGCCTGGGTATTTTAAACAGTGTTGGATATCCTAATCCGGACAGGTCTCATTTCCGAAGTATGGATATCTGGCAAAGTGCCAGTGACAGTAAAAATTACGTATATACGGGATGGTTAGGTCGTTACCTGGATGCTCAATGCCAGAGTTGTGATAAGCCAATACAGGCGCTTGAAATAGATGATGTACTAAGCCTTGCCTTAAAAGGAGATAATTTGAAAGGTATTGCTGTTAAAGACCCTGCAAGGTTATATAACACCAGTCATCAGCAATATTTCAAGGATATATTATCTGATCATAAAAATACACCAGGAGAAAAACCTGTGGATTATTTATATAAGACGATGGCTGAAACATTATCCAGTGCCGATTATATATTTCAGCAAAGCAAATTGCATCCTTCTTCTGCAACCTATCCGAAAACTTCACTGGGCAAGAGTTTGCAAACGATCGCATCGCTCATCTTTTCAGATATCAGCACCAAAGTTTACTATGTCTCGCTGGGAAGTTTTGACACGCATGTGAACCAGCAAAACGAGCAACAAAGATTGTTCACCGAAATGAGCGATGCGGTGAAAGCATTTGCGGCAGACTTAAAATCGAACAATCGCTTTGAAGATGTTTTATTGATGACTTTTTCTGAATTCGGAAGAAGGGTTTCGCAAAATGCAAGTGGCGGCACCGACCATGGAACAGCGAATAACATGTTTCTGATCAGTGGAGGATTGAAACAAAAAGGATTGATCAATGCAATGCCTGACTTAAATGATTTACATGAAGGCGACCTGAAATATAAAACTGATTTTAAAGAAGTATATGCAACAATTTTGAAAAAATGGTTGTCAGCAGATGATAAGAACATCCTGACAGGGGAATATAAGTATCTGGATTTTATTTAGGATCTGTGCTCTTCTACATATAAAAGCCTCTGCATATCTAAAAGCAGAGGCTTGATTTTTTGCCAATAATTTTTTTACATTACCATCCTTGCTTTGCAATACCCGCCTTTATAGCGGCCATTGCTTTTTCTTCACCTAATAAGGTAGTGAGCTTATTTCCTTTTCCATCATGCCCCTGCGCCATATAAGCCCCTTTGGCAGTTTTCGTAATCACGGCATCAAGAATAGGCACGTTTTTTTCCTTTGTTTTAACATTGTATGCGGTAAGAGTTACTGTTGACATTTGAATTAGTTTTAAATGGTTAGTAATCGATCAAAAATTTCATTCCTTTCTGCAAATGTAAATAATATTATCAAGCTGGCTGGTTAGGGTATAAATGTTACTTATATATCAAGCTTTGCATATTTTGCATGGCTTTCAATAAAATCTCTTCTTGGCCCCACTTCATCACCCATCAGCATACTGAAAATACGGTCTGCTTCTGCAGCACTTTCAATAGTTACTTTCTTTAGTGTACGTGATAAGGGATTCATAGTTGTTTCCCATAATTGTTCGGCATTCATTTCTCCCAAACCTTTATACCGCTGCACGTTTACACTATCTTCTTTTCCCCCGGCAAATTTTTCTATCAACATTTTGCGCTGGTCTTCCGTCCATGCATATGCCTGATCTTTTCCTTTTTTCACAAGATATAAAGGGGGCTGAGCGATGTAAACATATTCTTGTTGCACCAATTCTTTCATGTACCGATAAATAAAAGTCAGAATTAGTGTGGCAATATGGCTTCCGTCCACATCCGCATCAGTCATAATGATGAGTTTGTGATAACGGAGTTTTACAAGATTCAACGCTTTCGGATCATCAGGAGTTCCGACCGTAACACCAAGCGCTGTGTACATATTCCTTATCTCTTCATTTTCATAAATTTTATGCTCCATTGCTTTTTCAACATTCAATATTTTTCCACGCAACGGAAGAATGGCCTGGAAGGCGCGGTCACGACCTTGTTTGGCGGTGCCGCCGGCAGAATCTCCCTCAACTAAAAATAATTCACAACGTTCAGGGTCACGATCGCTGCAATCGGCTAATTTACCAGGCAGGCCACCGCCGCTCAGTACATTTTTACGCTGAACAAGCTCTCTTGCTTTACGAGCAGCCGCTCTGGCCTGCGCAGCGAGAATTACTTTTTGAATTATATTTTTCGCCTCTCTCGGGTTTTCTTCCAGGTAAGCTTCGAGTACTTTTGAAACAGTGGAGTCAACAACACCGCTTACTTCATTATTTCCGAGTTTTGTTTTAGTTTGCCCTTCAAATTGCGGCTCGGGAACTTTTACGGAAACTATAGCACTTAAACCTTCACGAAAATCATCTCCTTCAATTTCCACTTTTGCTTTCTCAAATGCATTTTCTCTGTCACCATAGTTTTTGAAAACCCTTGTTAATGCGCGCCTGAAGCCTGCAACATGTGTTCCTCCTTCAATGGTGTTAATATTATTTACGTAGGAATAAATATGCTCATTGTAACTGTCGTTATACCGCAAGGCTACTTCCACTGCAACATTTGTAGTTTCATCATGACCTTCTACATAAATAACTTTCGGGATCAGCGGGTTTCGCCCGGCATTTGCATCCAGCATCTCAACAAATTCAGTAATACCGCCTTCGCTGTAAAATGTTTTCGAATAGGTATTGCCATTATCGTCCTTCTCACGCAAATCATTAAGCGTTATTCTTATTCCCCTGTTCAGGAAAGCCAGCTCACGCAAACGGCTTTCTAAAATTTCTTTGTTGTAAACTGTGGTAATAAAAATGCTCCCATCCGGCCAGAAGTGAACACTGGTGCCGGTTTTATCACTTTCGCCGATGCTACGTACATCATATTGGGGAACTCCTGTTTTATATTCCTGCTCAAAAATTTTTCCTTCACGTTCCACAGTTACATGCAGCTTTGTGCTGAGGGCGTTTACACAGCTCACGCCAACACCATGCAAGCCACCTGAAACTTTATAGGTGTTCTTATCAAATTTTCCACCTGCATGCAAAACTGTCATCACAATTTCTAGGGCGCTTTTTTTCTCCTTGCTGTTAATACCAGTGGGGATACCTCGGCCATCATCATCTACGCTAATGGAATTATCCTCGTGGATATTTACAATTATATTTTTGCAGTATCCGGCCAGCGCTTCATCAATGGAGTTATCAACTACTTCATATACCAAATGATGCAAGCCTTTCACACCAACATCACCGATATACATCGCAGGCCGTTTACGCACTGCTTCCAAACCTTCTAAAACCTGTATGGAATCGGCCCCATAACCACTCATTGCGGGAGATGAAATTTCCTGTGTAGTGTCATTCATAAAATCAAGAAAAATTCCTTTCGTTAATTTGAAAAATGGAAGTCGGCAAATGTACGAAAAATAGAGCTGCCAGCCGATTTTTGAGCCTTATTTTATTCACTTTTTTGAAGCAAACTATCGCGGTATGAAATTTGGTTTTCTGGTGGCGGAAAGTCATAATAAAGTAAAAACTTGCAGCGGAGCGGGTAATACTCAAAATGCTGAAGAATATTGAATTTTCAGGCATAAATTTGTATTCTTTATGCATCAGCCACAGGATATATTATCGCTTTCTTACAAACAACCCATACTCGTTGATCAGTTGGAACTGTTGCTTGAAAAAGAGCAGCAAATTCCCGGCTCTGTTCAGTATTCCATAAAGCGGTTTACAAGACACTCCCAATGGAACATGGAAGACATAGGGATGATGGTGTATCATTACAGCCAGAAAGAAAAGAAAGAAAATTATCTTGAGCTGCGTTTCTGCATTGCTGGTAATATGTATTGCCGGCATAAAGAAAAAGAATGCAACTCGTGCAAATTACACGTGTCGCGTAATTGTTCCGAACGGCAGGAAAGTGTGGACGTTCTCAGTTTCAGGTTTTTGCCTGTTCATTTAAGCCAGTTTGTGAAAACAAAAAAAGCAGGAAATGCTCACACAGAAGATATATTGAATTTCAAACATGAGTCCTCATTCTACAAGACGCTTTCGCTTTGCAGCAGGAGCCGCATAGTGCTGGAAGCTTTACTGAACAACAGTTATACAGGCAGCATGGAAAATATCTTCATCAATGCACAAACTCAGATGCTGCTTTTGTATAGCCTGGAATGTATGCTTGGGGAAAAAGAAGCAGAGGGGTTTCAATGTAAATTTTTAGCTAATGAAGCCGACAGGGAAAAGATTATTAATGCCAGGGAAATATTATTGCAGCATATCGGCGAACCTTTAACCATAAAGGAGCTGAGCCGTAAAGTGGCTATCAACGAATGTTATCTCAAAAAAGGTTTCAGGGAAATGTTCGGCACAACTATTTTTGATTTTTATCAAAGCCAGCGTATGGAACATGCACGTTACCTTTTATATGAAAAAGGATTAAGTGTTACAGATGTTTCAGTTATGCTCGGTTATTCTTCCATATCACATTTTTCCACTGCATTTAAAAAACATACAGGGTTGAAACCCTGTGAACTTTTGTTCCATTGACATTGAATGGCGAATCAGGAATTTCAGGCTTAAGCTTCATTCCTGAATTATAAAATTTAGGTTGATAATTCTCCGCCAGGCATTTGTTATTCTACTATTTTCATAAATTTCATATTATTTTCCCGGTGACAACTGTTGCAATTGTTCGTGAGTGAAGTAAAATTTGTTTTCAGTGCATCATCATCTTTTTTATCAGCAGCATTGGCAAGAATCTGTAATGGGGCCTGTAAGTATTTTTCATAAAAAATGGCAAAAGGT
This sequence comes from Puia sp., assembly GCA_035541355.1. GTDB lineage: Bacteria > Bacteroidota > Bacteroidia > Chitinophagales > Chitinophagaceae > Puia. The sequence continues at coordinate 20,345 of DATKNN010000022.1, read as the reverse complement.
TTTTGCAGTTTATCGTTGGTGATATTCAACTGTTCAATTTTTTCTGCGGTTTCTTTTAATTCATCAGTTTCGTAAGCTGCTCTTTCATAATCTTTATTGGTAATAGCTTTCCCAAGGGAATCGTGATGATATTTTATTTGTAACATGTATTCACCAAGCCCGGGCTTTAACTGGTCTACTATGGTTTTTAAAGAATCTATTTCAGCCTGTTTGTTATCATTCACTGCAGGTTGGTTGCAATTGGTGCAGCTCACTGCTATTGCAAAACAGGAAACAAAATATATAAGCGTCTTCATAAAAACTTTTTTTGAAGGTACAGGTAATAATTGTTAACAAACGAATGAAATTATTTTTCATCTGATTCCTTTCTAATCAATTTTTCCTGATTATATAAACTGTTTTACCGGATGCGTAAACAGCCTGCCTGTTCAGCAGAATATTTTTGTATTAATAACAAATTATGGGAAAGGAAATATTATTATCGGCTATTTTATTGTCGGCTTTTGTACATGTGCAGGCGCAATTCAGGACCAGCGTACAACAATTAATGACCAACGAAGATTCGCTAAGCAAGGGAACCAACAACAGCAAAACCGTTATATCCGGCTATGGAAGCACTTTTTACCAGCGCGATTTTAATGCCAAACAAAGCACAATGACTTTGGAAAGGGCTGTTCTTTTTGTCGGTCACCAGTTCAATGAAAAGATTTCATTTTTCTCAGAACTCGAAATTGAAAACGCCAAGGTGGAAGGCGGCGAAAATAATGGCGCTGAAATAGCTATGGAGCAGGCTTATATCAAATTCAACCTGAGCCCGAAACATTATATTGTGACGGGGTTATTTGTTCCGCGTATCGGCATATTGAATGAAAATCATTTACCAGTGAATTTTAATGGTGTTGAACGCCCAATGGTGGAAACACTGATCATTCCTGCAACCTGGCGTGAACTGGGAGTTGGGTTTTATGGTTCATCAAGCCGTTTGCCTCTGAATTATTCTGTTGCATTATTAAATGGGTTGAACAGCGCTGCTCTTGAACATGGCGACGGCATCCGCAGTGCACGTACAGAAGGTAATCTTGCCACTGCCAACAATCTTGCAGTCGCAGCCTCGTTGCAATATTTATTTGGTGATTTCAAATTTCAGATTTCAGGTTATGCCGGCGGCACTGTGGGGCTTCGCAAAGCAGCTGCTGATAGTTTGGGCCTGAATAGTGGCGGCTTCGGCACCCCGCTTTACCTCGGCGAAGCAGATGTTCAATATAACCGTGGCGCATTTTCTGCAAAAGCAATTTATGCCCGCACATATTATCCCGAAGCTGATAAAATAAATGCCGCTTATGCAAAAAATATTTCTACGGGTATGTATGGCAGTTATATTGAGGCTGGTTATGATTTATTGTATCATCGTGAAAAAAAAGCGCAATGCATTGCTTTTGCACGTGCTGAATTTCTGGATATGAATGCGAATATCCCTGCGCCGCCGAAAGCCATTTATGATGGCACAGAAAAGCAAACGCATATTATTGCGGGCTTTAGCTACCTGCCCATCCCGAATGTGGTAATAAAAGCTGATGTGCGATTATTGCATACCGGCCTGCAAAATCGGGAGCTTGTCATTAACCCTTCACCGAATACATTGCCTTATAAACAGAACAACCAATTTTTAAATATTGGTATCGGTTATTCTTTTTGAATTTTTTTATAATGGACCCATCTGCCTTGCTACTATAAAGCTTCTGTTGCGTCGCACACTTCTGCTGAAACAAGCCTGTTCGGCAAAGAACAGCACCAAAGTAAAAGCAAACATCATCTATGAAATAATTATTCACTATTCAACATTGACTATTTATCATGCAACGCCGACAATTCCTTAAATCATCTTGCAATTTTTGCCTGCTGGCAGGCACGGGTTTTTTATTCAATGAGCTCGCATCCTGCAGCACCGCTTATCAAATAATGGAAGCAAATATTGTTGATAATGCTATTGCAATTCCTGTAGATGGCTTTGCACAAAATCCCATTCAGTTTGTACGGCCCAGTGGCTGGTTATATGATATAGCCGTTCAAAAAAAAGCCGACAATACCTATGAGGCTTTGTTATTGCAATGCACGCATCAGAACAATCAGCTTGTTGCTAGCGGGCATGGCTATAACTGTAGCCTGCATGGAAGCCGGTTTAATCAAGATGGTACTGTAACCAAAGGCCCTGCCGAGAATGCATTAAAAAAATATAAAACAAGCATTGCTGAAAACACATTGGTAATTGTGCTCAAACCCTGATCAAATGAAGACAAAACACCTGAACTTTTATATACTGGTTTTTATTTTTTTTGGCTGCCATAAAGCGCCTTCAGCACCGGCAATCAGTTCCACCGATATGGAAGCAACAGTAATTAAAGATTTTGTAAGCAATGTTGCCCTTGGACAATATAGCAACCTTACCAATGCCGCTGTTGCATTGAACGGGGCCATCACTTCGCTAAATTCTAATCTTACAAATGATAATCTTGTTGCTGCGCAAACAGCCTGGAAAAACCTGCGGCAGGTTTGGGAACAAAGCGAAGGCTTTTTGTTCGGGCCTGTTGAAGATAATGATTATGACCCCAACACGGATACCTGGCCCACCGATTATGTGCAAATGGATTCTGTGCTTGCAAGCAGCAACCCTTTGCAGGTAAGTGATGTAGCAAGCCTGCAGCAATCATTGCGCGGCTATCATCCTCTTGAATATATAATTTTCGGCAAAGGCGAAGTCAGGACAGTTGCACAGCTTAATCCACGATTAATGCAGTATGCAACCAGCCTTGCAGCAGATATTTTATACAATAATGTACAGCCGCTTTATGAAAGCTGGGCATCTAACAGTAATGGCTATGCGCAACAGGTTCTAAATGCAGGAAATGGGAGCAGTAAATTTCCGACAAGAAGGGATTTGTTCATTACCATTGTTTCGGCCATGAGCGATATATGCGATGAAGTGGGCAGAGAGAAAATGTACGGGCCGTTTATCAATCATGATTCAACAATCACTGAATCCCCTTATTCCAATAACACCTTAACTGATTTTAAAAATAATATCATCGGTGCCCGGAATGTTTATTTAGGGTTGAATAACGGAAGTGGCATCAAAGACCTGGTGGCATCAAAAAATAAAAACCTCAACAACCAAATTCAATCTCAGATGAATGCGGCCATCAGTTCATTTGACAATATCACCGTGAGTTATGAACAAGCAATTTTTATACAACGCACGCAAGTGCAGCAAACCATTACACAAATCAATGCCTTAAATGATTTGCTGGATAATGACCTTAAGAATTTTATTATTCAATATGTGCAGGATTAAAGGGGTCAATAGTCAATCGTGAATGGACAATATAAAGAGGCTATCAATCACCATTGATCATCCGCAATTCACAAAATGATTTATGAATAAATATTACATTATTGTTTCTCTTATTGTTTTTGTTACAAGCCTCAGCATGTGCAACAAAGCGGAGCTGTTTTTGGAAAACGGATATGATGAAAGGCTGAGCGGCGGCGCAGCTACCGTATTCGATGCAACATCGCATGCGTTCGGCAATGCCATGAACGGTTTGACTGAACGCGATGCACGTGTGCATGAACTTGGCGACCAAACTTTTTCTCAAACTTTTGTGGTGCCACCTTCTCCGATTTTTACAGGGCTCGGGCCGGTTTTCAACAATGTGTCGTGTGTGAATTGCCACCGCAATGACGGTGAAGGAATCCCCACGGCAGGTTTTTCAAATTCCGGTTTATTAGTAAGATTGAGTTTGCCGGGAATGGACGCAAAGGGCGGTCCGCTCGCTGTCCCGGGTTTTGGCACACAATTGCAGGACCAGGCTGTTGCAGGTGCGCAACCGGAAGCAAAGGTGAACATAAGTTATAGCGATTCATCTGTTGTTTACCCTGATGGGACAATGGTGAAGTTGATAAAGCCGGATTATACTATTCAAAACCCATACACAACATTGCCTGCAAATTGTATGTTTTCGCCAAGGCTTGCGCCGCCATTGATTGGTATGGGTTTGCTGGAAAACATCCCGGAAAGAACCATTCTTTCTTTTGTGGATGCCGGCGATAAAAACGGGGATGGCATTACTGGCAAAGCAAATTATGTATATGATGAATACACAAAAAAAACCGTGCTGGGTAGGTTTGGGTTAAAAGCAAATACTTCCACCCTTTCATTACAGGTGGCAACGGCCTACCAGCAGGATATGGGTATTACCAGCTATGTACAAAAAACAGAAAGTGCCGACGGGCAGCCACAGATGGATGTTGTTCACGGTGACGTGCAACCGGAGTTGACAGACAGCCTTTTGAACTATGTTGTATTCTATGTAAAAACACTTGGTGTCCCGGCAAGAAGAAATGTGACAAATGCTGATGTGAAAGCCGGTTCAATATTATTTGATCAGATCAATTGTTCCGGTTGCCACAGGCCAACTTTACAAACAGGGATCAACCTGACACTTTCTCAGATCAGTAACCAGCGCATCCATCCTTATACAGATCTGTTAGTGCATGATATGGGCCCGGGGCTTGCTGATGACCGGCCAGATTTTTTAGCAAGCGGAAATGAATGGAGAACGGCACCATTATGGGGTCGGGGTTTGCTTGACCTTGTCAATGGCACCCCTTATTTTTTACACGATGGCCGGGCAAGAAGTTTTGAAGAAGCCATTTTGTGGCATGGTGGCGAAGCAGAAAAAAGCAAGCAAAAATTCATGCAGTTAAGCAGTGAGCAAAGAAACCAATTGATGAAGTTTTTGGAGTCGTTGTAATTTTTATTGCTAACAAAATATTAATCTTCGGTTTCAAAAAATTCCGACAATTTTACTATCTAAATTTTATTACTATGAGTATTGAACAGATTGCAAAACGATTGACCGAACTTTGCCGCCAGGGGCAGTATGAAACCGCCCAAAAAGAATTGTATGCTGCAAATGCAATAAGCATCGAACCCGAAAACTCGCCGGCCCCGGGACCCAAAAAAACGGAAGGCCTTGACAACATTATCATTAAAGGCCAGCAATTTCAAAGTATGGTTGAAGAGGTGCATGGCGGGTCAGTGAGCGATCCGGTGATTGCAGGAAATTATTTCAGCGTTGCTGCAGTGCTGGATATGACATACAAAGGGATGGGCAGGCAAAAAATGGAAGAAATATGTTTGTACAAAGTGCAGGATGGTAAAATTGTTTCAGAGCAATTCTTCTACTAAATTTTTTGTAAAGCTAAAACCGGCAGAAATTTTTCTGCCGGTTTTTATTTTTAACTGAACAACTGATTACAGATATATGTTGAAATGAGAAATGCAGCTTTGATCAGCAGGTTATATATTGCCAAATCGAATTGTTGCAGTACAAGTGAGTGACACAACGATGATTCATAGTAGCAATACAGTTAAGTACAAAAAAAATTAAAAATCAAATTCAGTATGAAAATTATTATTGTTGGCGCAACTGGGACGCTCGGGAAAAAAATAACCGAATCGTTGGAAAAAAATCATGATGTTATTAAAGTGGGCTCTAAGAGTGGCGACCTTCAGGTAGATATTCGTTCTGCAGATTCCATTGAAGCGCTATTTGAACAGACCGGAAAATTTGATGCATTGATCAGTACAACCGGGGCGGGATATTTCGGGCCTTTCGATAAAATGACTGATAAAGAATTCAGGATTGGTGTTGACAGCAAACTGATGGGCCAGGTGAATTTGGTTTTGATTGGTCAGCATTATATCAACCACAAGGGGTCATTCACACTTACTTCAGGTATTTTGGCCGATGACCCTGTTCGCGGAAGTGCAAACCTCGCAGCCGTGAATGGCGCTATCAATTCTTTTGTGTTCGCAGCTTCTCATGAATTGATCAATGATGTCCGTATTAATGCAATCAGCCCTGGAGTTGTGGAAGATTCGCCGCATTATTTTTCTTCATTTCCCGGTCATATTCCTGTTTCAATGGATAAAGTAGTTGCTGCTTATTTAAAAAGTGTATTGGGGATTGCGAATGGACAGGTAATTAAAGTGTATTAACCGGCAATTATTTAAAAAAATTATTGTTCACTTTTGGCTGTCTCATGATTCATATAAAAGTTCAGTGCGCCGCTTGGGCATTTTTTTACCTGTGCGATAATTTTTTCAGTAGTTGAGCCTTCAGGTTTTATCCATGGTTTTTCGAATGGATTGAATACTTCAGGCAAACCGGTTGCATGTTTCCAGCAAATGGTGGAATGCTGGCAGATAGCGGGTTTCCACACAATGGTTACTTCACCGTTCGTATATTTTTTAGTAATGTCTTTCATAACAAAGAATTTTGCTCATGCTAATGTAGTTTCAATTTCAATCGGGTTACTTAATATTTTGTGGATCGGGCAATGATTCGCGATCTGTAACAGTTGTTCTTCTTGTTCATGTGTAAGTTCTCCGATCAATTCAATTTCTCTTTTTATGTTGCTGCTATTTTTTTCTGGATTGCCGGTAAAACTGATATGTGCTTTTACTTCTGTTAAATTCCAGTTTTTTCTGTCAGCATACATGCGCAAAGTGATGCATGTACATGCTGCTAAAGAGCTGCATAAAATTTCTGTAGGCGAAAACCCCAGGTCGCACCCATTATTGGTTGTAGGTTCATCAGCAATTAATTCGTTTCTTCCATTGCTGATTACAGTTTTGTAATGATCTTCTCTGATATGCCCGCTGATTTTTATCAATGTATTTAATTGAAAGGGTTATCAATAACATTAAAATTACCACTTTCATTATTACCGAGCGCTGCCTCAATTTCATTACTCAGTAAACCGCTGCCGCCACCGAAATGCTGAATGATTTTAATTTCAGGGTTTTGGTGGGTAAATATTTTTCTCAATTTAGTTTCCGATTCATCGCTGAGGCCACTTCCTAATAATACCAGGTCAAAAGCATGCTGATGAAAAAGCTCAATGGCTTTTTCATCAACGCTTGTGCCAATACCTTCCCGGCTTTGGTTATTATTTACTAAACGGAGGATTGTTTGCAGGATTTCTTCATGTTTGCAAATAACAAGTATCTGAGTTTTTTTCATAATGTTTTTCTTTTCGGGAATCAGGATAAGCTCATGGGCACTTCCATCAATAACAATTCCGCATCCTGGGAATTTGCCTGGATAAAGATTTTATCCGTATCCTTAATTCCAAAACCATCCCTTGCATTAAGCGGCTGCCCATCAATGGTAATGTCTCCGCTTAATACAAATGCATACACGCCATTTCCTTTTTTCTTCAGTTCATAATCGACAGAAAAATCTTTGTCAAATTTCCCCATGCTGAACCATGCATCCTGGTGGATCCAAACACCAGCGCCATCTGCATTTGGAGAAAGCACTTCTTGTAATTTATTATGCCTGTCTTCCACATTCAATGTAACCTGGCTGTAACGCGGCTGCACATTTTTTTTGTTTGGAAAGATCCATATCTGCAAAAATTTTACAGGCATGTTTGTATTCTTATTATACTCGCTGTGAAAAATACCTGTTCCGGCGCTCATTGCCTGTATATCCCCTTTTTTGATCACTGCCACATTGCCCATGCTGTCTTCATGTTGCAGGTCACCTTCCAGCGGAATGGAAATGATCTCCATATTATCATGCGGATGTTTGCCAAAACCCCTGCCTTCCGAAACGGTGTCATCGTTCAGCACTCGCAGGGCGCCGAAATGAATGCGTTCGGGATTATAATAGTTTGCGAAACTGAAGCTGTGATAACTATCAAGCCAGCCATGGTTGGCATGTCCGCGTGTGGCTGCTTTATGAAGTACTGTGTTTGCCATATTCTTTCTTTTTTGTTACACAAATTTCGGGATAACAGGCTGCAGAAAGCAATAAGGTAGATTAAGAAATTTCAATTGAGCAATTTGCGCATTTACAAATTCCTGAAATACTCTGCTTTGACTTTACTTAAAAATTCTGGAGTAACTCCGATATATGATGCGATTTGTTTCTGCGGAATGCATTCGATTAATGTTGGATATTGTTTGCAAAATTTTTCAAATCGTTGAATAGCGGTGAGGCTCATAGTATCAAGCACCCGCTGGCGGTTTGCAACAAGTGAATTCTCGGTAAGTATGCGAAAAAACCTTTCAAATTTCGGTACTTCAATAAATAGTTTTTCCTGATCTGCCCTCGAAAGCATGAAAAGAGCTGAATCCTCGATGGCATCAATATTCAGGCTGCCCGGCTTCTGTGTAATTACACTGTACATGTCAGCAATCCACCAATCGGGCGGGGCAAATTGCAATATGTGCTCAAAACCGTTTTGGTCAATATTATATCCCCGTAGGCAGCCCTTGGTAACAAAAGTGGAATAAGTGCACACTTCGTTTTCATGAAGCAGGAATTGTTTTCGCTTTATCTTTTTTTCTTTCAATAACGAGATGAAAAATTGCTCTTCCAGCTTAGTGAGCTGAATGTGTTTTGAAATATTTTTTAAAATGAGCGTGTAATCCATCGCAAAATTTATTCATCACTCAAAATGTGTTCAATATTTTTATCTGGAATGAACCATATAATTGATACAATTAAAAACAAAACAGCAGCAACAATGGTGTTGATAAACGCAAAAATCAAAGCGGTAGCATATAATAAAAGAGATATTATGCTTTTTCTTTTTAAACCGGAAAAGGCTTTTGCAAATTTTTCAGGATTTTTGGCTTTCTTTTCGAGGTGCAATCCGAAAATGGTGTATGCAATTCCACAGAGCAATAACAGTAATGCATATACGGCAACCGGATGTGGTGCAAAATGCGATTCACCCATCCAATCAGTGGCTACCGGAATCAGCGACAGCCAAAACAACAAAAAAATATTGCTCCATAAAATAGGCGTGTTCACCCGGTTTACGGTATGCACCAGATGATGATGGTTCACCCAGTAAATTCCTACAAAAGAAAAACTGAGCACATAGCTGACAAACTGTGGCAGCAAAGGTTTCAGCGCATCCCAGTCTGCACCGTGCGGCACTTTAATTTCAAGCACCATAATGGTAATAATGATGGCAAAAACCCCATCGCTGAATGCTTCGAGGCGGGCTTTGTTCATAAGAGCGTTTTATTAACCAGACAACACATAAAAGTTTTTCTTGAATGTCTTTTGTGTCTTATGTGATTCAAATTAAAATATTTCTTTCAAACTTTCTGAAGTTGCCTCAATCGTTTTATCCAGGTCTTCTTTGGTCAATGCGTTGTTCAGGAACCAGCTTTCAAAAGCTGAAGGAGGCAAATAAATTCCACGCTTCAGCATGGCATGAAAATATTTTTTGAAACGCTCATTGTTTGCTGATGCGGTGCTTGCAAAATCATTCACTGCATGGTTGCTGAAATGAATACTGATCATCGAGCCAAACTGGTTAATGACAAAGGGAATATCTGTTTCCGAAAAAACTTTATGCAGGTTATCACGCAGGTAAATTGTTTTCTCTTCCAGCTCATGATAAATATGCGGATTGTTTTTTAAGATTTTTAATGTTGTATAACCTGCTGACATAGCAATAGGATTACCGCTCAACGTGCCTGCCTGGTAAACGTTTCCGAGCGGGGCGATGTGCTGCATAATTTCCTTTTTCCCGCCAAATGCACCCACCGGCATTCCGCCACCAATCACTTTTCCGTAGGTAACCAAATCTGCGTTCACATTTAATTTTTCCTGTGCACCACCTGGTGCCAGACGAAAACCCGTCATCACCTCATCAAAAATAAAAACGATATTTTCTTCAGTACATATTTTTCGCAAGCCTTCCAAAAAACCGGGTTGAGGTAAAATGCAACCCATATTACCGGCGACAGGCTCGACAATAATAGCAGAGACCTGGTTTTTATTTTCTTCAACTAATTTTTCAATAGCCGAGAGATCATTATAAGCGCAGGTAAGGGTATCGTTCGCCACGCCGGCGGTAACTCCAGGCACAGTTTGAATATTTAATGTAGCCAAACCACTTCCGGCTTTTACAAGAAAGGAATCTGCGTGGCCGTGATAACATCCTTCAAATTTGATGATCTTATTTTTTCCCGTGTAACCGCGTGCAAGACGAATCGCACTCATACACGCTTCGGTACCACTGCTTACCATTCTTACCAGGTCAACATTTGGAGCCATACTGATGATAAGTTCGGCCATCTCGATTTCCAATTCTGTAGGAGCACCGTACGATGTTGAGCTGAGTGCTTGTTCCTGGATTGCTTTCACTACTTCATCATGCGCATGACCGAGAATCATTGGCCCCCACGATGCGATGTAATCAATATATTGATTATTATCTGCATCAAACAAATAAGCCCCCTTTGCTTTTTTGATGAACAATGGTGTGCCGCCTACGCTTTTAAATGCACGAACAGGAGAGTTTACTCCGCCCGGAATGGATTGCTGGGCCCTTTCGAATAATGATTTACTTGAAATATACTGATACATACAAATTCAGTTTTAAACAGTCATCGAGAATATTTTTGTCTGTGGCTGCTTTCTTATCATCCTTAAATCGAAAGCCATCGCAATGTTTCGCACAAATGTCCTGCCTTTTTCGTTTATACGTAAACGTTTGTTACCTATTTCAATCAATCCATCCTGCTGCATTTCCTGCAAACGTTCTATAATTTCCGGCATTTCCGGCAAATTCATTTTTTCATCTTTCCAGGAAGTTTCCAGCAAGCACATGAGATTTAAAATGTGCCGACGGACAATCAGGTCTTCCTCAGTTAAAATATGCCCCCTGAAAACAGGAAGCTCGCCACGGTTAACACGATCAGTATAATCTTCCACAGATTTATCATTCTGTGCAAATGCATACCAGCTGTCGCTGATAGCCGACATGCCCAACCCGATCATTAATTGCGTGGAAGAGGAAGAATAACCCATGAAATTACGGTGAATGGTTTTATCAAGCATCGACTGGTACAGTGTATCAGCAGGTAATGAAAAATGATCCATACCGATTTCGATGTAGCCCAGTTTACTCAGCAGGTTTTTACCTTTTTCGTATAACTTTCTTTTTAGTTCGGGAGAAGGCAGATCATTTTCATCAAATCCACGTTGTCCGACACCTTTTACCCATGGCACATGCGCATAAGAATAAAAAGCGATCCTGTCGGGTTTTAGTGATTTTGTTTTTTCAATCGTTGCAGACATTGATTCCCATGTTTGAAAAGGTAACCCGAAAATCAAATCATGGCTGATACTTTTATAACCGATTTCTTTTGCAGTCTCAGTTACTGCTTTTACCTTTTCAAATGGTTGAATGCGGTTAATGGTTTGCTGCACTTTATGATCATAATCCTGCACACCGAAGCTCACTCTTCTGAAACCCAGGTCAAATAAGGTTTCAAGGTGTTCTGTAGTCGTATTATTCGGATGCCCTTCAAAACTAAGCTCAGGTTGTGCGTCAATGTTGACAGTCGAAAAAATTTTTTCCAAAAAGTATTGCAAATGATCTGGACTGAAAAAAGTTGGCGTTCCGCCGCCGAGGTGCAATTCTTTTATTTTTGCTTTCTTGCCTAAAAGATCAACATACATTTTCCATTCTTTCAGTACAGTTTTTATATAAGGCTCTTCAACTGAATGCTGTTTGGTAATGCGTTTGTGACAGGCGCAGAAAGTGCAAAGGTTTTCACAAAATGGTAAATGAACGTAAAGGCTGATCCCTTCTTTATCATTGCTCTCTTCAAAGCTTCTGATCAGTGTTTGTTTCCACTTGTCAATAGAAAATGATTGCTCGTCCCAGTAAGGAACTGTCGGATAGCTTGTATATCTCGGACCCGGGATATTATATTTTTGGATGAGATTGTTTTCCATCTTCTATGCTGATAACAATTTCACTGCGTCTTTTGCAAAATAAGTAGCGATCAAATCGGCTCCGGCCCTTTTAATAGCTGTTAATGTTTCAAGGATAGCTTTGTTCTCATCAATCCATCCCATTTTTGCTGCAGCTTTTATCATGGCGTATTCTCCGCTTATATTATATGCACTAACGGGAACGGATACTGCATTTTTTACTTCACGGATGATATCGAGATAAGCTAAAGCAGGTTTCACCATCACAATATCAGCACCTTCTTCCACATCCATCAGGGTTTCTTTCACTGCTTCAATTCTATTAGCGTAATTCATTTGGTAAGTTTTTTTATCCCCAAATCCCGGAGCGGAATCCAGCGCATCACGGAATGGCCCATAAAAACAAGAAGCATATTTTGCACTGTAAGCCATGATGCCGACTTTGGTAAAATTATTTTCTTCAAAACCTTTTCGTATTGCACCGATCCTTCCATCCATCATATCACTTGGCGCAACGAAATCAGCACCTGCTTTTGCATGGCTGATGCTCATTTTTACCAAAGCTTCCACCGTCTCATCATTCACAATTTCTCCGTCTTTTACAATGCCATCGTGCCCAAATGAAGAATAAGGGTCAAGCGCAACATCTGTCATGATAAGTATTTCCGGAACAGCATCTTTGATTGCCTTTATACTGCGTTGCATTAAACCATTTTCGTTCCATGCTTCCTTACCCGTATTATCTTTTGTTTCATCTTTCGCTTTCACAAATAACAAAATACTTTTCAAACCAATCTTCCAAAGTTCTTTTACTTCTTTAACAGTAATATCCAAACTATTCCTGTAATAACCCGGCATCGAAGCAATTTCAGTTTTTACATTTTCCCCTTCGTCAATAAATAGCGGAACGATAAAATCGTTTGGCGATAATGAAGTTTCAGCAACAAGATTTCTGATAGCTGATGACTGGCGAAGTATCCGGTTTCTTCTTTGTAAATACATAAACAAATTTATTTTAAACCCAGTTTCTTGGTTGTAAGCAAATATTTAACAACTTCTCTTCCTCAGAATTTGGTTTTGGCAGATGATCATATTCAAACCTCACCGTTGGCGGCAGGCTCATCAAAATACTTTCCGTTCTTCCGTTTGTTTTTAATCCGAATAAAGTTCCACGATCGTGGATCAAATTGAATTCAACATATCTTCCTCTTCTTATTTCCTGCCAGTATTTATGTGCGTCAGTGAATGCTGAATTTTTTCTTTTCTCAACGATGGGAATATAGGCATCAATGAATGCATTGCCGCAAGCTTTGGAAAAACTGAACCAAAAATCGAGATCATGATTTTCACCGGGGCGTTGGTGATCAAAAAAAATCCCGCCGACTCCTCTTCTTTCGTTATTACGATGCATGTTAACGAAATAATCATCGCATTCTTTTTTAAATGCCGGATAAAAATTTACATCAAATTCATTGCACACGTTTTTATATGTTTCATGAAAATGCTTTGCATCATCTTCAAACAAATAATATGGTGTTAAGTCTGTTCCGCCGCCAAACCATCTGTCAATCACTTCATCATTTTCATACAATTCAAAATAGCGGTAATTGCAATGCACCGTCGGCACAAAAGGATTGAAAGGATGGAGCACCAGGCTCAATCCACAGGCAAACCATTTTTCACCGTTTATTTTTAGTTGTTTGCGCATGTTGTCTGAAACTTCTCCATACACTGCCGACCTATTCACGCCACCTTTTTCAAACACATTTCCGTTAACGATCACTCTTGTGTTTCCGCCGCCACCGCGGCCTTCATCTCTTTGCCATTCGTCAGTGTGAAATTTTGCTTTGCCATCAACTGCTTCTAATGCTAAACAGATTTTATTTTGCAGATGATGAATAAAATCAACCCACTCAACCCTGAATTTTATTTCCGGTATTTTTTGATTGCGTTTATTCATGAAAATATTTTTTTGGATAACCGGCTTTTGTAATTCTATTCTACATCGTTGCGTCGCATTTCGTTCATCTGTTTTGCTGCCATTAAGCTTCAGGTTTAATTTTGAATTCCCCGACTGTATCAACAAATGCATCGAACTTTTACAAACCTCAATCATCTTTTATAAAGTTCGTCATCGGTTTGAAGGTTTGGAAAAGCTGCTGATCCTAGTCAACACTTGTCAGTTTACTGCTTTCTTCTTTCACTGTTTCCACAAAAGCCTTTGCATGACTTACCGGGACATTTGGCAAAATACCATGACCGAGATTTGCAATATGCCTTCCTTTTCCAAATGCATGCAACATTTGCTTCACTTCTTTTTCAATTACAGGAATCGGAGATAATAATTTTGCAGGATCAAAATTACCTTGCAGCGTTATATTATTTCCCGCAAATTTTCTGGCCATCTGCGGCTCAATACACCAATCGATACCCAAACCAGATGCACCTGTTTCAGCCATTTCTTTTAAACTGTACCAGGCGCCTTTCGCAAAAATGATTACTTGCGTTTCATCTTTCAATGCGTTTACAATTTGCCTGATGTATCTTAACGAAATATTTTGAAAATCAGATTTGGTTAATAATCCGGCCCAACTGTCAAATATCTGAACCGTGTCAGCTCCGGCTTTTACTTGTTGTTTCAGGTATGCAATTGTCGTATCGGTAATCATCTGTAATAACTGATGCGCCAATTCAGGCTGTGTATAGCAAAAAGCTTTAGCTTCATCAAAAGTTTTGCTGCCCTTCCCTTGCACCATATAGCAAAGAATTGTCCATGGCGCGCCTGCAAAACCAATCAAAGGAACACGTCCGTTCAATTCCTGTTTAATGAGTTTGATGGCATCAAAAACATAATGCAAGGTTTCGTTAACATCAGGGACACAAATTCTTTGTAAGTCGTTTTCCGTCTTGATCGGTTGTGGCAAAAAAGGTCCTTTGCTTTCTATCAATTGCACTTCGAGGCCCATCGCCTGAGGGACAACCAGGATATCTGAAAATAAAATAGCGGCATCCACACCAATAATATCAACTGGCTGAATGGTTATTTCACAAGCCAGTTGGGGGTTTTGCACACGCTCGAAGAAAGCGTATTTCTCACGCAGTTTTATGTATTCAGGTAAATATCTTCCTGCCTGCCGCATCATCCAAACGGGAGTACGTTCTGTTGGTTCGCCTTTTAATGTTCTTAATAATAAATCGTTTTGTAGCATGTAAGTAGTAAGTGGTCAGTAGTGAGTTAAGTTTGTTTCAAAATATTTTATCGCTTGCTCTGCCAATAATTCTTTCGATGGTTCGTCTGCAATTATTATTTTGTTGACAGCGAATTTTTTTATTTCACTCGCAGTAGTCTTTCCGATAGAGAACAGTATTGTTTTGTTATCAATTGTATTAACTGAAAAAAAACTGTTTACTGCGCTTGGGCTGTAAAATAAAATGGCATCATGCGGTTTCTTAATTCGATGTGCAGTTTCAAAAGTTTTATAGACCTCAATTTCTTTAACCTCTATTTTATGCTGCATTAATTTTTCCGGCAATTCATCTCTTCTTTTATTCCCGCAAAAAAATACAATAGAAGCAATATTTTTTTGATTAATGATTACATCAGCCAAAGCGCTTGCAGATTCGGCAATCCCCGAAATATTTTTTTCATCAAAAAAGCTTGTAACAAATTTTTTTGTAGCTGAACCGATACAAAAAATTTTCCAATCAGGTCTATTTCCATTCAGGTAGTTTGCAACGGCTTCTACAGCATTCATGCTTGTGAAGACTACAGTTAATGATTGATTTGCCAATGAGGCAATATTTGTTTTCAAATCTTTATTTATGATTGCTGCTGTATCAATAAACGAAATCACCTCTATTAAAATATTTTTTTCGGCAGCTTTTTCAATCAGCGCTTCCGGTAATGGTCGGGTTGATAATATGTGTATTTTATTTTGTGGCATATCGAAAGCTGTCTGCTATTTCTTGTCCGCCTTTTTGTAATAATTCAAGCGCTGCATCTTTCCCGATATTTTCAGCCAGGTCAACCGGTAATATTTTTTCTATTTCTTTTTTCTGCCTTCCATCGAGAGATAAAATATTTCCGCGAAAGAATAATTCATCCTTTTCAATTTCCGCCAAAGCACTGATCGGTGTTGAACAACCGCCAAGCAGTGTACGTAAAAAATCTTTTTCAATTTTTGTACAAAGGGCTGTTACTTCGTCATTCAGCAGTAAACATTTTTCTTTTGTTTCGTTATCTTCCTGCCGGCAAACAACAACAATGGCACCTTGTGACGGGGCCGGCAACATCCAATCCAGATCAATAGTATTTTCCGGTAGCAAATGAATTCTTTCCAATCCTGCTGCTGCAAAGATTGCTCCATGCCAATTGCTTTCTTCAAGTTTTTTCAATCTTGTATTCACATTGCCTCTTAAATTTTCTATGGTATGATTAGGAAAGCGGTGCAGCCATTGGGCTTTGCGGCGGATACTGCTTGTAGCTATTGTGAGACGTGAGATGTGAGATGTGAGAAGCTTGTCGACATTCATGTCTGACTTCTCACGTTTCACGAGAATATCTTTATAATTGCCTCTTTTCAATACTGCAGCCTGTATAATGCCATTTGCTAATTGTGTCGGCACATCTTTCATGGAGTGAACGGCAATGTCAATTTTATTGTTCAGTAACGCGGCATCCAGTGTTTTTGTAAAAATTCCCTGAACGCCCATCTCATACAATGGTGTTTTCAGGTCAATATCTCCTTCGCTTTTAATAAAAATCAATTCCGAATCAATGCCGTTCTCTTTCAGTAATTCTTTTACGAATGTGGCTTGCCAAACAGCTAACTGACTTTCGCGTGTGCCTATTTTTAAAGGATGGTACATAAAGTGAATGGTCAATAGTGAACAGGATCATTTTATTATTGACTGTTCGCCATCAATTATTGGCAAAGTTAATTTATACTTGATGTAATGAAATCATTAATTGCTTCAATATAATGGCAACCCTGTGTGTTTTGATGACGCATTTTCAAAGCCATTCCATTGATAATATGCTGAATTCTTTCTTCAGCATCAATATTTGAAGCAACTAGACCCGCTGAGGCAGCAAATAAAGGGCTACTGTGAATTTGGCTAAGTTTTGTTTTTACAGCTTTCAGTACCGGAACATTCCTGCGCATATGGTGCCATTCCATAAATTCATTAATATGCTCATTAATGATGGATTTTGCTTTCGGTACTTCTGCTTCCCGTTTTTGTAAAGTGGCATCATTAATTTTCGACAGATCATCCACATTCACGAGATCGATCTGTTCTAATTCTTTGGAAGCGGGTTCAATATTGTTTGGTATAGATAAATCTATCAGCAATTTTTTTCCTGAACTGACCAGGTCATTCTTTCTGATGATTGGCTGGTCGGCATTTGTGGCGACAATCACAATGTCCGATGCACTGATTTCCTGCTGCATATTTTCAATAGCGGCAGTTTTCAACCCAAGTTCATCTGCCAGTGAAAAAGATTTTTCTTCAGAGCGGTTAATCAGCGTGATATTTTTAGTGCCGATATAATCGACCAGGTTTTTACAAGTGTTGCGGCCGATTTTTCCTGTTCCGATCAATAATATTTTTTTCCTGACAGGATCTGTTAGATTTTCTTTGATATATCGGACAGCTGCAAATGAAACAGAAATCGTTCCGCCACTCAACTCAGTTTGATTTTTGATGGCTTTTGAAGATTGCAATACACAGTTAAATAATCTTTCTGTAAATGCGTGGATGCAATTGTGTTCTTTTGAGAATTTAACCGCCTGTTTTATCTGACCAACAATTTCATAATCTCCCAAAATCTGAGAATCCAAACCTGCCGCAACATTGAACAAATGTTCAATGGCATCCATTCCATTTTTTATATATGCCAGTTCATAAAACAGGTTTTTAGAACCCTTGGTTTGCATGCAAAGCAAATCAATGAGATGAGCAATATTTTCGGCAAAGCCATAAATTTCTGTTCTGTTACAGGTAGAAATAACAAACAATTCATTTACTCCATAATCTGGTGCAATGGAAAGAATGTTTTGGTATTGTTCATGATTAATGGCAAACTGGCCCCGCACTTCAGCATCAGTTTTTTTGTAGTTGATGCCAGCGATAAAGAATTTTGATATGTCTGCCGGTTTATTGCCCATTTTTGTTTTACCAATTACGTACGCAAAAATAATTTCCCGGATTTTTAATCACTAATTTTTGTGTCATAATAATGTCATTTGTAAATCTGATTCTTGTCAATTTATATTCTGAGCATCGTCAGGTAATATTATAAAACACAATACCGTTGCGTATTCCAACGAAGTAGTTGTACGAATTGGAATTTTGTAAAGCCCAGTGTTTACATTTGCAAATTATCATTTGTTATGGCAAACTCTAATAAGTTCGGGATTATTTTGATGAACCTTGGCTCACCTGATTCTACGGCAGTAAACGATGTGCGGAGGTATTTGATGGAATTCCTCATGGACGGGCGTGTTATCGATTATCCTTTTTTTTTTCGTAAACTATTAGTAGGTGGAATTATTGTGCCGTTCCGAGCGGCAAAATCTGCTAAAGCCTATAAAACCATCTGGACAAAAGAGGGATCTCCATTGATTGTGCTGACGAAGCAATTGCAACAGGTTTTGCAAAGGCAAATTGATCTGCCTGTTGAAATGGCGATGCGTTATGGCAACCCCTCAGTTAAGGAAGCATATAATAACCTTGCAAAAAAGAATCCTGACCTTGAAAAGGTATTGGCTGTTCCGCTATATCCGCATTATGCCATGTCATCGTATGAAACTGCGGTGGAATATGCAAAAGAAATTCATCGTGAGGGAAAATATTCTTTCCATCTCAGTTTTATTAAACCTTATTATAATGATGCAAATTATATCAGCGCGTTAAGCGAAACTATCAAACCTTATCTGGACAAAGATTATGATCATCTTCTTTTCAGTTATCATGGAATTCCTGAAAGGCATATTTTGAAAAGTGACACTACAAAATTTCATTGCCTGAAAGTAAACGATTGTTGCAATGTTTCTTCAGTTGCACATCAAACATGTTATCGCCACCAGGTGTTTGAAACAACCCGGCTCGTTACTGATAAATTAGGTATCCCAAAAAACAAATTCAGCATTTCATTTCAGTCAAGGTTAGGAAAAGGTTGGCTACAACCCTTTACTGATGTGCGTTTGGAGCAAATGCCCGCGCAAGGTGTCAAAAAGCTGTTGGTGATATGTCCGGCTTTTGTAAGCGATTGCCTCGAAACACTGGAAGAAATTGCAGAAAGGGGAAAAGAAACTTTTTTGCAGGCAGGTGGAGAATGGTATGAGATGATTCCCTGTCTCAATACACATTCTCTATGGGTAAGTACTATTGCAGGCTGGATAAAAAACTATATGGAGGGGGAAGCAGGAATGTTATTAAGTTTGTAGCTTGTTATTTCATAAACAAATTAGTATACGCTGAACGATAGAATCAACACTTGTATTTCAAAGCGCTTCATATCATTTTTATAGTCACCTGGTTTGCGGGCATGTTTTATATGCCCAGGCTCTTCATATACAATGTGGAAGCAGAAAATAAAAGCGGGGAAGCAAAAAAAATTCTGCATGAACAATTCGAGATAATGATGAAGCGCCTGTGGTATGGCATTACCCTTCCTTCGGCAGTGCTTACCTTAATATTCGGGCCGATAGTAATGTTCGATCAGGGCTGGAATAAATTTCTTTTTGTTGAAGCAGGAAGATGGCTTCTGATAAAGCTGGTATTCGTTATTCTTCTTTATCTCTATTTTATTTCGTTGCATAAAATTTTCAGGCAACAGATTAAAGGCATCTATAAATACTCTTCTCAGCAGCTTCGTATCTGGAACGAAGTGGCTACTATTCTTTTAGTGGCCATAACCATGCTTGCAGTGGTTAAACAAAGTATGAGTTTCGTTTGGGGTATTGTTGGCCTGGTTTTATTCATTATTGCATTAATGAGTGCTATTAAAATCTATAAAAGCGTGAGGTCAAATAGAGAAATTGAAAAATGAATTCTTTTGATTTCCGGTTTATGCTTGAAACTTTCCTCAAACTCAAATGAGTGCATCTGCAATCAGTAATCTGGTCAGTGTTTCGAAATTTTTATTGCGATAAAGAAAAAACCTCCCAAAAGGAGGTTTTTCAGACAGGGGGTAAAAAAGGTAGTTTTCCAGAACTTGGCCTAAACCAAAATGGAAATTCAAGGAATTGGCGTTCAGTAATGTTCGTGAACAAAAGGGTTCTTCCTAAAAATATTAAGAGATTAAAAACGGGTGGTTACGGATCAGAAAATTTGCCTACGATGGATCAATAAAGGAAGGGGAGTAGGAATACCCCCCTTTTTAACCCCTAAACCCTAAACCGTAGAAAAGGTTTTTCATATAATGAGTTACTAAAATAGTTTCTTCGTGTATTTCCTGTGAGGTAAAACCCCTTAGGATATGTGACAGGGTATAATACTTAGAAAATATCGTACCAAAAT
>DATKNN010000021.1:0-28083 GCA_035541355.1 Puia sp. | reverse complement strand
AAAAAGGAGGAGTTGTGATTTGCTTTCAAATTAAGTTCTGACGATCTTTGATAACAACTAAATTGAGTACTTTTACTCTTGACAATAGTTGTGATTTGCTTTCAAATTAAGTTCTGACGATCTTTGATAACAACTTAAAAGCAATCGAAGCACTACTTTCATAAGTTGTGATTTGCTTTCAAATTAAGTTCTGACGATCTTTGATAACAACACAAGTGCATATATAGCATGGACGGGTTTGGTTGTGATTTGCTTTCAAATTAAGTTCTGACGATCTTTGATAACAACCGATCTGGAAAATGGTATGCTTACGTTCAGTTGTGATTTGCTTTCAAATTAAGTTCTGACGATCTTTGATAACAACTCCCGCTTGCCGTTCCTGCAACAGCACAGGGTTGTGATTTGCTTTCAAATTAAGTTCTGACGATCTTTGATAACAACCTTGACACGGACGCGAACAATACCAATTAGTTGTGATTTGCTTTCAAATTAAGTTCTGACGATCTTTGATAACAACACATCATTTCATAACAACGTTTTATCGCGGTTGTGATTTGCTTTCAAATTAAGTTCTGACGATCTTTGATAACAACCGCAACCAAAATGCGAACAGTATTTAAGCCGTTGTGATTTGCTTTCAAATTAAGTTCTGACGATCTTTGATAACAACGAAGTCGTCGAAACAGCAAGAATACCTTCGTTGTGATTTGCTTTCAAATTAAGTTCTGACGATCTTTGATAACAACCATCATGGAGATGGCCGAATATCTGACCCGTTGTGATTTGCTTTCAAATTAAGTTCTGACGATCTTTGATAACAACTCTTGACACGGACGCTAACAACACCGATTAGTTGTGATTTGCTTTCAAATTAAGTTCTGACGATCTTTGATAACAACAGCTTAAGCGCAAATCCTTATCTGTAAAGGGTTTTCAAAGAAAACAAGAACTAAAAAATGCATTTTTAAAGCCATTGGAGGTATTCGCCCAATGGCTTTTTGCATTTCTAAGCAAACAAAAAGCCACTGGTTATTTAAGGAAACTTGGAAGCTCACGCAACTTTTCCAAAGTTCCAAAACTTTGGAAAAGTTTGAAGGCAAACCCGCAGCTAAAATAATTCTAATTGTTGCGGAACTTCAATTGATTCGGCAGGGGAGCGGCCGTAAAAAACCTCCATCATCCCGAATTGCTTGTCGGTAATGGTCATCATGCCCACATGGCCTTTTTCAGGCAGTATCCTTTTTACCCGTTTAATATGTACTTCGGCATTTTCCATGCTGGCGCAATGCCGCAGGTAAATGCTGAACTGGAACATGGCAAATCCATCTGCCAACAGTTTTTTTCTGAAATCGGCGTAGATTTTCCTGTCCTTTTTGGTTTCAGTCGGCAGGTCAAAAAATATAAGTACCCACATAATGCGGTATGCATTTAAACGGTCGGCCTTCATTCCTTTTATTATTAAGGAAACCAACTTTTCCAAAGCTCATACATGCCTTACTGATTTATCATCCATTTTGAGCTTTGGAAAAGTTCAAAAAGCGTTTATGTATTTTGTCTTCATGGCATTTCAGGATAAAGAATTTTTCTTTGCTCACCCGTATAGCATTTGGCGAGAGAGGCTGCCGTGCGTTGCGCAGCAATCAGCAAGGGGCTTGTGCCTTCGTCTATTATCACATCCGTTGTTGGCAATTTCAGCAGCTTCACTTTTAGTCCCTGTGTCAGCACATCAACGGCTGATGTTTCATCAACAATATTCCTTACGATCACATCTACAAAAGGCCGGTATGGTTCCATAATATCATCTGCCAGGCAATAAGCATTATACCTGTTGCGGTGAAAAATACCGAGCGTGGGCAACAAGCCTGCGCCAACAATGGCTCTTGCCACAATGGCCCGCAGTATGGCATAGCCGTAATTCAGCAAATTGTTGGGTGGCGGGCCTTCGCGTTTGCGGAAGAACTGCCAGGCATCAGGAAAAAGATGGCTCCAGTAATAGGCGGCAGCCTTCGCTTCATTATTATCCGCATCGCCGCTTTTTACTGATTGGGCGGAGGTTTTAAGATAATTATTGGCGATATCCCATTTACCAAGCACTTTACTTTGATTGGTAATTTTTGCCTTCACGGTTTGTTGCCAGAGCTGTTTTTTTAAAGGTTCTGTAGCTTCTATCTGTGCTTTGAAACGTTCGCTTTGCACGGTGTTGCCTTCCAATGACAGCAACATGCCGCTGGGGTGATGGGTTTCGTTGCAGGTAACCACTGCTGCATTGTTTTCAACAAGCTTATCCAGCAAATAATGCGAAATGGTGATCTGCTGGTGCTCCAGCACCAGGATGCCTATATCTTCAATCGGTATAATTTTTTCAGGGATGTTTTCGCAGCCTTTAATATGCTCATAACTTGCTACCAACTGGTTGTTGCGGCATTTGAGGTGGCATGGGTTTTCTATACAAAGCGTGCGTTTGATCATGGATATCGGCAATGGACTATTAAGTAACGGTTTCGGGCTGTTATTTAGTGCATAGGGAGAATACCCGCTTTTCCAAAATTCCGAAACTTTGTAAAAGCTACATATAGGTTTTAAGATTTAATTATCAAACATGTCATTCGTTTTCAGGTAAACAGGTTGTTGATGAAACTTAATAAAGCTATCTTTCTCATTGAACCATTGCAGCCCTTCATTGCAGCAGTCCGCTTTTCCAAAGTTCCAAAACTTTGGAAAAGCTTTATAGATCTTTTCAAGATTTAATCATCAAACATATCATTCGTTTTCAGGTAAACAGGTTGCTGATGAAACTTAATAAAACCATCTTTCCCATTGAACCATTGCAGCACCTCGTTACGTTTTATTCTCGTACCTGCACTGGAAAGAATAGTATGATAAGACGATCATTTCCATTCATCTACAGAATGCACAAATCCATGATGCACGGGATTGGAATGAATGTAATGGATGATTTTTGAGAAATAGCTATCCTTTTCCACCTGCTGCCGTTTAAAGTTTTTTAAAAAAAGTGAGCCCATCCGGTTATATTTTTTGTTGAACGATAAGGTATAGCTGCTGAAAAAGTTCGAGAATTGTTTGCTGATGCAATTTGCCTCTATGAGCTTTTCCAAAGTTTTGAACTTTGGAAAAGCTGCAACAAGCTGCCCTTCGCTTTTTATTTTTATCAAAAAGTGAAAATGGTTTGGCATCAGGCAATATGCCAGTGTCTCGGCCACTTGATAGATATACAAATCATATTTCTGCAGAAAGAAGCGGTAGTTCTCGTCTTCCCTGAACAGGTTTTCATTCCCGATGGCGTGGTTGAAGATATGGTAATAGCTTAAAGGCTGTAATGTATCCATAAGAAAGGTTTTTATACGAAGAACAAAAATCATTGGGCGGCCATCTCCTTCCTTTTCCAAAGTTCCAAACTTTGGAAAGGGTGGATTAGAACTTCCATTTTATTTCACCATCAGGTTTTATTTCAAAGTGTTTGCCTTCGATAACACAAAAGAATTTATCTGCTGTCAAAGCAAGCTTTGCTTGGTATTTGCTTGTATCAATATTTTTTTCCTCATTCTTTTGTAATACTTCTTTTTGTCGTGCATCAATATGATTGACTAAATAGATATAAATTGTATTCCCAGCAGGGGTATTAAAATTATTTACTACAAATAACCTTTTGGAGAGTGATATTGTATCAAGTCCTTTTAACTCTTCAATTGTATTTATTTTTTCGTCAAGCAATATTACTTTCATCCCCGATTGAATGATATGATACAATGGCAATTCAACTTTTTTGGTTCCTTTCAGTGTTTTATTATAATTAGGATTATTAAATAAATCATTCACGTTTTTAATTTTAAGGATTGCTAATTCAAAACGGGAAAGCAATTTAAAATTTCGCATTCCATTATTTTCAAAATAAAGGCAAACAACCATTTCATCATTACCAGCGAGGACATCTCTTTTATGAGAGAATTTAGAAACAAATTCATTCTTTCTTATATCGAGTGTTTTTTCTTTTGATAAAAAACCGGCTGCTTTAGAAACCTTGCATCGTATATGTCGCAATGGATTGATTGGATTTCCATTTTTATCTCTTGTTTTATCAAATGCCCAAATTGGTTCTGAAATGGCTTGCTGAAATGATTTGCCAGACTGCATTCTGTTATTAATAAGGGTTGTGAGATAACTTCTTAAATTCAAGTCTACTATTTTTTTAAATTTATCTAAACTATCAAGTTCTGATAATAATATCTTTTTTACCACGAATAATTCATCATTGCCATCCTTTTGCTGAAAAATAAAACTCCCATTACCATCAGTTTTTGGATAGTATTTATTGTTTTTGAATTCATATTCCGGTTGTTTTATTAATGTCATAAAACTTTCTTCATGTAATTGTCCTCGTACTGTATCACCCTTTGCTGTTAATGGTATTTTATTGCCTTTCTCATCTAATTTAAAATGCCATTTGCCATTAGTGTCTTTATATTTTACAAATTGTTGCTTGCCTCTTTTTCTAACATTCTTATAAGTTTGTGTAAGTGTTCTGTGTTGTGCTTGGTAGTTGATTAAAATATCTTCTTCAATGCCAATAATAAACCGCTGGTGAAAATTATTCCATTGTCTTGGCTTTTCGTGATAACGTAGCTTGTTTTCTTTTGCCTCATTATATCGTAATAAGATTTTATCTCGCACAATAGCAGGTGGGATTAGCGTAAGCACAGCAGCATCTATGGCGTGATGGCTGTGCTTTGCTCTTTCTTTATTTTCGTCTCCTTTTATTTGATAGATTTTTTTAAAGATGTTTAACATTCCATCTTCGTTATCATACCTATTTTGTCTGGCTTTTTGAACTTCTATTTTGTTGAATACCGTTTTTAAATATGGCAAAGTATATTTGGTAATTGTTTGCGTATCTTTTAACTGGCTATTTCGCCAGCCTGATTTATATTCTTCGCAGGTGAATGTTTCTAATTTTTTGCGCCAGTAATCCAATTCCATTTGATTATAATGACGGAATTGTATACAATCATCTTTTCTTTTCTTTGTTGAAGCAATTCTGGTTTGTTTTTTCCAGAAATCTACTTGTTCTTTTAAGTGTTCTATTCTTTCATAAGAAATAAATTCAACTTCTTTTCCTCTAATTTTTTTTGTTTCAACCTTTCTTTCTCCAAAAACGATTTCAATATTTTTAATAATCGGTTTATAAACATTTCCATTTATAGTCACTTCTTCGAAATAGTTTGGGCAGTCAAACGGGATTTTCTTTTTCTTAATTTCCCTATTGTAATAAGCATCGGCAATGGTAAGGTTCTTGAGTTCGTTATCAAAACTCATGCTTGCCGGGATGGAATGCTCGATGTCATATTTTGTGCCAATGAACACATCGCAACTTTTTATTTGTTTTCCGGTATATAAGCACATCATGTTTTGCTCTTTCCATAATCGTATTTTATCAATGAGCGTTTTGTCTTCTCTATCATAAGCCGTAGCACATTCTTTATTTATTTCATCAATAATCTTCTTAAAATCTTCGTTTTCTTTTTCCCTGTCTCGTTGCCACTTTTCAATCGCTTTTCTTTTATTAGCATCGTTCAACTCACGGGCTATTTCTACTACAACTCTGGTGTCTTCATCAATCTTTCCTGTTTGTAGCAAATAATTCAATAAGCGTTTTAATTTATGCAGCGTTTTCAAAGCCATTGGGTTTTTAAACCCTCTGCTTATTGGCTGTGGGTCGCCCAATTGCTTTATAGTTCCAGCATTTTCTAATTTTATTTCTTTAGCATTCGGATAAGTTTCCTGTTCTGACGGATGCCACAGATAATCCAAATGTTTATCGTCAATTTCATACGTGTTTTTTAAATGTGTTTTTATTCTTTCATGAAGATTGGGCATTGGTAAGAAGAGTTCATCTTTTTTACCGTGAACCGGTTTTTGTAAAAAGGCTTTGAAATATCTGGAAACATAACTTTTTGCAGATGCTCTTTCTTCTTCAGTTTTTTTATTCCACGATTTTGAGCCAATGATTTCCTCAACCTTTTCTTCAATCAATTTATTTTCCTGCTCGTCTAAATCTCTGTTATCTTCTATTCTGTAACGCTGATCACTGTTCAGTTCGTTTCTGATTAAATCATTTACACAAGCGTTCAATATTTTTTCTTCATCATGTTCTTTTCTTAGTTGGCGATAAATCGTTTCGAAATTATTAGTGAGGGATTCATCAATATTTTTATTGCCAAATACTTTTGGAAGGTTAGCTAAGTAAATTACTTCGCTGTATATGAAACCTTTGTAGAGATATGGCAATATTTTTTTAATGGCAGACAAGCTAAGCGTGGCATATCCTTGCTGTAATTTTATTTTGGAAAATTTTTCTGCATTCTCTTCGCTAAGATTTAATTTGGAAGTGGCAAAATCTTTCAATTTTTCTGTGCTGTCAAAAGTAAATAATACATGCCATATATCTTCGAAAGAATAGTTGCATGGTTTTAGTTGGTTATTCAAAGCTGCTTGCCATCCCAATTCATTCTTCCAATTCTCGCCAAACAGTTTTTCAAATGAATTAAGCAGTTTGGAGGAAATTACTTTTGTATCATCTTTAAAATTTGCTTGCATTACTGATCCATCCCTCTTTAATTGTTTAAGGATGGAACTTAACTTGAAGTCGGTGCTTGCATTATAGAATAAGGGATAAATTTTTTCTTTTAAATAGCTTGCTTTATCAACATTTTCGGGAACTGATATTTTTAAATTATTGATAAAAATCCATGTTCTGTATTCTTCATACAGTGGATGGCTGACAGGGCATCTGCTTTTATTTTTTTCAAATGTACAAATGCCAACCAATCCTTTTTGGCTTCTTAATGGACGTTGCCAGACGATTGCTTTCCAGAGTTTTTTATACACATCATCGCTCAATCCTTGCACACGACAGATTTCTTTTAATTCTGCATCATAATCGGTTCTTAAATTGTAGCGCTTTCGTATTCTTGCATTTTCTTCTTTTTGCAAATAATAAAGGGCTGCACCAAGGGTTTTGTATTTTTCAATGTATTCAGCAATATCGTTTCTGCCTTTTGTTCCACTGTCCTTGCTTCCTTTCAGCATGGTTTGAGCTTCTTCTTCATCTCTGCCTTTAAAGCCTCGCCGCTGAACTAACTGATAAAATATACGACCCAATATATTGGGATTTTTTTCAAAAATTTCTTTATGTTTTTTTTCTTCGCTTACTGCTATAACCCGGAATATATAATAGCTCTCATGCTTATCAAATCCTATCTGTTCAAAATCGGGTTTGCCATCGCCGTTAAAATCAAATCGCAACCATTGAATGAATTTTTCCGATTGGGGATATTTTCTTCCCGTTCCTTTCTTATAACGCCTCCACTCATCCAAGTTATCAATGGTTAATGGACACATTTTTGAATCAATAAGAAATTCAAGTAACTGCCACTTCCTGTATTTTTCCGCCTGATAATTTCTTCGTTTGTGCCTGCTTTCAGTGCGCTTTTGTACCATCGGATGCTCCCCAGACTTGTCTTCTGCAACACCTTTGTCAAAAGTTAGCACACCCTTATCAATTATCTGATTGTCTAATTCAGAGTTGATTTCTCTGATTGCCCAACCAATTGAATTTGTTCCTAAATCAAGACCTAAAATTTTTTCCATATTGGTAATTAGTTTTTATTTTTGCATTGAAAGCTTATCACAATAAGGCTATAAGCCGAAGATAATTTCTTAAACCCTGCGTATTCCGTGGGGTTTTTCTTTATCTAAATGACATTCTCTCTCTTTGTTCGTGTAACTACCGCTTTTCCAAAGTTCCAAAACTTTGAAAAAGCGGTTCATTCAAGCCCATTTTCTTTTCTAAATATACCCAAAGTTCACCTGCCGAATAAACCGTATACATACGTGTTTTTTATTAAATTTTATTTTGTAATACAATTACGAGTTACTTAAACACAGTAGTTAACCTTATACCGGAATAAACATTAGATTTGTCCCGAGTAAAAAGCCATTATGAAAAAGCATTTCAATAATAAACTTATCCTTTTTCTTCTTCAGGTTATTTTTTCGGGGGCAGGGTTTTCTCAAACCATCAACTGCGCTGATATTAAAAATGGCGTGTTCGTCTTCTTTTCAAAAAAAGACGGGACGAAGTCTGTTTACACGCGTTCGGGCAATGTGCAAAAAGAATTCAACCCATCAACAAGGGAAACCGTTTTCTGGGACCTGGAATGGGTGTCTGATTGTGCCTATACCCTGAAATACAATTCAGGACTGGAAGACAAACCCAAACAGGAAATGGAACTGCTTAAAAAACATAAGTTCCTTTACCAAATCAGCAGCGTAACAGAAGATTATTATGTGTTTGAAAGTTTTCTTGACAAAGCTACCAATACCCCTGCATGGAGCGACACGCTTTGGATAAAGCAACGGAAAGATGCGAAGAACAAAACCATCAGCAACCCAAGGATTGACAGCCTGCTTGCGATCAGGAAAGCAGCATACGATGACTGGCTGACCAGGACGGCTACACTTTATATTTTCAGGCCGGGAAAGTTTTCGGAATCTCTTGATGTCTGCACTATTTATTGCAACGATACGGCCATCTGCACCATGACCAATAAAGCAGCATACATTGTGCGCCTGCTGAAAGAAGGGCCTATGACATTTGTGGCCAAAGTGAGGAAGCAGGAAATGCCCCTGAAGATTGATGTGCAGTATGGCAAAAAATATTATCTGCGTTGCGAGATCAAATGGGCCATCCCGGCAAGGCCGATACTCACGCTGTCGGACTTAAATGAAGCAAAGCCTTATTTTGATGAGATGAAGTAGTGGCAGACAGTTTAGAAGCGTGAGCAAAGGCTTCCAAAGTTTTTAAAACTTCGGAAGTCTGGAAAGCCGCTCCGTAAGCTTTGTCTATTCTGTCTCAGCCTCCACAGTAACCTGCTTGCCGCCGAAATCTAAACTCTTTGCTATTTGCATGCTGAGTTTGTTGCCATCAAAAACACAGGTGAATGTTTCCGAATGCGGGCTTTCGATATAGCGCAGCATCAATTGCAGCGTTTGCCTATCTTTCCATGAATAACTACCTTCTACCTTTGCGGGGTAAAGCATGCTGCGGTCTTCCATACCAGCTTCGCCCAACGCAGGACCAGGGAGGCTGGTTTCACCATGTTGCCATTTGCCTGCACCAAAATTTATTTTATGATAGGTGTTATTGATGCGGATGGTCATACTGCATACCTCATTAGAAAAATCAAACAGGAGATGTTGAATATTCAGTACGTTTGGCGAAGCCACATAAATTTTATGGCTGATATTTTTTGATAAAGGCTCACTGTTTTTTGGCGCCAACGGCAATGCCAGCGATTGTATTTTTTTCTTCAGCTTTAGTTGCGCATCAGCATGAGCAGGCAGGGGCTTGTCTTTGAAAGCAGGCAGCAGGTATTTCCATACCAGGTTAATCTCTTCCTGCATATCAGGTGTCTCCGCCGTGATGGCAAGGGCAGCATCCTGTTCCGGCATCACGATCATGAACTGGCCGAAAGCGCCGTCGCCGCGGTAGGCATTATGCCTGCAACGCCACATCTGGTAACCATATCCCTGCAGCCAGTCACTGGAATCTTTTTTCGATTGCGGTGCATTGGGATCCTGCATGATCTTCATCGTGCTTGCTTCTTCGATCCATTCAGGAGATATAATTGGTTTGCCATTCCATTTTCCTTTCTGCAAAAACAGTTCAGCAAATTTGGCCATGTCTTCCGTCTTCAGTCGCAGTCCCCAGCCTCCTGTGTTGATGCCGTGCAGGTCGGTTTCCCAGTCGATGTGTTGAATGCCCAGCGGATCAAAAAATCTTGGTTTCAGGTAATCGATGGTTTTTTGGCCGGTTACTTTTTGTATAATAGCCGAGAGCATATACGTGCCCATGGAATTGTAGAGGAATTGTGTTCCCGGTTCATGCAGGATCGGCGTGTGCAAAAAGCCTTTGATCCAGTTGGTATCCGTAGTGATAATCCTTCCGGTGGGATCGGGCTCCTGCCCGTCGCTCATCATCAGCACATCTTTCACCGTCAGTTCGCTCAGCCATTTGCTTACGGTGTCAGGAAGATCATTCGGGAAAAAAGAAACCACTTTATCAGATAAGGATATTTTTTTCTCCTGTATCGCAAAACCAATAGCCGTAGCTGTAAAACTTTTGCTACAGGAATAGAGCGAATGGCGAAGGTTGGGCCGGTAAGGGTTCCACCATCCTTCAGCAATTACTTTGCCATGGCGCAGCAGCATGAAACTGTGAAATTCCGTTTTGCCTTTTGCCGTGGCCTCTAAAAATTTTATGATGTCACCGGAAGATACCCCTTCCGCTTCCGGTACACTACGCGGAAGTTTTGCTGATGGCTGGGCATTAACATTCCATGAAATGCATAAGCACAATAAAATTGAAATGGGAAGTGAACGACGGGTTGGCATAAGCGGTGCGTTGGTTTTGATGAAAAAAAGCATATTAAATATACGAGGAATATTTTGGCTGTATATCAGGGGAATCCCTCTGCAAGATTATTATATGCGGCTACTTCGGGCAAGAGGAAATTTTTATTCCGCAGTTGTAACAACAGGCTTGAGCATGTTAAACAAAAACAATCCAGGCCATGCAGACAGCTTCTGTTTTAATGAATGAATTGAATTAACTTTAAACAATGGCTGAATTGTAGGACCAGGTGCAACCTGAGGATATAAAAACCAGAAACCCTAAATAGTGTGAAAAAATTCATTTTTGCTACCATACTCATACTGATCATTGCTGCAGTTTATTTATTTTTTGTAAAACAAAAAGAGGGGGCAATAAATAGCCCGGTTAACGGAAACGACAAATCCATTGCAGTAATCCCTTTTTCCAGTTTAAGTAACGATACTGCACAGGAATATTTCAGCGACGGGCTTACTGAAGGGATTATTAATTCCCTGTCGCATTTAAAACACCTGAAAGTTTCAGCAAGAAACTCCGTATTTAAGTTCCGAGCAAAAAATATAGATGAGAAGGAGGCCGGGAGGGAGCTTGGCGTACAAATGCTTCTTGAAGGAACTGTTCAAAGGCAGGGAGACCGGGTTCGGGTGAATGCCCAACTGATTAATGCAGAAGATGGGTTTACTCTATGGTCTGAACAATATGATGAAGAGGCAAACGATGCCTTTACGATCCAGGATAAAATTTCCGGCGCCTTATCAAAGAAATTGCAGGTAACTGTACTGAACAATGTACAGGAAAGCACAAAAAAATCACCGGGTATTGAAGCTTATGAATTATACCTGAAAGGCAGGTCATTCTGGAATAAAAGAACGCCGCCTAACCTCAAAAAGGCAATCGATTATTTTAATCAGGCTATTGCAATTGATAGTAATTATGCATTGGCATTTTCCGGAATAGCAGATTGCTACACGGCCTTAGGATATGGCAGTTTTATTGCGCCTTCGGATGCATTTCCTAAAGCATTGCAGGCTGCTGTACGAGCGTTGCAATTAGATTCCACATTGGCAGCGCCCCACGCATCAATTGGTTATTACCGGTTTTATTACGACTGGGATTGGGCCGCAGCAGAGCAGGAATTCCGGATAGCCATAGCATTGAACCCGAATTATGAGTTGGCTTATGATTGGTATGGATATTATCTCACGGCCATGAGAAGGTATGATGAAGCTGCCAGCATTTTTAAAAAAGCTGCTGAACTAGACCCCTTGTCTGCCCCTATTATGACAGACATGGGATTCAGTTTGTATTATGGCGGCAGGTACGATTCTGCGATTAAACAATTGAATGCCTCTCTGCAACTGGACCCAAAACTTAACCTAAGCCATCTTTGGCTGGGACGTAGCTTTGAAGCACAGAAAAAATATAAAGAAGCTATTACAGAATATAAAAATGCATTATCGGCTAATGCAAACTGGGCGGTTGCACTGGCCGCAATTGGCCATGTGTATGGCATTACAGGAGATCATCAGCATGCCCAAGAAATTTTAGACAGTATGATGACCTTGTCTGCTAAACAATTTGTAACGGCTTATGGAATTGCACTTGTGCATGCCGGGCTTGATGATGATAAGCGCAGTATTGAATGGTTGAACAAAGCCTACGATGAACGGTCCAACTGGCTGGTTTGGCTGAAAACAGATACGCGATGGGGATCTTTAAAAGAGGATAAGCGTTTTGTGGAATTAATTAATAAAGTCGGTCTTCCTCAATAAAAATTTTTTAGTATTTTTTAAAAGAAAAATTGGTACTGCATTACAAATTGCCCTTTGCGTGGTGATGCCCTAAACAAATCATTACCTTGTAAGTAGTATACAGGCCTGTTTTGATAGTCGAAAGAAATTTTACTGGTATTACTTTTCAGAAACCAGTTAATACCCAAATTGTACAGCAGCATTTTTTTGTCAAGCCGGTCATATTTAGCAGCCTGGGCAGTTGCATAGGGCATTAAGGTTCCCAACTGATTCCCCAATAAATTTTTTTTACATAAGTAACCGAATTGTGCGTACATAATATTGCCGGTACCAAACATCGGAAAGGCATTGCCCTGGCTGCCTGCAGGATATTTTGCGGAAGCCAGCCCATCTGCCGGGTTCATTACCCCGATGTAACGCAGGTATCCATGCCCGTAATCATAATTAAAATACCCGATATAAGCATTCAAAGCAGTCCCTTTTTGCTTGTTCAAAGGAGCATCATAAAACACCGCAACCGACCAGCAATTCAGGGGATGATAATTTATGGTGCGGCCACTGTCCGGACTTGACCATGTAGCATTTTTCTGGTAAATAAAACCGGCTTCCAGGTTCAAAACTTTTTTCTTGCCATAATAAGTGCCCGGCATAAATAAAATGACATGTGGCTCTCTTTCAAAAAAGTTCCAGATAAACAAGCCACTGTATTGCAGGGAATGGCCTTGTTGAGCGAAGCTTGCATTGGCACTGGTTGGATTACCAACAGGCGGAGCCGGGCTGCTTGTAGTTACCGGAAACGGGTCGCTTAAAATGGCACGGTAGTCCAAATGCCCGATCTGGCCTCTTGCAAAAAAACTCAGTTTGCGCCCGGCCTGATCTGTAAGATCAAATGTAGGCAAAGTAAAAACAGGTATGTCGGTGGACAGAATGTTGACGAGTTGCGGCTGTGTAAAACGTGAAAGGCCATTGGCAATTGTAAGGCCGCCGCCAAGTATCAAATCTTCGCTTCCCTTTTTTACTTTAAATTCAGCCAATACATCCTGTATGAAGGAAGTGAATTTTCTCTGCGAAAGAAAATTAAAATTGTCCTGACCGAAATGCAAATAAAAAAATGCATGGTCGGTAAGCTGTCCAAACAATTGAAAGCGCAATCTCCTGATCCCAATGTCGAAAGTTTCATTTGCAGGTTGTTTCAATACTGTAGATGACGGGTTATTCTGGTTAAACCTAAACCATAGCTGTCCCAACAGAACCAGTTTCACATAATGCGTTCCGTCATCATTCAGTTTCAGCCGCAGCTCATCCATTTCTTTTTTCCTGGCGCTGTCTTGCGCGTGTATATTAATTGATGGTGTTTGGCAAGTGAGCAAAATAAGAAAGAGCCTGGTAAAACGATATTTCATAAATGCTGTAAGGATTTTTACGAAGTTAATTTGGTTTTGTAAACCCTCATAAAGTTCATTGAATAAATCAATATCATCTATTGACGTATTATACGAGGTGAGCCATCTGCTTGTTTGAGTGAGTATTTAGTGATAATAAATTAGCAAACTGCTTTGACGTAAAAGTTTTATATAAAAATTCAGCACCTTATAGTTTGTTGACGCAATTATTTAACTTAGAATATTCTTTTTTGTATGCTCCTATTGCCTTATAAATCATACCAGTTTACGGCAGCGCATGCATTGCGCCGGTTTATTTTCATTCAAAAATTTTGCGCAGTTGCAATGGTTTTGTTTTTTATTTTGCCGGGTATTATTCCGGCACAAAGAACTAAAATCGACAGCCTCAAAAAAAAATTACCAGAATTGAAAGGCGCTGAAAAACTGAATTGCCTGAACACATTGAGCCTGGCATATACTTATCTGAACACGGATTCTGCAAAAGCCTTCGCACAAGAGGCATTGGATGAATCTGCAAGATGGCAGAATGATAAAGCAATGGTGATTGCCCTGAATAATAAAGCCCATATCGCCGGTGTGGACATGCACAATTTTTTATTGCAGGAACAGATTTGCAGGCAAGCCCTTGCGGTGAGTAATAGATTACATGATAAAAAAATGATCGCAGATACCTATCTCAATCTTGCGCTCGCTTTTTTCAGTAAAGGCGATTTTGAAAATGCAGTGAAAACCTGCGATACCGTGATCCGGTTAGCGCAGTTTAATGATATTAAAAAAGAATTGGGTGAAGCCATTGCAATTAAAGGAAGCGCAGATTTTGAAATCGGGAATTATGGAAATTCGTTTGCCTGTTTTAATCAAAGCCTGAAGATTTTTAACAGCATCAATGATTCATATAACATTGCCATCATACTTGCCAAGATTGGAGACCTTTATCGCCTGGCAGGCGATCGTGCAGCTGCATTGAATTTTTATTTTCAAAGCCTGGAATACCCGAAAGCGGATTACTTTACCTGGCATCCCCTGGTTGACCTGGGAGACACTTATTACCTGGGGAGCCAAAGCGATTCTTCACTTTATGAAAGCGACGAATACCTGCAAAGCATAAAATCGATGACTATACGAAGCAGTTATTCAGATTTGCCGGACGCATTAAAAGCTGAAAACGAAATTGCTGAAAGGAATTTTTCCGGGGCATTAACGATACTGATAAAAAATGTAAAGCTGGCTGAATTAAATAATAATAAAACTGAAATGATGCGCTTATTGCTTGATATGGCTAAAGCGTATAGCGGTGAAAAAAACTTCAAAAAGGCTTTTTATTATGCAAGACAGTTGTTGCAGGACGCCTCTGTTCAAAAAGCAAAACAATATTTGCGCGACGGATATTACGTAATGTTTGATATTTATGAACGGTTAAAGCAAACCGACAGCGCTTATTTTTATTTCAAAAAATATAACCGGATGAAAGACTCCGTTGCGCTGAATGAATTTGCAAAAAAACTGGCCATACACCAGGCTGCTATTGAAAATGAAAAGAAAAAAGTACAGATTGATATATTAAATAAAGAAAAGCTCATCAGCCAGCAGCAACTGCAGATCAGTAACCAACAATTGAAAAGTGAATCCCTGGTAAAAAAAATATTGATTGTGGGAGTAGGTATGCTGATAATATTTGGTTTTATTGTTTTCAGGAACGTTACCTTACAACAAAAGAATGAAACCTATAAACGCAGTATGGTTGAAAAAGAATTGGCCATGCAAAAACTGGAGAGCGAAAAAATCAATATAGCATTGCAGCAACGTGCCACCCAACTGGAAATACAGGCCCTGCGTGCCCAGATGAACCCGCATTTTATTTTCAACTGCCTCAATTCCATCAATAAGCTCACTTTAACAAATGAGCCCGAAAAAGCTTCTGACTATCTTACAAAATTTGCAAAACTGATCAGGATGGTACTGCAACAATCCGGGAAGCAGTTAATACCCCTGGAAGATGAGCTGAATTGTCTGCGCCTGTATATGGACCTTGAAAAAAACCGGTTTGATGTACCTTTCAGCTACCAGATTCATTGCTATGGAACATTGGTTCAAAATATCATGGTTCCTAACCTCGTGATACAGCCTTTTGTGGAAAATGCGATATGGCATGGCCTCCAGCCCAAAAAAGAAGGAGTAGGCAGAATTGAGATTGATGTAAAGCACGATAATGACACCTTATTCTGCTCAATAACAGACAATGGGGTAGGAAGGTCTGCTACTGCTCAGCAAAACAGTAATGGCAAATCATCATTGGGAATTCAGCTTATCAAAGACAGGTTACAATTGTTGAATACGAGAGGCTATGCCGAACCTATGGTGGAGATTAAGGATGTGGTAAATGAAAATGGAAAAATTACAGGCACTTGTGTTGAACTAAAAATACCGGTAGAAATAATTTGAAAAATACAGTTATGATCAAAGCAGTTATTATTGACGATGAAAAAAATTGCCGCGATACCTTGCAATGGCAAGTGGCAAAGTATTGCCCGCAAATTGAAATAATCGCCACTGCCGATAATGCAGAAAGCGGGTTAAGCCTGATCAGGAACAAAAAACCTGCATTAATATTCCTGGATGTAGAAATGCCGGGTAAGAACGGGTTTGATATGCTCGAAGAATTAAAAGAAATCAATTTTCATATCATATTCACTACAGGTTTTGAACAATACGCTATCCGTGCCATAAAATTCGGTGCGCTCGATTACCTGGTAAAACCCATTGACAAAGACGAATTGATCACTGCTGTGGGCAAACTCAACAGCCAGTTTTCCCATACTTCACTGGAACAAATAAAAACACTTCTTGAGCAACTAAAAAAACACAAAGATATTTCTTCACAAAAAATTGCCCTGCCTACCCTTCACGGATTTGAACTGGTTCTGTTGACCAACATTATTGTATGTGAAAGCAACAGTAACTATACCCAGGTGCGGCTGGCAAGCGGTGAGCAACTATTAATTTCACGTACGCTTAAAGAAATTGAAGAGCTGCTGGATATGTACCCTTTTTTCCGGGTACACCATTCTTTTCTGGTAAATCTTGCTTATGCAACCCGGTACATTAAAGGCGAAGGCGGTTCACTGATCCTTTCTGATAATATTACGGTGCCGGTTTCACGGACCAAAAAAGAAAATTTACTCAGGCTGATTACTCCCATTTCCCTATAGCTATATTGCATTTATTGTTGTGTGCTCACTCTTTTCCGCAATATGCTCATTCGGGAGTCCCTTCAGTTATTTACAGAAGTATTTTCATGTTATCAATAAATTAATAACTAAAACTATTGTCATGAAAACTTTTCGTTTACGCAATGTACTGGTTAAGATAATTTTGCTGGCAGGTTTAGGCATCTATGTTATTTCCTGCAAGAAGGGACCGGTCGATATTAACCACAACCCCAGATTTGATGAGCTCGATACATCCGGGTGCACTGCTCCGTACAACCTCAATGTAATTCTCAGAGGAGGTGACTCCAAGCGGGGTTTCGGAGATCAGTCACTGGGGTTTCTCAAATTCAGGCAGAATGATACGGTACATGTTATTCACCTTGACACCTGGGTGTTTAATCTTTTACCTAATCATGCCTATTTATTACAAAGAGCCGTTAACCCGATTACAGACAGTTCCTGTAGCAGCACCGCATGGCTCACGCTGGGATTAGGTTTAACCCCACAGGCATTGCACACCGACAAATTCGGGTTTTGCTACGAACCTCTTTACAGGAGTGTAGCTGCAATACCCAGTGGCACACAATTCAGGATACATTTTCAAATCGTAGATTCAGCAACCTTAGAAACGGTCTTGAGCAGTGACTGTTTTAGCTATACGGTCAGATAACTTCAACCTTCCGGTTTACATTAATCAGAAGATGGTCTCTGAGAAACAAAACTTCCGAAGTCTGAAAGGCTTTGGAAGTTTTTGGTAGCGTTATGAGGATCAAATGTACGGGGAAAATTTTAGTATGGTGCATTAATGAAACATCAGAAGTGGGGGCTTAGGATGTTTGGGAGATTAAGGCGTAAGGAATGGCTTTTACAGTCCAGCCGACCGTCACCAAACCGTTTTTTGCTGCTTGTGTTTTTGAGATTGTCCTAAATTAATTCGTCAACCCGAAAGGCCCATTCCATATGTTTATTTAGGTCTTGGCGTATAATCAAATTCAGTTGCCCTACATGATGTTGGGTATGTCTCAGGTTATAAAGTAAAATCTCGAAAATTGAATAATCCATATCATCTTCTT
Organism: Puia sp.; assembly: GCA_035541355.1. Classification (GTDB taxonomy): domain Bacteria; phylum Bacteroidota; class Bacteroidia; order Chitinophagales; family Chitinophagaceae; genus Puia. The sequence goes on along the minus strand of DATKNN010000021.1, from coordinate 10,179 downwards.
GATTTCCTTCAGTAAACCTTATATCAAATTTTTCAATATCAGTCAATCCGTCAATTATTTTTTTACACTTCAAACGGCTTTCTTTCAAATAATCAATTAGCTCTTGTCTGCTGTATATCTTGTCGGGAATCATATCGCCAATGGATTCAGGAGGCCTTTCCTCCTTGTCTTTAATAGTAAATGTTAAAACTGGCGAAAAATTTTTTGGAGGGATTGAAAGATAATAGTCTAAAAATATAACACTGTGATAGGCTAAATAGTAAAACCGTTTATTTGTTGTAAAATAGTTGTCAGGACAATTTGAAATAACGTTTATAAGCATGTCAATGCTTGCTCCAAATTGCCGCCAAAGACTTTCTTCGATTTTATTTATCATCATGTGCCAAAGTTATCAAGTTATTTTTAGCATTGCAGGCCAATCATAAATCTACTAATGTTTTGTTCACGCTTTCATTATTCTTCAATTGGAAATGGAACAAAAATAAAATTGAAATACAGTAACAACATTTTACAGATTTTGATGCATGATTTGAATGCATCAAAATCAAATTCATCAGAAACCGTTTACTTCTTCTGGAATTGCCGTAATAAGTTTATTAACAAAAAATCAGAAGGTATAAAACAGGAAAGCAACATTGTATGCCCTATAGAATATTCCCTGAAATAAAAATATCCCTGTAAAATATCAATGTACAGGGATATCATTTTAATTCCGTGCCCAAGACTGGATTCGAACCAGCACATGGTTTCCCACGCTGCGACCTGAACACAGTGCGTCTACCAATTTCGCCACTTGGGCATCTTGTTTTCAGGGACTGCAAAATAATGAAAAAATATGGCTACTGTCAAATTTCTCGCTTGTCAATATTTTGCCATCCGATCAGTAATACACCTGTTATAACCAATATGGTACCGATTATCTGTTCTGAAAAAATTTTATCTCCCAAAATAAAATGAGCCTGTAATACGGTTGATACCGGGCCGATACTTGTCATTATGGCTGTGTTATTAGGCCCGATGGTTTTCATACCATAAGATAACATGAAGGAAGGAATTACAGTGGCAATCAGTGCCAGCAGCATACCGTAACCAAACAAGGAGCGGTTAAACAATACATCAATATTGTGCTTTTGTAAAATAAAATGAAGAAGAACCCCGCCTGTTGCAGCCAGCATGGCATAGGCAGTGAACTTAGTAGCTCCCAGCTTAGGTATCATTCTGCCACTGCCTACCAGGTAAACAGAGTAGGTAATGGCACATATAAAAATCAAAAAACTTCCCCAATACAAATCAGGCTTGCCGTTATCAATTTTAATTTCTCCAAAATAAGCAATACCTATTCCTGCATAAGTTAAAGCCAGCGCTATTTTCTGGAGCCTGTTAATTTTTAATTTAAATGCAAAAGAGTTGATCAGCACCGCAAAAGTGGGGTACAAAAAGAGGATAAGCCTTTCCAACCCTGCAGACACATATTGCAAACCCACAAAATCGAAATAACTACTGAGGTAATAGCCGGCAATACCCAGAATGATTACGTACACCCATTGACGTTGAGTCATTTTTACATTGTCTTTTTTCAGGCTGGCCAATATGGCTACACCCATGTAAAAGGGTAGCGAGAAAATCATACGCAATACCAGCAATGTCAATGGATCTACAGATGTGGCGCGAAATGCTTTTTTAATAATGATTGCCTTGGTGGAAAATAAAATCGCCCCCAGGAATGTAATAAAAAAACCCGCCCCAGATATTTTTTTTCTAAACTTTTCCGTCATATATAAACCGTTTGGGCATTTGTTTTCTGCCCGGAACGGACTTGCCATTATTTTATACAGCTACATTAAAATCCCGGAGTGCATCATTTAAACTTGTCTTCAGGTCAGTGCTTGGTTTACGCTGGCCAATAATCAGCGCACAACTCACACCATATTCTCCTGCAGGGAATTTTTTGGGATAAGTTCCTGGTATTACCACGCTTCTGGCAGGAACACGGCCTTTATATTCTTTCGGTTCGCTGCCGCTTACGTCAATTATTTTGGTTGATTGGGTGAGTACTACATTCGCTCCAAGCACAGCTTCTTTTTCGACGATCACCCCTTCGACCACAATACAACGTGAACCGACAAAACATCCATCTTCAATAATAACAGGAGAGGCCTGCAAAGGCTCAAGCACACCGCCAATACCTACACCGCCGCTGAGGTGAACTGCTTTCCCAATCTGTGCACAGCTTCCGACTGTGGCCCAGGTATCTACCATTGTTCCTTCATCAACATAAGCTCCAATATTTACATAGCTTGGCATCAACACTACATTTCTGGCCAGGTAAGCTCCATAACGCGCTACTGCATGAGGCACGGCACGCACACCCAGTTCTTTATATTTTTTTTTCAGCAACATTTTATCATAAAACTCGAAAGGAGCAAGGTCCCATGTCTGCATCTGCTGGATAGAAAAATACATGAGTATAGCTTGTTTTACCCATTCATTCACCTGCCAGCCGTTATCTCCCGGTGAAGAAACCCGCAAGCGTCCTTTATCTAATTCTTCAATTACACTCCGAATGGATTGGGTATAAGTATCCTGTTTTAATAATTCTCTGTTTGTCCAGGCTTCCGTGATCAGTTGTTTTAATTCCATTTTATTTTTTTGCAAACATACTGCTTGGCATGGAGATGTAATTCATAGCCGGGAGAAATAAATTTGCAGAAAAAACAAATTCATTTTTTCAGCAACGTTGCGCATTAGTGGATTTAATAAAAATTCATCTGAGAAGTTGAGGATAAATTGGCTGAATTGCTTTATGCATGAAGAGATATTAACGAAGACACTATCAGTTCTGCCTTGCTTCCAGTAAGGTATTATGAGAAGCCACTATAACCCACTTGCCTTTTCTTTTTTCGAACATGTTCATCACTGACATTTTAAGAAATGATTCTTCACCATTAAGCATCCTGTATGTAGCCGTTTCACAGACAATAATACCGTTGTAGCCAATTATTTTTGCCTCCACTATTTTGTCGATTTTTATAGACTTATATACCCTTTTAGGGTCGGAAACCATAGTTAATATTTCTCTTTTGCTTAGAGCAGCACCCTGGGAATTGATAAAAATAATGTCATCAGCTAGTATACTGCTTAATGCAACGGTATCCTTTTTAAATATAGAATTTACCCAATCGGAATTAGCTTTTTTAATGCTTTCAATTTCTTTTTCCTTGTTCTGTGCACATAGGTGAATTGCAGTAAAGTGAAGCAGTATCAAATATAGACAGGTCTTTCTCATAAACCCAGGTTAACGGTGTTTATATGCAAAGATTAATTATTTTCATCATTCATTTTAAACAATGGGCTTTTTTACGAGTCTATAACAAAATGTTAACCAATTTCCGATAAACATGTTAGCTGATAGTGCCTAACCTGGCTGTGAAGCTGAAGGATGTGCCCTGTTCTATATAGAACTTTCGCAAAACGGGTTTATAATAAAGTTTGACCATAATATAATCAGTTTTGTATAAAAAAAATTTGGTCAGTACCGTTAATATTATCATCATGCAAACTCAGCATATTAAATGCTACGATAAAAAAACTCATGAAAAAAGCACCTGTTATTTTTTACCTGTTAGGAAATTTTTTACTGTTTGTTCAGGGAACAAAGGCCCAGGACTCAATAAGGGCCAACAATGCCGATACTACCATCATCAATATTCAGGATTCGCTAAAAGCTTTTGAAGCAGAATTTGACAGTCTGTTTCCGCCCAAAAAATCTCATATTAAACTGGAGGTGGGATATCTGAGCAACAACGTGTATTTCGGACGTAAAGATTCTGTTTCCACACCTTATATTGTCGGTCAAATTGCCTATTATCATAAATCCGGGTTATATGCCAATGCAATGGCCTCTTATCTCCCAACTTCGGGTGAGGCCAGGTTTGATTTATTTACCATAGAAGCCGGCTACATGCATAAATTCGGAAGGTTCGAGATGCAGATTGTTGCGAATAAATATTTTTATAACAGCAGTAGTTACAATGTTGAATCTGAAATTGAAGGCAATGTAGAGGCTGCCTTCAGTTACGACTGGAATATTATTGCCCCGGTTGTAAATACCACTATCAGTTTTAGCCAACAGAACGATTATTCCATCAGTCTGGGTGTTGAGCATGTTTTCGGCGCAGCGCACGACAGGTTACAAATCACTCCATCATTTATGGCTAATGCAAGCACCCAGAATTATTATAATGAATATAACAAGTTCAAAAAATATCAGCGGTTAATGAAACTTTTGGCAATAGCAGGAATTAATGCAACAATAAGCGCTAATGTTCAGGATGCTACTAAGTTCAGGTTGCTCGATTATGAATTCAGCATTCCGATAAGTTATGCCACAAAAAGAATTGCATTCAGCTTTATTCCGGTATACGTCATTCCACTTAACCCGGCAGCGATAATATATACTGCCAAACTTCCTAACCAAACTATTAAGAAAAAATACACGGAAAAACTGACTGACACTTTCTTTTTTCAGGCAGGCGTTGAATTGAAATTTTAGATTGTAATTTAGCACGTAAAAAAACATTGAATTTCCAGTCTGATATTGAAAACGCAATTACCGTTCTGCGCAATGGCGGAATAATATTGTATCCGACGGACACCATTTGGGGAATAGGATGTGATGCGACAAATCCCAGGGCCATTAAAAGAATTTACGCCCTGAAAAAAAGAGATGAATCGAAAAGCATGATTGTGCTGGTTGCCGATGAAAAAGATATTTTAAAATATACCAGCAACCCGGATCTGCGCATTTTTGATTTTCTGAAAAATACAAAAAAACCAACCACTGTAATATATGATGGCGCCATCGGACTGGCTAATAACCTGGTTCATGTTGACGGCAGTATCGCCATAAGACTGGTGAAAGATGTATTTTGTAAAAATATCGTTAAACGACTCAGGAAACCGATTGTATCCACATCGGCAAATATTTCAGGAGAAAAGCCCCCGCAATTTTTCAGGGAAATTTCAGAAGAAATAAAAAGGGGAGTAGACTATGTTGTGAAATACAGGCAGGATGACGAAACTAAATATGAACCTTCTTCCGTTGTAAAATGGAAAAGGGATGGAACCGTTATTGTCTTGCGCGAATAATTAATCTGCTTCAGACATAATTATTCATCTATTTCCATTTCGTTTACAATAATCTAAAATCTTAGATTTGCGGGGTGCAAAAATTTTTGATTATACAAACCGCATTTATTGGTGATGTTGTGCTGGCTACCAGCCTGATTGAAAAGCTTCATCAATATTTTCCTAAGGCTGAAATTGATTTCCTGGTACGAAAAGGCAATGAAAGTTTATTGGCCAATAACCCACACCTGCATGATATTTTAATATGGGATAAAAAAAAATACAAGCAAAGAAATTTGTGGAAACTTCTGAAACTGATAAGAAAAACCCATTATGACAAAGTAATTAATGTACAAAGGTTCGCGGCAACAGGTTTGCTCACGGCATTTTCTTCTGCAAAAGAAAAAATCGGGTTTGATAAAAATCCGATGAGTTTTTTTTTCAGTAAAAAAATACCCCATTCCGTAAATAATAATATACATGAGGTGGAAAGGAACATGGAACTGATCAAGGAATTTACTGATGACCGGGTAACCATGCCCAAACTTTATCCTTCCGAAGCTGATTTTAAATCCGTTGCAGGGTATAAACAAAACCCTTATATTAGTATTTCACCGGCCTCTGTTTGGTTTACCAAACAATATCCGCATTACAAATGGGTCAGTTTTATTAATAAGATACCCGATACTATAACTGTGTATCTGTGTGGTGGCACGGACGACAATGAACTTTGTAAGAAAATTGCCGACGCTTGCAAAGAAAAAAAAGTCATTAGCCTCTGCGGAAAGCTTTCATTCCTTCAATCAGCCGCATTGATGAAGGATGCATTAATGAATTATACCAACGACTCGGCGCCAATGCATTTTGCTTCAGCAATGAATGCACCGGTAGCTGCTGTGTTCTGCTCAACAGTTCCTTCGTTTGGTTTTGGTCCCCTATCGGATAAAAAATCCATTATTGAATGCGAAGAACAGCTGGATTGTCGTCCCTGCGGGTTACATGGGCACGCATCCTGTCCGAAAAGTCATTTTAATTGTGCCAATAAAATTTCCGATAAACAACTACTCGAAGCTTTGGGTTAAACACTGATGATTGTTTACTCAGGCCTTCAAAACAGCACTCCGTCTTCTTCATTACATTTGCAGCAGTATGATGATCAATTGCACCGAAAAAGAGCTTTTTATTTTTAAAAAAATTTCCCGTTGTGCGAAAGAAATGAACGTGGAGAGTTATGTGATTGGTGGATTTGTCCGCGACAAACTGATCGGCAGAAATACCAAAGATGCCGATATTGTTTGTGTTGGTAACGGAATCGAACTTGCCCATAAAGTAGCTGAACACTTTCACCCAAAACCCGCTGTTTCATATTTCAAAAATTTCGGCACTGCACAAATAAAGGCAGATGGGCTGGAAATTGAATTTGTAGGGGCAAGAAAAGAAAGCTACCGTTATCATTCACGCAAGCCAGATGTTATTCCCGGAACCTTACAAGATGATCAGCTGCGACGCGATTTTACCATTAACGCAATGGCCATCAGCCTGAATGAAAATAATTACGGGGAATTAGTCGATCCCTTTAACGGGTTGGGCGATCTGGATAAAAAGATTATCAGGACCCCCCTGGATCCTTTGCAAACTTTCAGCGATGACCCCTTGCGCATGATGCGTGCGATACGATTTGCATCACAACTGGGTTTCAGTATTGATGACAAAACCTTCCGGGCAATTAAGGAAGACAGGGAAAGGATTAAAATTATTTCACAGGAACGTATAACCGAAGAGATGAACAAAATAGTAGGCAGCCCTAAACCTTCTGTGGGCTTCAACCTGCTATACGACTCGGGCCTGCTGCATATTATATTCCCAAAAATGGTTGACCTTGCCGGCGCTGAATATATTGACGGTTTGGGGCATAAAGATAATTTTCATCATACACTACAGGTACTGGACAATATTTCCCTAAAAACCAATGACCTTTGGTTACGATGGTCAGCAGTTTTGCACGATATTGCCAAACCGGTTACTAAAAAATTTGAAAAAGACCATGGGTGGACATTTCATGGCCATGAAGTTGTTGGAGCAAGGATGGTCCCTAAAATATTTTCCAATCTAAAGCTGCCTATGAACGAAAAAATGCGTTTCGTGCAAAAAATGGTAGCACTGCATTTAAGACCGATCAGTTTAACCAAAGAGAATATAACGGACTCGGCTATACGCCGTTTATTGTTTGATGCCGGCGAGGATATTGATTCATTGATGTTGCTTTGCGAGGCAGATATTACTTCCAAAAATAAATATAAAGTCAGGCACTACCTGGACAATTTTGAAATGGTGCGTAAACGCCTGGACGAAGTAGAAGAAAAAGACAGGATCAGAAACTGGCAGCCGCCCATTACAGGGGAGATGATTATGGAAAAATTTGGGTTGGCACCTGGCAGGATTGTAGGTGATTTAAAAAATGCGATCCGTGAAGCCATATTAGATGGAGAAGTAGAGAATAACTACCCGTCAGCATTTGAATTTATGATGAAAAAAGCAAAAGAATTAAACCTGGAGCCTGTAAAATAAAACCAAACACAAACTCATGAAATTAAGCAGAACAAAGCGTATTCAAACCCGCAAAACTTTTGCCTGAAAAGATAAATTATTATGCAAATACTTTTGATTCGTAAATTTGTAGTTTACTATTATAGTGATGTAGTGAAAATATGGAAGAAATAATTGCTTAGTATACAAACTCTTTCAACAGCGCAGAACACAGCATCATCTTATTCGTGAATAAAAATTAAAATCAGATTATGGCTATTTTAAAATTCAGGGTTTATTTGGAAGATGACGATAGCGTTTACAGGGATGTGGCTACCAGGCACACCCAATCCTTCCTGGATTTGAATAATATTATCCTGAAAGCTTATGAATTTGACAACAAATATGAGTCTACTTTCTACCGCAGTAATGATCAATGGCAGCGTGGCAGGGAGATTAGCCGTGAAAAATATAACAAAACATACAAGGTGGAGCCATTGCTGATGGCCCCCACCATGATTGGATCGGAAATCAAAGACCCCAATCAGAAATTTATTTTCGTATATGACTTTACAAAAAATTGGACTTTTTTAGTAGAGTTGATTCATGTTACCCGAGAAGAAGATTTGAAAAAAACTTATCCGGCAGTTCTAAAATCCGAAGGCATCGGGCCCTCACAATATGGCACGAAAGGTTTGGTTGGCGACAAACTTGCTGAAGTAGAAGAGAAATACGATCTCACCAAAAATGCTGAAGGTTTTGGTGAAGAAGGTGATGAAGCTGACAATGATGAACTTGAAGAGACTGATGAAGAAGGCAGCGAAAGCGAATCTGAATTCTAATACAGAAAGAAACCGTACAATGGAATTGAAGCACATATCATTCGCTTTAATTAAGTTTATCGGTTATACTTTCACTTCTCGCCATGAGTAACATTTGTTAAGTTCTGTACAAGCTTTGCAAATTGAAAAATAAAACAGTTATTATTATTACAGGGCCTACTGCTGTTGGCAAGACTGCTGTGGCAGTTCAACTGGCGCAACATTTCCATACAAAGATTATTTCTGCCGACTCGAGGCAATGTTTCAAAGAACTGAACATTGGTGTGGCAAAGCCGTCTGAAGAAGAATTACAAACTGTTCAGCATTATTTTATTAACTCCCATTCCATACACGAAGAAGTTAATGCTGCTTTATTTGAACAACTTTCACTGCAATGGGTAAATGAAATTTTCAAGGAAAACGATACCGCAGTAATGGTAGGCGGTACCGGTTTGTATATTAAAGCCTTCTGTGAAGGGTTTGATGAAATGCCGGTGATGGATAATCAGGTCAGGACAAGCATCCGGGAAGAATATGAACAAAAGGGGATGTTATGGTTACAGGAAACGGTAAAAGCCAAAGATGCTGCATATTATAAACAAGGTGAAATACAAAATCCCCACCGGTTAATGAGGGCACTTGAAGTAAAAATAAGTACTGGGAGGTCGATACTCGAATTCCGTTCCTTTCAGAAAAAGGAACGTCCGTTTAACATTAAAAAAATCGGATTGGAATTATCAAAAGAAGAGCTGAATGCAAATATTGATCCCCGTGTTGACATGATGATTGATAAAGGGCTAATAGAAGAAGCAAAAAAATTAATTGAATATAGAAAACTCAATGCGCTGCAAACCGTAGGCTATAAAGAGCTGTTTGACTATTTTAATAACGAATCAGAATTGAATGAAGCCATAGCGCTGATTAAAAAAAATACGAGGCATTACGCAAAAAGGCAAATGACTTGGTTTCGAAAAGACAATGATATAAACTGGGTTTCTCCCCATGACCCGGGATCATTAAAAAAGATAACCCAATCTTAATATTAACATAACCGGTTTGTTGCAAATTTTGCTCATAAATTTTTCAAGCACTGAACCATTCAACTGCATTTTCTTCAAGCGAATTTGGTAATGATTTTTTGTGGGGCGTTGCCACGGCAGCTGCGCAAAATGAAGGCGCATACAACACTTATGGAAAGGGCATGTCTATCTGGGACGTATTTTCAAACCGTAACGGTAAAATTAAAAGCGGGCATCATCTTTATCAGGCTTGTGATTTTTATCATCGATATAAAGATGATTTATTATTGGTGAAAGCGCTTGGCTTCAAAGTTTTTCGTTTTTCAATTTCCTGGCCGAGAATTTTGCCGGACGGAACAGGGAAAATAAATAAAGAAGGAATTGCATTTTATCACCGCGTTATAGATGAATGCCTCCAACTTGATCTTATCCCTTTTGTTACTTTATACCATTGGGACCTGCCGGCTGCACTCGAAAAGGAAGGAGGCTGGCCAAGTCATTTGATGCTAAAATGGTTTAGCAGGTATGTAACCATATGTGCCGAAGAATTTGGCAGTAAAGTGAAAAACTGGATAGTGCTGAATGAACCGTTTGGCTTTACTTCTTTAGGTTACATGATTGGCAAGCATGCCCCGGGTAAAATCGGGCTGAGGAATTTTTTACCGGCTGTTCATCATGCAGTGCTT
>DATKNN010000020.1:0-56043 GCA_035541355.1 Puia sp. | reverse complement strand
TATTGCAGGTTCAGGACAGGAAATCGTGTATTGGGGATTTCTATTATTGATGTCAGGTGTCCCATTCTATGTTTGGATTGTACATAAACGAGAAGATGATTGAATTAATAGTTAATGATACCCGGGTTACGTTATTAAAGTATTGAGAAATGAGCACCGCGATTATATTCACATTCTACTATATCATTCATTTTTTGCTCCCCACGGAGAATAACGAAAAAAGCAAGTTGAAAACAGCAATTGTTTTGCTTTCCGGAAGATTTTCATTAAGCACCAGTGTTATTGTGATGAAGAACTGTTGCATACTGATCGGTTTATAACAAGCAACAATTTTTTATCAGCGAACAAGCCATACAAAAATGGAAACAAGCCCATTAAAAACGTTTTGATATTTTGGATGAATGGTCACTGCCAAATCAATTAACCGGAAAAACATTTTTTTATCCTCCTTTTACAGTTTTGTTTCAGCATTTAATATTACTATCCCCATAGGCTGTTAACAACTTCTTTTTCAAAAAATAATTTCTCTTTTACATTTGCTGTGATTTTGGTTCACGCTTCCGATAACGTGATTAAAAGGGAAGTCCGGTGTAAATCCGGCGCTATCCCCGTAGCTGTAAGCTCTTTTCGGTTTCCGGTTTTCAGTTTCAGTTCTTTGGTTTTTTTAAAATTATTAGAGGTTACTATTCTAAAGAACTACATACTGCAGACCATAAACTGTTCTGTTCAATTTCCACACCACTGTTCCGCTTTTGCCGGAATGGGAAGGTGCTGAGCAGAGAGCGAGCCAGAAGACCTGCCACAATTATTCACAACATTCATTAGGCTTTCGGGTGAAAAGCATGGAATGTAAAATGCTTTAGCAGTTTATATTTCAAAATTTCTCTTTTTCCGAAGGCTCATTCACCATCCTGCTTTTAAAGCAGGAGCAAAATTTTTCAGAATGAGCAGAAAAAAAATCGCAACTATTGTTGCATTGTTCACAGGAAATTTTTTATTCGCACAAAAGGACAGTATTTCCGCCAGGCAACTGGATGAAGTGGTGGTTACCGCTACAAAGTATCCCATCAAACAAAGTCTTACCGGTAAAATACTTACCGTTATTAGTAAGGAACAGCTGCAAAAAGCTGAAGGCAAAACCATTGGTGAAATATTAAATAACCAGGCAGGCATTACCGTTAACAGCGCAGAAAACCCTACAGGTTCCACACAATATCTTTTTATGCAGGGCGCCAGCGCCGGAAGAACAGTAGTGCTTATCGACGGAATTCCTGCGTATGACCCTTCAGGCACGAGTTCAGCATTCGACTTAAACCTGGTTAGCGTTGATGAAATTGAAAGAATAGAAATTTTAAAAGGAAGTCAATCTACGTTATATGGAAGCGATGCTGTTGCCGGTGTTGTCAATATCATTACAAAAAAAGGGAGCGGGAAACCTTTAAAGGCCAACGTCAATGTTTCAGGAGGAAGTTATGGCACTTTTAAAGCTGCATTCGGCGCCAGCGGGCAAGTGCATAAAACTTCATACAACATACAGTATAATAAATTAAAATGCGACGGCTTTTCTTCAGCTTACGATTCAACTGGCAAACAACATTTTGACAATGACGGTTTCAATGGAAATACTTTACTCGGGAATATGCAACAAAAAATAAACAACAGCCTGCAATTGAAAGCATATTTCCAGTATAACCAATACAAAACTGACCTCGACGCTGCTGCTTTTACCGATGACAAAAATTACATTACGAAAAGCAGTAACAGCATAGCAGGCCTCGGGGCTGATTATCAAACCGGAAAAACAATTCTTCATTTTAATTATAACTATAATACAGTAAAACGTACTTATCTTGACGATTCCGTAGCCGGAATTAACCCTAACTATAGTTACGGCGCCTACACCGGGGCATCTCATTATGTTGAATTGTACAGTAACATTCCGCTTAATAAGAACCTGGATTTGCTGGTGGGCGCAGATTACAGGAAACAAGCTACCGACCAGCATTATTTCTCCATCAGCATATACGGGCCTTATGAAACAGATCTTTCCAAAGACAGTGCAAAAATTAATCAATATGCAGGATATGCTTCATTAATACTCAAAAATATTTACGGGCTGAGCCTTGAACTGGGTGGCAGATACAATCATTTTTCTGAATACGGTAGTGTATTTACTTATTCTTTTAACCCATCGTATGTCATCAACAACCAACTGAAATTTTTTGCCAACATTTCATCAGGCTTCGAAGCGCCGACATTATACCAACTGTACTCCGAATACAGGAACCCTAACGGTAACCTGCAACCGGAAAAATCGGCCAGCCTTGAAAGCGGGGTCCAATGGTCTGTAAAAAATGTTAATGCACGGGCTTTGTATTTTTCAAGAAACATCAATAACAACATCGTATTTTATACAGATGCCAGCTACAACAGTTATTATATTAATCAGGATAAGCAGAGAGATCATGGCTTTGAGCTGGAAGCTTCTTCACAGTTAAGCCAGTTGCACCTTTCAGCCAACTATAGCTATGTAACCGGAAAAACAGAAACAAAAGTAAATGGAAAAGATACCAGCTATAATAATTTGTACAGAAGACCAAAGCACAGCTTCAATTTTGTTGCCGAAATACAGGCCACTAAGAAATTAATTTTTAATGCAGCTTTGCATGCGGTGAGCAGCAGGCCGGAATATATTTACGGTGCAACACCTGTTATGCTGGCATCTTATTATACTATTGATTTTTATGCTGAGTATAAAATCTGTAAAAGCACCAAATTGTATGCAGACTTGAAAAATATGACGAATCAAAAATACTTCGACCAGTTAGGCTACAATAGCAGACGATTTAATTTTATGGCCGGCGCAATGGTTCAATTTTAAATTTTCGCAGATGCAAAAGCATGAAGAAAAAAATTGCCCCGGATGCAACACAAAGCTGGAGTGCAAATGAGAAAATATCAGTCATTGCCAGTGTTATGGCATCATTTTCAACCTTCGAAGAAAAACATTTATAGAGGAGCGTTATGAAGATTGTTTATGCAGAAGCTGCCTGCTGGAATTAAAACATCAATATGTTTTTTCAAGGAAAAATACTTTCTGAAAAGACGATTACCGGCAATGTATATGCGAATAGGTAATGAACGCTGCAAATAGCCGAACAGGATATCAGCTGCACAAGTGAGTGACACAACGATGCCCCATAGCAACTGTTCAGCCGGTGAAAAAATAAATCAGGCCACATCTGATACAGGTATACATGAATTGGAGCGGCGGGAAAGACTCTGCGTTTTGTTTATATGAGACATTACAGTCTACAAAATTTCATGTTTTGCATTTGCTTATCATTATGAAATAAGGTTGATAACAGGATTTCGATGCATGGTGTGCACAGGGCTTTACTGCAGGCACAGGCTGATTCAACGGGGATTCCCTTGATGACCGTTAAATTGTCTGGTCAACCGGGCATGGCGGAATATGAGGCAGCCATGATGCACAGCGTAAGCAGGTTGAAACAGGCAGGTTGCACACATGCTGTTTTTGGTGGTATTTTTCTTGAAGACTTGAAGATTTACAGCGAGAAGCAACTGCAAAAAGCAGTTATTGACTGTGTTTTCCCTTTGTGGAAAAGAGATACAAAAAACTGGTAAAAAAATTTATTGCTCTTGGTTTTAAAACGATTATTGTTTGCATTAATGAAAATTATCTGGAGAAAAGTTTTTGGGGAAGGATCATTGATGAATCGATCCTGAATGATTTGCCGGCCCACGTTGATCCATGCGGAGAAAATGGGGAATTCCATTCTTTTGTTTTTGAATGACCGGTTTTCAACATGCCTGTCATATCTAAAAAGGAGAAACAGTATAAAAAAATAGGAAGCACCCGGAAATTCAGGGCACAATCAGTCCGCAGGTTCATTGTCGTACGGTTTTTATTTCTGCGATTTATTATCTGCTTGAGTTTTAAAAGACCAGATGCAATATCACCTACTCCGATTATATTTGCGCACTAAATCGCATTCATGAAATGGAATGAACTTATAACGATTACTTTCACGTTGTTTGCGGTGATTGATATTATCGGATCTGTTCCTTTGCTTGTATCCTTAAAAGCAAAATTAGGAGGCATTAATGCCTGGAAAGCCACGTTGATTTCCGGCGGTTTGATGATATTATTTCTATATGTAGGCCAGGAATTTTTGAATATGCTCGGAGTGGACGTGCATTCTTTTGCCGTTGGCGGATCCATACTCATTTTTATTTTGGGGTTGGAAATGGTATTGGGCATTGAATTTTTCAAGGGCGATAAAAATGCGAGGGCCAGCACGGCAGTGCCCATTGCTTTTCCGCTAATTGCCGGTTCGGGAACACTCACAACCATTATGTCGTTGAAAGCGAATTACCAGCAGACGACTGTACTTACAGCCATTGTTATTAACCTTATCATTATATATATCGTTTTAAAATCGCTTGACCTGATTGAACGATTATTAGGCCCTGCAGGAATGATTGCGGTAAGAAAGTTTTTTGGCGTAATATTGCTGGCCATTGCCGTGAAGATATTCACTGCCAATGCGAGTGGGTTGCTGAAATAGTTTCCGGTGTCGGGTAAATAATTGCTGAAAGTTAATTTACAAAAAAAACTGTACCGGAACCGCTAACTGTAAACCCAAAACCAAACTGGTCCCGTAGTTCAATGGATAGAATAGGAGTTTCCTAAACTTTTGATACAGGTTCGATTCCTGTCGGGACTACCATATATCAAACACGAATTACCCACTGTTTTAATCCACTCTATATCTGAATTTTTTTCTTTGCCATTAGACATACCACTGACAAAGAAAATTCAAAACCATTCTTTTTAACATCAAGTATATTGTCCAAAGTCGTTTAGGGTGTTAATTTCAAAGCACTATGAAAGCAAATCGCATTTTTTGAAGCCTGCAAGTTGATTAATAAGAACCCAATTGTAAATTTTATTTCAATCAATTTATTTACTGAATAACAAACACCTTTTGCATTCTTTCTATTTGGAACATAAACTTAATATCCCAAAATAAGAACCATCACTTTGCATGAAGTAAAGAAGCTGGATAGTATCACTTATAATGAATTTATCACTCAATATTATAACCCGGGCATTCCCGTGTCTTCAAAAATGCTTCTAAAGTCTGGAAGGCAACCGGACTTATAAACCCTGATTTTCTGAGAAAGAATTTCGGAGATTTAAAACCATGGTAAAGGATAAAGAATACAGCATGACTGAGTTGCTTGATATGATCGAAAAAAGTTCTTCTGAAAACCCTGCTCCTTATCCATGCATATTTGATATACCGACACAACTTCCAAGACTGATACCATTCCTGACTCAGCTTGAAATGAAATATGCTTATCCAATAAGATAAAAGCAGTAATCATACGCGCTTACTATGAAATAGCAAGTTTTTTGCCTACTGGGTGACGGGTTCGCTAAGCCTGAATAATCTGATACTGTGACAAACAGAGGTTTCCTGAACTTTTTACACATTATATTAGCCGCCAGGATTACCAATAATTATTGTAAAAGCACATCAAAACTAGGTTTTCGCATATTGTTTACACTGATCTAATGTAGATTAGCGCTGTCATTATCTGCGAAATTCACCTGCGCCATTTGCCAGAAAATTTATATTTCCGCTGCTTGTTTTAAAATCCATAATCAAACCCGCTCAAATGCACCCCCTTTTTGTGTCAAAAAAATGCACATAAAAATGTGTTACAGCCACCAAATCGTTGTTGGTTTATTTATGTTTTGATAATTTTAAATTTTCTTATGGTTTCATCAATCATATAGCCCCAAACCAACTGAACTTGAAACGCTTTGCCTGTTCTTATTTACTGCTTTTGACATCACTGCTGGCGAATAGCCAGAAAAAAAATGACTTGTTCAAATATTACATCGTAAAAGCTTCGTCACAGATAAAAGTGGATGGCATTATGAATGAAGAAGCCTGGAAAGAGGCACAGGTCGCTACCGGGTTTTGCATGGTGTTGCCGATGGATACGAGTTGTGCAAACGTAACTACAGAAGTGCGCATGACGTACGACGATAAAAATTTATACATCCTGGCCACTTGCTACAAACCTTCGCCGGGGCCGAATATGGTGGAATCAATGCGCAGGGATTTTAATTTCGGCAGGAATGATAATTTTCTTTTATTTCTCGACACCTACGGCGATTTGACAACTGGTTTTTCATTTGGTGCCAATGCAGCAGGGGCTCAATGGGACGGCACGATGTATGACGGTGGAAAAGTGGACCTGAACTGGGACAACAAATGGATATCTGTTGTGAAGAATGATTCCGAAAAATATATTTGGGAAGCTGCAATTCCTTTCAAAACCATCAGGTATAAGAAAGGAATTAAAGAATGGGGGGTCAATTTCAGCAGAAATGATTTGAAAACAACCGAAAAATCAAGCTGGACACCTATTCCAAGACAATTTCCCACAGCTTCACTTTCTTACACCGGGTCGATAATATGGAATGAGCCCTTGCCTGAACATCACAGCAATATTTCCCTGATCCCTTACGTGCTTGCCGGTGTAACCAAAGACTATACCACTGGCATGCCTGCTGATTTCAGGAAACAGGCAGGAATGGATGCGAAAATTACCGTATCTTCTTCTCTTAATCTTGATGTTACTCTTCATCCTGATTTTTCGCAGGTAGATGTAGACAGGCAAGTGACCAACCTGAGCAGGTTTGAATTGTTTTTCCCTGAAAAAAGACAATTTTTCCTGGAAAATGCAGACCTTTTTTCTAACCTGGGTTACGCCAATATCAGGCCTTTTTTTTCCCGAAGGATCGGGCTGACTTCGTCTATTAATGCAGGCCTGAGGCTCAGTGGCAAAATAGATAATAACTGGAGACTGGGCGTGATGGACATGGAAACACAAAAAAACAACAACACGGGGTTACCTGCACTCAATTTTGCTGAAGTAACATTGCAGCGAAAGCTTTTTAAAAAATCAAACATCACATTTTTTTACATCGATAAAACCTCCATCAACTATCACCCGGCGAAAGATTCAGTATCAACTTTGTATTCACAGTATAACCGCAATATCGGGATTGAATATAACCTCGCCCCCTCCAACAACACATGGACAGGAAAAACCATTCTTATCAAATCATTTACTCCTGGTCTTTATAATAAAGATTTCGCACATGCGGCCAACCTTCAATATAGCAGCCGCAAATGGCTGATCTCCTGGCAACATGAAGTAGTAGGAAGTAATTATAATGCCGAGGTCGGTTATGTGCCCAGAAATAATTACGTAAAAATTAATCCGCTTATTACCAGGTATTTCTTTCCCAAAAAAAGTATAGTATTAAGCCATGGCCCCCAGCTGACTTCTACTTATTATTTTGACACGAAATTTTATCGTACCGATAATGAAAGTGTTTTATCGTATCTCATCACATTCAGGGATAAAAGTACTTTCAATGCAGTAATGCAGAATGACTATGTGGAATTATTAGCACCTTTTGATCCGACCAACCTTGGCAAGGATTCGCTTGCTGCACATACAAAGCATAACTGGAATAGTGCAGGCGTTGATATTGTTTCTGCGCCCCAGCATACGCTCACCTATAGTTTTTCGTTGAGAGATGGAAGTTATTATGATCATGGTCAATTGTTAAGCCTGTCTGGAGATGTAGGCTATCGCATTCAGCCATTTGTAAATATTGATGTGGCTGCAACCTACAACAGTTTACAACTTCCGCAACCCTGGGGTAAAAATAATTTTCTGTTGCTGGGAACAAAGATTGATATAACTTTTACAAACACCCTATTTCTTACCGCATATCTGCAGTATAACCAGCAAACAGCCAACACCAATTTGAATACAAGGTTTCAATGGCGTTACAAACCTGCTTCAGATTTATTTATTGTATATACCGACAATTATTATATAGGGCCGGTATTTGTAAAAAACCATTCACTGGTTTTGAAATTTACATATTGGTGGAACCCCTAAATCATTAGTTCAAAATCAAAGCTCTTTGATTTTTATATTACGGAAAGAAATCCCCTTTAACCAATATTGCAAACCAATATGCCCTTTGGTATGTTTCCCATACTCTGGAAAATGAACAAAATTAGTTTTATTAATCATATCCGTCCAGGCTGGCGAATAAAAATCCTGTTGGGCTGTCAGCACACCATTCAAATAAAATTCAACTTTGCCATTCACCTGTTTGATTTCCGACTGGTTCCATTGTCCCTGGGGTTTGGGTTCAACAGCATTTATTTGTGGGGCAAAGCCGAACATACAACCCGATCGCTTATTAGGTACTGCATAATCGGGATTCGAGCTTTCCAGCAACTGATATTCCGGCCCGGATGACCAGGTGGTGGCCAGATCATTTCTTTCAATAACATTAATAAATACTCCGCTGTTGCCTGCAACAGCTATCTTCCATTCAAACTTCAAATCAAAATTTCCAAACTCTTTATCTGTAACAATATCCTGGTGCTCCAGTCTGAAATTTGTATTACAATACAGTTCCCCGTTTTTTGCTATCCACTGTGTATCAATCTTGCCATTGTTATATAAATGCCAGCCATTGGTGGAAGCACCATCAAACAGCATGCTCCATCCTTCCCGCTTTTCTTTTTCTGATAATTGATTATTATTATCACTAAGGGCTTTGCAGGCAAACAGAAATGCAACAAAACAAAATGTTCCTAAAAAATGAATAGTCCGGTTAATCATTTTATTTATTTATAAAAGTATCGCTTCTTCTTGTTACCCGAATTACAACCAGGATGAAACATTTAAGTTTTGATCATCTTCAGAGATATAAAATAAAAAATTTTATACTTTCACTTATTCTTTTTCTTTATTCATGCTTATACAGCAATAAATATATGACAATTCAAATTTAAAAACGGCCAATGATTCAAAGTTCTACTACATACACAGACAGCAAAAAACATTATATCATACTCGATGGCTTGCGCGGTGTAGCAGCCTTAATGGTAGTGATGTTTCATATATTGGAAACTTTCACCGGAGGCGACCATACGAAACAGATTATTAATCATGGCTACATGGCCGTAGATTTTTTCTTTCTGCTTTCCGGTTTTGTAATTGGTTATGCCTACGATGACCGCTGGGGAAAAATGACACTCGGGAGCTTTTTCAAACGTCGCCTGATCCGGCTCCATCCTATGATTATAGTAGGGATGGTTATCGGTACCGTAACGTTCTATTTCCAGGATTGTTCCGTTTTTAATTCAATCAGTACCACACCTGTGTGGAAGCTGTTGCTCGCCATGTTAATTGGTTTTACATTGATTCCTGTTCCTCAATCACTGGAGATTCGTGGATGGGGCGAGATGCATCCGCTTGATGGGCCGGCATGGTCACTTTTTTTCGAATATATTGCCAATGTACTCTATGCGCTTTTCGTTCGTAAATTTTCAAAAAGATTACTCTCCATACTTGTTTTTATTGCAGCATGTGCGCTTGTTCATCTGGCTGTAACAAGCCCCCATGGTGATATTATCGGAGGCTGGTCAACTGATCCGGCACAGCTTCGCATCGGTTTTACACGCTTACTTTATCCTTTTTTTGCAGGATTATTGCTTTCGCGGTCAGCAAAACTCACGAACATAAAAAATGCTTTTTTGTGGTGCAGCCTGTTGCTGATCATCGTGCTTTCCATACCAAGAATAGGAGGAACTGATCATTTGTGGATGAATGGCCTGTATGATTCTTTATGCATCGTATTTGCATTCCCATTTATCGTTTACCTGGGGGCAAGTGGTGAAATAAAAGGAAAATTTTCTTTACAATTGTCGAAGTTCCTGGGCGATATATCCTATCCCTTATATATAATTCATTATCCGTTTATATACATGTATGTGGCATGGGTGGCAAACCATAAAGATTTTTTGATGAACCCATCATTTAAGACCCATGCATTACTGATGCTTGTTTCTTTTCTCGTTTTTGGCATATCTGTAACACTTGCATATGCCTGCGCACACCTATACGATGTACCGATTAGAAAATGGCTGACAAAACGTTTTATGAGCAGCGCCGCGAAATAATACAGCTGCTAAAATCAGGATCGGTTTTGCATTAAAATATATAACCTCATACTAAGAATTTCACAGGTTTGTTTCAACCGCAAAATTTTTAGTATTCATCGCAACAATTTTAGGGTTAATCTCATTTCCTTCTTCAACTATCTCCCTAAAATTATTTTTACAAAACAATACAAAACGAACCTTAAGCGGATTACTATTAAAATTATCATACGCGGGCAGTAGTTGTTGACTGCCCCTCACGGGGGATATTTTAATATTCCCCACAATTTGGAGTTCACTTAAATTAAATAATAATTTTTCCGGGGCCATCAGCCCTGAATTTAAAAACAAAAATTATGAGCAAGCAAAACTTAAGTACGAAAATGAGGGTTTATCACCGTTACCTTGGTTATTTTTTAGCGGGAATTATGGCTGTTTACGCCGTAAGCGGAGTGATTATGATATTCAGGGATACCGATTTCCTGAAAATAGAAAAGCAAGTCCAAAGAAAAACAAAGCCTAACATCACCATCGAAAATTTAGGCAGGGAATTAAGGATACGGGACCTGAAGGTTACCGGAGAAAACGGAAAGATCATTTCTTTCCAACAGGGTACTTATAATAAAGAAACCGGCGAAGTTAATTACACTACCAAAGAGTGGCCTGATGCCATCAACAAATTGGCCAACCTGCACAAAGCGTCTACCAAAGAGCCCTTATTTTACCTGAACGTATTTTTTGGATTATCCTTATTATTTTTTGTAGTATCAGCATTCTGGATGTTTTTACCAAAAACAACCATTTTCAAAAAGGGCATGTATTTCGCCGCAGCAGGTATTGCACTGACGCTGATTTTAATTTTTCTGTAATAAGCTGATAAATCAGCTAATCAACAGGCTGCATTTTAACGTCAATCAATATACGCAAAATATGAATGTATCGTTAGTATCGAAAAATATTCATTGATTGAGTTTATTTTAACTATTGCTTCATCAATGAATCAGTGTGTTTCTATTATCAATATTTTCTAATTCCGGCTACCTGATGGTCCAACTAATTCCATAAATAAAATGGTCACTAACCTTTATATTTGAAAAAAGAAATAATGGACCAACAAAAAAACCAGAACTCAGCTTTTCGTATTCTCATAGCCAGCCTTGCTGGGACTACTATTGAGTTTTTCGATTTTTATATTTATGCCACAGCTGCAGTTTTAGTATTCCCTAAACTTTTTTTCCCATCTTCCGACCCTGCTTCAGGCACGCTTGAATCACTGGCTACATTTGCACTTGCATTTTTCGCCCGCCCCATAGGTTCCGCCTTGTTTGGTCATTTCGGTGACCGTATGGGACGCAAGGCTACGCTGGTAGCCTCTCTCATGACCATGGGCATTTCCACCGTAGCCATTGGACTGCTTCCCACTTATTCTTCTATTGGAATTACCGCTCCGATACTACTGGCATTTTTTCGGTTTGGCCAAGGTGTCGGACTCGGTGGTGAATGGGGCGGAGCAGTGTTGCTTGCTACAGAAAATGCCCCTGAAGGTAAAAAAGCATGGTACGGTATGTTCCCGCAATTAGGCGCGCCACTGGGTTTTGTGCTTTCTTCAGCTGTTTTCCTGATTATCGGTAATACCCTGAAGGGTCAGCAATTTCTTTCACTGGGATGGAGAATACCTTTCGTTTTGAGTTTTTTGCTCGTGGGGGTTGGCCTGTATGTAAGGTTGAAAATTATTGAAACGCCTGATTTCCTGAAAATAATAAAGAATAATCAACGTGTGAAATTTCCTGTCAGCGAAGTGTTTACCAGATATGGCATGTCGCTTTCCCTTGGCACGGTTATCTCTATATTAATTTTTTTATCATTTTATCTGATGACGGTTTTTGCATTGAGTTGGGGCACCTCTGCGTTGTCTTACACTCGTTCCGATTTTCTTTCTGCGCAAATGATATCGATGATTTTTTTTGCAGCAGGAATATTATTATCGGCAACGCTGGCCGGACGTTATAGCCCTATACGAGTACTGATGTTGTCCACCGTCTTACTTTTCTTTTTCGGTATATTTTTTTCAAAATTTTTTGTCGGCGGTAACTGGTCGCTTACAGTTAGTTTTCTTGCTGCCGGAATGTTTCTTACCGGACTTAATTATGGCCCACTGGGAACAGCGCTCGCTGAATTTTTTCCCGCGCCTGTACGTTATACAGGAGCTTCACTTTCCTTTACATTAGCCGGGATATTGGGGGCATCACTCACTCCGTATTTTGCGACTAATCTCGCCAAACATTACGGACTGGTATATGTAGGATATTACCTCTGCATTGCCGCATTACTCAGCTTTATTGCATTGATTATTGAAAGCTCACGGTTGAAGAAAGTGCACAGCAGTTAATGAAAAATATTTATCCCCGGGTAGTGTTAGCAGAAAATGGTCAAGTTTTCGATTTGGTGAGATCAAACGTGGTTTTGAATAAACTGTTGGTGATAAAAAGGAGGTAACGATGTTTTATTGATACAATCTCAACGATGTTTTACACATACAAATTCAGTATTGTCAAAAATGCTGAAGATGCATATCCGAAAAGCTCAGTTTAAATTATGAATTAGGTTATTTAATCACAAAACTTGATCTGGGCAGGTAGAATAGCGTTTTTTTTCCGCTTCCTGTAACATACATCATTTTAGCAAACAACTTTCCGGCAGGCCCGATATATAAAATTCTATCTCCGATTTTCATCCTATCCGTACCAAAATATGAACCCAACGGGCAGTTATTGTAATTAGCTCTTACATCAGCGTCATGAGAAGAGAAACATATCATTTTTTTTGTCGCAGCTCCTGCAAATTCATAACCAAATACTTTATATTCTACTTTCTGGCTGGAAGAAACATCCAGCTCTTTTGTCCGTTTATCTACTGTCCCGATAACTTGTGCTTTTGCTGCGTATGTTAACCCGATAAGCAGGCAAACAAAAAATATTTTATTCATTTTGGTAATATTGGTGAATTAATAACCTGCTACTTATATATGCAATACACATGCCAATAAAACATAAACAACGCAGTATCAGTTAATCAGATAGCAGCAAAAGCACCATCCTTATTTAAAAATAAATAGGACCGTTTTCCGTTATTACAGAGTTAATCCATTCCCTATAAAAACAAAAATTTTTATGGCTAAGTACCTATTGCACCTGAACGCCCTTGCCATTAAACAAAACATCGACCCCAGAGCTTCTTTCTTCGTTATTTTTGTGCTGCTCACGTATATTACTCTGTATGACAGGCTTGTAAAAGCACAAGAAAAAGACAGGACTTAATATGTCAGGAGGTGAAGATCAGCGAAGAAAAACAGTTAAAGAATTACAGCATTAGTGCAGACTAATGCTTTTTTTTTAAGAAAGGATTTGAAGCAGCTGAACAAACAAAAGGCCATGAAAGAATGAAGTGGACAATTTTCTTTCATGGCTTCTTTAACCCCATGTCCGTAACCGCGATTGCTATCAGTCAATCTAAAAGTTCACTGATAATGATATTGCTATTTCACGAATGCCACCAGGCAACCTAAAGCAAGAGCTATAGTAATTGCCAAAATAAAAGCAATTGCGTTGGAAACACCGTGTTCGGCTTTTGTAGTACTAAGATGTAATTGAGTTTTCATAGTATGGAATTTTTAGTTATAAATTCATCATCCTATCCTAACATTGCAATATTCATTCCACAATTTCAGTTTTAGTAAAAGTCCTATAGTGCATGCCCATAGCGGCTTTGCGTTAATTACAACACCTTTCGTATTTAACCCCGGCTCAATGCAATAAAACGCAATTACAAAGCTTTTAATTCAATTTTCAGATATATATATTTTGTAATCAGGATAATGATCTCTTTAAGGCATCAATAATATAACGTTAATGAATATCTTATTTTGAACAAAATATTAATACGGCGATGGGCTTACGGATGTCCAGCCCCCATCTACAATTAGTGACTGACCGGTTATATGCCTTGATGATGGCGATACGAGAAACAAGGCCGCATTTGCAATATCATATACAGTTGCAGGTTTTTGCATAGGGGTTATTCTTGACCAGGTTTTTTCATAGTTTTCGTCATGCAGCGTTCGCTCGGTAATTGTTGCCCCCGGTGCTATTGCATTTATATTAATACCATATTCAGACAGCTCTACAACCAATGTTTTTGCCAACATTTCCAATCCAGCTTTAGTCATGCCGTATGCAGCCAGGTTTTTATGAGCCTGATGACCGGTTACGGAAGACATGAATAAAATACTTCCACCTTTTTTCTGATTAACCATTTCTTTCGCTGCGTATTGTGATAAAAAAAAACTTCCGGCAAGATTAAGATTCATCACTTTTGTAAAAGCATCCGGGCTGTATTCGAAAAATGGCGCAAATAAGGTAATGCCTGCATTTGCAATGGCAATAGTCAGTGAACCGAATGTGGAAACAGTTTTATTTACCATTTCTTTGATAAAATCAATATTGGCTGCATCACCCGGAATAGCAATTGATTTTCCACCAACTGACAAAATTTTTTTAACGGCATCAGCAGCAAGTCGTTCGTCCAAATCATTCAGTGCTACGCTGGCACCCTGAAGCGATAACTGTTTAGCTATTTCAAAACCAATACCCTGACCTGCTCCTGTAACAATAGCAACCTGATCATTGAATCGCATAACAAAAATTTTAATGACGAAGAAAAGGAAATAGTATTTCAATCTACAAAAAAAGATTTTATCGTTTTATAATTTCTTAAACATTAATACAACTGATTAATATTTTTCAGATAAAAAATACTATTTACCGGTAAAAAATCTTTTAAGTAATTCGATCCCTTTTATCACACCGGCCGGAATATTAACGTATATATATACACGTAAAAAACCATTAAACCAGGTGCTTGTCAGCCAATCGGGAAAAAATGCGGATTATCACGCGTTGCAGGTGTATTTGATTATTTATTTCTTATTTATTTTTTTTATACCAAATTTGCACAATTATTTTCCCGGATTTAACCAAAATATAATGAGCCAAAAAATTACCGCAGCTATTACAGCAATTGGAGGGTATGTTCCTGAAGATCGTTTGACAAATGCCGACCTGATGAAAATGGTGGATACCAATGAAGAATGGATAAGAACAAGAACAGGCATAGAAGAAAGGAGAATTTTAAAAGGAGAAGGAAAAGCTACATCAGACCTATGTGTGCCTGCCGTGCTGGAACTATGCAAAAAACGCGGTATCAGCCCTGAAGAAATTGATTGTTTGATTGTAGGTACAGTTACTCCCGATATGTTTTTCCCATCAACTTCAAATCTTGTTTGCGATAAAATCGGAGCAAAAAACGCCTGGGGCTTCGACCTGGCTGCCGCCTGTTCAGGTTTTTTATTTAGCCTTACAACCGGTACATCACTGATTGAAAGCGGCAGATGCAAAAAAGTAGTTGTGGTTGGCGCTGATAAGATGAGCGCTATTGTGGATTATAGCGATCGTACTACATGCATCATTTTCGGGGATGGCGCTGGTGCTGTTTTGCTGGAACCAAATTATGAAGGATATGGCATACTCGACAGCATTTTGAAAACTGATGGAAGTGGTTGCCATTACCTGCACATGAAAGCAGGTGGTTCACTTCATCCTTCTTCATTTGAAACCGTTGCCGCTAAACAACATTATATCTACCAGGAAGGCCAAGCCGTATTTAAATTTGCTGTTAAGGGTATGGCAGATGTGAGTGCGGAACTGCTGGAGAAGAACCATCTTACCGGCGAAGATATTGCCTGGCTTGTACCACACCAGGCAAATAAAAGAATTATCGACGCTACTGCAAACCGCATGGGCTTATCCGGCGATAAAGTAATGATCAATATCAATCGTTATGGCAACACCACAAGCGGTACTATTCCGTTATGCCTTTGGGATTGGGAAAAAAAATTGAAAAAAGGTGACAACCTGGTGTTTGCTGCGTTTGGAGGTGGTTTTACCTGGGGTGCCACTCTTGTGAAATGGGCATATAACGGGTAAATACAAATATCAGCCGTTTTGGTTGAAATGGCTAAGCCACAGGCTTAAAAAATTTGTTTTAGGCTCCTGATATCTTCAGGTGTTGTACGACAACAACCTCCTATTAATGATGCACCGGCATTAAACCATTGTAAAGCCTGTTCTGAAAAATTATTATTTCCTGCACCGGCCAACCAACATTTATGCAATGCATCCCAGGTTTCGCCTTTATTGGGATAAACAAGTAATGGTTTACCTGTAACAGTACTGGCTATACGTAAAAGAGAGCTGATATATACAGGAGAAGTGCAATTTACACCTACAGCTGCCACTTGCACGGTTTGATTAACTATACGGATGCAATCTGCAAAATTTTCTCCACTGCTAACATGTCTTTCATCCTTGCAGCTAAAGCTGATCCATGCTTGCGCATGGGGAAATTCAGCCAGCAATTCGACTAATGCTATGGCTTCATCAGCACAGGGAATTGTTTCGCAGGCTAATAAATCAGCACCGCTTTCCAGGAGGGTTTGCATACGTCTGCGATGGAAATTCTTTAACGCCTTTATATCAATACCGTAATTGCCCTTATACTCTGAACCATCAGCAAGCATGGCACCGTAAGGTCCAACAGATGCTGCAATCAAAGGTTCCGGGCTTTTGATGATTCCCTTTTGAATAGCTTCATCCCTTGCATTAACCGCAAGCTGTGTACTAAGTTTCATTAATTCAACTACTTCCTTTTCGGAATACCCATATTTTGCAAAGCCCTCAAAACTTGCCTGGTAACTTGCAGTTGTAATTATATCGGCACCGGATTTCAAATAGTCGAGATGAACTTGCTTAATAAGCTCCGGCTGTTCAGCTAAAATTTTCGCAGACCATAGAGGATGGTTCAGGTCAGCGCCACGCTTTTCCAGCTCGGTGGCCATTGCACCATCAAGTATGATTACCCTTTTCTGTTGCAGGAATTTGTTGAAGATATTTTCCATTAACCACATAAATAAAATGCCAATCCCAAAATTATGAAACCACTTTCTCCATCACTATCATCTCAAGGGGTTGTTTTTGAATACCAAAAGCAGGGCCTACCGGAAATGGCTTTTTTGCACCGGTTTTAACATACCCATGTCTTTCATACCAGGCAATCAGTTCATGCCGGACGGAAATAACGGTCATGTATATCGCAGAACAACCATGGCTCTTTGCGTAGTCAACTGCTGCTAACAGCATTTTTTTCCCTACTCCTCCGCCCTGCAATTCTGGTGAAACAGTCAGCATCCCTAGATAAAGCCTGGCTCCATGCTTTTGCAGATTCACGCAACCAATTATTCTTTTATGATCATCTACGCACTTTAGTAGCACTCCGTTAACATCCCCCATAAGCTTCTCCAGCATTTCCACATTGGTTCTGGTACCATCCAGCAAATCAGCTTCGGTTGTCCACCCCTTTTTGGCGCCTTCTCCTCTATAAGCGCCGTTAATCAGCAATATCAATTCAGGAATATCATTAAGGCCGGCAGTCGTAATTTCCATGGCAGTTTTTATGCAAATATAAGGTTAGCAATTATGATGAATAAGAATGAAGAATAGAGATATTGATATAAACGCCCAAATCAGATCATGCCCTTTTTACCATTTTTACGCATAATCCTTAACGTTAATTAAGATCAGTCAAAGATTATCTTTTGTTCTTGTCCATGCTATAAAATCACCATTGGGTATTTTTTCAGCGCCGACCTGTCTTAACATAGTTATCAATTGTCCGCGATGATAGGTGCTATGATTGAAAACATGCTGCAGTATCAGATATGGTTCATCACTAAACAGATCACCTTTCATGGTTCGGTAATCCAATTTTTCATCCAATGAATTTTCAGAAATTTCATTCGCAAAACTGACCCATTGCTGGTCAACTTCATTCCATGCATTACACAATAATATCATAGAGCCATTGAACGTATCTTCAATTTTTAAGATGTGTGTCTCTTTCTGCATGCGCTTCCACCAAATCAATTCAGCACCCCACACATGAAAAACGGTTTTATAGATACTGTTAAAGCTGCTTATAATTTCACGATGTTGTTGTTCGTCTGCCAGCAGGTTAATTGCTTCCGCCATTTTGCTATTAGCCCACAGGTTATAGTTCGCATATTGCTGTATTAACTGTTTCATCATAAAAAGAAATTATCATTTACTTTTGATTCCTGTTTCCAAATTTAAACATTCAATTCTCATCATGGCTGATAATAAATTCCCGTTCACGGATATGAGTTCAGTCGCACTCCATGCGGCAGATGGCAATAATGCCGAATATTCACATCTTACGCCGATCTATGCAACGTCTACTTTTGTTTTTGATACGGCAGAACAAGGCATGGAAAGGTTTGCAGGAAAAGACAAAGAAAATATTTACAGCCGCTGGGGTAACCCTACTTTCAAAGCAGCCGAGCAAACCATTGCCGCACTGGAAGCATTTGGCTTAAGAAATGAAACCGGGACCGATCTGCAATTAAAAGCTTTATTACATGCAAGCGGACAAGCTGCAATGACAACTATGTTCATGAGCAATCTGCAGGCCGGAGATAAGATCATGTCGCATTTTTCATTGTATGGAGGAACCTATGAATTGATGTATAAAGTACTTGATGCGAACGGCATTAATACTATCATTATTGACATGCGCGACCTGAACCTTGTAGAAGAAACCATTAAAAAAAACAAGATCAAACTGGTGCATATAGAAACACCGGCAAACCCTACTATACAGTGCGTAGACATAGAAGCAGTAACAAAAATTGCAAAACGACATAACATTATTGTGACGGTTGACAACACTTTTGCGACCCCTTACCTGCAACAACCTTTCAAATATGGAGTGGATTTTGTTTTTCATTCCACCACAAAATTTTTAAACGGGCATGGAACGGCTATTGGCGGGGTATTGATTGGGAAAGACAGAGCATTCATGAAAACAAAAGCCTGGAAATGGCATGCACTGTTGGGCGGCAATGCCAATCCTTTTGATGCTTATTTATTAATACAAGGAATGAAAACGCTGGAGTTGCGGATGGACAGGCATTGCAGCAATGCTGAAAAGGTTGCCGCTTTTTTAGCCAAGCACCATGCCGTAGCCAATGTAAATTATACAGGATTGGCATCTCACCCTGATCATACTGTAGCCAAAAAACAAATGAAACATTTTGGGCCGATGATGAGCTTTGAATTAAAAGGCGGATTGGAAGCAGGCAAAAAATTTATTGATAAATTACAGATGTGTGTCCGTGCCGTTTCACTGGGAACAGCAGATACGCTCCTATCCCATCCTGCAAGCATGACACATTACAGTGTGCCGCGTGATGAACGCATCCGCTTCGGCATTACTGATGGTTTAATAAGAATGAGCGTGGGAATAGAAAACGTAAATGATATCATGAATGACCTGCAACAGGCAATGAGTTGATAAAACAACCGACCATAATGCCGGAGACTTTGATTAACTCCGCTTTTCAGGCCGGAAAAATAATGAATGAGGAATAGAATGATTACGCACAAGAGTGCGACCCAACGATATTGAAAAGGATTATCAAGGATTGTAAAATAAAAATATATGAGAAAATTTTTCACACTACTCTTGATCAGCGCCACCACTTTTGCTTTTGCGCAAAAACATAAATCTTCAGAAGAAAACAGGTTCAATGGACTCGACACCGCATTTGCGCGTGTGCTGAAAGACTGGCATGCTGCAGGTTTTGCAGTAGCCGTGGTGGAAAAAAACAAAGTCGTTTATGCAAAAGGATTTGGTTATCGTGACTATGAAAACAAAACGCCGGTTACTGCAAATACTGTATTCGCAATAGGGTCGTGCACCAAGGCATTTACATCAACTATATTAGGAATTCTCAGACAGGACGGGAAAATTGACTATGACAAGCCCGTGAGAAATTACCTGCCGGAGCTCAAATTTTATAACGACGAGATGAATAACAAAATCACATTACGTGATATGATGTGCCACCGGACAGGCCTGCCAAGGCATGATTATTCGTGGTACCTGTTTAGTACAACATCCCGTGATACATTGATACAACGGATCCAATACATGGAACCTTCCGCAGGCCTTCGTGAAAAATGGCAATACAATAATTTCATGTTCATGGCTCAGGGAGCTGTTGCAGAAAAAATTACCGGTAAAAGCTGGGAGGATAATGTCCGTGAAAAAATTTTCGTTCCGCTTGGCATGAACAATTCAAATTTTTCAGTCGATGACATGGCTAAGAATAATGATGCTGCATCAGGCTATGGCTTGAAGAATGATAGTATCATAAAAAAGCTGGATTATTATCATATCGCCGCAATGGGCCCTGCAGGCAGTATCAACAGTACCGTGAACGATATGGCGAAATGGGTTATCACCTGGATCAATAATGGAAAATTTGAAGGTAAAGAAATCATTCCTGCCGCCCACAGAAATGAAGCCATCAGTTCACAGATGGTAATTGGCGGTGGTTTGCCTGATAAAGATAATCCTGATATTTATTTTGCCAACTATGGTTTCGGATGGATGCTTGCCTCCTATCGCGGACATTACCGTGTAGAACACGGTGGCAACATCGACGGCTTTTCGGCAAGCACCTGTTTTTTTCCCAGCGACAGTGTGGGTATTATTGTTTTAACCAATCAAAACTCTTCCGCTGTTCCCCCCATAGTAAGAAATATTTTAGCTGATAAAATACTGAAATTAAAATATTTTGACTGGGACAGTTACATGAAAAACATTACCAATAAAGCAAAGAAAGAAGATAATGATGCAAAAAAAGCAGCTGTGCCATCCGCAAAGAAAATCACCAATACAAGCCATGATTTAAAAGATTATGAAGGATTATACAGCAACAATGGTTATGGATCTTTTGATGTTCAGTTAAAAGGCGATTCGCTTTTTGCATTAGCCGGCAATAAAACATTATGGTTGCGGCACAAACAGTACGATATATTTGACATCTTCGAAAAAAACGGTAAAGATGGAATCGATACATCTGAAAACAGTAGCCCAATTCAATTCCAGATGAATACAAATGGAGACATTATCAGTGCAGACATCAGCCTTGAACCTTCTGTTAAATCCATTTCATTTGTCAAAACTCCAAAAGCAAAAGAAATGTCAAAAGACAGTTTATTGAAATATGTAGGCGATTATACATTGAGTGGTATGACTCTTAAAGTATTTATAAAAAATGATAGGGCACTTACACTTTCAGTTCCTGGTCAACCCGAATATGAACTGGTGGCCATAGACAAAAATAAATTCAACATAAAAACATTAACCGGCTTCACCATCCAGTTCAATACCAATGAAAAAAATGAAGTAACCGAATTACTCTCTATACAACCCAATGGCACATTTAAAGCAACCCGGAAAAAATAAATTTCAATGGAAATAAAAATCCGAAGAGCAAAAAAGGAAGACTGCCCGAGATTACTGGAATTGATTAAAGAACTGGCGCTATATGAAAAGGCACCGCAGGAGGTAACAGTAACATTAAATCATTTTGAAGAAAGCGGTTTTGGTGAAAAACCGGTGTGGTGGGCACTTGTGGCAGAAGCAGACGGCAAGATAGAAGGGTTTGCTTTATACTATATACGTTACAGTACCTGGAAGGGGCAACGCATGTACCTGGAAGACCTCATCGTAACCGAGAAAATGCGAGGCAAAGGATTAGGTAAATTATTATTCGACAAGCTGATTGAAGAGGCGAAAGAAACTAAATTAAATGGAATTGTATGGCAGGTATTGGGATGGAACGAACCTGCCATTAACTTCTATAAAAAGTATCACGCGTCTTTCGATGCCGAATGGGTGAACTGCGCTATTAACGTGCAGGTATGAAAATATGCGGTATTGCTAAAATATTTTGTTTATCATTCGCATAATTAGTAATACGCAAATTATCCGATTGATTCCGCTTTTACTTCTTTATTAATCTTGAGCACTAAACCTTGCAAAACTTTACCGGGTCCCACTTCTGTAAAACTTGATGCGGCATCATCGATCATTGCTTTTACACTTTGGGTCCATTTAACCGCACCTGTAAGTTGTTCTTCAAGATTCTTTTTTATCTCGTCTTTATCGACCACTGCTTTTGCTGCCACATTTTGATATACCGGGCATTTAGGTGAATAGAAAGTAGTTTTTTCAATGGCTGCCCTTAATTCTTCTTTTACAGGCTCCATCAAAGGCGAATGGAAAGCCCCGCCGACGGAAAGCACCAACGCTCGTTTTGCACCGGCAGCTTTCATGCGCTGACAGGCTATATCGATTCCTTTTAAAGATCCACTGATTACCAGTTGGCCCGGACAATTATAATTGGCCGGTACTACAATTTCTCCGGTTTCTTTTTGCACCTGTGTACAAATCTCTTCTACTTTTTCATCTGACAGTGCAAGAACCGCTGCCATTGTAGAAGGGATAAGTTCACAGGCTTTCTGCATAGCTTTTGCCCGGATTGACACCAGTTCCAATGCATTTTCAAAACTTAATACTCCATTAGCAACAAGCGCCGAAAATTCTCCCAGCGAATGACCTGCCACCATATCAGGTTTCGCACCATCAATGCTCTTAAATGCAATTACTGAATGGAGGAAAACTGCAGGTTGTGTGACATTTGTTTGTTTCAGATCATCTTCGGAACCTTTGAACATAACATCTGAAATCCTGAAACCGAGGATTTCATTCGCTTGTTCAAATAATTTCCTGGCAAACGCACTGTTGTCATAATGATCCTTACCCATGCCCGGAAACTGGGAACCCTGACCCGGAAAAATATATGCATGCTTCATAAAACAGCAGGTTATAAAAGCAAATATGATTTAAAGATGTTGTTCGG
The DNA here is from genome assembly GCA_035541355.1 of Puia sp. Taxonomy (GTDB): domain Bacteria; phylum Bacteroidota; class Bacteroidia; order Chitinophagales; family Chitinophagaceae; genus Puia. The sequence continues at coordinate 33,057 of DATKNN010000020.1, read as the reverse complement.
CAAAGAAAATCTTTCCCTCTGAGAAAGTAAATGCGGCGGTAAAAAATAAAAACATCAAAAGGCAATATACCAATGAATTTCTATCTTACATTTCACATCTGCCTTTTAATGCTCAATGAAGTTTCGCAGAAATCAGCTTGATAAATTCACTGCGTGTCTTATCCTTATGAAACTCACCAAAGAAAGCAGAAGTTGTAGTAACTGAATTTTGTTTTTGCACACCACGCATCATCATACATAGATGGGAAGCTTCAATAACAACTGCAACTCCCAAAGGATCGAGAGATTCTTTAATAGCATCCAGTATCTGTGTAGTCAGCCGTTCCTGCACCTGCAAACGCCTCGAAAACACATCCACCACCCGGGCAATTTTACTCAAACCGGTTATCCAACCGTTAGGTATATACGCCACATGTGCTTTACCAAAAAACGGAAGCATGTGGTGTTCGCACAAACTGTATATCTCAATATCTTTCAAAATAATCATTTCGCTCACATCTTCATGAAATTTTGCAGAATCAAGAATCGCTTTGGCATCGAGTTCATAACCGTGGGTAAGAAATTGCATTGCCTTTGCCACCCGCTCCGGCGTTTTAAGCAAACCTTCCCGCTCTGCATTTTCCCCGAGCAACTCGAGGTTGCTTTTGTAATTTTTAATCAGCTCCGATGTAGTATGCTCATTATAATGGTCTACTTTTTTATAACTCATATTTTAAAGTTTACAGTTGGGGTATATAATTTCAGGCTATCTTAAATCATTCCTGTTTAAATTTATTTATTTTCATTTTCTACAACCAGCATAAGCAGCCCTGCCGAGCATTTTTGCATCCCACTTTGTATTAAATCGCTTCACCCTGAACTTGTTTAAAGCAATAAACCTCTGCAATATGTTTTAGTTCAAAGCCAATGTGTACGCACTATCCTACAGGATATTCCACAAAATTCCTTTCAGTTTCGTATAGCCGTATTTTCAGATCGAGAGACGGATTAATTTTTTCCCTGAGTATATTATAAATTACAATAGCAATATTCTCTGCCGTAGGATTAAGCTTAACAAAATATTTCGTGTCAAGGTTCAGGTTTTTGTGATCAAATTTTTCAATGACCTGCTCATGAATAAGGTCAGACAATTTCTTCAAATCGTATACATAACCTGTTTCAGGATCAGGTTCGCCCGCCAGTCTTACTTCAAGTTCATAATTATGGCCGTGATAATTGGGGTTATTGCATTTACCGAATACTGCATCGTTTTTTGCATTATCCCATGCCGCATTAAACAACCTGTGTGCTGCATTAAAATGTTCCCGCCTGAAAACAGCCACTTTACTCATAAATAAATATTATTAAACCATTAATCACTTACAATTTACCACCGCTCTCTCCAAAATATTCCACATAAATCCTCGGGGTCTCATGTAATTTTACACAATGCAAATGAACACCTGAAGGAAGATTTTGTTCAAGCTCATTCCAGATTCCTATGGCAAGGTTTTCGGTTGAGCACATTTCCCCTTTCATAAAATCTACGTCCATATTCAGGTTTTTGTGATCAAGTTTTTCAATAATTGTTGAATTAATAATCGCACTCAGCTTTTTAACATCAAACAAAAAACCGGTTTCTACATTTGGCTCCCCTTTGATTGTTACATACAATTCATAATTATGCCCGTGCCAGTTCTCATTTGCACATTTACCAAAAACAGCTTCATTTTGCTCCCTGCTCCAGGAATCGTTGTATAATTTGTGAGCAGCATTAAAATGCTCAATCCTCGTCAGGTATACCATTCCAAAAATTTTCGCAAAGTTAAGATATAATGGGTTTTGCCACAGTCTGCCAACCAAATCGCTGCAATAGGGCTGTTTACAAAGGGCCGGCTTAATTTCAAATCTGCACAAGCCAATTACGATTTTGCGATATTTGCAACATGCGCATTCTTATTATAGCCGCCACCAGATTTGAAATTCAGCAAAGCATTGATTTTTTCCAGGTTAATTCCTCTGCTTTCCCGCATCACAGTTTTTCCTTTTTAATTACCGGCGTGGGTGCTGTTCCAACAACTTATTCATTAACTAAAGAGGTTGACAAAAACAAAGCAGATCTGGTTATCCAGGCAGGCCTGGCTGGTTGTTTTGATAATCGCAACCTTACTGATACTGTGATTATAAAAGAAGACAGCTTTGCTGATCTGGGCGTAATGGAAAATAATTCCTTCAAAACCGTTTTTGACCTGAACCTTGCAGGCGAAAATGAGTTTCCATATACAGATGCTGTTCTCGTCAACCCTAATAAAAAACTTCTGGATATACTGCCACTGGAAAAGCTCACCGCCATAACTGTAAATGAAATTACTACTGTTGGCGAAAAAATAAAATGGTACAAACAAAAATATCGTCCTGTTGTTGAAAGTATGGAAGGCGCAGCTTTCCACTATGTATGTTTACAGGAAAATATCCCGTTTGTCCAGCTCCGTTCTATATCCAATTATATCGGTGAACGCGACAAATCAAAATGGAAATTAAAAGAAGCCATTGCTTCACTGAACAAAAATCTCTTATCAGTAACAGAGGAAATATTGAAAAAAAATGAAGTTTAGTTTAGGATTTAGCCCATGCCCCAATGACACGTTTATTTTCGATGCATTGGTAAATCAAAAAATAGATACCGCCGAGCTGGCTTTCGAAGTCGTGCTGGAGGATGTTCAAACACTTAACCAATGGGCATTAGAAGGAAAGTTGGATATTACTAAAATAAGTTACGCGGTCTTTCCACTGGTTCAAACCGGTTATAACTTGCTGGGCTCCGGCGGGGCTTTGGGTAAAGGTGTTGGCCCGTTATTAATTTCAAGAAAACCGGTTAACGTGGAAAAAATAAACGAATATACTATCGCCATCCCCGGAGAAAATACTACGGCCAATATGCTTTTTTCACTGGCGTTTCCCGGTGCAGCAAAAAAACAGTTTATGATTTTTTCAGAAATCGAAGATGCGGTGTTGCACGATAAGGTTGACGCCGGGGTTATTATTCATGAAAACCGTTTTACTTACCGGGATAAAGGCCTGATAAAACTGATAGACCTTGGTGAATTCTGGGAACAAAAAACCGGCTGCCCGATACCGTTAGGCGGAATTGTAATTAAAAAGAATATTGACAGGAATATCCAGGTGCAGATCAACAGGCTTATCAGGAAGAGTATTGAATATTCCTTAACCAATTACCCGTCTATTTCACCATATATCAGGTTGCATTCGCAGGAAATGAATGAAGACGTGATGCGTAAACATATAGACCTGTATGTGAACAACTATTCATTAACATTAGGTGAGGATGGTAAAAAAGCCGTAGGGACCTTGCTTGATATCTATACTAGCATTAACAATATAAAACCTCCTCATGAATTTCCGGTTATAGATGAGAGTTAGTTTTTAATGCAGCGGCATAAGTTTCCAAAGCTCTTTTTCTTGCAAACTCATGGTTAACAATTGGTTTTGGATAACTGAATTCCTGAAATTCAGGAACCCATTTGCGGATGTATTTTAACTCGGGGTCGAATTTCTGTGTCTGCAAATAAGGATTGAACACCCTGAAATAAGGCGCAGCGTCACAGCCGCTGCCTGCAGCCCACTGCCAGCCGCCATTATTGGCAGCCAGGTCAAAATCGAGTAATTTTTTTGCAAAATACGCTTCCCCCCAACGCCAGTCAATCAATAAGTGTTTGCTGAGGAATGAAGCAACGATCATGCGTACACGATTATGCATATAACCTGTTTCATTCAGTTCACGCATGCCTGCATCAACTATCGGGTAACCGGTTTTACCCTCGCACCATTGCTGAAATTCATCTTCATTATTTCTCCAGCGTATAAAATCATATTCCGGCTTAAAGCTTTTCCCTTTGCCAACATGCGGAAAATGCCATAGTATCATGTGATAAAAATCCCGCCATATCAATTCATTCAAAAAAGTTTCATCCAGTTCCATCGCTTTAGTTGCCAGTTTCCTGATACTTATCGTTCCGAAACGCAGGTGTACACTTAATCGAGAAGTACCGTGAGTGGCCGGGAAATCCCGCCGCTCTTTGTAATTCCTGATTATATCTTCAAGAACGGATTTGGAGGGAAAATGAGCATCCGTTTTTTCAAAGCCTATAGACTCAAGCGATGGAATAAGATGAGCAACACTTTGTTTGTAAAAATTTCCGGAATATTTTTTTACAGTAAAACTTTTCAGATAAAAATCATTCCCCATTACTTTCCATTTTTTGCTGTACGGAGTAAATACGGTATACGGTTTCCCATCATCCTTTAAAATTTCCTGTTTATCAAAAATTACCTGGTCTTTGAAAGTTATAAATTCAATGCCTGAATTTTTCAATAACAGGCGGACAGTATTGTCTCTTTCGATTGCATAGGGTTCGTAGTCGTGATTAGTGAAAACTTTTTCAATCCTGTATTTCTTTAATAAGTTTTGAAAAACATTCTCCGGCGTGCCGTAATAAACTTCAAAAGAGGACTGTAATGTTTTTAATTGTTGTTGTATTTGCAGTAATGCGTTATGAATAAATTGCACCCGCTTGTCTTTTTTATCTTCCAGTTTATCCAGGATATTTTTATCAAATATGAATACTGGCAATACCGGATGGCTGCTTTTCAAAGCCTGGTACAAGCCTGCATTATCATCAAGCCTCAGGTCGCGCCTGAACCAAAATATATTTACCTGCGGAAACATTAAAATATTTCGATAAACAAAATCCTTAGAAAAATAAAAACCCCGCTTTAAGCGGGGCTAATGTAACCACAACTATATAACATGATTAATGTTGTTCAATGATTTTGTTCTTTATAGCGTACATTACTAAACCAGCCATGGATTTGGAACCGGTTTTTGTTTTTAGTTTGTCCCTGATTGCTTCAACAGTACGCGGACTGATATCCACAATGTCAGCAATTTCCTTTGTCGTCCTTTCCTCGCACATCAGTTTTAATACAGTCAGTTCTTTCTCCGTAAGCATCGCCTCCTGGTATGGATGCCCGTCAGTACGTTTGGTGCGAAGACCGGAAAGCAAAGCTTTATTGGTAAGTTCATTGAAGAAAAATTCCTGTTCATAACAGGTTTTTATTGCCTGGTAAATGGTTTCGGAATCTGAATTTTTAGTAAGATATGAATTAGCGCCGATTTCCATGAGCTTTGAAATCATCGACTGGTCGTTATGCATGGAAAGTATGATCACTTTAACCTGGGGATATAGTTTCCTTATTTCCGGTAATGTTTGAATCCCATCCATAATGGGCATCTGGATGTCAAGTAAAATTACGTCGGGCTCCACATGTTTCAGCAAGTTGAGTAATTGCATGCCGTTATCCGCTTCTGCAACCAGTTCTACATCCTTTTTAACAGACAATGCAGTTCTCACACCGGCACGGAACAAAGTGTGGTCGTCGGCAATAGCTACTTTAATCATACCAGATTCAGGCCTTTTCATACGGTTTGAGTTTTACTAATAATTCGCATTTTATATAACTACAAATTGACGGAAAAATTGCATAACAAGCCATAGTGTATTTACGCGGATATACGTTTTCGGAAATTACTAATTACATGAATAGATGGGTTTATTTACGATAAGTACCTCGTAATTTTTCGACCATACATTGGATAATCTACTAATCGAAATAACAAAAACCGAAATGTTAAAATCGGGCAGTTATGCTATTGTCTACAAAAGCATTCCCATATATTTTTGTTCCAGAAGTTGATTGACGAGGAAAATAACCTCAACCATCCAATGTCCTTAGATAACCGTCCAGAAAGAGTTTCCAATATCCATTGAAACCAGGTAAAATCCAATGTCAATCAACTTTCTTTTTTGAATAAAAGTCCCTCCCTATACTAGCTGTTTAATCCACACCTTACGCAAGCATTGTCCGCGATTCATTTGCCCCTGTTTTTAATCGTTCCCGAATGAATGAAAATTTGTTACCCTTTGATACCTGAACATATTGTGCTGTCTCCGGAAAACTATTAAAGCGCAGCCCGTAAGTTGCGCATTTTTTTTACCTACTTTTTAAACTTCTCAAAGCAATGTTACATACCCGTCATGATGGGACGAAATAAAAAAAGCCGGAAGTGTCAAAGCCATCCGGCTCAATTTTTTCAAAACTTCGTTAATATTAAAGAATTGAAACCATTGTGTACAATGTTTTCTTGGTCATCAATTTTTTGCTCACATCACCAAAGAAAAAAAGTTTAATGGGATGGTGAAAATAAGCCATCCATCATCAATTGTGATTCCCTGATAGAATGGGATACATGCAAAAAATAAAACCGGGTGGAAACAAACCAATATTTATTTCCGAGTCACAACTTATATGAATTTTTTTCATCTGGCAGGGTGATTTCACGGTAGTCGCAAATTAAAGTTTTGGTATTTTTATTTTATTTAAAAATGAATGACTACAATTGGTATCATGGAATTTTATGGACAGGATTTTTCATCGACTTGTCTTTCTTAATAGTATGTTTGTTTCTCTGCACCCGCAATTATCAACCCAAATACATAAAAGCTTTTATTATTCTGGGTTTTTCCAACCTGCCATTCACGATTGCAATTATGCTAAAGTTTTATGGAGTAGATCAAAAAAGCGAAGCACTTAATTTGATAACAACCTTAATTCGGGTTTGTGAGCCGCTATTTGAATTTTCATTTTTTTCTTACCTATTTTTCCAATTCATACCATCCCTACTCTTTAAAAAGCTCATGCTTATGCCGATTAGCTTATTTGCAATAATTTATTGCATAGCTATTATAATCGAATTGTATAAAAAGAATAGCTTACTCAGCACATTTAAGTTCGCAAGCTTCCTTGTTTTAAATTTGACTATAATTACTATGTGCTTCATTTATTTCAAAAAACTTTTCGAACTTCAAGCAATTCAAAATCTATCCAAACAGCCATCCTTTTGGATTGTAACAGGGGTCTTTTTTTACTTTACTACTGAAATAGTAACAGATATTTTTACAAATTATTTTATAGTTAAACAGATGCAGGAGCAGGCCCTCAGCATTTTTTCAGTAAATTATTTTTCCGAATTAATTGAATATACATTATTTATCAAAGCGTTTTTGTGCAAAACAAAACCATCATAATTACTATGTTTGTTATTAGCATTTTGTTAGTGACCGGCATGGCCGCTTTCATTGCATGGATACTGTTTATTTATCAGAAAAAACAAAATGCTTTCCAAGCACAATTGGAAACCATCAGGGACAATAATGAAAAAGAAATGCTCCGTACCCAGCTTGAAATGCAGGAGCAGACTTTCCAATATATATCACAGGAAATTCATGATAATGTGGGCCAGTTCATTTCCCTGGCCAAACTTCATCTCAACACAATTAACCTCGACGATAAAAAATCATCAGCCGAACAAATTGAACATTCAACCGAAATGCTAGGGAAAGCTTTGGATGACCTGCGTGACCTTTCCAAAAGCCTGAGCTCGGAGATGATAAAAAATACCGGGCTTGTTCGTGCAATCGAATTACAAGTAAGTCAATTGAAAAAAGCGGGAATACACCAGGTAAGTTTCGATATGGAAGGCACTTATAGTTATATGGATGAGCAAAAAGAAATCATTCTTTTCCGTATTATGCAGGAAGCGGTTAACAATACCATCAGGCATGCCCGGGCCGATAGTATCAAGGTATCCCTGTTATGCACACCCGAATACTTGGCCCTGAAGATAAGCGATAATGGCAGGGGTTTTAATTTGAATAAACTTACCGGCAACGGCAACGGCATTAGTAACATGAAAAAGCGGGCGAAACTCATCGAGGGCACGCTGGATATTGAAAGCGGCGAAAGCGGCACAGTAGTCACCATTAAAATTTCTTATATCAAAAAACCATGAGTGAAGAAAAAAAACAGGTAAAAATTGCCCTGGTAGACGACCATAACCTTATACGAGATGCGCTGGCCGTCGTCATCAACAGTTTTGAAAATTGCCGGGTAATATTAACCGCAGCTAATGGAAAAGAATTTATTGAAAACCTACAGTTGCATAATGTTCCAGACCTGCTGATACTTGACCTCAATATGCCTTTTATGGATGGGTTTGAAACTTCAAAATGGGTAAAGAATAACTATCCTGAAATGCAGGTGCTGGTGCTCACCATGTACGATTCGGAGCTTTCGCTGATCCGGCTTTTGCAATCGGGCGTCCGCGGTTTTTTAAAAAAGGATATACATCCCCGTGAATTGAAATCGGCCATTGAAACAACTCTAAAAACAGGTTATTATTCAGGCAATGCAACAGGCAAAATGGTAAACATGCTGAAGAACAGTGACATGAACACACCCCTGGTGAACACCATTATTTTAACTGAAAACGAATTGAATTTCTTAAAGCTTTCCGCAACGGATAAAACCTATAAAGAAATTGCCACGGAAATGAAAATAAGCCCAAGAACGGTGGACAATTACCGCGATTCGCTGTTCCTTAAACTAAATGTTAAAAGCCGTGTGGGGTTGGTGATGTATGCGATCAAAAACGGCGTGATTACTGCAGGTTATTAGAAAACATCAGGAAAGAGATGATTACCAAATCAATCAATCAATTTGTTTCGCATACCGTACATAATAAGCCCTGCAATGGTTTTGGCGCCTACTTTCGATTTCATATTCTGCCGTATCGTTTCAATGGTACGCGGGCTTAAAAAAACTTCTTTTGAAATTTCTTCTGTGGTCTTATCCTCAGCCAATAACCTTAAAATGCGGATTTCTTTTTCTGAAAACTTAACCGGGTTGGGGTAAAACTGCCTCACCTGCCTTTTCGTTTGCAGCTTTGACAGCACGGCTTTGTTCACCAGGTCATTGAAATAAAAGTCATCATTCATACAGGTGAGGATGGCCTGGTATATCTCATCCGGGTCGGTAGTTTTGGTAAGGTAAGCATTGGCCCCCATCTCCATCATTTTGGAGATCATTTCCTGGTCGTCGTACATCGTCAGCACAATTATTTTCAATGCTTCATATTCTTTGCGAAGCATACCAATAGCATTAATGCCATCGACTTCAGGCATCCTGATATCCATTAAAAGAACGTCAGGCTGCTTGAGCTTCATTTTATGCATTAAGTCCTTGCCATCTTCTGCTTCCCAAAGAATTTTCAGGTAATCTTTATTCTTCAATGCCATTTTGATACCATCACGAAAAATCTTGTGATCGTCAGCAATCGAAATCTTAATTACTAATTCAGAGCTCATACAGGGCAGGTTTACTAATATTTTTAATGTATGGTTGCTTTAAGGTTAAATTTAACTAAGATAAATATCTAAAATTACCGGTCCGTTTTAGGATTCGGATAAAGGTTCGTATTGTATTAGTAAAATCCCATAACCGGACCCGAAAATACCACATTATTGTTTTCGAGGTTTTACGGGTTATTGGGTAATTACCGAATTGTATAAAAAGGGCAATTCTGCTCTTGCTGACAACCGGCACTCCATTTATTTTTGTGATGAAGTTGATTGACTAAGGATAACCTCCGACAACCATCCAATGTCCAGTTACCGTCCAGTAAGTCATTTCAATATCCGTGAAAACCGGGATCCGGCATCAGTCAACTTCCTCTTTTCTATAAAGCTATCTTTTATAACGTGCCCACAATCATATTCATTGCAAGCCTGTATATTTAAATAACCTTGATCAATCATAGAATTAATGTTCCGCATTACTTCCCCTGTTTTCAAAATCCCCATCCTGATCTTTGCCACTTCAGATTATCCACAAAGCGAACGCCATATGTGGAAAAGCCAGTCGCCGTATTTTCACTAAGAGGTTTTTACTTTGTTTTTACTAGTAAAAATACTGTAAATATTTCGAATTTTTACGTGTTTTTACCAAGAAAATTTACCTCTGGAACTTAGTAAGCTTGCTATTTATTAAGGGTTTCGGCAATTTAGTTGATTTTTATCAGAGCCAAACCCAATTGGCTGCCTTTTTTTTGGGGGTGACATTTACATGGTAAACAATCAATGTTAAACCACCAAAAAACTTACTGGCATGATTAACAAAAAAATTCATTCAGATGTCGCACCATCTTTCTATCCTTGGTGGTGGACTAGATAAATAATGCTATGAGAGATTTAATAATGTTTTATATTTGATTTAATATTTAACATTATTGGCAGTATTGTTTATTATATTCTTAATTGCTCAAGTATCACCCATAGTTCTTTTTATTGTTTTTTTTAAAACAATAAAAAAAATAACCGAACTAAGGGTGCTTTTTTTTTATGCACTCTTGTCACTGATTTCTGATGTGATGCTGGGCATATTTCAAAAAAATGCTTCTCTTGTCATTAGTTTATTTGCAATTTCTGAGAACATTTTCTTTTCACTCCTTTTTTATTTATTTGTACAAAACCCGAAAATCAAAAAAATCATTGCATCTATATCAGTAATTTGTCTTTGCCTTATTTTTTCTCTTTTTTTCTTGAAAAAAGAAAATTTTGATTTTTGGGCAGCCCTCATTACAGGTATTGTAATAGTTGTTTATTCAATTTTCTTTTTTTTCGAACAAGTTAACTCACCACAGGTCTTAATATTATACCAGTCCTATAAGTTTTGGGTAGTTGCTGGTTGTATAATTTACATTTCCGGAACTTTATTTCTTTTCTTATATACTTCTAATGTAAGGGACAGGCAAAAAAGTGCATTATGGATAATCAATATAGCCTTTGAAATTATAAAAGATATTTGTTTCTCTATCGGATTTCTTTTGGCAAGAAAACCAAATCAAAATATATTGGCCCAGGAATATGACGATACGAATATGTTGGAAAAGCCGTTTTAGGATTACAGGACCCAAACCCTTGAAGAGACGCTCATGACCTTTTTGCAAATCATGGACAACAACAGCCACGTGCCCATGGTACTTTTTTTTGGTACCATAGCCATGCTTGCGCTTACTATCGGCCTCATTGTCTTTATTATTTTCCACCAGCGCAAAGTAATGCGTTTCCAGATGCAGCTGCAGAAAATGGAATACGACCAGCAGAAAATGCTGCTCAATGCTTCTATTAAACTGCAGGAAGAGGAGCGTCAACGCATAGCCGCAGATTTGCACGACGATGCCGGACCTTTGCTCGCCACGGCACGGCTTTACCTGAATGAAAACCTGGTCAATCTCGACAAAACCACCCAGCTACAGAGCATTTATAACGCCAAGCAGATCATTGACGATACCATTCAACTTATCAGGAATATCTCACATAGCCTGATGCCGCCTACGCTCAAAAATTTCGGGCTGGAATCTGCAGTGAACGATCTTTTCCAGAAAATCAGCAGTTCGGGCAGCATGAATGCCAGCGCACGCTTTCACGATTACCGTGAACGTATGCAGCCTGAAAATGAACTGATCATTTTCCGCGTAATCCAGGAACTGGTGAACAATATTTTGAAACACAGCAATGCCAGCTTTATCCATTTAACCCAGAATACCAACAACAATAAGTTTTTCATACGGCTCCACCATGATGGCCGCGGGTTAACACAGGCTGATTTTGACAAGCTGAATAAAAGCTCCGTTGGCCTCGGCCTTAAAAACATTCAAAGCAGGTTGAGGGTGTTGCATGGCAAAATATTTTTTGAAAAGGACATTTCGCAAACTTATTTCAAGGTAACCATTGAATTGCTGAAAGAGAATTCGATGGTTGCACAATAGTGTGCGAGTATTTTTACGTATCTTTAAACAGGATTGTAAAATGAGATACCCATGAGCGTTATCAAGGTTGCCATAGCTGATGACCACAAAATTTTTCGCAAAGGCGTAATCCTTTCTTTACGCCCCTACAACAATATAAAATTTGTGCAGGAAGCGGAAAACGGGCAGGAATTATTAGACGGGTTGAAAGCTTCGGAACCTGATGTGATATTGATGGACCTGAGGATGCCTTTAAAAGACGGAATTGAAACTACCAAACAGGTTGCAAAACAATATCCGAGCATTCACATTCTTGCCCTCACCATGTACGAGGACGAACGTTTTGTAAGTCACATGATGGAGATCGGAGCCAATGGCTATTTATTGAAAAGTGCTGATCCGTCTGAAATAAAAAAAGCAATTGTTGAAGTAGCTACCAAGGGTTATTACCTAAACAATTTTGTGAACAGGATTTTATTGAAGAAATCGCATGCCAGAACAAAAGTAATACCTAACCTGAATATTGAGGTAACGCTTTCAGACAGGGAAAGAGATGTGCTGAAGTACATATGCATGGAGTTCACGGCACAGGAAATTGCACAAAAACTCGAAGTCAGTCCACGGACTGTCGAAGCCATAAAAGACAGATTAATGGAACGCTTTGGTGCAAAAAATACGGCAGGCCTGGTATTTTTTGCAGTAAAAAACAACCTGATCGACTAACCATTAAGACTGCTGAAAAATATTAACCCCTTAAAAAGCCAATATCAATCGCAACTCTGTGAAAAGCCGGTTGTGCCGAAACAAACTGCCCCATGATTAGGACCGGTAATATATTTTTTGATTTTATTTCATTTCTCGCCCTGGTTTTACCGCTATTGCCGGCTATTACTGTTTTCTTTAAAAAAAACTATAATAATGATTCGCTGGTTTTTCTGATGCTGCTTTGTTTTTTAAGTTTTGTCAGAAGCCTGCTATTGTTTATCCCGAATCTTAATGATGCATCTCAGACCATCATCGCCAACATATTTGGTGTGGCTGAGTTTATTATCCTGACTTTTATTTTCAAGACCAAGATGTTCCTGCAATTCAAAAGTATTATCAACTTAGTGTTCGCAATAATAATCTCGGTAATCATCACCATTTATTTACTTAAGGGCCCAGCACAAAAAATATTTGTTATTGAACAATTCGAAAATAGTCTTATTGTTTTTATGAGTGTGCTTTGTATAGCAGAGCTTACCGGCAGCAGCTATCTTCATATTTTTGACAAACCGGTTTTTTGGATAGCGGTGGGCTCACTTTTTTATTTTGTACCTGCTGTGCTGTTAAAATCATTAATCAGCCTGAACAGTAAAAATTCAGATGCAGAAATTTCAGGAACTATATTGTTATTAAGCATTGCAAATATTGTGAAGTATTTCTTTTACCTGCTTGCCTTTTTCTTTTATAAAAACTCCAATCAGGAAATAACCGATAAATTGAATTAATCCAATTGCATGTCAGGTATTGCACCTTCAACCAGCAATTTACCTTCCGTTTTGTTTTTGATTTCTTCTACCGAAACACCCGGGGCTTTCTCGAGAAGTTTGAAGCCATTTTCAGTCACATCCAACACAGCCAGATCGGTAACAATTTTTTTCACACATTGCACACCCGTTAATGGCAAACTGCATTTGTGCAGCAATTTGGATTCCCCTTTCGGATTAGTATGCTGCATAGCTACAATAATATTTTTTGCACTCGCAACAAGATCCATGGCGCCGCCCATCCCCTTCACCATTTTCCCAGGTATCTTCCAGTTTGCAATATCGCCGGTTTCTGAAACTTCCATTGCGCCTAATACAGTAAGATCTACCTTCCCTGCCCGTATCATACCAAAACTTTCAGAGCTATCAAAGAAGGAACCACCTGGTAAAATAGTCACTGTTTCTTTTCCTGCATTGATCAGATCAGCATCTAATTTGTCTTCCGGGGGGTATGGCCCCATGCCCAACATGCCATTTTCAGATTGAAGCATGATGAATATTCCCTTTGGAATATAGTTTGCCACAAGAGTTGGGATACCTATACCCAGGTTAACATACATTCCATCCTTCAATTCCTGCGCAATACGTTTTGCAATTCCAAATTTATCAAGCGCCATCTTGAAATTTCATTTTATAATTTTAAAGCCATTCATTCGGTTATTATTTTTTACCAGTGATAATGCTAACCGTTTTTCTTTCAATTCTCTTTTCATAATTTTTACCCTGAAAAACCCGGTGCACGTAAATTCCCGGAACATGTATCATGTCTGGGTCTAATTCAGCAGGTTCCACCAAATGTTCCACTTCAGCAATGGTAATATTGCCGGCCCGTGCCATAGAAGTTGAAAAATTTCTCGTTGTTTTCCTGAAAACAAGATTACCATATTTATCCCCCTTCCATGCTTTTACAATTGCAAAATCGGCATGTAATGCATGTTCCATTAAATACATTTTACCATTAAACGCCCTTAATTCTTTGCCGATAGCTACTTCGGTACCATAACCTGCAGGAGTATAAAAAGCCGGTATTCCCATTCCCGCCATCTGAATGCGTGTTGCAAGAGTGCCCTGGGGGATAAGATCAACTTCTAGTTCACCGCTTAATAATTGTCTTTCAAATTCAGCGTTCTCGCCTACATAAGAGCTTATCATCTTTTTTATTTGCCGGTCTTTCAACAACAGCCCCAAACCAAAATCATCTACCCCTGCATTATTTGAAATACAGATTAGTCCCTTTACTTTTTTCTGTTTTAATGCAGCAATTGAATTTTCAGGAATACCGCAAAGGCCAAAACCGCCCAACATTATTGTGCAGCCATCAGGAATGTCCTTTACAGCATCCGCCGCATCAACGAATATTTTGTTCATGCATTCTTTTTTCGAATATAAATTTACGGTTAAAGAATGTTTTATTGGGGCATGGGTTTTTGATTTTTGATATTTTTAATGGGAGCGGGTTCATAAACCTCTTTCATTCTGCGACTAGCCTGTGCTGAAATACTGTCGAGAACCACTTTGAAAATATCGGGTCGGCTGATATAAAACTGATAGCTTTTTTTAAAATCATCTTTTGAAATATGGTAAACCTGGAAGACTTCATCATACAGCTTCATTGTTTCAAGATTAATGTTTTTTGTAGAATCTTTAGAAAGAAACTGTTTGGAAAATTGATCAGCCTGTATCATGTCCCACAATATTTTTTGCATTTCATTTTTTGAAATAATACCCTTAGGCAGGCTATCTTTATGTACACATGCAGAAAGAAAGCAGCCGGTCAAAACTAAAATGAACAGGCTTTTTGTCATTGAAGATCTTGTTTGTAGAAATTGATGTCACTTATATCAAGCTTTGTGAGAAGATCAAGTGCCCTGCCCTTCTCATCAGCTCCGGCCTTTCTGAAAGCCTTTGATATTTCATTGGCTTTGCCCTGAAAAAAAAACTGGAGTATCATAGTGTTCGGGTTTTCCGTGTTTACGGTATTCAATTGATTCAACGCATTTAATATCCCGTTCCTTGCATCGCTTGCTTTGTCATACATCTGGTCAAGCCCCTGGCGGTAATAGTTATAAAAGGCATCATGAACAAGCGCATATTTGCTATTGGTCAGGTTTTCCATAAGCCAATAACGGTTACGGTTACCGTCAAATGCTTTCCATCCTTTAATAATACTGCTTTCAGGAGCGTTGTTCACGATATTTTCCGCTTTTTGAAAATAAACGTCTCCGCTGCGGAGCCCGAAGGAATCAAAATCAAGCCCTAAAATAGTATATGCATAATAGGCGAATACAGCGCTTAAATTGGCCGCAAAAGGCTCTGAACCCTGTACCCTGCTTTCATTGAATTCAACAGGCTGATATTCGACGTACCTGAATACTATATCATTATCCATGTAATTAATCAGCGGGCTCTGGTAAGTAGAATTAAAAACAGGCCTTGCTGCCTGAACAGTAAGTGATGCCTGGAATTCATTATTATCAAGCGCCTGGACAATGTTTAATGAAAAATTGCAAATTATTCTTTCGCTCACCTGAAATGTTTCATTCGACCATTTCCTGGTATTCATAAAATTATTCAATGCAGTTTGCAGTGTTTGAAAAATTTTATGATCGATGGAAGAGGGTACCCTGTTTGCCAATACAGTTACGGTAGCCTGCAATTCCTGTGCTTTCAACGATTTAATATGCAGAGAAAAAAGAAGGCAGAATAAAAAAAATAATCTACGCATACAACATTTTTACTATCCTATCAACGATATCTTTTGCAACTTGTTGCTTCGTCTTTCTTTCATAAGCTATTTCATTACCATTTTTCTCAAAGATGGTTATCTTGTTCGTGTCATATCCAAACCCGGCTCCTTCATCATTCAAAGAGTTGAGAACAATCATATCGGCATTTTTTGCAGAAAGTTTACCCCTGGCATGTTCACGTTCGTCTTTATTTTCAAGGGCAAACCCTATTAATAACTGCCCTTTCTTTTTCTTCTCGCCAAGACTTTTGAGAATATCCTTTGTTTTCGTCAACTCAACAGTTAATGTATCAGTTACTTTTTTGATTTTTTCTTTAGCCGTATGAACGGGAGTATAATCAGCCACAGCGGCTGACATTACTCCGATATCACAAGACGAAAATTTTTTAATACAAGCTTCATACATTTCCTGTGAAGAATCTACATGCTGAACAAATATTTGAGGGTTCTGTACCTGTATTGAAGAAGGTCCTAATACCAGATAAACGTTTGCTCCCCGTAACGCCAGTTCGTTTGCAATTGCCACACCCATTTTACCCGAAGAATGATTTCCGATAAACCTTACAGGATCGATTGATTCGTAAGTTGGCCCTGCTGTTATAAGTGCGCTTTTCCCTTCAAGCTCCCGATTCAAAAAAAAAATATCAGTTATACATTTATATATAGTGTCAGGCTCGGCCATTCGGCCATCGCCATATAGGCCACTTGCGAGCTCCCCTGTTTCCACGGAAATTATTTTATTCCCGAATGATTGTATTTTTTCAATATTGATTTTTGTCGAAGGATGCCTCCACATATCTTCATCCATTGCCGGCGCTACAATTACAGGGCATGTTGCCGATAAATAAACAGCCAGCAACAAATTATCGCAAAAGCCATTGGCCATTTTAGCAAGTGTATTACAACTTAACGGAGCGATAACCATAACATCTGCCCACCTGCCAAGCGACACGTGATTTGCCCATGAACCGTTGTCAGAGATATCTGTTAATACTGGATTTTTTGACAAGGTTGATAAGGACAAAGGTGTTACAAAATCTTTCGCTGAAGGGGTCATTATCACCTTTACTTCGGCACCAGCCTTAATAAGCATCCGTATTAATAACAAAGATTTATAGGCAGCGATACTGCCGGTAATACCTATTACTATTTTTTTGCCATTGAGCATAATAATAAAATTATAGCTTTTTCGACAAGTAATAATTAATCATAAAACAAAATGCGACAGTTTAAAATACCGCCGCATTGTAATGTTGTAAATATAATTAACTACAATTAGCTGAATAAATCGTCTTCGTTCTTCCTATAATACACTTTATCTTCCATGAACTCCTGAGTTGCAAGCAATGCTGCATTCGGCATTTTTTCATATGCTTTCGAAATTTCGATCTGCTCCTTGTTTTCATGAATTTCTTCAAGGCTGTCCGTATAGCTTGCAAATTCTTCCAGTTTGTTATGGAGCTCTTCTTTTAATGAAATATTGATCTGGTTTGCCCGTTTTGCAACAATTGCAATTGATTCGTACAGATTACCGGTTTTAGCTTTTATATCAGTAAGGTTTTTTGTTTCGACAACATTTACTGTGCTGCCGGCACTAACTTGCCTTCTTAACCTGCTCATTTTTTAAAGATTTAATATTGTTTTGAGTTGTATTTAAATAGTCTTTTACTTCAGTAGTCAGTTTACTATCCGGAAATCGGTCAAGAAAATCATTACAATCTGTTACAACCTGACCGAATCTGTCTTCTTTCTTATCTTCAATGCTCATTCTAGCATATTCAAAATCCGACTTGATTACGTAAAGTTTATACTGATCGCTTTTTTCAGAATCAGGATAAGTGTTCATTAAAATATTAAAAACAATTCCTGCAGCCTTATATTGCCCTAAATTATAATAAAGTTCCGCGCTTTTAAAATCCTTAAGCTCAAGCTTTGCGCGGCATTTATCAATAATTTCTGTTGCATCTTTTATTTTAGGTGCTCCGGGATGCGTATTAATGAAAGCCTGCATAAAACCCATTGCTTTAGTCGTATTGGTTTGATCCAGCTCAGGTTTAGGTGATTGCATATAAAAAGTATATGCTCTCATATAATCCATTTCCTCAGCTTTAGGGCTATTGGGAAAAACTTCAACAAATCCCTTAAAGAGGTTTTCCGCATTGGCATAATCCCTCAGATAAAAAGAACAAAATGCAAACTTATAATACAGGTCTTCAAATTGAGGGCTTCCCTTCAACACCGGAAAAAGATCCTGGTATAATTGTTGGGCCTTGTTATAATCTTTCCGCAGATAATATTTTTCAGCCATGCGAAGTTTAAAATTCACGTCCTTGCTTTTCATCACTTTGGAAAAGCCTTTCTCACCCGGGCTTTCTTTCATCAGCCCCAGGCTTTTCATCGTTTTTTGATAAAAAGTACATGATGTAAGTGTGCTCGCAACTAAAAGAAATATTGCTAAAAATCTCATAAAGGCCTGCAAAATTAAGGTATTTAAGCAAAAATGAATGTATTTAATATTTACCCCAAAAAAACCTCGTTAATGATTGCATAAAAAACCCCCGAATTAAGATCAGGGGTTTTGATATATAAAAAGTCTGGTTACTTCTTTTTCCTGAGGTTAGGATGTGGCGCAGGAACCGTATTTGGGCCTTCGTCACCAGTACCATCTTTCAGGTCAATTGTATTCTCATCACCATTGGTTTGACCATAATGGAAGATGAGCCTGTCAGAACTGATACCTTCTTTCTCAACGAGATATTTAATCACCTCATTAACGCGGTCCCAGCTTAGTTGCTGAGCAGATTTGCTTGATTCACCATAACCGATAACAGCTACCTTGCAGTTAGGGTTATTGCGCATTTTATCTGCCACACTAGCCAATAAAGCTTTAGCGTCTTTGCTCAATGTTATAGTTCTTCCTTTGAAATTAATGCTCGGCAAGTCTCCAATTGAACATTTACCATGACCTCCACCAGTTGAATCGATATAAGCCCTCAAATCTTTGCAACATTGCGGATCAGGACATTTACCCACACCATCAGCATCAACCGGCTGGCATTGTGTTGGGGTAATGAGTTCTTTGTCTTTGCAATCAGGAACACCGTCACCATCAGTATCGCGGCTTACACCGTGAGTGTCAACAGGACATCCTTTCGGAGTGTTAGGCTCTAAATCAAACTGGTCCGTTACGCCATCGCCATCAGCATCATCCAAAATAGGCTTTGGAAGTTTCATATGACGGGGGGCGTTGATTTCGCTGTATGCATAATCCAACGGGTTGAGCCACCACAAAGGTTCAACAGCTTTTTTACCGATGTTATAATTCAAACCCACGCTAAGAAATGTGTAATGATCAAAATCTCTGGTTTGAGCAGGACTAGTAGAGGTCGTAGAGTTGTAATTCTCCTGCCATTGTTGGCCATCCAATAGGTCCGTTTTAATCATGGTATACTTATACTCTACTGCCAGATTGAATTTATTATTCAATTTGAAAGCCGCACCAACACCCACAACAGCTACAGGATAAAACGGCCAACCCCCTAATTTGGGCTGCCCAGGATCTTGTTCAGCCTTTGTCTCAAATGTACCATCCATCACCGATTTTAAATCCTTTTTAATATTTTTCCTGTTACTCCAAGTAAATCCTCCATTAGCGCCACCAGTATATTTGTTATAAATAGCATCAAATTGAGTTGAGTAATTATTTCCCTGTGCATCTAAGGCATTAACCCATGTATTATATCTTGATCCCCCAATCCCACCAAACAAATACAAATTAAATCCTGTTTTAGCCCTGTGAAAACGCACATTGTTTAATGTCACAACACCTTGGATTGTTAACTCATTAACTGTTGTTCTGTAGTTATAAAACACATGATCAACTGAAGGATTGTATCCATTGCTCATCCAAGCGGGGTTATTAACATATGCAGACGATGGTTCGAAATTCAATCCCTTCATCCTGAGCCAATCAAATTCCCCTCGAATTGAAAAAACATATCCAAGAGCTTTTCTGACATGGATACCGAATCCACCGGTAGGCCCCCAATATCTCACGTCAGTTTCACCAAATGGCAAGCCTCCTTTAATACCAATTTCCCATTCATTGCGTGGTTTCGCAGGGAAGGGATAAGCATTATTTAAAAATTCCTGGTGTTGAGGTAGGCGTTTGGCCGGTATTAAAGAGGAATCCTTAAGGTCGTAACTCCCGCCGATTTGTGCGAACGAGGTAGACACTAACAGGCATAGGATAACACTAAACAGTATGTACTTTTTACTTGCCATAAGTGAAGTTTATTGTGAATGAATGGTTTAACCGTCCTGTGAATTAATGTGCAAAAATAAAAATTGATGTTAATAATCCAAATTTATTTGAATCCACAATCTATATAAAATTGTGGATTAGCAGGAAAGACAGGCAAAACTTAAAAATTGATGCTTACAATCGCATATATCCCTAAAATAGTAATTTGCCCCCATTACAACAACAATGAAATTATCACAATCGATATTACACGAAGAACTAATTGTATTCGAGGAAAAATTTAAAGAAGCAGTTAAAAGCCAGGTTCCATTATTGGACAGGATCATGCGCTTTATTGTGAACAGGAAGGGCAAACAACTACGCCCCATGTTTGTTTTATTGTCTGCAAAGTTATGTGGCCCGATCAACGAATCAACATACCGTGCGGCTTCCCTGGTTGAATTACTTCACACAGCCAGCCTGGTGCACGATGATGTGGTGGATGAATCGTTCGAAAGAAGGGGTTTTTTTTCAACCTATGCACTTTGGAAATCGAAAATATCTGTGTTGGTAGGCGACTATCTTTTGGCAAAAGGTATGTTGCTATCATTAGACCATAATGATTTCAGGATACTTCAAATATTGTCGGAAGCTGTCCGCCAGATGAGCGAGGGCGAGCTTTCACAAATGGAAAAATCAAGATCACTGAATCTTGATGAACATACTTATTTACAAATCATTCGCTATAAAACAGCATCATTGCTTGCTGCTGCTTGCGGGGCAGGAGCTTACTCATCAAGTCATAATGAACCTTTAGCAGAAAAAATGCGTTTATTTGGCGAAAAAACAGGGATTGCATTTCAAATAAAAGACGATTTGTTTGATTATGGCCATGAAGATGTTGGCAAACCTACGGGCAATGATATCAAAGAAAAGAAAATTACCCTGCCGCTCATTTATACAATCAATAATGCAGACAAACCCCTTCGGAAAGAATTAATTTATATACTTAAGAATCAAAACAAAAATCCTGAAAAGGTGAAATATGTTATTAAAAAAGTAATGGAGTCAGGAGGTATTGAATATGCCAACAAACTGATGAATAATTACAAAGCAGAAGCACTGAAGATATTGAACGAATTTGAAAATAATGACGCAAAAAAGGGGCTTGAAGAACTGGTGAATTTCACCACCGACAGAAAGTATTAAATTCGTTTAAACAACCTGCCTATGCAAAAAAGATGGAATGTTCTGGATGTTGATGAGAAAGAACTGAAATCATTGCAGAATTCCCTCAATATTAATGAAGCCATTAATAAAATACTGCTACAACGCGGCATCGGAACATACGACGAGGCAAAAAAATTTTTCCGGCCGGAATTAAAGGAATTGCATGACCCCTTCCTGATGAAAGACATGCAAAAAGCCGTTGACCGAATTTTGCTTGCTTTTGCGAGGCGTGAAAAAATCCTCGTCTTTGGTGACTATGATGTTGACGGAACAACTTCAGTGGCCTGCCTATATAATTTCCTGAGAAAACATTATTCGCAGGAACTGATTGACTTTTATATTCCGCACCGTTACCGGGAAGGTTATGGCGTTTCAAAAATGGGAATTGATTTTGCGAAAGAAAATGGCTTCAGTTTAATCATTTCTTTAGATTGCGGCATCAAGTCAGCAGCTTTAATCGGTTATGCATCTACGCTAAGTATTGACTTTATTGTTTGCGACCATCACTTACCCGATGAAGCTTTGCCGCCGGCTGTTGCTATCCTTAATCCCAAGCAAAAAGACTGCAATTATCCCTACAAAGAGCTTTGTGGCTGCGGCGTCGGCTTTAAACTGATAACTGCTTTATCAAAACAGATAGGCATTGACGTTAGTGAAACCTATGAATATCTCGATTTGGTAGCAACGGCCATTGCAGCAGATATTGTGCCTATAACCGGTGAAAACAGGGTGCTTGCCTATTATGGATTAAAAAAGGTTAATGAAACCCCAAACACCGGCATTAAAGCCCTTATTCATTTAAGCGGGCTGAAAAAAGAAATGCACATCAACAATCTCGTTTTCATCATTGCACCAAGGGTGAATGCAGCTGGAAGAATGGACGATGCCACCAAAGCTGTTCAAATGTTCATTGCAGAAACTTACGAACAGGCATTGGGTTATGCGGAAATGCTTCATTCTGATAACTCAGATAGGAAAGAAGCTGATAGTAATATAACAGAAGAAGCGCTGGCAATTATCGAGGCCGACGAAAAACTGATTAACAGGAAATCAACCGTGGTTTTTCAGCCGAATTGGCACAAGGGCGTTGTTGGAATTGTTGCATCACGATTGATTGAAAAATATTACCGCCCAACTGTTGTACTTACAAAAAGTGGCGAGGTGTTTGCCGGCAGTGCCAGAAGTGTGAAAGGTTTTAATTTATACGAGGCCATTCATGCCTGCAGGGAATACCTTTTAGGCTATGGTGGGCATTTTGCAGCTGCCGGTATGACTTTATTACCGGAACAGCTTGAACCATTCAGCATAAAATTCGAGGAAGTGGTTTCATCCACCATCGAACCTCAATTATTAATTCCTGAGATCATTATTGACGCAGAAATAACATTCAAGGACATCACCCCTGCTTTCTACAATATTATTTGCCAGATGGAACCATTCGGTCCTGAAAATATGCGCCCTGTTTTCATTGCCAGAAATGTGACAGATACCGGTTATTCAAAAATAGTGAAAGAAGAGCATATCCGGTTTTCATTGAAACAGGATAATATCGTCATTACAGGAATTGGTTTTGGCATGTCAGATAAGTTCTATTTGCTGCAAACAGGTAAAACGGTTGATATTGTCTTTACCATTGATGAGAACGAGTGGAATAATAAAAAAAACCTTCAGCTAAAAGTGATTGATTTCAGGGTTTCGGAAAAATAAAACTACCAGATTCACATTTGTGATATGCCAATTCACAGTTCATTCAAATCGGGGGTACCACAGGATAGAGCTTTGAGAAAAATTAATGAAATGAAAAAATGTATTTTTCTGTTTGCTCTGTTAATTGTAACTGAAAAATCACTGCTTGCCCAAATACAATGGGCCAGTGATTCTATTTCTACTGATAAAATTGAATGGAACAATTATTCAACTACTTTTTTAGGAGATGTTAATAACAATATCCCATTCATCATAACAGCCATTCCTAATAATGGTTTGGCAGCAAATATTGATGAGACCAACACGCCTGTAGATATATCTTTTAACGGGTCTTTATTCAGGTTCAGGTCACATATGTCTGAAAAATCAATTTTTCTTGACACTTATGATTCTTCAGAAGTATATTTTTTAACACCCGGTATCTATGCACAAAATGCTGACAAATACGAATTCCAGGTTTCTCTGAATGCAAAAAAAGTTATCACGCCCTGGACACAAGTGAGCAGGTTCAGCAACTTTCAATTAAATACTTTCAAAAAAGGATATGGTTTTTTAGGCGGCTATAAAACTTCATGGGGAAACTTTATTGCAGTTGAACTCAGAAAAAAAGGAAGTGATACCGCATTCACTGCAGCCTTTGTGAGTTGGAAAGAAATGAAACCGAAGATAACGGGTCTATTTACAACCAAAGATTTCAATAATCTCTTCAAAATAATGACCAGGCCATGGGACAAGACCATTCATTCAACTACAGTACCACTAAATCCGGTTTTCGAGCCCACTGAAAATAATATTATTCTAACAATGAAGGGAGAAGTATATATTAAAAATGCCCTGGAATATTCTCTTTTAAAAAACAACAGCCCGCTCACTGATTGGAAAATAAACGATTTTGACAATAATTTAATCTGGTTGAAAAACTTATCGCCCGGAGATTATGTACTTAAAATACGATATGCAAAGCAACGTCATAACGTAACCGAATATCATTTTAAAATAAAACCATACTGGTATCAAACTGGTTTATTTCAAATATTAATTACACTCTTCATCATATTCATTATTGGTTTTTTCACATTGCTATATAATTTAACAAGGCAGAAGCGAAAACTATTTGAAAAAGAAAAACAAAAAGAGAAATCTGAAAACGAGGTTAAATCCATACGCGCACAACTTAACCCTCATTTTGTTTTTAATGCATTGAATTCTGTTCAAGGGCTGATTAATAAAAACGAAACAGAAAAAGCAAATAAATATTTAGCCGATTTTGCTACACTGATGCGATCTACCCTGGCATCATCTAACAAAAACACGTATAGCATGGATGAAGAAATCAAAATGCTCGGTTATTACCTACAGTTGGAGCAGCTTCGGTTTCCTTTTCAATTCCGGATTATAGTTGAAGAAACCATCAACCCCTCAACAACTGAAATTCCTGTCTTGCTATTACAGCCATTGGTTGAAAATGCTGTCAAGCACGGGGTTTCGTCACTTCAGGAACATGGAAAAATCGAAATCAATTTTTCACGCCAGGAGAAAAACCTGATTGTAAAAATCAATGATAATGGGAAAGGTTTTAATAAAACAAAAGAACAAGATGGTTATGGGCTCAAGCTAACCAATGAGCGGATTAAGTTGCTGAATGAAATGTCAAAAAACCAGCAAATCAACATGCAGGTTCAACAAAATGAAGAAACAACAATAATTTTAACTTTGGAAAACTGGCTTTCATGATAAAAGGAGTGATTATTGACGATGAGCAAAACAATATTGATAACCTGAGCAGGTTATTGCAAAAATATTGTCCTGACGTTTTGATAACCGGTACGGCGATGGACGCAGATACGGGAAAGCAATTGATTCTTGCAGAATATCCGCAGCTTGTATTTCTTGATATACAGATGCCGGAAAAAAACGGTTTTGATTTATTAAAATCATTAAGCAATTATTCGTTTGAAATTATTTTTGTAACTGCATACGACAAATACGGAATTCAGGCAGTAAAATTTGCTGCTATAGATTATTTACTGAAGCCAATCAATATCGAAGAACTGAAACAGGCGGTTGACAAAGCAGTTGTCAAGACTAAGAATAAGAAACAAAACCTGCAATTAGAAAATCTTCTGCAAATGCTCCAAGAAACTCAACAAAAACAAGAGCATAGAATTGCACTGCCAACTGCAAAAGAAATTAGGTTTGCAAAAACGCAGGATATTATCAGATGTGAATCTTCGAATAATTATACGAGTTTTTTTTTAATGTCAGGAGAAAAACTGATTGTGTCAAAACCCATTTATGAATATGAAGAATTATTATGCGACTATGGGTTTATCCGATGCCATCAGTCACATTTGGTAAATAAAAAATTCATTAAAAGTTTATTGAAAGAAGATGGAGGCTTTTTGTTGTTGGAAGATAATGCTCAAATCCCAGTTTCACGACAGAAGAAGGATTATGTCAAAACTTTATTAGCTAAAATAAAGTGAGGCATAAAAATATTTTTATGCCTCATGAAATATATTTCCTTAATCGTTTATCAGGCTATAATCTTGCTTTTTTGTTTTCCTTCAATTAATTCAACGCTTCTGTTAATAAATTCTGTGAGGTTATTTCCCTTTAATAAACCTTGCGAAAGCAAGGCAAGATCAGCCAGGTTATGAACAATCTTTTTCTGTTTTTCTGCGTCTTCTTCTTTCAATACATTCTGAAAAATCGGGTGATTGCCATTCACAGTCAATGTCACTTCATCAGGCATATTACCATAGAAACTACCCATCTGTCCTTGCATGGCTGCCATATCTTTCATGCGGCGCATAAATTCAGGGCGGGTCGCAACAACAGGTGAAGTTTCTGGGCTTAATCCTTTCACCTCAACTGTGAGATGAAGCGAAGGCACATCAACCGCAAATAATTTCTTCAGGCTTTCTTCCTCGTCTTTGCTAAGAACACTTGAAGAAGCATCCTGCTTATCAATCAGATTGTCCGCAATGTCGCTGTCAACTCTCGTAAAATGAACACTATCCCATTTCATTTCCATTTGATTGATGAAACCGGTATCCACCAAAGTTTCCAGCTTTACTACAATATAACCTTTTGCTTTTGCCTGCTGAATATAACTGTCTTGCTGAATTGGATTTGTAGTATAAAGAATTACTAATTTCCCATCCTTATTTTTTTGCAAAGCCTCAGTTGCAATTCTATATTCTTCGAGTGTATAAAACTTACCGCCATCAGCATCTTCCATGATGTGGAACTTGTTTGCTTTCTCCAGAAACTTATCGTCTGTCATCATTCCATACTTCACAAACAAGCCAAGGCTCTCCCACTTTTCTTCAAATTCTTTTCTTTCCTTATTAAAAATTTCTTCCAGCTTGTCTGCCACTTTTTTAGTGATGTGGTTATTGATCTTTTTCACATTCGGGTCGCCTTGCAAATAACTGCGGCTAACGTTCAGCGGAATATCAGGGCTGTCAATTACGCCATGCAGCAGCATCAAAAATTCAGGAACAATATCTTTTACTTCATCCGTAACAAAAACCTGGTTACTGTACAACTGAATTTTGTCTTTCTGAATTTCATAGCTCTGCTTGATTTTCGGGAAGTATAAAATACCCGTGAGGTTAAATGGATAATCAACATTCAAATGAATCCAGAACAAAGGAGTTTCACTAAATGGATATAGTTCCTTGTAAAATTTTTCATAATCCTCTTTGCTAAGCTCGCTCGGCTTCTTTACCCAGATCGGTGTTGTGTTATTGATGGGTTTTATTTCTTCATCTTTCTTTTTTTCTTCGGCAACATCTTCAAAATAAATCGGTATCGGCAAAAATTTACAGAATTTTTCGAGAATAGATTTGATCCGATAAGCATCCAAAAATTCTTTGCTGTCTTCATTGATGTGAAGAATGATATCCGTTCCGCGGTTTTCTTTTTGAGTTTCTTCGAGAGAATATTCCGGGCTTCCATCACATTCCCATTTTACAGCTTGTGCATTTTCCCTGAAACTTTTGGTAATAATATCCACCCGCTCGCTTACCATAAACGCTGAATAAAACCCAAGACCGAATTTCCCGATAATATTATTTTCATTCTGACCTTTGTATTTATTCACGAATTCTTCTGCACCAGACAATGCGACCTGATTAATATATTTATCAACTTCATCGGCGGTCATTCCAATCCCTCTGTCAGAAATAGTGAGGGTTTTATGGGCAGTATCCAATTTGACATCGATCCTTAATTCACCCAATTCACCTTTGGCCTCGCCAATAGACGAAAGTGTTTTTAATTTTTGTGTGGCATCAATGGCGTTGCTCACGAGTTCACGCACAAAAATCTCATGATCGCTGTACAGGAATTTTTTAATAATCGGGAAGATATTCTCGGTTTGAACGCGGATAGAACCTTTGGTCATAATAAATAATATTTTGGATTTACGATTTCTGATATTACCAAGGCCGCTAATATCAAACAAAATGCCATTTAACGAATTCTGACAAGAAGGCGGAAAGTTGAATAGAGGATATGTTGATTTAGTTGAACGTAAATGAAACTGCAGCCCGAAGCTTAAAGTAGCACAAAAGATGAACGGAACGCCGCAAGGATGTTCAATCGGAGCTATTAAAACGGGAATATTAGTCCTCAGCACCTTGATTCCAATATTTCGCTATGGAATTCAAGCTTACAGGTGGTGCTTTGATGGCTCACGACTGTCGACTGAAAACCGACAACTTTCTTTTTGCCTTTTGCCTCAAAACCACTACTTTTGCAACCCGTTTTAAAGCAAACATTATTCATTAACAAAAATCAGGGAAATGAACAATTACGAATTGATGGTGATTTTTACCCCTGTGCTTTCTGAAGAGGATTACAAAGCCGCTCAGAAAAAATACATAGCCTTTGTAAAAGACAATGGCGGAAATGTAGTGCACGACAAACCCTGGGGACTAAAATCGCTGGCGTACCCCATCCAGAAGAAAACCACAGGATTGTACTGGGTGCTGGAATATAGTGCGCCATCCGACTTCAATGAGAAACTGGACATCCAGATTCTCCGGGATGAAACTATCCTGCGTTCAATGGTTACCAGGCTCGATAAATACGCCGTCGAGTATAACACCAAAAAGAGAAGTGGCGTAGCAACAGGAACCGAAAAAGTGGAGGCATAATCATGGCAAAAGCAAACGAAATAAAATACCTCACGGCGATTAAGCCTGAGAAACGCGCCAAAAAATTTTGCCGCTTCAAGAAATACGGCATTAAGTATGTTGATTACAAAGACGCCGAATTTTTAAAAAAATTCCTGAATGAGCAAGGTAAATTATTACCTCGCCGTATTACCGGCAACTCGCTGAAATACCAGCGCAAAGTGGCTGAAGCCATAAAAAAGGCACGCCAAATGGCGTTATTGCCTTATGTAACAGATCTTTTAAAGTAGTTAACGCTCACCCTAATCCCTGCTCAGTGGGGTGACAGTTTTTCGCAAGAAAGATTGGGAATAAGGTGAACAAACAAAAAAATCATGGAAGTTATTTTGATACAAGATGTCGATAATCTCGGGGCTGCTCATGAAAAAGTAAGCGTGAAAAACGGCTATGCCCGCAATTACCTGATTCCCCGGAAACTGGCTGTAGAAGCTAATCCCTCTAACCTCAGGCAGCTGGAAGAAAGGATGAAACAGATAAAGAAAAAAGAAGAAAAAATGCTCAAAGAGGTGAACCAGGTAATCGCCAAACTGAAAGAAGGCCCGTTGAAGATTGGTGCAAAAACCGGAACGAGCGGAAAAATTTTCGGAAGTGTTACTTCTGTTCAATTGGCCCGCGCCATCCGCGACCAGAAGGGGTATGAGGTTGACCGTCGCCGCATCCATATTATGGATGAGGTAAAAGAACTGGGCACTTACAAAGCTAAAGTTGATTTCGGCAATAGTAATGAAGCAGAAGTTGAATTTGAAGTGGTAGCTGAATAAATTCAAACTCCTGATACTTTCCTGAAGCCATGCATAACTGCATGGCTTTTATTTTGCATATGAACCGTTTTTTGAGAATTTCCGGCTAAAACCGATTTCTGCGTTCTATTGCATTTTTTACCAAATGCAGCTTCAAAAATGCCGGATATTACAATTTTTTGGAAAATTTTCAGGAGCAATAAAAAATCTTATCTTTACAATAGCTCAGTTAATTACAAGCCTTACTATGCGCTGTCGCAACTTCCTTTCCAGTTAGTCTCCTCAGTCCATTGTAGCTGATATTTTCGAGTTAGTTTTTTTCATTTTTTAATTTTTTTTACATGAACATTTACGTTGGTAACCTCTCCTGGCAAATGACCGATGAGGATTTAAGAAACCTATTTGAGCAGCATGGCGCCGTTGCATCTGCAAAGATCATTAAAGACAAAGTTTCAGGCCGCAGTAAAGGCTTTGGCTTTGTTGAAATGGAAAACAGCAGCGAAGCCCAGCAAGCTATTACCAGCCTCTACGATGCCGAAGTAATGGGTAGAAAGATCATTGTTAATGAATCTCAGCCCAAACAAGGTGGCGGCGGTGGCGGTGGTTTCAAAAAAAGAAACTTCGGCGGTGGCGGTGGTGGATACAAAAAAGGTGGCTACAACCGCGGCGGCGGTGGTGGCGGCTACGACAGAGATTATTAATTCCATCAATCAATACATCTTATCAAATCCTTCTTTATCAAGAAGGATTTTTTGTTTTGAGAATTGATTAGCTTGCCTGTTGATTTGATCTGTTTATTATAACATACTTATGCAATGAGAAAATTAATTACTGCAATTGTTTCGCTCTTATTTTTTATTTCCTGTTCTCAGCAAAAGCAACCCGCTGATAAAATTTTTATTAATGCCAGGATATGGACAGGGGATTCGGTAAACGACAGGGCAACAGTTATTGCTGTCAAGGATAGCACTATCATCTACGTCGGCAATGACTATACTCACTACAAAGCTAACAACACCGAAATTATAGATGTTGATGGCAAAATGATTGTACCTGGATTTATTGACAACCATACTCATTTTTTAGGTGGGGGCTACCAGCTTGCCAGCGTTAATCTTCGTGATGCCAAAACAGTTAATGATTTTATCGAAACTCTAAAAGAATATGCATCTGCTCACAAAGATAACCGTTGGATACTGGGCGGAGATTGGGACCACGAAGCCTGGGGCGGCAATTTACCCGTAAAAGAATGGATAGACAGTATTACAGGAAATCACCCGGTGTTTATTGAAAGATATGATGGCCATATGTCTCTTGCCAATTCACTGGCGCTAAAATTAGCCGGTGTGAATAAAAACACAGCTAATCCTCCGGGTGGGGAAATTGTAAAAGATCCGCATACAGGCGAACCGACTGGTGTTTTGAAAGATGAGGCTACCAACCTGGTATCTAAAGCAATCCCCGAACCTACACAGAATGAATTGGACGAATACCTGGACCGTGCGGTACAACATGCATTTGAACATGGGGTAACCGGAGTAAATGACATGGGCACTTTTGGTGGTTGGGCCGATTTGGGCACTTACCGCAAAGCACATGCAAAAGGCAAACTTAATTTGCGCATTTATTCTTTTGTTCCTTTACGTACATGGACAAAACTCGATTCATTAGTAAAAAAAGATGGCAGAGGGGATGATATGTTACATTGGGGCGGACTGAAAGGTTTTGTTGACGGCTCCCTTGGCTCAACCACTGCATGGTTTTATAAACCGTACTTGGATGCCCCCGGCAAAACAGGGTTGCAGGTTACAGATACCAACGATCTCCGCAAATGGATATTAAGTGCTGATTCCGCGGGCCTTCATTGCACAACACACGCCATTGGCGACAGGGCAAATGATTTTATATTGAGTATTTATGAAGAAGCGGAAAAAAGAAACCCGGGTAAAGACCGTCGCTTCAGGGTAGAACATGCCCAGCACCTAACGCCAATGGCCATCCAAAAATTTACATCGTTACATGTTATCCCTTCAATGCAGCCTTATCACCTGATTGATGATGGCAAATGGGCTTACAAACGATTAGACAGCGACAGGCTGAGCAGGACCTATGCCTTCAAAACTTTGCTGAATGAAGGTGCTGATCTTACATTCGGTTCTGACTGGACCGTTGCCCCGCTCGACCCGATTGCAGGAATTTATGCGGCAGTAACCCGACGTACGCTGGACGATAAAAACCCGAATGGTTGGTTCCCTGATGAAAAAATATCTGTGGAACAGGCATTGAAATGTTATACTGCCAACAACGCTTATGCCAGTTTCCAGGAAAATAAATTAGGTAAACTGAAAGCCGGCATGCTGGCAGATTTTGTAGTTCTATCTGATGATATATTCAGCATTGCCCCGGAAAAGATCAGAGATATAAAAGTGATAAGAACAGTAGTGAATGGAAAAGAGGTGTATCATAAAAAGTAATTTTGGATAATTAGTTTGTTTAGCTCATCATTATAAACAAGATCAATCACAATCCATCCTGTTCCCAAACCTGATAATGTAACCATCAGTATCCTGAACCAGCATTTCGCGCATATGCCAGGGCTTGCTTTCCGGAAAAGAAATTATTATGACACTCTTGTCTTTAATGCTGTTGTAATATTCATCAATATTATCTCCCATAACAGAAGGCCATGCGCCAGGATGCCCCTGGCCTTCTTGACAAAAAAACTTCCACATCATCGTTGACTACACCTCCAAGAGTAGGCGGACTGTCTCACTCCATTTCCTTCAAACCAAGCTTTTCTATATAGTAATTCAGGCGGGCAGCAACATTTTTTGAATACAGTATGGTTACAGATTTTTCAAACTTCATATAGACCGTTTTGTAAAGCAATGATATTATTCGCTAAAACATCAATAGCAAATTGTTGATTTGTTTATAAAAAAGTATTATCTAAAATTCAAATAGTATTAGTATTGCTGAACGAGGCGCCGCAACGATGCTGTGCAGGAATTCAAATGCCGGTAACATTAAAATCAATCCGCAAAAAGAGTTTGCAAAAAAGGGTCCGTATAATCTTTCACAAAAGCGATCACATTCGAGTAATTGCCAAATTCATTTCGGTTATGCATTGTAGTTAAAACAACGGTTTTCATTCCAGCATTTTGTGCGGCTTCCACACCTTTGGGCGCATCTTCAAACACTATGCAGTTGCGAGGATCTTCATTCAGCTGGCTTGCGGCTTTTATATATGTTTCTGCATCCGGTTTGCTGACTTTAACATCATCAGCACTCACAATTGAATTAAAATAACTGCGTATATGAAGATTATCCAGCACAAAATCAATATTGAAAGGGATGGCAGCAGAGCCGATGGCCATCCTGATTTTCCTTTCTTGCGCCTGTTTTAAAAACCCGTCAAGCCCGTCGATGAGCTGCAAATGTGGAAAAAAATTTTGCTGGTATCGCCTCTCTTTTTCCATGGACCAATGTTCCATTTCCTCGTCAGTAAAGTGATTTTTTCCAAATACACGCACAAACAACTCTGAATTTTTTCCATACATATGGCTGCGCACTTCTTCCCAGCTCATATTCGCTTTTAGGTCTTTATTTAAAATACCATACCATGCCTTTACATGATATTCCATATCATCTACCATTGTTCCGTTAAGATCGAAAAGAAATGCTTTGGGAAAGTTTTTCATCAAAATATAATTATCTGTAGACAACCGGCCGCAAATATAGTTCAGGCAACTAAAATAATAATCGAGGCAGGTTACACAGCAATAAGCCCAGGATAATATCTACAAAAATAGGCAGCAGTTCAACTGATGATTTTATTTCCTGACAATGATTTGCCAGAAGGAATTTGAATAACGTTCAAACTCTACACCAGTTCATCTGCCATTACATCAAGCAAAGTGCAAATAAATAATAAATGAGGAACCTTTGCCT
>DATKNN010000019.1:0-29452 GCA_035541355.1 Puia sp. | reverse complement strand
CATCATGCTGTGCGCAGCTGCCTGCTGTTTTCTGGCAGGCGAAATTACAAGGAATAACAGCCAAGTTGATAAATTGTGGAGCATCATGCCCATTATATACTGCTGGTATTTTGCTTATACTGCTCACTGGAATGCACGCTGTACCTGGATGGCCGCGCTGGTTACTATATGGGGCATCAGGCTTACTTATAATTTCGGGAGACGCGGTGCTTACCGTATACAATTCTGGAGTGGAGAAGAAGATTACCGGTGGCAGGTACTGCGTAATGAACCGATGTTTAACAGCAAAATAAAATGGGCTTTATTCAACCTCTTCTTTATTTCACTATATCAACATGCATTGATACTGTTGTTCACGCTTCCTTCGGTAATGGCAGCGGCCGGTAAAAAAGCATTAGGTATAAATGATGTGGCGATCGCTGTGCTCATGTTACTTGCCATCGCAATTGAATTCATGGCAGACCAGCAGCAGTGGAATTTTCAGCAGGGAAAAAAACGTCGTTTACAAAAGGGGGAAGCATTGACCGGAATATACAAAGACGGTTTCCTGTCGTCGGGTTTGTGGAAATATGTGCGTCATCCGAATTACACTGCAGAACAAATAATATGGATTTTATTTTACGGATTCAGCATCTCCGCTACGGGTAAATGGATTAACTGGAGTGCGGTTGGATTTGTGCTGCTATTATTATTATTCCAGGGCAGTTCGGACTTCAGCGAAAAAATTTCTTCTTCCAAATATCCTGCATATACTGATTATAAAAAAAGGGCGGGAAGGTTTTTGCCAAAATGGGTATAGCCGTAAAAGCCCTTTTTACAGCAAGGTTATTTTAATTTATCGTATACTTTTAACACGCAGCAGCATTGCCAACATTTACCCCAAAGGCTTTCAAGCTTTAGATCAATACCGAATACCAAACAAAGAATACCGGAAGATGAAGCTTCCTCCATTCGATATTCCTTATTCCCTGTCGTTATTCTTTACCTGCCGAAACTCTTTTGATCAGGAATAGCTGTCACTATGCTATCAATTTTTCATCACCGGCAGTTCAATATATGTGTTATAATAAATCTTTTGTTCTGCTTTAATGAAGTCGCTTTCCTTCGCTTCAAAAATATTCGGCACATAACGTTGCGGGTTGCGGTCAATAACCGGGAACCAGGTGCTCTGCACCTGGATCATGAGCTTATGCCCCTTTTTAAAAACATGATTGATGTCGTGCAGGTCAATTACAAACTCTTCCGCTTTATCCGGAACGAGTGGAACGGGATAGGAAAAACTTTTCCTGAACCTTCCCCTAAACACTTCCATGGCTACCGGTAACTGATAACCGCTCATAGAGAGGTTTTTCTCATCAAAATCTGGATACACATCAATCAGCTTCACGATCCAATCGGCATCTGTTCCGCTGGTGCTGGCCAGCAAATGGGCTTTTATTTTTCCGGTAACTACCATCTCACTGGTTAATGTATCAGTAGTGAAAGTCACCACATCGGGGCGGTTACTTACAAAACGCTGGTCTTCCACCTGCCAGGGCCGCCAGCGGCTGCCGCGTCCATAGGTGGCTTCAATGGGAAGCGTGCGGTAAGGCACTGGTTTGGCGGGATCACTGATATAACTGGTGTAGCCTTTTGATGTGGATGCAGTAAATGAAGCAGTATGATGAGGTCCGGCATATAATTTTTTTATTTCGGTTTCTTTGGGTGGCCATGTAGTATAGGTCTTCCATTGATTGGTGCCGGTTTGAAAGCAATAAGCTTCATCAAACTTTCCATCACCGGTTCCTTTCAGCCAGTAGTCGAACCATTTTTTTTGCAAAGCCTGAAACCAACCTGCCGTGTTACTTTCAAATGCGATTTTCCCCAGGCTATCGGCTTTATTCCTCGACCACTGGCCATGGTTCCATGGGCCGAGCACAATATGGTTATAACCGGCTTTGTCTTTTTCTTCCATGTGTTGATACATGATTTGCGGGCCATTGATATCTTCCTGGTCGTAGTAACCGCCTACATGCAGTTGCGGGATTTCTGCCCGGTCAACATAATTGAGCGGGGAATTTTTTTGCCAGAAGCTATCATAATTAGGATGCTGCACAAAATTGTTCCATGTAGGGATTTTCCCGTGAAAATATTTTTCATTTACATTTTTCAATGAACCCAGTTGCACATACCAGTTGAATAAATCATATTGCGGAAAAGGAAAATCGCTGTCGGTGGTTTTATCAAATTCCACTTCATAAGTATATTCCATGCCATAACTCAGGCGGAAAGCACCGTTATGATGAAAATCGTCACCTAAAAACAAATCCCCCATACAAGCCTGCTCGCTAGATGCTTTGAGTGCGGGATGAGGGTTTACGGCACCTACCAGCGCCAGCCATCCAGGATAGGAAACGCCAAAAATACCAGCCTTGCCGTTATTGCCTTTCAGGTTTTTCACCAGCCAGTCAATGGTATCCCAGGTATCGGTACTTTCATCTACCGCCCCTTTTTCTTTGAGGTGGATAATGGGTTGATGAATTTGCATGCTGCCTTCACTTCTGTATTTTCCACGAATATCCTGTAATACCAAAAAATAGCCTTCCGAGAGCATACTGCTGATATAGCTGCCCATTGCAAACACACTAAAGGCACTGTCGTTCGGCCAGCCCGGATCAGCACCATAAGGCGTACGCTGTAATAAAATCGGATAATCCGTTTTGGGATTAACAGGTGAAATAATGACCGTGTACAATTTTACGCCATCACGCATGGGAATCATTACGGTAGATTTTTTGTAGAAAAGCACCGAATCGCCAGTTGTTTTCGCCTGAACAGTATGATGAAGAAAAAAGGCGGCAATTACAAATAAATATTTTATGTTTTTAAAACGCATGTACCTGATTTTTATAATATGGATGAAATGGAAAGATAATGATTAGGGCATTAAAAACCATGCATGGCTCCTCTTCCATGCATGGTCTCATTTTGCTATTAGCAACAACGCTGCCGGGAACTTGTCATTTTAACTTTACACATCATTGTTGAAACAAGGAAACTGCTCATGCAGCAGAGCCCATTTCACCGTAACACGCTTTCTTACAAAGAAATGTTGTTGTCAAGTGTATTGGCGGTATTTATTATTATGTATCCGTTAAATTTTAAATCCTATCAGACATTAGTATTAACATTCTTTGCAGTTTGTTTCAAATCTCTGATTTACTGCGTAATTTTCATGATGCAAAAACCTGATTTCAAAGCATACTATCATACGATCGTTATTGGTGCAGGTGTCGGCGGGCTAACGGCTGCCGCAATTTTGAGTAAAGCAGGTTTTTCCGTTTGTGTGCTGGAAAAAGAACCGCATGCAGGGGGTTATCTTGCCGGGTTCAGAAGGAAAGATTTTTTATTTGATACCGCCATTCACTGGCTTAATCAATGTGCGCCGGGCAAAATGGTTTTTAAACTATTTGATATTCTGGGAAAAGATTATCCTGCTGCAAAGCCACAAACACGCATCAGGCGCTACAAAGGCGAAAACTTTGATTACCTGCTCACGAATAATCCCGATGAATTCCGCGATCAACTGATTGCCGAATTCCCACACGAAGAAAAAGGGATCACAAAATTTTTCCGGGTGGCAAAAAGGCTTGGCAAATCGTTCAATAATTTTACTGCGGTTTTTCGCTCCGAAGAATCGATGTCCTTTTGGGAGAAGCTGAAAAATAAAAAGCGCTTATTAGATTTCGGCATTCCTTTCATTCCATATTTGCAGTATACCGGAGAGAAAGGTTTGAAGCGTGGATTAAATAAATTTTTTAAAGATGAACGGCTGCATAAAATTTTTGCATCCGAAACAGAAATCCTTTCCTGTCTTGTTCCAATCGGATGGGCTTACTATGGCGATTTTCAGAGCCCGCCAAAAGGGGGCAGCCAGTCGATTCCACAATGGCTCGAACATGTGATCCGGTTTTACAAAAACGATATATGGTATAAATGCAAGGTAAAAGAGATCCTGTTACATGGCAATACCTGCGAAGGCGTGAAGTTTGAATACAGAGGAAATGAATATTCTGTTAAAAGCAAGTACGTGATTGCCGCAAGCGATATTGAAACGCTGTATGAAAAAATGCTGCCATCGTATGCAGTTCCTGAAAAACTAAAAACAAAATTGAAAGAGGCGGACATATACAGCTCGTCCATCACCATAGCCCTTGCGCTTGACTGCCCTACGGAGTGTTTGGGCTTTGATGAAGAACTGATACACCTGGTTGATGAGCATGAAAGTTTTGATGCCTACAGCAACGGCGAGCCGGCAACCAGCGAGATCAGTATTCTTCCCCCATCTGTGAGGGACAAGTCCCTGGCCCCGGCTGGTTGCGGTACGCTTACGATTTATATGCCGGCATATATAGATTTTAAAAATTACTGGCTCACGGAAAAAGATAAAGAAGGCAATTACATACGCAATGAAGAATACAGGAGGCTAAAAAAGGAAATTGCTGAAGCGGTGATTAAACGCGTGGAAGAAAAAATTGCCCCGGGTTTGCGTTCGCATATTTTGTTTTATGAAGTGGCAACTCCGGTTACTCATTGGCGTTATACCGGTAACAAAAACGGCACGATGATGGGGGCAAAACCGGGAAGAAAGAATATGCAGAATAAAATCGCACATTATCAGACCCCGGTAAAAAATCTTTTGCTGGGCGGGCATTGGGCGGAACTTGGGGGCGGTGTGCCTATTGCATCCAAAGCCGGTGCGAACGCTGCGTTGCTGATTTTCAAAAAAGAAAACAAAAGCCTGTTTAATGCCCTGGCATCGTATATGGATGGAAAAATTTCTTTGAAAGAATTATTGATGAATAAATATTTTAAACCTTATGACAATTCATGGGTAATGCCGCTTACACCGGCAGAAAAACATGATGCAAAGATGACGTTCTCAAATGAAGAAAATAATATGGATTGATTTACATCGTTTTGAACTGCCTGTTGTTTTATGTTTATTATGCTACAAAAATTATCAATCTGAATTACCGGTTACTTGAGAAAGGCTTACCTGGGTTTTTGTAAACTGCGGAAGTCTTTAATATTAACAGCTCGGGTTATTTTTTTACAGTGTCAATGTCTATGGAATCGTCCGTTATGGTTCCGCTAATGGTTACTTTGTCTCCGATAAACCTGGAAACTTTTTTTGGGTCTGTAATTTTATACACTTTATCTCCGATTACAAAAACAGGGGCGGCGCCGTTTTTGACGCATTTCTTGGCGCATTCTTCGTGCCCCGCACCTTTAACCCCGCAATGAGAATCGCTGATATACCCCGTCCATGTGCCTTTTTCAGCAGCAAAAACTGTTGAGGCAAAAAATAATGCAGCAAACATTACATACTTTTTCATAAAGAGCAATTTTTGTGTTAACAAAAAATAAATTCATACAAGTTACGAATTAATGCCGTTCTTACTGCCCTGCAAAGCGGGATGGAATTTATGTATTTACTTTTTGAAAAAATCTCATTCTTGCTTGTGGTCGTTCCAGAGAATTATTGCCTGTGGAAAATGCTCTACTCCTTTGGCTGCCAGTTTGGTTAGTTCGCCCATGGAATAAATAAATGAACCCAGAACGATATCATCATAACCATCGTGGTTCACATCTGCCACTTCCATGGTAAGCCATTTACCGGCACCTGCATCCGGCGAATAAAAAGGAGAAAATGCCAGGTTGCCTTTGTTTTCCAGGTACAGAAAAGCATGAGCCGGATCTTCAGGATCGTCATAAAACGAAATGGCAGCAATGTCAAGGTCTCCATCGTGATCAAAATCCCTAGCCACGGCTTTACATGCGCCATATAACGGTATAAATTTTTTAACGCTGAAATTATTTTTTCCGTCATTCATTAGTATGCGTATGCCATGATAATTTTTGTGTATCGGCGAAAGGTCCCAATTATCCCCATTGGTCATCAAGATATCCGGATGACCGTCTTTATTGAAATCGGCAAGCTCAAAGTAATTGCAGCCGTATACCGGTGGAAATTCATAGATGATTTTTTCTTCAAACCTGCCCCGACCTTTATTCATAAATACCACTAACTGTTCCCTGGCTTGTGCAAACAAAGCCACGATGTCAGGCAACCCGTCATTGTTCATATCTTTTACTTCCGCATGTATTGCCCCGGGCTGTAACTTAAGTACATGTTCTTTACGTGGGTCACCGGCATCGTACCAGCTAAGCCGGCCTGTGTAGTTGCCGAACTG
This sequence comes from Puia sp., assembly GCA_035541355.1. GTDB lineage: Bacteria > Bacteroidota > Bacteroidia > Chitinophagales > Chitinophagaceae > Puia. The sequence continues at coordinate 23,216 of DATKNN010000019.1, read as the reverse complement.
ACAGATGAGGATATCTTTTTTCCCGTCACCGTTTATATCCATTTCTTTTATACAAACCGGCCTGGCCAGTTTATCGAAGCGACTGTACAGGTTCGTGATGGTGTCGGCATAATAAAAACTGCCTTGCTTTTTTTCAGACGGGTTGATAGAGCCAATACATAAAATGCGCGGATATCCGTTACCAAAACAAAGATCAACAGGCGGGCTTTCTACGTGTAGCACTGCAAGCATGCTCAAGTCTTTTCGCATTACATATAATGTATGTTGTGCATCACCAATATAAAGCAGCGAAGCTGTAGTGTCGAATTTAATCAAAGAGGTTTGTGGCAAAGCTTTCCCGGCAAATGAAATGGATTGTGTATGGAAATTTTTAAGTACACTGTCAAATGAAAGCATATTTTTTTGAGGCAAAGGTTCCCGAGGAGAATTTTGCAGGTAATAAGCAACGATCTTGTTCCAGTTTTGTTCAGAAATCAGGGGTTGGTTTGGATAGACTTTAAGCGCTTTCATCAATTCTGCTTCTTCCTGTTCAATGTCTTTGTAAGGATTTTCCCCCTTCTTTCGAACACCTAACCGCCACCCCATATTCGGAAGTACATGTTCTTTCCATGTTGGTTTATCCAACAAATTCGGTTCCGGAAATTTGTGGCAAATATTGCAGTATAACCGTGCAAGCTGTTCCCCGGAAAGCGAATCACTGTTATATTGCCTGTACGGTGTGTAGACATTAGCCGGTACAAACCCCAAAATACAAAACGTGATTAAAAATGGTATAGCAACAACAATGAATTTTTTTTTCATGCCCTGTTTGAGTTACGCAAAGTTGACAATTACACTACAGTAAATTAATTTTTAAAAATATGAATATTATACATATAAATACTGCCCGTATGCTGAAGAAAAAATACTGCGGCAAAACATTTGTGCGAAAAGATTTGGTACAAGAACAGGGAAAAAAATCAGTTTGTAAACTTAGTAATGGATAATTATTAAAAAAAGCAAACCATATTTTAAGTTTACTTTCCAAAATTACGAGGTGGGAAACAACCCTTATTAATTTAAACAAAATCAGGCCAGATATTTTTCAGTATCATAGTATACAGCAATCAAATCAAACCGACTGATGATATTATTCATCAAATAGGAGATGAACAGCCTAAAAACTTTTGAGAATGGATAGTGCAAAGCATAAAAAATGTGCGGTGCAGGAATTAATGGTTATTTTTTTAAATTTAATAACCTTTGAGAAAATAAATTAATAAGCTACATGCAGGTAAATTTCTTTACATTCAAAAATGAAAATTTTGTTTGCCCCAATTGCGGATGGCGGGGAAAAGGCGATGAACTCTCGTCAGGGGAATTCAGCGAATCCGATTTTATTAACGATCTGGACTGTCCTTCTTGTTATGAACACATTGGTTTCTGGCAAGCGCCTTTGAAAAATGAAATTGAAAAATGGAAGGCGGCAAATCCGGGCATTACAACCGGGTGGGATGAATTAGATAACCATTAACATCAGGAGTACAGCTATAACTGCAAACAACACTTTTGTTGTTAGCCTATTATGCCCGATAAAACTTTATTCCGTTTTATAAAGCGAAACTACGCTATAAATATTGAATCGAATTTTTCTATCCGAAAACTGCAAACATGCCTACTAATCCAGGTTTATTCCTGACCTTTCGTTCCTCTTACAGCATTCAGGGTTATAGTTGGGAGGCTTAAAGCCTGGCTGACCGCTCCGGTATAGGATATTTTTTGTGATGACGAAAATATGAACTGATCAGAGATTCCGTTTTTTATCATTCCAAAACATTTTACAGTACTTTGTGTACTGGAGTGCTTGATTCTATAATAAAATAAAACCAAATCCGACATACCCTGTAGATTACCTTTGCCGCATTTTCCTTTCGTATTCCTGATTCTTACAAACCTTTATGAATTTTAAATTCAGTAATAGCACAAAAATTGTTTTGGTCGTAGCATGCTTCATCGCATCAATAATTGGTTTCCTGATGAAGCTACCCTCTGCATTCAGGCATATTGATAAGCAATTGCATTTCCTATTTTATTTTTTAGCCGCTGCATTCCTGAATATTTTATTTCAAATCAGGAACCCATTAAAACATATCATGGCTTCCGTGTTTCTGTATCTGTTTGGTTTAGGTATTGAATTTGCGCAGGAAAATTACAATAAAGTGTTTCATGTGCGGATACACGGACGTTTTGACCCTGAAGATGTAAAGGCAAATCTTCACGGCCTGATTGCGTTTTCCATATTATGGGCCGTTGTGATGCTGGTGAGGTATATGTTGTTAGCCGGTAAAAAAGCGCCTCAAAAAATCAATAAATAAAACAGGCCTGGTTTTATACTTCCGAAGCTTTTATAAACCTCGGAAGTGTAAAAAAATTAATTGGCGTTTGTAAAAGAAAAAGTCGCCACCGTAGTACCACCCGCAGCAGAATCTTTAAAAGAACCTGTCATTGTATTGCCGGAAATCACCCCGGTTGTAGTATAAGTAGTGGCTGATGATGTAACATACCAGGTAGTATAGACGGTATAATTTCCATTCGTATTAATTGAGACATAGGTGCCATCTATCTTTATTTTGGCTGTTGCCGTATCGCCTGCCCCCATGGTTGTTGCTGCAGAATAGTAATCATTGGCATATTCCCGCATGGTGCCGTCATTTCTCAGCAATATGGCATTGCCCGGTCCTTTAAAATTGTTGGTTCCATAGATATTTCCATACCAGAAATTACTGGTATTGGTTGTTTTTGGTGCAGAGCTGTTTTTTTTGCAACTGCTGATCCATAACCCCGAAAAAAATAGAAGAAGGAATGAAAAAACCGTGATTTTGCGTTTCATTGTTGTTTGCTATTTTAGTGAATAATGATTTGTATGATCAGCCAGGGATAAATAATTACCGGTTACTTCATCCTGTTCTAAAAATCGCAATTCCAAATTGATCAGATGTAATCAGGGCTTTTACTGCGAAAACCAATGGTAAAAACAGGAAGCCTGGAAAAAATCATTCTGTTTCCCGGAAATTTATTTTTGGATTATGATTTTAATTTGATTTGTAAAACTGGCGAAGAGAAAAGCAAAGACCAATAACCCTTTTGTGTTATTTTTCAGGTGATGCATGTAAAAAACAACTTAAGGGTATGAAAAATCATGTAAAATATAGCATAGGTTTATGCTCAGTAACACGTTTTCTTTCACAGTGTTCTCTCCCATGATCATTTACAGAATTGATTTTAATTAAAATTATTTTCAACAATAACCCCTAATTTAGTTTTTCATTTCAGGTAAAAGAAACGTAAGGATTATGTTTTTACAGCCCATCGGTTTAACGATTGCAATAAGCAGCATTCTTTTATTCGGGAAAACAAAATTATTGCAGGCCCCATTTGTAGATGTACATAAGAAATATTATTTCAGTGCTTCGGGTAGCGATAAAAGCAATGGAAGTATTGACCATCCGTTCCGCTCGCTTGAAAAATTAAACAGCTTGCCTTTGCACGCCGGCGATTCAGTTTATCTCAATGCAGGCGATTTGTTTAAGGGGCGGATTATTATAGACTCTTTAAAATCGGGATCAAAAGAGGCCATTATCAGTATCAGCTCATTTGGAGACGGACAAGCCATTATTGATGCCGGCAACAACAATGGCATTATGGTTGATCATTCTTCATTTATCAGTCTGTCAAATCTCATTGTTAAAGGAAATGGCAGAAAAAGTGGCAATACAAAAGACGGCATAATCATTAATAACAGTAAAAACATTTCGGTTAATAATATTGAAATTTCCGGTTTTCAGAAATCAGGGCTGCTTATCTATGCTTCCTCTGCTATCAATAGCGTTTACGTATATGCGCATAATAACGGTTCAGCGGGAATTACTGTTGAAGGGGATTTCTCCAATAAACTCAGCAGCCATCATATCTGCATTACCGGATGCAGGGCGGTCAATAATCCCGGCGACCCGACCAATCTCACCAATCACAGCGGGAATGGCATTGTTGTGGGGCATTGCACTGCTGTGCTGATTAATAAATGCATGGCAACAGATAATGGTTGGGATATGCCACGTATCGGCAATGGGCCTGTAGGTATCTGGGCTTATGAAGCAGATAGTATAATTATTCAGCGTTGTTTGTCTTTTCGTAATAAAACCGCTCCGAAAGCTGCAGACGGTGGCGGATTTGATCTCGACGGCGGGGTTACCAATTCGGTTATACAATACTGTTTGTCATACGACAACCAGGGAGCCGGTTATTGCATGTTTCAGTACTGGGGAGCCAGCCCATGGCACAATAATGTGATCCGTTTCAATATCAGCGAAAATGACGGAACTGTTTCTGACGCTCACGGCGGGGCCTATATATGGAACAGTTCGGGAGACGAAAATCAATTCTATAACTGTGATTTTTATAATAACAGCATTTACAATTCCAAAGTAGCTGCATTAAGTTATTCAGAAAAAAGCCTGAGAAAAAATTTCCGGTTCTGTAATAATATTTTCGTGGCTATTGATACCTTAATTTATGGCGAGAAAAGTAATGATGTTTTTTTAGGAAATGACTGGTGGAGTATGGTCAGCAAATTCAATGCGGATCATATTACTGATTTTTCCGGATGGGCAAAAAACAATGAGGTTGAAATGATATCAGGCAAACTGGTTGGGTTGAATAGTTCACCATCGTTTAATAATCCTGGAAAAACATCCATCAGTTCGCCCGAAGATTTCGATCAATTTCTAAATTACAACCTGCCCTCTTATTCCGCATTACAAAAGAATGGCGTTAACCTGAAAAAATTATACAATATCGACAACGGCGGGTTCGATTTTTTTTTACATCCTGTTCCACAAGCAAGTATTGGCGCTTGTTTTAATGCATCAAAATGAGCCGGAAAAATTTAATTTACTTTTTTTTATACTGTATTTTCTACGGCCCGCTGACCGCACAGAAAACTGGATTTAATCAGAAAAAATGGAATGATGATAAAGGAAATTTTATCAACGCGCATGGGGCGGGTATACTTTTTTATAAAGGAACATATTATCTTTTCGGAGAAATAAAAAAGGGAAAGACACGCCTGGTACCCGGACAGCATTGGGAAGATTACCGGGTTGATGCAGGCGGTGTTTCCTGTTATTCGTCAAAAGATTTAGTACATTGGAAATATGAAAGTATTGCATTGCCTCCAAATAAAACAGATACTTCCAGTGACATTCATATAAGCAGGGTTATAGAAAGGCCGAAGGTGGTTTACAATGAACACAGCAGGAAGTTCGTAATGTGGATGCATATTGACAAGGAAGATTACAGTTATGCCAGGCTGGGCGTTGCAGTGAGCGACCAACCAACGGGCCCCTATCAATTTTTACAGAGCCTTCGGCCAAACGGGCAGGAATCCAGAGACATGACGGTTTTTAAAGATGATAACGGTGACGCGTACCTGATTTATGCATCGGAAAATAATAATACCATGCAGGTTTGCCAGTTAAGCGATGACTATCTTTCACCTAAGAAGAATTATATCCGCATTTTGAAAGACCAGCACCGGGAAGCCCCGGCAGTGTTTAAATCATGCGGGAAGTATTACCTGATCACTTCATTATGCAGTGGCTGGGATCCCAACCCGGCAAGATATGCCGTGGCGGACAGCATGATGGGCGATTGGGTTCAGCAAGGCAATCCATGTGCTGGCGAGGATTCTGCAACTACTTTTTGTTCGCAAAGCACATATGTATTACCGTTAGCCAATAAAAAAGATACATTTATCTTTATGGCAGATCGCTGGAATAAAACCGACCTGCAAACATCCGGTTATTTATGGTTACCCATGCACGTTAAAAATGGCCGGGTGGAAATAATAAACGAAGCATATTAATAATAAAAATAGGATACATGAAAAAAAATAAATTAAGTCTTTTTATTTTTTTATGCGTATATACTTTTCATCAAAATGCGATTGCACAGATCAGGTTGCCGGCAATTATCAGCGACCACATGCTGTTGCAGCAAAAAAGTGAAATAACACTTTGGGGTTGGTGCAGCCCGGCAGAACCGATTGCCGTTAAAGCCGAGTGGGATACAACCACATACAGAACTACAGGCAGCAATGGAGCACGGTGGCAACTAAAAATTAAAACCCCTGTGTCTGGCGGACCCTACAAAATAAATCTGCAAGGCTATAATAACATAATTATACATGATGTAATGATCGGCGAAGTATGGATATGCAGCGGCCAGAGCAATATGGAAGCTAATGCCATGCCCGGAGGATTGATGATAAAACAACTGGCTGAAGAGGCGCCGCATGCTGCCAATAATTACATCCGTTTCTTTTATATCCCTAAATCAACTGCAACATATCCGCAGGACGATGTGCAGGCGCATTGGGATGTTTGCGATAGTAACACGATAAAGAAAATGAGTGCCGTTGGTTATTTTTTTGGTAAAGAAATAAACAAAATATTACAGGTTCCTGTAGGGTTAATCAATGCAAACTGGGGTGGGTCGCCAGCAGAAGTATGGACGCCTGCCGAAATTGTAGAGCAAGACACCTCACTTTATGCCGCTGCAAAAAAACAATGGGTTACCGAATGGTGGCCAACAGAAAGCGGTTCCGCTTTTAATGCGATGATCAATCCCGTTACCCGGTTTAACATTGCTGGCGCTATCTGGTACCAGGGGGAAAGCAATGCGTCTACATGGTATACCTACGAACAGTTGTTTTCGGCTATGATTGGTTCCTGGAGAAAAGCCTGGCAAAAAAACTTCCCTTTTTATTTTGTGCAGATAGCCCCTTTTCATTATGGGGAAAAAAATGTGCGGGCGTTATTGTGCGAGCAACAATCAAAAACATTGGGCCTCCCGAATACAGGCATGGCCGTAATCAGTGACCTGGTAGAAGATACTAATAATATTCACCCGCAAAATAAAAAAGAAGTGGGCATGCGATTGGCCAAACTGGCGCTTTCTGAAACTTATCAAAAAAATACCGGGGTGTATAAAAGCCCGATGTACAAAAGCTTTTCTGTTAACAGGGATCGCATATTAATTTCTTTCGATAATGCGCCTACCATTCTGGAAAGCCGTAACGGAAGCCCCACAGGTTTTTTTATTGCCGGCAGCGATAAGAATTTTTTACCGGCAAATGCCGTTATCAAAGGCAATCAAATTGAAGTATGGAACAAACAAATCAAAAACCCTGTTGCCGTTCGCTATAACTTTTCCAACACCGCCATACCAAATGTGTTCAGTAAAGAAGGCTTTCCACTTTGTCTTTTCCGGACAGATAACTGGGAAGTGGATACATCCGCATTAAAATGATCAGTGGCAGCATGGTATGTTTGGTAATGGCGCACGGCTCATCTGTTCATGTCCATATCGGTCAGTAATAATTTTTTTAGTTTACCCAGTCTCCCGGTTAATCCTTTATAAGCAAGCGATGCCGGGGACATCCCTGCAACTGCATCAAACAATGCATTTTTATCAGCGTAACTCAGGGAACTAATATCGTAAAAATAGGTACGGATAGTAAACAGGAAAGCGTTTGCATCCGGGAAACCAATGAGGTTTTGCCTTTCCGTTCTGATGAATATTTTTTCTGTATCACCCGGCTTTCTGCCATACCATTCTTCAGCATTCGCACCCGGCGGCGGAACCGGATGATGATTTAACCTGTCGTCAGTTGAAATTCCCCAGGCAAACCGGGTGAATGGCCCTTTCTGGACAACTGCCTGTAACATCCTGTAATAATTATCCAGCGTCTTCTCCATACCGGGCACGGGTGCGTGAACGGCATCAAAGCTTTTACCCACTTTATCTGCCGCTGACCAGTGATTAGGTGCACATAAGTGAATGGCACTCATCCAGTCCTTATCATCCGACAATTGACAAACAGCAAGGTCTTCCTGCACCTGGCAGCATAATGCATCAAATAAAGAAATATAATTTTCCCCTTCAACATGCACCCAATCTTTATTCCAGCAAAGCTGTTCATTAGAATGATGATTGATCAACGTATAATGATGCCCATCTTCCTGTAAAGAAAAAACCGAGGGATATTCCTGCAGCAGGCGGTTAACGATAAAGTAATTTATATTTAGTATAGTTTCAGGCAGGAATTCCTCTTCACAATAATATTTGTGGATGTTCTCCTTACGGCAAGCCCTCTTGTTATGAATGTAATGCTGATAATAAGCGTCAATCTGGAAAATCAATTTGTCTTCCTGATGAACAGCCTTATCCATTGCCGTAAGCCCGGGAGCAGTTGAGTATTTACCATTCAGAAAAGGGAGATATTGCATAACGATAATACTTTTACAGGCTCTGTTAGCCTGCATTTTCAAAAGCAATTACCGTTAGTTAATACTTCAGAATGCCTAATTTTTCGAAGGCATATAATAAAGCGGTTACGTGCATACTCTGCACAATCTGGTTTTCACGGAGCAGATTTTTTACTTCATCAACAGTAAACAAATATATTTCTATTTCTTCATTATGGTCGAGCTGTTGCTGTGAAGTTAATGTGCCTCCTGTGGCAAGAAACATGTGCATCCAATTATTATGGGTTGAGGGATTGGATGATGTTTTTCCAAGGTATTCGTAATGCTGAAAAGTATAGCCGGTTTCTTCCTGCAATTCTCTGGCAATGGCATCCTGTAATGAAGCATCGGTGTCATCTACGCATCCCCCGGGAATTTCATAGTTGGTTTGTTCCAGTGCATGCCGGTATTGCCGTTCCATGATCATTTTACCGTCTTCCGTTAATGCCACTGCAGTAACCCACGTAGGAAATTCATACACATAATACGGATATACCAGCTTGCCATCCTGTGTTTCGCATTTATCTTTTCTTACCGTGAACCAGGTATCTTTGTACAAATATTCAGATGATAATGTTTTCCAGCTTAGATCTTTCATTAGTGCTGAGTTAAGAGTTCATAATTCAGGATACCGGCCCCCTGCTCTGACAACGGGCTACTTTCTACCAATTATTTTTCTTCCTTAATGCATTAATATGAGCCACATGATGTTTTCCGTGCCAGGCATACATGCCAAGGAAATGCCATAAGGTAAATGTTTTATTATGTTCAGGATGAACTACTGTTCTCTGCCATGCTTCATCGGGTAAATTTTTAACTGCTTCATGCCAGCGTGCATGCAAGGCGTGCAGCAATGTTAAAGAAATATTTATGGGAAGATTTTTTACATCGTCAAGCTCTGCCCATAGTTTTTCTTCATAAGGTTTAATAGAGGGGTTGTCTTCGGTAAGCCCAAGTTTGAACCGGGTATACGCATTGATATGGCTGTCTGCAATATGGTGCACGAGTTGTTTTACAGTCCATCCTCCTTCACGGTAAGGCGTATCCAATTGTGCTGCATCTAAATTTAAAATGGAATGTTCAAGTATTTGAGGCAAATATTTTATATCTCCCAGCCATTCTTTTTTTTGCTGTTCAGAAAAAGGCTGTGCCAGGTATTTGCCAATCGGGAAACGCGGGTCGTTGGTTGCGGTGTTCATATTCGAAGTGGTAAGTAGTCAGTGGTCAGTTATAATTCCTTATTCAATATTCATTATTTCTTTAGGCTTCTTCACGAAGTGTATGCCCGGTCAGGTTGATGAATACGTCTTCCAGGTTTGCTTTTTTTACTTCTTTGGGTCGTTCAAAACCGGTGGCAACCAGGTTGTCAATTAATTTATCAGGCGTATCCATTGCAATTATTTTCCCGGAATCAATAATGGCAACGCGGTCGCAAAGCACTTCCGCTTCATCCATGTAATGGGTGGTAATGATTACGGTGGTTCCTTTTGCGCGGATATCCTTTATCAGGTCCCACAAATTTCGCCTGGCTTGTGGATCAAGGCCCGTAGTGGGTTCATCCAGAAAAATAATTTTTGGTTTATTGATCAGTGTGGTTGCTATGGAAAAACGTTGTTTTTGTCCACCGCTTAATTCTTTAAATTTTGCTTTTGCTTTGTCACGAAGGTTTACCATGTCGAGCAATTCAAGTGGCTTAACATCCTGGTTATACAATCCGCCGAATAATTCAATTAATTCAGATAGCATAAGGCCGGGATAATAACCCGATGTCTGCAATTGAACGCCGATAATTTTCTTGATTTCAGATGGGTTTTTGTCGAGGTCCATTCCATCCACCTCCACCCTTCCGTCAGTTTTTTGTCTGAGTGTTTCAATAATTTCCAGCGTTGTTGATTTGCCCGCACCATTTGGCCCCAGCAAACCGAAAATTTCATCTTCATACACATCAAAGCTGATGCCTTTCACTGCTTCAAAATCACCATATTTTTTAACGAGGTTTTTTACTGATATGATTGTGTTTGCCATAATGAGGCAATTTACAGAAGTAAATTTTTTATGCCAATTAAAAATGATGCATCAAATAAATATTATAATTCGAGTTCCATCTTTACATCCGCAGTAACAAAAGGAGCATCAATAACCGGCACATGCCTGAATCCATATTTGCTGTATAAACTGATTGCAGTCTGTAACTGGCTGTTTGAGTAAAGCAATATTTTTTGGGCACCGATTTCTTTTGCCTTTTCCAGGCATTTTTCAATCAGCAGTTTGCTGATGCCTCTTCCCCGAAAAGGCCGGGCCACGGCCATTTTAATAAGTTCATATTCCCCCTCTTGTTCCTTCGCCAAACCTGCCGTGCCAACAATTTCCTCCCCTATCCTGGCAAGATAAATAAATCCTCCCCTGTCGATTATAGTTCCTTGCGGGTCATTTAATACCAACTGGTCATGTGATTCAAGAAGCTGGTATTTATCAAGCCATTCAAAATTCAATTTTCGGAAATCTTCCTTGTATTTATCCTCGTATTCGATTATTTGTGTCATATCAGTATTTGAAAAGTGATTAAGCTGACAGGTTGAACGGATAAAATTCAACATATCAACTTCTCAACATCAACTCCTCCAGTTCCTCCATCATCGAATCGCTTCCTGCAAAAAAGGGACTTCGCTGATGTAATTTATCCGGCACAATATCCAAAATCCGCTGCTTTCCGTCTGTTGCTTTGCCACCACACACTTCAATGATAAATGCAAACGGGTTGCACTCGTAAAGAAGCCTTAGTTTGCCTTTGGGCTTATCAGCAGTTCCCGGATACATAAAGATGCCTCCTTTCAACAGGTTGCGGTGCATATCAGCCACCATGCTACCGATATATCTCTGCGTATATGGGCCACCGTTAGTTTTGTTTTTTTTCTGGCAGGCGTCTATATATTTCTTCACTCCTTCTTCATACTGAAAGAAATTACCGTGGTTCACGGAATATATTTTTCCTGTCTGCGGGCAATGTATATCCGGGTGGCTCAAAGTAAACTCCCCGATTGACGGATCGAGTGTAAACCCATTCGCTCCCCGCCTGGTTGCATACACCAGCATGGTTGACGATCCGTAAATAATATATCCGGCTGCCACCTGTTTGACCCCCGCCTGTAAAAAATCATCTTTTGCACAAGGCCTTCCTTTTGTTGTTACCCTTCTGTACACACCAAAAATAGTTCCGATCGAAATATTCACATCTATATTACTACTGCCATCCAGCGGATCGAAAAGACAAACATATTTCGAATGATTACTGATCTCGTCATCAAACACCAGTATGTCATCAAATTCTTCACTGGCAATTCCCGCACAACTGATTCCATGCCTCAACACACCCATAAACTGGTTATTGGCATACACGTCGAGCTTTTTCACATCTTCACCCTGCACATTCATACTTCCCGCATCGCCGAGAATATCAACCAGGCCAGCCTTATTTACTTCCACATTCACCCGCTTGGCAGCAAGACCGATATCACGCAACAAATTACTCAGCTCTCCAGTAGCATTAGGGAAATCACGTAATTGCTGAATGGTGAATTCATCCAGCGTTAACACACGCCTGTTGATACTCATACGTGCACTAGTTTATGTTTGCAATCGTGCAGCAAAAGTAACAGTTTATTTTTTGTGAAGCCATCTGAAGAACCCTGTGCAGCATACTTGCATCGCATACCTCAACGGTTACACTGCTATAATACTTTTTTTGCCGTGAAGGCACGAAACCGAAATGAGGTTATCAAAAAAAATTTCCGCGAAGCCGGCAAATTGTAAGGAAAACGCATTTTGTTTGAGCGCCATCCGGTAATGTTTTTAATTCCTGAAGGGGAAAGTACATAATTAATTTTTGCTGCAACGGCAATGAGGTGGTAATGTGTAGCTGATATAATTATTATTCATCGAACTTATTCTGCCATCCGACTTTTTTTAATTTCTCCACTTTCTTTATCACATCAGCTTCCATGTTCAGTTTGTAAGCCGCAATTTTTTTCCCAATCTCATCATCAAAAGCACCTACAATGGTAGCAGCCAATATTCCTGCATTTTTTGAAGCATTCAATGCTACCGTGGCCACTGGTATACCATTTGGCATTTGTAAAATCGAAAGAATAGAATCCCACCCGTCAATAGAATTGGAAGACTTAATCGGCACTCCGATTACAGGTAAAGAAGTGATGGATGCAATCATGCCCGGTAAATGTGCCGCACCACCGGCTCCGGCAATAATCACTTTCAGTCCGCGTTCCTTCGCTTTACTTGCATATTCCACCATCCTGCGAGGTGTACGGTGCGCAGATACCACTGTTAACTCAAATTCAATGTTAAAATCTTTTAGAATATCAGCAGCCGATTGCATGACCGGTAAATCGCTGTCGCTACCCATTATTATTCCGACCTGTGTCATTTTAGTTTAATTGAAACCTGAAGTTATGCATAATTGGAAATAGAAATGAAGAATCAGAAAGCTTGTTCTCCTCTTTATTACTTATTACTTACCACTTTCATTGCTTGCTTTACCTTATGTGCTGTAAATACCAAATCCTGTTTTGTTTTTGCCAAAATGGTTACATGGCCCATTTTTCTACCTGGCTTGGTTTGCCGCTTTCCGTAGATATGGATAAAAACATTTTCCATTTTTAATACATCGTTCAATCCTTCATAACAGGCATCGCCACTGAAACCATCAGCACCTAATAAATTTACGATAGCGGCCGGCATAATATGTTTGGTATTCCCCAAGGGGTATCCAAGCATCACTCTCCAAAGCATATCAAATTGCGAACTGAAATTTGCTTCTATTGTATGATGCCCGCTGTTGTGTACACGTGGCGCGGTTTCATTCACAAAAACCTCCCCCTGTCTATCAATGAACATTTCTACAGCAAATATTCCGGGGCTTTTCAAATTTTTCACCACCTTCAAAGCAATGGCTTCTACTTTCCATAAAATTTTTTCCGGTAGTTCGGCAGGGCTTACCTGGTAGTCGAGTAAATTCAAATGCTGGTCAAAAATCATATCGACCGGTGGATAAAAAGCCGTTTCTCCTTTTTCGTTAATCGCAACGATCATGGATATCTCTTTATCAATAGCCACCATTTTTTCAAGCACAGCAGGCGCATCAAAACCTTTGCTCAAATCATTTTTTGTTTTAATGAGCTGTACGCCGCGTCCATCATATCCGCCCATAGCAATTTTATGTGCAGCCGGTATAAAATTTTCGAGTTTGTTTAATTCCGACAGATTATTGGTTATCACAAATGCCGAAGTTGGGATTTCATTATTTTTGTAAAATTCCTTTTGCAATATTTTATTTTTAATAATCGCCAAAGCTGAAGGCCTGGGATAAATTTTCACTCCTTCGCTTTCTAATTTTTCCAAAGCCTTCTCGTTCACCGATTCGATTTCAATAGTCAATACATCTACCTTCTTTCCGAAATTATATACATCGTCAAAGTTTTTGATATCCCCTTTTATAAAATGATGGCATAAATGTGCGGCCGGGCAATCGGTATCATTCTCCATCACATAAGTTTCAACCGGGTAATTTGCTGCTGCCTGTAATAACATTCTGCCAAGCTGTCCTCCGCCAAGTATCCCTGCTTTTAACATGTTCTGTTTTTAAAGCGTGAAGATACCAAGTGAAAATGATTTTTAACATCCTGTGGGTGGAAACTTATTGTCAGTACGGATTAAGGTTTTTATCTTTACCCTGATTTATGGCTCCGGATTATCCACATAAAGTTTTTGGCGATAAGCGCGGCAATTACTGTCTTCTTATGGAAGCGCTGGCTATGGAGGCGGGCATATAGTTTTTTCCGTACAACGATTTTTATTTTCAGGTTTCAGATTAAGTTTTTAGGATTTAAAACCGACGATTATGCCAACGCTCATCACTTCACCACATACTAAACAAAAAATTGATTTCCTGCCCTTAGAGGGTACCGATTATATAGAATTTTACGTAGGTAACGCCAAACAGGCAGCACATTATTATCAATCAGCGTTCGGGTTTCAGCCACTTGCCTATGCAGGACCGGAAACGGGATTACGCGAGAAAGTAAGTTATGTGTTGAGGCAAAACAAACTGACTTTTGTTTTTACCACTGCCTTACATACCGGTAACGCCGTAGCGGAACACGTTTATTTGCATGGAGACGGTGTAAAAGCAATTTGTCTTCGGGTTGATGATGCGGCCGCATCGTGGGAGGAAACTACCCAACGAGGAGCAAACAGTTATTTTGAACCACGCAAATTAAGAGATGAATACGGAGAGATTATTCTAAGCGGCATTCACCTGTATGGTGAAACTGTTCATCTTTTTATAGAAAGAAAAAATTATGATGGCGTGTTTATGCCCGGTTTCAGGAAATGGGAAACAATGTATCAGTCATCGCCAACCGGACTCATGTATGTTGACCATTGTGTTGCCAATGTTGGCTGGAACCAGATGGAAAGATGGGTTGAATTTTACGAAGAAGTGATGGGCTTCAGGAATATACTTTCTTTTGATGATAATGATATTTCAACAGAATATTCTGCGCTGATGAGCAAAGTGATGAGTAACGGAAACGGATATGTGAAATTCCCGATAAACGAGCCCGCGGAAGGGAAAAAGAAATCACAGGTAGAGGAGTATCTCGATTTTTATAATGGCGAGGGCGTTCAGCATATCGCTATGGCCACGGATAATATTGTGGAAACCGTAACTGCTTTACAAAACCGGGGAATAGAATTCTTAAAAGTGCCCACCTCTTATTACGATGAACTAAAAAGCCGTGTTGGTCATATTGACGAAGGAACTGAGGCGTTAAAAGCATTAGGCATCCTTGTTGACCGTGATGATGAAGGATACCTGCTGCAGATATTTACCAAACCGGTTGAGGACAGGCCCACATTATTTTTTGAAATCATTCAACGCAAAGGGGCCAAAAGTTTTGGCAAAGGCAATTTCAAAGCCTTGTTCGAAGCCATTGAAAGAGAGCAGGCCGCAAGAGGGAACCTTTGATACAGCGAGGAAGTTCGAATGCCGGGAAGTTTGAAGGATAATCTAATAAAATAATAATTAAAATTTAATCACTGATCTTCCTCGCTTCGGGGCTTCGGTTTCGTATTAACACCTGTTTATATATTGGATTAGCACGGTTTTTGCCGTTTATAATATCTTTATACTTATTTACGTTTTAATAATTTAGTGCTTATCTTATAGGAATAAATATGGTTTTAAAGAACCTGAAATCGGGCCTGATAACAATTCTGCTCTCTGTTATTGTTTCGCAACTGCATGCGCAAACATCTGTTTCTACTATGCATTTTATCGACAACCAGCGCTCCATTCCTAGGATTGGTGATGCCATGAACAGGAAGGAAGATACATTAATGAAACAATTTCAGGAAAAAGGATTGGAATGGCCCGCAAGATATGTGTATATCCGTTCTTTCAAATATGACAGCGAACTGGAGGTTTGGGTAAAAAATAAAAAGGAAGAAAAATATAAATTTTTTAAAACCTATAAAGTGTGTGCATTGGCCGGAACACTTGGTCCTAAGCGCATGGCTGGAGATTACCAGGTTCCTGAAGGTGTATATTGCATTAATGAGTTTAATCCTAAAAGCCAGTATCATTTGTCGTTAGGATTAAATTATCCGAATGCATCAGACAGGTTATTGAGCGACTTGTCTCAACCGGGAGGTGAAATTTATATTCACGGCAGTTGTGTAACGGTAGGCTGCATTCCGCTAACTGACGACAAGATTGAAGAAGTCTATATCATCACTGCACATGCGAAAGACAAAGGCGAAGATTTTATTCCCGTGCATATTTTCCCGGTCAATTTTAAAAACCCGCGCAGCGTAACCTACCTGAACAAATACCTGCTGAATTTTTCAGAATACGCACCACTTGTAAGAAACCTCAGAAACATATTTTTCTATTTTGAAAAATATCATGAACTGCCGTTGATATTAATTGACGGGAAAGGAAACTATATTACTGAAGATATTCCTGTTGAAGAGCCAAAAACAAACCCCAAAATCAAAAAGAAAATAGTTCATAAACCACAGCCTATAAAAGATGAAGACCTGGCCACTTCTGTAGATAATCTTCCCGTTTATCCGGGCGGAAACCAGGCCTTCCAGGAGTTTTTAGACCACCTCAGCCAGGAAATGGCCAAAGACCTGGAAGAAGGCCAGAAAAAAACTTTTGTCCAGGTTGAATATATCATTGATGAAAACGGCAAGCCCGTTTATGCAAATGTTCTTCGTGGTGGAAATGATATCATGAACCAGAAAATTGAAGAAGCGTTTGAAAGAATGCCACAATGGAACCCGGCCAAACACTACGGAAAAAATATTGGTATAAAGCTCAAGCAGAATATTATGATCGGAAATGACTGAGGCGGAAAGGCCGAAGTTCAGAAAGTCCTTATATGTTTAAGTTTTATTTTCTTTTCGCCAGTACTGAAGTTGCCGTCTTCCGTACTGGTTATTTTACTTCATCAACACCTGTACTGTATCCGGTGATTGTTGTTTCAAAACAATTTGCTTTCCCTGAGTTAATTTATCCAGGATTTCTTCCTGGTAATGACGTATGGTCAACAGTGTTAACCCTTTTTCAACCTGTACATCAAAAATCGCTGATGCTGATGAGGCCAGCCTGCTTACTTTTTCAGCTCTATCGTCAATGCATACCTGCAAATTAACCGCGCCGCTTTGTATAAGATTGGGCTTGATTTTTATTGCTGCAAAAAGGTGATATAATTCTGCAGTTGGGTATTCTCCAACAAATGAAAAATCTTTTGAATGAAGATGGAGCAATACCTGGTTTAACTTGAGTACAATAATCGGGGGCAAATCCTTCTTTCCTTTTTTGTGTATTACAGTGCCGGGGAGCTGAGGATCCAGGAAACATTTTACATACAGCGGAATGGCTTTATTCTGTAAGGGCTTTATGGTTTTGGGATGAATGACCTGGGCCCCATAATAAGCCATTTCAATCACTTCATCGTAACTCAGCTCATTGATGAATTGCGCATCAGGAAATTGTTTGGGGTCGGCATTCATTACACCTTCCACATCTTTCCAGATAGTTTGATTTTCGGCATTCAGCATGTTTGCAAAAATTGCGGCTGAATAATCACTTCCTTCCCGCCCGAGTGTGGTACTTTCGTTTTCATCTGTTGAACCGATGAAACCCTGAGTGACGATAATATCCCATTTGCTGAATAATGGAAGAACAATTTCCTGAACTTTATTTTCCGTATAATCCCAATCGATGTTGGCATCCCTGAAATTATCATCTGTCCTGAAAATATCCCTGACATCCAGCCATTCATTCTTTATTCCTTCTTCATTAAGGTAGGCGCTGATAATGACAGTGGATAACAATTCACCGGCGCAGACAATCTGATCGTAATAATAATCGAAGTCCTTTACAGGTTTATCGTGCAGCAACCATTCTACTTCAGTAAAAATATCGGCGAGTTTTTTTTCAGCAGCATTGTAGTTTTTTATCAGAATAATTTTGGCCGTATTTAAATGGTTTTGCTTAACTATATTGAACAACTGCAACGCTTCTTCTTTTTTGCCATCATAAAAAGCTCCGGCTACTTTTTCCAATGCATTGGTTGTTTTTCCCATTGCCGAAATAACCACCAGGATTTTCTGCCCACGGAATTGTCTGATAATTCCGGGAAGATGTTTTATTCGTTCAATTGTACTGGCACTGGCCCCGCCGAATTTAAATACTTTCATTTTTGCTGAATTGATGGCGGCAAAGATAATAGTGAATTACTGATATGAAAATGAGTTTGCATAGAAATTCCATGCAATGGCCTATTAGCATTATTACCGTACAATTGAGTAATACAACAATGCTGTTCAGTGATACTATATCCGTTAAAAAAAAGTACTTTTTTCAGTTTATCAGACACCGGTAAATTCAGGGAACCGGTTTGCATATATCACAAAGGATCGTTTGTTTTTGCTTTGTAATGCATGGAAAAAAACCTGCTTTTCGCTATTTCATTTAATTTTTGTAATGCATCTTCGTCTCTGTGAGGTTTCAAATAATTTTTTTTCAGCTGTGCCGTAAATTTTTTAGGAAAGAAATGTAGTCCCTGTCTGGTCCTATTTTGCAAATTGATGTCCATAAAACAGAATTTTTTGTGAATATTTCTGTACTACGGTCTTTTATGAGGTTGCCGGATTTCGCCGGAACAGGCATCCGCTTAAAGGGGTTAATTATTTACAGAACATGCAGGATAGAAAGGAATATAAAGTTAAGGAAGACTACAATATTGTTGCGCTTCTTAACAATTAATTATCGCATAATAAATTCCGGTAAAGAAAAAATATGAACAGCTAAAGCGGATCGTTATTTCTTTCCCGGTAATAAATACAAAACGGGTAACTTTTCGCTATTTCGTTTAGCTTTCGCAAAGTTTCTTCATCAGGCGGAGCAACCGTGGTTGAAATAAGTCTTTTTGATTTACCGGAATTGTGTTTAACAGGTGTAGGCAACGGCCTAAATGCAGTTTGAGGAATAGCGGCACGAGGTTTCATACGAGGCGTATTTAGTTTTAAAAAATATTGGACAAGCAAACAAACTCAAATGATGTAGAACCAGTGTTGTTCTCAAAAGTTGCGGAATGAATGAAAATGGAAGTTTTCTGAAGGGCGAATCAGGCATTTTAAAGTTATTAAAAGAAATCAAATATTCCAATTTTTAAGCCTGTATTTTTTGGCCCATGAAATAAATTCCGGGCGGTTAACAACGCTTGCTTATATTTATCACCCAAATTTACTATCATGCTTAGAAAATTTTTTACCACAATTTTGGTTTTAGCCTGTTCTTTTTACCTGGCCATTGCACAACCTTCGGGAAAAGTCATTGAACAAAAAACGGTAAAAAGCGCAATTCTAGGAAAGGATGTCAGGTACACTATTTATTTACCCCCGGATTATGAAAGTGCGCAAAGGAGTTACCCGGTAGTGTATTTATTACATGGTTTTACTGATGATAACACCGGCTGGCTTCAGTTTGGTGAAATCAATTATTATGCTGACAAGGGAATTGCCGAAGGAGCCCTCCCACCGATGATTATAGTGATGCCCAATGGTGATTCAAGCTGGTATATTAATTCATTTGACGGGAAAGAGAAATACGAAGATTTTTTTGTCAAAGAATTTATGCCTTCAATTGAAAAAACTTATCGCATTAAAGCAGAAAAAAAATACCGTGGCATTGCGGGGCTTTCCATGGGAGGATTTGGCACGTTGACTTATGCTTTAAAATATCCTGAATTATTTGCAGCATGTGCACCTTTAAGCGCAGGCGTTTTTAGTGATGATGAACTGGTGAACATGAATGATCAGAATTATGAAATTATTTTCGGCCCGCTGTTCGGCCATCACCTCAAAGGAAAAGAGAGATTGAATGATGCCTGGTATAAAAATTCGATTTTAAAAATTGTTGAAACAAAATCAGCCGATGAAATGAAAAAGGTCAGGTATTGGATCGATTGTGGCGACGATGATTTCCTCACAAAAGGAAATTGTTTGCTGCATATTGCGTTAACAGAAAAAAAAGTGCCACATGAATTCCGGGTCCGCGATGGATCGCATAGCTGGACCTACTGGAGAACAGGCATTACAGACGCTTTGCATTTTATCGGGCAGAGTTTTACACAGTATTGAAAAAATTTAATTCTCCTGCAGCACTACAAACTTCTGCTCAAGGGTAAGGGAATATTTATAGAGTATATGAATAAACTCCTTTCCCCATTTTGCGTAGTAAGGGATGAAATTATCAATACGCTCCTGCAAATTATGTAAAGGGAATAAAGCAGATTTTAAGGCATGAATCTGATTCTGCTGGTCATGGAATTTTCTTTTTTCCGCACGCAATAATTTTTTCTCCAGTTCCTTCACCAACTTTGCTGCTTTTGCTTTCAGTGCTTGCGTGTGCTCAGCCAAACTATTGTCGATTTGCAGGGAAACAAATTTTAATTTTTCATAGTAATCGCTTAATTCTTCCAATTCTTTTTCAAGAGTGACCTGATTTTGCGATTTGTTCTTAACCAACCCATTCAACAATTCCTCCTCAGGTTTAAAAATATCTTTTATCGTCAAATGAAGATGATTGAATTTTTCTTTCCATTTCTTTTCAATAATAAGGAAAGAATTGCGGAGTATAAGAACTGGATAAGGAATTCCATAATGCCTGAACAGGTCTTTCAGTTCAAGCCAATAAGCTTCTTCACCTCCACCTCCGACAAAAACAATATTAGGCAAAATGGTCTCCTGCAGGGGGCCACGCAAAATAACATTAGGGCTGAACCGGTCAGGATACCGCTGCAATTCCTCCCGCATTTCCTTTTCTGAAAAACTGATATCGGTACCGGCTACAATGAACCTGTCTTTCTTTTTTTCAATCCGGTTACGGATATTATCTTTTAAATAAAAAAGATTTATTTCCCTCGGGTTTGCCTGTACTTTATAATGCACCGATAAATTGTGAATGGTATTTTCCACGATGCCTGCAGATGTTTGATGAAATAAGTCAGCTTCAAAAACTGTAACCATCTGGGCCTTCAAAGCAGGGTTGTCAGGGATAACCACAATCAATCCGTAGTCAGCAAATAAAGCATGCACCAATTTAAAGGTGGCAGACTGAATATCGGAACAGTTGAGATAACAATTTTTCAGTAATTGTACAAGCTCTTTTCCAAAAGGCAGAACAGAAAATTCACCTTCTATTCTGGCGATTATTTTTTCAAGCCCTTTGGTATTCATACGCCCTACAGCACCTGTCTGTTTTGTATCCCAAACTATTTTTTCACCGTTAAGAAATATTTTGCTTAATTCTTCCAGGTCGGCATCTTCGCTACCCATATAATAAACAGGAACAAAATTATATTGCGGCATTTCTGTTGATAGATGAGCTGCAATTTTTATTACATGAAGGATTTTATAGATGAAATATAATGTGCCGGTAAATATAGCCGGTTGATGTGCAGTCGTGATGGTGAAAGTATTTTCGAACAACAGCTTTTCGATATTGGTGTTTACTTTATGGTTGCTGTCAACATGATTGTATTGCTTTTTTAATTCGTCGGCAAGGGTTTTCCTGTTGGTGCTGAACTTTTCACGTTCATGGATAGCTGATTTAATCCCTTCCATTGAAACCGGGTGTTGATAGAATAGCTTCAGTAATTGATTATTTTCAAGATAATCAATAATGATTTTCGAAAAATATCCTGTTTGCTTGTAAGACAGTTGTTCAGCGGTGCAATCCATAAAGAAAGTAAAAATAAGAAACCGTTACTTATCAATTAAACCATTTAAATAAATTGTAGTTTATGATTGATGAATAAATCGGTTCCGGTTGATACAACAAACTGCCGATACTTTTGTTTGAAAGGATGACAGAATAACCATTAACTATATCGCTCTACATTAAATGCGGATATATCGATACTTGTTTTCTTCTCTCCAATAATTTCTTCAACCAGTTTCCCTGTTGCCGCTGCAAGCGATAATCCGAGCATGGCATGCCCTCCGGCCAGGATCAGGTTTTGATATTTGCTGTGCTTTCCGATATAGGGTAAACCATCAGGAGTAAGTGGCCGCAATCCATTCCAGATTTTATCCACAGAAGGAAATTTTACATCAAGATCAGGATAATAACCGGAAGCCCCATCAAAAATGGCACGGGCCCTTTTAATTAACACATTATTATTAATTCCACTGATCTCCATTGTCCCGCCCATGCGCAGGTCGGCACCCATCGGTGTCATGGCTACCCTTTTATCTACCAGTATTGCAGGATGGTGAAGATTCTTTTTTATGTTTTTATAAGTGATGCTGTATCCTTTCCCGGCCTGTAATAAAATGTGAATTCCCAGTTTTTTAGTAATAATCGGAAGCCATGACCCGGATGCAAGCACCAACTCATCACAATCAAATTTTCCCTGATCGGTAACCACTGATTTTATTCTATTGCCTTCATTTTCAAAACCGGTTACTTCGGTTTTCAATTGTAATTTTACTCCTTTTGATAACAAATGTGATTTTAAAGTTTGCATAAAATCCCCGGGATGCAAATGGCAATCGATTGGGTATAACACTCCGCCTTTTACCACTACTTCGACTTCAGGTTCCATATCCTGTACCTGTTGCCCGTTTAAAATTTTGGTTTCGATGCCGAGATGTGAGGCTTCTGTAGCCAGTTCAATTTCATGTTTTTCTGTTTCCGCACTTTTATACAGCATAAAGCAGCCTACTTCAGCCATCCTGAAATGATTGCCCAGTTCATTTTTAATGTCACTTGTTAATTGTCTGCTTAAATGCAAAATATTATTAAGCGGCGGTATATGCTGTTCTACTGTTTTTTTGTTCGCCTGGCTCCAAAAGCGAAACATCCACCTGATCAGATCAACATTGAGTCTTGGTTTTATATAGAAAGGGCTTGTTGAACTCAGCATCCATCTTAATCCTTGTGCCACTATACCTGGTGATGCAAGCGGTATAAAATGACTAGGAGAAACATAACCTGCATTTCCAAATGAGGTCCCATTGGTGATATCACCTCTTTCTATAACAGTAATATCGTAACCTTCTTTCTGCAAATAATAGGCGCTGCATAATCCAATTACCCCCCCTCCTGCAATAATAACTTTTTTACTCATGTTTTTGTTACCAGCCTGCAGTCAGCAGAACTGAAGTTTTAATTTAATAATAATAGGAAATAGCATTGCGCAGGCTTTACATTATTTTTTCCATTTCCATTCCAGCATTTTGATAAAATACCCGCCTACTACACTTCTCGCCTGGAAG
>DATKNN010000018.1:0-71364 GCA_035541355.1 Puia sp. | reverse complement strand
TGTGTATTAAGAAAGAATTACAAAATTTAAAAAATTTTGAAAGCACCTGATTTCGGCTTCCATCATAAATGAATGACCAAATCAAAGCCGTCAAATGAACTACAGATTTTTGTTGCTAAATTTTCTTTGTTCATCATGCATTTGTATTGATCATTTTTTCTTCACTGATTTTTTCGTAGCTTTTTTCACGGCTTTTTTTGCCGGGGCTTTCTTTGCCGCTACTTTTAATTTTGGTTCCGCTGCTTTTTTTGTTTTTTTCTGAAATGCTTTGGGATCCTGCTCTTCAATCATTTTCTTCACTTCTTCCAGGCTGATGACAGATAATTCCTCTGCAGTATATTTCCCACTCGCTCCTGTGCCCGTAACCTTCATCATCTTTTTTCCGAAGCGGATGAATGGCCCCCATCTGCCGTTTTCAATAGCAATTTTTTCTTCTGGCCATTGTTGTATGTAGCGGTTGGCCTCTTTTTCAATTTTCTTTTTAATAAGTTCATCCAGGTCTTTTTGAGAAAGATGGTCAAAATTATAGGCCCGCGGAACATTAATAAATATCTCGTTCCATTTAATATAAGGGCCGAACCTTCCTTTTCCTTTAGTAATGGGCTTTTGTTCATAATAGCCAATGGGCGCATCTTCTTTTCTTTTTGCTTCAATGATCTCGATAGCTCTGTCAAGGTCAACACCGGCTGCATCTTCTCCTCTGGGGATGGAAACAAACTGGTCGCCAAATTTTACATAAGGGCCATACCTGCCTACGTTCACGGATATTTCCTGTCCTTCATATTTTCCGATCGGTGCACCAAGTTTGAACAATTCTAATCCTTCATTGAGCGTTATCGTCTCTATGCTTTGCCCCACTTTCAGTTTGGCAAAACGTGGTTTCTCTTCTTCATTATTTGATTCGCCGATCTGTACCATCGGCCCATATCTTCCCATTCTTGCAATTACCCTTTTCCCCGACTCAGGATCTACTCCTAATTCTCTTTCGCCGCTTGCGCGTTCTGCCGTTTCTATGGTTTTGTCCACATCTTTTTTAAAAGGCACATAAAAATCATCGATCATCACATGCCATTTCATTTTTCCATCAGCCACTTCGTCAAATTCTTCCTCAATGCGAGCGGTGAAGCCATAATCCATGATATCATCGAAATACTGTTTCAGGAAATCGGTTACCACTAATCCCAAATCAGTAGGGAAGAGTTTTGATTTTTCTGCACCGGTATTTTCCTGATCTGTTACCTTGCTGATATTATTATTTTTCAAGACCAGGATCCTGAAATCCCTTTTCGCGCCTTCCTTATCTCTCTTCTCTACATAACCTCTTTTTAATATTGTTGATATTGTCGGGGCATAAGTAGATGGCCTTCCGATTCCGAGTTCTTCTAATTTTTTTACCAATGAAGCTTCCGTATATCTTGGTGACGGGCGGCTGAAACGCTCAATTGCTCTCATTTCATTCATCGGCAGTTTCAGGTTTACAGAAAGCGGAGGCAACATTCCTTCTTCATGTTCGTCATCGCTTCTGTCTTCATCATCCCGGTCTTCAATATATACTTTTAAAAACCCATCGAACTTCAAAACTTCACCTGTTGCAGAGAGTTCTTCTTTATTGGTGGATATCTCAATTTTTGCAGTGGTTTTTTCCAGCTCGGCATCTGCCATCTGGCTGGCCATCGTTCTTTTCCAGATCAGTTCGTACAATCGCCTGCCATCTGCATCATCCACGCTCGTCACATCCATATAAGTCGGCCTGATGGCTTCATGCGCTTCCTGTGCAGATTCATTTTTGTTTTTGAATTTGCGCGGTTGCACATATTTCGCGCCGTATTGATTGGTCACCTGGTCCTTAATAGCCGACATCGCTGTTTCGCTCAGGTTCACACTGTCGGTACGCATATACGTTATTTTACCGCTTTCGTACAGCCGTTGTGCAAGTAACATGGTGCGGCTCACGGAATAACCGAGTTTGCGGCTCGCTTCCTGCTGTAAAGTGGAAGTGGTGAATGGCGCTGAAGGAGATTTTTTGGCCGGCTTCACCTGTATATCGCTCACGGTATAATTGGCGCCCACGCAGCTTTTCAAAAATGTTTCCGCATCTGCCGCGCTGGAATATCTTTTTCCTTCGGCAGAAAAGGTAACATCGTTCTTATTAATATCTTTTGCCGTGAACTTCGCTTCAATCCTGAATGTGCTTACTGCGGTGAAGGCATTGATTTCTCTTTCGCGTTCAGCAATCAGCCGCACTGCCACACTTTGCACACGGCCGGCGCTGAGGTTATTTTTCACACTCATTTTGCGCCAGAGCACTGGGCTCAGTTCAAAACCCACAATGCGGTCGAGAATGCGTCGAGCCTGCTGTGCATTCACGAGGTTCATATCCACCGTGCGGGGATTCTGCACCGCTGACTGAATAGCTGGTTTGGTGATTTCATGAAAAACGATGCGCTTGGTAGTTTTAGGGTTCAGGCCCAGCACTTCGCAGAGGTGCCAGCTGATGGCCTCGCCTTCACGATCTTCATCCGTTGCCAGCCACACTTCGCTTGCTTTTTTGGAGACGCTCTTCAGTTCATTCACCACTCTTTCCTTCTCGTCCGGAACGATATACGTGGGTTTATATTTGTTGTTCACATCGATGCCCATATCGCCTTTGGCCAGGTCGCGTATATGGCCATAGCAGCTTTTCACTTCGAAATCTTTGCCCAAAATTTTTTCGATAGTCTTCGCTTTCGCAGGGGATTCCACAATCAATAAATTCTTCGCCATGCTTTAAAATCAGGTTTTTGCAGAGGTTTCTCTGGTTGCAACATTACATTATAACGGCGAAATTAAAAAATTGGTACGGGAGAGCGGCTGCCTTCCTGCTCTTTGCTCACAGCTTTTTATAATACCAACCCTGTAGCTCCGATGGAGCATCCTTGCGTCGCAATCCGTTCATCGGCAGCGGGCTATTGAGCTTCAGGCTGCGGGCATAACTCCAAAATCAATTTCATCATCGTTGTTGCCAGACCTGTCAGGTTTTCAAAGCCTGACAGGTCTGCAAGAGCGGCAAGTTGCAAAATATTATCAGCCCCTTGGGTTTTCCCCAAAAGCAATTAATACAGTGAAATACCGTTTTAGAACATAAGAAATCCAATTCCACTATGAAATTTATTTTCATACTTTTTTTACTGCCACTGCAACTCTTTTCACAGGATCTTTCCGGAATTTGGGTGGGAACAATCGCCACCTCCGAAACGCAAATGCCCTTAGAACTGGTCATCAACCAGGATATGAGCGGTTATTCGATGATGACTTTCACCTATAAAGGTGCCGAGAAAATAGCTGTTAAAAAAATGACTATGATCCGGAAGGACAGCACTTTTACTATGTCGGATGATAAAATGATCTACAATAATTTTAATATCCGTTCTCGCAACGTAAAAACATATTGTGATTTGTCCATCAAGATGGTGGATAGCGTAATGGTTTTGAGCGGGCCTTTCCATACCCGTACGCGGGATCTGCGGGCAGGAGACGAGGACCTGGCGACAGGTACCATCACCCTGAAAAAACAAAGCAACAAAGCCCAGACAAAACTGATCGGAAAGCTCGACAGTTTAAAATTGTCAAATACCATTTCATTTTCAAATCCTGAACCCGGCGTAAAAGAAAATATGGCAGCTGCAACGATTCGGGAAAACGATTTGACTAATGCAAAAGCTCAGAACCTTGCAGTTTCAGGAAAAATACAGGGTGAAAATAATAATGTACCCGGTTCAAATCTGAAAATAGCAGACAAAGCAACTCCTTCAACGGATGAAACTCCTGATAAAGATGCAGCAATTGTCAAGGTGCAGCAACCGGTAAGTTCAGCGAAAGGGAAAAATAAAACTTATAATAAAGCTCCCAATTCGATGGTTACAGCACCTGTTATTGCTGTTGAGCAAAAAGTCAATAAGGCTGCAGCAGACATTTTGATACGAAAAACAGAAGTCATCCGCAGCATTGATTTCAAATCCGATAGTCTGGTACTGATTTTATATGATAATGGTATTGTTGACGGAGACACGGTAAGTGTGGTGCTGAATAATAAAGTCATTATCCCGAAACAGGGGCTCAGTGAAAAAGCCTGCCGAAAAGTGATCAAAATAACACCCGATTTAGGCGATTCCCTGCAATTGGTAATGTATGCCGAAAACCTCGGCTCTATACCCCCGAACACTGGCTTGTTGATTGTTGAAGATGGCACTGACCGGCAGGAAATAAGATTCGAGGGGGATATGAAAAAAAGCTCGGCGGTGGTGTTCAGGAGACGGCGATAACATTATGTACTTTCTAACACAAACGCTACTCAATTATTGAAAAGGACAATTCCGGGTTGTTTTTTAATAAGTAGTTTATATTAGCAAAATTATTTTTTAGGCAGGTTTTATTTTTTGTTGACCCTGTTTTTATAATGGCGACAATATACGCAGGCAGCACCCATTATTATTTAGGCCGGGTTTTGATATTATTAATATTCTAACAAGGGTATGACATATACCCGAATCTTCTGCAAGAATACATCGTGTAAAATAAAAGCTGCGGTAATTAATAAAAAGTATTGGTGAATTATTGTAGATTAAAACAGGTTCGGAAAAAATTCTAAACTGCCGGGCATCTCATCTATTAATTTTACGCTGTTCATTTCTGCAAGGGCGGCGTTAATTTCTTCAGGCTTCAGATGAGATAATAATTCATGTAAACCTGCGTAAGAGTTAATTACTGGCTCGCCTTTTTCAATCTGTTCGGCATGGTGCGCTTTCACTGCTTCAATAATCTGCTTTTTAATATCTGTAGATTTCATGTCTTTTGAATTATTTGTGACCGATAATAGCTTGTGATATGCATACAAAGTTATATTATTTTCTTCCCTGAATTTTCAATTATTGGCGCCACTGCCCGGCATATTTAATAAATCTTGAGTGATGAAGGTAATATCGAACCTATACTGAGCGAATCATCTCATCTGAATTTCTACAAAAGAGGTGAAAAAGTTGGGTTGACTTTAGTTGCGACCTGCTTTCAGGTTGATCTGCTTTGGTTTTCATTTCCTGTTATATGGTTATCTTTTCACGAACTGAGAAAAGCAGGGATCAAAAATCAGTTTGCTTTTCTGCTTTTTTCTGTGCAATCATTTTCAGACCAACTTGCCGGATTTCTTCGTTGCGCACATAACGTTTGTCTGCACCCATTGTGTGGCGGCGGATGAACTCGACGAACATAAGTGTCCAGGAGCGTGTGGAACGCAACGGGTCATAGAATTCCCTTGTAATACGGTAATAACGTGGCAGAAAACGCCCCGGAATATTCATGATGTCATGATGTTCGTTATGATAACCAACATTAAAACAAACCAGGTTCAGCCAGCCATAATAGGAATTTGTTTCCTGGCCATCACGAAAAATAAAATGTTCGTGAATAAAATGACCTGCAGAAGGGTGTAGGCTGAAAGCCCAGAGCGTGGAAAGCAAAAGATAGATAAAAGCGATTTTGCCGAGGAAAATAAAGATCAGCGTATCAGTAATAAGCAGCACGATGATATTTGCCCATTCCCATCGCGAAGGTTTAACTGCAAAACCGCGGGCAAGGAAGAGGAAAAAAATATAAAAGAAGAGCCAAATAAATTTTAATAATGACGATTTGCCAATATTACGTGCTTCCCAATGAGACGGAAAATCATTGTCAGCCCCTTCAATACCCAGATGTGAATGATGCCTGAGATGATGGCGGCGAAAGGCAATTGCACCCGGAAATAAAACCGGAATATTGGCAAAAATTGCCAGGGCTTTGTTCTGGTTAACGGTTGGCAACATCAGGTTGTGCGCCATTTCATGAACTGCCATGGCAGCCCAATGATTGAAGGTACCCCCGACAATATAAGAAATGAGCAGTATTTGCCACCAGTAACGGCCAAAGGACGGAAACCAATGGCCTACGGCCCAGGCGATGGTAAGCTGACCTGTTACAATAAAAACCGTAAGCAATGCTGCCCATGGATCATATCCCATAAGTTGCTTTACCTCGGGGTATTTTTTGATGACGTCAATGCGCCGGAGGAAATGAATATCTGGTGTATTGATGGTTTCAAATGGACCTTGAGCTGCAGGCATATAATGAAATTTATATTAATAAATTTCACTCAGTACAAGTCTAATAGCAACCGTATTTGTACGGAATCTTTACCTGTTTTTTTACCTGAAAAAATGTTGATCATTAGTTTTAACTGTTATTAAATGATAAAACATGTTGAATCAGAAAGATTCTGTAGCGGCACTTTAATAATTAAAGCGAAATTCAGTAATGAAATTTTGATAATATAGTTTAATGCCTGAACCATTTATTTTGATGGGCGATGTGAATAATCTCCGCTCTCGATTGAACATGAAGTTTATCATAAATGTTTGCAATATGCTTACGCACAGTCATAACACTGATATTTAATACAGAAGCAATTCGTTTGGCATCCCAGCCATTTACCATGTATCTAAGCACTTCCTCTTCCCGGCTGGTAATTATTTCAGGGACACTATTTTTTTCTTCATTAAAGTTAACGGATGCCCTGCTCATTAATTGCAGCGTTTTCCTGGCAATGGCAGGGCTCATTGGCGCACCACCATATTCGATAACGTTTATAATTGCTTCCTGCAAAATAACTGCGGGCTCATGTTTCAGTAAATATCCGGAAGCGCCGGCCCTAATCGCCTCAAAAACTTTTTCATCATCATCAAAAACAGTGAGTACTATAAAATGAATTTGCTGATGCATTGGTTTGGCCAGCCTGATCGTATCAATACCATTCATGCCAGGCATCTCAAGGTCCATAAAAACAACATGCGGTAATTTATGATGAGGTATTCCTTTCAAATGTTCCAGGCATTCATTACCATTAGCGGCAACAAATGCCAGTTCAATATGCTGTAATGAATGGACTTTTTGTAAAAAAGTGTTTCTGTTAACACTATTATCTTCTGCCAGTGCTATCCTGTAATCCATCATATAATAAAGTTAGAGCGTTATGCAACCTGACAAATAATCAATTTGTATTAGGTGAAATAATGATAGCAGTTCCTTTGGAGCCATTGGTTTTCCAATGAATATTCCAACCTGATTCCCTTGCTCTTTGCTGCATGTTCAATAAGCCATTTCCTGTTGTTTTATGATTTGCAGAGTTGGTCATGCCTATTCCATTGTCTTCTACAATAACATCCCAGCTTTGTGCAGCATGAATCTGTACAACGATATTATCAGCATTGCTGTGTTTTAATGCATTAGTAAGCGCTTCCTGTATGATGCGATAGAGATGAAAAGCCTGAGATGCAGGGAAATCAAAATCAGTGCTGATGTTTTCAATTACTTCAATGGCTGTTTGCGGATGACTTCTCCTTATGCGGTTGGTGAACAATTTGACCCGGTCGCTTATGGCAGTAAGGGAAAGGCTTTCTTTTTTTAAGACCCAGATGGTATCGTTAAGTTCGGAAATAATAGATGATGAATTATTCTGTAACTCAAGCAAAGCCTGATTTGACTGCTCGTCCGATCCCTTTGGATGAAGATAACCGAGGTTGGCAGACATTGAGGCAGCATAAGCGCCGAGGTTATCGTGAAGATCTGCCGCAATACGCACTCTTTCTTTTTCTTCAGCTTCTTTAACTGCAATAGCCGCGTTCTTTTTTACTTCAGCAACAGCTATTTCCAGTATTGATTTTTGTTTACGCCGGTAATCCCTGAATAGCAAAAAAGCAATCAATAACAGCAACGTGGTGTAAACAAAAGAGCTATATAAAAAAAAGTGGTTGCGTTCAAGACTGTATTTCTGTTGCAAAATAGTGTTCTCTTTTTTCTGAGTATTGTATTTTTCCTGTGCATCGGCGATTGCCTGTACAGAATTGGCAGTATAAAAAGAATCCTTTAAAGAGATGATCTCTTCCAGTGCTTTCTCGTATTCACGGTATTGATTGGCCTGTTTGTAATATCTGGACAGGGCCTTGAAATATTCCAGTCTGATTTTCGGTTCATTGGCAAAAACAATACCAGAGGCGCCGCTGGTGTCATACAGGTTGCCGATTTTCAGATGTTTTTTGCAAAGTGCAATTGCTTTCCCCAATTGTCCTGTATTGGCATAAAAGTCTGCCAGCTGCAAGTTGTCTTCAATAAAGAATTCATCTCCACCTGTCAGTTTTCTTATAGCGATCATTTCTTTAAGTGCTGCTTCAGCTCCGGCGAAATCCTTTTTTTCGCACAATAATGCTGAACGGATACGAAGTGCATTAGCAAGGATAAAAAGGTTTTCAACAGCTTTGCTTGTTGAAACAGCCAGGTCAGCAAAATGAAAAGCTGAATCAATAACCTTTTTTTTATAATAAGCATTTGCTGCATTGGTATAAGATGCAGCAAGTATAATTTTATATTTTGGTTGTGTGGCGGCAAGGAAAATTGATTTCATTACCCAGTTTATTGCATCGTTCAGTTTGCCGCGTTCAATACTTATTGAGCCAATAGAATTCATGATTGCGGCTGAATTCAAAGTGTCTTTTGCTTTTTCGGCATCTGTTAGCGCAGGGAACAATAATGACAAGGCTTTTTCCAGCTCCGAGCGGGCGCCATAATATATGGCTTTAGACCTGGCTATTTTGAAATATATATTTTTCGGATATGCCTTACTGTTAGCAAGGGCAGGTTCAATTGTTGCCAACGCACTGTCAATCCAGCCCCATTGCAGATAGGCATTTGCCAGTCCCAGAGCTGCCAGCGCTTTTTTTCCCTGATTAGGTTGTTTTGCAGCGATCTGTTTTGCTTCCAGCGCCAGGTTATAAAGGGTATCCCTGTTCAGGCTTTGGTATTCTTCAAAGAGAGCCAGCATGGCATCAAGCCGTTCTTCGGCTGAACGGGCATTTTTCTCCATGATGAAAATACCTGCAATTTTTTTTGTTTGTGCATTGCAGGTAATCGAAGCAAGGGAAAAAAAAATGGCCAGAAAATTTTTCATCAGGTGTTTAATCCGGGTTTAAAAATATTTAATAAAGAAGATGAATACAAATTTTTCAGGGGCCGGATAAGCAGCAGGTAATTGTATTAACTATTCCTTTTTGATATGAAACGGGGGCAGATTCAATAGCAGTTTATAAAACTGATTGTTATTTAACTGCAATGATAGCTCGCGGGCAGGGGTAATATGTTCGACAGTTCCGGTTAGTAACAACGGAATTGTGTAAGCAGGGCAAAAGTATACCTTTAACCGGGTTTTTTAACATAATCCCCAATAGGCTACTTGAATTTTGCTTTACATTTACCTGTCTGCAAAGGGCATGCTTTCATCAGGGTCAGTACCGAAGCGCAGTACATGTCCGTCAGGATCGAAAACATGCATTTCCATTGCCCAGGAAAAATTTTGAGGCGGCATTTTAATAATAATACCCTTTGATAAGAGTTCCTCGTACAAAGCAAAAATGTCCCCGTCAATACCAACCCAAATCCATGTTCCCGGTTGTCCCTGGCCGTTAGCGCATAAATAAATACCGGTATTGTTCCGGCTGACTGACGTGAAATACTCATTGCCCCATGCTGCATTTTGAAAGCCCAGGATGTTGATATAAAAATCAAGACTGCTTTCCATATTGCTAACATTCAATATCGCAGTAATACATTCTATTCTTCGTAAATTTTTTACTTCCATAAACATGATTAAGTATGGGTTATCCGAATAGGTTAAACTTCATTATGCCAACAGTTCGGCTAATTTTCAAACCCGATCCTGTATTCTGAAAAATAATAGCTTGAATCTTGATATTGTTCTTTATAAAACAACCTGGCTTCTTTTCCAAGTTTCAGGCATGTGTTTTTCGCTGAAACATCTTCCGGATTATTCAAAGGCTGGAGGGAAGGGTACCAGATAATACGGCCCGGTTTGTCAATCAATAATTTTGGTGTGCTCCATTGTTGCGCATTGCTTCCTATACCGAGGTTTTCATTTTTATTAAACGAAATATAAATGCTGCTTCCTTTCCATGAAGGCCCTTCAGACTTTGCCATCAGCATTACCCAGCAGTGCAGATAAGTGTTCCAGCTTACGGATGGCCCCCAGAAAAAAGAAGAAGCAGGGTGAGATGCAGGCCCCCCGCCTTTTTCAACGGGCAAGCGAAGGTTCTCAACAGGTTTGCCAATGCCATCGTAAGCTGCGTTAAAAGCCCGGCCATCCCATCGCCTTGCTTTACCTGCAGGGGCATCGAGATCGGATAGTTTAATTCTGGCTACGCTGATACATTGTCCCTTCCATTCAGTTACCGGATCGTAAGTAGCAGCATTATAATTTCCCGGATAACCATATTCTCCATAAAATAGGTACAGGTAACCGTTAGATGATACGGCAGAGGGGTCACCTGTGCCCCCTGCAAAAGTAACCGAAGTATTATGCGGTTTTAATATCATTCGTGGCTGGTTGTCTTCTATAAAAATACCTTTATTATGCCAGCTTCTCCCTCCGTCGCTTGATTTCATAATCCCGATCCTGCAGACTGCAGCAGGTGTTGCTGCGCCTGTTAACCCCCTGGGCCAGTCTTTATCAATGTAACCTTTGCCGGTTGCTGCATCATAAGGAAAAGTGGAAGGATAGTTTTCATTATGATACACTGCATACAAGGTTCTTCCGCTGGCATCTTCTGTATCCTGGTAAACTGCTTCGAACCAAACCGCGCCATGTAAGCCATCCATTTCCGGTTTTACATTAGCCGGCAATAAGGGCTCGGTAAAACTGCTGGAATCTTTGTTGAAAACTTCATCGGCATTTTTGCCATCTGCAAATTTCAAATCATGTGCATTGCCCCACAGAGGGTCTTCGCCATATTTGCCCGGGAATATGCGAAAAGTATCGCCTACCCATGCTTCTGCCATATTGCAGTCGACAAATGAGTGGAAGAAAAATTTTTCAGCAGGTATTAAAACTGCTCCTGGTCCTGTACTTTTTTTTTCATTTTTTTGATGTGTGGAAACAAAAGCAAAAAGAGTAAGACAAGCAAAATATGCGATCATAAAAAAACGATTGTATTTTCCCATAGCCTGCAGTTTGGGTGATTAAATTAATGGATAATTCTGCAATCATTGCAAAAATGTTTTCCATTGAAAAGATTTGTTTTGTTCCTGTTGCATTATTGAGAGGTAATAGTTTCGTATTTTGCTTTACTAATGAAATTGTCTATATGTTGCTCGGTTTCGATATTGGTGGGACCAAATGTGCCGTTGTTATAGGTAGCAGGACTAACACAGATGGTATTCGGATTGCCGATAAGGTTGTGCTGCCTACCAACCTCGGGGCAAATGAAATGATTTCTTCTTTGTTTACCAATGCGGAATTATTAATTGAAAAGAATGGCTTTAATTCTCAGCATATCGAAGGCATCGGTATTTCTTGCGGCGGCCCACTCAACAGTAAAACAGGAATGATTTTGTCTCCACCCAATTTGCCGGGATGGGATAATATATCGATAGTTGAAATGGCTGAGAAAAAATTTGGTAAGAAAACATTGTTGCAGAATGATGCCAACGCATGTGCTGTGGCAGAATGGAAATTCGGGGCAGGTAAGGGGTATAACAATATTATTTTTCTCACTTTTGGTACAGGAATGGGGGCAGGGCTGATACTAGATGGAAAACTATATTCCGGCACCAATGACCTTGCCGGTGAAGTAGGTCATTTGCGTTTGGCAGACAATGGCCCGGTAGGTTTCGGTAAAGCCGGGTCTTTTGAAGGCTTTTGCAGCGGTGGGGGTATTACTCAGCTTGCACAAATGATGGCCAGGGAAAAATTGCAAATGGGAGAGAAGGTCTCTTTCTGTAAGTGTATTGATGAATTGCATTTACTTACTGCCAGATCAGTGGCAGAGGCTGCTTATAAAGGAGATGAGCTTGCCAGGAATATTTATAAAGTCAGTTCATATTACTTAGGAAAGGCACTTTCTCTTTTAATTGATGTGCTGAACCCTGAATTAATTATTCTTGGAAGTATTTATACAAGGTCACAATCGCTCATTGAACCCTATATGCATGAGGTGATTGCAAAGGAATCTATATTATCATCCTACCAGCATTGCCGGATTGTTCCTGCAGCGCTGGGCGAAAATATTGGCGACATGGCTGCATTGGCGCTTGCTGATGCAATTGCCATGTAGTAAAAATGAATGTGAAGAATTCATATTCATTTTCCTTCTACAGCTTTTCTCACTTCCGGGGCAACTTTAGTAGCATAGAGTTCAATGCTGCGCATTACTTTATCATGCGGCATGGTGCCCACGCTTATATGTAATAAATAACGGCTGTTTTTAAAAAGTGAATGTTCAAACAAAATTTTATCAATCACCTGCCGGGCATTGCCGGTAAGTAGTGCGCCTTGCGGGCCCCTGGCAAAATCATATTGCTGCCTGCTCATAGCGGACCAGCCCCTTTCACGGCCTATCTTACTCATCACATATGAATATGAAGGATAAAATTCATCAGCTGCCTGTTGCGAAGTATCAGCAATATATCCGTGCGAATGTATCGCTAATGGTAATTCCCCGTGTCCTGATTTTGCAGCAGTTCTCCGGTAAAGGTCTACCAGGTTGGTAAACTGTTCAGGTGTTCCGCCAATAATTGCCAATGCTAAGGGCAAGCCGAGTGTTGCAGCACGGATAACAGAGGCAGGCGTTCCCCCAACGGCAATCCATACCGGAATTTGTTTTTGATAAGGCCTTGGATATACTCCCAAATTGTTAATGGAAGCTCGATGTTTTCCTTTCCAGCTTATTTTTTCATTTGCATTGATTTTTAATAACAGGTCCAGCTTTTCTTCAAACAAAGAATCATAATCTTCAAGATCATATCCGAAAAGCGGGAAAGATTCAATAAATGATCCACGGCCTGCCATAATTTCTGCACGTCCTGCTGATAATAAATCTACTGTTGCAAAATTCTGGAAGACCCGTACGGGATCATCGGAACTCAGCACGGTTACCGCACTGCTTAATTTTATTTTTTTTGTTTTTGCAGCAGCAGCTCCCAATATAACAGCAGGGGCGGAAGCAACGAAATCAGGCCGGTGATGTTCGCCAATCGCAAAAACATCAAGGCCTGCTTCATCGGCTAATTCAATTTCTTCCAGTAAGTCTTTTATACGTTGATGCGGGCTAATGGTAATATTGGTTTGCTGGTCAGGAGTTAATTCAACAAATGTGCTTATGCCTAATTCCATTTTTATTAATTTGTTTGCAAATGTAAACAGACGGCATTTCCTGAGAGCATTATAATTTCTTTATAACTTGATTACGATAATCTCATTAACTTTATATTATAAATGGGAACTATGCGCACCATAACCGTATTTACTGTAATATTTTTTTCCATAACGGTAAAAGCGCAGATGCCGCTCACAACCGGGTTTATGAATTATCCACTTAACAGTATCACACGCAGTCATTATCTTTCACTGGATACTTCCGGCACAAAAAAGTGGTTTTTTAGTAAATACATCGGTCTCTCAACAGGTGCATTTTTCTTTAATGGTGCCGCGTCTGCTTTTATTGCCGCGCCCTTAGGTTTGCAATTGAACCGGATGCTAAATAATAATTTTGTCGCTTTTGCAGGAGTGTCGGCTACACCTGTTTACAGCAGTTTCAATCATTCATTTTTATATTCTGATGTGAATAAAACTTATCCCAATAGTTTTTATAATGTAAACAATATCGGAATATACCCGTCGGCTCAAATGGGTTTAATGTATGTCAATAATGCAAGAACCTTTTCCATTTCCGGGAGTATAAGCGTACAACGGGGAAGTTCTCCGGTATATGCGCCTATAAATTCCGGCAAGAGGACCTCTGCTGCCGTAAACAGATAAAAAGTTTTAAAAAAAATCATTTATCTTCATTTACCTTAACTAACAGTCATGCCTATCTTCATGGATGTGCATCTCGTTCCGGGGGTGAAAGCAAAAGACGTTGCAGAAGCGCATCGTAAAGATTTGCTTTGCCAGGAAGAGCACGGCTGTAATTGCATGACATATTGGATTGACGAGGCCCGTGGAAGTATTTTTTGCCTGATTGAAGCCCCGGATAAAAAAGCTGTTGAAGAAATGCATAGCAAAGCGCATGGGCTTATCCCTAATAAAGTAATCGAGGTAAGTAATGGGCTGGTAGAATCATTCCTGGGAAGGATATATGATCCTGATGATGCGAAAGTATCGAATGATGGACTGAAGGTTTTTGCAGATCCTTCTTTTCGCATTTTAATGGTTACAACCACCAGGGACCCGGTTTTATTAAAACATGTATATGGAAGAGAAAAGATCAATGAGCTGTTTGACAGGCATAATAAAATAATCAGGAAAAATATTGTACATCATTCCGGCAGGGAAGCAGAACATGAAGGCTCTGGTTTTGTTGTTTCATTTTCTTCTGCATCCAAAGCAGTTACCTGCGCATCAGCGATCCGCGAAGAAATCAATCAATCAATCGATAAGGAAATTGATTTCAGGGTGGCTATTAATGCGGGTGAGCCTGTTGGCAAAAGTGAGGAGTTGTTTGGAGATACGATACAGTTTGCAGTAAACATGTGCCACATTACCAAAGGGTCAAAAATTGCTATTTCTTCACCCGTAAAGGAGCGGGTGGCCAAAGACTTTTTCCAGGACAAAGGGAAAATTTTTTTGAACCTATCGCCACAGGACGAAAACCTGCTTAGGTTATTATTTGGTAAACTGGAAGAAAACTGGCAGGATGCAGATTTCGACATTGCCGATTATTGTAAAGCAACAGCAATGAGCAGCTCTCAGTTGTACAGGAAAACAATTGCATTAACTGGATTGTCGCCTAATCTGCTTTTAAAAGATTTCAGGCTGGAAAAAGCAAAAGAGCTGATGCGCAAACAACATTATAATATTGCCCAGATAACATTTGATTCCGGTTTTACAAGTGCATCATATTTCACCAAATGTTTTAAAAAGAAATTCGGGCTGTTGCCAATGGCCTATCTTGAGTTGCTGCAATGATTAAATTTTACCATTTTCTGAACGATTTATTCTATACTGTTTGCCATTTTCTGAATGATTTGTTATAGCCTTTCGCTGTTAGTCAACATTAACTTCATGTATTCTTTTACACCTAAAATAATTATTATGAAAAGAATCAACTACAGCATTCTGTTAACGGCTATTATGCTTCTTGCCGGTTTTTTTTCAATGGCACAAACTGCAAACAGCAATTCGCAAACAACAAAATCAACAACAATGAAAACTTATCTCATTGAAAGGGACATTCCCGACGCAGGTAAATTAACACCAGAGCAGTTGAAATCTATTTCACAAAAATCCTGTAATGTATTAAAAGACATGGGGCCTCAAATTGAATGGGTACAAAGCTATGTAACTGGGGACAAAATTTTTTGTGTGTACAAGGCAGAAAATGAAGATCTCATCAGAGAACATGCCAAAAAAGGAGGCTTCCCTGCTAATGTGATTACTGAAATTTCAACAGTCATCAGTCCGGCAACTGCAAAGAATTAATGGTTTTGTTTGTATTTAATATAAAACCCGCTTTTGCGGGTTTTATATTTTAGATGGGCCACATTCATCCCTGCATTAATGCACTGCTTTGATGTAGCCCCATCCTTCGCGTTGCTTGCTGATAATTTCATAAATACCGTCCGGAACTGTCTCTATGCCGGGAAGCAATTCGCTTTTATCAACATGATTATTTTTAAGTGCCATAGCACAAACTTTAAATGAAATATTTGTATTGGCAACCAGTTTCTTTACGGCATCAGCATATATCGATCTGCCAAGTACAAAGTTGAACCCCTGCCCATACATCACAACTTCTACTTTAGCCTCCGGATTACCTGCTAATATTTCATTTGCCCAGCGAACTAATGCGCGTTGGTCTAAAGAATCTTTACTGGTTAAATCAAAAACAACTTTATATTCTGCTTGTTGCGAATAGAGGCTTACAGAAAATAACGAGAAAGCGGCGGCAAAAAAATAATTTTTCATAACCGTTAGTTTTAATTTGCTAAAAGTTACGAATTATTTTCTTTGCATAATCCTAATACCTATCGGTTCAGTTCGTAAATGTTTGGTTCCAGTATATGTTTAAGATAATTCACTTCATCTTCCGTGAGGAGAGGCGCATTGATGGTTTGTACGGCATCTTCCAGTTGATGTTTTGTTCTGATGCCGACCACCGCTGATGATATCGCTTGTTCATGCAATACAAACTGCAGGGCCGTTTGGGCATTGCTTCTTTTTTCTGACGAAAGTAGTGACACTGCAGTACATGCTTTGCTTACCTCTGATGCATGATAATTCAAATAATTTTCCGAAGGTTTATTTACCAATAATCCTTTTGCAATATTTCCACGTGCAAGCACGCCAATATGATTTCCGGAGAGTAATTCAAAACATGTTTCTTCCGGTCTTCTGTCCAATATGCTGTACTGCATCATTACACTTGTCAGGTTTGATCGTTTTATCCACTCTCTGATTACATTCGGGCGAATAGATGAAATGCCATAAAACCTGATTTTGCCTTGCTTTTTCAGGATTTCAAATGCATCAATTGTTTCATCCATGTTATCTTCGAGAGTGCCTCCATGCAATTGATATACATCGATGTGTTCCGTGGCTAATCTTTTTAGGCTTTTTTCAACAGCATGAATGATATGGGCTTTGCTGGGGTCCCAACCGAATGCCGTGCTGCCACTTTCGTACTTGTTGCCCACCTTTGTAGCCAATATTATTTTATCACGGCAATGCTTAACTGATTTTCCAAGCAGTATCTCGTTTTCGCCATTATCATATATATCGGCCGTGTCGAAATAATTAATGCCTAAATCAATTGCCTGGTGAATGAGCCTGATATTAGCCTCCTCGTCATCATGAAGTGACATACAACCGAAACCAATTTCACTGACTGACAAACCCGATTTACCCAGTGTTCTGTACTGCATTATAAACTATTTAATTGTGATGTAAGTTAAATAACGAGCAGGCAAAGGCATGTTAATGAACGGTTGTTTGTATATATTACCAAATGTATGTTCCAACGGCGCCGGCGTTCAATGTCGTGGTAATTATTTTATTATTAAAGCTGATATTAAAAATTTGTGCAGTACTGTTATCGTTCATTACAATCAGTACTTTTTTCCCATCAGCATTTACAAATGCGACATTCAATAAATTGTCAGTAATACTTGAGGAAACCCTTAAAGCCCCTGGACGTACAAATTTAGCCGCATGAGCAATAGTATAATAAGGAGTGTTACGAACAACAGAAGAGCCGATTGTAACAGCGCCGAGGCAGCTTGTGCATCCACCGGTTGTATGAGGGCCATATGTAGGGTCATTGGCAAGGTTCCATTGCAGCACCACTTTGCTCCAGTTCCTGCTGGCGCCTACAATTAAATTTTTTATTGCCCAGTTAAAATCACCGCTGAAATTACTTGGTGCCCCCACCCATTGTTCTGTGAAATATACATTCTTATTGGGAGCAGCATTATGCACAGTGGAAAGCGCGGAAATATCGCCCGCGTATAAATGAAATGCTGAACCATCAATATATTTTGCCGCTATAGTATCTGCAAGTATGGAAACGGGATATTGTGGGGCATCACAATTATGGTCGAAAACAATGATTTTGGTATTGATACCTGCAGCTTGAAATGCAGGGCCAAGATAATTCTTTACAAACTCCGCTTCCTCAGAAGCAGTAAAAAGCATACTTGGGTTATTATTGGGGTTTTGTGGTTCATTTTGCAGTGTAATGGCATTTATTTGGATGCCGTTCACCTGCATGGCCTGAATATATTTTATAAAATATCTGGCATATGCATCATAATACTGATGATTAAAATTTCCTCCAATGGAACTTCCGTTTGTTTTCATCCAAACAGGCGCTGTCCAGGGTGAGCCGAGAATTTTAATCGAAGGGTTGATTGCCAATATCTGTTTAAGCACGGGTATAAGATCAGTATTTTCCGGGGTAATGCTGAAATTAGTTAATGAAGTATCCGATTGACCCGAAGGCATATCGTCATAGGTGAATACATAGGAACTGAGATCACTTGCGCCGATACTGATACGCAGGTAGCTGATCCCGATATTATTACTGTCAGTTGCAAAAAGTTCATTCAGCAGTGCAGACCGGCTTGCGGCAGACATGTGATTGATAACATAGGCACTACCTCCGGTGAGTGCAAAACCAAACCCATCCATTGTTTGAAAAGTAATGGTTGTGTCCACAGTTATTGTTGGATGGCTGTTTGTGCTGTTTGAAAACAGCAAAGAAATATTTTGTTTTTTAAAGAGAATGGATTGATCATTGTTAGTAAGCCAGAAGACGACATCTGTTTTTGCCGGCGATGATGTACTGTCGTTTGAATCTGAAGAACCGGGATTTTTCTGCGTTTTGCCACAGCATGTTAAAAAAGAAAATATACATATCTGGAAAAAAATATTTTTGCTTGTCCTCATCTTAAATGAACTTCTTATAAATATTATATATGATTATTTTTGAAATACCCTGACGTAATCAACAAACATTCTTTGGGGAAATGTGGTTGAATTATCCGGCGGGCCCGGCCAATCTCCCCCTACTGCTACATTAAAAATAAAAAAGGAAGACAGGTTGAAAGGATAATTTCCAGGTGTAATGTTTTGGGTATTACCTGAGGAATACGGGTGGTCGTCAATTAGTATTTGCATACTGTCTTTTTCCCATATCAAACTGAACACATGGAATTGCTGTGAAAAGTCTCCCGATAGCAAGGTGTCGGATTTGCTTATTGAACCAACCCCACCTCCGGAATATAGCCAATGGTATGAACCATATACTACATTCGGATTTTTGCCAATCAGTTCCATAATATCAGTTTCACCACAGGCAGGCCAGCCAACCTGGGTGATGTTGCTGCCAAGCATCCAGAGTGCCGGCCACAAGCCTTTTGCAACCGGGAGTTTTGCGCGAATATCAATGCGCCCATATAAGAATGTTTGTTTATTTTGGGTCGTCATTCTTGCTGATGTATAATAATTGCCGTTGTAATTTTCGTTTCTTGCCTCAATGACCAGGTTGCCACATGACACAAAGGCGTTCTGAGTTCTTGCCGTATAATTTTCAAGTTCGTTATTACCCCAGCCCCCTCCGCCAGTTTCAAAATTCCAATTACTTGTATTAATTGAACTGCTATTGAATTCATCGCTCCAAACCAAATTATAGCCGGGGTAATTGTTTGCAGATACATAACCTGAGCTATCGGTAGGTAAATACCGGCCGTCATCATTAATAATTTCACCCGTTGCCTGCGATGTTTTGATATTGCAATTTTTGGGGTTGCTTAGCTGTACAAAAAAATCCTGATTGGGTTTCCGGAGACTGTCGCCAGTAACCTGTATGTCAATAAACATTTGAGTTTGGCCGGGATTAAAAACCAGGGTGCCTGACCTCGTTTCATAATCTGCCGGGGACTTTGCAGTTCCATCAGCAGTTGAATAATCTACTGAAACCTGATTCGTTGGTGCAGTACTTAAATCGACCGTAAAACGATAAGTTGTGGATGTGTCCGCCCTGTTGTTTGAAACACCACTGATAGTAATATTGATGTTTGTTGTATTGCTGTTTTTTTTTGAACAACAATTAAATAAGAAAAGAATGATCAGCGGTGATAATATGGTTATTATTTTCATATAGCAGATTTCAGTTTGAAAGATATGCATGAATCATTGTAATTGCAATTTAATAACAGAATAAGAATATAT
Source organism: Puia sp. (assembly GCA_035541355.1). Taxonomy (GTDB): domain Bacteria; phylum Bacteroidota; class Bacteroidia; order Chitinophagales; family Chitinophagaceae; genus Puia. The sequence goes on along the minus strand of DATKNN010000018.1, from coordinate 51,569 downwards.
TAAAGCTGCCGTTTCATTGATAAGAGATAATTTAGCACAAATTTCAAAAAGAATTTACACAGCATGAAATTGATTTTACGGATCAGGAAAAGAATAAAGAATGTTTTTGATAAAATTGGAAATGATAAACTTAAGCAAAACCTGTTACAGGCTGTTCCGTTCTGGATCGCATCGCTATTAACTGGGTTAGTAGCAGTATTGTATGCAAGACTTTTTTTTCTGGCCGAACGCGGAACCTCTTATGTATTCGGACATTTCGCCTGGGCTTTTTTTATCATTACGCCGGCCTGTTTTATTATTGCCTGGCTGCTGGTTAAAAAATTTGCGCCTTATTCAAGAGGAAGCGGAATACCGCAGGTAATGGCTTCCATTGAACTGGCTAATCCGAGAAATAATGACAAGGTGAACAAGTTCCTCAGCCTGAGAGTAATGATTGTTAAAATCATTTCAAGCTTATTTATGGTTTTTGGAGGCGGTGTAATCGGAAGAGAAGGGCCAACGATACAGGTAGCCGGTTCTATTTTCAGGAAAGTAAATCAATGGTTGCCCGCCTGGTGGCCGAAAATTTCAAAAAGGAATATGATTATGACTGGCGCTGCGGCAGGTCTTGCGGCAGCTTTTAATACCCCGCTGGGAGGAATTGTTTTTGCAGTAGAAGAACTTACAAAAACACATATTAATTATTTTAAAACAGCCATTTTTTCTGCCGTAATCATTTCGGGGCTTACAGCACAGGCTTTGTTAGGGCCTTATTTATATCTTGGGTACCCGACTGTCAATAATTTATCTCCTTATATTTTTTTAGGAGTGATGTGTGTTGCTATTATTACAGGGCTTGCCGGAAGCGGAAGCGGCAAGATAATTTTATGGATCATCAAATGGAAATCTACATTCAAAAAAAGGAGCCATGTTTTTTTGTTTGTTTTTTTATGCGGGTTTATAATAGCAGCTTTGGCATTCTATGTAAATAAGATTGCTTTGGGTTCGGGAAAAGAATTGATGGCCAACGCACTTTTCTCCTCTCCGAAATATTTGCCTTGGTATTCGCCTTTATTGCGAATAGGCGGCTCAATATTATCCTTTACCAGCGGAGGAGCAGGGGGCATTTTCGCCCCTTCCTTAAGCGCTGGCGCCAGCATTGGATCTGTATTTGCAGAATGGATGCATTTATCTGATGCAAACACAAACCTGTTGATCCTCGCGGGCATGGTTGGTTTTCTTACCGGTATAACAAGAACACCATTTACATCGGCAATTATTGTTCTGGAAATGACTGACAGGCACAATCTGATCTTTTACCTCATGTTTGCTGGCATGATATCCAGTATAGTAGCTGCCATTATCGACAGGCATTCATTTTATGATCATCTGAAAGTGCAGTATATGCATGAAGTGATGCATGAAAATGTTTAATGATAGTAAAATACCCGTAAAATTTACAGGTATTTTACTATCATGCCAAACTTTTATAAAATTTAAATAGCGTGTATTAAATTCTTTAACCAAGGCTAATGGTTACTGCTGTACTCCCTGCATACTACCTTGCATACTATCCATTTCTCCTTTCAGGTTTTTTCGTTTAAATAATGAAGCATCAAACTTTCCAAAGCGATAATTGAATTGCAGCCTGAAAAATTGAGGATCCCTTCTCCTGAACGCATCTTGGGTAAAATAATTAGCATAGGTATACACATCATTTATACGGGAGCGGAAAATATCGCTGACGCTTAAAGTAAGTGAAGCGGCTTTATTTTTGAGGAATTCATATCTCAACGAGGCATCTACACCTCCTGTTGGTTTTGAATATCCCTGGGCGCTACCACTTACCGTGACACCAAAGCCCCGGCCTCCTGTATTACTGGTATTGCCTGCACTTCCCCCTGGCGGTAAAACAGTTTTTGAAGTGTAGTCTCCTGTTATTTGCAAAGTGAGTTTCTTTGTCAGCTTGAAAGTATTATTGATTTTGCCAAACCAGCTGTAAGTTTGCCCCACTGCTTCAACAGAGCTGTCGTTTGAGTTTATCTTCGATGTGAAGATATTGATATTGCTTGTTACGTCCCACCATTTGGTAATTGTGTTGCGGCTGATAATCTCAAACCCCCCGACAAAACTTGAGTTGGCATTAATAAAGGTGCTGATAAACACTGAAGAATCGTTGATAGGATTCTTGCCGGTTTGTTGTACGCGTGTAATGAGATCAGTAGTATATTTATAATAAACTGATGCGATAAGTGTATTGTTTTTAGGAAATGATTTTTGATAAGACAGTTCAAACGAATTGGTGAACTGAGGTTTCAGATCTGGGTTGCCCCGGCTAAGGTTTAATGAATCTGAGTAATCAGTAAAAGGAAATAACTGGAAGAAAGTTGGCCTGTCAATCCTTCGTGTATAGTTCAACTGCAATTCCTGCTGCCCCCCTAATTTTTGAGAAATAAATACACTTGGGAAAAGGCTGATCGGGTACTTATTGCTGAAATTACCGATTGTATCGTTAAGGCCGGACTGGTCTTTCACCGTGTAGTTAGTTGTACCGTTATAAGTAGAACTTTCTGCTCTTAACCCCAATACGTAACCGAAATCTTTGATGGAATTGGAATAAGTAAGATAGCCTGCGTATATTCTGTCATGATAATCATATATAGAAGATAACAATGGTTGCAAATGATCTTTTCCTAAGGAATCGACAAAAAAGAAATTACTGCTGCTTGCTATATTCCTTGCTGCCACCCGTACACCAGTCTCAAATTTTGATTTGTCGTTTATAGGATTCGAATAGTCTGCCTGCGCAGTAATAAACTCATTAGTTCCTGAACCGGATTGTTTCTGATCGTAACTATAGTTATAGGGGGTGCCTTCAACCGGGTAAATAATTGAATTTACCTGGTTTGTGTTATTATTGCTCCCATAACTGTAATTCGCATTGGCGGTAAATTCCTGTCCTGCTCTCGGAAAGGTATGCTTGAAACTGAGCATTCCGCCTTTGTTATTAAAAATACCATTTGTGGTAGATTCACGTCTTGTATAAGAATATTTTGTTCCGGAGGGATCAAGTGTATCGACATAAAGGTCACTATTAATGTATGGAGTGAAATGGCCATGTACAATTACTCCGGATAATGATAAAGTGTTCCTGTTATCGATTAAATAATCTAATCCTGCCCGTCCAAATGCAAAGTACCCTTTTGAGACATTATAATCGTATTGTGAAAGATTATTAAAAGGCTGCGATAGAAAAGTTGAGCGTTCTGTAGTACCTGTTGATATAGATTTGCGCTCTCCGTAATTGCCGCTTGCAAACACATTAAGCTTTCCCTGCTTTACATTTATGTCTCCTCCCAGATTGAATCTTCCACGTTGATCGATGCCTGCCCGAACATTCCCATTATAGCCCGCTTTACGATTCTTTTTTAAAACAATATTTAGTATTCCTGAAGTTCCCCCGGAGGCATCATATTTTGCCCCGGGATTGGTGATGATTTCTACGCTTTGAATGGCATCTGCAGGTATCTGGTCTAATGTTAAGGTAGTAGGTAATCCATCTACAAATATGGTTGGTGTTGTATTCCGCAATTTTACGTTGCCGTCAATGTCAACGGATACGGAAGGTACATTTTTCATTACATCAACGCCTGTTCCGCCTTGCGCAGAAATATCCTTTTCTACATTGTATATCTTTCTATCTACACCAAGTTGTACCAGGGGCTTGCTTGCGCTCACGGTAACTTCTGCCAATGTTTCGGCACTTGCATCCAGTTTGATATTTCCAAGATCTTTGTCGATACCGGCAAGCGCCTGCTGAGCCTGCTGCATATCTCCGTTCTGTTGGTTCTGCACCCCACCTTTTGGCATTTTAATGTCGAAGGCAACCTTTTCTTCATATTGCTTGTAACCGATCGCGGTTATCCTCAGCTTGAAGTTACCGAATAATGGAAGGTTTTCCAGGCTGAAATTCCCTTTGTTGGTAATCATCCCGGCAATAGGTACCAATTTCATTTTCTTTGTGGCGGTATCAAATTTGTTGGCAATAAGCTGAACAGATGCTCCGTCGATGCCTTTATTGTTTTTTGAATCAACAACTTTGCCATAAAAATGGCCAATACTGGGAACCTGCCCGTTACCAGGTCGCCCCCCGCCACCCATTGGGAATTGAGCAAAAGTTAAGTTACTTAAAAACAGGGTTAAAGAAATAATCAATAATTTTTTCATGTACAAGTAGTTCAAAATTGCTGCAAAGTTCCATGCAAAAAACGAAGTGTAAACCTATAAATTACAAACGGCTGTAATAATAGTTGAAAGGGTGTATTATTAGTCGGCTATTAATAGTCGGCGACAAACAAAAAAAATCCGGTAATATCAGTTTACTGTTTCTAAAATAGCAAAGCATTTATTGGCAGCAAAGGTAAAGGTAATAGCCTGCTGAAAACTTACCTCGCCAATAGGGTCAGGAATATTTGTAAAAGTCCTATAAAAAATCCAAGCGCAGCACCGATTACTTCAACAAACCTGAACTCCTTGGTGAGTATCTGGTTCAGCATCTGTTCAAGCTTGTCTGATGAGAACCCGGTTATTTTTTCAACAACAATCCTTTCCAGGTCGAGGTCATGTCTCAGGTTTGAGACATAATTTTTCATAATTACCGGAAACAATTCTTCTAGTTCCGTCATGAAAACGGATTTCAATTGGTTAATGGTTTTTTCACCGATAAACATCGCTATGACGGGCATGTTCTGTTTTAATTTTACACGCAAAAAATGATCAATATGATCTTCCACATGAGGCAGGATTTTTTGCACATTCTCCGGTCGTGTAATGGTGCTTTCAATGTCTCCAAATGATAACAACTCCTGTCCGACTATTTTGCCAAGGCTTTCTGCTATCTGCAGCTGTCGCTTAGGGAAAACGCCCTGTAATGTAAACCCAAGAACTTTTTTAGGTTTACGCGGATGGAAAAGCATTTTTAAAGCCATCCAGATGGTGAGCCAATGAATAAAAGCAGAGATAACCGGGATTGTATAAAACCACCATTTCATTGTTGAAATTTTCGGCTGCAAATAAAGGAAATAAACTTTGCCCGTAAAATTGTTGACATTGTTTTTGAAGGGAATTAGAATTCATTTAATTTTGCGCTTCCAAACGGTGGCTGTAGCTCAGTTGGTTAGAGCATCAGATTGTGGTTCTGAGGGCCGAGGGTTCGAACCCCTTCAGCCACCCTTAAAAGCTTCGCAAATGCGGGGCTTTTTTATTCATGTTTTAATATCATGGCAGTAAAAAAATAAGAGGTTAACTTAATAATCCGATCGTAATCTGAAAGGATATTTTCTCTGGTCAGTTTGTTGATGAAATTAAAGAGTCACTAAACAATCTGAATAAAAAATTACCGCTCCAATATTGAAGTTTTAAGTAATGAATGACCAGCATTTATTAATAACAGCGAAACAGTAAGATATTGTAAAATACCGTTCACATAATTAAAACCCCGGCAACTGTTAATATTGACATTTATTTGCAACATAGCTTGCTTTTTATCGTTATTTTTGAATTCGGATGATTAAAGCCTTTAAAAATATGATCATGAGGAAAAGAAACTTACCCGTAGTGCTGCTTGTTCTGGCGGGCGGCGTTTTTGTAGCATTTAGGAGCCTTGGTTTTGGCGGCGACCCGACTTCGAAACACGAAAAAATATTGCATAATATCGGGGAGATGCTGGAAGAAATACATTACAGCCCCAAGAATATTGACAATAAATTTTCGGAAGAGGTATTTAACAAATATCTGGCTGATGTAGACATGGAAAAAGATATTTTGCTGCAATCAGATGTTGATGCACTTTCTAAATACCGCCACACTATAGATGATGAGATATTGGGCAAGGAGGGGCTTGAATTCGTTCCTGCTGTAACAGGCGTTTTTAGAAAAAGGATGTTGGAAGCGGAGCAGATTTATAAAGAAATATTATCTAAGCCCTTCGATTTTTCTGCAGATGAAGAAGCGAATTTTGATTTTGAAAAAGTGAACTTCCCGAAAAATGAAAATGAAAAGAAAGAAGCCTGGAGAAAAAGACTGAAATACCTGACACTGGAGCGATATTCAGATTTACTTGATGTGAGGGAAGCCAATAAAAACAGTAAAGATTTTATAGTAAAAACAGATGCTGAACTTGAAAAGGAGGCCCGCACGAAAGCGCAAAAAACAATGGATTATTATTTCGACAGGCTGAAGTATAAATTGAATGATGAAGATGACAGGTTCAATATTTTTGTTCAGGATATTGTTCAGTCTATGGACCCCCATACCGATTATCTTCCGCCAGTGGATAAAAGGTATTTTGATGAGCAGATGAGCGGTCACTTTTTTGGCATTGGGGCATCACTTACCCGTGATGAGGATGGCAATATAAAAATTGCGACCCTGGTTTCAGGAAGCCCTGCTTCAAAATCTGGTCAGATAAATATTGGTGATGTAATTATTAAGGTAGCTCAAAGCAGCCAGGAGCCGGTTGACCTAAGAGGTTTTTTTGTGGAAGATGCTGTAAAACTGATCCGTGGTACAAAAGGTACTGAAGTAAAGCTTACATTGAAAAAAACAGATGGTTCAGTTAAAGTTGTATCACTTATCCGTGATGAAATAGTGCAGGATGAATTGACTTTTGCCAAAAGTGCCATTATTAATACGGAAAAAGGTAAAATCGGATATATCTATTTACCTGAATTCTATGCGGATTTTGATAACCCTAAAGGGAATCGTTGTTCAATAGATGTTGCACATGAAGTGATGAAACTGAAAGATCAAAAAGTGGACGGAATTGTGATTGATTTGCGGAATAATGGAGGTGGATCTCTATACGATGTGGTACAAATGGTGGGATTATTTGTTCCCCAGGGGCCAGTGGTGCAGGTCAAAGGTCGGGATGATAAACCTCAGGTACTTACCGATCATGACAAATCTGTTTTGTATGATGGACCACTCGAAGTGATGGTGAATGAATATAGCGCATCTGCTTCTGAAATATTTGCCGCTGCCATACAGGATTATAAAAGAGGCATAATCATAGGCAGTTCTTCTACTTATGGCAAAGGAACAGTTCAGCGTAACATAGGTTTAGACAGAAATGTAGGCTTTATGGACCCGAATGGTGAATTAGGCTCAGTAAAACTGACCCTGCAGAAATTTTATCGCATTAACGGGGGCTCTACTCAGTTGCGGGGTGTATCTTCCGATATTGTTCTGCCTGATTTACTGGAGTATTCTAAAGTGCGTGAAAAAGATAACCCTGATGCTTTGCCCTGGGATGAAATTCAAAAGGCCGAATATACTCCATGGAAATATGCCTATGATCTTTCAAGCATAAGGAAAGAGAGTGATGATCGCATCAAAAATAATTCTTCTTTCAGCCTGATACGTGCTGACGCAGAGTGGCTCGATAAGCAAAATGATAAAAAATACCCGCTTAATATTGAAAAATACAGGCAGGAGCAGAAGCAGATAAAAGCTACAGTTAAACAAATTGAAACATTAAGCAAGCTGCCCAAACCGATGAGTGTGCAGGGCTTACCGCAAGATGCTGACAGGTATGCGGGTGATAAAGAAAAACAAACAAGGTATGAGCAATGGCTGAAAGGATTGGGCACCGATATCTATCTTAATGAAGCGGTTAATGTCGGCAATGATATGATTATGCAGAAAAATTTGGTGTATAACAAATAATATTCTTTATGTAATAATATGAAAAGGCTCAGCAATGAGCCTTTTTTTAATTTGAAAAGCAACTCATGAATTTACAAATTCGTTAAGAAATAAAAAATAATTGGTCTGATACTTGCGTTAAAATAAAGCCGTATAACCATACAATATTCCTCATCCTTTTAATCCAGTTTCCCTTGCAAAGCCTTAGTTGCACTTGCCCGCATATTTTTTTACAAACGGAAAAGCATGAAGAAATTTATTTTATTAGTCCTTGCATTCCCTAATATTGTTAATGCCCAATGGCATGTAAACTTGTTTGGAGGGATTTCCAACTATTCAGGTGATTTGCAAAGCAAATTTTTTACTACCGATCAATCAAATGCAGGACTTGGTCTTGGGCTTCAATATGATGTTACGCCACATATTTCTGTGCTATCCGGAATTAATTACGGTAAAGTAAACGCTGCTGATAAATTCAATAAACCGGAACTGCAACTGAGAAATTTAAGTTTTCAATCACAGATTTTTGAATGGAACCTCACTGGAGAGTATAATATCTTTGATATTTCTGTAAAAAGGTTTACTCCATACGGATTTGCAGGCGTCGCCCTTTTTCATTTTAATCCATATGCGTATGACACATTGGGCAATAAAGTATTCCTGAGACCTTTAAGTACTGAAGGAGAAGGCCTTGCTGCATATCCTGAAAGAAAACAGTACAGTTTAATTCAACTTGCTATACCATTTGGAGGAGGTATTAAAATACGCATAACCGACAATGTTATTCTGGCCTATGAAATTGCATTCAGAAAATTATTTACCGATTACCTGGATGATGTAAGCACAACTTATGTTGACCGCGCAACACTCTTGAGTGCTAAAGGGCCTTTGGCGGTTGAAATGGCATACAGAGGAGATGAAGTAAAAGGTGGAAATCCGAATTATCCCAGCTCGGGAACTATGCGTGGCAACCCCAAAAATAAAGACTGGTATTATTTTACAGGAATCAGGATCAGCATCAGTATCGATAATATGGTGACAATGAGAATGAATAAAAAGGGTGTTATCGATTGTCCCAAAAAAGTGATTTGATGGTTTCTGTTTTCAATACCCAATTTCTACGATGATCTAAATTCTTCTCCGCTGAACTTATTCCTGCAATTTTGTGTTTTATTTTTGCAAATTCAACACAATCAAATGGCATATCGCAACCAGCAGGAATTTATCAACGCACTGGAATCGGCAGGCGAATTACTTCGTATAAAAGCATTCGTAAACCCGGTTTTTGAAATTTCTGAGATTACAGATCGTTTCAGCAAAACAAAAAATGGAGGTAAGGCTTTGCTCTTTGAAAATACCGGTTACGAATTTCCTGTGCTGATGAATGCCTACGGAAGCGAAAAAAGAATGTGTATGGCGCTCGGTGTTAAACAGCTTGATGATATATCAAAAGAAATCGAAGGTCTCTTTAAACTGATATCAAGCCCCAAAGAAGGTATCCTGGATAAGCTTAAACTGCTTCCCAAATTAAATCAGTTTGGAAGCTGGATGCCGAAAGTAAAAAGTGGCCGGGGCGAATGCCAGGAAATCGTTCTGGAAAATCCGGATATAACAAAACTACCTGTTATTACCTGTTGGCCGAAAGATGGTGGACCTTTTGTTACGCTTCCTGTTATACATACCAAGGATCCCCATACCAACACACGCAATGTGGGGATGTACCGTATGCAGGTTTTTAGTCCCTCTGTTACGGGCATGCATTGGCACAAACATAAAGTAAGCGCAAAACATTTTTCAGAATATAAGAAACTTGGTATCAAAATGCCTGTTGCTGTTGCCTTGGGCGGGGATCCTGTTTACGCTTATTCTGCAACAGCTCCTTTGCCGGAAAATGTTGATGAATACATGCTTGCAGGTTTTTTGCGAAAGAAAAAGGTAGACTTGGTGAAATGTTTAACGCAGCCGGAAATTGAAGTTCCAGCTGATGCTGATTTTATAATTGAAGGTTATGTTGACCCCAATGATGAAATGATTTGGGAAGGGCCATTTGGCGACCATACAGGATACTATTCCTTACCTGATTGGTACCCGAAATTTCATATAACCTGTATCACACACAAAAAAAATGCAGTGTATCCGGCAACCATTGTCGGGATTCCTCCACAGGAGGATGCGTGGCTTGGCAAAGCAACAGAAAGGATTTTTCTGGCCCCAATTAAAATGACTTTGGTTCCTGAGATTATTGATATGGAAATGCCGGTGGAAGGTGTTTTTCATAACCTCGTGATTGCGAAAATTGAAAAGGAATATGCAGGGCAAGGGCAGAAAGTAATGAACGCAATGTGGGGGGCAGGTCAGATGATGTTCAATAAGATATTAGTATTAGCTGATGAAAGTGCAGATGTTCGCAATTATGAGCTGCTCGCTAAATATGTTTTTGCAAATCTTGACCCTGCTTCTGACATCTATTTTTCTCAAGGCCCGATGGATGTATTGGATCATAGTTGCAGTAAGTTGGGCTTTGGTGGAAAAATGTGCATTGATGGAACAAAAAAGTTTTCAGAGGAGTTGAATGAAAGTAATCAGTTACACAGCAGCGGTCAATGGCCACAGACAAAAACGTTTGTTTCGGATTTAAAAAACAAATTCAGCGAGATATGCGAGGTCAATGCAAGCCTGCTGCAAAAAGAAATCCCATGTATCATTCTTTCCGTAAAAAAAAACAGGCCCGGACATATTCGGGAACTACATAGACAAATATGCGGATCTTTTGTAGAAATACTCAACATAAAAATGATCCTTTATGTTGAGTATTCGGTTAACCCCAAAGATCTTGCAACAGCTTTATGGAGGTTTTGCAATAATCTTGACCCGAAACGGGATCATATTATTGCCTATTCAGATGTAATTGACGGTAAGCAGGTGCCAGTAATTGGTTTTGACGGTACACGTAAAACAAAAGAGTTTGATGGTTTTCAGCGTGATTGGCCCAATATTATTGTGGCAAATGATGAAACAATAAAAGCAGTTGACGAAAAATGGAATGCTTTGGAAGTAGGTGAATTTATTTCTTCACCATCGCTTAAATTTAAAGACCAGCTTTATGGTGAAGAAGCAGTCGTGAGCGAGTCGACCTCATGTTGATTTTATAACACGCATAATAGTACAATATCAATTGAAAAATAAGTCAGTCAGGTTAAATAAAATTTTATGAAAAAAATATTCCCTGTTTTGGTGTATACATTATTAGCAGGTTCAGTTTTTTCTCAGGCTGGTTTGCAAAAACTTCCCAATACGTTATTATGGAAAATAACAGGCAAAGATTTAAAGCAGCCAACTTATGTTTTCGGTACCATGCATATTCTTTGTGCTGATGACGCTACATTAAGTATAGGATTAAATAATGCCATTAAAAACTGTGATGAAATTTATTTTGAAATAGACATGACCGATATGACAGGTATGTTAAATGCGATGAAGTATATGCGCATGAACAATGACCAAAAGCTTTCCGATTTGCTGAGCCAGGATGATTACAATAAAGTGAAAAACTATTTTTCAAAGCACTCTGCAATGTTGCCATTTAGCATGCTTGAACATTTTAAGCCCATGCTTATTGGAAGCCTGATGGAAGAAAATGACCTTCCATGCAAGTCTTCAAACGGAATGGAGTTCGTGATTATGAAACAGGCACATGAAGTGAATAAAAAGATAAACGGTTTGGAAACTGTAGAATTCCAGGCTTCCCTTTTTGACAGTATTCCGTATAAAGACCAGGCTGATGACCTTATAAAATATATTGACAGCAGTGAAGGGTATAGAAGTATAACCGACACACTTGTTCTTGCTTATAAAAACCAGGACCTGAATAAAATCGAACTGCTGTCAACAAAGGAGGATCCTGGATCTTCCAATTACCTGGATATATTATTGTACCGTCGCAACAGAAACTGGGTAGAACAGCTAAAAAAATTAATGCCTGAAAAATCATTATTGATTGCTGTGGGCGCCGGGCACTTGCCGGGAGAGCAGGGTTTGCTGAATTTGCTCAAAAAGGCAGGGTATACAGTAACTCCAGTTATGGGCGAGGGGCTTATGTTATAAAGAATAAATGGTCAACATGGATGTCATTGACCATTTATTGTAGGTATTCTAAAAACTTTCCAGTTTGCTGAAAAAGAAATTGCTTTCAATTTCTGCATTTTCATCGCTGTCACTTCCATGGATGGCATTTTCCCCGACAGATGCTGCATATAATTTTCTGATTGTACCTGCATCAGCTTTTGCAGGATCGGTGGCCCCGATTAGTTTGCGGAAATCAGCAACTGCATTTTCTTTTTCAAGAACTGCAGCTATAATCGGGCCGCTGCTCATAAACTCTACCAGTTCGCCATAAAAGGGTCTTGCTTTATGAACAGCATAAAACTCACCGGCTTTTTCAGCCGACAATTTTGTAAGCTTCATGGCAACAATGCGGAAACCTGTCTTAATGATCATGTCAAGAATTGCACCGGAATGACCCTTCCCGAATGCATCGGGCTTAATCATAGTAAAAGTTTTGTTGCTCATATTTTTTATTTAGGGCGCAAAGGTAAATGTTTTCGTTTTATGGCACAAGAGTGTAAAAGTATTGAGTTGTTAAAGTGCCATTGTAATGGATGAATAAATTTTGAATAACCCAAACAACCGGCAACACTGAACCTGATTTGGCAATTGGTCTTTATTTCCGCACCTTTGCAGCCGTTTATAATGAAAGGAATCGGAGAAATACCTGAACTGTTTTTAGATTGTGCAAATGTTGTTATTACTATGCACCAAAAGCCTGATGCAGATGCGATGGGATCTTCGTTAGGTCTTTATCATTTTTTGAAACAATTCGGGCATACGATTACAGTGATCTCTCCCACTAACTGGGCTGATTGGCTGAAGTGGATGCCGGGCTGTGAAGGCGTAATCGATTTCGAACTGAATATGGAAAAGGCAAACGCTGCTCTTAATAATGCACAATATCTTTTTTGTCTTGATTTCAATACGCTTTCACGGACAAGAAAGATGGAGTATAAATTGAAAAACCTGAACTGCGTCAAAGTATTGATTGATCATCACCGGGAACCGATGATTGAAGTGTTTGATTATGGCATAAGCGATACATCAAAAAGTTCAACCAGCGAGATGGTTTATGATTTCATCAATTCCTCTGGACACAGAAATAAAATTAATGCAGAAATAGCAGAATGCTTATATGCAGGCGTAATGACTGATACAGGTTCATTTCGTTTTTTATCGGCTACATCTGATGTACACAGGATGGTTGCTGATTTGAAGAATACCGGTTTTAATCATTCGCTCATCCATGAAAACCTTTTTGATAATTTTCTGGAGAACCGACTGCGATTTATCGGACATGTTCTTCAAAACAGGATGGATATTTATTATGAATACAACACAGCCCTGATAGCTGTTCCCTGGAAAGACCTGGTAAAGTTTGATATAAAGACCGGGGATACGGAAGGATTGGTAAACTATCCTTTATCTATAAAAGGAATTAAACTCGCAGCCCTTATCATAGACCGTGATGAAGAAATCAGGTGTTCATTCCGCAGTAAAGGAGATTTCGATGTAAATAGTTTTGCCAGGAAATATTTTGAAGGAGGCGGGCATTTTAATGCAGCCGGTGGAAGAAGCAGGGAAACACTTGAAGCTACGGTACAGCGGTTTATTATGGCTATGAAAGAAAATTCGTCACAACTACAATAATAATATAAAATGAAAAAGCGCTCATCGTATTTATTTATTCTGCTGCCAATGATATTTGCTTTATCATGCACACAAGGGTTGAAGAGGACCAAAAGCGGCCTGCTGTATAAAATCATATCAGATGGTAAAGGGCCTGTGGTTAAGAAGGGTGAATTTTTGAAATTTAACTGGATGCAAAAGGTTCGTGATTCTGTATTGAGAACGTCATATAACAATTTTCCGGCTTACAGCCCTGTAGATAGTGTTGGCAATATTTACGATCCTGCAGAAGTATTTCCATTGTTACGCAAAGGAGACAGTCTTGTTGTTGTTATGCTGGTAGATACTATTAAGAAAAAATTCGGAGGTCAGCTGCCCCCATTCTTCAAAAAGAATGATAAAATTATACTCACATTTAAAGTGCTTGATATTCTGGCATCGCAGGATGCGGCATTGGAAGACAGAAAAAAAATGTTTGATGCTGAAAAAGATAAAGAGGTAAAAGTGATTCAGGATTTTCTTGCAAAAAACAATATTAAAGATGTAAAATCAACAAGTAACGGTGTTTTCTATCAGATTACATCGCCTGGCAACGGCCCAAAAGTTGATTCAGGCAAATACGTTTCCGTTAAATATACCGGTTACGATTTCAACGGAAAGCCTTTTGACTCGAATCAGGACAGCGCTAAACAATTGCAACATCATCCTCTTGAAGCTTTTCAGTTCAGGGCAGGTGTTTCCGGAGCAATACCCGGAATGGTGGAAGCTATTACAGAATTTAAGAAAGGAGATAAGGGTAAAATGTATATTCCTTCTATGCTTGGTTATGGGCCACAAGGTTCACCTCCGGCAATTGAGCCTTTCGAAAATTTGGTATTCGATGTTGAAGTGGTTGACATAAGCGATACGGCTGCCCATCCTCAACGATCTGCCGGAAGTATTACTCCTGAGCAGCTTCAGAAACTCAGAGAGCAAATGCAAAAGAAAGCAAAATAATCTCTTTCGTAAAATTTCAAACCCCACAAACGTGGGGTTTGAAATTTATACTAATACAGATGTTTTAGTGTGTTTCTAATTTGGAATCGATGGTATAGTTCATTGCTACTGTTTCTTGTGCAGATACGCTGTTTCTTGTACCGACCATTTTTAGAAGCATTTCTGCAGCTTTTTGCCCTTGCTGGTAAGGAAATTGTTCAACTGAAGCCAACGGAGGGTTTTCCATATAATTACAGATGGGCAGGTTGGCAAAACTCACAAAGCTTATCTCTTTGTTGATTTTTATTTTTTCTTTTTTGGCAAGCTGTATGGCATCCAGTGCCACATAATCATTGAATGCAATTATTGCCGTAGGTTTTTGTTCTAATGCGATTAGTTTCTTCATGGCTTCATGCGTTTTCTCGGCGGTCAGGTCGGTTGATACAATATATTTTTCATCCGTTTCTATATTGCTATTTTTCAATGCTGCTATGTAACAGTCTAACCTTTCCCTGGTAGCAACGAGTGTTTCCGGACCATTAATTAATGCAATATGTTTATGCTTTTTCCTCACCAGATATTGAATGGCTTGTTGCATGCCATTTTCTAATTTACATGCCACATAATTGATATTGGCCATGTCTGGTATTCTGTCAAAAAATACCAGTGGGATATTATATTTTCGGAGCATGGCAAAATGCTCATAACTGGTGGTGTTTTTTGCAACTGAAACAAGCATGCCGTCAACACGCTGGTTTTTCATAGCTTTAACAATACTGATTTCTCTTTCTTTATCATCATGTGATTGCCCCAAAACCACATTATAATTTTGCGTATTGGCGAAGTCTTCAATACCACTTATAGCTGATGAAAAAAAAGATTCGGAAAGATTGGGAAGTATTACGCCGATAATAAAAGTTTTCCCTTGTTTGAAATTAATAGCAGTTTTATTGGGCTCATAATTGAGTTCTTCTGCAAGCTGGCGGACACGCATTTTTGTTCTGAGCCCGATACTGTGATGATCATGCAAGGCCCTGGAAACAGTGGATATGGAAATGTTCAGGCGTTTGGCAATTTCTTTAATAGTCGGAAGCTTCTTGTCCATTGATCAATACTTTCACTGAATAAGGTGAACTAATATAAAATTAAAGAATTTGTGTGCAGGAAGTCAAATAAATCGAAATGAAAATGATGACAGGCTGAAAAATACGTGTATTTACTTGTTGGTGTCAGTGGGTTAGTTAATCAATTTGTTATTGTCATATTTTCACGGGTTATGGCGATTTTAGAATTTCCTGTTTTAAAATTAGCGATTACCAATCCGGTTATTACCATCGCTGCACTTAGGATATGTATCACCGTTATTTTCTCTCCCAGGAAAAAGAGGGCTTCTATACTGCTGAAAATCGGTATAAGGTTTCCGAATAAAGCAGTTCTTGCAGCCCCCAGTTTGGCAATGGCGGCATTCCAGCAGAAATAGGATATAACAGAATTTCCAAGGCCCAGGTAAATGATTATAAGCAACAGGTTTATATTCCAGTCAGCTGCAGGTGAATTAAATTTTTCGAATAAATAAAAGGGAAAAATGATTAAAGTGCCAAGGCTGAAAACAACCCCCATGAAAACAACCGGATTAATTGAAGATGGTTTTTTGCGAACTAATATATTATATATGGCAAAGAAAAATGCGCTGAGTAAAATCCAGATATCGCCGATTGAAAAACGGAGCATAAAAATTTGTTTAAAACTGCCTTTTCCCATCAATAATAAAATACCTGAAATACAAATAACGAGCCCAGAAATGCGCAACCAGCTGATGTGTTCTTTTAAAAAAATTCTTGCTAAGATTACCGCCATGATTGGTGATGAGGTAGTTCCAATTAATGCCAGGTTAATGGCTGGCGAATAATGACCGGCAACATAAATGCATGTATTGAACAGGCTGACTCCGGTTAAGGCTGTCCAAAACAAATAGCCTGCATTTTTTTTTAATATTTTTTTTTCAGAAAGTATTTTTTTGAAACTGAAGGGCAATATAATTATTGACGCAGTGAACCAACGATAAAAGGCCAGGCTAACCGGCGGTATTTGTTTATAAGCCGCCCTTGCTACCACAAAATTGCCTGACCATATTAATGTAGTAAGAACAGCTAATGAGATTCCGATATAAATTTCCCTGCTTGGTTTAGTGTTCATGCGCGGAAGATAGCGATATTAGACAACTAATCTGCTGAATTGTAAAGTATTTGTATTAACATCATTCTTCCTGGTCTCATTGTTCTTCATAAATGGTATTAATGCGCAAAATCGGTTTCATAATTTCCTGTAATACGCTCCATCGAAGGATTAAAATATCCGAATTTCACTTGGGGAAATTCTTCCTGAATGAGTTCCATTAATTGTTTAACGCCTAAAAATTCTCCAGTATCAGTTGTGTTGATTCTTCCAAGATACCAATCTGGATCAATATTAAAATTGCGCCATTGTATCATCGTTAGATCTGTTTCCTGTATTAGTTTTCTTAATGCTTCATATTCATCTACGCTGTCTGTCATTCCCGGGAAGACGAAATAATTGACAGATGCCCACCCTCCGAAAGATCTTACTACCCGGAGACTTTCAACAATGTCTTCGAAACGATAATTGTTGGGGCGATAGTAGGCTTCATAAATATGTTTCCTTGCTGAATTAGTGCTTACCCGAATGCTGTTCAGACCGGCTTCACACAAAGCTTTTACCGCATCAGGCTTTGATCCGTTAGTATTAATATTGATGCTGCCACGGTTGGTATGTTTTCGTATTTCCAGAATTGATGCACGAATCGTCTCCCACATTAACAACGGCTCACCTTCGCAACCCTGGCCAAAACTTATTATAGGAAACGGAGCGGTTTGCAAATGCGGGACAGTAAATTCCACGATTTCTTCCGAGGTTGGTTTGAATGTCAGCCTGTCTTGTGTGGAAGGGATTGTTTCTTCCTGCGGTTGAAAAGAAATACAACCGATGCAATTCGCATTACATGCTGGTGATGAAGGTACCGGGCATTCCCACCTGCTTAGGGCAAAATTTCTGGCAGCCGGGCAATTGTACGTCATACAGCAATTTTCCATTAAATGTTTTACCAGCCGGTTATGCGGATAAGCTTCTAATAAATTTTTAGCTCCTGTTTTTATTTTGACATCGTCATAACCTGCACATTCCTGTCGTATATCCTGCTCAATTCTTACCGCAGGAACATAAAATTTATTATCTGACCACCCAACTGCTGTATAACAAAACAACGGAAGGGTCGGAGCATCTTTTTCCGTTTCGTAAGCGGCAAGATATAGCCCTGTATGGGCAGGAGGTATAAAAGCCGCAACAGCAAAACCTTTTTTACAGAGCCTCATTTCCCCCGTAATAACGTCCATGCCTATCCCAAACCTGCCAGGTAATTCATACAAGGAGCCTCCATCCGGCAGTTCTATCCAGTTCTCACCAGGCACCGGCAAAGCATCCCAGCCGCTGCGGCCGACGGCAAACAAAGAAGTATCCTCAAAGATATTTCCCTTGCCGTTTGAATAAAGTATATATGGTGATTGTATTAACATCTATTTGTTATCCATTTTCTGTCATTTGTTCATGCGTGTTTGACACTGTGGGCTGTTGTTTTGCCTTTATCAATTGTATTTTACAGTAACTATTAAACTCATCTTCCTCTGCATCCGGTTCGTCGTCATCCATGGTTTCTTTCTGAAACAGCATATTGTTTTTAAAATCTAAAGTAAGCAGCCCGTCTTTTAAAATAATATTATGGAAATCGTTCCAGGTAAATCTTCTTTTAATAAAAGTGTTGATTAAGATTTCATCATTGGAGAAACCGACTTCAAGCGGATGTTTAGCCTGGTATTCGAGGAATGCCAGAAAAAAAAGCGCAACAGAAACCCATTGCAGGTAGGGCATTATGATCCAGGAAATGCCTGCCAGGAAAAGCAGGTATTTGAATCGTGGTGATTTGTCTCTTAAAAAAAACAAATTATATAAAACGCCTGCAGTAATAATTATTGAAACTAAAGTGAAAAAAAAATTAAAACGTGCCGAAATAACCTGGTTAAATATAAAAGCTGCTATTGATAATACACATAAAAAAATACTGATGAAATCAATCTGCCTGTCGCTGCGCTTTTTTAATACCACCACGTAATCATACTTCATTCAAAAAAATATTTTGGCGAAATTAACTATTTGAAGCAACAAGCGAGTTGCAGAGCTTCCATAATATTCTTGCTCCTACATTTGCATCCCAGTCTGTTTCGCCAGTACCGATTTCGTCCAGGTCAAAGCCGATAAACTTTCTGCCGCTTTGAATAATTTTTTTCACAAGATAAAATATCTGTTGTGCATCAAAACCGCCTGGAACCGGCGTGCCAGTATTCGGGCAGAATTTCGGATCAAGGCCATCAATATCAAAACTGATATAGACTTTTTCAGGAAGCAGGGAAACAATCTCATCTGTAATCTGTTTCCAGTTTTGCCCGTCGTATGCTCTTTCTTTGATGTCTTTATCAAAAATTGTGGTTATTCTTGCCCTGTTATTACATATATAATCCCATTCTTCCTGGCAGTAATCCCGTACACCGATCTGAACCAGTTTTTTTACCTGCCCTATTTCTTCCAGTACGTTTAGCATAACGCTGCCATGGCTGTATTGAAAGCCTTCATAAGCCTTGCGCAGGTCGCAATGCGCATCAATCTGCAGTATCCCGAATTCACCGTGTTTTTCAGCAATTGATTTCATGTAGCCCAGAGGGACGCTATGATCTCCGCCCAGCAAGGCCACCAGTTTTCCCCTGTTTAGTAAATCAAGTGTTTGTTCATACACATATTTATTCAGGTTGGCGCTGCCTTCATTTATTTCTTTTAATGATTTGCACATAAAAGCATTTTTCTCCAGCGCTTCTCCCTTCGATGTATAGTCGATATATAATTCGGCCTCTTTTCGCAGATAATCGCTTTTCATTAAAATTTTCCTGTCAACAGGGCGCATATAATATCCTTGTTTCCAGGAATCGTTATATTCCGGGTCGAAAATATCTACCTGCATACTGGCGTTGAAAACATGTTCGGCACAACGGGATGTGCCGGAGCCATAACTAACAGTAACCTCCCATGGAACAGGAATGATTATTACACGGGCATCATCTTCGTGAAAAGGCAAACCAAAAATATTATTCCTCGGATTACTTGGCCCATTGGGATCAAAATGTGAAAGATCAGTCATGATATATGTGAGCTACGCTCATTTAAAAACGGGTTGCAAGTTAATACAGTAAACAAAAGGAGCAAATAAATGTTTAAGAATATTTTTATCAGAAACTTTTGGGTAGCAACAGGGTTATGATGTATAAAATGTGCCTGGTTGATATTAATCATTATGACCTGTCATCATTTTAAACTAAATTTGCTTTTTAATTTTTCGACATGAAGAAAATCCATATTGTTATCCTTGTTTTTATTGCCATTGCTATTGCCACGCTGGTCAGTTTTATGGGCAGCCTGTCTACTTATGAAACTATTGCTTCAGCCAGGCAAAAAGCCGGCAAAACAGTGACACTTTATGTAAATGTGGACCATAGCCAGAGTGTTGAGTACGATCCTGCAAAGGATCCCAATTACTTTGCTTTTCATGTGTCCGATACTCTCGGCAATAAGACCAAGGTTGTTTGTAATTTTGAAAAGCCTTATGATTTTGAAAAAGCCGAAGCGATAACCTTAAAAGGAAAAATGGAAGGGGACGTTTTTCAGATTTCGGGAAGAGATGGGATACTTTTGAAATGCCCATCTAAATATAAAGATGATCCAAACATGGCGAAGAAAAACCTGAGCCAGAATTAATAAACGAGCATGGACTATTTTGGCGAGCACTTGCTACCCGGAAAAATCGGGCATTTTTTTGTAACACTCTCTTTTGCTGCATCATTTGTTGCCACCGTTGCCTATTACAAATCTGCTTCAGCAAAAAATATTGAAGAAGAAAGCAGCTGGAAAAAATTAGCGAGGGCGGCGTTTGTTGTTGATTGTTTTTCGGTGTTTAGCATTTTTGCCGTTGTTTACTACATTATTTCCCACCATTATTTTGAATATAATTATGCCTGGGAGCATTCGAACAGAACGCTTCCCGGCCAGTATTTATTAGCCTGTATCTGGGAAGCACAGGAAGGCAGTTTTTTGTTATGGACGATATGGCAATGCGTGCTTGGGTTGATCTTACTATTCAAAGCAAAAAAATGGGAAGCCCCGGTAATGACGATAATAAGCTTCGGTCAGCTTTGCCTGGCTACTATGATATTGGGGATTTATATATCAAACGCTAAAATAGGGATCAATCCTTTTTTACTGGTGAGGCAAATGCCAGGGTTCGGGGATGCCCCGATTTTTAACAGGCCTGATTATATGAGCATTCCTCAAATGCAGGATGGTCAAGGATTTAATGCTTTGCTGCAAAATTATTGGGTAGTTATTCATCCTCCTGTTTTATTCCTGGGCTTTGCAGCTACGATTGTTCCTTTTGCCTATGCATTTGCCGGGCTGTGGAAAAAGGATTTTGGCTCCTGGTCAAAGCCGGCATTACCCTGGACTTTATTTGCTGCCTGCGTACTGGGTACCGGTGTGATGATGGGTGCAGCATGGGCCTATGAAGCTTTGAGCTTTGGTGGATTTTGGGCTTGGGATCCTGTAGAAAATGCTTCATTAGTTCCGTGGTTGGTATTGGTGGCAGGCTTACACACACAGGTAATTTATAATTCCACCGGGCATTCACTCCGGGCAACTTATTTTTTCCTGATCATGAGTTTTGTACTCGTTCTTTATGCGACATTCTTAACAAGGAGCGGCATACTGGGCGACTCCTCTGTACATGCATTTGTTGATTCAGGAATGAACCTCCAGTTAGTATTGTTTATAGTAGTGTTTCTGGCGCCTGCATTTTATTTGTTCATCAACAACTATAAAAAAATTCCTCACATAGAAAAAGAAGAATCGGCATACTCTAGGGAATTCTGGATGTTTATCGGTTCGCTTGTTTTGTTCCTTTCTTCAGTTTTTATAATTACGGCTACCTCACTTCCTGTTATTAATAAAATATTTAAAACAAACTGGTCGGTTGGCGAGGATAATACCTTTGCCTATAACCGAGTGGAAGTTTTTATTGCAATTATATTAGGCCTGCTTACTGCTTTCACCCAATACCTGAAATATAAAGACACCCACCGAAAAGTGTTCCTGAAAAAAATAGCGGTACCTACAATTATTGCAGCTGCAATTTCCCTGCTTGTCAGCATATTCGGGAACATTAATTATACCAGGTATGGCGCAGGTTTTCTCACAGCCATTCATCTCGCATTATTTGGCGGCACATATGCAGTTGTGGCCAATACGCTCTATATATGGGCAGAAATGAAAGGAAAAATAAAGTATGCCGGAGCTTCTGTCGCACATGTAGGTTTCGGATTAATGCTGGTAGGGATACTATTATCCACTTCAAAAAAAGAATTACTTTCGTTTAACACAACCGGAATAAACCTTCCGTTCGATCCAAAAGATAAAGACAAAAACCCTCTTGAAAATATTACCCTGTTGAAGAATGTAAAAACTGATATGGGTAAATATTGGGCTACTTATACCGGAGACGATTCTACAAACGCCGTGGGAAATATCAGTTATTATCACATTGTTTTAACGGAGAAGAAAACAAACCGTCATTTTGATCTTTATCCTGACCTGGTAAAAAACACAAAAGGAATGGAAGGGGTATCTCAGAACCCTGACAAACACCATTACTGGGACCGGGATATATTTTCTTATATAAACTATGCCAGCAATCTGGAAAAGGGAAATGATACATCAAAATTCAAATTTTCCCCTATATCTGCCAAAGACACTGTTTTTTATTCTAATGGCTATATGACGCTGAACAAAACGGTGAAAAATCCCAATAATCAGAAATATCATTTTAATCCTGCAGATACAGCAATGATGGCTGATATTAACATTGTAAGCAGGGATAGTATGCATTATACTGCATCACCGGTTTTATATATCAGGAACAATGAATTGAGGAGTATCCCGGACACTGTTTTTGCACAAAACCTGATTGTTGTTTTAAAAGGGGTGCTGAACGATAAGCCGGAAATCGGAATTAAAGAATCTTCATCACTCGTTCCTTTTGTATCTCTTAAAGTGTATGAATTTCCCCAGATTAATATTTTATGGATGGGCACGGTTATTATGATTATCGGTTTTGTAATGAGTATTGTTCATCGGGTAAACCGGAAAGGGTTGCCATCTTAAGCCTGTAACACCTACCAACTGATTTCCGGGTAATTCATGATCTTTAACATTTTATCTTTCTCCGACTGACAACCTTTTTGAAAAACAGACCGTATAGTTTTTTATAATTTGTTGTTTAAACAATAAAGGGTTGGAAATATGATCAAGCATCTCTTAATAATACCTTTTCTTTTGGCAGGTGCAATTGTCTGGCATAATAATTTAGACGAAGCCAGGGAGATTGCAAAAAAAGAACATAAACATATCCTGCTGAATTTTTCGGGATCGGACTGGTGCGGGCCGTGCATTCGCATGCACAAAGAAATTTTTGAAAATGAAACTTTCAGGCAAATGGCCGATACCGAACTCATAATGGTTAATGCAGATTTTCCCCGTAAGAAGAAAGATCAGTTGTCAAAAGATCAGCAAAAGCTGAACGATGTAATGGCAGATAAATATAATCCTCAGGGGAAGTTTCCATTGACTTTATTACTAAATGCCGAGGGTAAAGTGTTAAAGGAATGGGATGGCTTTCCTGATGAAACACCCGAGGCTTTCACTATAGATGTAAGAAATGGCATTTACGGAGACAGATAATATAGTTGAGCACAAAACTGTTGTGAGCAAAAGCCTGAAACTGATGGGCAACCGTTTCCAGATCAGCGTGCTTACCGAAAACCAGGCATGGGCAGATGGTTGTATACAAGCCGCGATTGATGAAATCAGGAGAATTGAAAAACTGCTTACAACATTCAGCGAAGAAAGTGAGACTGCTCTTATTAACAGGAACGCAGGTGTTCGCCCGGTTAAAGTGAGCCGGGAAATATTTGACATCATTGAGCGATCTGTTAGAATTTCCGGTGTTACACAGGGGGCATTTGATATTACTTATGGATCAGTGGATAAGCGGTTATGGAATTTTGACACACACATGACCTCATTGCCTGACAGAGAAACAGCAAAAAAAATGGTGAGGCTGGTGAACTACCGGAACATTATTCTTGATAAAGAAAATACAACGGTTTTTTTAAAAGAAAAAGGAATGCGGATTGGTTTTGGCGGAATAGGTAAAGGCTATGCCGCTGAAAAAGCAAAATATGTTATGCAGAAAATGGGAGCGGAGAGTGGTATTGTTAATGCTTCAGGTGACCTCACGGTTTGGGGTTACCAACCCAACGGTGATCCATGGACGATCGGAATTGTGAACCCAAATGCAGCAGGACAGATTTTTTCATATATGAACGTGACGAACATGGCCATTGCAACGTCGGGCAACTATGAAAAATTTGTAATCATTAACGGAAAAAAATATTCACATACTATTAATCCACGTACAGGGTTACCTGTAACCGGCATAAAAAGTGTAACCATTATCAGTACCAATGCAGAGATCGCCGATGCTATGGCCACACCGGTTATGATTATGGGAATTGATGCTGGGTTGAATATGATAAACCAGATGAAAGATATAGAAGCAATAATTATTGATGATGATGATATCATTTATACCTCAAAAAATATCCGGTTTAATTAACTCATGTAAAACAGTTATTACGGCTAAGTTCGAAAATAAATTTATACCGTCTGTGGTTGTTTATATTTAAAACCTAAAAGATGATGAAACGAAAAAAAATGCTGAGATTTTGTTTGATGTTACTGACAGGCACATCAGTTGTTTCCTGCGCACAGGTTAAGGAATATCAGAAAAGCAGGATTAATGATTCGGAAATGGTGCTGGCCAACCGGAAAGTAGAGAAGACAGAAATGAGTGCACAGTCATATCGTGAAGGAGCATCAGGCGCCAATGGCGGCAAAACCGGCGGTGGCTGCGGATGTAATTAATGTGGAGCGATAATGTTCATGTATGCAATGATACAATGAACATGTATTACCTTTTGAAAAATTCCACCAACCATAATTAAGTAACTTATTAACCTACATGAGAAAGATTTGCCTTACAGTAGTCGGTATATATTTAATGATGATCAACGCCTATTCCCAAACATCAGCTAATGATAGTTCTTTGTATAAACCCCAAAAACTGAAATTAGATGAAGTGAATATTGTTTCGAGTTATTATAATCAGACTGCCGATAAATCTGCAGTTATGGGAGGACGTACGGATAGCAAAGGTATTGGCAATGTTACCGACCTCGCAAACGGGATTGATATTAAATTCGTGAGTTGGGATAAAAAGCAAAGAAAAAACGCTTTCTCTGCCGGGTTGGGTATCGATTATCATACGGCTGCTTCACAGGCATATATAGATACAAACGGGAAAGCAAGAAATAACGGAATGAGGATTTACCCGACTTTCGACTGGTCAATCGTGAATACAAAAAAAGGAACAGAATTCGGTTTAGGGTTATATTATTCGGCAGAACACAATTATTACCATTCATTGGGTTTGAATACTTCTTTTTCGAAAAAAACGAAAAGCAATGGTGAATTCGGCATGAAGCTCATTGGCTATTTTGATAATATTAAAATGATCAAGCCTTCTGAATTTTCTACTGTCGATTCTTCCACTACCAATTCAACACCTACCGATAGTGTGGTATATGTTACTACAGCAAGCGGAAGAACAACAGCAATTATTTATCAGAACGGGCAGGTAGTCAGTAAATCAAGAACAGGATTGCCTTCCAAACCAAGAGATACTTATACAGCAGAATTCTCTTTTGACCAGGTAATTAACACTCGTATGCAGGCAAGCATAGTCATGGATATTGTATATCAAAGCGGTTACCTTGGTTTACCTTTTCACCGGGTATACTTTAACGACGGAAAAGATACTGTCGAGAATTTGCCTTCACAAAGATTTAAATTGCCGATTGGCTTCAGGTTGAATTATTTTTTAGGAGATAATATAATTCTTAGGGGTTATTACCGCTTTTATATCGATAACTGGGGCCTGAAATCGCATACGGCAAGCCTTGAAGTACCGGTTAAGATTACCCCTTTCTTTTCACTATCTCCTTTTTACAGGTATTATGTGCAAACAGCTGTAAAATATTTTGCCCCTTACGAAGCCCACACAGCCAACGAGCAATATTATACCAGTAACTATGCACTTGCGGCATTTTCAAGCCATTCCTTTGGCCTGGGAATAAGGCTTGCCCCACCTAACGGTGTTTTGATGAAAAGCCTTAGTGTGCTTGAGTTGCGTTATGCCCATTATAGCCAAACCACCAACCTTGCAGCAGATGTTATCTCTCTCAATTTAAAATTTAGGTAATTAGCTAATTCCTAAAGCAGGGTTAAAATGCCGGAAAGCAGGCGAGCGTTTGGGTTACTAATCTTGTCTGTTAGTATGAATAGTTAGGTATTTTATCTATTTTAGCCTTAGGTATGCTGCTGTTAAATAACAAAAAACCTCATGTTCTTATTTTGTTGGTGCTTTTTTCAATAGCATTTCAATTTTCTTTTGCACAACCGGCACCTTCGCAGGATTCTTCAAATCATTATCCGAAATATGGTAAATACGACACCCTAATTGTTCCTGTAATTGTATATAATGGAGACACGCTTCCGGCAAGGACATTGAATATTGTTTGGGTAAATGCTGCAATGCCTGTTGCCATGAGAAAACGCCTGGAAGAATGGACGAGACTTCGTAATGCTGTATATGTTACGTATCCTTATGCAAAGAAAGCCGGGGCTATTATGAATGAGATGAACCGCAAATTGGCAACAATGACCAATGAAAGTGATAAGAAAGCTTATATTAAATCGAGAGAAAAAGAATTAAAAAAAGAATTTGCCGACCCGATCACCAACCTTTCTATTTATCAGGGGAAAATTTTGATGAAACTGATTAACAGGCAAACCGGTAATAACTGCTACGATATTATTAAAGAATACAAAGGCGGATTTACCGCACGATTCTGGCAAACTATTGCATTCTTTTTCGGCAGCAGCCTGAAACAACCTTACGATGCCAATGGTGATGACAAACAGATTGAATACTTTGTCCAGGAAATAGAACGGATGTACAGGGGGTAAAGAATAGGTAATAACCAATCAGAACAAAACTGCCTCTATAATTTGTGAATTTTTTCGATTAACATACTTGTTGAAAAACCAGGAACGATCGGATTGATGACTACTCTTCCTCCATTGGCAATTACTTCTTTTGCTCCTACAATTTCTTCTATTTTGTAATCACCACCTTTTACAAGTACATCAGGTAAAATAAAATGAATAAGTTCGAGGGGGGTGTCTTCTTCAAAAATGACCACAATATCTACCATAATTAATGAAGCAAGTAAAATGGCTCTTGACTGCTGATCATTTACAGGCCTGTTTTTGCCTTTTAATCTGGCTACTGATTCATCAGCATTTAAACCCACTACGAGGTAATCTGCTTCTGCAGCAGCCTGGGAAAGTGATGCGATATGCCCCTGGTGAAGTATATCAAAACACCCGTTGGTAAATGCAATAGTCTTTTTCTGGAACCTCCAGCGGTTAATTTGTTTTTGCAGTTGTGGGAGATTAAGAATTTTTTGCTGTATTATTTGAGAGTTCCTCATATCTTTTTTTATTGAAACGGGGTAATAGAATAAAACTTGCTACACCGAAAATGATAAAATTCATAAGTTGCCCAAACCATAATAACCAACCTAAGGCCTGGCCAAAAGGTTCTTTCGGAACATGATAAAATGCAACAGTTTCCTGCACCAGCAGTGCGTATGCACCAATGCCACCCGGAGATACGATCATGCCAACACTTCCCATTGCAAGTACAGATAGGGCATCGATTAGTGTAAGGCTCCTGGTTTCGTTAATGGCAAAAAAACCACACCATGTGCTAAGAAGGTAAAGCACCCATATCAACACAGTATACACAAAAAAAAGCGGTTTGTTTTTTACATTCCTCACGCTGGTTAAACCATGCAGAATACCTATTAGTATATTTTTTACTTTCTGAACAATATTGATATGGCCAAACCTGTTCAACAAAAACCTGATCAATAACAAAAAAACGACAGTTCCGGCCACAATGAAAATTATTTTTTGAACAGAAACTGCACCCGCTTTGTTTTGAAATGCAGGATAAATATAAGCGGAAGCAAGTGATTGCAATACATCAAACTGGAAAATGAAAGCCAGGCCAAAAACAGAGGCCAAACAAATTACATCAAATGCCCTTTCTGCTACAATGGTACCAACTAATTTTTCGGCAGGAACTTTTTCATAACGGGCCAGAATTGTACATTTCATCACTTCGCCTAACCTTGGCGCCCCAAGGTTAACAAAATATCCGATCAGAACCCCAAAAAATGTATTCAGCATTGAGGGGGAATATCCCATTGGTTCTATTAACTGCTTCCATCTTAAAGCGCGGAGCCAGTTGCTCAGCAACAGAAGGATAAGTACAGGTATAAGCAGCCAGTAATGCGCTCTTGATAATGCATCTTTAAGCTGGGCCCATCTGCTTTTATCAAGATTGCGTAAACTGAGCCATACAAAAAATGCAGCAAGTAAAGCGAAAAAAAAATATTGAAATACGGTGATCAATCTTTTGTTCATAAGTTCAGG
Source organism: Puia sp. (assembly GCA_035541355.1). GTDB lineage: Bacteria > Bacteroidota > Bacteroidia > Chitinophagales > Chitinophagaceae > Puia. The sequence continues at coordinate 23,327 of DATKNN010000018.1, read as the reverse complement.
GCAATTTAATAACAAATAAAAGGCCGGACAAACCAATGCGATTGTTCATTATTATATTTTATTCCCTTCTTTTGGGAAAACAATCCAGGGTTTGAATTTTTTTGCTACTTCAAAATCCATGGTTGCATACGAAATAATGATTACAATATCGCCAACAGCACCTTGCCTTGCTGCCGGACCATTTAAACAGCAAACTCCCGAACCCCTCTTGCCTTTAATAAGGTAGGTTTCAATTCTTGAGCCGTTATTTACATTTACAATCTGCACCTTTTCATTCTCAATTAAATTAGCCGCTTCCATCAGACCTTCATCCAGGGTAAGGCTGCCTACATAATTTAAGTTTGCTTCAGTAATAACAGCCCGGTGTATTTTTGACTTCAGAATTTCAATTTCCATACTGTGCGTTTCTTAACATCTTTCGTGAATGGATAAAGGGTATCTGATTTTCACAAATTGGTTTGATTTACTTTAAAAGCAATCTGTGTTGATCCCTAAATAAAAAATAGCTGCAAAAGTAACAATCTAATTTAAGATCTGTTCGCCCTTCAAAACCATATTGTCAATAAGCCTGATTTCATTTTGATAGGCTGCAATCAGGGCAACGAGGTTATCTTTCTTCTTGTATGATTGTTTGCACTCTAAAGTATCAGCATCAGCTATTTCAACATAGTCAACTTTGAAATTATTTTTAAGAAGGATGTTTGATACGTATTTTTTAAGCTCATCGAAGTGTAATGCTGCAATATGCTCTTTAAGATAGGTCAACGAATGGTAGATGGCAACTGCATTTTTCCTTTCAGCTTCATTTAATCTCAGGTTTCTGCTGCTCATGGCAAGGCCATCGGCTTCCCGTTCAGTAGGACATGTATGGAAATTTATATCAAGGCCTGACATTTTAATTAATTTCTTAACTACCATACATTGCTGGTAATCTTTTTGCCCCATAAACAGATGCTGCGGCTGCACAATATTCAGCAAACGGTTCATTACCTGGCAAACACCCTGAAAATGACCCGGGCGGTATTTTCCTTCCAGTATTGTTTCGAGGTATCCGAGGTCATAATGTTCCAGGTTTTTTGTGCCGTTTGGATAAATGGTGTCAATAGAGGGTAGAAATAGGATATCCGTTTTATTTTTTTCAAGAATCAAAATATCTTGTTCCAGGGTTGAGGGATATTTATTAAAGTCGGTAGGATCGTTAAACTGGACCGGGTTTACAAAAATGCTGCAAACGGTATAGCCGCACACGGATTTTGATGCATTTATTAAAGATAAATGCCCTTTATGCAAAGCGCCCATAGTGGGAACAAAACCAATATTAAGGCCCTTTTTTACTTGTTGTTGAAGGCAATGCTGAAGGTCGTTAATTGTTTTAATAATTATCATTAATCTTTATTTGATGCGCTGAAAAGCTGCGATGGCGCTTATTTTACAATAAATATCTTACCTTTGCAAACTATTTTAACAAGGCATTTTTTCATTAATTCCATTCAATAATGCTGACAAAGAAAAGAATTTTATTTATTGCTAATGAAATGTCCCCTTATCTTGAACTTACAGAGTTTGCGGAAACGGTGAATAAATTGGCAATAAAGTCTAATGACAATGGTTTTGAGGTGCGCTGTATAATGCCTCGGTTTGGTGTGGTAAATGAAAGAAGGCACCGGCTCCATGAAGTTGTCCGATTATCAGGTATAAATGTTTCGGTTGGTAATGATGATTTTCCTTTGCAGATAAAAGTGGCTTCGCTTCCCAATGCCAGGCTACAGGTTTATTTTCTGGATAATGAAGATTTGTTTAAACGCAAACATATTTTTCATGATGAAAATGAAAAATGGTTTGAAGATAATGGGTTAAGGACCGTATTTTTTTGTAAAGGAGCTTTAGAAACTGTTAAAAAATTCGGATGGCCCCCAGATATTATCCATTGCAGCGGCTGGATGACAGGCCTTATCCCGCTTTATATTAAAACTGTTTATAAAAAAGAACCTGTATTTGCCCATGCAAAAACGGTTTTTACTATCGGTCAAAATACTTTCAAAGAAAAATTGGGTAACGATTTCTTAAAAATCGCCAATGTACATGTGAATATAAAGGATAAGGATCTGTTACCTTTTAAAGAAGCAAATAATGCTGCTTTGTTCCGCGGAGGCGCTACATATGCAGACGCAATCACGTTTGGTGCAGAAAAAACGGACAAGAAATTAGCTGAAGAGTTCCATAAAGTAAGAGGTAAGCAGGTAATTCAATTTAACGCCGAGTCTGATCTTTCTGAGTACCTTCAATTATACAATGATCTTGCCAAATAGTTTTTAGCGGAATGATATCGCCCCATGTTTTTAAATCCATTTCACATATTATCTTTGCGCCTGAAATTCAATGGATGTATTCATTGAATCATGAAATACTTTTCTATTAATAACAACAATTACTAAAATCATCAATTAACATGCCTTATTTGTTTACTTCAGAAAGTGTTTCCGAAGGGCATCCCGACAAGATTGCAGATCAGATTTCAGATGCACTCATTGATAATTTCCTTGCCTTTGACCCCAACTCAAAAGTTGCCTGCGAAACGCTGGTTACTACCGGTCAGGTTGTGCTTGCCGGAGAAGTAAAATCAAAGGCATATCTTGATGTACAGGAAATTACCCGCGGGGTGATCCGCAAAATAGGTTACACGAAAAGTGAATACATGTTTGAAGCGAATTCCTGTGGTATTTTTTCTGCCATTCACGAACAATCATCCGATATAAACCAGGGTGTCGATAAAAAGAAAAGAGAAGAACAGGGGGCAGGTGACCAGGGAATGATGTTTGGCTATGCCAGTAATGAAACGGATGATTACATGCCTTTAGCATTGGATCTTGCTCATAAAATATTAATTGAACTAGCAGCTCTCAGAAGAGAAAACAAACAAATAAAATACCTGAGGCCTGATGCGAAAAGCCAGGTTACTTTGGAATATGATGATAGCAATAAACCTGTAAGAATTGATGCAATAGTGGTTTCAACACAGCATGATGATTTCGATACGGAAAACAAAATGCAGGCAAAAATAAAAAGGGATATCATCAGCATCCTTATACCAAGAGTAAAATTAAAGTATAAGAAATATGCTCATCTTTTCAACGATAAAATAAAATATCATATTAACCCTACCGGAAAATTTGTGATTGGCGGCCCGCATGGCGATACCGGTTTGACGGGAAGAAAAATTATTGTTGACACTTATGGTGGTAAAGGTGCACATGGCGGTGGAGCTTTCAGTGGCAAAGATCCTTCCAAAGTTGATCGCTCGGCAGCATATGCTACCAGGCATATTGCAAAAAATCTGGTAGCTGCAGGTGTAGCTGATGAAGTGCTGGTTCAGGTTTCATATGCTATCGGTGTTGCACAACCTACTTCCATTAATGTAAATACATTTGGAACAGCAAAAATTAATTTAACTGACGGGGAAATAGGAAAAAAAGTGGCTGAAATATTTGATATGCGCCCCTATTTCATTGAGACAAGATTAAAATTGCGCAATCCGATTTACAGTGAAACTGCAGCTTATGGTCACATGGGCCGTAAACCGCAGGTTGTTGAAAAAACTTTCGTGTCGCCCGATGGTAAAGCAGTTAAAAAGAAAGTGGAATTATTTACCTGGGAGAAACTGGATTATGTTCTAAAAGTAAAAAAAGCATTTGGATTGAAATAAATAATTTAATAATTGCCGAATGGCTCAATTGCTCAATGAAAACTTTAACATGGAGTAGTTGGGCCATTTTACATTGAACCAATATTTTATGCACAACGAGGAAAAAAATCCATGGCAAATTCTTACGGAAAAAAAGATATATGATAACCGATGGATCAGTGTCACCGAATTTAGTGTAATTAACCCGGGTGGAGGCAAAGGCATATACGGAAAGGTGCATTTTAAAAACCTGGCAATAGGTGTTTTGGTTTTGGATGAAAACATGAATACTTACCTGGTGGGGCAATACCGGTTTCCTTTGAAAGAATACAGTTGGGAGATTCCGGAAGGGGGAGGAGAATTTGATGTTTCTCCTATTGATTCGGCAAAAAGGGAGTTGCTGGAAGAAACCGGGCTTATTGCCAATGAATGGAAAGAGTTGTTGCGGTTGCACCTTTCGAATTCGGTAAGCGATGAACTTGCCATAATTTTTGTGGCTAAAAGACTTGAACAACGCTCACCCATACCTGAAGAAACGGAACAGTTGACAGTAAAAAAGATTCCGTTTGAAGAAGCTTATAATATGGTGACGAAAGGAGAAATTACAGATGCTATGTCTGTTGCTGCTATTCAGAAAATGAAATTGACTTTAATTGAAATGAATCATCAAAGGTAAAATTAAAACCTTTTTCTTCCACTCCTTAAGGTCTTTTTCTCTTCCGGACTTTCCCCCTATATTTAGCTTATGAAAAAAGATTCGCTCATTATCGGCAGGCAACCATTGATCGAAGCCATTCGTTCAGGCCGTGCTATTGATAAGATTTTATTTCAAAGGAATACAAGTGGCGAATCCATTGGGGAGATCAGGCGATTAGCGAAGGAAAATAATATTCCCATCCAGCAGGTTCCCCCTGAAAAATTTTTCAGTATGACCAGGGCAAACCACCAGGGCGTTATCGCTTTGGCTGCCTTAATACCATATATGAACCTGCAACAGGTAATTGATTTTATATTGGGGGAAGGCCGGGTGCCTTTATTTATCATGCTTGATGGCGTTACCGATGTCCGCAATATTGGCGCGATAGCAAGAAGTGCGTTGTGTTGTGGGGCGCAGGCGCTTATCATTCCCGACAAAGGCATTGCTGCCTTGAATGAAGAGGCCTTGAAATCATCTGCCGGGGCGTTGGAAAAGATCAATGTCTGCAGGGTGGGGAGTTTATTAAAAGCTATTGATAGCCTGCATCTGAACGGCATCAGGGTTTTTACAAGTGAAATGAACGTTGAAAAAAATGTTTTTGAACTGGATTTTACTGAACCCTGTTGCATTGTTATGGGCAGTGAAGAAAAAGGTGTGCAGCAATATATCAGCAAAGCAGCCGATCAGCATTTTAAAATACCTATGTCCGTTAATTTTGATTCGCTTAATGTTTCAGTAGCTGCCGGTATCATACTGTATGAAGCCATGAAACAACGAATGTAATACCTGCTGATATTATGGCATCAAGATTTCTACAGTTTTTTTATGCAAAATATATCGGTACTTTTTATGATCAGTAGGCAATGAGATAATAAGCCGGGGCCCCGAAGAAAGCCCGATAATGAATCCAAGTGCAGCGCCGCCAACGCCCACCCAGATTGCTGTTCGCCGTCTTGCTTTGCCTTGTGCCGAAACGCCATCAACAGCACCCCATAATAATTCCCAAAAACTTAAATGGCCATCAGCATTTACATCTTCGTTTTCCCACAGGCCCGCAGTAACCACAAATCCCAGAATGGCGCCCCCAGCTATTTCTGCCAAAGGAAAGCGCTTTCTTTTAATGTTTATGAAGCTAATCGTTTCCGAAGGAACAACATAATAGTTTGAAGCATCTTGCATCCCAAGAAACTTTTTTTTCTTTGAAATATAAATTGATGAGTCATCTGATTTCCAAAAATAACCATGTATAACTCCAGTATCGGTCCTTATCTCTGTTTTGAAATTCAATTTAATCTTTTTCAGGGCTTCCGGGCTATCCTGTGACTGGGCAGCAGTAAAATGCAGCAGTAAAAAAAGTAACAGGAGGATATTTTTTTTCATAGCCAGTTTTTTGAGCGGTTTATTATTGTTTTGAAAAAGTCCATGAAATTGTGTGTGTACCGTCCGATAAAGTATCCTGTGATGTTCCACTGAAATTTGCCTCGCTTATATTTGAAACGCTGATGTCCTGGTTAATGCCTGCGTTAAAAGATTCGAAATGCAATTTTTTTGAGCTGTTGTTAAAACTCCAGGTTCCGCTTGATTGTTGAGTGGAAATACTGTCGCATTTAATAACACCTTCATCATATATGAAAATGCCCCCGCTTTCAAATTCATATAAATTATCTTTCTCGCAATCTGCGAATAGGCCATCCAATACATCAGTAATACCAAAATAAGCGGGACTAATCGTTAGTTTTGTTATTTTCCAATTTTTATTTTGCAGAAGACCTGTGTTGTCAACAACCGGTTCAGGATTTTTTTTGCAGGAGAAAAGAGTTATCCATATTGCTGTTGATAACGTTAAGAGCAACGGTTTGTCAATCACTTTCATAATGAATTGTTTTAGAAATTAGTAATGTTTTATTTCAGTCTTAATCTGTAAGCTAATGCCAATTTCAGGTACATATTATCGTTAGCCATCCAGTCAGTGCGTGTTCCTTTTCTCATGCCGGTTCTTATTTTCCTGAAAAAAGAATGCCCTGCTTCCATATTCAATACAATGTTTTTGGTAAGGTAACAATCAGCAAACAGGCCGAGTTGGTTTTCATCTATCCTCCAGTAATGATTATTGAAATCTGTATAGGAATTGGTAATTGCTCTGAACGTGGCACCGCAAAAAAGAATTTTTGTAAGCCTGTGTTCGAGTGTTAAATTACCAGGCAGGATACCAAATAAATTTGTAGCCGGACTGATGTTCCAATCGATGCCAAGCAGTGGCATAACAAATAACCCAAATAAATCACCGTTTATGTAGGCCCCGAATTTGTAAGTAAATTTTCCGTTTGCATTTTTATGTGCTGCCAGTATAGCCCCTCCAAACTGCCATTTACTGCCCCTACTTAAAGAAGTGTCATTTATACGTACTATTGAAGTAACCAATAGGCTCCATTTAGAATTGATGGTTTCAAGCAAGGAAAGAGGAAGCGCTATTCCGAAATGGGTTTTCCGGAAGCTATCAATACCAGAAATCGCAGAAGACCATTGTTCATAAAAAGGGCTAATAATGATTCCGTCTTTTTTATTATTGAAGAGTAGCGGAAGTGTTGAGGAAATATTGACATAGCTGAGCTCGGTTTCATTTTTGTTGTGCCGAAAGAAACCGACATCAGGGCTTTTTACATTGCGGATGTTTATTAAATCGATATATGGTTGCGCACAAACCCGGTTTTCAAATGCATGGTAAACCATGGCTACTATAAATATCTTTAATAACAGCTCTTTCATGTCAGTTTGGTGTTATTGTTGATCTGAAAATTATTTTTTTGGCTTTCCCAGGTGAATCTGGAAACCTGCACTTATGCTGAAGTCCGAAGTGGTATAATTGTAATAGTCGTTCTTGGTCTTCATCGATTGATATCCTACAGCCAATTCGAGTGCTACGTGAGGATTCAGGAAAAAAGCAGGGCCGGCTTTGAATCCGTAGGTGCTGATTGATTCGCCGGATTGGCTGCCTCCATATCCTTGGGAACCCCATGCCAGATTTCCCTGTACAAAAATTTTAGAGTTGTTGCCAATACCAAAATAATAGCGTGCGAAAGGGCCTGCGGAAAAACTATTTGCAGAAGAACTGTTATCTCCTTCACTGGTATGAATAGTGATGTAACTCAGGTTAATTCCGGCGGCGAAATTATTGATAAAAAAATATCCGAAATCAGGGGCAAATGTAAACGCCGATGTTTTTAAATCAGACGCACCTGCTGAATTGTCGTGTTCTTTCGTAGTAGAAAAGCTGATATTGCCGCCCGTAAGCCAGAAGCCTTTGGTTGTTTGTGAAAAAACAGAACAGGTTATAAAACTGCTGACGAATAAAAAAGTCATAGCTTTTTTCATAATAAATCAATTTTAGGAGTTGAGCCTACTCTTTTTTGCAGGTTTTCGGCATGTCCTGTTTAATAATAAACCGTTTTACAGTCTTATTGCCACCCCAATTGATAATACACTTCCTTTGATTGGTAAATGATAGCCGTGGTAAAAACTCTCGTCTTTTAAAATAAGGTTAGCTTTACTTCTGTAAACAAGTCCTTTAATGAGTAATGGTATTCCAGTGGCTGTACATGCTATTCCTGTTATCCACAGGGCAATATAACCGGATCCTTCTCCTGAAAAAAAGTCGTAATGCTGATATGTACCTACAACTCCGCCAATGACAGCGCCTATGCCTGCACCTAACAGCACTGCACCCACAGGAATAAGAGTTTTACTTTTTTGCAGGTAAAAATCATGCATCTTCATTGCCCTGGATTGCGCGGGTATTTCTATTTTCAGGGTATCCTGTGCAACCAATAGTTGAACGGTCAGCAGCATAATGAATGCTAAAAGAATATTTTTTTTCATACTCATGTTTTAATTATTAATAATTTTTGATAAGCGAACCGGTAACTTATAAACCGAGTTTTGTCATCATGGTATTTCGCATTTTATTATATTTTTCTTTTTTCCCGTGAAGCACAAATGTTTTGTGTGATACTAAACCAATTATTAATCCCGTTATGCCGCCAAGTAATCCAACTGCAGTTCCTCCAGCCAATGCTTTCTCTTCTGCAGTGGTGTGAAACAAAGAACCTTGAGGATCGTCGCCTCCTGCAAAACCTATCACCGCACCTATAATTATTCCGGTAGCAGCCCCAATAACAGTGGAACGCCATATTTTTCCTTTCCTATAAAGCCTTAAGCTTTCAATATCGCTGTAATCGAGTTTCAGATTGCTGTTTTTAAAAGAGCCGTAAAAGCATAATGGCTGTTTGCCATCTGAAAGAAAGAGTATGGAATCTCCTATTCCGTATAAATATCCTGAATGAGATATGGCATTTAGCGTTAATACCTTTGTTTTGAAAAACCCTTTTTTTTCAGGAAGACTATCTTGCGCTGAAATATGATGGGCTATTAACAGGAAACAAGCAAAAGCGGAAAGTAGAGGTTTCATGACCGGTTAATTTTGTTGTTAAAAATTCGATGAGTTAAAAATAGTTTCAGAGGCACCCCTTATCCTAATTGATTTTTTAATTTCGTTGTCCGGAAAGTGCAGAATTTGCTTTGTATATATAATTTTCAGGTACATATGCCTTTGTTTTTTGCAGAATTCAATTTAGCTTTATCGGCATTCCTCGAATTCTGCAAAAAGTAGCCTCAGCCATTTGCGATAATTACTAAACTATCGATCATGGAAAACACTCCTGGCGTTCAACAATTATTTTTTCAGCACATTAAAAGCAGTCTGCCACAGCATTTATCATTGGTAGATGAAATTGCAGAATTATTGAATATCAGTAACGACAGTGCATATCGCAGAATAAGGGGAGAAAAGCCTGTTGCATTCGATGAACTGAGAATCCTTTGCCTGCATTTCAAAATATCTCTTGATCAGCTCTTTCATTTGCAAAGCGATTCTTTTATTTTCTCCGGAAAATTATCAGATAATACCAGCAATTTTTTTGATGAATGGATGAAAGATGTACTTCAGAAATATTCTTACATCTGCAGCTTTGAAAAAAAGCATCTTTATTTTATTTCCAAAGACTTGCCTTTTCAAAGTTTTTTCCAGGTGCCGGAACTTGCCAGGTTTAAATTTTTTCTGTGGATGCGCACTTTTCTGCGTTACGAAGACCTGCGGAATAAAAAATTCTCAATCGCTGATCAATACGAAACCTATGAAGCAACAGGAAAAAAAATCATACAGGCCTATAATAAAATCCCCACTACCGAAATATGGAATTATGAATGTATTAATTCAACCATCAGGCAAATTGAATTCTATAAAGAAGCAAACTTCTTTCAATCAAAAAATGATGTTTTTGTATTGTATACAAAACTGGAAGAGCTAATCACCTTCATTGAAATGCAGGCGGAGGCTGGAAAAAAATGGACTAATGGGGAAACCCCAAATTTATCGTCTGCCGATTATAATTTATACATTGATGAACTTTCGTTAGGGAGTAACACGGTACTTGCGGAGATCAACAATTCAAAATTGTGTTTTCTCAATCACAGTATTATGAATATTATCGGCACGAGCGACGAGCGGTTCAACAATTATATTTACGAAAGAACGCTGAATATTATCCAAAAATCCACCCAGATCAGTAAAGTGGGGGAGAAGGCCAGGAGCCGCTTTTTTAATTCCCTCCGGGAAAAAGTGGACAGAAGGAAATCTGCATTAAAAAGCGCTGTTTGACTGAAACGCCCATTATTATTTAGCTTCGCATAATGAGTGAGCAAAAAAATAATTCAACTATGCAACTCGTAGAATGCCCCCGCGATGCGATGCAAGGCTGGAAAACTGTTATACCCACACGGAAAAAAATTGAATATATAAATTCATTGCTCAAAGTGGGATTTCATACCATTGATTTCGGAAGCTTTGTTTCATCGAAAACCATACCTCAGATGGCTGATACTAAGGAGGTATTAAAAGCTTTGAAAACAGATGGCCAGAAAACGAAATTGCTCGCTATTATTGCTAATAGCCGCGGAGCTGAAGAAGCCACGGAGTACGACCAGATTACATATCTCGGGTTTCCTTTTTCTGTTTCAGAAACATTCCAGTTAAAGAATACTAACAGTACGATTGAAGAATCGCTGAAAAGAGTAATTGACATACAAAACATTTGCCTGAAAAAAAATAAAGAACTTGTCATTTACATATCAATGGGTTTTGGTAACCCCTACGGAGATGCCTATTCGGAAGAAATTGTGTTTGAATGGGTGAATAAAATAGCCTCATTAGGTGTTGAAATTATTTCGCTGGCTGATACTGTCGGTCTGGCAACACCGGGGCAGGTTTACACAATAACGGAATATCTTATTAAAATGTTACCGGCACATCAAATCGGGGTACATCTTCATTCTTCTTCTGCAAACAGGAAAAGGAAAATAGAAGCAGCATGGAAAGCGGGTTGCAAAAGGTTTGATGGGGCATTAAAGGGTATCGGTGGTTGCCCGATGGCGAACGACGATCTGGTTGGCAACATGGATATGGAGATAATGATAGATTATTTTGAAGAACATAATCTGCTTACAGGCATTAATCATGAGGCGCTTGCTGAAAGTATCCGTATCGCCAATACTATTTTTGAATCATAGAAATGGAACTGAATATTGCAAAGAATACAGGAAAACCGCATATTATTCTTTACAAAAGAGATAATGGTTCCGAAACATGGATGAAAGCTGATGATTTTTTTGTGCATCACGATCTCAGCCATTTTGCGCTTGAAAAAACCCTGCATTATACCACTGCATTTATGGGTATGATAAATTCGGGAATGGATATTAAAGAGTTTGAAGACCGTGAAAAAAGAAAGCAGCTGATCGTTACCGGGGAAGCTGTTTTTGCAGAGAATATGGCTAACCTTTTTCTGATAGAAATTTTCCAGGGCAGGTTTAATGACTTTAATGAAACAGTTAGGGAATCCTTTAAGCAGATGAATGGAAAAACAGATCCTCCGCTGCTTCAGCAACATCAAATCGATGCGGTAAGGAATTACATTCTTCAATTAATTAATCAATGGAAGATGTTGCCGGCCGGGCAGTCAATGAAATTGATTTATAATTTAAAACCTTGAACAGGCTATGGAGTTTATGCTGGACATTCCGATAAATGCACCTGATGTAAAAATCAATTACCGGGATAAAATTTTATTAATCGGCTCATGTTTTACCGAACATATCGGTAATTACATGAGTGAATTGAAATTTGATGTGTTTCAAAACCCAAACGGGATACTATTCGATCCGCAAAGTGTGGCATCAAGTATTATATCCTATATACAGGCCAAACAATATGAAGAAAATGATTTAATTTATTTGAATGAGCTTTGGCAAAGCTGGCAACATCACAGTATTTTTTCCAAAACCGATAAACGAGAATGCATTGAGGCAATTAATGACTCACAAAAAAAAGCACATTCGTTCCTGGCAAAAACAAAATGGTTAATTGTCACGCTAGGCTCTTCTTTTTCTTACAGGTTATTTGAAAATAATCTGCCGGTTGCCAATTGTCATCGGGCGCCGGCCCAATGGTTTCATAAACACTTTATGAACATTGAGGAAATCAATGCCATACTGGATAACTGTATACACCAGCTATTTCAGTTCAATCCTGAAATCAGGATTGTATTGACGGTTAGCCCGGTAAGACATATACGCGATGGAGTAACCGAGAATAACCGTAGTAAAGCCCGGCTTATAGAAGTTGTGCACCATCTTATCAATAAATTCAGCAGACTTTATTATTTCCCTGCCTATGAATTGGTAATAGACGTATTACGAGACTATCGTTTTTATGATAAGGATATGGTTCACCCGAATTATCAGGCCACTGAATTCGTGCTTCAAAATTTTACGAGGTATTTTATTGATGAAGAATCCCGGAATATTTTAGATGAATTACGAAAAATCATCATTGCTAAAAAGCATAAAGCAGCTCATCCATCTACATCAGCGCATAAAAATTTCCTGAAAAGCAATCTGGAAAAAACACTTGAACTAAAGGCCCGATACCCCTTTCTGCACCTGGCTGATGAAATCGGCTATTTCTCCGCTTAATTTTTTTAGGGCATTTATAAGAGAAAAGTTATTCTTCAAAAAGCCAATATTTGAAAAGATGGAAAAAATGTGGATTAGTTTATCCTCATTTTTAATTTTTTGTTGAAAACTTTATTCAGCTTCGCATTTAATCGTAATGTAATATTTGCGGTGTGATTTCTGTTTAAGCATAAACCTGAAAATGAGAAATAGTATCCTTCCCAAAAAAACAAAATGAAAGATTTAAAATATTTATTGTTGTTGATATGCTTCGTGACTTTGGCACACGCAACAAAAAAATATTCTTCAGATAGAACTGAAGCAAAATTTCTTCCGGATGTGCCGGTTTTAAAAGAGCAGAAAAAAGCCGACTCCGTAATGAAGAGAGAGGCTGCTAATCAAATTAAAATAATTCCTGCCGCTTCATACAATTAAGCTTACTTCTTTTATTAAATTAGTGTCTTTAATGCACTGGTTTTCTTAATTTTTTAAGCATAGCTTATCTTAATAATATTTTGAAGCAAGCCATACAGATAAGGATTACTTTGCTCTCGTTTGCCCTGTTCTTAGTCACTATTACTACCAATTCATTTGGCCAGGCAAAAGATTCATCTTCCCGTCGCTCGCTTACGAATAATAATATTTTCAGATTGCTGATGAATGCGGTTACACGCGGACAGGCAGATACCGTAGTTAAAGCTGTTAAAAGTGAACAACAGTTTCTTCCTTACCAGGGAAAAGGCATCAGGTATATTTTTGTCAGGCGGTTCGGCTTTGAAAAAGTATTTGCCGATACCTCAAAAAAACTTGATTATTTAGGGGTGTATCTGTTAAACCACCTGCATAGAGATTCGAGAGATTGGGTGATCAGGAACCATTTGTTTATTAAAGAAGGTACGCCACTGGATGCCTACAAAGTGGCCGACAATGAACGTTTTTTACGTTCACTTGGCTTTATGCAGGATGCCAGGATTGAGGTTTATCAAATTCCGGGTAAACCAGATTCTATAGACCTTGTTGTTATTACCAAAGACCTATTCAGTATTTCCGGTCAACTTGATGGTGCGAGTAATAATAATTTTAAGGTGCAGGCAAGTGAAAGTAATTTTTTAGGTATGGCCCAAAAGATAGAAGGGACAGCCTTATTTCAAACCACCCGCTCCCCACAGTTTGGATATGAGTTAATGTATAGCAAAAGCAGTATTGCAGGCTCTTTTATAAATGCCTCTGTCATCTATACCACAATTAATCCTAACCTGGCATCCGGTTTACCTGATGAAAAAGCTTGGTTCCTGCAATTAAACCGGCCGCTGGTGTCGGAATATATGCATATGGCTGGCGGATTAACCATTGGAACTAATGCAAGCTACAATGTGTATGCATTGCCTGATAGCCTTTTTTATAAATACCGCTACAATACATTCGATGCCTGGTTGGGCTATGCAATAGGAGCAAACAGGTATTCATTTAAGAATCCGCTTCGTCATAGAAAATTTTTGAGCCTAAGGTATTTTCAAAATAATTTTTCTGAGATACCCTACCAAATCGGGGATAAATTCAATTTTAAATTTAACTACAGAGAAGCTGTACTGGCACAGCTTACTTTGTTTAAACAAGACTTTTTGAAGACAAATTATATTTACGGTTTTGGAACAACCGAAGATGTTCCTCATGGGTATAATGTTGCTTTCACTACTGGTTGGTACAGGCAGGTTGCCTTGTCAAGGATGTATCTTGGTATTGAGATAAACAAATACATTGCCACGAGCCAAAGCGATTTTTTTCAATATTTCATACGAACGGGAGGTTTTGTTTACAGAAACCAATTGCAGGATGCCAGTATGCTTGCCGGAGCCAGTATTTTTAGCAGACTCTTTTTCCTGGGAAATGTTAAAATGAGGCAATACGGTAATATCAGCTATACAAGGGTTTTCAACAACATTGCTATTGATGCTTTGCGCATTGATAATCCTTTTGGGCTTCGTTATTTCAGTTCTGATTCAACAATAGGGCAGCAGCGCATCAGTGTACATGAAGAAACTTTTATGTTTCTTAAATATAAATTATTAGGTTTCAAATTCGCTCCGTTCTTTTTTGCTGATGCTGCTTTTTTAACGCCTAAACAACAAGGCTTTGAAAAGTCTGATGCCTTTTATGGCATAGGTTGCGGGTTCCGCACACGCAACGAGAACCTCGTATTTGGAACAATAGAAGTGAGAATGGCTTATTTTCCCAGGAATGTTCCGCAGAATAATTCGTTTAAATTAATCACGACAGTGAATTTACAATTCCGGTATAACAATACTTATGTAAAGCCGCCTGATATAGTACAGCTGAATACTGACCCTTCAAACAATGTTTATTAGTGTTTCACAACAATTCATTTATATTGCCAGGACTATGCAGTTGCTCCGTATTTTTTTTGTGGGAATGATGATCAGTTTCCTGGGTACTCTGCCCTTAGGAACCCTTAATGTTGCGGCCATGCAAATTTCTGTTAGCGATGGTATTACACAGGCTATATACTTTTCAACTGGAACTTTATTGATCGAAATGCTGTATGTACGCATTTCACTGGTAGCAATGGATTGGGTGCGGAAGCGGAAAAATTTATTTCGGTTACTTGAGTGGCTTTCGGTATTGATTGTTTGCGCCCTCGCTGTTACAAGTTTTATCGCGGCATCAAAACCGTTAGGAGGGAAAAATGTTATTCTTAGCAGTACGCTTCCGAAATTTTTATTAGGTATTACCATGAGCGCTTTGAACCCTGTTCAAATTCCATTTTGGTTTGGATGGAGCACGGTGCTATTTACTAAAAAAATTCTGATGCCGGTAAACAGCAATTATAATTTTTATATAGCAGGGATCGGAACCGGAACATTTATTGGAAATGCCGTATTTATTTTTGGTGGCAGGTTTGTTGTTGATAAATTGAATAATAACCAGAGAACGTTAAACTGGGTTATTGGCGGAATATTTGCCATCACAGCCATTATCATGCTTTGGAAAATATTAAAGAATAAAAATGCGATGGCTAAAATATAACTAATAAATAATAAGAAATAGAGGTCTGAACAGGGAGCTTAACGCTTTAATCGTGCGCCCATGCATCTCTTTCGTCAGGGGCAAATTTCCAAGGTGCAAAATTATTTTCGGTGTTACTGAACATGGCATTCCATTCCTGTGGTGCGTTACTGTCTTCCATGACCAATGCCCTGCGCATTTCCAAAATAATTTCAAGCGGGCTAATGCTCACAGGGCATTCTTCCACGCATGCATTGCAACTTGTACAGGCACGAAGCTCTTCCGCGGAGATATAACTCAACAGGTTTTTCCCATCATTGCGGAAGGATCCGTTTTTTTGAATGTTTTTTCCTGCTTCTTCGGCCCGGTCGCGAACGCTCATCATAATTTTTCTTGGTGATAGCAATTTGCCTGTAATGTTTGCCGGGCAGGCACCAGTACATCTTCCGCATTCGGTACAACTGTATGCATCCAGTAAATTTCTCCAGCTCAGGTCAAAAATATCTTTTGCACCAAACTTTGAAGGGGCTGCTGCATCTGCCGGAGCAAGCTCAGGTTGCATGGCATACAATACTTCTTTTTGAACTGATGGCATGTTACGCATTTTGCCTTCAGGCCAAAGCCTTGCGTAATAGGCATTGGGAAATGCAAGTAAAATATGCAGGTGCTTTGAATAGGGCAGATAATTCAGAAATGCAAAAATGCCGACAATATGTAGCCACCAGCATGTTCTTTCGAGAAGAGCAAGGTACTGATTACTCATGCTCCTCAGTAAAGGATGGAGGATTTGCGAAAACAGGAAATGGCCTGTGTTATGCCCTGCATAATGGCCGTATCCTCTTGTTTGCAACAAAGTGTCTGATGCATTCATTGTCAGGAACAGCATCATTAAAATAATTTCCGTAATAAGTATGTAGTTCGCATCACTCCTCGGCCACCCATCAAGGTCTTTGCTCACAAAGCGTTTCAGTTTTATTATGTTTCTTCTGCACAGGAAAATAATACATACAGAGAGTACAGCAACAGCTAAAACTTCAAAAGCATTTATCAAAAAAACATAAAACCCGCCAAGTGGTGCCGCAAAAAGCCGGTGAGTACCCAATAAGCCATCTAAAAAAATCTCCAGCACTTCAATATTGATAATAATAAAGCCGGCATAAATGATCAAATGCATCAGGGCAACCAGCGGGTTCCGGAACATTTTTTTTTGTCCGAATGCCAATAAGAAGACATTCTTCCAGCGAAGCGAAGGGTTATCGCTATAATCTTCATCCCTGCCAAGTAAAATATTCTTCCGGATATACATTATTTTTTTGCCGAAAAGAAATACAGCAAACCCGGCAATCGCGGCGAATAAAAACTGTTGGACGATATGCATAATGCTCAATTAATAAAATTCCTATATTAAAAATAAGACTATACCCCGTTAACAGAACTAAATTTTTTGCTTTTTCTTTTTCATGCTTAATTTGTACAATGGAAAAAAATTATATACTCAGCGGGGAAGTGGCGCAACGAAAAATGCTGCGCATGGCTTACGAGATCCTCGAAAATAATTTTGATGAAGATGAAATATTGCTGGCCGGTATCCGTGAAAGCGGGAGCGTGGTGGCAAGAAATATTCAGCACCTGCTTCATACCATTTCAAAAATAAAAACAGATATTATCACTATTACACTTGATAAGAAATATCCGGCAGAGGTGACATTGAGTAAAGTTATCCCTTTCGATAACAGGACTATTGTTTTTATTGATGATGTAAGTAATACCGGCCGTACGCTTCTGTATGCATTAAAACCGTTTCTCTCCGCACATCCCAAAAAAATCCAGACGCTCGTACTAGTAGACAGAACCCATAAAATCTTCCCTGTAAAACCGGATTATATAGGCCTTTCAGTAGCCACCACCCTGCAGGAACATATTTATGTTGAAGTAGCCGGAGAAGAAGTAAAAGGGGCATGGCTTGAATAAAAACAGGGGCTGTTTTATCCACAGCAAAATGTGATAAAAAAACGATTTTCATTCAGGTTTTGAAGGCTAAAAATGGTAGCTTTGCCAACTTTGTTTTAACCACCGGAAAGGCTTGATTTTTCGTATCTAAAATTCGCTATGGAAGAAAATAATTTCACTCCCCAGGAAACACAAGACAACAACAGAATTGTTCCTATCAATATTGAAGAGCAGATGAAAACCGCCTACATAGATTATTCTATGTCGGTAATCGTTGGCCGGGCATTGCCTGATGTGCGCGACGGACTGAAACCGGTTCATCGTCGCATTTTATATGCCATGAACGACATGGGAATTATCTACAACAGGCCCACCAAAAAGTGTGCACGTATTGTTGGTGAAGTATTAGGGAAATACCATCCTCATGGCGATAGCTCCGTATATGACGCATTGGTAAGAATGGGACAGGAATGGAACATGCGTTACCCGCTTATTGATAAACAAGGTAATTTTGGAACACAGGATGGGGACGGCCCGGCGGCCATGCGGTATACCGAAGCAAGGCTTCATCGCATTTCTGATTACCTGATGCAGGATATTGAAAAAGAAACCGTCGATTTTCAGCTCAATTTTGATGATACGCTCGAAGAGCCTACTGTGTTACCGGCACGCGTACCACAGCTTATTGTAAACGGTTCAAGCGGTATTGCTGTAGGGATGGCTACCAATATACTCCCGCATAACCTTTCAGAAGTAATTGACGGATGTATAGCGTATATTGATAAACGTGATATTACTGTTGAAGAACTGATGCAATATATAAAAGCACCTGATTTCCCGACAGGAGGAATTATTTATGGGATGGAAGGGGTGAAAGCGGCGATGCATTTTGGAAGGGGCAGGGTAGTGTTGCGGGGAAAGTTGCATGTAGATACCAAATCGAGCGGGCGTGAACAGATTATCATTACTGAAGTTCCTTACCAGGTAAGCCGTGATATGCTTGCTGAAAAAATCGGCCAGTTGGTAAATGAAAAAATTATTGAAGGCATTGCGCATGTAAATAATGAATCTACAGAAAAAGAAGGTACGCGTATTGTAATCGATCTTAAACGCGATGCCATTGCCAACGTCGTCATCAATCAATTGTATAAACACACTGAACTTCAGACTTCATACGGCATCAATAATGTGGCAATAGTAAAAGGAAGGCCGAAAACACTGAGCATACGCGATATGATCAGCGAGTTTGTCGAATTCCGCCATGAAGTGGTTGTGCGGCGCACTCAATTTGAACTGAAAGAAGCGGAGAAAAAAGCGCATATACTTCAGGGTTACCTGATAGCACTGGATCATCTGGACGAAGTGATAGCGCTGATACGTGCTTCCGCAACTCCTGAAATTGCAAAAGATGCATTGGTGAATGCAGGGTGGGGGCTTGATGAAATACAGGCAAAGGCAATTCTTGAACTTCGCCTGCAGCGGTTAACCGGCATGGAACGCAACAAGATTAAGGAAGAGTATGATGAATTGATGAAGTTGATTAGCCATTTAAAAGAACTGCTTGCAGATGAAGGCAAACGTTTTGAAGTGATCCGTAACGAATTGCTGGAAGTGAAAGACAAATTCGGAGATGTAAGAAAAACTGAAATTACCTATCTCGATAATGAGGTCCGCATTAAAGATCTCATTAAGGAAGAAGATGTAGTGATTACCATCTCCCATCTTGGTTATATCAAAAGAACATCAGCTACCGAATACCGGCAGCAAAGAAGGGGAGGTCGCGGGGCTATCGGCGGAAAAACCAGGGACGAAGATTATATTGAACATCTTTTCGTTGCTTCCACCCATCATACCATGCTTTTCTTTACTGAAAAAGGAAGGTGTTACTGGCTTAATATTTATGAAATTCCGGAAGGAGATAAAACCAGCCGTGGGCGTGCCATACAGAACCTTATTCAGATTACCCCGGATGATAAAATCAGGGCAATTATTGATGTGAAGGATTTGAAAGATGAAGACTTTGTGAAAACGCATCATATTGTTTTGTGTACCAGGCAAGGTATTATTAAAAAAACTTCCCTGGAGGAATTCAGCAGGCCCAGGCAAACGGGGGTGAATGCAGTTACTATTTTGGAAGGAGACCATCTTATTGAAGCGAAACTTACTGATGGTAATTCCGAGATTATGATGGCTGTAAAAAGCGGCAGGTCTATCCGCTTTGAAGAAGATAAAGTACGCCCTACCGGAAGAGGCGCCATAGGTGTGGCCGGTATTGAAGTGGATAATGATGATGATGGGGTAATTGGGATGGTTTGTGTAAATAAGGAGGATAAATCAAGAACTATACTCGTGGTTAGTGAAAAAGGTTTTGGGAAAAGGACACAGATTGAAGAATATCGTGTTACTAATCGAGGCGGTAAAGGGGTAAAGACAATTAATGTTACAGATAAAACAGGAAAACTGGTGGGGATACTTGATGTGACCGAAAGAGAGGACCTGATGATTACCTGTAAAAGCGGAGTTACCATCCGGATGAAGGTAAGTGGCATCAGCGAGCAGGGGCGTGCAACGCAAGGGGTAAAACTGATCAGGCTTGATGAAGGTGACGGGATTGCCGCCATCACTAAACTGGATGAGCATGAGGAAAACGGTAATGGGCACAACCATCAAACTGATGAGACGGAAAAGCCTTCGGAAGAAAATGGTAATAGGGAAAATGATTCCCCGGCATCTGCAGAATAAAATAATTTTGGATATTCGCAGTAATTATTTGAACTTTTTTATTTTAATAAAATGTATATCATGAAATCAACCCTTCTGGCCTTATTGTTTGCCTTTGCAGGATTAGGCCTTTCGGCACAAAGCCTTGATAAAGCAAAAGATTACCTGAAGTCAAAAAAACTGTTGGATGCTAAAAACGAAATCGACAAGTTTCTTGCTACGGATAAAGGTCAAAAAGCTATCGAAGCCTGGTATTATAAATGTAAGATTTATGCGGCTATTGGTGGCGATACTTCCGTTAAATCGCAGGTGCCTGATGCTTATACTCAATCATTGGGTGCTTTGAAAACCTATCTTGAAAAAGATGAAGCTGCAAATAAGGACAAAGAAAAACAAGCTATTGCCCTGAAGTTGGATGGCTATGCACCTATTAACTCAATTTATGCGGGTTATTTCCAGGATGGTGCCACCAATTACAATGTGGGTAAATACACAGATGCACTTGCGGATTTTAAAGGTGCGCTTGTTGCAAGAGAGTTTATGTTTAGTAAAGGATGGATTACCCAGCAGTTTGATACACTCACTACTTTATATACCGGCATAGCCGCAGAAAAGGCTAAAGACAGGGACCAGGCTGCTACCTATTATTCCAAACTCGCCGACCTGAAATTATCAGATTCTAAATACACTGAAATTTATAAATGGCTTGTAAACTATTATTCCGAAGACAAAAATGATGAGGCCAATGCCATGAAGTATCTGAAATTGGGCAAAGAAGTTTATCCCAACGATAAATCTTGGGATGAAATAGAGCTGGGTATTTATGACAGCGAGATTGAGCGTTACAGGAAAAGCGGCAATAAAGATTCTCTTTTTGCACAATATGAACATGTGATCAGTAAATTACCAAATAGCTATGTATTCATGTACAATTATGGCGTGGAACTGTACAATTATGCCATCGATACCAGTTCAGGAAAGCGGCCGGCAAATTCAGAAGCGCTGATCGCTAAATCAAAAGAAGAATTGAATAAAACACTGCAAGTAAAATCAGATTATTCACAGGCTTATCTGTTGCTTGGCCAAATTACCTATAACGATGCCGTTGACCTGAAAGCCACCACTAAAAACATCAAAGGGCAGAAACCTGAAGATGTGAAAAAAAGAGCCGATATCAGAGTGGCTGCTAACAAGAAATTTGATGAAGCATTGCCTTATCTCGAAAAAGTTGACCAGATACTTGGCCCACAGGGAAAACTGAAGCAGGAAGAAAAAAGGACACTTAAAGATGCCTACGATCTGGTGATTACCATTTATGAGCAGAAGAACGTAAAAGATAAAGCTGAAGAATATACTAAAAAATTCAATGACGTAGATAAAGTACATTGATAACAGGTGTCATTGCATTATAAAGAAACCCCGGAACAGAAATGCCGGGGTTTCTTTTTTTATACTCCTGAAAGGAAAAGTGTTATTAAAAACCCCGCCAATGAATTAGCGGGGGTATGCGGACATTCTCTCTGACACAATCTGAATACCATCATATACGCAAAAAATGCGGCAAAGGATTGCATCAGTAAATAATATTTTTTTGACACATGTTTCCGCCAGCTATAAAGTGAGTCCGCCATTATGTTTTTTAAGGGAAGCGGCAATTTGGTCCCTCGATAACGAATCGCAGAAATAGTGCAGGTTATGACAATCCTCATCCCAGACCACCTGAATGTGTTTGTCAGGATATTCAGATTGTACATTTTTAAAAATGTGCAATAAACCCTTTTTCAGGGTATGTAAAATGGGATTATCCTTTTCGGCTGACGCATCCGGCAATTGATACTCGCAGCCGTTCATAAGTACTATCAGGCTTAACATGTTGGCTTTCGGCTATTGTAGCAATTTAAAATAATTTGAAATAAAAAAAGCTGATGGAATTCGTTAATAGAAAAATTGAGGACTTTTACGCATGTTGATAAACATTCCATGTTGAAAACGTATTCAGGCCTAAAAAATATGAAGTATGCTTTTTATATATTTTGTCCGGTATCATTTTACATGATTGTTATTCACATGACGTAAATCATGCTTTTGTGTTTATACAAAATATATTTTTAATAAATAATGTAAGTGTTATTCATTTTTAGTTTGAAATGATGCCTTATCTCTATAAACAGGCAGTAGCCAACTACTGCCTTTGTTATTTTAAATAATTCCATGTTAACAGGAGGGATATACAGGTTAACCAGTTAAATTAATGTGTACCTGAATGGGCAATGAAGAAAATTATAATACAATGACGATAGAAGAGCTTCATCAGGAACTGATGAAACAACACGAGCTTTTTCTGCAATATACCCGCGAACGTAACCATCAGTTAAAACAACAAGCGAGCGACAGCATCAGCATGTTGCTAAATGAGCTGCGCAATAAACTGCAATCCGAGGAATAGTTTTTCAGCATCAAGTTTTTAATGTCTATGATTCTTCTTTTTCTTTTTTGGCCTTATAATTAGCCAGAAGATAATGGTAAAAAATGCCAATATGAAAACATAGGCATTAATAACGTATGGCGAGTGAATGATAAATTTCATTTAACCTAAGCTACATATAAATATAATGTAGCTTTAAATCAAACCATGAAAATGACAAAGTATAGGTAAACAAAACTTTCTTGTTTTACAAATCTCAAAAATTAAAAGTACGGGGCACAAATCGTAGGAGCATAATAGAAGCGCAGGCTAAAAAAACAAAAAACCAGCTACCGTGAACAAGCCTTGTGCAGCTATTTAACATAAAATCCTCTTTATCTTTCAAAATTTGTTTTTGCGTTAAGATTTATCCATATTTTTTCTCCCATAAAAGAAACAACTACATAAACAAAGAAAAAATCTGGATAAATCTTAACAGAGCAAAAACGCCTTAATGTCAGAAGACACCAAAAATTTTCGGAAGATAAAGGGTATTATGTTACCGAACGAAGTGAGGGGAAATAGCTTTGCCGTGTGCTGGCGTAATTTTTTAAGTTTCGTGCGAAAAAAAATTACACCGTGCGCAAGCTCCGCGAAGGCTGTGGGAAGGGGCGTTTTATTGTATTTTTTTAAAGGCAGTACGAGACGTAAGGCGAGTGAAAAAAACATTATTTTACATGAAGGCAAAAAACCTTCAGAGCATCCCAAAGGACAACTAACGCCGC
>DATKNN010000017.1:0-79243 GCA_035541355.1 Puia sp. | reverse complement strand
AGTGTTTTTCTTCTGTTCACGTACCTGTACCTTTTGCTTTTCTATCTCCTGGTTCTTTTTGTCAATTTCATTTCGGCTTTCTATTGACGCTATCTTATTTTTATTCTCCTGTGAAAAAAGAGAATCGGTAATCGTTTGATAAGCCCTGAAATTAAGATAAGCGTTCTTATAATCTCCTTTTACAGCCTGAAGTTCAGCGAGCACTCCGGTAAAATATGCGGTATTCTCTGCATCTTGTTTTGATTTGCCCATAACAATAGCACTGTCGATATATTTCTCTGCCAAATCCAGTTTTGCTTTGCTACCGGCCGGGATGAGTGCAGACGGTTTTGTAAGATGAAGCGTATCATACCGGACTATATCAAGATATGCGACCCCGATATTTCCCATATTTATGGTAGGCAAATTGTTATTTTCATATACGGTATCCCATATTTTTTTTGCAAGCAAAGCAAGCTCAATTTTTTTCTGGTAATCAGCAAAGCACAATATTGATTGATTCATGTATATCCCGGCTTCACCTTTTTTATCTTTGATCTGTTCATACAACTGCAAAGCCTGATTATAATATTGTTCGGCTTTAATACGATTTTTAGCAGTATCCTTCATGGATAAAACCAACTCGAGATAATCACCCGCCATATTTCGCAGGGTGGCCGCCTGTTCGGGAATATCTTTTAACTCTTTATAAATAGCAAGAGATTTATCATTTTCCGCTTCCGACTTAACCAAATCTTCATTGGAAGAACTTATCAGTGCAATGTTACGATAGGTTTCAGCCAGCAATCGTTTTTCATTGAGCCGTTCACTTATTTGCTTACATTCATAAAAACATGCCGACGCTTCTGCATAGGCAGAAATATTCAAATAAGCTTTGCCCAAATTATTTAATGCTTTTGCGTATTGAAGTGAATTGCCGGATGGGATGCCTGACAGCACCTGGTGCAAGGAATCCACAAGCGCCTGTCCTTGTTTTTGAGGAAAAGTTTTCTTTGCGAGAACAAGAACAATAACAAATAAGATTATTTTCTTCATGCTGCTAATCCCGAATACTATTAAGTGCTTCTTTATAAGTTCTACCCACAGGCAAAGCAATGCTGTCGTTCACCAGCACCTCATCGGCGCTGATTTTCCTGATAAAATTTTTCTGCACGGCATAGCTTCTGTGAATGCGGACAAACCGGCTGAAAGGTTTTTCCTTCAGCAAACTGCTGATAGGAGAAAGAACAGTGTATTTACGGGTGTTCGTAACAATGCCGGTGTAATTATTCAAAGCTTCGAGATAAATTATTTCATGCAATTGCAGTTTAATCTGATTATGCCCGTCTTTAATAAAAATCGTGTCGGCACCAAGTGTGTGGCTCAGCATGTCTGACCGTCTTCGCAGGTTGATATAATCCTGCAAACGAACAATGGTTTTTTTAAACCGTTCTGCCGAAACAGGTTTTACCAAAAAATCAAGTGCGGCCATTTCAAAACCTTCCACTGCGTAATCAGGATAAGAAGTAATAAACACACATGCAGGTATATACAATAGTTGATCTCTCAGTTCCAATCCGCTCATTTCAGGCATATCTACATCAACAAACAAGCAATCAGGAATATTTTTCCTTGCGGCCTGGAGTGCATCCTTAGGTGATTCATACACGCCTGCTATTTCGATAAAAGGGAAAGTTTTCAAATAGGCCTGAACAAGCAGCCTGTCCACCTGATCATCATCCACCACAATACAGGAAATCGTATTTACCATAGAGCCAGTTATATTGATATTAATCCGGTTTCAAATATAAACGTTTTTACTGCAAGAATGCAGTTCGCCCATTTTAAATGCAGTTCACCCATTTTGCAGATGGCAAAAAAATTTATCCGATAGCTTTGATCCGGGAGTTTGACCCTTACTTGCATCAAATTTAAAATAACCCGACAATGAAACGTTTTTCATTCACCATTGCATATTCTTTTGCATTAATTGCTATCTTATGTTCCGCCAGGCAGCAACAGGGCCACAGCATGCTTTTTTGGGCAGAAAAACTGCTTTCTGGGATTAATGAAAAGAACACCGCATACATACATAAAAATATTTCGGTAAGCTGGGGTGATGATGGAAATACTGTTCAATGTTATGCGGATTGCAGTGGGTTTATCAATTCGCTGATCGCTAAGACTTATAACTGGAATGAAGATGATTTTAAAAAGAGCTTTGGAAAGAAAAGGCCTTTTGCATACACTTATTTCGATGCTGTTGTGGCAGGCAACCATTTTCAGCAGATAAATAATGTGAAAGATATAATGTCCGGAGACCTTATCGTGTTAAAATATGCCGATCGCTCAGAACATGAAGATAACACCGGGCATTGTATGTTAGTCATTTCTTCGCCAAGGAAAATGGCGCCGGAAAAAGTCATAGAACCAAATACCGTTCAATATGAAATAACGGTGATGGACTGCAGCAAAAGCCCTCATGGCAAAAGCGATACCAGGAATCTTGAAAATGGAGAAAAATATGACGGCCTTGGCAAAGGTATCTTTCGCTTATATGTGGACAGGGATGGTAAAATTGTTGCTTATAGCTGGAGCATAGGCCATCCGAAACCAGATTTCAACCCTTATGAAAATCCTGTAACCGTAGGCAGATTTATTCCGTGAATTTATTTTATAAAAAACTTAATTCAACAACACCTAATATTTTTCAATTGAGTTAGATTTTATTATCAATTACATAATTTTCTTCTCCACGTTAACGCCATTGGCCATATAATTACGATCATTTAACGAGCTATGATGTACCAATAGTTTTCAGCCTTTATGCTGTTCACCATTTTTAATTGCAGTTTGCCCATACTGCATTTTATTCGGGTTTTCATTGTAATAAGTTTGAGTTTAAAAAATTTTTTATGAAACCATTCGCCGTTCTTACTGCATTAGCACTCCTATTGATGAGTTGCAAAAAGGAACAAGGGAGTAGCAACAATAATAATAACAATAATAATAACAACAGTTCAGGCAGCCCATACCTAAAAGTCAGTGGCAGGTATCTTACGGATGCCAATAGCACTAATATTTTAATGCGAGGGGTTAATGTTGACACCTACAAAGAAGGCTGGCAGAATGACGTAGATAATGTTGCAGCTGCTGTTGCTAAAACCAAAGCCAATGTAGTTCGTTTAGCATGGTGGACACATATTAATGGAAGCCCCGAACCTCAGACAGGTACTACTTACTATTCTGCCAATGATTTAGACCATGCTATTACTGTATTTGCCAGCCAGGGAATTTTGCCAATAGTGATGCTGCACGACCTTACCGGGAAAAACGATCCACAGCAATTTCAGAATATCATTACCGCATTTTGGACGAATCCTGCTGTTATATCAGTAATCAATAAACATCAAAATCATCTCGTAATAAATATTGCAAACGAGTGGGGGGCCAATTATTTCACCAATCAAAATAATTATTCACAAAACGATATTACCACTTACATCGATACATATAAAACAGCTATCACCGCCATCCGTAATGCCGGAATAAAAGTTCCACTGATGATTGACGCTTATGGTTTCGGCGACAGGGAGGAAATTTTCACATCGGATTCATACGGCCAGAATGTTAGTAACGGACAATATCTTTTGAATGAGGATCCGCTGCATAACCTGATGTTCAGTGTACATACTTATTATTGGGAAAATGACTGGCAAACCAACCAACCTACAGTGGATCCCACTTCACGGTTAAACAACATAATAAATAGCGGCCTGCCATTTGTAATCGGCGAAATGGGGAATATATTACCTGATGGCAGCGCAGCAACCGGCTACGCTGATTTTTTAACAAAGGCCAATAATATGAACATCAGCTACCTGGCATGGGCATGGTACAACGACGGAACAACTGATCAAACAGGCACTGCGCCCTATGAGATGAATATTACAGTTAACAATATTCCACAGGGAGATGGGGTTACCCTGCCGGCATCAGCCAATGATAATTCGTGGGGATACAATATTCTAAATGCAACCGGATATGGAATAAACACCGCTTTACCTGCTACACAGAAAATCAGCTTCCCAAATTAAAATAAAAAAATCATGAAAAGAACAATCATACTACTATCCGCCTTATCAATTGTTGCTATTATTTCCTGTAAGAAAAGCAGTAACACACCTGCAAACTCTGCCCCGATAACTTTAACAGGCTTCACCCCTTCACATGCTTATGAGGGCGACACCATAATCTTATCAGGAACGGGTTTTCTAAGTTCAGACAGTGTGCTTTTTAACGGAACACTTGCTACGATGATTCTTGATGTAAGCGCTACTTCTATGAAAGTAATTGTACCAGCAGATGCAACGACAGGAACTATACAAGTGATTCATAACGGATATAGTGCCGGTTCAGGCTCAAGCTTTACTGTTGATTTACCCATTACAGCAAACGCAACAGTAACCAAATTAGTGGATATTCCAGCATACCCGACCAATGGTGGTTCAGGTGTAAGAATGCTTTATGCGAACAATTCATTATTCATAACAGGGCCGGGAACCAACCAGAATGCAGTTTATAAAGTTGATTTAACTACCAATGCTGTTGTAAAATACGTATCTTTTCCTTCCACACCTCTTGTTACCGGCATTGCAGGGTATAACAATGATTCTTCATTTATAATCATAAGTGCCGAGTCTGTACCAAGCGGTAATAATTATTTATATACCTGGCGATATGGCAACTTAACCACCAGTTCCTCCACCGGTCATATTTATTTTAACTCATTAAAGTTTAACCCGGCAGTTACAGGGTTCATTGGCACAGATTTTTCCAATAATATTTACAAAATTAATTCTGTCACTTATGGGGGGAATGCAAACTCCTCTGATTTTGACACGTTGTTAAATACTCAATTAAAAGGCACACCCAACGAAGCCAATGCCATGTTGGGTATTGGTCATACCGGAAATATATTCGTATTTGCCAATCACGCATTGTGGCAATTACAGACTGATAAAACTTTAAAATTAATAGCAGGCCAGGCCGGGGTTGCCGGCTATAATGATGCACAGGGAAATGCTGCATTATTTTATGATGGCGGTTATGCCAGGGGCAATGCAATAACTGTTGACAATACTGACAATGTTTACGTAGCCGATTATGGAAGCGGCTGCATACGCAAAGTAGACAACAGCGGAAGTGTTACTACAGTAGTTGGCGATGCTAAATATAAAGGCAAGAGTTTTACAGGAGCAGGAAATAAAATGGCATTTTTCTTCGATAGCTGGGATATCACTTTTGGCAGCGATTATAAAACCATGTATGTTATTGCGCGCAATAACACCAATAACGCTACCATGCCTAACTCCGTTTATAAAGTTACTTTTCAGTAGGCGAAATAACCGTACCCTTTTATTGTTTGCATGCAATTCAATTTCTGTTGTTACTGTTCGCCCATTTTAAATGCAGTTTGCCAATCTGCTTTATTCTTTGTAACGCTGCATTATTAGATTTGATAAGGAAAACAAAACTAATGAAAGACATTACCTTTTTCCTCTTTTCTCTTAATTTTATAATTGGTTGTAAAAAAACTCCGGTATCCCAAACTCCTGTTCCGGCTATCAGCTCCATTACCCCGAACTCCGGAAGCATTGGAACATCGGTAACCATTTCGGGAAATGATTTCAGTTCAACTGTATCCGGCAATACCGTAAAGTTTAATGGCATAACTGCAACCATCAACAGTGCATCTGCAACATCGCTTACAGTAGCAGCGCCATCAGGCGGCACAACGGGTAAAATAACATTGACTGTGGACGGTGTTATCAATTATATAACAGATGGCACCCACTATAGCGAAGCAACTTGTATATATGCAAATGGACCGGATGTATATATTGCCTATTTAGAAGGCGACAATGGCAATACTGAAACAAAAATTTTGAAAAACGGTATATTTATATCTGCAATCACCGATTTAACAATACCCAACTCTATTTTTGTCAGCAGTAACGGAGATGTTTATTTAACCGGTGGCACCAGTGATGTATTCAACGCTTATTATTTCAAAAACGGCTCCACTATCAAAATCGCTAATTCCACATCTTCAAGTTCCGGCTCACATGCAATTTTATAAAGTAAAATTTAATCACCTCAAAAAATAAAACAATGAAAAAAACAATCCTAACTGTCAGCGTTGTAACATGTGCAATATTGATTTTTGCTTCCTGCAAAAAATCAAATTCTTCCCCCTCTATCTCAGGGTTCTGGAAAGGGAATTATAGTGTTTCCGCCAACACAAGCGATACCTCCCTGGATACTTATGGTTATTGTGCCCTGTTGCGGAATAATGGCACATGCCGTTTTTATGATGGTGCAGATACTGCATCAGCAAGCAAGGCCGAAGGTACATACAGCTACAGCAACAATGCTTTTAAAGCCACTTACACTTATGCCGGCAGTGGTAATAATACTTTTAGTGTTTCGGCAACAGTAACCGGCAATACCAATTATATACAGGGTTCCTGGGGAAGCGGCACTAACACAAGCAATGGCGGCGGGTTTTATCTGTATAAGCAATAGCTTACCGGAAATGTGTTACATTTAGTTTCAGACAAAATATATCTATCAATTTGAGTTATCAAAAACTATTACCCATTTCAACATTGTTATGTATTCATTTTACCGATCGATCGTTTTGACAGGCGCAGTTCATTTCATATGCCTTACTGTTCAGGCTCAAAATATTGTTGGTTCCTGGAAAACAGTAAGTAACATTGTAGAAGATATGGATGGAAAGAAAAAAGATATGTCAGCTTTGCTGAAGGAAAAATGGCCTTGCCTCGTTGAATTGCAAACTGTTTTTGAAGCCAACGGCACGCAGGTCATGAAATCTCCAAAAAACTGCGGACCTATTGATTATAATAAACTGCCCGCCTCCACATGGAAAATGAGGGGCAATATTATCAGTATTAGCAATAAAGATATGCCTTCGCCGCTTGGCAACACTGCCACCTACCTGGTTGAGTTTATCGGAAACAAAGCCATTTTTACCCATGAATACAGCAATGAAGAAAAAACCAAATTACATACTCCCAATGCAAAAAAATTAGTTATTACCTACCAGAAATCCTGAACCTATTATTTTATTATTTTCGACGTTTTGTTTTGCGTGCGGCCAAAACAATTCCATCATCACCCTTGTGTCGTGCATTTCAGCATTTGAACAAGCCTGAACTGCAATTGCATTGTGGGAATGATAATTATTTTATACGGAAATCAACTTAAGGCCACAAATCAATCAAACATGTCTGTAAAAATTCCACAATTTGTCCAATCAAAAGGAAGTGGCTTGTCATTTGTTTTTGACACCAAAAAATTAACATTATGAAAGAATTCTTATTTGTTTTCAGGAACGATTACAACACTATGCCACAAGGCAGCCCCGAAGAAATGCAGGCCATTACCAAACGCTGGATGGACTGGGTGGGTGGAATTGCGGCCCAAAACAAACTAGCCGATCGTGGAAACCGGCTGAAAAGTTCAGGCAAAGTAGTAAGAGCCAAAAACATCATTACTGACGGGCCATACACAGAGATCAAAGAAACTATAGGTGGCTACATAGCTATAAAAGCAGATAGTATTGATGAGGCAGCCGAAATCGCAAAAGGTTGTCCCATATTTTCATTTGGAGGCAATGTGGAAATAAGAGAAATAGACGCGATTTAAAAATAAAAGCATCAGGGGGCTATCCGAACATAACAGCAATACCTGCATTTTAGTCATCTGATGCTTTTAATTTATTTTCTGAACAGTTTATTTCACTCACTGTAAGAAATGGTGTTTTTCATAAATTGCATCTGCCTTTATTTTTGTATTTCTTTAGCTGCACTAATATAAGAAGCTGTAAGCACGTCTGGCGAATGAAGATCCGACACTGATCCGTTTTACACCTGCTTCCTTCAGCGAACCAATGATGATACCCGCTTCCGTAAACCAAATGAAAAATTTATATGTTTCGGCGTAACGGCGCTAAATATCATTTCGATTTCGAATTTTGTTTTCAATCCAGGCGCATATAGCACTTCTGCCCCTGCGTCAGCAAAAGCTACAAAACGTTTATTATGTCTTTCAAATCAGGCTTCATATATAAATAATTTTCCGTTCTCGCCGTGAGTATAAATGAAAAAGGCAGGCTTTTAGTTAAGTTTACAGCAGACTATTTCATGTTGACACAAATAAAGATTTCATTTGCATTCAACAATAATAAAAATTCAAGATTAACTTTGATATCATCAAAAATATAGTATTCTTATGCCCGATAGTTACCTGCAAAGCATAAAGCAACAATTTGCTTATTACAAGTTGCTGGGTGAAAAAACATTCGAACAGGTCAGTGACGAACAGCTTTTCTGGCAGTATAATGACGAAAGCAACAGTATTGCTAACATAGTAAAACATCTCTGGGGCAATATGCTTTCCAGGTGGACAGATTTTCTTTCCGCTGATGGCGAGAAGGAATGGCGTAACAGGGAAACTGAATTTGACAACGACATTAAAAACAGAGAGGAATTGATGTTAAAATGGAATGCCGGATGGAATTGTCTTTTTAATGCATTAGACAGCTTACAACCTGATGATCTTGAAAAATTAGTCTATATCAGAAATACCGGGCATACAGTTGCAGAAGCCATCAACAGGCAACTGGCACATTATCCATACCACATCGGTCAAATTGTATTTATCGGAAAAATGTTATGTAATGAAAACTGGAAATCATTATCTATTCCGAGAGGCGATTCAAAAAAATACAATGAAGAAAAATTTTCGCAGCCAAAAAAAAGAGGTCATTTTACCGATGAATTTATTAGTAAAAATAAATCTTAGCCGATTTTGAATTGACTAAATAAAATATGATCATTTACACTACTGCATCAACAGAAAAAGAGTTATATGAGATACTCGCCCTGCAAAAAGGCAATCTTCCTGCGAACCTGTCGGACAAAGAAATGGAAAGCCAGGGCTTTGTGACAGTACAGCATAGTTTTGAAGATTTAAAAAAAATGAACAATATTGAAAAACATGTAATTGCAAAAGATGGCGAAAAAGTTATTGCCTATTTATTAGCTATGACAAAAAAATCAAAAGCGGATATACCTGTACTAATCCCCATGTTTGAGATGTTTGATCATATTATTTTTAATAACAAACCCATTTCTTCTTTCTGTTTTATTGTGGTCGGCCAGGTTTGTGTACACAAACAATATCGTGGCATTGGTGTACTCGATCATTGTTATTTTTTTTACAGGGAACATTTTAAAAATAAATACAACTTCGCCGTTACCGAAATAGACACGAAGAACTTGCGGTCTCTAAATGCCCACAAAAGAGTTGGCTTTAATGAAGCGCACAGATATAAATCTCCCGATGAGACGGAATGGAGTATAGTATTATGGGACTGGCGGGCAACTGAAAAATCAGAAACTTAGTAAGAACACAGTTCCATCACCTGGTGTTGATTGCACCTGTATGCTTCCCTTGTGCAAAAGCATAATTTGTTTGCATAAACTTAACCCGATGCCACTGCCTGTTTTTCGCGTACTGAAAAAAGGAACAAAAATTTTATCAAGTAATTCCGGTGAAATGCCGGAACCATTATCGCTCACCTTAATAACTGTTTTATTATTTTTTGAAGTTCCGGCGGTCAATACAATATGAGGATCAGCTTTTTCTTTTACGGCTTCTACCGCATTTACTACCAGATTAATGAGTACTTGTTCTACCAGGCTTGGGTCCGCTTCCATCGTGAGGTCAGTATCTTTCAGCACCACCTCCATTTCAATATTCTTTAGCAGGAATGTCGGTTGCATCAATTGATGAATATTCTCAAACAGGTCGCGCACATAGATCCTTTTCAGGTTAGGCGTAGTTATCTTGTTAAGGTTACGATAAGTTTCTGCAAACCTTAAAAGCCCTTCACTCCTTCTTCGAATGGTATCGATTCCCAATTGCAGGTCTTCAATAGCCGCAGGTTGTTCACGGAGATGCTTAACCGAATTTTGCAAGCGGTTAAGCATAGTATCAGCAAGTGATGAAATCGGTGCGATGGAATTCATGATCTCATGCGTCATCACGCTTAATAATTTTTGCCATGCCTTTGCTTCCGTTTCATCCAAAGCTTCATCCACATTTTGAAAAGCCACGAGTTTATACACCACATTACCTGTCTGGAAAGCCGTAGCGGAAACCAGCGCTTTGAAAATGCCGCCTTCTTTTGTTACGGATACTACCTTGTTCTGCCCCGGCCTTATTTCCAGTATTTCCCGATAAAGTTGCGCATCCCTTTTTTCGAGTGAGTGAATAGTTTTGAGGTAAGGTATCCCCAGCATGGTTTTCAACGATTCATTCATCCACCCTATCTGGCCGGCATCATATTCGTAAGACAAAATGCCGGTATCCACCAATTCAAGGATTTTCTGGAGATATTGATATTGTGTTTCTTTTTCCCTGCTGATATCCTTAAAAGTTGTATTGATCTCATTGAAACCCTGCCGTAATGGCTGGAGTTCCACCGGGGCGCGTTTCACATCGAAATAGCGGGAAAAATCGCGATAATGAACGGATTCGACAAACTGTTGTACTTCATCCTGCGCCTTCCTGTTGAAGCGGTAAAAGTCCACAAGTTGTGCAATAATTACCGGCACCATAATAATCAGGTACACAAACCATCCTTTCACCACCATTACCGCTGCTGCAGTAATGGTGAGAAA
Organism: Puia sp.; assembly: GCA_035541355.1. Taxonomy (GTDB): domain Bacteria; phylum Bacteroidota; class Bacteroidia; order Chitinophagales; family Chitinophagaceae; genus Puia. Next base: position 68,489 of record DATKNN010000017.1, on the reverse strand, counting down.
CATGAAAATCACTCTGATGAGTAACCGTAGATAATGATAGCGTTCAAATATCATATTTGCTTAGCCGGCGGTACAAGGCAGTACGGGTAAGTCCTAGTTCTTTTGCCGCCCTGCTTATATTGCCGTTATGTTTTTCAATAACTTTTAAAATAGTATTTTTTTCTACCTGACTTAAATTCAGTTCAAAAGGTTCATCCAGCAATTCAACAGGCGATTCAATTGGAGAAAAAATCAGGTCGCTTGCATGCAAAACATCTTCTTCAGCCATAATTACTGCCCTTTCGATGGTATACTGAAGTTCCCTAACATTGCCGGGATAGTGATAGGTCCGCAGTTTTTCCAGCGCCTTTGCATCAAAATCATAAGCATTTTTCAAATATTTTCTTGCATAAAGAAGAAGAAAATGCTTTGCCAGGAGTTCAATGTCATTACCACGCTTACGGAGTGTCGGGACCACAATTTCAACAGTATTGATCCGATAAATCAAATCCTTCCGGAACCTGTTTTCATTAGCAAGTTCGCCCAGCGGAATATTAGTAGCACATATCAGGCGTATATCAATAGGTATTGGTTGGTTGGTGCCGATACGGGTTATTTTCCTGTTCTGCAATACCGATAACAATTTGGCTTGCTGATGAAGCGAAATATTTCCTATTTCATCCAGGAAAAGGGTACCACCGGAAGCTGTTTCAAAAAGGCCTATCCTGTCTTCTCTCGCATCTGTAAATGCCCCCTTCTTATGTCCGAACAGCTCACTCTCAAACAACGACTCCGTAAGCGCACCAACATCTACTTTAACAAAAGGCTTACCGGCGCGCAGCGATTGCTGATGAATGGCCTTGGCTATAAGATCTTTACCCGTACCGTTTTCGCCTAATATTAATATGTTTGCTTCAGTAGGTGCAATCTTTTCAATTTTATAAAAAATCTGCTGCATTGGCTCCGATTCACCAATCAGTTCCGAACCAATAATAGAATCAGCGGGGCTGATATACCCATTGGCAATTTTGTTACTTTCCTTTTTCTTAAGAGCATCCTTGATGGTGCTGATCAGTTTTTCATTATGCCATGGTTTTACCACAAAATCTGTCGCCCCTTCTTTTAGCGAACGAACCGCCAGGTCAATGTCGCCATAAGCAGTAATCATAATTACCGCAGCATTGCAACCAAACTCTTTTAGCTTCTTCAGCCAAAACAGGCCTTCATTACCAGTGTTGATGCTGCTATTGAAATTCATATCCAGTAAAACAATATCAAATATCTGTTTGGCCAGCAATGACCTGATGTTTTCCGGATTTTTTTCAGTAACCACGGCTGCTGTTTCAGTTTTTAGCAATAACCTGACAGCCGTAAGCACATCAGGATCATCATCAACAATTAATACGGATGCATTTTTTAAGCTCATGTTGTAACAATTAAAATATTTTGTTCGTCAAATGCAACAAATAATGCCACAAGTTTACCTTAAATATAAAGTCGTGGCAATTAATTTTTTAAATGTTCCAAGGATAAACAAAGTGTATCAAAACCGTACACTTCATGTATCGATAACGAACATCTTCGTATATAATAAACGATTAAGAAACTGGAAATCATTAAACTGGAAACTGGCATAGTAATGAGAATAATAGTCGGAAAGAAATAAACCCAAAAAGTCAGTAATGAGGTTAAAAGAACCCGAATTATAACGGATTTATGTTCTGCACAGACTTACCGGCTACAAATCAAAACAAACTTTTTCATGGTAGACAGGATAATTGAAAAGAAAAAATGGTCGACAAAAAGGCTGCTTACTATCGGAGGTATTGTAGCATTAATAACCTTAATAGGGGCAAGTTACTATTATACAAAAGGTCCATCGAAACTCAGTGTTGATACTGAAAGGCTCACCATCAGCGAAATAAAAAAAGGCCCTTTCCAGGAAAACATTCCGGTAAATGGTGTAGTAATGCCGCTTACCACCATTTATCTTGACGCTACAGAAGGAGGCCGTGTAGAAGACCGCTTTGTTGAGGATGGAGCCATCATGAAAAAAGGGCAGCCAATTTTGAGATTATCGAACACTAATTTGCTAATGAACATGATGTCGCAGCAAACTAATGTTTATAATACACTTACACAAATGCAGATTAACCACAATAATGCCATGCAGAATACTGTATCAAAACAAACACAAATGGCAGATGTGGAAAGCCTGTTCAAAGAAGCAGAGCGGGTGTTTAATCTCGATAAAAAATTATATGCGGAAAAAGTAATTGGCTTACAGGAATATCTGCAAGCGCAAAATAATTATAACTATTATTTAAATAAAAGGCAACTCACTGTGCAAATCCTGGAGCAGGATTCTGTTTCACGTGCACAGCAGGAAGCGCAGGATAAACGTTCATATCAAGGCTCGCAGGAAGCATTGGCAATTATGCAACAAAAAGTTGGCGACCTTATTGTAAGAGCACCTATTGACGGGCAACTTACATCGCTTGATGCTGAAATAGGACAAAATAAAACACAGGGGCAACGCCTCGGGCAAATTGATGTACTTGATGGATTCAAAGTGAGAGTGGATATAGATGAACATTATATTTCCCGGATTTACACGGGACTTACGGGAACATTCAGTTTTGCAGACAGTATCTATAAATTAAAAATATTTAAAGTGTTCACCCAGGTTTTGCCTGGCGGAAAATTCCAGGTAGACATGGAATTCGTTGGTAAAGTACCAAAAGGGATACGCCGCGGGCAAACTTTGCAAATAACACTTGCCTTAAGCGATGAAAGGCAGGCTTTACTGGTTGCTAAAGGCGGTTTTTTTCAACAAACCGGAGGCAACTGGATCTTTAAAGTAAGTGAAGACGGCAAAACCGCTTATCGTGTCGATATACAGTTGGGCAATGTAAATATTGATTACTATGAAGTTTTGCAAGGATTAAAAGAAGGCGACAAAGTGGTTACATCCAGTTACGAATCCTATGGAAACATGCAGGAACTCGTTCTCAAAAAGGAATAAAACTCTTTTCAAGTAAAAACAACTGATATGAAAAATAGAACCTTATATGTACTAATAACAATCTGCTGTTTATGTTTATTCAGCACTTCATCAAAAGAGTGCGGGAAGATTGTTAATGATAAAACAACAGCCGAATCACAGGAAACTCATCCCTGCACAGAAAAAAAGACAGAAGTACCGCCAGAAATGCGAACAGAGTTTTCTCTTCTGAATGCCATTTTTTTTCAAACTACCTAACCCGGAAAAAATAATTTCTAAATTCTAAATACAACACAATGATAAAGATCACCGAACTCGAAAAAGTGTATCGCACCGAAGAAGTGGAAACTATTGCATTAAACAAATTATCAATGGAAGTAAAAGACGGGGAATTTGTCGCCGTCATGGGTCCATCGGGTTGCGGGAAATCTACCTTGTTGAATATACTCGGGCTTCTAGACGATCCTGACAAGGGAAGTTTTTTATTCAACCAGATTGAAGTTGCACACTTCAATGAACGCAGACGCGCCGACCTCCGCAAACATAATATCGGTTTCGTTTTCCAAAGCTTTAACCTCATTGATGAACTAACCGTTTTTGAAAACGTCGAACTGCCACTGATATATACCGGAGTAAAATCTGCCGAAAGAAAACAAAGAGTAGAAGAAGTTCTTGACAAAGTACAGATTATGCACCGTCGTAACCATTATCCGCAACAGCTTTCGGGTGGCCAGCAACAACGTGTAGCTGTAGCAAGAGCAGTGGTCAACCATCCCAAATTAATATTAGCGGATGAACCCACCGGAAACCTGGACTCTTCAAATGGCAATGATGTGATGCAATTACTTACCGAATTAAATGAACAGGGAACTACCATTGTCATGGTAACACATAGCGAACATGATGCACGTTACAGCCACCGCATCATCCGCATGCTCGACGGACAAACTGTTACAGAAAATGTTCTTGTATAAGGCTTGTATAAAAAATCCGCCCCGTATAATACCCAAAGAGGCGAAACAGGATAAATACCAAACAAATACTACACAGCAGAAAACTTCCGGGAATACTGCAGACTTTCAGCTATTCCTGATTTTTATTTACATCATAACAAAAGAATATGATAAAAAATCTGCTTGTAATTGCACTGCGCAATTTTAAAAAGGACAAATGGTTCAGCATACTTAATGTATTAGGCCTTACCATCGGCATCACTTTCAGCCTGTTTCTTATTTTTTACGTAAAAGATGAACTGAGTTATGACAAATCCAATTTGAAAGCTGACCGGATATGCCGCATTGTGTCGTACGCCCACGAACCTGAAAAATTATTGAAATTCGCATATACACAATTTCCACTTGGACCTGTTTTGAAAAAAGATTTTCCGGAAGTAGAAGATGCAGTAAGATTTGTGGGAAAAGAAAGGACGCTGTTCCGGAACGGCAACAATAGTTTTTACGAAACAAAGATTTATTATGTTGACAGTACTATCTTCAACATCTTCACCTATAATTTCATTGAAGGTAATGGAGCGCATGCATTGGTAATGCCCAATACCGTGGTCATTACCAGGTCTATTGCTGATAGATATTTTGGTTCTCCTGCAAAAGCCATTGGCAACACCCTCCGCACAGTTTATAATGATCTTTATAAAGTGACGGGTGTTATTGAGGATGTGCCCCAAAATTCGCATATACGTTTTGATATTCTTATCTCGGCATCTACCTTGCCAAAAGATTTCCAGGATAACTGGGGCGGCTTCAATAACTACACCTATGTGTTGCTCAAACCTGCAACAACTGCAAATTCTTTGCAAAAACACCTGCAGCCGATGTATGATAAATATATGGCTGTAATTTTCGGCCCTTCACATATCAAAATCCATTATGAAGTTCAGCCCATTGCTTCTATTCACCTCCACTCCGACCTGCAAGGCGAACCGGAAGAACTGGGAAGCATGTCATACATCTGGATATTGGGCGCTGTTGCATTTTTCATGTTACTGATTGCATGTATCAACTACATGAACCTGACTACTGCACGCTCTGCCAGAAGAGCAAAAGAAATAGGCATCAGGAAAGTAACCGGATCCTCAAAACAACAATTGATTGCGCAGTTTCTCAGCGAGTCGTTGCTAACCTCTTTTTTTTCATTATTGTTAAGCGTGGGGCTAACTATACTTTTACTACCCTATTTCAATTCCATATCCGGCAAGGCATTTACCATACAAACCATATTTCAGCCTTTTAATATTGTTCTGCTGTTATGCATTCTGTTTTTCACCGGTTTTGTAGGAGGCAGTTACCCTGCATTTTATCTTTCAAATTTTCAACCGGTGAGTATTCTGAAAGGAGTGCTTTCAAAGGCATCAGGCAACGTGAATTTAAGAAGAACACTTGTAGTATTTCAATTCTCCATTTCGATGATTATGCTGATATGCACTTGGATAGTGTATTCGCAACTTGCTTACCTGCGCAAACGCGATCTTGGTTTTAATAAAGACCAGGTGATGACGGTAACCGTGAACACAGGTAAAGACGAACGCTCAAAAATTTCAGCGATGAATAATGAATTCCGCGATCAGCCGGGTATAAAATCTGTAGCTACCGGTTTTTCATATCCGGGCAGCCAGAACATCAACTTAAATTTATTTTCAGTACCGTCTAAAAACGGCACTATTGATAAAGGCGTGGAATGTTACAGCATCGACGAACAATTTCTGCAAACACTTGGGATCACCCTGGCAAAAGGAAGAAATTTTTCGGGCTTGCCCGACACACTTCACAGCGTACTTGTGAATGAAGCTATGGTGAGGGACTTTGGCTGGGATAATGCGATAGGCAAAAGAATAAAATTCCCCAATGACACATCAGGCAATTACCTGGAAGTAGTAGGAGTGGTGAAAGACTTCAACCAAAAATCTTTGTATAACCCTATCGCACCGCTGATTCTTTTCTATTCACCCAATTGCAATATTATACAGCTGAAAATAAATCCCTCTAACACCAATGCTACCATCGCAAAGGCCGAAAATGTCTGGAAGAAATATTTCCCCGATCTGCCATTCGAGTATAAATTCCTTGATGCAGATTTCAATTCACAGTATGCGGCTGATGAAAGGCGTGGAAAAATATTCGCATCGTTTTCTTTGCTCACCATCATCATTACCTGCCTTGGTTTGCTTGGTCTTACCGCTTTCACCACGCAACAAAAACAAAAAGAGATCAGTATGAGAAGGGTAATGGGTGCATCAATTGCGCAGGTAGTTGCGATCATCACAAAAAATTATTTCTGGCTCGCACTGATTGCCGCAACGATTGCTTTTCCGATAGCCTATTATTTTATGAATAAATGGCTGCAGGTATTTCCATACAACCCGGGATTATCCGTACTTCCATTTATTATATCAGCAGTATTGATATTAATTGCTGCCCTGGTTACTGCAACATACCATTCTGTAAAAGCGGCCCTTACGAAACCGGCCAAAATTTTAAAAACAGAATAGCTTATGCTAAGAAATTATTTGCTCGTAGCGCTAAGGAATTTAAGAAAGAATAAAGTATTTTCTTTCATCAATATTACAGGACTGGCGCTGGGCATGGCTTGCAGCCTGTTGATCATTCTTTGGGTGCAGGATGAAAAAAGTATCGATTCATTCCATACTAATAATTCCCGGTTATATCATATTTATGAAAGACAATATTATGACGGGAAAATAGAAGCCGGTTATTTCACTCCCGGGCAGTTGGGTTGGGAAATAAAAAAGAAGATACCAGAAATAGAATCTGCAATCAATTACGATTTGGATGACCACTTCACTTTCCAGGTTGGCGACAAAATAATCAAACAAAACGGGTGTTTTGCCAGTGATGATTTCTTTAAGATGTTCAGTTTTCCATTACTTGAAGGGAAGGCCGCAACTGTATTAAGCGATATCAGTTCACTCGCTATTTCAAAAAAGATGGCAGATGAATTTTTTGGGAGCCCGGATGCTGCGATTAATAAAACGATCAGGTTCGAGAACAGGAAAAACTTTAAAATAACAGGCGTGTTTGAGGATGTGCCTCAAAACTCATCCATGAAATTTGATTTCGTGATCAACTGGTATGAATGTATTGATGAAAATTCATGGATGAAAGAATGGGGTAATAACGGTCCTCATACTGCCATTATGCTTCGTGCCGATGCCAACCCGGCATTAGTTGCGAATAAAATCAGGAAATTTCTCGACGATTATAATAAAGAACAAGACAAAACTTTTCATATAGAGCTGGGCATGCAAAAGTTCAACGAACAATACCTGCACAGCGATTTTAAAAACGGAGAAATTACCGGGGGAAGAATGGAGTATGTTAAATTATTTAGTCTCATTGCGGCTTTCATTATGGTGATTGCGTGCATCAATTTTATGAACCTCACTACCGCACGTTCGGTGAAAAGAGCAAAAGAAATAGGAGTAAGAAAAGTTGTCGGTGCCGTCCGTTCTGTATTGATGCGCCAATTTATAGGCGAAGCAATCCTGTTATCATTCTTCGCAACCATCATCGCGTTGGGCCTCGCCTCTTTGCTATTGCCCGTTTTTAATTCCCTTACTGAAAAACAAATTTCATTTCCATTCAGGAATATTATTTTCTGGGTAGAATTAACAGGATTAGCGTTGATCACCGGAATTATGTCAGGCATCTACCCTGCTTTGTTCCTTTCATCATTCAACCCTATTAAGGTATTGAAAGGCACCATAAAATTCAGTTCAGGCGCAACTTTATTCAGGAAAGGGCTGGTAATATTCCAATTCATGCTTTCGATAATGCTCATTATCGGCACCATTATCGTATCCAAACAAGTACATTATATCCAAACAGCCAATTTGGGTTTCAACAGGGATCATCTTGTTTATATTCCTTTCGAAGGCGACCTCACAAAAAATTATGACCTGTTTAAACAAAGATTATTAAATATGCCCGGCATCAATGGGGTAACACGCATGACAGAAGTTCCCACGAGTCTTGGCAGCAACACCGGGGGGGTTGACTGGGACGGAAAAGACCCCAACGTAAAACCAATGTTTACGCAGGCATCAGTCGGATATGATTTCGTAAAAACAATGAAAATGCAGATTGTGATGGGGCGTGATTTTTCAAAGGATTACGGTACTGATTCGGTCGGTTACCTTCTCAACGAATCAGCAATGAAAAAGATTGGCTATAAAGACCCGATAGGGAAACGCCTCACATTCTGGGGAAAGAAAGGAACCATTGTTGGCGTAATTAAAGACTTCCATTACCAATCACTCCGTTCAAAAATAGAACCCCTGATATTAAGATTAAGGGAAAATGAACAATGGGGAAACGCACTGGTGAAGATTGAACCGGGAAAAACAAAACAGGCACTTTCCGAACTGGAACAATTGTGTAAAGAACTGAACCCGAAATTCCCTTTCACTTACCAGTTTGCAGACGAAGAATTCAACAAAATTTACAAAAGTGAACAAGTAATTGATAAGCTTTCCAATTATTTTGCTTTCCTCGCCATTTTTATTTCATGCCTTGGCTTGTTGGGATTAGCGATGTTCACCGCCGAACAACGCACTAAAGAAATCGGTATCAGGAAAGTTCTTGGGGCAAGTATTGGCGGACTTTTCAGTTTATTATCAAAAGAATTTCTGCAATTAGTCGGTATTGCTTTCCTTTTAGCCGCACCGCTTTCCTGGTGGGCAATGAATAAATGGTTGCAGGATTATATTTACCGAACAGATATAAGATGGTGGATTTTCGCAGTTGCCGGTTTGCTTACCACAGTTATTGCATTGGGAACGATCAGTTTCCAGGCTGTTAAAGCAGCAATGGCCAACCCGGTAAAAAGTTTAAGGACTGAATAAAAAAGTCTGAATCATGACGAATCAGATTTTAAGATTAACATCATGCAGAAAAAATAAAATCAACAAAATCGTTTAATCACATCAATCAAGATTCAGACAATGCTAAAAAATTATTTATTACTCGCTGTTAAAAATTTCAGGAAGCAGAAATTGTTTTCGTTGATTAATATTCTTGGATTAACAATTGGTATTACATGCTGCCTGATGATTTTTTTATTCATCCTGAATGAATTCAGCTATGATAATTTTCATAAAAATGGAAAAGATATTTACCGCGTAATGCGTGTTGGAGTTACCAATGGTGAGAAAAAGGAAATACCGTATTTATCGCCTCCCTATTCCAGGGCATTACAAAACGATTATCCCGATGCTGTGAAAAGCACCGTACGTGTGGATTTTGATAATGATTTAATCAGGTACAATAATATTTCGTTCAACGAAAAGAAAATTATTCTTACCGATAGCAATTTTTTCAGCTTCTTTAGTTTCCGTTTATTAAAAGGGGACCCTGCAACAGTACTTAGCGATCCGTTAAGTATTGTCATGACGGAATCAACCGCCAAAAAATATTTCGGCAATGAAGACCCGATTGGAAAAGTAGTAAAATTCAATAATGACCTGAACCTGAAAGTTACCGGCATTGCAGAAGATATTCCCGGGAACTCCCATCTGGATTTTGATATGGCGGTGCCGCTAGCAAACTGGAGAACGGCACAATGGATGAACCAATGGCCTAACAATAGTTTGTTTGTATATGTTCAATTAAACCCGGCAACAGATGCTGAACAATTGAAAAAACAGTTTCCGGCTTTTATGGATAAATACATGGGAGCATTTTACAAAGAGAATGGTTTTAAAATGGACCTCACCATAAAACCTTTGAGTGAAATTTATTTTGAAGGTGAATCAAGGTTCGACAGTGTGAAGCATGGCAACAAAAAAATGGTGTATATTTTTATGAGCATTGCCCTGCTCATATTAATCATTGCATGCATCAATTTCATGAACCTTGCAACGGCACGTGCAACAGACCGCTCGAAAGAAGTTGGATTGCGCAAAGTACTTGGCGCCATTCGGACACAACTTACCTGGCAATTTATATTTGAGTCGTTATTGTTTGCCGCTATTGCTGCTTTCCTTGCTGTGCTGTTGTTGCAGTTGCTGATGCCTGCTTACACCGGTTTTCTCGGATACAAGCTTCCTTCTTATTGGAGCAATATCTGGTTCTACGTTTTTATTGCAGGCGTTATTGCCGTGGTGGGATTGCTTGCAGGAAGTTACCCTGCATTATTGCTCTCTTCTTTTTCACCCATAGAATCATTGAAGGGAAAATTGCGTATGGGAAAAAACGGCGCCTTTTTCAGAAAAGCGTTGGTTGTTTTTCAATTCGGCATTTCAGTTTTATTGATCACGAGTGTTACCATTATTATGAACCAGATGCATTATGTGCATACCAGCGATATGGGATTTGATAAAGAAAAATCGATGATTGTGCGGCTTGATAACAATGCTATTTGGGATAAGAAAATACAATTTAAGAAAGAACTGGAAGCAGACTCGGCAGTAGCAAGTGTTTCATTAATGTCAGGTGAACCCGGTGGTTTCCACGATACATATGGGTTTGAAGCTGAAGCAAAGCCTGGTGAAAAACTGATGCTTAATACCGAGTTTGCAGATTTCGAGTACACAAAGACGTTAGGTTTGAAAATTATAGCAGGGAGAAATTTGTCTGCTTCCTTCCCGACAGACTCCGAAAGATCAGTACTCATCAATCGCACTGCGGCTAACACACTTGGATATACTCCTGAAAGAATTATTGGAACCTGGATTAAATCTATTGCACAGGATAGCCTTCCACGTAGAATTGTTGGCGTTGTGGAAGACTATCATTATTCATCATTGAGGGAACTAATCGGTCCGCTTGTTATTTCTCCTAAAAAAGACGACAGGCGCGTTGCTTTAATAAAGCTGAGTACTGCCAATATGCAGCAAAGCATTGAGCGCATAAAAAAAATCTATGAAGGCAATGCATCGGATTATCCTTTCGAATATTCTTTTCTCGATAAAAAATTTGATCAATTATATAAATCCGAAGTAAAACAGGAATCGTTGTTAGGCATTTTTTCCGGTATCGCCATTTGCATTGCGTGCCTGGGCTTATTTGGATTGGCATCTTATACCGCGGTCAAACGCACAAAAGAAATCGGAGTGCGCAAAGTACTCGGCTCATCAGTAGAAAATATTGTGTTGCTGTTGTCAAAAGATTTATTAAAGCCTGTTTTGATCGGGACAATCATTGCAATTCCAATTGGATACTATATCATGCAGAAATGGTTGCAGGGTTTTGCCTATCGCGTAACTGTTTACTGGTGGTTATTTGCTGCCGCTGCGATGGTTGCCATTGTCATTGCTGTAATAACAGTAAGTATGCAGGCAATTAAAGCCGCCATAGCCAATCCCGTGAAAAGCTTAAGAACGGAATAATTTGATAATGTGCAATATCAAAATTAGCAAATGTTAAGGTGAATAAATCCTAAGTCTCAAATCTTACATTGTAAATAATAAATCATGTTCAGAAATTATTTTAAAACTGCATTCAGAAACCTGGTAAGGAACAAAACTTACAGCATCATTAACATGGCCGGCTTAACAGTTGGCATAGCGGTTTGCATGATTATTTTTATGATCATACAATACCAGACAAGTTTCGATGAGTTTCATGCCAATAAAAATAATATTTATCGTGTACTGACAGCATCCCATTGTGCGGATGCAGGAAATATCACGTATGCAAAAAATGTTCCTTTTCCATTGCCGCAGGCATTGAAACTGGCCTTTCCTCAATTAGAAGAAGTGGCCCCGGTTTATGCTAGCCATGATGATGAATTGCAGGTGCCTGATGATAATGGGGCTTCTGTAAAAAACTTTAAAGAGCAGAATGGCGTGTTTTATACATCGCCATCATTTTTCAAGATGTTTGACTTCCCGCTGCTCGCAGGTTCTTATGAATCATTAAAAGACCCGAACAATGTATTGCTCACAAAAGAAACCGCAGAAACTTATTTCGGCGACTGGAAAATTGCCATGGGCAAAACCATCAGAATAAAAGGATATTACAGCATGGGCGCAGGATTGTTCCAATTTCCTGCAACATCATTGAAAGTATCAGGAGTTCTTGCAACCATACCTGCAAATACAGATTTTCAACTGAAATTAGTAGTTGCTTATGGGACCGATTTTACAGGAGACAAAGAATACGGGTTTCAACAACCGGGCTGGAATTTATCAGCGCCTGATTTTGGTTGTTATGTTTTGCTAACACCGAATATTTCTGCCAGCAATTTCAATCAGCAATTAAGCGCATACACAAGGAAGGCACAATCTGCCGATAATAAGGATAACTATGTTTTACAATCGTTGAGCGCTGTGCATTATGATGCAACAGCAGGCAACTATGGCAACAAAACAATCAGCCATCAACTCATCAATGTATTGTGGCTGATTGCAGCATTTATATTGTTAATCGCTTGTGTAAATTTTATTAATCTCTCCACTGTACAAGCTGTTAACCGTGCAAAAGAGGTTGGCGTAAGAAAAGTTTTGGGCAGCAATAGATCTCAATTGCAAACCCAATTCATTATTGAAACATTTTTGATTGTCACCGTTGCTGTGATGCTTGCAACAGTTATCACAACCCTTGCATTGCCTTCAGTAAACCAGCTTTTAGAACTATCACTTTCGTTCAATATATTAAGCAGCAAGCCTGTTATTATATTTCTTTTAACCGTAACCATTGTTGTAACTGCACTTGCCGGTTTTTATCCTTCAGTTGTTTTATCGAGTTTCAATCCTGTTAATGCACTAAAAAGTAAAATTGCAGCAAATGCAGCAAAAGGCATTTCATTAAGAAGAGGGTTGGTTGTATTTCAATTCATCATCGCACAGGCGCTTATCATTGGGACACTAGTGATTGTAAAACAGATGGACTATTTTATGACTCAACCCTTAGGGTTTGATAAAGATGCCATTGTAAATGTCCCATACCGCCCGGACAGCACCGGAACAAAGCTGACAGATTACTTAAAGCAGCAGCTATTATCGAACGGTGCGCTGGCAGTAAGTTTCAATTCCAACTCGCCAATAGAAGATAATAACAACATGTTTACCGCATTCAAGTTTAACAATGCCATGAAGGACGAAGGTTTCCAGGTCATCAGCAAATTTGTGGACAATGATTATGTGCCTGCTTATAAATTACAGCTGATAGCAGGAAAAAATTTACAGCCATCGGGTTGGACAAAAGAGTTTTTGGTAAATGAATCTCTGGTGAAAAGTTTGGGGCTCAAAAAACCGGAAGACATCATTGGTAAAGAAATAAGCATCATGAATGGCCTTATAAAATGCCCTGTGGTGGGCGTGGTAAAAGATTTTAATGACAGGTCCCTGCGCAATAGCCTCTCGCCATTGCTCATGGCTACAAACAGCACCATGTACCGTCAGGCATCCATAAAACTTTCTACCGCAAACATAGCAGGCACCATGCAATCCATTAAAAAAATATGGGAGAAAGTATTTCCGGATAATGTGTATGAATACAGTTTCCTGGATGATAAAATTGATGGTTTTTATAAACAGGAAAATCAGCTGTCGCAATTGTATAAAATTTTTGCAGCCATAGCTATATTCCTGAGCTGTCTTGGGTTATACGGGCTGGCATCTTTTATGGCCGCACAAAAAATTAAAGAAGTAGGCATTAGAAAAGTACTGGGCGCCTCATCTGTTCATATTGTTTACCTCTTTTCGAAAGAATTTGTGATGCTCATTGCCATAGCATTTCTGATTGCCACACCTGTTGCATGGTATTATATGAACCAGTGGTTGCAGGATTATGCTTATCGCATCCATATCAGTTGGTGGTTATTTGTTGCAGGCGGAGCTGCTGCCATCATTATTGCGCTGGCAACAATCAGCTTTCAGGCAATTAAAGCAGCGATTGCAAACCCGGTAAAGAGTTTGAGAAGTGAGTAGTGAATGTTATTACTAATGAGGAGAAGTAAAAAATAACAAACCAGAAAGGAAAACAAAATTGAAGAAATCGTAATTCATAAACCAAGAACTCATGCTGAAAAATTATTTCAAAATCGCGTGGAGAAATTTGTGGAAACATAAGACAGATAGTTTTATTAATGTTATTGGTTTATGCATTGCTTTCACCAGTGCATTATTGTTATTGCTCAGCGTGAGCTATGAATTTTCATTTGATAAATTTCATGTCAATGCCGATAATATATATAATCTATACTTTCAGAAACAGCATGCGCAAGGGCAAGAACTAACATCATCTATGCCCGCTCCACTCACACCTTCTTTGAAAGCGGAATATCCTGATGTGAAATATGCTACCCGATTAGTGAACAGCGGAACAACCGTTCGCTATAAGGATAAAAAAATATCGCAGTCACTTATGTTTGTGGATGCTGATTTCTTCAACATGTTTTCTTTCCCTGTCATTGACGGAAATAAAGCTCCGTTGCACAACCTGAATGAAGTAGTTCTTCGCAAAGGCACAGCCAAAGCTATTTTTGGGGATGAAGAAGCGGTTGGAAAAGTGATCGAGCTCCAGCAAAACAACCAGTGGAAACCATTTACCGTTGCTGCAGTTACCAATGATTTCCCAGACAACTCAAGCATCAACTTTGATATCATCACTCGTTTTGAAAACCTTTCATTCTATAAAGAGGTATCTAACGAATGGAATTCCAATTTTCATGACGTTTACGTTTTACTAAACAATAATGTTTCAAAAAATAACTTTGAGCCAAAACTCCAGCCATTCGTTAACAAATATTTTGCTGAAGATATCAGCCATGCTAAAAGAGATGGGGCAGCGCCGACCAAAGACGGGGCATATATGAAACTACTGTTGGAGCCACTAATGGATATCCATAGCAACACTGAAATTGGCGGCAGTGATTCTATCAATAAAAGCTATTTGTACCTGCTTACTGCAATTGCGGTTCTTATCATTGCCATTGCATGTATCAATTTCATCAACCTCAGCATCGGGAAATCTTTCACACGTTCCAAAGAAATTGGTTTGCGCAAAACCATGGGCGCTTTAAAAAATCATGTAGCGCTGCAATTTTGGTCTGAAGCATTATTGGTTTGTTTCATGGCATTTATTATCAGTTGCATTGTCTCCTATCTTTTGTTGCCGCAATACAAATTACTTTTTGCGATGCATATTCAGAGAAGCATGCTCGAGTCGCCTAAAGTATGGGCTTTTATTGTGCTGGGCTTTTTAATGATTACTGTTATTGCAGGAGGCTATCCTGCATGGCTGATGGCAAGGCTGAATATTGTTGAAGTGCTGAAAGGGAAGATGTCTGTGAGCCGTTCACACAAATTGCGCAATGGGCTCATCACTGTCCAGTTCATCATCACCGTGCTGCTGATTTCATGCACCATTATTTCATGGCAGCAAATTCATTACCTGCGCACAAAACCGCTGGGATATAATACCAGCCAGGTTATCAGCATTCCCGCAAATGGCGAAATGGATGCAACAGAGGCATTGCAATTAATGCGCAACAAACTGGCATCCGTTACTTCGGTTGAGAGCGTGAGCGGTATTTATGATAATCTTGGAAGAGGCACTGACGGTTCCAACCGCACATCAGTATTGACCTTTGATTACAAAAACCGCGAAATAAAAAGCAACTGGATGGGCGTGAGCTACGATTTTGTGAAAACACTTGACCTGAAACTAATAGATGGAAGAGATTTCTCCACTGCATTTGCAACTGATAGCAGCGCCGTTCTTATTAATGAAGAAATGGCAAAACAAATTGGTGAGAAAAATATTGTTGGCTTAAAACTTCCGGTTGATTCAGCAAAACCACTTACCGTCATCGGGGTCTTGAAAAATTTCAACTTCAAATCTTTAAAACAAAAAATTGACCCACTCACTTTGGTGCTCGATAAAAATTTCAGCATCAATTATATTTTAGCGAAAGTAAAACCGAACAATCTTCGCCAAAGCATGGAGACAGTGAAAGCTGCATGGAAAAGCATTGCTGCAACCGGCGATTTTCAAGGTTCTTTCCTGGATGAAAATGTGAACCGGCAATATAAACGCGAAGAAAAGCTGATGCAGATTTTCACTACAGGCGCTATTATCGCTATCGCACTTTCATGTATGGGATTATTAGCAATGGTGATATTAATTATTTCGCAGCGCACCAAAGAAATCGGCATACGCAAAGTGCTGGGCGCATCAGTGAGCACCATCGTGATGCTGGTTGCCAAAGATTTTGCGCTGCTGGTTTTGGTGGCCACCATCATCGCATCGCCCATTGCTTATTATGCCATGAACCAATGGCTGCAGAGTTTTGCATACCGTATCAGTATCGGCTGGTATATATTTTTGGCAGCGGGGTTATTAGCAGTGCTGATTGCTTTGATAACAATCAGCATTCAATCAATAAAAGCTGCGCTGGCCAACCCGGTAAAAAGTTTAAGAACGGAATAAAACAGTTGGCAGTTAACAGTCGGCAGTAAATCCCTTATAATCCAATTGGTTTTATTAGATACAAACTGCCGACAGATAACTATCGGATGATGAGCTTTTCCAAAGCTTTAAAACTTTGGAAAAGTTTGAATAAGGCAATTTGGACAATTAGTTTCATCATATAAACCCGGTTCAGACAATGATCAAAAAATATTTTACCACAACACTGCGCCATTTGTGGAGGCACCGCCTATTCACTTCTCTGAATATTTTTGGATTGGCTATTAGCATCAGTGCCTGCTGGATCATTTTGCGCATCAGCAGTTATGAGTTTAGTTACGAAGACGGCGTTCCCGCTAAAGAAAAAATATTTCGTGTCATATCCGGTTTTGTCTTTGATGAAAAGGAACAGTTCAACAGCGGCGTTTGCAAGCCCATGTACCAGGGCATTCGTGAAGAAATTGGAGGCATTGACTTTGCAGTGCCTTTGCATGGCTTCTATTTAAAAGCATTGCAGGTGAATGATGCAAATGCAAAACCATTAATGGTTGATGAGCCAGCCAATGTCGCCGCCACGGATTCAACCTATTTTACGATGTTGCCTTATCAATGGTTAGCAGGCAACAAATCAACCGCATTGCTGGCGCCACAAAGTGTTGTGCTTACGGAAAGCAGGGCAAAAAAATATTTTCCCGGAAAAAAGCCTGATGAAATATTGAACCAGACTATTACTTACTATGGTTTTCACGATACCGTAACCAGAACGGTGAGAGGCATTGTAGCAGATTATAAAACACCCACTGAATTCACCACTGAGGAATTTTGCTCGCTGCCAACAAAAGCCTACGAGCTTGCAGAATGGACAAATACAAATGGGTCTGACAAATTATACCTGCAACTGAAGCCCGGTGTTGACCCCAGAAAAATCACCTCGCTTATTGAAGACCTTTCAGCAAAAAAAAGAAAAGCATTTGAAGCAACACAGGCCGATCAAGCTAAGTACAAACAATGGTATCAATTATTACCATTAAAAGAATCTCATTTTGCAACATTCCTTGGTTATGATGGCCGCAAAGCAAGCAAGCCTGTGATTTATGGCCTTATGGGCATAGCATTGTTCCTGCTCATGCTGGCTTGCATCAACTATATCAACATGAGCATTGCGGCACTTCCGCAAAGAGCAAAAGAAATTGGTGTGCGCAAAACTTTAGGCAGCAGCAGGTACCAGCTGATTGCACAGTTTTTGTGCGAAACTTTAATCACCACTATTCTTGCCGGCATATTTTCATACATACTGAGCCAATTAGGTTTTTGGATGCTGAAAGATATTGTGCCGCCCGGTGTTGCGCCTTTCTCCGGCATTGCTCAGTTCTGTGCCTTTATTGTTGCCATGTCATTTGTGGTGATGTTATTAGCAGGGCTTTATCCGGGATGGCTGATCACAAAAGTGAAAGCAGTGCATGTGTTCAAGCATGTCTCTTTGCGGCAAAAAAGCAGCCGCGGTTTCAGCTTGCAAAAAGTGCTGATTGTTTTCCAGTTTTCCATTGCGCTGGTATTTATCACCAGCGCAATGATTGTTGGCAAGCAATTGCATTTTGTACTCACCACTGATATGGGATTTAACAAAGATGCCGTTATTGTAGCCGACATTCCATGGAAATATCTCAGTGACAAAAAATATGAGAATAAACAATTTGCACTGCTTACAGAACTAAAGAAAATACCCGGCATCCAAAATATTTCTTTAGGCACAGAGCCGATGGGCAACAATTATTCTTCAAGCCAATATGAATATGCCGAACAAAACAAAAACCCTATCAGCCGGCAGGTTTTCAGAAAAGTGGTAGATACTGCATACCTGGACTTATATAATATCCCGTTATTAGCCGGGCGTAACCTTCGCGCATCAGACACCACCAATGAATTCGTGATTAATGAAACCGCCGTTCGTGCATTTGGCTTTAAATCGTCCCAAGATGCTGTAGGTAAAATGATCGGCCAGCAAAATCAAAAATTCCCGATTGTAGGTGTGGTAAAAGATTTTTATCAGCAAAATTTTTATACCACCATTGATCCTTTGGCTTTCCAAAGTGAAAAAGACAACCTTACTAATTTCAACATCAAACTAAGCAACGATGCATCGCAATGGCAAAAAATATTAAAAACTATTGAGCAAAAATGGTATCAGTTTTATCCCGCTGAAAGTTTCAAATATAAATTTTATGATGAGGCCATTGCAGAAATGTATGAACAGGAGCAACACTTGGCGAAGCTGGTTGACCTGGCAACTTTCATTTCTGTTTTTATCAGTTGCCTTGGGTTATTTGGGCTGGCTGTGCTCACCGTTTTTCAGCGCACCAAAGAAATCGGCATACGCAAAGTTTTAGGTTCTTCTGTGGCTGGCATCGTGCAATTGCTTACGAAGGAATATGTTGTACTGATAATAATTGCGCTGCTCATTGCATCGCCCATTGCATGGTGGGCCATGAGCACCTGGCTGCAAAAATTTGCGTATCGCATTTCGATGGAGTGGTGGATGTTTTTATTGGCTGGAGTGTTTGCCATTATGATTGCATTATTAACGGTAAGCTCACAAGCCATTAAAGCAGCCGTTACAAACCCGGTGAGAAGTTTGAGAACGGAATAGCAGCCTCCCAGCTCCTCCAAAAAGGGGCTTTAGATGATGACTTTTTCAAAGTTTTAAAACTTTGAAAAAGCTTGAAGTAATTTTTTGTTCCCAGGTTTGTAACCATTGTCGCATTGCTCCGTTAAACAATAGTGCACTTTCATCTTGCACTATTATCAAAATTTATTTAAAAAATATTTGTCTAAAGCAACATTATTGCTTTTCTGAACGACCTTATTAAAGCGGAATTATTGTCAAAAATTTTTACCACAGGGTTTCGCAAAGTGAAGCTTAGGGACAATTGAGAAATAAATGTTCAGAAAAATCAGTTGAATCAAATAAATCACAGTTCAGACCATGCTAAAAAATTTCTTCAAAATCGCCTTCAGGAATCTCTGGCGCAGCAAAGGCTTTTCAGCCATCAACATTATCGGGCTGGCAATAGGAATGGCAAGCGCCATCATGATCTTATTATGGATACAAAATGAACTGAGCTACGACCAGTTCCATGAAAAAAAAGACAGGATTTATGAAGCATGGAACCGCGCAAGGTTTGATGAAAAACTGATGAGCTGGAACACTACTCCTAAGGTACTTGCCCGTACTCTGGAAAAAGATTTGCCTGAAGTGGAACAAGCTGCAAGAGTTCAATGGCCCAGCAACTACCTGTTCAGTATCGGAGATAAAAGATTAACCGTTCAAGGTAGAATAGTCGATTCTAATTTCCTGCAGATATTCAGCTTTCCTTTAATCCAGGGAAATGCCTCCACTGTTCTCAATGACGTTCACAATATCGTGCTCACTCAAAAATTAGCCAATAAGCTTTTTGGTAAAGAAGATGCTCTGGGCAAGGTAATCAAAATTGACAATAAAGATAATTTCACGGTAACGGGTATCGTAAAAGACCCGCCTAACAACACCAGGTTCGATTTTGAATATTTATTGCCCTGGAGCTATTTGCGTCAAAACGGCGGAGATGATAATTATTGGGGAAATAACAGCACCAGAACATACGTATTACTAAAACCCAATGCCAGCCTTGCTTCTGTTGAACCTAAAATAAAAGTGCTGAAACAGAAATATGATGATGAAGCAAAAAAAATCAACTGGCAGATGTTTTTATACCCTATCAGCAGATGGCACCTTTATTCAAATTTTGAAAACGGTTACGAAACAAGCGGAGGGCGGATAACTTTCGTGAAACTGTTCGGCATCATCGCTGTTTTTATATTATTGATTGCGTGCATCAACTTCATGAACCTGAGTACGGCAAGAAGCGAGAAACGTGCAAAAGAAGTAGGTATCAGAAAAGTAGTAGGCGCTCAAAAAATTTCATTAATCAGCCAGTTCATAGGCGAATCCATTTTGCTCGCATTCATTGCCGGCACCATTGCCATCATTATTGTTCAACTCAGCCTTTCGGCATTCAACCAGTTAGTGGATAAAAAATTATTTATCCCCTATTCAAACCCATATTTCTGGCTGGCAGGCATTGGCTTTGCCATATTCACCGGGTTTTTAGCGGGCAGCTATCCTGCATTTTTCCTTTCCTCATTTCAACCAGTGAAAGTATTGAAAGGTGCTTTCAAAAAAGCAAATGCGCTGGTTACGCCCAGAAAAGTGCTGGTGGTCCTGCAATTCACTTTTGCAATCGTATTAATCATTTGCACCATCATAGTGAAACAACAGATTGATTATGCAAAAGACAGAGAATCGGGGTACGATAAGCACAACCTCATTTATCATTTTCTCACCGGTAATATTGAAAAAAATTATTCCCTCATAAAAAACGAATTGCTTGGTTCAGGCACTGCTTCATCGGTGACCAAAACAAGTGCACCGCTGACACAAAGCTGGAGCGACGGATGGGGGCAGGAATGGGAAGGAAAGGATCCTAATGACAGGACTGATTTCAAAAGATATAATGAAGACGGAGGGCTAGGAAAAACAGCAGGCTTACAATTTGTGGCTGGCCGTGATATCAATGTGCAACAATACCCTACAGATTCATTGGCGATGATATTGAATGAATCGGCTTTAAAAATCATGAAATTCAAAAACCCTATAGGACAGATTGTGAAAGACAACGACCAGCAATGGCATGTGATCGGTGTTATCAAAGATTTCATTCTTGAATCACCTTACGAGCCAACAAGACCCATGCTTATCTATGGCCCTAAGGCCTGGTTCAACACCATTCAGATAAAACTCAACAGCAAAAATTCAACTGGGCAAAACCTGAAAACAGCAGAAGCTATTTTCAAAAAATATAATCCTGAATATCCTTTCGAATACAAATTTGTGGATGAAGAGTATGCCCAAAAATTTGAAGATGAAAAACGCACTGGAACATTGGCTGGGTTATTTGCAAGCCTTACCATTTTCATTTCCTGCCTTGGGCTTTTCGGTCTTGCAACTTATATGGCGGAAGTAAGGATAAAAGAAATCGGCGTGAGAAAAGTGCTCGGCGCTTCAGTAACCAATATCACCACATTGTTGTCAAAAGATTTTGTGAAACTGGTAATCATTTCCATCATCATCGCTTCTCCAATAGCGTGGTTTGCTATGCACAAATGGTTAGAAAGTTATAGTTATAGGGTATCCATAAGTTGGTTTGTATTCTTTGCATCTGGTATATTGGCGATTGCAATTGCGTTGCTAACAGTAAGTTTCCAGGCCGTCAAAGCTGCTGTGGCTAATCCGGTGAAGAGTTTGAGAACGGAATAGTCAATAATGAATCGTGAATAATGAAATGTAATGATGATTTTGACTAGCTCAGGCTTTTAGGCCGGAGGATAAAGATGAGAAATTAGGAATGATGAATAAGGAATAAGAAAGTGAAAGTTGAATTGAATAGATCAGAAACTATTTTTTATGCTAAAGAATTATTTCAAGATTGCATTCCGGAATTTGTGGAAGAACCGGACATCTTCCATCATCAATATTTTCGGGCTTTCTATCGGGTTGACAAGTTGCTTATTGATCGCTTTATATATAAAGCATGAATTGAGTTACGATAATTTTGAAAAGAATGGCGACAGGATCGCACGTGTGATCATGGAATATAGTTTTGACGGAAGCCCTGAATCGAATAAAGGCAATTACACCAGTGTTCGTGTGGCGCCGGTTTTCAAAAGAACTTTCCCGGAAGTTGAAAACGGCATCAGGATGACGATGCGGGAACGCGTGGTGAACTACAACGAAAAATATATTGATGAGAAAAGATTCATGTTTGCCGATTCAACTTTTTTTGATCTTTTCTCATTTAAACTATTGCAGGGCGATGTGCATAATGTTTTATCAGGTCCGTATAAAGTGGTAGTTACTGAAACGACTGCAAAAAAATATTTCGGAGAAGAAACAGCCGTAGGCAAAACATTCCGCCTTGGAAGTGACAGCAACCTATACCAGGTTTCCGGCGTGATGGAAGATTGCCCGGAGAACTCTCAGATCAAATTTGATTTTCTTGCATCATTCTCATCCATGGGGCTTGGCAAAGAATATGAAGAAACTTACTGGGATGCGAATTACACCACGTATTTATTATTGAGAGATAAAAAATCAATTGCATCATTACAGGAAAAGCTTCCCTCATTCATGAAAAAAGAAATGAAAGGACAGGGAGCGACCGTGAATTTTTACCTGGAGGGTTTTAATAAAATTCATTTGCATTCGCCTTATGGCGGATTTGAACCCAATAATAACATCAGTTATATTTATATACTGGCAGCAGTAGCGTTACTGATATTAATAATTGCATGCTCCACTTATATCAATCTCAGCACTGCACGTTCCATTGAAAGAGCAAAAGAAGTAGGTGTTAGAAAAGTGATCGGCGCAGAAAAAAATCAGCTGTTCTGGCAATTCATTGGCGAGTCAGCACTGTTATGTTTGATATCAGTTGTAATCAGCCTGATCGCTGCAGCATTGCTGATGCCTGCATTCAACGGGCTTACTGACAAAGAACTTCATGTAACATCTTTATTCACTTTGCCTTTTATTATTTTTTCTTTCACAGTTGTTGCCTGCGTAAGCCTGATCGCCGGAACTTACCCGGCTCTTATCCTCACCGGTTTTCAACCTGTAAAAGTTTTGAAAGGTTCATTTAAAAATACAGGCTCAGGACAATGGTTGCGCAAATCGCTTATTGTTTTTCAATTTGTTATTTCTGTTTTTCTGATAATATCCACCTTTATGATACAAAAACAGCTTTATTATATTCAGCATAAAAACCTGGGATATGATCGTGAGCATGTTCTTGTATTGCCGATCACAAGCAAAATGGAGGATAACATACAATTCATTAAAGAGCAGTTCAAACAAAACCCAAATGTGTCAGGTGTTTCCTTATGTGCCCGTTCACCGGTAGAAGGTGGTGGTGGTTATAATATGCGGTCTGCGCAGATGCCTGCCAATCAGCAAATGGCAGTAACCGCCAACCCCGGAGACGAAGACTTTATAAAAACAGTCGGGTTACAAATTATTGCCGGAAGCGATTTATCACAACAGGATATCAAAGATGTTATGACCGATGATCCGAAAAAAAGAAATTTTCATTTCATATTAAATGAAACAGCAGCGAAACAATTGGGATGGAAACCGGCAGAAGCTGTGGGAAAGAAAATGTTTTTGGATGATTCAAGGCCAGGCATTGTAAAGGGCGTTGTAAAAGATTTTCATTTTAGTTCATTGCACGATCCTATTAAAGCGTATGTTTTATTTCCGGATTTTTGGCATTCTGAATTATTAGTAAAGATCAGCGGGCAAAATATTCCGGGCACAATCTCATTCATAGAATCCAAATGGAAAAACCTTGTCCCCACCAGGCCTTTTCAATACCGCTTCATGGACGATGATTACAACAACTTATACAGCGCTGAACTAAGGCTTGGAAAGGTGATGAATATATTTTCATCGATCGCAATTATTCTTGCTTGTCTCGGCTTATTCGGGTTATCATCTTATACTGCTCAACAAAGAATTAAAGAAATTGGTATCCGCAAAGTGCTGGGTGCGTCTGTTAGCAATATTGTTTTTAACCTGTCGAAAGATTTCATCAGGCTTTCCGGCATCGCCATCCTTATCGCATTTCCGTTAGCATGGCTGGCAATGACAAAATGGTTGCAGGATTTTGTGTACAGGACGGATATGAGCTGGGGCATTTACATCATTGCTGCATTAGCAACTGTTATGCTCGCAATTATAACAGTGAGCATACATGCAATAAAGGCTGCAATAGCCAACCCTGTGAAAAGTTTGAGAAGTGAGTAGCAAATAATGAATAGGCAATAATAAAACTGTTTGGCAATTAAGGATAGCTATCCATTTACCGCAAGAAAAAATGAGAAATCAGGAACCCTAAATTTTCATTGCATGATAAAGAGTTATTTAAAAATCGCCTTGCGCAATATCAGGAAATACAAATTCATTTCTTTTATCAACCTGTCAGGCCTCACCATCGGCTTAACATGCTGCCTGCTCATTCTTGCATATATATTGAATGAGCTGAGCTATGATAAATACAATAAAAATGCTGATAATATTTATCGTGTAACCAGGAGTTTCAATAACCAGGATGGCGTAGTATCACTAAACCTGAGTACCATCGCCCCGGCATTCGGCCCTTACCTGCTTACGGATTTTCCCGACATACAAAAAATAACAAGGATATACCCGCAGGGAACCACAGCCATACATTACCGGGATAAAATTTTTAATGAAGCGGACGTGTATTGTGCCGATGAAAATTTTTTTGATGTCTTCACGCAAAAAATGGTGGCAGGAAATCCGAAAACTGCGCTGGCAGAGCCTTTTTCGATTATACTTTCAGAAGAAGCCGCTAAAAAATATTTTGGCAATGAAGACCCGATCAACAAATCATTACGGTTAATGAATTTATTCAACTTGAAAGTAACGGGCATCTATAAACGATTCCCGGAAAATTCTTTTATGCACCCTGAAGTGCTAATTTCATTCAGCACATTGAATGATACATCTGTTTACGGCGCAGAAAACCTGCGTACAAACTGGGGTAATAATTCTTTTTTCACGTTTTTACTGATGCCGGAAAATTATCCTATACAAAATATGGTGAAGCAATTCCCTGCATTTGTTGACAAGCATATGCCGCATTCTATGTATAATGGCAAAAACCCTTCTCAATTCACTAAGCTGGGCTTACAAAAACTAACGGATATTCATTTGAAATCGCACACAGATTACGAAGCAGAAGCAAATGGCGATATCAGCAGGGTATATATTTTTGGCAGCATTGCGCTTTTTATTTTATTAATTGCCTGCATTAATTATATGAACCTTTCTACAGCCCGCTCTGCGTTGCGTGCAAGAGAAATTGGTATACGCAAAGTAATTGGCGCCAGGAAAAAAGAATTGGTTGCACAATTGCTGAGTGAATCAGTACTCATCTGCTGGTTTGCGCTCATCACTGCGTTGTTGCTTACCTGGCTGGCGTTACCCTGGCTCAATAAAATTTCAGGGCAGCATATTCTTATTTCTTCATTATTCAAATGGCAGATATTAATTCCATTATTCCTCTCTCCATGTATAGTTGGTGTCCTTTCCGGGATTTATCCCGCTTTGTTCCTGTCTTCATTCCAACCTATTAGAACATTGAAAGGGTTATTCAAAGCCAGCAGCGGAGTTTCTTTTAGAAAAGTTTTGGTGGTCACTCAATTTGCTATCAGCATTGTGCTCATCATCACAACCGCAATCGTTTTTCAGCAATTAAGTTTCATGCAAAAAAAATCGCTGGGCTTTAATAAAGAGCAGGTGTTTGTCATTCCTTATAATGTTGATATCAGCAAAAATTATACAGCCTTTCGAAATGAATTGTTAAGCAATTCTTCTTTTAAGAATGTCTCCTGCTCATCAAGAATCCCCTCTGGCAGGTTACTTGATAATATGGGCGCTTCTACTTTATCGGGAGATTCCATGCGACCTACCACAACAGATATTAAATATGTGGCTGTCGATTATGATTTTATACCTACTTATGGAATACAAATCGCCGGAGGAAGGAATTTTTCGAGGGATTTTGGCACTGATACATCAAACTATATTCTTAACGAAGCTGCCGTGAAAGCGCTGGGCTGGAATGCACAAAATGCCGTTGGGAAAGATTTTAAATACGGCAACCGCAAAGGAAAAATAATCGGTGTTGTCAATGATTTTCATTTTGAATCTTTGCACCAGCAAATTGTTCCGCTGGTGATGGTCATGTTCCCGCCATCCATTAATCAATTCAACTATGTATCTGTAAAAATTGCGGGCAGCAATATTCAATCTTCCATGAGCCATCTTGAATCAACATGGAGAAAAATTTTGCCTGAGCAGCCTTACCAATTTAATTTCCTAGATGAGAAATTTGACAAACTTTACCAAAGCGAACAAAAGCAGGGAACGATATTCGTAACATTTGCATGCATTGCCATTTTTATTGCCAGCCTTGGCTTGTTTGGCTTGTCTGCATTTACCATCACACAGCGTGTAAAAGAAATCGGCGTACGCAAAGTGCTTGGCGCCAATATCAGTAATATTGTGAGATTATTATCCAAAGATTTTTTGAAACTCGTCATGATCGCAGCAATCATCGCTTTCCCGGTTGCATGGTTCGCTATGCATAGCTGGCTCAGTGATTTTGCATATCGCATCAGCATTCAATGGTGGGTTTTTATTCTTGCAGGAGTGTTAGCAGCATTGATTGCATTGATAACAGTAAGTTTCCAGGCAGTTAAAGCAGCCACAGCCAATCCGGTGAAGAGTTTGAGAACGGAATGAGTTTACAGTTTCGGGTTTATAGTTTGATATTTAAAGCTGCCCCGATAACTGAAGGCTGTCAAGTAGTGACTGAAAACTGAAATTATTGTCCTGCCCCCTGTAACATTACTCAACATCGTTGCGTCGCACTCTTGTACTGAAGTGCATACTTCAGCTATACCTGTATTGGTTACTTCCAGCTAACATTAAAACGAAAGCCATGCTCAACAACTATCTGAAAATTGCCTGGAGAAATTTGCTGCGCAACAAAACATTCTCCGTCATTAATATCATGGGGCTTGCAGTTGGTTTATCCTGCTTTCTGCTGATCTCTCTGTATGTTTTGGATGAATTAAGCTTCGATAAATTCTATAAAAACTACGACCGGATTTACCGGATTAATGCACACATCCGCTTTGGCGGCACAGACCTGAATTTTCCATTCAGTTCAGACATGATGGGGCAAATGCTGAAAAAAGATTATCCGCAGGTAGAAGAATATGCACGTGTGTACAATTCAAACGGCAATAAACTCATTAAAAAAGGGAATGATTATATCAATGAATATAAAGTTTGTCATGTTGATTCCACCTTCTTCAGGATATTCGATATACCCGCAATAGCAGGCGATGTAAAAAATGCATTGAACGAGCCGAATACGGTTGTGATCACGGAAAAAGTTGCACAAAAATATTTCGGCACAACAAATGCTGTCGGGAAAACCCTTGAAACCAATGATAATAACAGAACACTATACAAGGTAAATGCCGTCATCAAAAATATTCCGCATAATTCACATTTCGATTTTGATTTTTATTTCTCCATGAAAAATGTGGACTATAACTGGGGGCAATTTCTGAGCCACAATTTTCACACTTATCTTTTATTAAGGCCCGGAACAGATGCGAAGGCTTTTGAAAATAAATTTGATGAATACATCGATAAGTATTGCCTGCCACAGGCAAAACAATTTATGCAAATCAACTCGATGGATGATTTCAAAAAAGCAGGCAATATGCTGGAATATAATATGACGCCGTTATCCAGGCTTCATTTGTATTCAACATTACAATACGAATTTTTGCCCGGCGGGAATATACAGTATGTTTATATCTTCTCAGCGGTAGCATTATTCATTCTGGTAATCGCATGCATCAACTTCATGAACCTTACCACGGCGCGTTCAGCCAACCGCGCAAAAGAAGTCGGTATCCGCAAAGTGCTGGGCACAGAAAAGAAAGAATTAGTAGCACAGTTCCTGGCGGAGTGCACTTTAATGGTCGTCCTATCATTACTCATTGCCATCGGCATTGCATTTCTCGTTCTTCCATTGTTCAATGATGTGTCGTCAAAATCAATGAGCATTTTAAATCTCTTCTCGCCAATCATTTTGCCATTATTGATTGCGTTACCATTTGTGGTCGGATTATTAGCCGGAAGCTATCCTGCATTTTTCCTTTCCGCATTTAAACCTATTGAAGTATTGAAAGGAAAATTAAAACTTGGCAGCAAAAGCGGGGGCCTGAGAAGTCTGCTCGTTGTTTTCCAATTTACCACTTCCATTATCCTCATCATAGGCACAATTGTCATTTACCGCCAGCTTCATTATATACAAACAAAAAATTTAGGCTTCAACAAAAGCGAGGTATTGATTGTGAATGATGCGTATGCGCTGAAAAATAATTTAACATCTTTCAAAAATGATGTGCTGCAAGTGCCGGGGGTAACCAGCGCAAGTGTGAGTGGCTTTTTACCTGTCAGCAGTTCAAACAGAAGTGACAATACTTTTTCCACCAGCCCTGTAATGGATATAAAAAATGGTTTTGATATGCAAACTTGGGCAGTTGATTATGATTATATCAAAACACTGGGAATGGTGATGATAAAAGGAAGAAATTTTTCAAGAGATTTTGGCAGTGACTCTTCAGCAGTAATTATCAATGAAGCCACGGCAAAAAACCTCGGGTTAAGCGATCCTATTGGCAAAAAATTATATAGTTATTACAACAGTAATAATAACAATATCCCCATTAGTTATACCATTATTGGCGTGGTCAGGAATTTCAATTTCGAATCATTAAAGCAAAATGTGGGCTTGTTAGGGTTGTTCCTGAAAAACAGTACCGGGCTTATTTCATTCAAAGTAAATGCTGCAAATATTCCCGATATATTGAAGCAAGTGGAAAATAAATGGAAGGTGATGGCTCCGGGCATGCCTTACAGTTACCGCTTTTTAGATGATGCATTCAATGAAATGTACAGTTCAGAACAAAGAATCGGAAAGATCATTTTGATTTTCTCAGCACTTGCCATACTTGTTGCCTGCCTCGGTTTGTTCGGCCTTTCAACATTCATTGCAGAACAAAGAACAAAAGAAATCGGTATCAGGAAAGTATTAGGTTCAAGTGTAAGCGGCATCGTTCAATTACTTTCAAAAGATTTTATAAAACTTGTAGTCATCGCATTCATTATTGCCACACCGGTTGCATGGTTTTTTATGAACAAATGGCTGCAGGATTTTGCCAATCGCACAACCATCAGCTGGTGGATATTTTTATTGGCAGCTGCACTGGCCTTGTTCATAGCATTGTTTACAATAAGTTTTCAGGCCATCAAAGCCGCATTAATGAACCCGGTAAAAAGTTTGAGAACGGAGTGAGTTTCGGTACCGGGTTCTTCATTTAAAATCAGCGCCTGGTTATATTATCATTTACTGTGAAAAGGAAGCCGTATATCGGAAACTGAAAATCCGAGTCTGTTCCTGTATCAAAACCGGACACTTTCTGTATCGAAAACGAACCTGTTCGTATGTATTTCATTTCTACTGCGCTGTAAATCATTCGTATTTATTTTCGGCATATTGTTGGTAAAATTTCAGTGGTTTCGTATGCCCCGTACCCCCGCTTTTAATACTCAGCACTATAAATAAATTATATGCTCAAAAATTATTTTAAAATCACGCTGCGCAACCTGTGGAAGAATAAGACCTACAGCTTTCTGAACATTTTTGGATTGGCTGTCGGCATTGCTTCTGCTGCATTAATTTTTTTGTGGGTCGAAGACGAGATGACTTTCAACCACAATTTTGCAAAACGCGATTACCTGTATCATGTTATGCAAAACGAAAAAAACGATGCAGGTATAAATACAAATGGTTCTACCCCCGGGCCGCTCGCTGCTGCATTGAAAGCAGATATTCCAGGCATTGTTAATAGCGGGCGGCTTAGTTGGCCAACGGATGAACTTGCAGTTGTTGGTGATAAAACGATTAAAGAAAACGGCATGTATGCCGATCCTTCAGTGCTTTCGATGTATGCATTGCCTTTTATTTATGGCGATAAATCAACAGCATTGAACAGTCCTAACTCGGTTGTAATTAATGAATCGATGTCGGAAAAATTTTTCGGTAACGATAATCCTGTTGGAAAAACAATCAAAATGAACATCAAAGGCTCTTATAGTGTTGATGGGCTTTATAATATTACCGGTGTTTTTAAAGACCTTCCTTCAAATTGTTATTATCATTTTCAATGGCTCTCGCCTTACACAACCTGGGAAGACGCAAATACATGGCTGAAACCATGGGACAATAATCTAACAGAAACTATTGTTGAATTGTCGCCGACAGCAAACCGCGAATCCATCAATAAAAAACTTTCAAATTATTTAAGCACAAAAGTAAATGGTGCAACCAACCAGTGTTTTTTATTCAGCATGAACGACTGGCATTTGCGCAGCAATTTTGTAAATGGCGTGCAGGACGGTGGCAACATAAAATATGTAAAGCTTTTTTCAACAATTGCAATTATCATTCTTCTTATTGCATGCATCAATTTCATGAACCTTGCAACGGCACGTTCAGAGCAACGCGCAAAGGAAGTAGGGGTATTGAAAGTAATGGGAGCAGGAAAAAATAAATTGATCGGAAAATTTATCAGCGAATCGCTGTTGATGTCATTCATCGCAATCATTCTTGCTGTAATAATTCTATATTTAGTAATTCCTTTTTATAATCAGCTTGTAGAAAAACAACTATCACTTAATTTATTTAACCCGCTGCATATCGGTTGTTTATTAGGCATTGGAATTTTCGCTGGGCTTGTTGCAGGAAGCTATCCCGCGTTTTATTTATCATCATTCAATCCGATAAAAGTTTTGAAAGGCATTAAAATAAAAAGCTCGGTGGGAGTTGTCTTCATTCGCAAAGGGCTTGTTGTATCACAGTTTACTGCATCCATTATTCTGATCATCTCTACCATTATTGTTTACAGGCAAGTGCAGCATATCAAGGACAGAGATCTTGGATATAACAAGAACAATCTTATTTATACGGATCTGCAAGGCAGCATGAAAGATCATTTCAGCAAAATTAAAAATGATTTGATTGGAACAGGTTATGTTGAGAATGCAGCATTAAGCTTGCATGATGCTTTGCATGTGTACAGCTACGGCGATGGTTTCAATTGGCAAGGTAAAAACCCAAGTGCGAAAGTCCCGATTCATTCAAATGTTGTAAGCTATGAATATATCTCTACCATGCACATAAAATTAATTGCCGGTAGAGATTTTTATGTTTATGGAGGTGGCAACAGAAATTTAGATAGCACTAACATTATTATTAATGAAAGTATGTCAAGCCTTATGGGAAAAGAAGGAAAAGTTGGTGCCATCATTAATGCTTATAATTTTAAGCTAACGGTAATCGGTATTATCAAAGATTTCATTTATAACGATGTTTATGGGAAAAGCGCTCCATTAATATTTTTTAATGGCATTTATAATTCAACGGTAATGGCTTTGCGGTTTAAGCCAAATGTAAATTTACAGCAGGCTTTGGAAAAAACCGGAGATATATTAAAAGTTGATAATCCCGGTTTTCCGTTTGAATACAGATTTGCTGATAAAGATTTTGATGCCATGTTTTCTTCTGAAACATTAATCGGCAAATTAGCGGGAGTATTTGCAATGCTCGCGATTTTTATTTCTTGCCTCGGATTATTTGGATTAGCTGCATACACAGCAGAACGCCGCACAAAAGAAATCGGTATACGTAAAGTACTCGGCGCTTCTGTTAGTGCATTAACAGGTTTGCTGGCGAAAGAATTTTTACAATTGGTTGCAATATCATGCATCATTGCTTTTCCTGTGGCGTGGTGGTTCATGTACGATTGGTTACAAGGCTATGCATATCGCACGAGCATTCAATGGTGGATGTTTGCATTGTCGGGAGTGTTGGCAATTTGCATTGCATTATTTACAGTAAGTTTTCAGGCAATAAAAACAGCGCTTGCGAATCCGGTGAAGAGTTTGAGATCAGAATAAAAAATGAATTAACGGTTATCCGCTAAATAAAAATTTATGCTTCAGAACTATTTAAAAATTGCATGGCGCAACCTTATTAAAGATCGGCAGTTTACATTTCTTAATCTTGTAGGATTATCTACCGGATTAGCTTGTGCGATTTTCATCTGGCTATGGGTAACTGATGAACTGAGCGTGGATCATTACAATGAAAAAGACAAGCAGTTGTATGAAATAATGCAAAACATAAAACATGATGGCATTATTGAAACAACCACCAACACAGCAGGCTTGCTCGCAAATGCGCTGGCGAAAGCAATGCCGGAAGTAGAAAACTCAGCCACAGTTGTGCTAGCTTCATGGTTCGATAATGATGGTATAATAACAAGCGGAGACAAGCGCATTAAAGCACGGCGGCAATTTGTGAGCCAACATTATTTTGATGTGTTCACTTGCCCTTTTATCACGGGCGATAAAAATAAAATATTATCCGACAAACATTCCATTGCTATATCTGATGTGCTTGCCAATAAACTTTTTCATTCTGCATCAGATGCTGTAGGTAAAAATTTATTCTGGAGCGATGGTGAATTTACAGGCTCTTATCAGATTGCTGCCGTGTTCAAAGCAAATCCGGTTAATGCAACGAATCAGTTCGATATGATTTTCAACTTTGATCTTTTTGTTGAAAAAAGACCCGGCATGAAAGATTGGGGCAACAGCGATCCGAGCACCTTTGTAATTCTTAAGAAAGGAACGAACATTGATCAGTTCAATGCCAAAATAAAAAATTTTGTTACCCAACAAGGAAAAGAAGATACAAAAGATTTGTTTGCGATAAAATTTTCGGATAAATACCTTCACGATGTATTTAAAGATGGTAAGCAAACAGGCAGTGGCAGGATTGTTTATGTAAAACTTTTTACTATCATTGGTATTTTCATTTTGGTCATTGCATGCATTAATTTCATGAACCTTTCCACTGCAAAAGCATCGCACAGGATAAAAGAAGTGGGCATAAAAAAAGTGGTGGGAGCACGCCGTGGTTCACTCGTTTTGCAATACCTGGGAGAGTCTGTTTTTCTGAGCTTTCTTTCATTAATCCTGTCAATTGTTCTTATCACATTGTTGCTCCCGGCATTCAATCAAATTACGGGTAAGGTTTTAAATTTTAAACTTGATACTACTCTTATAATTCCTGTATTAAGCATAACACTTTTAACAGGTCTTATTGCAGGCAGTTATCCCGCATTGTATATTTCCGGATTCTCTCCTGCACTTATATTAAAGGGGAAATTGAAAACTTCTATTGGAGAAATATGGGTAAGAAAAGGATTAGTAGTATTTCAGTTTACACTTTCTGTTATTGCTATAGTTGCAGTTTCCATTGTTTACAAACAGATAGATTATATACAATCAAAAAATCTTGGTTATAGCAGAGACAATGTTATCAATTTTGAAATACCGCTCGAGTTTGATTCCTTAAAATTGGTAGCAGCAGAAAGCTTTGTGAACGAAATAAGGAGCCTACCAGGCGTAGTAAGTGCAGGTAGCCACTCGCATGATCTGAATGGAAATCATGGCGGCATTGGTGGTTTTACCTGGCCAGGTAAAAATCCCACACAAAACCTTGAATTTGCAAATCTTGAAGTTGGCTATGGTTTTATACAGACCGTAGGAATTCAAATGAAAGAAGGAAAAGGTTTCTCAGACGACAACCGATCGTTCAAAGAGATCATTTTTAATGAAGCTGCTATCAAAACAATGGGCTTACAAAACCCGATAGGCAAAACCGTTAGTTTCTGGGGACAGCCTCATGTGATAGTCGGTGTTGCAAAAGATTTCAATTTTGAGTCTTTATATAATCCTATAAAACCTTGTTTTTTTCAGGATTTTCCAATCGGACCAAGCATTGTTATAAAGATAAAAGCGGGTACAGAAAAACAAACCATTGAAAGAATAAAAACGGTTTTTACTTCTTTTAGTAAAGGGCTCTCATTTGATTATCGTTTTATGGACGAAGATTATGCAGCATTATATAAAGCAGAAAACCGAGTTTCTGTTTTATCAAGGTATTTTGCAGGACTTGCTATTCTTATTTCCTGTCTTGGACTATTTGGCTTGGCTGCCTTTACAGCACAAAGGCGACAGAAAGAAATCGGCATTCGTAAAGTAGTTGGTGCAACTGTAGGCAATGTAGCAATGATGTTGTCAAAAGATTTTATCACGATGGTTTTAATTGCAATGCTTATTGGCTTCCCTGTAGTATGGTGGATAATGCATGACTGGTTGCAAGGCTTTGCATATAGGGTAAATATTTCGCCACTTGTATTTGTACTCACAGCATTTTTTGTATTAATGATCACTTTATTGACAATTGGGTTTCAATCCATAAAAGCAGCACTGGCAAACCCGGTGAAGAGTTTGAGAAGTGAATAGTGAATGGTCAATGGTGAGTGGTGAATAGAATTGTTTTGTACAAGAGTGCGACGCAACGATGAAGAAGAGAGTTATGTCGCCGGTTACAAAAAATGAAAATTTAAATTGAAAAGACTACAACTAAATAGTGAAAGTTTGAATTAAAGAAATCGGACATCTTCAAATCTCAAATCAGAAATTTTTTGTCATGTTTAAAAACCATTTGAAAACAGCCTGGCGGAATCTTGCACGAAACCCGAAAATATCAATCATTAATATTGGCGGCCTCGCCATAGGGCTTACCTGTGCATTGGTGTTATACCTGTATGCAAGCAGCGAGTTTGGGTTTGATACATTTTATAAAGATGCAAACAACATTTACCGTGTTTATACACACATAAGCTTGAATGGCGCTGAATCAAATAGCTCAAAAAGTAGTCCCCCTGTAGCTTATGCTTTGCGCACTGATATTCCCGAAGTGGAAGCCAGTACAGTGGTAGGTTATGAGGCCTCATACAATATGAAATATGAGGAAAAGGTTTTCAGGGAACATAGTGTCTATACAGCCGACTCTAACTATTTTAAAGTTTTCGATCATCCGCTGTTAAAAGGAAATGCAGCTACTGCATTGACAAAGCCAAACACCGTAGTCATTACAGAAACAACAGCCAAACGTTATTTTGGTAATGCAGATGCTGTGGGCAAACAATTCATCGTAAACGATTCTCTCTTATTCATGGTATCCGCGGTAATGACCGACTTTCCTGCCAACTCGCATTTTAATGCAGACATGTTTTTATCGCTGGGCAGCATTCATGGCAGAGATGACGCCAATTGGCTTGCGATGGGATATTCAACTTTTGTAAAACTTAAAAATGATGCTGATACAAAAATGGTAGAACAGAAACTGAAAGCATTGGTAGATAAAGGTGCAGGCCCGCAAATAGCCAAGACCCTCAACATGCCTTATGAACAATTCGGCAAAAGCGGCAATGCTTTTGAAATGCGGCTGGAGCCATTAACCGAAGTGCATCTCTACTCAAAAGAACGATATGGTATTGACCCCAATACCGAATTCGGACAAAATAATATCGGCAACATCATGTATGTGCGCATTTTTATTATCAGCGCATTATTTGTGTTGCTGATTGCTGTATTCAATTTTATAAATATAGCCACTGCCCGTAGTGAAAAAAAGGCAAAGGAAACGGGAATACGTAAAACGCTTGGTTCAGCAAGATGGCAATTGATGCAGCAATATTTTACAGAAGCTTTCATAACTACTTTAATTGCTGTGATTGCAGCAGTATTTATAGTGAGCCTTGTTTCGCCCTGGCTTGGCCAGCTTTTCGACAAGACAGTCGCATCATCATCTTTGTTCAGTGACTATAAAAGTATAACACTGTTGTTACTCTTTACCATAGCTGTCGCATTATTGGCTGGCAGTTATCCTGCCATATACCTTTCCCGCTTCAAGCCGGTAGACACATTGAAAGGTGTTCAACAGAAAAGCAAGAACACCCTGCGAAGCATATTGGTGGTAAGCCAGTTTGCCATTTCTATCGCTTTTATTATTGGAATGCTGATGGTAAAGCAGCAACTTAATTTTATGCAGAACAAAAACCTGGGCATGCACACGCAGCAGCTTATTACCATTTATAATGGCGCTTCCTTAGGCAATAACTTGCAGTCATTCAGACAGGAATTAATAAAAAACCCTGCAGTGGTATCTGTTACCAATTCTTCACTGATGTTTGCTTCAGGCGTACAAGAATCGGCTTACACGCTCGAAGGCCGCTCAAATGCAGGACCGGTACATGCTGCTTTTTTGGATGTAGATGAATATTTTGTTCCCACTTTTGGCATCCAGTTAAAAGAAGGCCGCTTTTTTGATTTATCAATGGGTACAGACAGTACGGCAGTAGTAATAAATGAAACTGCAGCTAAAGCATTTGCTCCGGGCGCAAAATCAATGCTAGGGCAACGTATAGAAATGGCTTCCAATGATGCTGTGCCACGCATGTACCGGATAATAGGCGTAACAAAAGATTTTAATTATGAGTCATTGCATCAGCAGGTAAAACCATTGGTATTGCACCTGGATAAAGTGCGTCAGGCTTCCACTTACATCACCATAAAATATTCCGGAAGTAATCATGCAGCTATACGTTCTTATATAGAAAATACCTGGGACAACTTGCGCCCCAACGAAAAATGTAATTTCAGTTCGCTCGATAATATTATTGACAACATGTACCAGAACGAAAAAATGATAAGTGCTCTTTCAACCATATTATCTGTATTGGCAATATTTGTGGCGTGCCTTGGCTTGTTTGGGCTGGCGATGTTTGTTACCGAACAACGTAAAAAAGAGATTGGCATACGCAAAGTGCTTGGGGCGAGTGTTGCAGAAGTAACAGTTACTATTTCAAAGCAATTTGTAATATGGATTGGGATTGCCAACCTGATTGCATGGCCACTGGCTTATATGATGCTAAAGCAATGGCTGCAAAATTTTGCTTACCATATTCAACCCGCGTGGTGGATGTTTATTATTGCAGGAATAGCTACACTGTTGATAGCAATTGCAACAGTTTGCACACAATCCATCAAAGCAGCGTTGGCAAATCCGGTGAAGAGTTTGAGAAGTGAATAGTGCCCCTGTCCCCTGAAGGGGAACTTAGTTCGTGATTGTTTTATTGAATGAAAAATGAAGCTTTTTAAATTACTATAATTAACACGCCTCAGGGCTCCCCTTTAGGGGGCGGGGGTAAATCGTTCTTATGCTAAAAAATTATTTCAAAATCGCACTCCGCAATCTTTTGCGCCACAAATTATTTTCAGGGCTGAATATATTCGGGCTTGCAACAGGAATGGCTTGCAGCATCCTCATCTTTCTATGGGTGCAGGATGAAACGAGTTATGACAAATTCAATCCGAATGCGGATCGCATTTTTAGATTTACCTTGAAAGCTGGCGAGCAGGAATGGGTGACGGTGCCGCCGGCATTATCCAACGCCGTCAAAACACAAATACCAACTATAAAAAATGTGACGAGGATTGCACCGGAACATCGCATGATCACTATCGGCACAAAAAAGTTTGACGAGAAGAAAATATATTATGCCGATAGCAATTTTCTGCAAATGTTCAATTATCCATTGCTAAGAGGAAATGTGAAGACAATACTTTCTTCAGCAACGAACGTTGCTATTACGGAAGAGACGGCAAAAAAATATTTTGGCAACGCGGATGATGCCGTCGGAAAAATAATTTATATAGACAATGATATTAAAGGCACAAACCTAACGGTGGCGGGTATCCTAAAAAATATTCCGGCCAATTCCCATCTTCAGTTTGATATGCTTTTGTCATCGGCGTTGTTTGACAGAACAAACAGACCGGAATGGGGCTGGACAAATTTTGTTGTGTATGATTATTTTCAATTGCAAGATGCAGTGAAGCCCACCGCAGATGTTATGCGCAATATTGAAAAGCAATCGACTGAAATATTGATGAAAAATAATCCGGATTTTAAAGTGACGTTATTTACGCAGTCGCTGAAAGAT
This sequence comes from Puia sp., assembly GCA_035541355.1. Taxonomy (GTDB): domain Bacteria; phylum Bacteroidota; class Bacteroidia; order Chitinophagales; family Chitinophagaceae; genus Puia. The sequence goes on along the minus strand of DATKNN010000017.1, from coordinate 30,428 downwards.
ATCCATCTGCATTCGCATTTCATGGGCGATGTGGAAGGACAAGGAAACATTCAGTATGTAAAAATATTTTCACTGGTAGCAATTTTTATCATCGTGATTGCGTGCATTAATTTCATGAACCTTGCTACTGCAGTTTCAGGCCAGCGGGCAAAAGAAGTAGGCTTGAGAAAAACAGTTGGTGCATTGCGTCTGCAATTGATCGCACAATTTATTGGCGAGTCCTTATTGCTTTCTTTTATTTCATTGTTGATTGCATTGATGATTGTTTTTCTCATGTTGCCACTTTTCAACCAGTTGGCGAATAAATCCATGTCCTTTGATTTGTTGAATATTAAAATCGTTCTTGGCCTTTTAGGCATCGCAACATTAACCGGTTTAATTTCCGGGTCTTATCCTGCATTTTTTCTTTCCTCTTTCAACCCGATAAAAGCATTGAAGGGCACGAAATTGTTGAACAGCCAAAAATCTTTTTTGCGAAATGGGTTGGTGGTTATTCAATTTTCAATTTCTGTTATTCTTACCATCAGCACATTGGTGATTTATAGCCAGCTTCAGTATATACAAAAAAGAAATATCGGTTATGATAAAGAGAATCTTTTGTATATGCAGATGCCAATGGTTGGCGATTTGAAAAATAATAAAGACGCTATGATTGCTACCTTGGCAAAGTATCCCGATATCAGCAACTACACTTTCACCGATATGTTGCCAACGAACCTTACAGAAGGCGCATCGCTGCTCTCATGGCGCGGTATGGATCCGAAAACACAGGTGGAAGCATATAGATTAAGAGTTGATGAAAATTTCGTGAAAACCTTAGGCATGCAAATGGTTACAGGAAGATTTTTTTCAAAAGAACTCAAATCCAGTGACACTGGTTATGTTGTGAACGAAACTGCATTAAAAGTAATGGGATTAAATGCCAACAATGCAATCGGCAAAATCATTTCCATTTCGTTAGAAGACAGATGGGCGCCTATTATGGGTGTGGTAAAAGATTTCAATTTCAAAAAGGTGCAACAACCTATTGAACCGCTTGTGATGGAAACAAATTTTGGCGGCGGCTATGTGGTAATGAGAACAACGCCAACGAATATCCAAAAAGTAATCATGGCGCTGCAAAAAACTTTTGGGAACGTGTATGGTGATTATCCTTTTTCTTATGGTTTTGTGAATGATGATCTTGCAAAAATGTATATCACAGAACAAAGAATGGGAAGCCTGTTCAATATATTTTCTGTGTTGTCGATTGTGATTTCATGCCTTGGATTGTTTGGGCTTGCAACGTTCGCCACCCAAAAACGCATTAAAGAAATCGGCGTGCGCAAAGTATTGGGCGCTGGTGAAGCAGGTATTGTCGCATTGCTTTCAAAAGACTTTATAAAGCTTGTTGCGGTTTCTTTAATCGTTGCGTTTCCAATTGCTTGGTGGGCGATGAATAAATGGCTCGACAATTTCGCATATCGCATACATATAGAATGGTGGATGTTCGTTGCTGCAGGATTAGGGGCAATCATCATTGCGCTCGCAACTGTGAGCTTTCAGGCGATAAAAGCAGCGATGGCGAACCCGGTGAAGAGTTTGAGGAGTGAATAGTGAATTAAGAATTGAGAATTAGTAATTAAAAATTAAGAATGCCCGAAGCTAAAAGCTTTTAGTTGTCAGCAGTTATCAGGCATCACGAACCCCAGCAATCATAAATATCTTTTATGTTTAAAAATTATTTAAAAATCGCCTGGCGGAATATGATACGCCATAAAGTATACACTGCTATTAATGTACTTGGATTAGCTTTGGGAATTTGTGCATGTCTGGCCATTTACCTGGTCACCAAATTCGATCTTGGTTTCGATAAATTTCATCCCGATGGGGACCGCATTTACAGGATTGTCGGAGAGATCCAAAACGACAAAGGGCAAAAGGATTTTTTGAACAGCGTTATACCTGATGTTGCGGCATTTGAAAATCAAATTCCAGGTTTTGAAGCTAAGGCGGGGCTTATTGACTATGGCGAAGATGTCACAATTCCCGACGGCAATAAAGCTCCCAAAAAATTTGATAACAGAATCGTTGGCTCTTATAACACATCCACCATCATCACATGGCCGGAATATTTTGACATATTCAAATACAAATGGCTTAAAGGGAATCCTGAAACGCTGAACAAACCGTTTAAAGTAGTGCTGACAGAAAACAGGGCAAAAAAATATTTTGGCAATATCCCGCTTGATGAAATGATCGGCAAAACCGTGATCTACCAGGACTCACTGCGGGTAAATGTTTCGGGCATTGTGAAAGATTGGACTGAAAACACAGATTTTGGTTATACTGATTTCATTTCCATATCCACTGTCACGCATAGCTTTTTAAAACAAAGATTTTCCAATGCAGACTGGCGCAGCCTTCAGCCACACAATTCTCTTGTGATGGTAAAATTAGATAAACGGGTTACGGCTGATATGGTGAATAAAAGGTTTGCAACGTATATCAAGGACCATGTAAAATTTCAGCAAGCCGGAACAAAACTCACGATGTACCTGCAACCGCTGACTGATATACATTTCACCAAAGAATTTCGCAGGGGCGATGATGGCGATGATTTTCGCAAAGCATATATGCCAACTTTGTATTCACTGATGGGTGTTGCCGTGTTTATTTTATTGATCGCTGCAGTTAATTTCATTAATCTTTCTACTGCGCAATCCATTCAGCGGGCAAAGGAAATCGGCGTCAGGAAAGTGTTGGGCAGTGACAGGAAGAATATCACTTTTCAATTTCTTTCCGAAACATTTGTACTAACGGTGCTGGCTACCGTCATTTCTGTTCTGTTGGTTAATCCTGTACTTACTTTATTCAAAGATTATATTCCAGAGGGAACCGAATTTCATATTTTCAATCTTTCAACATTATTATTCCTGTGTAGTGTCATCATCATTACTACACTCTTCGCAGGGTTTTATCCTGCGCGGGTTTTAGCTTCTTATTTACCCGTCCTGAGTTTGAAAGGCGTAAATTTTCAAAAGGGGTCAGAAAAAATAAATCTCCGCAAAGCGCTGATCGTTTTTCAATTTACCATCTCGATGTTGTTTATTATTACTGCCATTGTTATGGGCAAGCAAATGAATTTTATGAAGAATGCTGATAAGGGTTTTAACTCGGACGCAATTATAACAGTTGACAAATGGCGCGACCGTGATGATAAACTGAAAATTCTTGCAGAAAATGTGAGGCATATTCACGGCGTTGACAAAGTGCTATGGCAGGGAAGTAACCCGATGGGCTTTGCAAAAACTTCAAACACATTTAAGTTCAAAGGCAAAGAAGAAATAACGATCAATCCTGTAATTGAAGAAGGAGATGAACAGTATATATCTTTTTACGGGATGAAATTGGTTGCAGGTAGGGATATGTTGCCTAGTGATAGCCTCCATGAATTGATTATCAACGAAACACTGGCAAAAGCAATTGGATTTACCAACCCTGCAGATGCTGTCGGCAAACAACTTTTTAATGGCTTTAATACAACCGCAAATAATTCAAAGGGATACCCGATCGTTGGTGTTGTTGCTGATTTTCACCAGGGCTCATTTCATGACGCAATAGATCCGGCGATAATAACAAACATGAAGTTTTTCCGGTATAGTATTGCCATTAAACTCGCCAGCCAGGAAAAAAATACAAAAGAAATAAAAACAGTTTTAGCTGCAGTAGAGAAAGAATGGAAAAAAATATTTCCCGATGAGGCATTCAATTACCGTTTCATGAATGAATCCATAGGGTTTTTATACGGGCAGGAAGAGAAAACAGCAAGGCTCGTAAATATTGCAATGGCTCTGACCATTTTTATTTCCTGCATGGGATTATTCGGGCTTGGCATGTTCACAGCAGAAAGAAGGACAAAAGAAATTGGAATAAGAAAGGTATTGGGAGCAAGTGTCACGAATATTATAAATATGCTGAGCAGGGATTTTGTATCACTCATTTTATTATCTATCATAATCGCATCGCCTGTCGCATGGTATTTTATGAAGCAGTGGTTGCAGGATTATGCATACCGCACCGATATCAGCTGGTGGGTATTTGCGGCAGCAGGGTTTTCTGCAATATTTATTGGTTTGATAACGGTTAGTTTCCATGCTATCCGGTCGGCAACAAGAAACCCGGTAAAGAGTTTGAAAACAGAATAAAATTATTTTAACTGACGAATGTTGAATATCGATTTGAAAAGCATTTGACATTTATCACTTCACATTCAGAATAACATTAAGATGTTCAGAAATTATTTTAAAACTGCGTGGCGCAACATGCAGCGCAATAAAGTAAACAGCATGATAAACATTGCAGGTTTAGCTATTGCCATGGCTTCCGTGATTTTGATTGCAATGTACATACAGGACGAAGCGGCGTACGATAAATTTTTTAAAGATGCGGATCATATTTTTCAGGTTAACATGTTTGCAACCGAGAAAGGCATTACCAATACAACCGGCGGCAATACTGCGCCTGCCGTTGGCCCTTCATTGCAAAACATGTTTCCTGAAATAGAATCGTATGTGCGGGTTCATCGCCCCGGGGATGTATTGGTGCGCTATGAAGAAAATTCAAAAGCAGAAAGTTTTTATACAGAGAAAAAGCTAATGGCTGTTGATTCAAATTTTCTGAAAGTGTTCAATTATCAATTGCTGAAAGGTGATGCCAACAACTGTTTGCAAAAACCAAATTCAGTCGTTATCACACAACAAACCGCACAAAGATATTTCGGCAATGCTGACCCGATCGGAAAAATTCTATTATTTGATACAGATAAAAAACCTTTTGAGGTAACGGCAGTCCTGCAAAATATTCCCGCACAATCTTCTTTCCAGTTCGACTTGCTTGCACCAATTGCTGCTTACCCCGAAGTAAAGAAAAGAAGCTGGAACTGGTTTTGGTTGCAGGTTAATACGTATGTGAAACTTAAAAAAAGCATCGCTGTCGACGATGCTTCTGTTGCAAAACTGGAAAGCAGATTTCCTGCAATGGTCAAAGCATTTGCTTTCAATAATGATCATGGCCAATCATTTGAAGATTTTACAAAACAAGGCAAAGCAATGAAGTTTGGCCTTATGTCTTTCACGTCAGTTCATTTACATGCGCTTCCTATGCAAGTGTCTGCACGATTAACTACCTTAAGCGATATAAAATACACTTACATATTTTCAATCATTGCTTTCTTCATCATTATCCTGGCCTGTGTAAATTTCATGAACCTTTCTACTGCCCAATCTTCAACAAGAGCAAAAGAAGTAGGCATCCGCAAAGTAATGGGTTCAGTAAAATCACTACTGATAAAACAGTTTCTTACCGAAGCGATGTTGTATAGTCTTATCTCGGCAATCATTGCATTGTCACTGGTTTTATTACTGATACAACCTTTTAATGATATTGCCGGAAAATCTCTTGTATTTAATTCAATTTTTACAAACCATATCTGGATTTTTATATTGTTCCTTTGCCTGGTTACAGGGTTACTCGCAGGTTTATATCCTGCATTTTATCTTACTTCATTTAATCCTGTCGAAGTGTTGAAAGGCATGAAGCTTTTCAAAAATAATATTAGCAGCATTTTACTCAGAAACGGTTTGGTTATTTTCCAATTCACCATTTCTATCGTGCTTATTATTTGCACGATCATTGTGTTCCAGCAATTAAAATATACACAGAGCAAGGACCTTGGGCTGAATAAAGAAAATGTGGTTGTTATTGCAAACACAAAACGACTGGGAGATAAAGAAGAATCTTTCAGGCAGGAGCTTATAAAACAATCCGGAGTTATTGATGCTGCTGTTTCAAGCAGTGTTCCCGGTAAAGTAAATTTTGGCGATGGTTATGTGCCGGAGCCTACAGAAACTGACAAGCCACTGATAAATGATATCGGGCTTTCTTCATTTATGGTTGATAATGATTTTGTGCCCACACTTAAAATACAAATTTTACAGGGAAGAAATTTTTCAAAAGAGTTCAATGATTCAGCTTCCGTTATCCTCAACGAAACAGCTGCAAAACAAATTGGATGGAAAAATCCGGTTGGAAAAAATCTTGCTTATCCGGGAAATGATCAGCGCTTTAAAGTGATTGCTGTAGTGAAAGATTTCAATGTCGCTTCCTTGCATGAATTGGTGGAACCCTTTGCATTATTCAATACCTCCTCAAAAACTTACAACCTGCAAAGTTCATATATTTCTGTAAGATTGCAACCCGGAAATATAACCGAAGACATCAGGAGAATGGAAGCGCAATGGAAAAGCTTTGCTCCCGCAACGCCATTTGATTTTAGTTTTCTTGATAATGATTTTGAAGCATTGTATCGCTCCGAGCAACGCATGGGCAGTGTATTCGGCATCTTCACTTTCCTTTCTATTTTCGTGGCGTGCCTCGGTTTGTTTGGTTTGACAATCTATACTGCGGAACAACGCACCAAGGAAATTGGCATACGAAAAATTTTAGGCGCAAGCGTACCGCAGGTAACGCTAATGCTTTCAAAAGAATTTTTAAAACTGGTATTAATCTCATCGGTAGTGGCAATGCCGGTTGCCTGGTGGTCAATGAACAAATGGCTGCAAAGTTTTGCATACAGGATTAACATCAGCTGGTGGGCCCTTGTAGCCACCGCATGTATCGCATTTTTGATAGCATTAATAACAGTAAGCTTTCAATCAGTCAAAGCTGCACTGGCAAATCCGGTGAAGAGTTTAAGAACGGAATAGCGGAATAATGAACTTTTCCAAAGTTTTACAACTTTCGAAAAGTTTTCGCGAAATATCAATAAAGACAGTCATTTTAATCATATAAATCCCGGTTCAGACAATGTTGAGAAATTATTTCAAGATCGCGTTTCGCAGCCTGTGGAGGCATAGGGCATTTTCATTCATTAATATCCTTGGGTTGGCTATCGGAATGACCGCTTTTTTTCTGATATACATGTATGTCAGTTTTGAAAAGAGTTATGACAGTTTTAATACAGAAGCAAATCGTATTTACCGGGTTGTAACAGAATTCACAACATCTTCAGACCTGTTACGTGTAGGGGTTACTACGCCTGCCGTGGCCTATAACTTGAAAATCGATTTTCCTGAGGTAGAGTCATTTGTACGTTTTAATACAGACGGATATTTGGTACGCAAAGGCAATTTCAAAATCCAGGAAAAAAACTCGATGCTTGCCGATTCATCATTGTTCAATGTGTTTGATTTTCCTCTTGTATATGGCGATAAAACTACAGCGCTTAAAGAACCTATGAGCATCGTACTATCGCAATCTGCTGCAAAAAAATATTTTGGCGATGCTAATCCTGTCGGACAGCAAGTGCTGCTAACCGGTGCTGCTATCAATTCGAAGATCACGGGTGTAATGAAAGATATCCCGGAGAACTCCCACCTTAAAGCAGATATGTTTGTGTCAATGTCATCATATCAGCCGATCTACCAGTTTATCAATCCTGACAGCAACTGGAATTCGAACAATACATACACGTATATCCTTCTCAAGCCAAATGTTGATTATCATGTGTTCGAGTCGAAACTTGCTTCGTTTGTGAAATCGCATTTCGGCAGGCAAACCGACCAGTCAAAACTTGTACTGCACCTTGAGCCATTGCGAGATATTTACCTATATTCTGCATATAGAAACTGGAACGGAATCGAAACAGGCAATAGCAGAAATGTGAAAATATTTTCATTGATCGCTGTGTTCATTTTATTAATTGCATGTATCAATTTTATAAATCTTACCACAGCACGAAGTGCGGAACGTGCAAAAGAAGTTGGCGTTAGAAAAGTGATCGGCGCAGAACGCATGCAACTTACCGCACAGTTCATGGGTGAGTCAGTGATCATTTCCTTATCTGCATTTGTTGTAGCTGTTTTATTATCTGCACTGCTGATGCCATTATTCAACCAGCTTGCAGGCAAAACGGTCAGTGCGGATATTTTCAGTAAGCCGTTCAATATTTTGAACTTGTTTATGCTTGCAATTGCCATTGGCGTAGTTGCCGGCATCTATCCCTCATTGCTATTATCATCATTCAAACCGGCGCAGGTGCTGAAGGGGCGTTTTTCTTCCGGTACCCAGGGATTGTTGTTGCGGAAAGGACTTGTTGTTTTTCAATTTTCAATTTCTATTGTGCTGATCATTGGTACTATCGTTGTGTACAGGCAGTTGAATTATATGCGCAGTCAGGATCTCGGTTTCAGTAAAGAACAAACAATGGTGATCAACACCAATTATGATAGGAATAAAGATGCATTCAGGCAATCATTGTCATCAATTCCGGGAGTTGTTTCTAGTGCTTATTCCTCAGCTGTACCGGGTGCTAGCATCCCTGCTGCACATTCCGAAATTGAAAATAAAGAAGGCAAAATGCAGGTTGCAAATATCGACGTCTATTTTGTTGACTTCGATTTTATGAAACAATACGACATACACATGGCTGCCGGAAGATCTTTCTCGAGAGAATTTGTTACGGACACTGCGAATAAAATGATCGTGAATGAAAGCACGGTGCGGTTACTCGGATACAATTCGCCGGAACAAGCGATCGGGAAAAAATTCGAACAATGGGGGCGAAAAGGCGAGATTATAGGTGTAGTAAAAAACTTTCACTACAAATCATTGCAGGAAGAAATAAAACCGTTAACGATGCGTATAGAGCCATCAGGTTTTGGAATGCTTTCCATAAAAGTTACCAATACTAATCTTTCGTCAACAATAAAAGAGATTGAAAAAAAATGGGATCAAACGATTCCAAACCGTCCTTTTGAGTATAACTTCCTGGATGAATCGTTTGATCAGCAATACCGTGCTGAAAACCGATTCGGTAATTTGTTTCTCAATTTCGCCATGCTTGCAATTTTTATTTCCTGCCTGGGATTATTAGGACTTGCTTCTTATAGCACAATCCAACGTACCAAAGAAATTGGTGTGCGCAAAGTACTTGGGGCAAGTGTTTCCAATATCGTGAATTTATTATCTGTTGAATTTATAAAACTCGTGCTGATCGCGTTTGTGGTTGCTGCGCCTGTTGCCTGGTTTGCTATGCACAAATGGCTAATGGATTTCGCATATCGAACGAACATTAACTGGGGGGTCTTTGTGCTGGCTGGCTTTGCTGCAACATTAATTGCATTTATAACAATCAGTTTCCAGGCAATAAAAGCAGCTATAGCCAACCCGGTGAAGAGTTTGAGGAATGAGTAGCCGCCTAACCCTTCCCGAGAAGTGCCTATGAAATAATCAGCTTTTCCAAATTTTTAAAACTTTGGAAAAGTTTAAAAAAAGACTATCAGGATAATCATTTATATTATAAATAATAAACCATGTTTAAAAGTTATATAAAAGCAGCGTGGAGAAACATCAGGAAGAATAAATTGTATTCTTTCATTAATATTCTTGGTTTATCACTCGGCATTGCAACCTGTTTTATTATTATGTTGTATGTACAGGATGAATTGAGTTATGACCGATTTAATAAAAATGCAGATAATATTGCAAGGGTAATATTTAAAGCCGATATAAGCGGAGGCAAAATAAACGAAAGTGTGTGCATGGCTCCGGTTGCAGCCACTATGAAAAGGGATTTCCCTGAAGTGCAGGATGCCGCAAGAATTTGTTTGTTATCAGGCCAACAGGTTTCATGCAATAATAAATTTTATAACAATAATCTCTTTGCATATGTTGATCCGCAGTTTTTTAAAATATTTAGTTTTCATTTTTTAAAGGGCGAAAATAAAACAGCGCTGGAAGAGCCCCATACTGTTGTTCTTACAAAAGATATTGCAGAAAAATTTTTCGGTACACAGGAACCGATAGGTAAAACAATTGCGATTCATGATAATACAGACATCTATACTGTGACAGGAGTAATTGACAATATTCCTTCAAATTCTCATTTTCATTTTGATTTATTTGCTTCCATGACAGGATTCGCGGACGCAAAATCAGATTCCTGGATGTATGGCGGTTATCATACTTATGTTCTTTTAAAACCCGGAACTGATATAAAAAAACTTGAAGCGAAATTTCCTGGAATGGTGAAGACATACATGGGGCCGCAAATACAGCAGCAGATGGGCTTAAGTCTTGATCAGTTTATCCATAAAGGGAACTCGCTGGGTTTTGCATTGCAGCCTTTAAAAGATATTCATCTTAACTCAAATACATCTAATGAATTTGAACCAGGTGGTAACGCAACTTATGTTTATATTTTTGGAGGTGTTGCTATTTTTATGCTCATTGTTGCCTGCATTAATTTTATCAATCTTTCAACGGCAGGCGCATCAAAAAGAGCAAAAGAAGTGGGTGTAAGAAAAGTAGCAGGCTCGGGAAAATGGCAATTGATCACCCAGTTTTTATCTGAATCAATCCTGATTACTTTTTTTGCTTTGCTGATTGCATTTGTATTGGTGCAGCTTTCATTACCTGCATTCAATACTATTTCCGGTAAGCATTTGAATTTTGATACCAAACCAATTCTTGCCTTTATTGGCTTAGGATTGCTTGTTGGTATTATAGCAGGTATTTATCCTGCATTTTATTTATCATCATTCAAGCCAATAGCTGTATTAAAAGGAAAGCTTACAACCAATCATAAAAGTTTCAGCTTAAGAAGCGGTTTGGTTGTATTTCAGTTTTTTATTTCTGTATCACTTATCATTGGAACGATTGTAGTATATCGCCAAATGAAATTTTTGCAAAGCAAAGACCTTGGCTTTAATAAAGAGCAAATTGTAATTATCCCAAATTCATACGCATTAGGTAAAAATGAAAAAGCGTATCAACAGCAAATGCTGCAGGATCCACGAATAGCGAACTCAACTATGTCTTATTACAAGCCGGCAGGTCCAAGCAATTACAATAATGCCCTGGCTTATCCGCAGGGCAATGATCATTTAATTGTAGATGGAGTGGACTATCATGTGGATGAACAATACATCCCCACCATGGGTATGCACATGATCAGCGGCAGAAATTTTTCCAAAGAATTTGCCACTGATTCTACAGGTATCATTTTAAACCAAACTGCTGCAGTTGCCTTAGGATGGAATGATCAAAATGCAGTTGGCAAAACTGTCATTAGGCAAAATAGCGACCGAGGTATCAATATTCCCTATCATGTAATTGGAGTGGTAAAAAATTTTAATTTTAAATCATTGCACGAGGCCATCAGCCCTTTGTACATGAGCCTGCAGCAAGATGGCGGTTTGATTTTCAAAATTAAAACAACGGATATTCCAGGATTATTGACAACCATGAAAAAGAAGTGGGACAGTTATAATACCGGCGAACCTTTCAGCTATGATTTTATGGATGACCTTTTCAATAAAACATATGATGTTGAGCAAAAAACCGGAACGATACTCAATGTATTTTCACTCATGACAATCTTTGTTGCTTGTCTTGGTTTATTCGGTTTAGTTACATACACATCCGAGCAGCGTACCAAAGAAATCGGTATCAGAAAGGTATTGGGTGCCAGCGCAAAGCAAGTAACACAAATGCTTTCCAGAGAATTTTTAAAACTGGTATTGATTGCATCAGTTATTGCATTTCCTGTTGCCTGGTGGGGAATGAACAAATGGTTGCAAAGCTTTGCCTACAGAACAAATGTTTCGTGGTGGATATTTTGTGTTGCTGGAATAACCACGATGCTGATTGCTTTAATAACCATAAGTTTCCAGGCAATAAAAGCAGCGATAGCCAACCCGGTGAAGAGTTTGAGAACGGAATGAGCTAATTAGCAAATGTGAAGATGTGAAAATTTGATAATGAACAGATCGTAGTTCTGACATCGTAAATAGTAAACTATGTTTAAAAATTATTTCACCATCGCAGTACGTCATTTGTTTCGACATAAATTGTTTTCACTAATAAATATTTTGTGCCTTTCCCTTGGTATTACTTTTTCCATGATTATTGGCGTATATGTAATTCAACAGAAAGAAATTAATAGCGATATAAAAAATATCGGTAATCAATACCTGATAAAAAGCAAATGGAAACAAAGTAATATGGGCGAGGAGATTACAACCCTTGGTCCGCTTGCAAAAACAATGAGAGATGAATTTCCTGCACTGGTTGCAAACTATTATCGTTTCGATCCCGTAACAAATATCGTTTCAGTAGATGATAAACATTTCAGGGAAGATATTTCTGTTGGCGATACAACACTTATTTCAATGTTTGGTTTTCCACTGTTGTATGGCGATCCGCAACGTGCTTTTATTAATGATCAATCAGCGGTTGTTACTGAGGATTTTGCAAGAAAATATTTTGGAACAGCAGATGTGATTAATAAAGTCATCAGCATACAAACGCCTGCAGATGGTGGCAAACATTCCTTCACAATTTCCGCTGTACTTAAAAAAATGCCATTTAATAGCATTAGCAATTTTGCTGTAGCTAAAACTGAGTACCAGGTTTATTTACCCATGTTCAACAATCAGTATTTCCAGGGTGGAGATAAAGGAGATAATTGGGCAAACATATTTATGGCAGGGATGATTCAATTACAAAAAGGCGTTCAGCCGAAAGATTTGGATAAACCTTTTCAGCAAACTCTTGCAAAATATCAACCTGACTTTGTAAAAGGGAATTTGATTGCAGAACTCGTACCAATGAAAACATACCAGCTCGAATCTAATAACGGGGCTATTCAAAAAATGATCTACACACTTTCATTGGTTGCTGCTTTTATTTTGATACTCGCTATTATTAATTTTATAAATATTAACATTGGCACATCTTCCTACCGATTGAAGGAAATAGGATTGAGGAAAGTTTTTGGCAGTGCAAGACTGCAACTCATTATTCAATTCATTACAGAATCATTAATGCTTTCTTTTATTGCATTAATTATTTCAATGGCAGCGTATCAATTGTTGCTTCCATTGTTTAATAGCCTTCTTCAGACAAGTTTACATTCAATATGGCAATTTGATATCAGTATCATTATTTTTTTAGTATCATTGATCATAATAGTTGGATTGCTTGCCGGTATTTATCCTGCGTTTATTTTAAGTTCATACAACACTGCAAATTCAGTAAAAGGGAAAACGGATCAGGCGAACGGAAGTACATTACTGCGAAAGGTTTTACTGGTTGTTCAGTTTTCGTTAGCAATCGCTGTTTTTATCTGTACATGGATTGTTTCCGAACAGGTGTCATTCGTTTTTAATAAAGATGTTGGTTATAATAAAGACCAGGTGATGATTATTTCGTCTATTCCAAGAAACTGGGATTCATCAGGCATAATAAATATGGAACGTATTAAAACACAATTTCAGCAAATACCTGAGATTAAAAATATTTCATTGTCTTATGATATTCCAAACGGCAGCGGTGGTTATATAAATGTATATTCCGGAAGCGATCATTTTGTAAGTATGCAGTTGATTGGGGCTGATAATGATTATGCAAAAGTGTATGAGATACCGGTAAAGGAAGGAAAGTTTTTAAGTAATAACTATGTTCCTAAAATACCCGCCCCTGTTGTACTTAACGAGACAGCAGTTAATTCTTTGCATATTGATAATCCTGTTGGTAAAACTATTTATCTCGGTGCAGCAAATGGGTTTCCGATAACAATTGCAGGCGTTGTAAAAGATTATAATTATGAAACCCTGCAAAAAACTATTTCGCCATTAGTAATAGCAAGCCTGAATGAACCTTTCACAAGATCATATAGATATTTTTCTGTGAAATTAAATTCACAAAATATAAACGGTGCTATTGAATCGCTTCAAAAAAAATGGAAAGTACTTTTTCCTGATGCAGGTTTTGAATATAGTTTCATGGATGAAAAATTTCAAGCCATGTATTCATCGGAAATGCAATTAAAGAAAGCTGCCGGAATAGCAACAATTCTTAACCTTATTATTGTTTTTATGGGAATATTCGGTGTGGTTGCTTTCACCATAAATAAACGTAGTAAGGAAATTGCAGTAAGAAAAGTTTTGGGTGCAGAGGTTAGAACAATACTGCTACTTTTTGTTAAAGATTATGTATGGTTAATTATTATAGCAAATATTATTGCGTGGCCAGTCTCTTATATTGTTACAAATAAATGGCTTCAGAATTATTCGTACAGAATGCAGCAGCATCTTGCACCATACATTATTGTTTGTTTATGTGTATTTATATTGGCAATTGTGTTAATAACGGCGCAATGTTTTAAAACTGCTGTTTCAAATCCTGTGAAAAGTTTGAGGACGGAATAATGAAGGTGAATGGTGAATAGGTAATCGTGAATAGGTGAATCATGTTAATCCTTTAATCATATAAATCAAGGTTCAGACAATGTTTAGAAATTATTTTATCATCGCCTCGCGCAATATTTCAAAATATAAATTTCATTCATTAATTAATATCGGCGGCCTTGCCATTGGTATTGCATTTGCATTTTTAATTAGCGCATATGTATGGAACGCTTTCCGGGTGAATGCTTCACTTAATGATGAAAACAATCAATACATCATTCAAACAAAATATGGAACCGACCCCTCTTTATATTTAACAACATTCGGCAATCTTGCAAAAGCATTGAAAGAACAATATCCAAATCTTGTTGCAGATTATTATCGCTGGGATGGTATTACTTCAACCGTATCAAAGGGAGATAAACATTTCCGGGAAGGCATTCAAATTAATGACAGCACGCTCTTTTCTATGTACGGTTTTCCTGTTTTATATGGCAATAGTAAAACAGCTTTTAATGATCCTTTTTCAGTAGTAATTACAGAAGAACTTGCAAAGAAATATTTTGGTAAAACAGATGTTGTAGGGCAAACGCTTACTATTGATAATTTTTCAGGCAGCAAGCATGACTTTATCATTACGGCTGTGTTAAAATCAATGCCTGATAATTCAGTAACAAAAGTAAATGATGATAATATCAATGGTGTTTTTTTATCATTGGGCTCCGCAAACTTTTTTAACCGGCAGATAGATAGCTGGAATAACTCAAGTATTGTCAGCTATATTGAATTGCAAAAAGGTGTTACTGCAAAACAACTTGATGAACCCATCCGCCATCTCATTCATCAAAATACTTCAACTGATCTTAATCAAACACATACTGTACTTGTATCCTTAAACGATTATTATTTGGAGGTGAATAATAATCTTGTTGAAAAAATGCTGTACACGCTTTCATGTATTGCGGCATTTATTTTATTGATGGCAATCATCAATTTTATAAATATTTCCATCAGCAAAGCATCCTCACGCATGAAAGAAATAGGAGTGCGCAAAGTACTTGGCGGCATGCGAAAACAATTGATACTTCAGTTCTTGACGGAATCTGTTTTGCTTGTTTTCCTGTCAACGATTATTGCGCTTATTATTTATGTGTTCATGCGTCCATACTTGAGTAATGTATTGGGAAAAGAGATTCCAGCATTGTTCAGCTTTCCGTTTTATCTATATTTTATACCAATATTATTAACGCTTATAATTGGTTTAGTTGCGGGCATATATCCTGCATTGGTTTTATCATCTTTAAAATCTGCAGAGGTAATTAAAGGAAAACTTATATCAGTAAAAGAAAATATTTTGTTACGCAAATCATTAGTGGCTTTCCAGTTTTGCATTGCGGCCATTGTTTTAACCGGAAGCATTATTATTTCAAAACAAGTAAATTATTTATTTGGTAAAGACTTAGGATATGATAAAGATTTCCTGCTTTCTGCACAAGTGCCAAGAGACTGGAGTGTTAAAGGTGTAGCACACATAGAAACAATTCGGAACGAAATCGCATCAATGCCGCAAGTAAGTAGTGCTACTGTTTCATGGGAGATACCAAACGGGAATAATGGAAATGTTCCGGCTTATAAATTAGGCCAGGATTCAACGCAGGCAATCTATACAGAGCTTTACACTACTGACGAAAGTTATGCAGCTACATACAAAATACCTATGGCTTCAGGCAGTTTTTTTAATAATAACGAAGCGTATGATTCTTCGAAAATCGTTATTAACGAAACATTTGTAAAAACATTTGGTTTTAAGAACGCAATTGATGCCATTAATCAACCAATAAAATTGCAAGGTTTTGGTAACACAGTTTTTACCATTTGCGGCGTGGTGAAAGATTTTCATTTATGGAGCATGCAGGGTAGTATTCCGGCAATGTCTTTTGTGAATGTAAAACTCAATCCATTTTATCGCTACTTGACAATAAGATTAAAGCCCGGTAATATCCCAGATGAAATAAGTGCGCTGCAAAAAAAGTGGTCAGTATTAATGCCCGGCGCTCCATTTGAATATCGCTTTATGGATGAAACATTGCAAAAAATTTACAGCACCGAATTGCAACTGAAACAGGCTGCCTATACATCAACAGTTTTATCATTAATTATTGTATTGCTTGGTGTGCTTGGCTTAATTTCATTAAGTATTCAAAAACGTACAAAAGAAATCGGAATCAGGAAAGTATTGGGCTCTTCAATAAGTGGAATCATTGGTTTATTTATGCATGAATTTTTATGGATCATTGTTATTGCAGCATTGGTTGCGTGCCCGCTTGCTTATATTATTATGCATAACTGGCTGCAGAGTTATGCATACAGGATAAATGTAACAGCAACACCATTTATGATTTCAATTATTTGTTTAGGATTGATAACGGCTTTGTTGATCTGCATTCAAACAATTAAAGCCGCGATAGCCAACCCGGTGAAAAGTTTGAAAACGGAGTAATGCGCCAATGTGAAAAATTACTGGTTTGCTGATAAAGAAATAAGGAATTATGAACAAGGAATATTGAATGATGAAAAAGTGAATAGGGCACTTAATAAATCATAATTCATAAGAAAATATGCTCAGAAATTATTTTAAAACAGCGTGGCGCAATATTGTCCGCAACAAAACAACAACAATTATTAACTTATTCGGGCTTTCCGTCGCATTGGTCGCATTCATATTTATTGCCCTTTGGGTTCAAAATGAATTGAGCTTTGATAATTATCATACCCATGCTAAGGATATCTATCTGGTGCAGATGAAATTCAAGTCTTCCGAAGAACCAAGCTCCCTGACTTCCTTGCCAGTAGCTGATGTACTCAAAAAAAATCATGACGTGGAATATGTTGCACGGATGGGTTGGTGGGCTGGCACATTGAATGTGAATGGTAATTTATCGGAACTCAAAAAAGGAGCTGCTGTGGACAGCGATTGGTTTAACATTTTCCATTACGATATAATAAGCGGCGATATCAATTCTTTCAGCAGGAATCCCTTTTCGATCATTTTCACACAATCAAAAGCTGAACAATTATTCGGCAACAAAAATCCCGTAGGCGAAATTGTAAAATTAGACACCACACTATACCAGGTAAGGGCTGTTATAAAAGACAATCCTAATAATTCGAGCCTGCAGTTCGATATGCTTGTACCCATGGCTGCCCGGCTTGCATCCAGAGGAGGTGATTATAATAACTGGGGAAATATGAGCTACCGGACTTTTGTAAAAATTCATCCAAATACGGATATTACTTTTTTTACTGAAAATATTTCCGCACTTTCCCGGAAAACCGCACTTAGAACAGACCTTTCGTTAGCCCTTCAATCTTTACAGGCGTTACACTTCGATACAAAATCCAACGATCCTATATTTCGGCACAACAGCCGGACCACCGTATTCATTTTTACCGTATTAGGTCTGGTGCTTTTGATTACTGCAAGTATCAACTATATAAACCTCACTATTGCAAGAGCAAACACCCGAACCAAAGAAATAAGCATCAGAAAAATTATTGGCGACAGCCGGATGCAATTGTTTTTTCGATTTCTATGTGAATCATTTTTACTTTGTGTTTCCGCCTTGTTCATTTCAATTGCTATTATACAGCTTATACTGCCTGTTTTCAACAATATTACCGAAAGTAAATTCCAGGTTTCATTTTCTTCACCGCTTTTGTGGAGCATTTTACTCGGCACATTATTATTTACCACTTTATTAAACGGTATCTTTCCTGCATTGACAATGGCATTTTTCAGGCCACTTGATTTTTTGCATGGATACACTATCCTGCGGTTCAGGAATGTTTTGCTACGCAAAGGGCTGGTCGTATTTCAATTCACGACAGGTGTAGTGTTTATTATAGGAACAATCATCATATTTAAACAAATGCGGCTTGCCCAGGCTTCTGCAGCACAATACAACCGTACACAGGTAGTATCATTTAGTTTGCCTTTTAAAATATTGGAAAAAATGGATTACGACAATCAAAGAATAAACAGTTTTGGTCAATCCTTAAAAAATGAATTGCTCAAAAACAGTAATATACAGGGTGTTACAATTTCCAGTAGTTCAATAGATGAATCCCCCAATTCGAATGGAGTGAAGAACTGGTATTGGAAAGGGATGGACACAAGTTCAAATGCCCTCATTTATTATATATCAGCAGATGCTTCGGCAAAAGATATATTTAACCTGGATATAAAAGAAGGCAGATGGTTTGGCAATGAAATCTCTGATAAGAAGAATTATGTTTTGAATGAAACTGCTGTAAAAGAATTGGGCATCCATTTGCCCGTTATAGGGCAATTGTTCGCAAGGAAAGGGGAAGACACTGGACAAATTATCGGTGTAATAAAAGATTTCAGCTTTAACTCCGTGCACGAAAAAACAGGCTCGTTGATAATAAGAAATGACGATGGTTTTAAAACTGTTTTTTTTGTAAAACTTGCTCCGGGCAATATTCCAAAAGCCATGAATGCAATTAACGGCACATGGAAAAAATATATTCCAGATGCGCCGCTCGACTATCAATTTACTAGCGAAACATTTGACAATTTGTACAAAGATGACCTGAAAATTTCAAAACTTGCATTATGGTTTAGCTGTATTTCCATCATCATTTCTTCGTTAGGGCTATTGGGGCTGGCTACATTTATCGCAGAACAAAGAACAAAAGAAATAGGCATCAGGAAGGTGATGGGTGCTTCAGTTGCACAAATAACCACAATGCTTTCGAAAGATTTTATAAAACTGGTAGCCCTTGCCGTTATCATTGCTTCACCTGTTGCGTGGTGGCTGATGAATAAATGGTTGCAGAATTTCGCATACCAGGTGAATATCGGCTGGGAGGTGTTTGTTTCAGCGGGTTGCCTTGCTGTAATCATCGCACTGATAACAATCAGCTTTCAAACTATAAAAGCTGCAACCGCCAACCCGGTGAAAAGTTTGCGAACGGAGTAATGTGCCAATGAGGGGATAATGAATATTGTACTGGCAATATTGAACAATGAAAAGTGAACAACGCCATAATTCTTAACACTTAAAAATACCCTCTTTATTTCCGGGAGCGCTTTCCTTTTATTTCACAGAAGCTTTAGGGAACATATAAATCACTGCATCACCCGGATCAACTTCCATTGCATTTTCATACGCATTGGCCGGAACAATGCTACCATCTTTGCATATCTTTTTTACTTCATCAGTACCATAAAACACAAGGCCCATATTATTATAGTAATCCTTATTCACGATAACCAGGAAATAATTATTTTCTTTTTCCAGTAAAGAAACTATTGCAGGAGCCCCGTTCGTTTCCAGCACTTTCACCGGTTCAGGAAGGCTGGTGAGCCTAACCGTACCACTCGGGATCCTGTCTTTTCCCGTATGCCTCACCCAAACCACTTTTGATCCTGCAAAAACTCCGGAAAGATTTTTTATCTCTTCACTCACTTGTTTTACCCGGTCGTACACTACAGTTCGCTTACCTCTTGCACTAATCAATGCTCCACGCTGGTCTTCTGAAGAAGGTGTATTTAACGAAGTGGCAGACCAATAGGTAAAATATTCAATCCCTTGCGCCCCGTAAGCAAGATCGGCGTAGACCTGTAAACGGAGAGAAGCAAGTGTTTGTGGGGTTACTTTTGCATTGTCATAATTGGTGGTAAGTGCAAAAGCCCAGAAAGTTTTTCCTGATTTTTTTGCCTCATCAGCAACCACGCGCAAATTGTCAAACCATGATTCAGCAAGTTTTTCTTTAAGCACGGGATAATAATCGAAAGAAAGGAACTGCAAAGGCACAGTAGTTGCACATTCGTTTACATATTTACGGTAATCATTCGTATGTAATGTAGCCGAATCAACCACATCAGGAAATAAATTCACATAACAGAAATGATTGTGATCGATTGACTGTATCCTTTTTGCCCAGGCAGCCAGGTCTGCCAATTGAGTAATCGAGGGTTCGTCCATCAGGTGGTACCCGGCAACTGCCGGGTAATTCATCAAACGTTTAACTGTGCCCTCAGGGTCAGATTTCAACTCCGGGCACGAAACTACCAGCTTGATACCGGTCTTCGCTGCAATATCAAGCGCTTTAATCATTTCGCCGAGATTGGGATAACCATTCAATTGATAAGTAATTCCGGCGCCTTTCATTTCTTCAAAACGTGGAACAGAAGTTTCACTGGCCGGTATGCTATACCAGGCCATAATAGGGATTTGTTCCCTGGAAATTAATTTCTCCTGACTAAATACAGGAAAATAATGAATACAAATAGCCGCGAAAAACAAGCGCCATTTTTTCATAACGGTTTTTTTAACAGGTGAGTCAAATATAATTTAAAATAACTGTCTTCTTCATTTTGTACTTTTCCAAACTGTGTGACTGAAAAAATTTAACCAGTAATGCTACCCGCAGAAATCAGTATTAATACCTGTTTGCAGGAAATTTTGAGCACATAAGTTTGTGCTTTCAATGATAACGAACCGAAAATGGGCCCTGGCATGTCGATGCCGGGGCTTTCCATTTAATAAGGAAAATATCTGTTATGAAAAGAAAATCATTTTCTTAAACTGTATCAAAACCGTACACTTCATGTATCAATAACGAACTGGTTCGTATATGCCGGGGTTATATACCCTTGTAAATCATTATTATTTATTTTCGGTATGTTATTAGGTAACATAGTGTGCGATAAATTCGTCTATTGATAAGCAACATTTTTGATAAATCGGAAACCTTTAATAAGAATATCCTATAATTATTCCATGGAGGAATTTTCACCTGTAAACCAAAATTGATTATGATTGAATTTCAGCACATTTCCAAATGGATCACCATCGGTGGCATACGTACATTTATTTTAAAGGATATTAATTTAAATATTAAGCAAGGCGAATTTGTTTCAATAATGGGACCTTCAGGTTCGGGCAAATCCACTTTACTGAATGTACTGGGCATGCTTGATGAACAATCGGAAGGCGAATATTATTTTCTTGGCACACCTGTGCATTCGCTTAAAGAGAAACAGCGCTCACAATTATACAAACAACATATAGGTTTTGTATTTCAGGCTTATCATTTGATTGATGAATTAACCGTGTATGAGAATATTGAAACCCCGTTGATATACCAGAACCTGAAATCATCGGAACGACAATCGATCGTAGCGGATGCATTGGACCGTTTTAATATTGTCGGTAAAAAGGACCTATTCCCGACACAATTATCCGGCGGCCAGCAACAATTAGTCGGTATAGCCAGGGCATTGGTAGCCAAACCAAAATTATTATTGGCCGATGAACCTACCGGCAACCTTAATTCAAAGCAGGGCGAAGAAATTATGGAACTTTTCAAAGAGCTGAATACGAAAGACGGGGTCACTATTATCCAGGTAACACACTCAGAAAAAAATGCGGAATACGGGTCACGCATTATTGACCTGCTCGATGGAAGAATTGAAACCGAGAGGAATATGGTAAACGGCACCTGGACAAATCACGGAATGAAAATTTAAAATTAATTAACAACAGCAAGTGCATGCAAAAGATAAAAACAGTTTTGCTTTTTTGGATTTCGTTTTTAATAGTGAATGTCATTTTCTGCCAGGATGAAAATATCGGCTCGGCAATCAACTTAAAGCAATGCATAGACATTGCGATAAAAAATAATCTGCAGGTGGAGCAAAGCGATCTGAACAAGCAGACCGCGGGAGTGTATTTCAAACAATCAAAAGATAATATTTTACCCAATATTTCTGCATCGGCATCTCAAACCGAATCATTTGGGCGCAGCCTGAACTACTATACTTATTCTTATGTGAACCAACAAATCAATTATGGCAATTATGGTATAGGCGCAAATCTGATACTGTTTAGCGGGCTACAATATCAAAACGCCATGAAACGTGACGGATTGGCTTACGAGGCAAGCAAATTAGATTACCAACAGCAAAAGGAAACGATTTCAGTAAACGTCATACTTGCATACCTGCAAGTATTAAGTACTAAGGAATTGGTTGATATCAGTAAAACACAGGCAGATGTAGACAAACAACAGATTAGCAGATTGGAATTGCTGAACCAGTCAGGTGCCCTAAAATTGTTATCCGATCTGTCGGATCTGAAAGGCCAGTATGCAAATGACCTGGTAAATATTGCTTCCCTCCAAAATACACTTGAACTGGCAAAAGTCAATTTGTTCAGTATTCTTAATATCCCATACAAAAGAGATATTGTATGCGAACCGCTTTCTTTTAATCTGGATGCTGTCAACGAGCCTTCAAACCCTGACAGCATTTATCAATCGGCATTAAAAACAATTCCCGCTGTTCGATCGGCAGACTTGAAAATAAGAGAATACGAAAAAGCATTGCAGGTAGCCAGGGGGCAATATTATCCGACGTTATCATTAGGCGCCGGAATAAACACATCATATTCAAATGCTGCAACAGCAAGCACGCCACTTAACAGTTTTAATAATGATACTACAACCAGTTATGTAACGGTCAACAATAGCAATTATAAATTAATTGTGCCACAACAAAATTTTCAAACACAAAAAATATCTTTCGGGGATCAATTCAAAAATAACAGGTCTACTTATGTAGGGTTGAACCTTTCCTTGCCGATACTGAACAACTTTAGAGCAAGGAATAACGTTAAACTCGCAAAAATAAACCTGCAGAATGCAAAGAACAACGCTACCAATACAAAGCTTGATTTGCAGCAAAAAGTGGAACAGGCTTACCAAAACATAGTGCTGGCGAGATTACAATATAAATCATATATAGATGCCGTCGCTGCTTACAAAGAGTCGTTCCGTACTACAGAAATCCGATTTAATGAAGGAGTTATCGCTTCAGATGTATATCTTATTGCCAAAGGAAATATTGACAGGGCCAATATCAATCTGTCTATATCGAAATACAATTATATCTTCCGTTCAAAAATTCTGGATTATTATGAAGGTGTGCTGTCATGGCAATAAAGCTGAATAATATAAAACAGGTAATGGGAAAGCAAAGAAAATCAAATCTATCTAACCCACTTTCTAATTACTTATTCTTCATCCCTGATTTTACTCATCCACTCCCCAAGTGCTTTTGAAATTTTCCCCGTTTCCACTAAAAATCCGTCGTGCCCGTATACAGAGTCAATTTCCACCAGTGTTGATCTGGGAATATGCCGTGTAAGAAAATGCAGCTCTTCCATAGGGCAAAGTATATCGCTGCTGATTCCGATAATCAGTGTCTTCTGCGAAATGCCTTCAAGAATTTTTTCAACACTGTTGTCACGCCCTCTGGCAATATGATGGCTGTCCATAGCTTTGGTAAGCAGCCAGTAACTATACGCATTAAATCTGCCCGCCAGTTTATCTCCCTGGTATTTTACATAAGAAGAAGCTTTGTAATCATCTATTTTACGGGTATCCGGCTCCGTTTGTTTTTCCACAAGTATATTATAATTCCGATAAGAAAGGATACCAATGGCCCGGGCTGCCTTCAAACCGTTTTTCCCGGCATCTGCAGAATAATCCTTCCAGGTGGTATCAGCTTCAATGGCTAATCTTTGTGCTGTATGAATCGCAATGCCCCATGCGCTTTCCGTAGCCGATGTGGCCGTAAGAAAAAGGTTTCGGATAACGTCTTTTTCCATAATCGCCCATTCCATTGCCTGGTAGCCACCCATACTACCCCCCATCAAAAGATATATTTTTTTAATTCCCAAAAATTTCCGCAGAAGCATATGGGCCTTTACCATATCCCGGATGGTAATGATCGGGAAGTCACTGTAATATGGTTTTTTTGTTTCCTCATTAATACTTAACGGCCCGGTAGTTCCATAACATGAACCCAGAATATTCGCACAGATAATAAAATATTTGTCGGGGTTTATGACGGAACCATTGCCAATAACTCCTTTCCACCAATCTGCAGCGTCAGCATTAGCTGTAAGGGCATGGCAGACCCAAACCACATTACTCCCGTCAACATTCAGGCGGCCATAAATATTATAGGCAACAGTAATACCGGGTAAGGTTATGCCACATTCAAGGGTAAAAGGTTGTTTATATTCAAAAAATTCCATTCGCAGATTCTGTGTTTGTGGATGCAAAATAAGCGCTTGTATGAATTACATTTGCAAAAATATTTTTAATGATACATATTGAAGTAACCCGCATTAACGGGGACTACGGTTTTGAAGCCAAAGACAGCGCCGGACATACGGTACGCATGGATACCAGCCCGGAAACCGGTGGTAATAATTTCGGGGTACGGCCCATGCAAATGCTGTTGATGGGCCTTGGTGGCTGCAGCGGGATTGATATCGTATCCATCCTGAAAAAGCAAAGGCAGAATATTGAAGGATTAAGCATGAGTATTGACGGGGAACGAGAGCCCGGCAAAGAGCCATCGCTCTGGAAAGATATTACCATTGTATTTACATTAAAAGGCAATATTGACCCCGAAAAAGCAAAACGGGCCTGTGAACTTTCTATGGAAAAATATTGCTCTGTTGCTGCAACGTTAAAGGCTGCAGGATGTAATGTAAAATGGAGGGTGCAAGTGAACTGAAAATTCAGTGTCTGGAATTATACGCTCAGCATTTTAACTTCCGGCCCACTACCCATAACTATTATTTGCCCATCCGCATGGCTGCTATTTGGCCCCGGTTGCGTCGCCCTCTTGTGCAGAAGCAATTCTGTTACGCAACAGGCCGCAGTTTAATTAAACTTATCTTTGGCAATGAATGCACTTTGAACTATAAACTGAAAACCGAACATGCACCCCATAACCGACGCAATAAGGATCCAAACAGAACGCACCAATGAAATGGAGCATTCGTCACCCTTGTTTCTCACCAGCAGTTTCTGTTTTAATAATGCAGAAGAAATGCGTGCCGCATTTGCAGATGAGAATGACGACAATATTTACAGTCGTTTCAGCAACCCCAGTGTACAGGAATTTATTGACAGGATGTGTGCCCTTGAAGGCGCTCAAACCGGATATGCCACTGCTTCAGGCATGAGCGCTGTGTTTGCTTCTTTTATGACTTTTTTAAAAAAAGGTGATCACCTGTTATCATGTAACGCTATTTTCGGCAGCACGCACACGGTCATTACAAAATATTTGCCTAAATATGGCATCGAATATACCTATGTACCCGCCGGAAAACCTGAAGAATGGAAAGCAGCAATCAGGCCAAATACCAAAATGATCTATATCGAAACGCCGACCAATCCGGGCCTGGAAATTATTGATCTTGAATTTGCAGGTAGGCTTGCCCGTGAAAATAACCTTATATTGAATGTTGACAATTGTTTTGCAACACCAGTTAACCAAACCCCTATAAAATTCGGGGCTGATATTGTTTTGCATTCTGCTACCAAATGGATCGACGGGCAAGGACGGGTACTCGGCGGAGTAATTGTCGGCAAAAAAGAATTAATACACGAAATTTATCTCTTTTGCAGAAGCACAGGCCCTGCACTGTCTCCATTCAACGCATGGATATTAAGCAAAAGCCTGGAAACACTGGATGTGCGGATGGAACGCCATGCATCGAACGCATTATATATTGCACAACAGTTGGAACATCATCCGAAACTATCATGGTTAAAATACCCTTACCTGCAGAGCCACCCACAGCATGTCATTGCATTAAAGCAGATGAAAAACGGCGGTGGCATTATCTGTTTTGAACTTAAAGGCGGATTGCAAAGCGGCAGGAAATTTTTAGACAACCTAAAAATGCTTTCCCTTACAGCCAATCTTGGAGATACAAGAAGTATTGCCTCCCATCCTGCCAGCACCACACACGCAAAACTTACCGAAGAAGAAAGGCTCGCCGTGAATATAACGCCGGGGCTTATACGTATATCAGTCGGGCTTGAACACCGGGATGATATACTTGCTGATATATTGCAAACGCTGGGCAAATGTTAGGCCGCACATTTTTATAAGTTAATAATTATTTGTGGAATTTTATGCATTCAAAACTTTGAGTGGATTCCGCATATTCAAAATCATTATCAATTTTATAAAGCTGTAACTATTTTCAACATTTTTGAAAAACAAAGCCCCGCAATTACGGGGCTTCATCTATTGCACTTATCAATTTTATTTTCGCAAATATTTTGCCTGTGGTATGATCACATTCGGGATATTGGTGCCTTTTTCATATATAAATATTTCGGCTCTTCGGTTAAGCCATGCCGTGTTAGGATTGGTATTGTCAGCAACCGGGTTTTCCTTGCCATAGAATCTTGATGTTAATCTTTCGGAAGCAACACCCCGGCTGTTCACGTAATTATATACTATTTCAGCCCTCTTTCTCGACAACATCAGGTTGTATTCGTTAGTACCTACATTATCAGTATAGCCTTTAATACTAACCATGAGGTTCTTATCGGCGCGAAGACGGCTTATTACTTTATCCAGCCTTGAAAATGCACTTGAGTTAAGGTCGTACTGGTTGAATTCAAAGTATATCACAAATTTTACCACCTCTTTTCCGTCAATTGAATCTATTTCAAAGTCATCCACACTGAAATCATCATAATTAAACACTTTCAATCCTTTTTTGCTCCCTCCTCCATTACTATTCGCACTCAGGTTATCATCATCAGGCGTAAACTCATCATCATACCCATCACTACCAGCTTTACCATTCTTGCCGTTTTTACCATTCAGGCCGTTCTTGCCATATTTTGCAGCAATGGCAGAGTCCATATTAATGGTAATATTCACATTGTTTACGATTGCATTCTTTAACGCTGATGTATCTTTTTTGTTCTGATTGTCTTTTTTGTTAAGGGCGTTTGCGTTCGCTACATCTTCGTCTTCCATTGGTTTCTTCTTCCTGAAATTAACAGGAACATAAGCGCCAATTGTATACAGTACTGTGCTGGCATTGTTTTTTGTTACGCCATACCCGTATGAAGCCTGGCCTAATATCATAACCCTTCTGGAATGAAATTTAACACCAACACCAACGGGTGCCGTTAAATAAGATTGGTCGTTGATAAGATCATGAATACCTACCGAGATATAAGGTTGTAGTTTATACCTGCCGGGCAACAAATGATAATAGGCAGTCAAATCAAGAACATTATATGTCTTTGGAGTTGTAGTACCCACAAGTACATCGGTACTGGTTACATGTCCGTATGCAAGACCGATATCGGCGCTTGCAGAAAACCTGCTGTTAATATTTTTATAGGCCGAAAGTAATCCTGCAATATTTCCCCTGTCGAGCATCGACAAATTGTTTGCATTACTTTGATATCCGAAGTGATTCTTTTCAAGCATACCATAATCCTGGTATTGAAATTTGAATAATGGAGAAATAAACCATCGGCTATCAAAATCCTGGTTAGAGCCAACCTGGGCAGGATCTGATTTATCTACTACCAGTTTCATATCGCCCGAATTTTTAGAAGCGCTGGTGTCTTTTTCCTGGGCTATACTGGCGTCCTTCAACAATGGCGCACTTGTATCTTTTGCCAAAGACGAATTGGTATCTCGTATTGAAGACAAACTGCTATCTTTCAAAAGCAGCGACGAATCTTTTAAAGTGGTATCGGCATTGGGTTTAAATGAAGTGTCGGATACTTTGCCAAAAGTAGTGTCGAAAAGTATTTTTGGCGGGTTTAGGTCGAGTGTATCCTGTGCAAACAGCATATGCGAAGCCAGCAACATGCAGGCTGCGCATAGCAGCAACTTACTCATGGGTCGTAATTTTAAATTTTTCATTAGCATGGACAGATTATAAACCTTGACAAAGATATTGGATCTTAGAAATCTATTCGCAGCGCCAACTCAAGACCATTACGTCTGAAGCCTGCTGCATTAATACTCGAAACATTTATATCGTACAATAATGCGAATATTAACTTTTGATATCTCAATTCTACATTTGGCACCAGTGCATCGTCGTATCTGTAACCAAGGCCAAACCCTACTGCCGCACCCCCCTGAACTGATTGCAGATATTTTAAATATGACAGGTTGAAATAATGTCTGTACGCAGGGCCCTGCCAGTTCATGATCATACTAAGTGCAACTTCGTCTTCAGAGGAAGTTATGTATTTATAACCTCCCTGAATTCCTATCCCCATTTTTAAACGTAAAGAATCAGATTTTAGTTTATCAACATAAGGTTTATTCACCTGAAGTGCTGATAATCCCAGGTACCATTTATTGTGTCTTGAGTTGCTGAATACAGAAATACCGGAGTTGATATTATAATGATTATATGACCATCCGCTTGCCAGCGGATCATTGGTGGCCCCATTTTCAATAGGTCCGTAATTATCATATTGATCGCCGAAAGGATTATTAACTCCATTCAAATTAAGCCTGCTTTGATAATATGCCGCCTGAAAACCTGCACTAAAATAAGTTTCGTTGCGCCCGATCGGTACGGCATAAGAAAGACCCAATAAACCCAATGTATTATTTAAAATGCCTTGGTTTGATTTATCAGAAGCAGCGCCTGCACTGATGCTAAAATAACCTGAATTTCTTTTGTCTTTTGCCGCTTTAGATAATAAAGGCATATCAAACATTGCGCTAACACTATTATAAGCAATAGCACCGGCGTACTGAACATTCCTGTAATTCAGTTTCAGGCTGTTCATCTTATCCGTTTTGAGGGATTGATTATACCATATCGTCATATCCTGTACGCGAGAGAAATTAATTTCCTGTGCACCGGCTACGCCTGCAACAAAAAAAAGGGTCAGTATTAAACAAGCTCTTCTCATCTGGATATAAGATTTACAATTTTATTAGATGCTCCATAGTCAATCATTTATGTTTCTTTCTAAATTTTTTCAAAACAGCAATCGCCATTACTGTCACCATTCAATTTTCTATGTTTTATACACTATATAGAAACCTGTACAGCGTATCATAAACTTTAATCACCATTACACATACATTCTTGTTTACTCCTGTCAACTATCGCACCAGCGATACCATTCCTTTCTGCACTACCCTGTTACCCTGGTTATCTACACCTTCTGCAATCCACAAATATGTTTCTACTGGTTGTGGAACACCTTTGAAAGTTCCATCCCATCCTGTTCCCGGGTCTTCAGTGGTGAAAATGATATTCCCCCACCTATTATATACCGTGAAATAATGGAAATTTGATATACCGACTAAAATAGGTTTGAGCACGTCATTTTGACCATCACCATTAGGTGTAAAAACCCTCGGCACATAAATATTTACAGGCATGAATTGTACCCTTGCAGGGCTACCGTGTATAATACTGGTATTATTAACTTGGGCAGTGATTAGCACATATCCAGCCTTTGTACTTGTAATTTCGATAATTGCATCGCCATTTGCATCCGTTGTTACAGGTTGGGTAGTAATAATAGTAGCACTTCCGGAATCAACGGCAAACACTACACTTAAATTCGGTAATGCAATGCCATTCTGATCAACAATGTGAGCTTTCACACTGGTTACAGACTGACCATCTGCCACTGCTTTGCCTATCAGAACCATCAGGTATGTACTGTCATTATTAATATCAGGTGAGTCTACAAATGTAACCGTCGCCGGGCTACCGTTTGTTATATTATTGCCATTTACTGTGGCCGTTATATTTACGTTTCCGGCAATAGTACTGGTTAGCGCAATTACCGCATCGCCATTTGCATCCGTAGTTACTGTCGCACTGCCCACAAATGTCCCGGTCCCGCTTGCGATCGCAAATGTTACTGAGGCATTAGCAACAGGATTACCGTTTGCATCAACAATATGTGCTTTCACGCTATCAGTTGCTACGCCATTTGCTACCGCGTTTGTAGCCACTACTATCAATTTAGTCTGATTATTCGATGTATTTGGCGTACCAGCCACGAACTGTACTGTTGCCGGACTGCCATTGGTTATATTATTACCATTTACTATAGCGGTGATACCAACATTTCCTGCAACTGTACTGGTCAATGTGATTACTGCATCGCCATTTACATCCGTAGTTACTGTCGCACTGCCCACAAATGTCCCGGTCCCGCTTGCGATCGCAAATGTTACTGAGGCATTAGCAACAGGATTACCATTTGCATCAACAATATGTGCTTTCACACTATTGGTGGCTGCACCATCTGCCACTGCCCCGGTAGTTACCACAA
>DATKNN010000016.1:0-98562 GCA_035541355.1 Puia sp. | reverse complement strand
TAATCCTCGCACCACTGCAACCCAAAGGATGACCTACAGATACTGCCCCCCCGTTCACATTTACTTTTGAAGGGTCAAGTTTCATGCGCCTGGTATTTTCTATGCCAACCACAGCAAAAGCTTCATTCAATTCCCAATAATCGATATCCTCCATGTTCAAACCCGCCTTTGCCACCGCTCTTGGTACAGCCAACGAAGGAGTTGTAGTGAACCATTCCGGTGCCTGTTCGGCATCGGCATAAGAAACAATTTTTGCGATGGGCTTTAATCCCAGTTCTTCAATTTTTTCTTTACTTGCCAACACCAATGCAGCCGCACCGTCATTCATTGTGCTTGCATTAGCTGCAGTAACTGTTCCATCTTGTATAAAAGCAGGTTTTAATTCAGGTATTTTTTCAAACTTCACATTAAAAGGTTCTTCATCTTTTTCAAATAAAACCGAAGGGCCTTTTTTCTGAAATATTTCAACAGGAATTATTTCCTCTTTAAACTTGCCTTCATTCCATGCAGCCTGTGAACGTTTATAACTTTCTATGGCAAACGAATCCTGTTCTTCACGGGTGATGCCACATTTTTCAGCGCAGAGTTCTGCTGCATTACCCATGGCTTTGCCGTCATATGCGTCAGTTAAACCGTCTTTGGCAAGTCCGTCAACTAATATAACATCTCCATATTTGCTGCCCCATCTTAATTTCGGAGAATAATAGGGCACATTACTCATACTTTCCATTCCACCTGCCACAACAATATCTGCATCACCCAACAAAATGCTTTGAGCAGCTTGTGCAATTGCTTTCATTCCACTGGCACAAACTTTATTAATGGTAGTGCAAGCCACTTCATCAGGAAGCCCTGCAAATTTTGCTGCCTGCCGCGCCGGTGCCTGGCCAATATTTGCCTGCAGCACACAACCCATCAACACATCCTGGATCTGCGATGGTTTAATACCTGCTTTCACAAGGGCCCCCCTGATTGCTATCGCTCCCAATTGTGTTGCCGAAAAATCTTTTAAAGCACCGCCAAAACTTCCTATTGGTGTCCGTACTGCCGAGAGAATATATACTTCACGTTTGTTCATATAGCACTTGTTAAGTGCTGCAAAGATACTTAAACAACATCATCAACCATTTCAGGCACAGGTGTGTATCTGTAAAATTGAAAACTGCGCTCATGCCCAAAATGAAAAAAGTGGCACAAGGCCACTTCTGTTGTTATCAAAATGAAAAGCACCATGAAAATTATTTATTGAACAGACTTAATGTCTCCGCTTTATTCCCTTTCACAATTTGCACTATGAGATAATTGTTATGACCTATGCTTGCAGGCAATTCCACATGATACTGTAATTGATTTCTCAAAGACATGATTCCAACCATTCTGCCTTCCGCACTAAATATTTTTACAACAACAGGATCTGTACTGCCAACCCTTAAATTAAAAGCAAGATTAGTAACCGGGTTAGGATAAATACTGGTTGCAGTTTGTGCTGTTACGGCAACTGAAACATGAGCAATATCAGAAACCGCCTGTTTACCATCCAGGTCGACCATCAGGAGACGATAATAATTATTACCATTAAAAGGGGCAATATCCGCAAAGGAATAATTGCTGATAACAGAAGAATTTCCTTTAGCCTGCACGTTACCTATCACATCCCAATTACTGCCGTCGGCACTTCTTTCAACTGTAAAATAAGCTGAATTTTGTTCCTGTTGTGTTGACCAGCTAATGGCAACAGCGTTATTATTGAAAGCAGCTTTGAAATCAGTAAGCACTACGGGCAATATATTTCCTGAAACCAGCCCGGAGGTTGTTAATGAAGCTGGCCCATAAACATTAGGGGCAGAGCAACTGTTCTGTCCCGTACCACCACAATTCATTGTATTGGTAGAAGTAGAATAGTTAGCCCCGGTTACTGCGGAATGATACGAGCTCCAGTTAAAATAGTAATTATTTGTATTGGCAAGCGCAATAAAGGAATTATCATATTCATTCAATTGCGGGCCATTTATTTTGATATAGGCTGTACTCGACGCAGTTCCATCACCCGCCACCAGTTTGCTATTGCTCTTTAAATTTACGGGCCCTGCATTTGCGATAAAATACGCGCTCTTATAGAAATACATTGTGCTGTTTGTCAAATTCAATGTGCCGCCGTTATTCAGGAAATATGCATTATTAGTAAATGTGAAAATTGAATTGGTAATATTTACCGGAGAAGTAGCATTTATGGCGCCGTTCCCGGAAATATCAAAAACTACATTTGAAAAACTAGTTGTGGATGATTGTAAATTAAGTGTTACATTTTTCATGCTTATTGAGTCAGCATTAAAACTGCATGACTGGCATGTAAAATCTTTGGTGATGGAGATGTTTCCACCGTTAAATGTACAGCTTGAACAGGTAATATTCTTAAGATCGATAGAGAGTGTATTACCCGAAGAAATATTGAAAGTACAAGTGTTGCAATATGATGGGTAAGGAACGCCTGCCCATGAAGTATTTGATGATATAGTGTAGGTTGCCTGGGCCACCGCTTTTTGATCTAAAATGACTAATAAGGCCAACATAACCAGGGTAAAGATTCTTTTCATAATTTTCATCTTTAATAACAACAATACCCACTTCCCTAATGTGATGCCAGTTTTCAAACAATTGGATAATAATAAGTTGACGTATTCTATAAATTGTCCGAACTCTATTGACGAGAAATATTTCCATTTTCGGGAATTTGTTCCATATGGAAAACGGCTTTGAAATTTGTACGCCCTTCGTTAAAATGAAAATAAAAAAGCCGCCCTGTGGCAGCTTTGATAAAGAAAACTTTTATCTTTTATATCTTACAACTATGTAATTGATTTATTTGTCAGGTCGTCTACTACTTTTGAAATAGCCATCTCAAGATTAGTAATGAGCAACTCCAATTTTTCTGCAGGCAAATTATTTTCTGCGGCCTGTTCAAGTTCAATAATTTCAGTTTTCACGGAAGAAATGCCCATGTTGAGTACCGATGTTTTGAACCGGTGGGCTATTTTACTCATTTTAATAATATCTTTCTGCCTATAAGCTTCTGTAATTTCTTTTACGGACGCAGGCCCCTGATCTATAAACATATTGATCATTTTATTGACAAATTCCTGATTCCCTCTCGACATCTCATACAATTTACTCAAATCGTACAATGGCTCCATTGTTGTTTCTATTTCGGTACCTGAATAATTATTTAGCATAAAAGAAGTATTTCCCAGACATCCGGAAATAACCCGAATCAAATCTGTTTCCTCAAAAGGTTTTGATAAATAGTCCGTCATTCCGGCCGCACGAAACTTGCTTTCATCTCCCTTTAAAGCAAGCGCCGTTAAAGCGATAACCGGAAGCTTTTTGCTGATTTGTTCACGTATAATTTTAGTTGCTTCCACTCCATCCATCACCGGCATCTGAACATCCATCAATACTATATCATAAGTCCCGCTTTTTATTTTTTCGATAGCCTCGATGCCGTTTTGCGCTTCATCCGGAATAGCATGGTATTGTTTTAAAATGGTCGTAGCAACAAGCCTGTTCATTTCATTATCGTCAGTAACTAATATTCTTTTGCCCGAAAGCATATTCGCATCTGCTACACCTGTCTCTTTATTTTTAAGATTCTCTTCGGAGCCTTTTTGAAACCGTACAACAAATGTGACAGTAGTACCTTCTCCTTTTTTACTTTCCACTTTGATATTACCCCCCATAAATTCAATTAATTCTTTGCAGATGCTCATACCCAGGCCTGTTCCACCAAATCGTCTTGTTACCGACTCATCTTCCTGCCTGAATTTCTGGAAAAGGTTTTTCAAAAAAGATTCTTCCATTCCTATACCACTGTCTTTAACTACAAATTGAACCGTTTGGTAAGATGCATTTTCTTCTAACACTTCACATTTTGTATCTACACCACCTCTTTCAGTAAATTTTATAGCATTTGAAAATAAATTCAGCAACACCTGATTTAAGCGGTAAGGATCCCCGATTAATACGGGAAACAACTTTGTATCGCAGAAGGAATTTGTAAATGCCAAACCTTTCTCCTCTGCTTTGTGCATCATTACCTGCATAGCCTGGCCGATTAATGATTTTGGCCTGAACCCTATTTCTTCCAGGTTAAGTTTGCCAGCTTCAAGTTTGGAAAGATCAAGGATATCATTAATAATGATCAGCAAATTCTCAGCAGCTGAATGAATGATATTAAGATAAAACTGCTGATCCTTATCTAAAGACGTTTTCTTAAGCTGGTTGGTCATTCCGATTATGGCATTCATCGGCGTTCTTATCTCGTGGCTCATATTAGCCAGAAAAATTTGTTTGGCTTTTGCTGAAGATTCAGCCTGTTCCCTTGCTATCACCAGTTCATGTTCAAGTTTTTTTTGATCGGTAATGTCAAGATGTATCCCGATCGATCCGATGAGTTCGCCCTTTTCATCATACCTTGGTGCATTACTGATTAACCACCATTTTGATTCTCCTCTTTTATTTTTAACCAGCATTTCAAATGCGTTTGGCCTCTCCTTCTTTCGCTGCTGGCTTTTTATTTCAAGCATTTCATTCTGTTCATCTTTTAAAAACAGTTGTGATGCCTTCATACCATTTAATTCGTTTAGCTTATAGCCGCTCATTTCACAAAAACTGGTATTCGCAAACCGGATGATTTCATCATTATCAATTTCAAGCAGGCCCAGATTCATGTTCGCAATGATGTTACGATACTTTTTTTCACGTAACTGTATCATGAGTTCTGTTTCTTTTTCCTTGGTAATATTAAGAATGATGCCGGCATAAACTGTTGTTCCGTTCGGATCAGTACGTGAATATGAAGAACTCAAACTAAGCCAGATTACCGGTTTGCCAGGCACTAGGAAACGGCCATCAAAATGATATGATGTATTTTTTTCCCTGGCAGCACGACTGATCCTTTTTTCTCTCTCCCGATCATCGGGGTGCAGTATTTCATAAAAATTTTGCAGTTGTTCTGCCGTAATACCGATTTTATTTTCAGGATCAGGACTGAGATAAGTAAATCCTTCTTCTCCGGTTTCGTTAAACTCGTATTTATATAAAATACCAGGCATATTTTCTTCAAGAGAACGAAACCTTTTCTCATTTTCTCTTAATGCTATCTCCGCATGTTTAATAGATGTGATATCGGTATGGGTACCTATAATTTTTGCAGGCTTGTTATCAGGAGTTTTTTCAATTACTACACCTTTGTCAAGAACCCATTTTATATCTCCCGATTTACTGACCACCCTGTATTCCAATGTATGATAATCCTGCTTTCCTGACCTGTACCTTTCATCATTGTCTTTGAGCAGGCCTTTGTCATCAGGATATATATTTCTCCACCACAAATCAACATTATTATTAAATTCATCATTGGTATAACCGAGCAAGTGATTTTCGGAGTCCGAAAATTTTGTTTCCCCGGTAATGAAATTATGCTCCCAGATATTATCGCCTATTTTATCGAGCGCCATCCTGAACCTGTCCTTCGATTCTATTTCCTCCGTTACATCGTCTATAATTCCGAAAAACTGAATTACTTTTCCATGATTATCTTTCACAGGCTGCGTATTTGATCTTCCCCAAAACCATGTACCATCTTTCCGGTAATACACAATTTCAACATCAAAAGAATTACCGCTATAAAACGCATTCAACAATTTATCAAGAGTATTTTTATCTGTCAGGGGCCCTCTGCAAAGCTCTATAGGAGTCTTACCGATAATTTCCGCCGAAGAGAACCCTGTAATCTTCGAGAATCCTTCATTCGCCCAAATAATCCTGCCGTCAGGCGATGTAAATAATACTCCGTTATTATTAGCGCTTGCCACCAGTGACATGCGCTTGTACTCTTCCTCTATTTTTTTCTTTTCGGTAATATCATTATAGACCCAGAGATTGCCTTTATATTTCTGATCCAGAAAAATCGGAATATAATTTCTCTCAAAAGTTTTTCCATTGGCCATTTCTACCACTTCTCCCAGCACTAATTCCTTTTTATCCAGTATTTCATTAATTCTTTTTTGAAAAGAATCAGGATTATTAAATAAAAATTTGCAATCTACAACGGTACTGCAGTCAATACCCTGCAAATCACCCGGCTTTACTGAAATATTAAAAATGTCACAAAAACATTGGTTAACAAAAGCAATGCTCCGGTTTTCATCTTCCAGCAAAATACCGCTTGGCAAATTCGTAATCAATGAAGAAAATACAAGTTCTGCATTCCTTCTTTTACTGACTTGCGAGTTCAAATAACGTGCAATGATCAAAAGATCGTCGGTTATATTTGTTTTTTCATCGATCGTTATTTTTCCGATAGCTTCTTTCAATTTTTCTACCGACTGGCGCCGTACATTAATTTCACGCTTGAGTTTTTCATTAATTTCAAGGTATTCTTCTTCTGCTATTGCAAAAGCTCTTTCAGCCAGTTCATGGTCTTTATCAAATGCGTTGTATGATTCGCTAACTACAGATAAAAATTTTTCCATTGATTTATCTGCCAGATAGTTTTCAGGCAGGTATTTACTGATTTGTTTAGCTAACAGCTTATGGTAATTCATAAAAAGAAGTAATGGTCATCGTCTGGTTGTGAAGCATGCAATGTCCGCCTTCATTGAAAGGCGCTATTTCTCCGTAAGAATAAAAACCGGCAAGAAGGGTGTTATTTCCAAAAGTTTCTGCAACAGCGTCCACTTCTTCATCAATTCGCGGCCCTAAAATCAATTTTCTGCCCACACAACTGACCAGTAAAGCAAAACCGGGTTTTTCCTGATCATTAAAAATGCTGTGTTTTGCGGCTATTGATGCCGCAGCAGTGAGTGCATCAAAATTTGATCGCATAAAACGAACTGATGAACCTTCAGGCACATCGCCTGCGAAAATCATGCTTTTATTTTCTTCGTCAATTGAAAGAATAGTTCTGACAACCTGGGAATTGCTGCCCGGTGCGGTTACCGATAGCGGAAACAGTAATGCTGATTTCGGTAATTGATCAGCATCCGGTCCAAGATATTTTTTATAAAGATCAAGTGCATTTTTATTATCTATTTCAAACAAAATATTCCCAACAGACTTTGTAATTCTTTTTTCAAGTCCAAATGTATCCCATCCGCCGCAAGAACCATGTGTTACCGCTAAATGATTTCCATAAAAACCAATGGCAATAATATTTCCTTCAGCTGGTTGTTCATTTAATCCGATCAGGGTAGAACTGAAATCAGGCCCATCCCCTGCAAGCCCACCGGTTACCAATATTTTTTCTCCGGCAACCTCGCCAAGGCCTTTTACAAGTTCACTTCCGTTTACCATACTTCCGTCTGAAATGACCATCATATACGAAAGGCCTTCATGCAAAAGTTGCTTTGCAAGTTCTTTGGCTGCTTCATAGCTGTTCTGAAAATCCAGAATATTTACTGAGGCTGCTTTAATTTCTGTTTTTTCGAATTCGATACCCACCGCAATCACGGAATTATCTTGTACCGTATTATTGTAAATTTCACCTGCAGTACTGCACATAGCTATTGCTGAATTCGGAAAATCTTCCTTAAGTAACCGGTAAATATCCTCTTTCGCAAATCTCTTTTTGCCAGAAAAACACAAAACAAGCTGTATTTTATTTTTGTCTGGATGTTTACTTAAAGGATGTTGAGCCCATTTCCCTCCGGAATATTCGAATAATGCAGTCTTCATATTTATATCACTATTTCTTTATGCTGTATCATTTTATAAATAGTGCTGGCCCCTATGTCCAGTACTTTTGCTGTAGCCACAACATCACGATTATTTTTTTTAAGGTAATGCCGGATAATATCGCAATTATAAGACCTCAGTGTTTTTGTCTCAGTTAAAAAATTTTCTTCTTCCGCAGAAGAAATAAAGCTTATATCATCAGCTTTAATCTCATTATCAGTACAAATAACAGTTGCCAATTCAATTATAGCTTTCAGCTCCCGTATATTTCCGGGAAAATGATAATGCATCAGTTTATTTTTCGCTTCCTGCGAAAGTGTTACCCGCCCCAGCTTATTTTCTTTAGCAGCTTCATCTGCAAAATGTTTGGCAAGAATTAAAATATCACTGCTTCTTTCACGTAATGGAGGAAGTTGAATAGGCAGACCAATTATTCGGAAATAAAGATCTTCCCTGAAGTTCCCATTTTTAACTTCTTCTGCAAGGTTTTTATGTGTGGCAACAATTAGCCTGATGTCTAATTTCACGACCTCATTTCCCCCTACTCTCGTTAATTCACGCTCCTGCAGCACCCTGAGCAGCTTGCTCTGCAGGTTCAGGTCTAATTCTCCTATTTCATCTAAAAACAAAGTGCCTTCATTAGCCTCTTCAAATTTCCCTGATTTACGACCTGCTGCGCCTGTAAAAGCCCCTTTTTCATGGCCAAAAAGTTCGCTTTCAGCAAGATCTTTTGGTATTGCAGCCATGTTTACCGCAACGAAGTTTTTTTTCTTTCTGTCACTGTTATAATGAATGGCTTTAGCAATCATTTCTTTTCCAGTACCTGTTTCGCCGGTAATTGAAACATTGATTTTTGTTTTAACAGCTTTTTCCATTAATAAAAAAATGTGTTTCATCGCATCACTTTGCGCAATGATTATTTTTTCAAAAGCATATTTCTGACCGAGTTTTTCTTTAAGTGTTTCCACTTCTTTTTTCAATGACTGTGTTTCTCTTACACGGATAACACTGTTCCATAACAGTTCTTTGGCCGTTTCATCTTTAACCATATAATCGCTGGCACCCATTTTCAGCAGCTTAACGGCCACTGCAACATCTTGCTGCGAGCTAATCACAATCACAGGTACTGTAGGATTTATTTCCCTGATCTTTTCAAACAGTTTATCTCCCTGCATGTCAGGCAGTCCAAAATCAATGGTAATAAGATCGGGCCGAAAGTGCATATTAGCCAAACAGTCTTTGGCTGTTTCAAACCTGGTAATTTTATAATCCGGGTTTAGCTCGAGGTGATATCGTAATATCTCGCCGTACCATGGGTCGTCTTCAACAATATAAATATTGTACTCACTCATTTTAATTTCCTTTGAAGAATTGGTATTATGGATTGTGTAAAAAAAGGCGATAAGCAAACAGAATGCGTATGCAATACTGCTGAAAAAATAAATCCGCCTTTGAGCAAAGGCATTGAAGTAGCCGGGTTAGTGTTCATAGAAACTGTAAATGCTTTTCAGAAGAATCGGATAATGAATAGTAAAATAAAAAAATCAGGAACGCATCTGCAACAGGAAAAGCATGCTTTTTTTGTGGTAGAAAAATGAATTAATGTAGAGTTTCAATTACAGCTTTTAATTATAATAACTGCTATTCATGAAATGCAACCCTCGTGAAAATCGGGCCAGGTGTACTTCATGTCACCGAAAATATGCATTAAAGCATTATGGGTGTAATATTCGATTTTGATTTCGGTGAATTGTTGAAACGGTTCTTCCAATCTGTAGCTATATTGAAGCCGGCATGATTATAATTAAGAAAATGCTTAAATACCTAATCAGATACCCACCTCACCAATAAGACAACAAAAACAAAATAAGAAAAATTTAAAATAAAACGGCATGCATGTACTGCTTGATTCAAAGGTTCTCCCAATCTATTTAAGAAAAAATGAAGGATTTGTAGATGAACGACTACAAAAGGGATTTTTTTGTTTCGTTTATTCTATAAATTGCATGATATTTCTGTTGTTGACTTGACAGGAAGACAGCTTTAAGTTTATAGTCCCAACCCTGAAATTACCTTCTCCTTCACACTTCCTTATCTTATTATAAATAATTTTTGTTTTTTGAAAGATCAACAAAGCATTATCCGAAAGCCTTAAACTAATGTTTATGACTGGTATTTTGCACCATATCAGTTTGCCTTCATTTATTGATGGATTTACATCTTTGGTTATACATCCTTACTATAATATTTTATTGTATTCTCCGGGAATAATCAGAAAGTTTGGCTATAATCGTATCACAGCAGACCAGTGCCTGGCAACTCTTTTTCCTTATCTTATTCAATTATCAGTTATTGCTTGTAAACCTTGTAATGGTCATAAGAAAACACATCTTTATGAAAATCCTGATAGCTGACGATCATGCCATACTCCGTAAAGGGTTGAAGGAAATTCTGCTCGAACAATACCCTTCTGCATTTATTGAAGAAGTCGGTGATGCTGATTCCTTATTTAAAAAATCCATAACCAGTGAATGGGATGTCGTTATTACCGATCTCTCCATGCCCGGCCGCAGTGGTCTTGAAGCATTGCGTGAAATAAAACAGCATTCCCCGAAAATGCCCATTCTTGTTCTTAGCATCTATCCCGAAGACCAATATGCTACCCGTGTACTCAAAGCCGGCGCGTCAGGCTATATTAACAAAGACGCTGCACCTACAGAACTCGTCAAAGCCGTGCAGAAAGTACTTTTGGGACGGAAATACATCACTCCAACCATTGCCGAAAAATTAGCAAATGATTTGGGAGCCGATTCCGACAAAGCCCCTCATGAATTGCTGACCGACCGCGAATTTGATGTCATGAAAATGCTTGCTTCAGGAAGAGCTATTATTGACATTGCCGATACACTTTCATTGAGCCCGACTACTATCAGTACTTATCGTTCAAGAATTCTGGAAAAAATGAATTTGAAAAGTAACGCCGACCTTACCAAATATGCACTTCAAAACAAACTGATTTAATGCAAGAATTTTTTTATTAAAGCTATAACATACGTTGTAGTATTATCGCCACAATATTTCTAATCGTTTAGCTATCCCACGCCTAATTATATTTATCTACTTTTATGACCATAAAAATCAATGCAACTACCAGGTTGCAATAATCCGTTTAACCATTTTTGTACCCGAGAAACCCTATGCTTAAAATATTAATAGCCGATGACCACGAAATTGTAAGGCATGGATTAAAATTAATTTTATCAGAAATCAATCCTCATGTTCACATCGAAGAAGTTGAGAATGGTGAAAAACTTATTATCAAAGCGAAAGAAATAAAATGGGATATTATTATTACAGATATTTCAATGCCGGGAAAAACAGGAATTGAAGCTTTGATAGATATTAAAAAAATCAATCCCCACATTCCTGTTCTCGTTTTAAGTATGCATACTCACAAGCGCTATTATGCCGCAGCATTAAAAGCAGGGGCTTCGGGATATTTGGTAAAAGCAATAGCACAAAGTGATCTGGCAGACGCCATTCAAAAAATTCTATCCGGAGAAAAATATTTTCCAGAGGAATTTATTACAAAACCGGAAAAGCAACAGATACGAATGAACATACACCGTCATCGTTTATTATCAGACAGCGAATCAAGAGTTTTTATTTTGCTGGCCACCGGAAACTCTTTAACTGAAATTGCCGGACTGCT
Source organism: Puia sp. (assembly GCA_035541355.1). Taxonomy (GTDB): domain Bacteria; phylum Bacteroidota; class Bacteroidia; order Chitinophagales; family Chitinophagaceae; genus Puia. Next base: position 87,119 of record DATKNN010000016.1, on the reverse strand, counting down.
TTCCCTGAGTATTTCAACTGTAAGCAAATACCGCAACAGGATTCTAGAAAAAATGAATATGGCCGGCAATGCGGAACTTACCCGGTATGCTTTTGAAAACAAACTGATATAGGCTTTCATTTTGCCTCAGCACCAGTATCGGATACTTTATAGTTTGTAGACTATACGCCACCGGAATATACTGAATTCATCCACTTACAATTTACACCTCCTTCTATTTTTTAATACCCACACGAGTTATTCCTTTACAATAAATTTAATTGAATGCGAAACAAGGAAGCCTCCGCTCTTGTAGTTGACAATGATGTAAAAAATATCCGGGAGCTGACAAAAATCCTCTACAATACCAGGTTGTTTGAAATGGTTTTCCAGGCCTTAAATTACAGCGAGGCTGTTTTTATTCTCAGAAAAAGAAACATTCACCTTCTGCTGATTGAAATTCTTCTTCCGGGAAGAAATGGAATCGAATTGCTGAGAACAATAAGAGATAGCCGTTACAATGCGGAAACCATCATGCTTTATGGTCAGCCTAACAACTATTACCGTAACCTTTGTATTTCGTTGGGGGCTTCATGCTTTTTTGAAAAAACAGAAAACCTAAATAAAATCGGAGATATAGCCACTCAATTAATTTTAAATCAAAAAAACATTTAAGTAGATGAAAAACTTTTATACCCACGGCGATGAAAAGCCAACCCAAATATCTGAAACCATCATAATCCAAATCCATTGATTACCCAAACCCTTATAATCCTGCTCCCGTGAAAATTCAAATCCTATACGAAAACCAAACCCGGGAAAATGGGAGGTGCGAGTTACTGCATATTGAATACCAGCGTAGCTGCAGGATAAAAATTATTTGCAGTATGACAGCCGTCCTTTTAATAACTCAGTAACAATTGCACCGTTGCGCCTTCCTGAATTCTCGAGCAGAAAAAACGCCTCTGACAAAATGATACAGCAACAAAAGCTAAAACAGTTTTTACCGTTATTTATCATGAATAAAAAAGAATCACTTAACTGCCTGTAGAGTAAAATCTACATTTTATCTTTTGAAATAATGTTAGATTGCTTTATCCAATAATTTTTTTAGATAAATAATGGTGCATACTGGATAACCTTTTTAAAAACATAGTATGCAGCTATAAATTATCCGATGATGAACCCCGGCCGCAAAATTTTGCTAATAACCATTATTCTTATAGCACTGCTAATTGTAGCTGGATTTGGTTTTGTTCAGACCAGGCGCATGCTTGTCCGCAGGGAATATACAGAAAGAAAGGCCCTCGCATCACTTTCAGCCAGCATCATCGATGCAAAACTTAATCATCTGGAAGATTTGGGTAAATCCATGGCTGCAAAAAAATCACTGCAGCAATTCGTTGCTCAAAAAAATTGGGAGGAAGCAATTCATACACTAAAAGAAATCCCTGACAACTTCTCATGCATTTTACAAATATCTGTGAGCAATGACTCTGGAATTATAATGAAGTCTGCTACTGAAAAAGGAACGCCAAATAAGAGTGAACCAAAATCCGACTGGTACCGGGGTGTCTCTAAAAATTGGCAGCCTTATCTTTCCGGAGTATACAAACGCCCAGATAATACCTTAAGCCGAGTAGCTGATTTTGCAATTCCGATAAAAACCGTTGAAGGTAAGCCCACAGGCATATTGATAATGCAAATTGATATAGCCCAATTATTCAACTGGACGGATAACATTAAAATCGGCCAGTCCGGTTCCGTATACGTTGCAGATCAAAATGGGCATCTTGTTGCATATCCGGGCAATAAAAATTCGGATGAAATTCTGGATTATTCGTCAGTTCCAGCCGTGCAGAAAGCATTTAGCGGCAAAAAAAATGCAGAGTTGCTTTATACCCCGGTTAAAAAACAAAAGCAACTTTCTGTTTATGAGAAAATACCGAAATATAACTGGGTGATTTTAGTCCAGCAGGAGGCAGGCGCCGCATTATTCCTGAATAACAGCCTGCTTCCCATGGCAATCTTTTATTTATTTATTATAATGATTTTGATCATATCTGCATGGTTCATCATTCGCCAGATTGAGCGGAATATGCAGTCGGCAAAAGAATTGCACACGTATGCAAGCGTGATTGAAGAATCCAATGTTCTTGTCACCAACATGAAAGACGAAATTCTATTCTGGAACAAGGGGATGGAAAAATTGTACGGATGGGAAAAAAATGAAGCAATAGGACAGTTCGCCTACAAACTTTTCAGTGCAAAATTTTCACAGCCATTACAGGAAATTAAAAATGATTTACTCAGAAACGATGAGTGGCATGGCGAGTCCACACACTTCAACAAATACGGCAAGCTGCTTACTATCTCCAGCCATTGGAAGTTACAAAGAGATAAACGTGGCGAACCGGTCGCAGTGCTCGAAACGAATAATGATATCACCTGTCTGCACGAAACAAAAAAAGATTTGAAAAAGAGCCGGGAGATTTATCAATTGCTAATGGCGAATGTAAAAGATTATGCCATAATTATAATGAACATTAACGGAATAATTACCAATTGTAGCAGCGGTGCGGAACAGGTTAAGGGTTACACCGAGGATGAGATTATCGGTAAATCATTTGAAATATTTTATCCGAAAGATGATATTCAAAAAGGTGAGCCCGCGTTAAACCTGGAAATAGCTAGGCAATATGGCAATTATGAAAGTGAAGGATGGCGCGTCCGGAAAGACGGAACATTATTTTGGGCTAATGTAGTATTTACAGCACTCAAAGATGAAGATGGTAATTTGTATGGTTTCGCAAAGATTACACGTGATGTAACAGAAAGAAAGAAAGCACAGGAGCAGCAGGAGCTTCTTTCCATGCAAATAAATCAATCGCACGATGCCATTTATACTTTAAATACAGATCAGAAAATTGCCAACTGGAATTTAGGTGCCGAAAATCTGTATGGATATGCCAGATGTGAAGCTGTAGGCAAGAGCCCGAATGAATTGTTGAAAACCGTGATCAGTGAAGAAGAAAGTAATGCCGCCATGAATACCGTTTCTGAAAAAAATTACTGGAAAGGCGATTTGAAAAGAATTACAAAAAGCGGGAAAGAAATTTATGTCCATGCTACCACTACTGCTGTAAAAAACGAAAAGGGCAATATAGTCGGTTACATTGCAACAAGCTTTGACATCACTAAAGAAAAAATGCTCAAAGAAAAGGCAGATCATTTGGCAATAATGGTCGAAAACTCTTCTGAAGCAATAATTACAAGAGGGTTGGATAATCGTATCATCAGCTGGAATTCCGGTGCAGAGAAATTATTCGGGTACAAAAAAGAAGAAGCCATTGGCAAAACAATCACAGAACTGGAGTTTATCAAATTATCACCCGAAGAAATCAGAGATATTGAAATACTGATATCTGAAAACGGAAGATGGGAAACGGAGATGAACTATTATAACAAATCAGGTTTATCTTTTTACGGAACGGTTACGGGAAATGGCATCAAAGATGAAACAGGGAACCTTACCTGTTTTATTTTTATCATCAGGGATATCAGCCAGAGAAAAAAACTGGAAGACGAATTAAAAAACTGGAATCAAGAACTGGAAAAGAAAGTGGAAGAAAGAGCCCAGGAAGTTTATAAAAATGAACTCCGTTTCCGTTCATTAATCGAAAACAGTGAAGAAGGAATTACTTTAACAGACAGGAAGTTCAATCTTATTTTCAAAAGCCCCTCTGCAGAAAAAATACTGCGAAATGAATCATTTTCCGATCTGAACCGCATAACTCATCCCGATGATCTTGAAAAAATGAAAGCACTAAGAGAAAAAGTCCTGAGAAACCCCGATAAACCTTTTGCATTTGAAGGCAGGTTTACATTCGGCGATCAAAAATACATCTGGCTGGAAGGAAGTATAACCAATCATTTCCATCTTAAAGGAGTGGAGGCGATCGTTACCAATTTCCACGATATTACAGAAAGAAAAGAAGCCGAAAATAACATCCTGTTAAATGAAGAGAAATACCGGACATTCATACAGCGTGTAACAGACGCATTTATTGCCATTGATAAAAACTGGCGCTATACCTATCTGAACAAACATGCAGGAGATATAATACATATGAATCCTGATGACCTCATTGGAAAAAATGTATGGGAAGTATTCCCGGACGCTGTCGGTTCACCCACTTACCAGGCATTTCAAAAAGCCATGCAGCAGCAATGTTATGTAAGCAATATCGATTATTACCCGCCATTAGACCTGTGGCAGGAAAATCATATTTACCCTTCTGAAAACGGGCTCTCTGTTTTTATAAGAGACATCACAGAAAAAAAGAAAGCTGAAGAGGAATTAAGGAAATCAAATGAAAGATTTGAACTGGTTACAAGCGCCACCAATGATATCATCTGGGACTGGGATATTGCTACCAATAAATTCTGGTGGAATAAAAATTATTATTCACATTTTGGATATGATATGAAAAACACATTGCCTGATGTCAATTCTTGGCAAAATGGAGTATATCCGGAAGATAGGACAAGGGTTATATCCGGTATTCGTGACAGCATAGAAAAGAAAAGAGATTTCTGGACTGATGAATACAGGTTTCTTAAAGCAAATGGAACTGTTGCATATGTTTTGGATTGCGGATATATATTATATAATGATAACAGAGCACCTTATCGAATGGTGGGGGCAATGCTGGATATTACCGGCAGGCGCAGGGCTGAAGAACAACTGGAAAAAAATTTTATTGAAAAACAAATGCTGGCCGAAAGAATGTCTACCATACTGAATACACTTCCTGCTAATATTGTATTACTGAACTCCAACCACATCATCATTGAAGTTAATGAAGGCTGGAAAAAATTAGTATCAGAGAACGCAGATTGGCAGGATAATAATTTTATGGGTGAGGATTATCTGAAAATAGCCAGGAACCTGTTTAGGATTGAAGAAAAAGATTGCAGAGTCATCGCTCGGGGGGTAAAAAATGTTATTTCAAATAAGGCCACTGAATTTGTTTATGAATATACCAGTAATCATCATGATATCAGGAAGTGGTACAGAATGATCGTTACTCCACTTCATGAAAAACAAACCGGCGGCGCTGTAGTAATGAACATTGATATTTCTGAATTACGAAAACTGGAGCAGGAACGATTGGAAAGCAAAACAGCAGAACAGAAAAAAATCGCCCGGGCAATGCTGCGTGCACAGGAAAAAGAAAGAAGTGCTATCGGGGCCGACCTGCATGATAATGTAAACCAGATACTGGCAGGCACAAATCTTTTTTTATCTATTGCAAAACGAAACCCGGAGAAATGTCAGGAGTATCTTGAAACTTCGATGAACCATATACAACTTGCTATTGAGCAAAACAGGAAAATGGCCCATGAACTGGTTGCCCCGGATTTTGATATAATCCCGCTTATAGATTTGCTTACCAATCTCACCGATAACATGCTAAAAAACGCCTCCATTTCAGTGAATATTGATTCAAAAAACTTAGAAGAAAATTGGCTGACTGATGAGCAAAAACTGGCAGTTTACAGAATATCGCAGGAACAGTGTACCAATATCATTAAATATGCGGAAGCAAAATCTGTGTCACTAAGACTTTTGACAACAAAAGATGTTTTCGAAATGGTCATCTCTGACGACGGGAAGGGCATGAAGACCGGAAAAAAAATAAATGGCATTGGTATGAGAAATATAAAGGGGCGGCTCACGGTTCTGGACGGAGAAGTGAATGTATGTACATCGCCGGGCAAAGGTTTTATATTATCGGTAAAATTTCCCCTGCAAAACATGAATGAGAATAATCACTTAAATCATCATTCCGAAGTAAAGAGCCATGCATAAGGCCAGCTTATTGATAATACAACCCATTAACAATAAAGTGGCTTTAAAAGCCACTTTATTTCATAAATAGTTTTATTCTAAATTTATTCACAGCAACAACAAACACGATCCTTTTTTATCTTAGAAAAATTTTGTAACGCCGGGAATTGCTACAGGATAATTTCCATTTGCATCAGGTACAACCGGTGGTGTTGCCGAGAAATCATATTGCGAAGGCATAATATTTAACCCTGAGTTAATTGCTTTTTCCCATTCTATTTCCTGACCGGTGTAAGTAGCCAACCTGCCGAGAATAGATGTCATCGAACTTTTTGCAGCACGTTCCGCGTCCCAGAATTTATATTCATTTTTTGCAATCGCCGCAAACAATTCATCATGCTCGTTTTGATAAGGCTGATTCTCTTTTGATTTATCAAACTGGTAAATTGTATTGCCCTTTGTATCAGTAATCCTTCCGGCATCACAAAAAACTTTTCCTTTGGTGCCGACCAATAACTCATCTACTTTACTTGCCGTGTTTGGCTGATGGCGGCACTGGCTGTTTAATATTGCCCCGTTTGCATAATGAAACTCTACATAATGATGATCAAAAATTTGGCCATGGTCTTTTCCTTTGCGCACTTCTCTTCCACCCATTCCCTGTGCTTTTACAGGATAATCATCCATTGCCCAGTTGATGACATCAAGGTTATGGATATGTTGTTCTGTTATATGATCACCACAGAGCCAGACAAAATAATACCAGTTGCGCATCTGGTATTCCATCTCCGTCCATTGCGGTTGACGCGGGTGCACCCAAACACCTTCATTATTCCACCAGGCCTGTGCCGAAACAATATCACCAATCATTCCATCATGAACACGTTTCAGCAGTTCCCTGTATGAAGCCTGGTAACGACGCTGCAGGCCAACCACAACATTCAGCTTTTTTGCTTTTGCTTTTTGAGCAGCAGCAAGCACACGCTGGATACCTGCAGGATCTGTGGCTACAGGTTTCTCCATAAATATTTGTTTTCCCTGGTTCACGGCTTCTTCAAAATGTATAGGCCTGAAACCCGGGGGTGTGGTCAATATCACCACGTCAGCAAGTGCAATCGCTTTTTTGTACGCATCAAAACCGGTGAATTTGTTTTCTTCTTTCACCTGCACTCTGTTTTTATCAGCCTCAAGCGCTTCAATGATATTTTTATAACTGTCATCCAACCTGTCCCTGAATGCATCAGCCATTGCCACTAACTGCACGTTTTGTTTTGTACTCAGCGCCTGCACTGCAGCGCCTGTACCTCTTCCGCCGCATCCGATCAGGGCAATTTTAATCACATCACTTGATCCTGAAAAAAAATTAGCCCTTGAAATTAACGGCGCTGCAAGCATACTGCCTGCGATTAAAGAAGATGTTTTAACGAAATCTCTCCTGCTTTTAGAAGAATTGTTTCCTGTCAGGTTCATAACAAGCAAAATTTAGATTGTTTGGGATTGAAAAATGAGATGTTAAATATAAACCGAATTCCGAAACTAATACCACGAATTATATTTCTACAATAGTATGCGGCAGGTACTTTCAGATATTTATAACAACCGGCCTATTTAAGGTTTGAAAATTGCTCAAAGAAATGCTGCGCTTCGTCTGCGCCAGGCTGTTTTACCGGCCTTACAATCCTGAAACCGATAAAAGGCGCATCTGTGTTCCACCATTTGCTTTTGGGTATTTGCGGGTCTCTTGCATTCCATTTTTTTTCCGAAGGAATACGGGCCGCAGATCGCAGGCCGAAAGCATCGTCACGGAAATTCCCTCCTTTTAATGTTACCTGATACTTGGTTAGCGGCAGGAATAACGGGTTATATGTTTTATCTTTTATCTGTAAAAAATAGTCCGTCATATATTGATCAAGTGTCCATTCGGCAACATTTCCCAGCATATCATATAATCCCCAGGCGTTGGGCTGTAATTGTTTAATAGCATGATATTTATTTTCGCTGTTGCCTTTATACCAGGCATATTTTTTTAATTGCGATTCATCGTTTCCAAAAAAAAATGCGCTGTTTGAGCCGGCCCTGCAGGCATATTCCCACTCTGCTTCGGTAGGAAGACGATAGAATATGCCTGTTTTTTTGTACAACCATTTGCAATACATCAGTGCTGCATACTGGCTCATACTGTTTGCAGGGAAGCCACCTGCTTTTCCCATTCCCAATGTAAAATCAATATATGGCGGGCTTGGGCGTGTAACCCCATCAACAGCAGGAGCAGGATCTTTTGTTTCGTCCTGGAATAAAATATATTCGTCATAGGTTACTTCATGTTCTTCCATCCAAAAGCTATCGACTGATATTTTTGTAGCCGGCCCCTCGTCAGCATGCCTGCCTTTTTCATTCTCAGGGCTGCCCATTGTAAATGAACCGCCGGCAATTGCTACCATCCTGAAAACGACAGCTGAATTCGGAATGGTTTGATCGTATGACTGAAAAGGTTTGGCATTTTGCTGGGCACTAACGCCAATATATACATGTAAAAACAAAAAAACAGTTAGGTATTTCATTTTCATAAATTGTCTGAATTTAAGGATGTTTTTGCAGATAATTTTTAAACCCGGGAGAAGTTTTTTTTATAACCTTCCCATTTCTGTTTTCAGCGATGAGCAATGCTGCACCGGGAATTTTTTTGATGAGCTTAAAAGATGCTTTTGCAGACAGCACACTACAGGCAGTAGCGAGCCAGTCTGCAGTAGTACCGTCTCTGGCAACTGCTGTAACATTAACCCTTCTGGTGAGTCCGATGCCCGTTTTTGGATCAACAATATGCGAATATCTTTTTCCGTCAAACTCCACAAACTGATAAATATCTCCTGAAGTGGCCACAGACATTTCACGTAATAACAAAAAAACGGGAAGAAGCTCGTCCTTTTCGCCTGGCGAGTTGATCCCAATCAGCCAGCCATCTTTTCCCGGCGGTGATTGCCCTGTTACAATTTTACCCCCGGCATTCACCATTGCAGATGTAAAACCATATTGCCGTATTACCTGTAATGCAGCCGCAGCCACAAAGCCTTTCCCCAGGCCGCCCACATCCAACTGCATCCCTTCTTTTTCCAGCCATACTGATTGATGCAAACTATTGAGATGAACGTAACGGTACCCTGTTCTCAACAATGCCTTATTAATCGAATCTTTTTCCGGAAAAACCTTTGTTTTGCGTGCTTTTCGCCATAATCGTACTACCGGGCCAATCGTAATATCATAAGCGCCATCACTCAACCGGGCAGCTTCCATAGATCGCTGAAGAATATCAAACAATGCCCCCGATACGTTAATATAACGGCCATGCCCACCCGTAGCGCTCAACCTGTTAATCTCACTGCTGTCAATATAATCGCTTAAAATCGCATTTAGGCTGTCAGCTTTCCTGAAAGCGGCTAGCGCTGCAGTAGCTGCAGACAAAGAATCATCCGAATATATGGAAACAGTAAACGGGGAACCCATTTTCGGTTCTTCAAAAACAAATTTTTTCTGGGCAAAAACAAAGCTGCAGTCAATAAAAAATAAAATGAAAACTAAAAACCCTTTTTTACTCAAAATTCCTGATTTAGGACACAAATAAATTAAAAAGCCGGTAATTGCAAGAATTAAGAACTGATATTTTCATGAAGATTGCAGATTGTTTAAGCTCAAAAAATATATGTCGAATAATTTTCCTGAAATATATGCCGGAAATAAAAAAAGCCCTGACTAATCAAGGCTTTCTGTCGGAACGACTGGATTCGAACGTCCTTTATATTTTTATCAAAATTAATCAACTACAAAATCAAACTTTTCGCAATACACCGATTCGCTCACCGAGAGAAATTTGCTGTAGAAAAGAGCTGTCATAAAATTAAAAAATTATTCATGATCTATAAAAAATATTTTGAAACGATTTGATGCATTTTGATTATTCACTCTTCTTTTGGGCAACTTTCATTGTATCATCCGCAACAAAGAAAGCCTAAAATAAATTGAACTTATTTTAGGTTATACGTGCACGTTACATCAATCAAACTTTTTCTTTTTGATTTAGGGATTTGAAAAAGTTTAAGGAAGTGAACATGCGTTGTGATGTTGCATGATAGGAACGCTTCATATAGTTGCGCAATTTCCCGACAAAGATTTGTCAAGCATTAATTTATTTAATTGCAAAAGAACGAGTTTGACTTATGGTTAATAGGTTAATGATGATTACAATATTTAGAGTACCGCAATAATACTTTTTTTAATCTTCAATTATCGAGTTCGAACTCAGGCTATCCACGCACCCGCTGTTTTCTTTTGTAAATTTGCGGTTAGGGTTTTTTATGTAATCAAAAAAGCAACGTTGTTGCATTTATAAAAAAAGACCTATATTCGTTCTTGTGAAATTTCAAAAACACAGCGTTGTTAAAAAGGGCGCGGCGATTTTGCTGATGGCATTGATGCTGTTTATCAATGCGGTTAAATTATTTCATACGCATACCGCGCTTTTGCAATCTGCGGTTTTTTCAAAAAAGGTCCTTTCACACCATTCAGGCGATATACAGCCGACGGCAACAAGCCAAAACGATCATTGCGCGATATGTGATTTCAAACTTGCAAAAGATGCTGATGTTACAGAAACTGTAATCGCTTTAATTCCTTTGTCAAATATTGATGAAGCTATAGGCGGTAAACTGCCAGCCTGCATTTCTATATTCCAATCTGCAAGCCCGGGAAGGGCCCCTCCTGTTTTATTATAACTATTTTTTTGTTGCTTTCACATGCCATTGTATAAATGATGGCGATTGGTCATTACATGAATTTTTCCTTTTAAACTGCTTATTCATGGCACAGGATTCAATAAGTATATTAAAGAAATACCAGATCAATATCACGAGGCCGAGGGTACTGATACTAGATGCTTTCATGCACGCTCATAGGTCGCTCGATCAGCAATATTTTCTGCAGAAAGCGGAATACGGGTTCAACCGCACAACCATCTTCAGGGCGCTGAAGACGCTCACGGAAAAGAAAATAATTTACCGGGTCTCAGCGGACGGGAGCAGCAAATACATTTATCTGCAGGATGTAGTCAATCATTCGCGGATGTCGGAGCATTCAAGTTTTGTCTGCACAGGTTGCGGGAAAGCTATACTAATAGATACAATTGAAGTTCCAAAATTAAAAATACCAAAAGGGTTTACGAAACAGGATATGGAAATTATTATCAGGGGAATTTGTCCAACATGCAATTTGTGACCAAAACATATTTATGTATTATAACGAACAATTAGAAATGGCCGAAACGAAACCTCAATATCGTTCTATATGGGATAAGATCGGGATCAGTGCATCGCTGATCTGTGTGGTGCACTGCATTTTACTCCCCATTTTTTTCAGTGCTTTGCCATTTTTTGGAATTGAAATTTTAGAGAACCCTGCTATAGAAATGATCACCATCGGAATTTCATTTATGGCTGGAAGCTGGGCTTTAATAAACGGGTACAGGCAATACCATAAAAATTGGTTGCTCATCCTTTTTATCATAGGGATATTGTTATTAATTGTCTCAAATACGATTGTCACTAAAAGAAGTTTAGAAATCGCATTAAAATCTGTGGCTGCCGCCGCCATTGTTACAGCACATGCCTATAACTGGAAATTTTCTAAAAAGTGCGCCATTAATCATTAAGCAATGATCCGATTATTTTTTTAAGCTATGCATAAGGTTAATAAAAAAATACTGGCTGTTTTTCTACTGGCCGCTTTCGCGCAAAAGCTAAGTGTCGGGCTATACCTGCATAACTGGTTCCATAAAAATAAAAAACACGTCATCTCAAGTTATAACTGTCAGGCTGTTGATAAGGGCCAGGCAAAATGTAATTGCATTGATGATGTATTAATGCCTTTGATTGCGTCGACAAGTATTGATGAAGTAAAAACACCACAACTATTTTTTTCACCTTTATTGAATCACTATCGTTTTTTTCTCATTTCTGCTGTCAAAACTTTTCATGAGCAAAGAGGGCCACCTATCCTGCCATTATGAAAATATGAAACTCTGTTTTTTTCCCAGTAGCGAAAGTCTGTAGAGGCACAGGTTGATTTGTTGATTTGTTGCTTTTATTAATTCAAATCAAATTTTATTTTATGACAAAGTGTACAGGGAAAGGCAGTCAACTTGCATTTCTACCAATATTTTAAAATATTCAAAATGAAAAAAATATTATCGGCCTTAGTAATTTTCTTGGTTTTTTCAATAGCAGGTTTTTCTCAAAACATATCTAATAAACACCTGGCGGGCCATGTAGAAGATAAAGCCACAAAAGAGTCGATACCATTTGCCAATGTGGTGATAAAAACAACAGCAACAGGAACAACAGTGGATTCTGCTGTAACGGATTCTAAAGGCCATTATTTCTTGAAATATCTACCTGAAGGCAAATTTACCTTGTCTGTAAGCGCTTTTGGATACATGAAGTTTGAAAAAGAAATGGATTTGTCTTCAGTTGGCGCCAGAGGAGGAAATTTTGAATTAGTGGCAGACACCACAATGTTGAAAGAGGTTGTTGTTTCAGCCAGGCGTCGTGAAATCGAAGCCATGGGCCAGCTCTCACAAGCCGTACATCCTACAACAGTCGTTACGCCAGAAGAAATGTTCATGAAAAACGCCAATACTTTTACCCAGGCCGTCGCTTTCGAGCCAGGGGTATGCGTACTTACAGGCTGCAGTTCCTGCGGGTTCAAACAGATTCAAATTAACGGCCTTGGCGCTACTCAGACGACGCTGTTGGTTGATGGATTGCCTTTGTACACCAATGTTACCAACTTTTATGGTGTGGATGCTTTGACCACTGCAGGCTTAACATCCGTCGATATAGCCCGCGGACCGGGGGCTTCACTGCTTGCCCCGGGCGCTATGGGAGGTACTATGGACGTTCGCTTTCAGGATCCGACGAAGAATTCCATCATGGTGGATGGGGCAGCGGGCAACAAACAATATAACCGCTTATCGATTGTGGCAACTACCTTCGACAGCAGCAGCAAAGTTGGTGTTGTAATTGCCGCTCATCACTTTCTGAATGGGGCTTGGGATGCCAACGGCACGGGCATGTCCCAGTCTCCATATATGCAAGATGAAAGCGCTTTGGCGAGAATCAACGGGTGGCTTGGAAAAAACGATAAGCTGGCATGGAACCTGCAATATCTTCACAGCTATAACGAAGTTTTCGGTGCGTCAACGACTTCCAACTTCCATGGTGCAACTTTAGGAACCCCGGATTCACTGTCCACTCAAATGTTTGTCGGGGGAAACGTCAATAATAAATTTATTGGGAATCCCATAGATATTCTCGAGTGGATTCAAACGAAACGCGATCAAATCACAGGTACGCTCACTCTGTTCACATCAAAAAATAGTTCATTGCAGTTTCATGGGGGATTTGTCACACAGACGCAAGGTTCAACATACGAGGGCGGTGCCGATTACTCGAATAAGGATAATACCGTTGCGACGGACTTGCGTTGGCTGACTCATGTCGGAGCCCACACCATTACACTGGGTGGCGACTATAATACCGAGACGCTCAGATCGCAATCGTACTACTACTACACGTTACTTGGAATTACCTCGGATTCTTACAACAGCTATTACGGCGGCGCTTACATTCAGGATGCATTGGATTTGGGACATGACCGCGAACTCGACATTGCTGTACGAGCTGATAAAATACATGATAACTGGATTGACAAACCCAACTCCACTATTAATAAATTCATCGTTGCGCCGCGTGTGAACTTCAAGTGGGGATTCACCGAAGACCTTACGCTTCGGCTGTCCGGGGGGTTGGGCTGGCGTTCGCCACTCACCTTCTTCGAACTGGATCATGGGCTTTTGAACGATGGCTTCGACATTGGCGTCACAGAGTTGGAGAAGGGCTGGGGTTCCGGAGGATCGCTTTCCTGGACGCCAGGGCTCTGGACGTTTACCGGTTCGATGTATGCTACCTGGCTTACCGGTTTGGAGTATGTTGGCTCTAACCCAGACCCCAACATTCAGCGACCGATCCTGCTTAGTGATTCTACAAAAATGTTCTTTCTTGATATGGACTTTCAGGTAAATAGGATTGTTAATAAATGGCTCGAACTTGGAGTTGGCATCGCCCACCAGGACATTCCCAGTTCATTCAAAGCGGACGAACTGGTGGCAGCTCAAGAAACAGAAGTGATCGGGCGTATTTCCATTACGCCGAAACACTTTACATTTTCGAGTGACGTACAGTGGGTTGCTTCGCGTAACCTGGTGCCTTACGGCTACGATGGCCACTACAATCAATTCGTTGATGGCGTAGCAAGTGATCCCAAACTTACAACGGCTCCGAGTTATTTTGTCGTTAACGCAAAGGCAGTCTATCATTTGAAATCGCATTGGGAAATTTACGCGGGCGCCGAAAATCTGTTTAACTATACACAAGCAGGTTCTGCTCATGACGAACCACATTATTTTGATCAGGATGGCAATTTCAACACCTCGCACATCTGGGGGCCGTTGCGCGGGCGACAAATGTATGTGGGAATACGTGTAAGGATATAGTTATTGTAATCCAGGCGTGTTTGCTGACAGTTCTACATTCTGAATCATTCAGGAATTGAGACTGTGTAATAACCCAAAAAATACGGTAGCCGCAGTTTTGAAGTTGGGATTCTATGATAAATGTTCGGGCATAAAAGATCCTGCTACCATATTGACAGCCTCTTTACACAGTCTCAATTATTTTGTAGAAAAGCCATGATGATATACCAAAGGACATAATGAAAATAACGCTCATTTTTTTGATAAACTATCTTATGGTTAACATAGACAAGAAAGCTTATTATTTTTTTAATCAGGATGCACGTGAAGCAGGAAAGCCTGAATATGTTTCTACAGTGCCTGAATTGCTGAGGAGCTATAATCTTAGTGTACAGTTATACTTTACTTATTCTAATTTTTGCAGGATTCATAAAAGTTTATCAGTTACTCCTGCGGTGGAAGCAGGGCTAATGAAAAAACCTATGACTATTGAAGATATTGCTCACTTAATTCTAATCGAAGCTCCAAAGAAACGTGGTTTGTATGCTAAAAAGGACAAATCATAACTTAAAATGAAACTTCTTTTGCTTATAGTATCATCATTTTTCGTAACAATTAATACAAATGGTCAACATGTCTTGGTTGATAGTACCGGGAAAAAAGAATCTTTTGCAATTGCAGAACTTGGCGGAGAAGCAAGTTTTAATTTTAAAGAACGAGGTTTGAATGTTAGCCCTACCCTTGCAGTTGAGGTTACTCCTATAGAAAATTGGCTGGAACTTGAATTAGGTATTACACCGAATTTCGAAAGCAGGGAATGGGATATAGACATTTTATTCAAAAAGCCCTGGGATTTTTCACAAAAAGTAGAATTTATGTTTGGTGCTGGATTGGTATTGGAGCACTCAACGAATAATAAAAATATGATAACAAATTCTCTTGGTGGAGAAATAGCATTAGATTTTATGTTTTGGCCTTTTGAGAAAAAGAAGTTTGGATGGTACCTTGAACCAGCCTATGATTATTCCTTTGGTAAAGGGCACGAACAATCAATTGGCATGAGTGGTGGTTTATTGATTTCGATTCGGTAAATAACAATAAAAAATTCAAAATGCGTCACTGCTTAGCTGAACGAAACTCAAAGCATGACAAAAAATTATATAACAGCCATCATGAATGCTATAAAATCTTTAAGTAAATCTGCAATCGAACAAAATATCTTAGGGGAATGGAAATCAGAACTCGACGAGATGATTTATGTTTTTTCAGATACGCCTTCTGTTCTAAAAAAAGATTCGCTTGATTTGTTAGTCAGCAATATTAAACTGAATAATTATTTTTTAACGATGTATAGCATAATTGCTGAAAATGAAAATATGTTTATAGAAATAGGAAAAAGAAAATCATCTATAAGATATGTTGTCACCTGGTTTGCGAATGATGAAATCCATTTGGAAAGCAGCGATCGTGAATTGATTTTCTTAAAGAGATTGTAATGGCGAGTAGGGAGAGAAATAGATTAACTGTAAATAATAATTTCAGCAATAAAGAATAGAACTATGGTTGAATGAAAATGTTCGCTGGGAAAAACATTTATTATGCTTTTTCAACCATCAACCGTTCGCATACGATATTGCTCAATACTTCAGCCGCATGTTTTCCATAAGCTACAATCATTGATTTATCAAATGCCTCAATGGATTTGATTTTTATTTTCAGCCCCAACCGCAATTCGCGACTATTGAGATATTTTAAAAAATCTGATGAAGTGTTTATCACAGCGGCAAGCTTTACTGTTTCTCCCATTTTGCAATCGCTTAGTTTATTATATTCTTTCCAGGTCACTTTCCCGTTTTTGTCAGGTATCGGGGAACCGTGAGGATCGATTTTAGGATAACCGAGCAATTCATCCATCTTGTCAAAAAAAGCAGGAGATTGGATATGTTCGATCTGTTCTGCGACATCATGCACGTCTTCCCATCCAAAATTCATTTTTTCGGCGAGGAACATTTCTGTCAGCCGGTGCTTTCGGATAATAAGGCCGGCTTCTTTTTTACCCTTTTCGGTAAGTCGCAGTGGCTTATAACTTTCATACTGCACGAGCTTTTTTTCTGCGAGCTTTTTCATCATGCTCGTCACCGTGGGCATTTTAATCCCAAGCCTTTTGGAAAGCTCATTCACATTCACTTCGCCTGCTTCGCTGGCAATATTGAACAATGCTTTGAGGTAATTTTCTTCTGTCAGGGAATTCATCTTTTAAAGCTAATACAAATTGATTTTCAGTAAAAATAATATTTGTTAGATTATTCTAACTTTATATTTTTGCCAATATAATTTTACAATTAGAATGAATAAATATTTACGCCTTATCTTCGTTTTGTTCCTGGCGCAATTGCTTGCAGTTGGCAATCTCTCGGCACAAAACAATGCTATTAGCGGAACGGTAGTAGATGCTGAAACACGTGCCCCCATTGGTTTTTGCAGTATTATTATTCTGAACGCTTCATCAGGCGCAACAACCGATGCCAATGGAAAATTCAGATTAAATGTACCCGAAAACTCCGCTTCCATAAAAATGGCAGTTTCTTATCTTGGGTATAAAACAGATACCATAACGATCGTGCCGGGGAAGAACAATTATCTCATTGCGTTAATGCGCAAACAGGGAATATTAAATGAAATAGTAGTTACAGGGGTCACCAAAGCAACATTGATAAAAGAAAACCCTGTTGCCATTGTCAGTGTTTCGCAAAAAGCAATAGAGCAGACCATTGAGGACAATACCATAGATGCTATTGCTAAAAATACGCCCGGATTGCAGACCGTAAAAACAGGGCCCAATGTTTCCAAGCCATTCATCAATGGCCTTGGATATAACAGGGTGCTGACTTTATATGATGGCATCCTTCGCGTGGAAACACAACAATGGGGCGATGAACATGGTGTGCCGATGGATGACTACATCATCGATAAAGCTGAGGTGATTGAAGGCCCTGCCAGCCTGATGTATGGTTCCGATGCCATTGCAGGGGTTGTAAGTATGTTAAATGCAATACCAAAAGAAACAGATGGAAAAATTCACGGCAAATTTTTGTCAGAGTATCAAACTAACAATGGTTTGGTTGGCAACAGCCTGACGATTTCACAAGGCTTCGCTCATTGGTCTTATGCTTTGCGCGGCTCGGAACGGATTGCGAAAAATTACACTAACCCAATTGACGGAAGAGTTTATAACACTGGTTTCAAAATGGCGAACGCTTCTGCATTTGTTGGATACAAAAACGCTAATGGATACTCTCACTTGAACCTGACTTTTTATGATAACCACCAGGGAATTCCTGACGGAAGCAGGGATTCACTCTCCCGAAAATTCACTTACCAGGTTTATGAATCACCCGGAGAAAATATCAAGCTGTTGCAAGTTGACACCATCAAGAACCGTCCCATTGTGCCAAATAATTTATTGAATTCGTACCGGCTTAGCCCATTATCGCAGCGCATTCAAGACTATCGTGTGTATGCTGATAATTTTTACCATTTCGGGCAAAGCGATATAAAAGTTATCCTTGGTTGTGAACAAAACATCCGGAGAGAATTTAATCATCCTGCGGATACTAAACAAGCAGGTGAATATATCGTTCTTAATACCATTGATTATGGTTTGCGCTATAATGCACCAACTTTTTTAAACATAGAATTATCTGCCGGCACAAATGGAATGTATCAGACTAACTCGAATAAAAATGCTACTGATTTCCCTATCCCGGATTATCATTTATTTGATTTTGGAACTTATGTTTATGGAAAATGGAAACATGATAAGTGGACAATTGCTGCAGGTATCCGCTATGATCACAGAAAAGAGCGGGGAGATGAAATGTATGTAAAAGCGGATTCATCAACTGGTTTTTACAGGCAGGTTTCATCAAACAATACGGTTGGAAGCATTGAACAATTTCACCATTTCGCACTAACATTCGTTGGGGTAACAGGAAGCATCGGCAGTACTTACCAGATAACTGATCAACTGAGCATCAAAGCGAATATTGCAAGAGGCTACCGCTCGCCTAATATCACAGAGATTGCTTCAAACGGATTGGATCCCGGCGCACATATTTACTATATCGGCAACCTGGATTTCAAACCTGAATTTAGTTTACAGGAAGATATGGGTGTGCTCGGCACATTTACCAATGTTTCTTTTGCATTCAGTATTTTCAACAACTATATCCAGCATTATATTTATGAAGACCAGAAAGTGGATGCAAGCGGCAACCCGGTCGTCATTATCCCGGGCAATAAAACATTCCAGTACCAGCAAACCAATGCAAGATTGTACGGGATGAATGCCTCTGTAAATTTTCATCCGGAAAATTGGAAAGCATTTGAGTTCAACAATTCATTTTCGCTGGTGTACGGATATAATCTCAATACGAAATATAAAGGAGCAGGAGTGAATGGAGAATACCTGCCATTTATTCCACCGCCAAGATGGCTGGGCAGCATCAACTATAATATTCCGGTAAAAAACAAAACCCTTCCATTGCTTTCTGTCAAAGCTGAAACAGATTATAACCTGGCACAAAACCGCTACCTCGGCTTATATAATACTGAAATGCCAACAGCAGCTTACGCCTTGATGAATATTTCTGTTCACGCTGATATCAATTATTCAAAAAAGCAGCACATGAGTTTTCAGTTATCGGTAAACAATATTTTCAACACTGCCTATCAAAATCATTTGAGCAGGTTACAATATTTTGAATATTATACCCAATCGCCAAACGGCCATTTGGGGATTTATAATATGGGAAGAAATGTTTGCATGAAAATGATCATGCTATTTTAGGAGTTGCTTCAAAAATAAGTTGATAGGCCGAGATTGAAGCCGGCCGTGGTGCCAATAGTTGCGCCAATCGTACTGCCCGTTATGTCGCGCTGGTGCTGGTGACGGTAATTAAAACGCAATACTGTTTGCGGTGTTGGCCTGAAACTGATAGCAGGCATGATGCTCCAAAGATCATTGTACATTCTTGTTCCAGTTGCGGTGAAGTTGCCAACATTCCAGTCTACATATTCACCTCGAACAGCAATGTTAAATGAAGCGTTGTCCCATCCCAAAATTTTTCCTTTGATGATCGGTTGCACAATATCAATAAAGCCGCCGTATTGCTTGCCTGAATAATTTTGCACGTAGTTTGGCGGTATCTGCACAAACACCCATGCCCATTCGCCGATAATGCTCGTGCCGAGCTTTGGTATTTTTGTATTGAAATCAATATCGAACACATTCACGTTTCTCTTATTGTCAACAGGTGTGCCTTCAATGCGCCATGTATTGTATACATCGCTCATAAAAGAAAGCCCAAGCTCGCCGACTTTATCATTCCGCACTGAAATTTTTCCTGTGTACATCGGCTCGCCACTTGCGCTTGAAGTGAACCTTGATGTATTGCTTTTTGCAGCAGGCAAAAAAGTTTTGCCTTGTGTATTATCAATGATCGAATCATTAAAACCTCCGGTCACATAAAATTCGTAACCAAACATCCAGTTGTTGATATATTGTTTTCCGTAAATGCCAAAGCCCGTGTTGCTCCATGTATCTGGCAACATTTGCGTCATAGCAATCGGCCTGTCAGTAAATTCCCATTTCGGCCCGTCATGGTTTTGATTGAAAGCACCGATGGGATTAACGATCATGCCCCCACGAAGATTTAACAATGGATGAAATTCAAAATCGAGCGCTGCATATTCAATTTCAAATTGCGGGCCTGATGCAGCCTGATCAGGATCGCCTGCAGGATCATTTTCGTATTCTATTTCAGAAAGAAATTTTATTCTTTTTGTAATTGTGGAAGCAACAAAAAGGCTGAACCTGCGAAACTGAAATTGATTGCCCGTTGTGATGCCTGAAGTAGAAATATATTGCCAGTTCGATTCTACATAACCGCCTATTGAAACAGGCAGCTTGCCAAGTTTGAGAAAAGGCCTTTCGTAAATAGCATCCATGGTAAGCCCGGGTTTCGAAGTATCTTTTGCAGAAAACTTCAACAGGCTGCTATCGATCTGCGCGGTCGATCTTTGAAATGAAAAAAAACAAAAGGCCAGTAAGGAAAAAAATAAAGCTATTTTCATTTTAATGAAATATTAATTTGGGCTTGTTGAATAGTTACGGGAAACGTCCTGAGATTTACGCTTGCCGGTCCATTCTGCACAATCCCTTTGTCATTAAATTCACTGCCATGAGCAGGACATTGAAGTTTATCTCCGAAAACCTGCAGCTCTGTTCCCTGATGCGTGCAGCGCATTAATAATGCTGAATAATTATTTTCGCTCAACCTGTAAACGCAAATGGGATATTGCAATTTTTCGTGCTGAACAACCACATATTTCCTGAATTTATTTTCTTTCAATAAAAAAGAAGAAACAGGAACTACCAAATTGCTTTCCACAATTGTTCCGGAAATAATTTTAGCGCTGCCGCAACTCTCTAACATGGAAAGAAAAGCGGTTCCCCCCAAACAAGCAAAGCCACAGGTTTTCAAAAAATTTTTTCTTTCCATGATCACAACGATTTCAAAAAAGTGAGCAATGCATTTTTATCGCTTGCAGAAAGATTGGTAAAACGATTTGCGCTTGCAGCCGCTTCACCACCGTGCATTTGGATCGCCTGCTCAATACTGTGCGCTCTTCCATCGTGAAGCAAATAAGTATATCCACCCTGCACCTGAGGCGCTAAACCCAATCCCCATAAAGGAGCAGTGCGCCACTCAGAAGTTTTCGCATTTCCTTCAGTGTATCCATCATCAAGTCCGGGCCCCATATCATGCACAAGCAGATCAGTGAAGGGACTGAAAGTTTGATAAGACAATGCGTCTATTGGTGAATAGCCTGTGGTAAGCGTTTGTTTGTGACAGGTGGCGCAACCAATTTGTGTGAACACCTGATTGCCATGTTGCACTGTAGGATCATTTGCATTTCTTTGATTCGGCGTTTGCAAACAGGTTATATAAAACACCACTGAATTAAAATCATCGCTGCTTACTTCAGGTGTAGATGAAACTGAAGGCAATGTCTGATCTAAATAATTATATGGATTGTACGGCATGAAAGTAGAAGTAATGCCCATATCATGATTATATGCGGTGGCAGTTTGCTGAATCAAATTATATGTCGATCCCTTTCTTCCAAATCTGCAAATATATTTTCCATCGCCGCGTGGGATGGCATTTGCGAATGGTGTAATATAAGATGGTATGCTGTTATAATTCGGATGGCCACGCACACCATCGGGATCATTCACATTTGCTGCAGCCATTGCTAATATTTCAGAATCAGGCACAGCTTCGAGAAAACCAACGCCTGCCGTGATTGGTGCGATCAACTTTGAACTTGTTGCCCCGTCAGGAATTTGCTGGGGCATGAAGCCTGGTAAATTTGCATTCTGCAATTGTGGGCCGCCTTCATTTAAAAATTTATTTCCTGTTGTGTCTGATTGCCCGAAGCGTGTTAGAATTGTAAAAGGATGGCCCCGGTTATCGCTCGAATGGCAATTGCCGCAGCCCACAGAAACAAAATATGGGCCGAGGCCGGTTGCTGCAGTCCTCACTGCGAAAAACTGATCGTTGCCTTTAGCAAACAACACAGCCTGCGCATTAGAAAGATCTATTGGGCCACAAACACCCTGACTTGGATCGATCATCGAAGGCAACAATTTTGAACAAGATGTAATTGCAATAATAACCAATAGGATTGAGCCTGTTATCAGCGTCGCTTTCTTCTTCATTGCAGTTGATTAATTTCAATTTTTTACATTATACCCTATAGGGCAAACACAAAGGGTATTACCCGGGTTTCGGATTTCCAGGTAGAAAGAGTGGTCAAAAATAGCAATGCCCTGGCTTTTTGATTATTGAATTGAGGAAAAATAGTTTCGCAATGCGTAAAAACTTTATTTTTAATATTATTTTTTCATCTCCATTTTTATGTTGCACCACCCTTGAAGATATGCTATTCTAAAATGTATGTTTTTCTTTTGGTTATTCATGACCTGTATTTTATCGGCACTAAAATAAAAATCATCTAATGCTCAATAAAATCATTTCATCGTTTATCCGCCGTGCGCTAACATTATCGTAACTTAAGCTTAAACATAAAGCTGTCCGGTTTCAATTTCAATCCCATACTTGTTTGCACAACAGTATCCGATTTTACGACCGAAAAAACTGTCATGCCTGATGCGGCGGGAACTTCCCATGGCCCGGAAAAATCTATGAACTCCACTCCGGGAAATAAAAGAACAGCCACTTTTTTATCAATGTTATCATGATGTTCGCCATTTTTATTTTCGTATTCCGAATATGCCGGATAAAGTTTCATTCCACAATAGGTACAGAAACCAGGTTCATGAAAATGCATGGTGTCGCACTGTAGGTTGCATGGCGGACAAATGAAATAAATTGGTTTGTAGTTTTCAAGGTGCTTTGTTTGGCCGTTAGCTTGTGCAGATAATAGCATAAGAACTGCAGCGGCAAATAAATGTATGCGCATAGAAATGATTTTAAAATGTACACTATCTCATACTTTCTACGATCACAGGGGTTATTAAAATAGTAGACGGATAAAAAATCATTTGCTTGTCAGATATTGTTCAGGATGTTTTTCAAATTCATTCTTGCATCCGGTTGAACAGAAACCGTAAAGTTTGCCTTTGTAATGTGCCGTATCTCCAACGCCTGCAGTTAAGGGCATGCCGCATGCAAAATCTTTTGTGTTGTCGAACTTTAAATTTTTAAAACTTAATTCCGGATGTAATGCAGTTTTCATGCCTTCATCATATAAAGCCCTCATCCCTTCCACCATATTTTTATCAGAGTTGTTTTCACTGCCACCTTTGAATGGCGGTTGTGGATCATATTCCAAATCAAGCATTACTGCTTTGGTGTATTTTTCTCCTGCAATTTCATTGAGCAATGCGAGGCTCATGTCTATGCCTGCAGAAACACCGGCACTTGTCCAATATTTTCCGCTGTGTGTATATCTTTCGTTTTGAACCTTTGCTCCAAAATCATTGGCCAATATTTTTTTGCCATACCAATGCGATGTTGCTTCTTTGTCTTTTAATAAGCCTGCTGCGCCTAAAATCCAGGAACCGGTACAAACACTGGTGGTATATTTGGAGGTGCTGTCAATACTGCGTACCCAGCTTAATAGTTCTTCATCTTTTGTTTGCTCATAGGTTTGTGCCAATCCTCCGGGTATCAGCAAAATGTCGAGATGCTTTACTTCATCAATAGAAGTATCTACCTGCACTTTTAATCCGCCACCATCTTCAATAATTCCTTTGTGTTTGCCTATGAAAAAAACGTGAGTGCCCATAAGGCGGATGAATACAGAATACGGGCCCATTGCATCCAGCGAAGAGTACCCATCATACAACAAAATGCCAACTGTTTTGATGGCAACTTTTGGAGCTGGGTATATCTCGCTCATCGTTTCCACATTTCGGGTATCCATTACCGTTGCCTTTTTTTCTTCATTGTTGTTTTTGCAGGAAGCAATCAAGGCAAAACAAATTATTGCCATCAGCAAACTCTTATCCATAAGAAGAAATTTAAGGGCTGCAAGCCGCAGCCCTGTTGGTGAATTTAAAACTTGTAAGTTAAAGTAGCCCCCCACATTCTCGGCATACTGATCATGTACAACGGAAAGGTTGGCGACTGGTTTCCATACGTAACATATCTTTTGTCTGCAAGGTTTCTTGCCCAAAAAGCAATTTCAAATTTTTTTGCGGTTATACCGGCTCTTGCATTAAACAAACTATAACCATCCTGGCTATTTACATTGTAATAATCAAAATAATATTTCCCAACATACCGCCATTCACCTCTGGCAAACAAAGAGATGCCTGATTTATTATTTTGCAATTGATAATTGTATTGCAATGCCAGCATGGATGTTACAGGAGGATTAAAAATTATTTTGTTACCGCTGTAATCTTTTGTTACGCCGGTTGAAAGGTCAGGCAATTCCAGCGTTGTAAACTTTGAGTCTGTATAGCTAAAATTCCATTGTGCCAGAAGACCTTTTGCCAACAGCGCTGTAAGCTCCGTTTCGATGCCCATGTTTCTGAAATTGCCTAAGTTGGTATAATAGCCATTAATGGCATCAAGCACCTGGTTGTTTTTTTCATACAAATAAAATAATGCCGCATTAAACCTCACTTTATTATTCAAAAAAGTGCTTTTATACCCCAGTTCAAAATTGTCCGAATTTTCAGGACTATAATACACTTTATCCGGCGTTTGCCCCGCATTGAAACCACCAACACGATAACCTTTTGCATACGATGCATAAAGCATTTGCGTTTCCGTTGCCTGATAACTTAAAGTAATCTTAGGTGTAAATTTTGTATAGTTGTGGCTGTAATCAACATTCGGGCTAATAAGCGTTGATGTGTTATTTTTCACGGAATCTACATATTGGCTAAGCGTTCTTTTTTCATTGTCGATCCTGCCACCGGCTGTAATATTCCATTTAGATGAAAAATTGTAACCAAACTGCCCGAAAAATGAAATGCCGGTATTGTGAACAGGGCTGTAAGTAACGGTACTATAAGTGTATGGAACATAGCCAAGCGATACCGCATCGGCATCGTAATTAAAGGTGGTTACCTTATTATACTTTTGTGAAAACGCATACATACCAGCCAGCCATTTGAACTTGCTGCCGTTTTCTTTTGAACTGATGCGCAGCTCTTCAGAAAAATTATTTTGGCCATGCTGATAGGTCACGTCATAAGAAAAAATATCGGCCGCAGTATAATCCCCGTCCAGGTTTCCTGGATAGCCCTGGTGAAAATTATTATAAGCAGAAATGGAAATGAGGTTGAAATTTTTTGCGGCATAATGTACGGCCAAAGATGAATTGATGTTTTTTAACTGCTCAATATTGGGGTTTGAATAGGAAATATTGTAGGGATTGGGGCTTTTAAGCAAGCTGTCTATATTGCTGATTGTTTGCCATGGGTAAGCGCCATAATCTTTGGAGAATTTTCCTTTCACATTAAAGTCAAAAGATAATCTGCTATTGGCAAGGTATTTTAAACTAACATTAAATGCCTGCCCATATTGTTTATCATAAGGCTTACCCTGATTGGTAAAAACTGCGCCACGTTGCGTGTACATAAAGTCTGCACCCAGAAAGAGTTTGTTTTTAACGATAGGTGTACTGATTGCCGCGCTGTAACGTTGCTGCCCATAGTTGCCCAAATTTACTTCCACCTGCCCGGTAGTTGTATTGGTTGGCTTTTTGGTGATTACGTTTATTACACCTGCCAAAGAATTTCTTCCATACAATGTGCCTTGCGGGCCACGCAATATCTCAATGCGTTCAATATCATAGTAAGGGCTTGGTGCAGACCAATAGTCAAACTGGTAAACACCATCTATATAAGTGGCAACAGATTGCTCCGGCGTAAAGCCCATCACGCCTCGAATGTTTACAAAATTGGCTCCCGTGCTTCCGGCGTGTTCAATCACAAACAAATCGGGAACAACCGCCTCTAAATCCCTCACATCCCAAATGCGATAATCTTTTAACTGTTGTGTATTTAAAACGGAAACCGCAATGGGTGTTCGTTGTAATTTTTCTTCTCTCTTTTCAGAGGATATTACTACTTCACCCAATTGGTTAGCAGCACTTGCCAATTCAATATTGATTTTATGGCCGAATGAATTTTCATCAATAAACATAATCTTGTCGGCGTATGAAACAGCGCTGATTTTTAGCTGGTATTTTGCCTTGGGTAATGCTAATGAAAAATTGCCCTCTCTATCTGCAACAGTTCCCGCATCTGAATTGAGAACTGATATTGTTGCATAAGCAATGCCTTCGCCACTTATTGTTTTTACTGTTCCTGAAATATTTTGCGCGAAAGAGTAAGATGTCACGAAACAAAGAAATAGCGCACTGATCAGGTTTTTTATTTTTAGTTTTTGTTTCATCGAAATATTATTTAAAGAAAGTTTTGTAAGCCATCAGTAAAAAAAGTATGACTGATAAAATAGTGATAATGGTAACGCTTATGCGTACCCGTTTAAATGCAGTTTGCCTTTCTGCATCAGTTTTGAAATATTGTCTCATAATTCAGCATTGAAATAAGATTAAAGCATATCGTATTTGCAGCACTCGACATGCGATTGCCATTGATTAAATTCAATGGATGAATGCAGCACCATTATTTGCTGTGTGAAAGAATCAGGAAAGCAATAAACATTTCGGGGGGTGGAAAATATCGAACAGTGGTTCTACAGGTTTGTTTTGTATGTGAAAGGGTAATGGTAGCGCAATTATTTTTTCAGCGCATGGCAAAACAACAGATGCAAAAAAAGATTTGGAAGAAAGGGGGGATTCATCGGAAGATGATTTTTTTTCCTGCTTCTGTTCATTTCCCACAGCCTGGTTAATTTTTTTTGCAAGCAGGCATTTTCCATAACAGTGCAGCTCAGGCTTATTTCTATTCTCGCAGTTTTCAATATATGCTGATTTCTGGAGATAATAATTCAGGATAATAAATTCCCCGATGAATAACTGCATCACCAGCACAAAAAATAGTAGTATGGAAATGGTATATTTCAAACGAAGTGCAATTTATACCATTAGTATTGTTTACATCTATTTTCGATTTATTTTCTTATAATGATATTACAACTTCGAAAAAATATATAATATACAGCCGTCTTAATTGAATTGCATGCCAAAAGCCAGTTTGAACCACCGGCAATTGTATGCACAAATAATTTGCATACGACAACAACGATAGGGATCAATACAACCCTTTAATAAATTCCCAGCTTGTGTCTTCCTTAATTTCCTCTTTCAGCAGTGAATCATTTTTTGTGAGCTTTGTAACGGTAACAGACATTTTAATAAGCTGAACTGCTATAACAGCCGTAAACACAATCATGGCAACGATAAAATATGAGGTGTTCATAAAAATTATTTTTTAATTGAGAGGATATAATTAGCTAATTGCTCGCGGTCATCATCGGTGAGCTGTGAAAGGGCAGGCATTTGCGGATAATCAGGGCGTTTTTTCCCGGGAGCTTTTATCCATTGTTTTAATCCATCTTTATTATTGGCGTAAATGCTTACCATTTCCGTCATTGGCGGGCCTACTAATTTTTCTTTTTCCTTATGGCATATAGAACAATTTACCTGGAAAATAGCAGCTCCTTTCGCAACAGGCCCAAGTGTACTATCAATTTTGAGATCTTCTTTTTCTGCAACAGGATTTTCCCTGGCTTCTTTCGAAAGCCTTTCAAATTCGGCCGTTTGCGCTGCCATCATTTTCTGATGGGGTTCCAGGGAAGTAGCCCTGTAAAGATGTCTTCCGCTTCCCATAAAGATAACGGTGATGCTTAGGGCAACAACAATTTTTCCAAAATGCCTGTCAATATTCTCAGGTTTACCGTTGATGGCTTTCCACATCAGCCACATAGCAGGTAAAGCGATGGCCGCTCCGGACAGTATAGTAACTATTAATTGCCAGCTAAAGCCTTTTGTAGGCAAGGTGAGCATTACCAACGGCCCCATAATAAATTGGGCAACAGAAGCAGCAAGAGTAAGCGAGTATGCTTTTTTCTTTACATCATACCTGGTCAGCTTTTCAAAATAATCTTCGAAAGGGTAGCTTTTCCTGCCCATATACCAGAATATAAAGAGGCCTGTCACAGCCATAGAAGCACAGATAAAATGCAGGTATCTTGGAAACACATTAGGCAACAACAGTGCACTGAAAAAACCGCTTACGGTCCCCCATTTTTCGGGGAAAAGCATCAGGTTGATATTTACAAGAAATATGAAAGGAATAAATAGAAACAATGCGGTAGCTGTAGCTATGATTGCAATACTTAGCGGCTTGTTTTTATCCAATACATTCCAGGTGTATTTGTTCAGATAAGTAAGCAGGAAAGCAACCGTTACCATTGGTATGATGGCGATCCACATTCCTCCGGTTAACGAAGCTGCCGAATAAAAATAGGTAGCATATAAAGCCGAGATGCTCAGCAATGGGGCCACGCCCAACACGACAGCAAGGCTTTTATTTACTGTGATTGTTCTGGATATTTCATGGGCGAGGTTATGATAGTCCGGATCTTTTAAACCCCGGATCTGGCACCATAATGTCAAAACGGTGCCACCAATCATGAGGTTAACAAATATGATATGCAACAAGAATGAAACTATAAGTAAAGTAACGAGCAGCCATTCGGGTAATGGCAGCTCTAACGGGATGGCCCTTGGAACAGGAGTTGTTACCTGGAGAAATGATATCATTAGAAAAAAGATTGAATAAATTATTTTAGTGATTGGATGCTGTTTGTTTTTTGGATAAGGAATCAGCTTTTTGTTTTTCCTGCTTTTCCATCAGTTTCACAACAGCATCTACACTTTGATTGGGGTTAACTACCACTCCTTCGTTTTGAGCCCCTTCGATTACCTCTCCGGTCTGCTGTAAATGCTTGATGTAAGCAGCCAAAGCATAAAGCTCTTTTTTATTTCCCGGGAACTCCGGCATGAAAGTCCTGCCGTTATGCATATTCTGTGTGAACGAAGCAATGCCCTG
The DNA here is from genome assembly GCA_035541355.1 of Puia sp. Taxonomy (GTDB): domain Bacteria; phylum Bacteroidota; class Bacteroidia; order Chitinophagales; family Chitinophagaceae; genus Puia. The sequence goes on along the minus strand of DATKNN010000016.1, from coordinate 58,079 downwards.
TTCTGAAAACGGGCTTCCCTTGCCATACATGTTTTCAAAAACGCCTACAATTGAATTGATACCATGCGTGGTATGGCATCTGCTGCATGCAAGCATGAACACATTTCTGCCCGCTTCGATCTTATTGCCTTCCGTAACTTCAGGGGTTGAAGTATAAGTAGCATATTTCAGTATGCCATCTTTTTTATACAAAGGATAGTCCTCCACCCGTAGCAGGTTGCTATACATGTACCCGCCGATAACGAATGGCTTTCTGATAAACTCACGCACACGTTCAAAAATCCCGAGGAACCCAAAAGCAAGAAAGCACGGAATAACGACCATGCCTAACCGAATTTTTCGGGGGGCCAGCAAGCCGATGATGGCAATGGCCAATACGAGAGCCGTTGCACCAATAATTACATACTTTAACGTATCATAATATTGAGCAAATTCCAGCGTGCCGATCGCAGTGCTCATATTATCCTTCATTGCCTGTGGCATGGCCCGGTAATAAAAAATCGCTCCGCTTAACGATAAGGGCGCCCAGCATACTATCCAGATGGAAGATTGTTTAACAGCCCTTGCACGTAAATCAGTTCCACGCTTTGTAAAAATTACTGCAAGCAGATAACCAAACATACCGCCAACCACCATTGCCGTCGGCGTCCTGAATGCAAGTTGTGGCAGGTAAATCGGGTTGCTAAAACCGTTGAAAAAACTATGGTGCGCGTTCCAGTTACCCGGGTCCATCATAAAGCCTAGTATCGAGACAATGATAGACATTGTTATCCATGAAAAAATAGACAGGTACCAACCGAACCTGATATGACGGAGCTTTGCCTTAAGCGATTTGTTTGAATTTTTCCAGGTCAGGAAATAAATGACGATCAAAATCACTTCTGTTACAAACACAAGCCACTCTGTAAACCATGCCCAATAAAATACACGGATCAAGCTTGCAATAGATGACGGGCTTACCACTGCTGCAGAAAGCCAAATGCCTACGCCGGTCATAGCGCCAAGAGATGTGGTGATAATGAATGCAACCTTCATCATGTTGTATACCATAGCATCCCAGCTTTTATCTGTAATCTGGTCAGGCGGGCTTTTCAGAACACCTTGCTGTTCAAGCCTCACTACATAGGGAATAAAACCAACAGCAAGGCCGTGGTTGATCAATACATGCAGTATGGCAATAATTGCAATCAAAAAACGGTCATTTAGCCAGTCAAGATGAAAAAGAGGAAAATCCATAAAAAATTTTTCAAAATTCCATCTTTGTAAATGCACTTTAAGAAAATGACAACGCGGTTGATTTAGAAAAACAATACAGCACGTATCAATAAAAAAGCCGCTGATTATTATAAAACATACAACTCATTTTGATATTTATCCCTTGCATTTAAATTTTCGTTACAGGCAACGAATGAGCGCCCTTGTAAATATGATCAGCAACGACATGATGAACAGAAATAAAGAAACGCGGTTAATTCCATGCATATAACGGATTATATCAGGATCTGCATCGGATGCTCTTGTTTTTTTGAGATAGAGATATTGCGCTATTTGATCGATAAATTTCATTGGTGAAACTTTAAAGGTTAAAGAATCTGTACAGGCTATTCCATTTTGAAAAAATGATCTGTAGTATCAGAATGATGAGCAACAGGGTCGCGGCCGCTTCAAGTATTTCATTTTTATTTGAAGCATCCCCGTTGTTGCCCGGCGGACTGGTTTTTCTTCATGTTTACTATTTTAAACCGGAACAGCCCATTTTAAAAAGTGAATGATATTGTGCCATTGTATAAGCAGTATGGCAATTACAAGGAGCACAAGGATTATTTTCACCATCAACCGTACGCGGTTGAATTTTCTTTGATGCTTTTCTATCACTTCATTTGTTTCCATGATAAATTATATTATGGTTTTAAAAATTATTTTTCCGGAAATGTTCGGGTGTGCTATTCGTATTGTTCTTAAAAAATGTGATAAAGTAAGATGGTGTCTCAAAACCAAGCCTGTAGGCAATTTCTGCAACAGATAATGAAGTATAATGCAACATCCGTTGTGCCTCGATTATTACACGTTTCCTGATCAGTTCCCCGCTGGTAACATTCCTGAGGCCCTGGCATAAGCGGTTCAGATAATTGGGTGTAATGTGTAACTGCTGTGCATACCACGACGGGGTTTTCTGCTGAATAAAATGTTCTTCAATCAGTTTTTCAAATTGTAAAACTTTTTCTTCTTTGTTGCTTATTTTTTCCAACTGATGGTTGGGAACGAATTTTCTTTCAAGATCAAACAAAAGGATGTTCAAAAAAGAGCGCATTACTTTTTCAGATCCTTTTAATGATGAAGATTTCTCTTCCATCATCAGTTGCAACAGTATTTTCCATTTAGCAGATTGCTGGGAAGAAAAACGAACATAACTCTCCGCTTCTTTTTTTAGAAAGGAAAATTGATGCAACACATTGTTGTTGTACCTGAGAGAAAAAAAATTATCTGTAAAAAAGATAACATGCCCTTTGGCAGTTCTGTTTATATCAAGGCTGAATACATTGTCAGGTTTTATGCAAATAACTTTGGCTTCATCCAACCGCACAGAAAAGTTGTCGATCTTTGCAAAGCCAGAAGCCTTCTCAATAAACAGCAACGTATAAAAAAGCTGTTTATGAGGCGCCTCCATAAACGGATATTTTTCCAAAATCCGTTCAACGGGCATAAACCAAAAGGCTCTATTACCTGCATCAAAAGCGCTGACAGGGTAAACAGGAATGTTTTCTGTTTTGATACCCATCAGAAAAAGATTGTTTAACAATTAAAAAATACATCGTTAAACAATGATGCAGGTGGGCGAAAAACGAAGTGTATGTAACCCGATGTTATTAATGAGGTATTGATGCTGTTATGCTTGATGTTGCTCGGCTGATCATAAAAATGTGCAACAGTAAAAGATGAAGTTTGGCAAAAGAGCATCATTTCTTTTGTCTTGAGGTCGGGCAGTTTTTCCTGCTGCTGCCTGTCTTTATTCAACTGTTTTTCAAGATAACAAGCCCCTCTGCAAACCAGCTTGGCATCAAACCGGTTTACACAAAGATGAACAGCAATATATTCCTGGTTGAGTTTAAAAGAGGCCAGGATCCATAGCTGGCTTGTACTTTGCAAGAAGAAAGTAAGTATAAGTAGTATGGAGATTATTTTATTCACTTCTGAAAAATAAATTAAAATTTTTCTTCTGCAAGTAATTGCATGCCCACATCAAATGTTCTGTTTCCTGTATATCCATCTTTTTCATTTACCGGGAATCAAAAGTATTAAAGCCGCCATTTAAATGATTTATCATCTATTGCTCGCATCGTACATAATATACCATCCAGATGATCACATTCATGCTGTAATAACTCAGAAAGGTCATCTTTCATTTGCCATTCCTGATCATCCCAATGTTCATTTTTAAATTTTATAGTTAAAGATTTGTGACGTTTAACTTTTACAAGAAGATTTGGAAAACTCATGCAATCGTCCCACAATTCAAACAGCTCATCACTTAAATTTTTCAATTCAGGGTTGATGAAAACAACGGGCCTATCAATGTTCATGTACACCAATCTTTTCATAATGCCTAATTGCGGCGCCGCAATGGCGCGCCCAAAATGATATTTAGCCCTGATCTCCTGCATTACATTGTGCAGATCAGCTACCCAATCTTTTACTAATGGAAGTTCCTGTTCTTTTATCGGTTCACATATTTTGTACAGAAAAGGATCTCCTAACAATAGCAGGTCTTTTAAATTTTTCATTGCGATTAGTATAAATTGCCAACCCGGGTTCTGAAAAAATAAACCATGTTAATGTAAATATTTTTTGAATAAAGGCTGCATGCCCATATCGTACATTTCTTTCATCATCTCGGCTACAATGGGCTGGGTGTTTTCCGGCGAGCCTCCTGCTATTGGCGGATGTGGGTTATACTCCAGGTTCAACATGGCAGCTTGCGTGAATTTTTCTCCCATCAGTTCATTGATGATCGCAAGGCTCATATCAATGCCTGCGGTGACTCCCGCCGATGTCCAGAATTTTCCATCATGCACCCATCTTTCCTGTTTGAAATTTGCTCCATAGTTTTTCATCATTTCATCTGCCCTGTACCAATTGGTAGTTACATTTTTTCCTTTCAATAGCCCGGTAGCACCCAATATCCATGCGCCTGTGCAAACGCTGGTGGTGTATGTAGTGGTCTCATTGATTTTCCGTATCCAGTTAAGCACTGCTGTATCCTGTGTCATCATAAATGTTTCAACAGCTCCGCCAGGTATTACCAGAATGTCGAGTTTATTTACCTCACTGATGGATGTATCAACTTTTACCAGCATGTTTCGCTGATTTTTAATCAATCCTTTTTGTTTTGCAATAAAAAAAATTTTTACACTTCCGCCGAGTTGCGATAGTGTTTCATAAGGCCCCATGGCATCGAGTGTCTGGTAGCCGTTATATAATAAAATACCAATTGTTTTGATGGGATATTTCGGTTGTGTCATAATGATATCCATCATTTCTTTATGTTTCTTTACCAGCGAGTCGTTGTTTGTTTGAGAGAAAGAGATTTGCATGGATAGCAAAGCAATAATTCCGGTGATGATTTTTCTGTTGATCATGGTTAGCAATTTATTTTTTTAAATTTTTTACTGAGTAAAGCATAAGCCTCGGTATGAAAGAGGTATCAGTTTTTACTAGTAGTATTATAATTTTTTGAAGTTTCATGTATGAATTGTGATTATAACAACTCTTTTATTTTTTTGCTTTTATTAAAACAGAATATTCATTCCCGGACCGCTTGTTAATACTTATTGAAAAAAAACATTTCGCCCCTTTATCTGTTACAGTCCACTGATTTTTTTTATTTGTTGTATTCCATTTCTCCATTTGTGTAGCCTGGAGATTGATGAGTTTCTCTATTTCGCTTTGCGTTAATGCTGTTTTCAGGTCTATCTCAATCAGCCATTCCCTTTCATTTCCTTCATATCTTTTTAAGGTATGTTCAAATGGGGTAAATAAGTTGAGTACTCCGGTTAAATATTTATCAGCCAGTTTTCCTCTTACATATTTACTTTTAATACTCCAGTTGTATTCGAGCAGATTGGCAAGCCGCTGGGTTTCTGCTTCTCCTTTATATATTGAAACAATATGAAAAGCTGCATCAATACCAGAAGTTAAACCTGCAGATGTAATGATGTGGCCATTATCAACAAATCGCATACTATCAATAATGTTTACTAAAGGATATTTCTTACTAAAGTCAGCAATTGCGGGATAAAAAGTTGTGGCCTTTAAATTATTGAGCAACCCACTTGCACCCAGATAGTAGGCTCCCGTGCAAACAGAAACCGTATGTTCCGTTTTTTGGCTGATTAATTTTATCCAATTCACCGTAACACTGTCGCCAGGATCTACGCCGCCACCGGGAATCAGTAAGATATCAGGCTGGGGACAGTTTGAAAAGCTAAAGTCAGGTTTAATATTTAGCCCCGGCGAACAAGTAAATGCTGTATCAGTTTTAGCAACAGAAAAAACTTTCATATCCGTTGCTCCGAAAACTTCCCATGGGCCGGTGAAATCGATGAGTTCCACTCCTGGAAAAACCAATATGGCTACTGTTTTTTGTTGAGGCGATTTGGCTTTATTTTCATTGACCATGTCAGAATAAATCGGATACAGAGCAGCGCCACAAGAGGCGCAAAATCCGGGCTTATCATAAAAAACCGTATCACCATCGCAGCCACATGGCGGGCAAACAAAAACAATTTTTCTTTGGTTATTTAAATGGATGGTTTGTCCCGATATCTTTCCCAAACAAAGAAGTATAAAACAAACTGATGCCAGGTATTTCATTTTTTAGATTTTATTTTTTCAATAATCATTTGATTCTTTTCTTTATAAGATGTAATTCAAAGTAATTCTAAAACTTCTGGGTTGGCCTGCATATGCGAGCCCGGAGCTATGGCCACCAGTTGCGTATCTTGTATTAGTAATGTTATTCAATTTAAAATAGACAGTATAGTTTTTGATACCGTAACTGATACCCGCATCTAAAACCGAATAGCCCGGAGCCACATACAACTGATTACTGTATGAGGCCACTCTGTTGCTTTCATGATGAAAGCCCACGTTCAAATTGAGCCTGTTTATTTTCCGCTTAAGAAGGGAATAGTTCAAAAACAAACCATAAATATTTTTAGGAACATTTATTTGCCTGTCATTTTTTGACCAGGCCGCTGAACTATCAGAATATGCAACCTTATCGTATGAATAATTCAATATTACACTAAGCCCCGGTGTAATGTTTCCATGCGCAGTTGCTTCAATGCCTTTGCTATAAAATCCATTTATTGCCTGGTAACGCTGGCCGGTGCTGTCGCTTAAATCCGGCACCAACATATTTCTGTAAGCGGTATTGAAATAATCCACCGTTGCAGATAAATTATTTTTAAACATGTCTGCCTTAAAACCAATTTCAAATGATTTACCTGTCAATGGTGGAAATGGCCCACCCTGTGCAATAGCATTCACACTTTGTGGTTCGAATGATTCTGTATAATTGGCATAGAGCGCAATGTTTTCTTTTGGATTGAATACTACCCCAAATCTTGGAACCCATGCATGTGACTTTATAGTATCAGCACTCGGGTATATTGTTGAATCGTAAGAGTAATCGACAAAATCAGAATGAGATTTTTGCGAGTAACTATCATATCTTAAACCTGCTGAAACTTTTAGGTATTTGCTTATCTCTGCCTGCTCCTGAATATAAAATGCTATTGACGAATAGATATTACTAAAGTTATTGGTGATTTGCTGGAAGTTTTGATCTGGCGATGAATTATCTGCTGAGTAATCCGGAGTATTGATATTAATCGGGCTTGCTGGCACGCCTTTGTTAACGTATCTCGGAACACCCTGGCGTGTATAGTCTGCCCCGATAGTTAGTTTATTTTTAATCTTTCCTGTTGAAAATTTAAATGTGGCAAAAAGATCTGACTGGTATTGAATAGTGGCGAAATCATAGGTTTGAAACCAACGGTTAATGGTATCATTAGTATAAGCCGGATCAGCATTATCATAATAATGTGTTCTATCTTTTTCATAATTATACAGGTACCTGTTCAGAAAATTAATCCCTATATTTTTGTTGAATTGATGTTTGAAAGATAAATCGAATGTATGTCCGTAATCTAATGTTTTGTCGCTTGGGCTTTGTACAGAAAAATCAACCGGCATATTTTTCCAATCCCAACTGCCGTCTGGCTTTTGACGAACTAATGTGCCATCGTCCCATCCCGAGCCTTTAGTATTAACATTGAAGTAATTGTATTCAAAATTCAAGGTGGTATTGTCGCTGAACTTATACGAAAGCGATGGTGTAATAAACAACTGCTGCGTTTTTTTACGTTTCCTGAAACTGCCATTATCAGATGCGTTTACAAGAATTCTGTAAGCCAGCTTCTTATTGCGGGAAAGTGAATTTGTCTGGTCAATTTGCAAACTCTTTTCATTCCAACTGCCGTAAATAATATTTGCTTCAAACCTTTCATAATTCAAAGGTTTTTTGGTGATCAAATTTACCAGTCCGCCCGGGTTGGCAGTACCATAAAGAATCGCCGCAGGCCCACGCAAAATCTCCATCTCCTGCACATTAAATAAGGGAGCCTCTATATTGTAAGGAAACAGAGAGCCATCCACACCATTATACATCATCGTATTGTAGCTGGTAAAGCCGCGAATGCTGTAATCTGAATATGGCGTTGAGTTAGAAACACCGGTTGCGTTTTTCAACACCTCGTTTAAAGTGAGTGTTTGCTGGTCTTTCATTACATCTTTAGTAATTACCTGAACTGCCTGCGGCGTTTCTATCAATTTAATATCCGAACGCATCGCAATGGAAGAAGCAGAGTCTTTATATTTCTTGATCCATTTACCATATACAATTACTTCATTCAGTTGCGCTGAATTCTCACGCAGATAAATAAGATCAACTCTTGTTTCATTGCCATCACTGACAATAACATCAATTTTTTTTGTTTCCAAACCAGTATGTGTTATTGTTATGTGGTAGGTGCCCGGGGCTATGTTTTTAAATTCATATATGCCAAGGCTATCTGTCATAGCATGTTTATGAATTTCATCTATTGAGAGATTAACATACGCTGCCGGTTTTCCTTCGCGTGTTAAGACTTTTCCTTTTATGGAATGTAATTGCGCTGATGAGATAATCGGTATTAACATGAAGATATTTATAGCAAGTATTATTTTTTTTGAATTCATGTTATTGTATTGTATAAAGAATGAATTATTGAAAACACACTTTTGGAGTTTTGATATTATTTGTGCCGGATAATTATTTTGATTTGATATCATTTGAATTTAATTTTTGAAAAAGGCAGGATTGAGTTAATGCAAGAGCACATGGCTCGTTCCTGCCGGAAGTTGAAAAACCTCATTTATTATATTTTTTTCTAGCCTTCTTCTTCCACCAAAGCATAAAACCTGTAATAGAAAGAAACGCCGGCGTAAAACCCATAATGCACCAGATTATTTTTCCTGCTGTGCCAAATGCCCACCCGGTGTGGAATGCAGAGAAATTGATGTCGTTAAACTTAGCTGATGCGTTGTAATTCTTCCATGGTGTATAATCAGTGCCCGTATATCTTCCTGCACTGTCAAAATTTACGGCCACTATATTATCGTACGCCTGGAATATAGATTCCTGTTTGGTGCCAACTGCTGAAATGGCGCCACCATTAGCACAATCAATTCCGAAACTCAGGAAGTGCATATACGGCGCTTTTGCGATAGCAATCGTTTTCAAACTATCTAATGAAACCGATGATAATGGATAACTGATTTTATCATGATGATGCTCTGCGGTCGTGTATTTATCCCACCATTTTTCAACAAAAAATTTCCGCTGGATATAAAGCCCTGATAAAAAAATAAGAAGATTAAATAGCAAAGCCCATGTGCCAATAACCCTGTGCAACCCTGAAGAAGCAATCCGCCAGTTGGTAAACTTTATTTTTACCCTGAAGGTTAATGCTTTGAAAAAATATTTCCTGTAAAAAATAAAACCGGTGATGATACTGACCAGCAAAGCTAAATCGAGCAATACAACAAACAATTCCCCGCCTTCGCCAAATGCAAATGAATAATGAAACCACATGATCCAGTCGATTGCATTATTTTTCCCTTTGCTGTTGGTGGGAAGCATCAGCTCGCCGGTGTAGGGGCTTAAATAATTCACTTTGTATTGCATGCTGCCCAAAAAAAGTTTTGGGGCGTCATGCGTTACAGCGCTGTAAAATGCAGGAGAGTTTTTATAAGATTCTTCAAAGCCGCAAACATAATAGGGCATGTTTGGAACGTCTTTCTTCGCAATAGAAAAAATGGAATCGTAAGATACTCTTTTGCGTGAAGGCTCATTCATAATATTCGCCTTGTGCCCATAGATAAGTGAGTTCAATTCAAACCGGAAAACAGATATGGCGCCGCTGATGGAAATGAGCAAATAAAAAATGCCCACAAACAATCCCAGCCAGCTATGGATGGCAAATAATTTTCTGTTGAGGAATATTTTTTTCATGCACCATTTTTTAAAATGAAACGGGCAGCGAATGCCCGTTTCTGACAGGATTTATTTAATGGTATATCTAATGCTGAATTTCCAGTTAAACGGATTGCCGGGCATCACCATAAAGTCGGATGCATAATAACCCGGCACATATACTTTGTTGGTGATGTTATAGCCGTTCAGTGAAAAATCAAACCGCTTTATCTGATAGTTGATGCCTGCATCCAATAAAAAATAACCGGGCTGCAGAAATTTAGGCGCATCTTGTGCGGAGCCAAGCAGTTTGCCAACAAACTGGCCTCCTGACATTATGCTTAGCCCTTTGATTGGCGAACTATTTTCGAAACGATATTTAACATGAAAGTTGGCGATGCTGGTGGGGGAATTATCGTAACGCTGGCCCTTTGTTCCCAACGGACTGTTTGCAGCAAACGTTATGTGGTTATAAGCATATGAACCAAACACCGACCACTGATTTAGGTTACCCTGCACCGTTAGTTCCGCACCTCTGCTGAAAAGCCCGGGAACAAGCACCAGCAAGTTGGGATTAGTAGCAGAAGGCTCCAATATATTTTTATAGTAGATATTGTAAGCTGCAACGGTTGCCATCATTTTGCCATTGAAAAAAATTTGCTTGAAGCCAATTTCTTCCTGTTGTGCGATTGTTGGTTTGAAAGGGCCTCCATAGCCTCGGGCATTATTATACTGAGGCTGATAAGACTCATTGAAACTGGCGTATGCCGTTTGATTTTTATTGAAGCTGTACACAAAGCCTCCCCTGGCGATGAACACATGCGCTGTTGATGTATCATAATTCGTAGCATAAATTTGCATGCCGAGCGGACTGATTTTCCAACTGTATGTCTCATAACGCAGCGCCGCCAGCATTTTAATGTGTTTGCCGATGCTGATAAGGTCCTGTGCGTAAGGGCCAAATTGAATCGTGTGGTTTTTATTATTCTGCAGGTATTCAGCATTACTATCAGGATAAACCAAAGGCGAATAATAGAAATGATTCGAACCCGGATTGAAAAAACTTCCGCTGTCTGGCGTCTCCCATATCCCATAATAATCTTTGCCTCCGTAATCCTGAAAATCAATTCCTGTTACAAATGTTTGCTTGAATTTATCATTGCCAAAAGTTTCTGTGGTGAAAAGGCTTGTAATAAAATTATAAGACTTGTCAAAGTATTGAACATACTGGAATGGAACGGAATCAGGATAGGAGGTGAAGTAATTCTCGCCGGCATAAAAAGTGCCTGAGAAGCCGGCAGAATTAAGAGATGAATGTGTGTACCTCGATTGAAGAGTGAGCTTAAAAGTTTTTGAGAACTCGTGGTTGAAGGTCATGCTCAAACTGTTGTTATGTGTCACCGCATAATCGCTTGTTGAGTAAAAAGCAGAAGTCCTCTTTATATTTTTCCAGTCATAAGTGCTATCAGGTTTCATCAGCAGCGCTCCGCCCCAATATTCAAATTCCCTCGTGTTGTAATCATTTCTTACATAATCTAGGCTGATACTTGTTTTATCCGAAAATTGATAGGCTATTGATGGCGCGATTACAATGTTGTTTGAATATTGATAAGCTGCCACGCTGTTTTGATTGTTGAATCCGATATTCAAACGGTATTGAAGTTTTTTGTTTTTGGTCAGAGGGCCGGCTAAATCAACTGATGCATCTATCAGGCCCCATGAACCTGTGGTGATATTGAAAGAATAATAAGGGTGGTCAAGCGGTTTTTTTGTAACCATATTAATTATACCGCCTGGAGTGCCAACGCTGTACAGCGCGGCATCAGGGCCGCCAATATTTTCTACCCTATCAATATTGTAGAGAAAAGGAGATTGCTGCCAGTAGTACATATTTCCGAGAAAGCCATCGGTAGTGATAAAGTTATTCGTGCTTGTTGCTGCCAGGCTCGAAAAGCCGCGCATGGTGAAAGAGGAGTAATTGTTGTTGTTGATGACACCCACCATATTTTTAGTAAGGTCATTCAGGTTTTGCGCCTGTTCATCAAGGATTACCTGTTGAGGTATTACCTGGATTGATTGCGGAGTTTCCACAAGGTCGAGCGGCATGCGCAACCCGGAAGAGGAAGTTTTGGCAACATATTTATTTTTCCGGGTACCCTTGACCGTTACAGGCTCAAGTTGCCAAGTCGCTTCATTCAACTGAAGGTCAAGGTTCGTTACTTCACCTGGCTTTATGGTTATATTCTCTTTTGAAATTTTATAACCCACGGCGGAAATTAACATCGTATAATTTCCTTGCTCTATGTTTTTAATCTCATAAAAACCGTCGTCGTTGGTGATGGCTCCTGATTTAGTTCCTTGAATTTGCACACTAATCCCCGAGAGCAATTCGTGTTTGCTGTTTTGTATCGTGCCACTAATTACTCCTTTTTTTGATTGTGCAAACAAACTCATATTGGCCGATATCACAAACAACAAACCAATCAATATTACTTTTTTCATTTTACTATTTTGAATTTTTCTATTCGCTTTTTTAATCATTTCAAATCATGCAATCTTCTCCCATCGTTCAGAAACAAACTGCCAGTTCAATACACTCCACCATGCATTGATATAATCGGCCCGCAGGTTGTGATACTTCAGGTAATAGGCGTGTTCCCACACATCTATGCCGAGCACCGGAAAGCCTTTCGCTTCACTGATATTCATCAGCGGGTTGTCCTGGTTAGGTGTTGATGCTATTGAAAATTTTTTATCGCTTGTATATAACAGCCATGCCCAACCGCTGCCGAAGCGGCTTTTTGCGGCATCTGAAAATTGGGCTTTAAAATTTTCGAATGAACCGAAATCTTTCTGCAATGCGGCAATCAATTTTTCACCCGGTGCAGTTTTAGTTGTTGATGGCGACATTAATTTCCAGAACAGTTCATGGTTATAATGGCCACCGGCATTATTGCGCATTTTTGAAGAATAACGGGAAATATTTGCGAGCAGCTCTTCAAGGCTTGTTTTCTCCGTATCTACATTTTCAGCCACTACGGCATCGGCAAGGTTTTTGGCATATCCCGTCGCATGTTTGCTGTAATGCAGTTCCATGGTTGCCGCATCAATATATGGCTCCAGCGCATTGTAGGCATAAGGCAAAGGCTGTTGTTTGTATGGCGTAGCAAAGAAATTAATTTTCGGGTATGCATTTGCGTTAGTTGTTGCCAGCGCAGATATTGTGCCAGCCGATAGCCCCGCTACTATTCCTGCTTTACCTGATGTTTTGAGAAATGACCTTCTGCTGAATTGTTTATTTTTCATAAAAATCATTTTGTTTTACGAATGAATTCATGAAAAGTGTTGTGCGCTTTCATTACCAGCGGGCGTAAATTGCCATCAGATTTTTTTGCATCAACGGCATCTTTGATGGATTTGCATTCTTCCACCAAACGCTGGAGCAATGGCTTTACTACAGCAGCATCATAACCTGCCGGCAGCGGCGATGACTGCCATGCCTGTGCTTTCAATAAAATAGATGCTGCGCTGTCCCTTGCAGGTTGCAGCTTATTTGCCTCTGCAGAATGAAAACTGCTCATAGCTGTTGCATGGAAATTGTTCATTTCCGCCCACTTGAAATTTTCCTGTGCCTGAACTTTGCCGGTGAAAGCAATCGCTGCGATTGCAAACACCATGTTGATTAGTTTTTTCATTGTGTTATTTTTTTAGTAAAAAATTATTGTTCCTGTTGAAACCGTTTGTCGTTTACAAATTCATGATCTGTCAATGTTTTCAAAAAAACGATCAGTTGCTTTTGTTCATCCTGCGTTAAAGCGATGCCACGCCTTCCGTTTTGTTTTAGTAATGAATCAAGGTTTGCATTATTCTTTACGCCTGAATTATAATGTGCTAATACTTCTTCCAGCGTTGTGAACCTGCCATCGTGCATATAAGGTGACGTCAATTCAATATTCCGCAATGACGGCACTTTGAATTTTCCTTTGTCATCCGGATTGTTGGTGATAGTATCCCTGCCGGGGTCTTCTGAAATTTCATCAAGCCCGTTGTTGCGATACGTGAGGTCTGTAAACAAAGGTTCGGCATGGCAAGCGCTGCAATGAAACCTGTATAATTGATAACCCTGTTCTTCTTCATTGGTAAATTCGCCACCTGCTTCATGCCTGATGTGCTTATCGTATTTTGAAGCAGCAGATACAAGCATCGACGTAAACTGTGCAAGTGCACGCAACATTTTTTGCGAGTTGATATCCCCATCACCAAACGCATTATGAAATAATTCAGGGTAAGGTTTTGTTGCTTTCAACCGCTCTGTAATTGTGTCGAGCGAACTTGCCATTTCACAGGTGCTCGTAATCGCATTCAGGGGCGAAACTTCAATATGCTTCACACCACCGTCCCACATAAATTCCTTCTGCCAGGCGAGATTAAAAAGTGCCGGTGCATTTCGCGTTCCAAGGCATTCGTCCACGCCATGGCTTACCGGATGGTCAAGATTTGCAAATGCAGCAAAGGGTTGATGGCAATTGCTGCACGCGATCGTTTTGTCTTTTGAAAGCAATGGATCGTAAAACAATTTTTTCCCCAATAAAAATCCCGCATCTGATAGGTTATTATTAGTGAACCGGTAAACAGGCTGCGGAAAATTTGCAGGCACTATAAACTGCGTGCTATCCGCAGAATATTCTTTATTCCTTGCAGGTATCCGCATGGCAACGCTACATATAACGGCGATGCATAACGTAAATACAACAAGAAGCTTCATGCTATTTTTTTACATCGGTAACGGTAAATAATCCTTGCTCGTAATTATCTGCAACGATCACGGAATTAGGGCCGCCCATCGTAAAATTCAATTTGGAAAAATCAACCGTTGTTTTTCCTTTGAAGAGTGCGGCTGCATCTACTGCGATATCAATTTGCGGATGGCCTCCTTCTTTGACTTTCAGTTTTTTGGGAAGCTCTTGCTCAAAATGACGAATTGTATTGTCTGGGGAAATCGCCCCGCCGATATGAAACGTGAGCCTGTTCTTTTTAGAAGTAGATTTGCTGGAAGCGCCTTCTAGCTTCACAAAAATATACCCGCTCTTCCAGGTCCAGAACATTCCTTTTGCCGGGTCAAGGCAACCTGTTTGTGCCCCTGCAAAATTCCTCAGGCTGTCTACCCCGATTATAAAGCTGATAGCCTTGTATTTTCCTGCAGGAACTTCGGGGAGCTCAATATCCATTGATGAAGCATCTGCTGCATTGATTAAAAAATAAGATTCTGGAACTGTTACCGTTTCACCGTTTGTTTTTGTGAGCACGAAATTGCTCACATAAAATTTGAATGTGGTGAGATAAAAATCATCTCCGTTCGCATTGCTGTATGCATTCAGGCTATCGTTCAGTTTCAAAGGCTGGTTGCCTACAAAATTTTTGAAATGGATAGCAAGGTGTGTAGTGGCGTTTTTGTTTTTCCGTTTAAACCCGCTGCACAGCAAAAACAAAAATGACAGTGCAGTTAGTGTTATATATTTTGCTTTCATATATTTTGTTTGATTATAGCATGCTCTTAATATCTGCAATCAGTTTTTCAATTTGTTTTTTATCGGTAGCATCGTAAAACCCGCGGATCCTATTTTGCTTATCGACCAGCGAAACATATTGGGTATGGATAAATGCAGTTGCTTCAGTGACATCTGTGATGGAATCCGCACTTAACAGATAGCTTTGCTCCGCCATTTTGTACAGCGATAATTTTGAACCAGTGAGAAATTCCCATTTACCGGCAATGGCATCCATTTGCTCCGCATATTGTTTCAGGCGCGGCAGGCTATCGGTTAGCGGGTCTACCGTATGCGACAAAATGATCACATCGTTCCTGTTTTTGAATGCCGCCTGCACCTGTTTCAGGTTAGTGTTCATAACCGGGCAAATACTTTTGCAGGAGGTGAAAAAATATTCTGCCACACGCACCTTCTCACGTACATCCCTATCCGTAATTTTCCTCCCATCCTGATCTGTAAAGCTGAAGCTGCCCACTATATGCCCTGGTTCACCAAGAACAGGAAGGGGGTTTTGTTTTCTGGAAAAAATCATAACGCCCAAAAATATCAGCAGCCCAGTTATGATGGCTAACAGGAAAAATGCATTGATCTTATGCACAATCCGTGTTTGTTTTTTTGCAGGCATACCATTATTGTTTAAACAAATCCTTAATGCTTTTCAGCAACTGGTTTTAATGATGGGATACTAATTGAATATTATTCTGTACGCAATAGCCGCAATGGCGATTGCCAGTAAAACAAGGATCCCTGTTACGAGCCACCTGCTTTGCTTTAATGCAGTTGCACGTTCAGCATCATTTGTAAAATGCCGGCGCATGATTGACGATTTTGTTTTGAAGAAATGTTTTTACGCGGGGAGAGAGATTACAAACACGGAGGGTGAAATATGGAAAGGGATACATCTGTTATATTCCCTTGCGTGAGCTGGATAATTATTTTCCCCGAAATGGAACACACGGGTGTAGAAGCTTCTGTTGCAAAAAAAGATTTTGAAGAAAGTGCGATCTCGCTTTTGTTGTCCGCTTTTCTTTCAGGGTTTTCCTGGTCTTTTTTATTTTCCTGGCTTATTTTTTTGAACAGCACACATTTGCCAAAACAATGCATTTCGGGTTTTGCCTTATTCTCGCAAATGCCTGCATATTCTTTTTGATTGGTATAATAGTCTGCAATTAAAAAAATCCTGCTGAATGATTGAGTCAGAAATACTGCGAGGAATATGAATGCAGTCAGTTGCCTGTATAAATGCTCGAAATTCAAAACGCCGTAAAGGTAAAACTGTGAGTTTAATTCCAGAAAATTAATTTGAGCATGTTTCTGTTATCTGATACAAATTGCTCAATCATATTGAGCCATTCAAAATTAAAACCTATAAATCTTACTCAGTTTTATGCAACATTTTTAATTTCTCATTTAATGAATTCATATCTCTGGCAATAACATCTTTGTTTATCTTGGCGTAATGCATGGTGCTTTCTATTTTTCTATGTCCCATCATTCCTTTAATTGAAGTGACAGGAACGCCATTTAGCAGTGTGACAGTAGTAGCAATAGTATGCCTGGCTATATAAAAATTTAGCGGAATTCCCAATTCACAAATCTCACTTATGATTTTAAGATTTGTATTTAAATCTTTATTAGTCACAAAAGGGAATACCGTATTTCGCAATATTTCCCCTTTTTGCAAGCGGTACTTTTCTAAAAGTACAATTGCAGGATTAAGTAATGGAACATTAGCTTGTATTTTGCTTTTAGTGCGTTTATAAGTTAACCAAGTCAATCCATCTGCATCTTTGTATATCTGTGAATGCTTGAGGTTTTGTAAATCAATAGGCGCTAATCCAGTAAAGCAACAGAATACAAAAAGATCTTTCACAAGATTCAACATAGGCACCTGAAAGATTTTGTGTTGAAGTTTCTCCAGTTGTTGCCAGTGCAAAATCGGGCTTTCAAATTCTGTTTTTCTAACCTTAAAAGAAGCGAATACGTTTCGGTCAATAAAACGCATTTCATATGCCCATGCTATAATTTTCTTAATCCTTTCAATATGCTTCATGCAACCATTGTTTGTGCATGGGTCATTCGGTTTTATAGGATTATTCAGTATGTAAGTTTTAGTTCTTCGATAAAAGAGTATGTAACAAATTTTAATTTAACGTCGCCAGATTTATATTTTTTTTGCAAAACGAATCGACATAAGCCCTGGTAGCACCATAGTTTTTAAGCGTCCCTTTCGCAAATTCTTTTTGAGATTTCATTATTGCGACATCTACCAGTTCCAAAATTGTGATGTCGTGTGATGATTTATCTGTGAAAATATTTTTAATCTTTTCAGCTGAAACTTCTCCATTATGAAGTTTAATATCAAGATAGATTTCAAATAATTCGGCTTTCATTTTATCTATGTATACCGAAAGCTTTATCATCTTGTCGCTATTTTGTTTTGGCCTCCCCTGTCTTAAATTCCATTCTGATCGATTTATATCATTTATCACACATAATTCTCGCGGGCTTGTTTCAAGAATTTTAATACAACAGTAAACGCTGTAATTCTTTTTGCTGTTTTTGTTTTTGCGGATGTAAAAACTCACATTGAAAGGATAGCTGTTGTTCATCATTTTTTGTTTTTTGAGATTAATAATTTGAACTAACCGCATCCAAAAAGACTGCACAAATTTCGCCGGGTTATTGCAATTTTTGATTTCAAAACCGACAAAAAACAGTTTCAAAGTCGATCAAAATCATTCAATTTATGCGTTACGATTTGCTGCCTTTTTATGAATCAAATTCAATTTTTAAAAATATTCAATTCGTTAATTATCAAATTTTTACACAATTCGAATCGCGTGCGATTCGAACCTTTCCATCTAATTGATTATTATACAATTAATTAAAGAGCAATTTTTAACCACTCACCGAATTACTCACCAGTAAGCTCGATTTTTGACAGAGAGAAAAATGGAAAATACCTGAAAAAAAGCTTGAGGATATTCGCATAAATAACGAAGAATAAGCTCAGTAGGCTACTCAGTTATTCACTCAGTAAAAACATGCAAATTTATTAATATTATTACTATTTTATAAATAAAAAAGCTGTAAATCAATGATTTACAGCTTATGTCGGGACGACTGGATTCGAACCAGCGACCCCTTGCACCCCATGCAAATGCGCTACCGGGCTGCGCTACGTCCCGAACGGTAAAGGGCAGCAAATGTACTAATAATTTCTGTTCCTTAAATCAGGTAACATATCTTATCTTCGCGCAATTCTTTCTTCGATGAATATTCTCATTCAACAGGCACAGATCGTCAATTCTCTTTCTTCGCATCACGGCACTGTAAAAGATATTTTAATCGAAAACGGTGTTATCAGAAAAATCCAGGATAAAATTGATGAACAGGCAGATAAAATTATACAGGCACCTGGTCTTTACGTTTCTGCAGGCTGGATGGATATCTTTTCGAATTTCTGCGATCCGGGGTTTGAATACAAAGAAACCCTCGAAACAGGCGCCCACGCTGCAGCCGCCGGGGGATTTACCGATGTGTTTGTAATCCCCAACACTAAACCAGTAATAGATACAAAGGCACAGGTTGAATACGTCAGGCAAAAATCAAAATCATTACCTGTAAATATTTTTCCGATCGGCGCCGTCACAAAAAGTATTGAAGGAAAAGAACTCGCGGAAATGTATGATATGCAGAACAGCGGCGCCATTGCCTTTAGTGATGGAACAAGCCCGATTCAATCGTCAGGAATTTTATTAAAAGCCCTTCAATATGTTAAAGCTTTTAATGGAACCATTATACAAATACCCGATGATAAGACCATTGGTACAAACGGACTGATCAATGAAGGAATTATTTCCACACAACTGGGCTTGCCAGGCAAACCCATGATGGCGGAAGAACTGATTATTGCACGAGATATAAAATTAGCGAGGTATACTGATTCAAAAATCCACTTTACCGGAATTACTTCCCCAAAATCATTAGAATATATCAAAAGGGCAAAAGACGCGGGTTTGCAGGTAACCTGTTCAGTTACGCCTTATCATTTATTTTTTAGCGATGAGGACATGATCAATTACGATACCCACCTGAAAGTTTATCCTCCGTTAAGAACAAAAAAAGAGGTTGCTGTGTTGAAAGCTGCGGTCAGCGATGGAACGGTTGATTGCATCGCCACTCATCATCTTCCACAGGAATATGATAGCAAGATACTTGAATTTGAATATGCAAAATTCGGCATGACCGGGTTAGAAACCTGTTACCAGGTTCTGAATACCATTTTGCCGGATATAAACCAGGAACATTTATGTGCTTTATTAACGAACGCAAGGAAAATTTTCAATCTTCCACAAACCCTGATAGAGGAAGGTGAAACCTGCTGCATTACTTTATTCGACCCTTCATCTGAAAATCTGATTACAGAAGAACAATTTCATTCGAAATCAAAAAACACTCCGTTCATTGGCAAAATGCTTAAAGGGAAAGTATTGGGTATAATTAATGGAGAAAAGTTATCTTTAAATTTCTAATTATTAACCAAAAAATTGCATATGGAACAAAAAGCCACTTCTCCTGTTATTAAAGGACTTGTTATAACATTAATTCTTGCATTGTTAGATATTATTGCCGGATTTGCACATATTAAATTGGCAACATGGTTCAGGTGGATACCGACGCTGGTTTTAGTAGCAGCTATTATCTGGGCATGTATTCATTACGCTTCACAACTAAACGGCAATACCACATTTGGAAATGCCTGGGCACACGGATTCAAAACAAGTGCTGTTGTAGCCTGCCTGCTTGTTATCTACACACTCATTTCTATTTATTTAATTTTCCCTGACACGAAAGATCTCGCCATTGAACAGGCAAGAAAACAAATGGAAGAACAGGGAAATCTGCCAGAAGCGACTATTGATCAGGCGATCGAAATGACTAAGAAATTTTTTCTGCCTTTTGCCATTGGCGGTGCATTAATAGGAACAATTATTGTTGGTGCACTTGCTGCGCTTCTCGGTGCTGCCTTTGCGAAAAAAAACCCTGATGCGCAGCTTGAAAACCAGTTTAAATAAGAATTTGAAGAATGGATGTATCGATCATAGTCCCCGTTTTAAATGAAGACGAATCACTTCCTGAATTGTATGCATGGATAATGCGTGTTGCTGATGCCGGTAGGTTATCATGTGAAATTATTTTTATTGATGATGGCAGCACTGATAATTCCTGGAATGTGATTGAATCTTTGAGGTCTTCCAACAGTAATATAAAAGGAATAAAATTTCAGCGCAATTATGGAAAATCTGCTGCTTTGAATGAAGGTTTTAAAGTTGCACATGGCGACGTGGTGATTACCATGGATGCAGATTTGCAGGATAGCCCTGACGAAATACCTGAACTGCGAAGAATGATTGTTGAAGATAATTACGATATAGTAAGCGGCTGGAAAAAAGTACGTCACGATCCTCTTTCGAAAACTTTGCCTTCAAAATTTTTTAACTGGTTCACATCAAAGGTTTCGAAAATAAAATTACATGATTTTAATTGCGGGCTAAAAGCATATAAATTAAAAGTTGTCAAAGGTATTGAAGTGTATGGGGAAATGCACCGCTACATCCCTCTGATTGCAAAATGGGCGGGCTTTAAAAAAATCGGGGAGAAAGTAGTAGTACATAATGCACGCAAATACGGTAAATCCAAATTTGGCGCTGGCAGGTTAATTACAGGTGGTTTGGATTTGCTTTCCATTATGTTTGTGGGTAAGTACAGTAAAAGACCAATGCACTTATTCGGCACCTGGGGTGCTGCTTTTTTCCTGCTTGGGTTTACTATCAGTGTTTATCTTGTCATAACAAGATTGGTATACCCTGAAGTATGGTTGAGTAACCGCCCTCCATTCTATATAGCATTAACAGCAATGATTATTGGAAGCCAGTTGTTCCTCACTGGTTTTGTATCAGAATTGATTTCCCGGAATGCTCCGGGCCGGAACAATTATTTAATTGAAAAAAGGATCGGGCTTGATTAGTCAGCTGTTCACAAAATAATCTCGCCCCTTTTTGATAATTGAAATTTATCCTGTCAATTCAAAACCTTTTAATCCAACTCCTTTAAGGATAATGAAGAAAAAAATAATTATCATCGGCCCTGCTCACCCACTTCGCGGAGGGCTTGCAACATTTGATCAGCGATTGGCCAAAGGCTTCCTGGACGAAGGTTATGATTGCACTATTTTTTCTTTTTCTTTACAATATCCTTCATTTTTTTTTCCCGGTACAACACAATATTCATCAGAACCTGCACCGGAGGATCTGGATATCTTTTCAAAAATCAATTCCATCAACCCTCTTAACTGGCTAAGGGTTGGAGCGGAGCTGAAAAAAATAAAGCCAGATATTGTGGTGGTAAGATATTGGTTACCGTTTATGGGGCCGGCATTAGGAACAATACTCCGGATAATTAAAAGGAACCACTATAGTAAAATCATTGCAATAACTGATAATATACTTCCGCATGAAAAAAGAATTGGGGATAAAGCCCTCACCAGGTTTTTTTTAAAGAGTTGCGACGCATTTATTACCATGAGTGAAAAAGTGATGAATGACCTTCGCCAATTGGAAAGGACAAAACCTGCCAGGCAAGTACTTCACCCATTATATGATAATTTTGGAACGATCATTTCCAAACAGGAGGCAAGAACGCACCTTGCTTTAAAAAAAGATGATAAAATAATATTGTTCTTTGGCTTTATCAGGAAATATAAAGGGCTTGACATTTTACTCGAAGCCATGGCTGATGAAAGCATACGATCTCAAAAAATAAAATTACTCATTGCCGGAGAATTTTACGAAGATGAAAGTATCTATCAGGAGCTAATTCAAAAACTAAACATCAGGGAATCATTGATACTGGAAACAAATTTTATTGCAGACAGTGAAGTAAAATATTACCTCTGCGCTGCAGATGCAGTTGTGCAGCCTTACAGAAACGCAACACAAAGCGGAGTTACACCACTCGCCTATTATTTTGAAAAACCCATGATTGTTTCGAATGTCGGAGGATTACCCGGCCTGGTACCACATGAAAAATCCGGCCTGGTTTGTGAACCGGATCCCCGATCATTAGCTGACGCAATTATCCGTTTCTATCAATTAGGTGAAAATTATTTTATTCCTCATCTTCGCACAGAAAAGAAAAAATATTCCTGGCAGGAATTTGTAAAAAATATCAGTGCTTTGACAAATGATATACAGAAGTAAAGCCCCTCTCAGAATAGGCCTCGCCGGCGGAGGCACGGATGTTAGTCCGTATAGCGATTTATACGGAGGTGCTGTACTCAATGCAACGGTATCCCTATTTGCTTATGCAAACATTGAACCTTTGCAGGAAAATATGATTATCATGGAAGCCATTGACAGGAAAGAAGAGCAACGTTTTGAGTGGAATGAACAACTTCCTATTGATGGCAAACTGGATTTGTTGAAAGGGGTATATAACAGAATACAAAAAGAGTATGCATTACCATTAACCGGTTTCCGGTTATCCACCTTTGTGGATGCGCCGGCGGGATCAGGACTTGGAACTTCTTCAACATTAGCAGTGGCAATTATCGGAGCATTTGCAGAGATGTTGAGGCTTCCCCTCGGAGAATACGATATTGCGCAGCTTGCTTACGAAATTGAAAGAGGAGATCTGAAAATGGCGGGAGGGAAACAAGATCAGTATGCAGCCACCTTTGGCGGAGTGAATTTTATGGAATTTTACAGCGATAATAAAGTGATTGTAAACCCACTCAGGGTAAAACAACAATATTTATTTGAACTTGAAAACAATCTTGTTCTTTATTATACGGCGACCAGCAGGGAATCGGCAAAAATTATAGAAAAACAAAGCCGCAATGTAGTTGAAAAAAAAGAAAAATCAATTGAAGCCATGCACCAACTGAAACACCAGGCCCAGTTGATGAAAGAAGCTTTACTAAAAGGAAGGCTGCATGAAATTGGCGAAGTACTTGATTTCGGCTTTCAGCAAAAAAGACAGATGGCAGAAGGGATATCGAACAATATGATGGATGATATTTATGAGGCTGCAAAAAAATCAGGCGCCACCGGCGGAAAAATTTCCGGAGCAGGTGGTGGAGGGTTCATGATATTTTATTGCCCTGGCAATACGAAATACAAAGTCATCGACACATTAAATAATTTTGGCGGACACTGCAAGCCATATCAGTTCGTTGACCATGGCTTAATGACATGGACGATATAAAATTCGTTCATTACGCTTCTAATTTTTAAAACTTCAAATCGGATTATGAAGGAAAAAATTAAAAATATCATCACTGAATCTGTGGCTGTAAAAAATAAAATTCTTGCAGATGAAAAATTATTATCTGCTATTCATGATATTACGGGGCATATTTTATCGGCTTTAAAAAAAGGGAATCGAATTTATTTTTGTGGAAATGGAGGAAGCGCTGCTGACGCACAGCATCTCGCTGCCGAATTCTCCGGAAGGTTTTATATAGACCGTGATGCCTTACCGGCTGAAGCATTGCATTGCAACACTTCTTACCTTACTGCAGTGGCTAATGATTATAGTTATGATGTGGTATATGCCAGGCTGATTAAGGGCATTGCACAAGAAGGAGATGTACTGATTGGTCTTTCTACTTCAGGTAATTCAAAAAACATTATACAGGCCTTTGAGGTGGCCAGGCAAAAAAAAGTCCTGACTGTAGGTTTTACCGGAGAAACAGGAGGTAAAATGAAAGAACTGAGCGATTATTTGATAAACGTTCCTTCAAATAATACGCCGAGGATCCAGGAATCGCATATGCTCATCGGACATATCATCTGCGAATTGGTGGAAGAAAAATATTTTTCATAAAATGGCCATTAAGGAAGCCGTTATATTAGCGGGAGGCCTCGGCACCAGGCTTCGTTCCGCCCTTCCCGATCTGCCCAAATGTATGGCCCCTGTTGCAGGCAAACCATTCCTTCATTATGTGATCAGGTATTTTCAGCAACAGGGAATTGAGCGCTTTATATTTTCCTTGGGATACAAGCATGATATTATTGAAGAGTTCCTTTCGCAGGAATTACCGCCGGTCAGTTTTATTTCCTCAGTTGAATCTGAACCATTGGGTACCGGCGGCGCCATCAGGCTTGCGTGTATGAAGGCGAACAGTAAAACAATTTTGGTACTGAACGGTGACACTTTTTTTAAAATTAAACTGAATAAGCTGGCCGAATTTCACGACAGTTGCGATGCCCACTGCACCCTTTCTTTAAAACCGATGCAAAAGTTCGAGAGGTACGGGGTTGTTGAACTAAGCGAAAATCAGTCGATTAAAAAATTCAGGGAAAAAAAATACTATCAAAAAGGATTGATTAACGGTGGCGTATATGCGCTTCGGTCCGCAGAATTCCTTGAGGAAAATCTGCCCGAGAAATTTTCATTCGAAAAAGAATATCTTGAAAAATTTTATGCCGAGCGCAGGATGTTTGGCGTTATACAGGATGAATATTTTATTGATATCGGGATTCCTGAAGACTATGAAAAAGCACAGCGGGAAATGAAATTTGAACTATAGGAACCAAGCTGAGGCGCAGCAAACAAAAAAATTTTTTGAACAAATATGCTGGATCTGAAAAAAATAGACAAAAGCTGGACACTTTTTTTAGACAGGGACGGAGTCATTAATCATGAAAAAGAGCAGGACTATATTTACAATTATACTGAGTTTGTGTTTTATGAAGGCGCCAGGGAAGCGCTCAAAATTTTTGCAGAAATTTTTCCGCTGATTATTATAGTCACCAACCAAAGAGGTATTGGCAAAGGGTTAATGACAGAAAATGATTTGTACAATATTCACCGGAAAATGCTCGGAGACATACAGAATAATGGCGGCAGGATTGATAAAATTTATTTTAATACTTCCCTGAATAATGATGACCCGCATCGGAAACCTCAGACCGGAATGGCCCTGCTTGCAAAAAAAGACTACCCGCAAATCGATTTCTCCCGCTCTATAATGGTAGGTAATAATATATCGGATATGCTTTTCGGCAAAAATACAGGCATGCACACTGTTTTTCTTAAAACCACCAGTCCCGCACAGGAATTACCACATTTTGCCATTGACCTTGCATTCAATAGTCTTATCGATTTTGCAAAAGCTTTGCAGAAACAATAAAATTTTTTCCATATACTTTCGTTGAATGACTGCATTCTTACAAATAGTAAATTTGTGCAAACATTCTCCACCTATATGACACCTGCTACTCAAAAAATCTTTTTTTGCCTGTTGCTTGCATTAAATTTTATATTTTATCATTCTGCTAAAGCCCAGCTTTCTTCCGTACAAAAAAAAGAATTCAAAAAAAGAGAAGACTCGCTCAAAACATTTTCACATAACATAGTATTCGGTCGCGAAGCAGAAGATCGCTTCCGGGCAGACAGCCATTTTATAAAGATGCTGGTACGTACTTTAAAATTAAAAAATTCATTTTACTATTCATTCGATTCTTTGCAAAGTATCTCCAGGCTATATGCGCCTGATAGTACTTTTCGCATTTTCACCTGGCAACTGGAAAAAGACGCTTATACTTATTTTCAGCATGGGGCTATACAAATGCGTACAGAAGATGGCTCATTAAAATTAATTCCCCTGCACGATGAATCGAATTACACCAGCAAACCCGGTGATTCCGTAAGAACGGCAAATAACTGGATTGGCGCCATTTACTATCGAATTGTGATGAAAAGTTATAATGGCAAAAAGTTTTATACCCTGTTGGGGTTTGATGATTTCAGTATCAGCAGTACAAAAAAATGGATGGAAGTACTGACATTCGATAACAATGGCAACCCGCTTTTCGGCGGGCCTTACATTTATTTTAAAGATGATTCTACGGGGAAGCACACCTATGACCGCTTCAATATCGAGTACAAAAAAGAAGCTGCTACTACTTTTAACTATGATGCGGACATGGACATGATTGTTTATGATGACTTGATCTCAGAAACCAATGAACCAGATATCAAAGATACCTATGTACCGGACGGAGATTTTCAGGGCTTTAAATGGGAAAATGGAAAATGGATGCATGTAGATAAGGTTTTTAATCAGAAATTAAAGGATGGAGAATTTCCTAAAGACAATATGTTACTAGATGATAATGGCAAGGTAAACGAACAAAAACTGCTGGACCAGTCACAAAAGAATATGCAAAAAAAGGATAGCACCAATAAAAAACCTGTGAAAAAAGACAATAATTAATTTCAGATGGTGTTGCAGTCAATTCTTAAATAAAAATTTAAAATAGTTTCCATAAATATTTGTTTATAAGTAAATTTCCTCATATTCTGAAACCCGAAAATATTTTGGAGCCGCCCTGTGCGATTCTTAACCATATACCTTTTAAAAGAAAAGTTGGTTAATTGCTTTCAAGACTTAAAAATTCCGCAGCTCTTTTGCCTTCGCAAAATAAAAGATCAAGAATAGATAAATTGGGCGCAAAGCCGAGTTTCTGTTCAAAAACCTGACTATATCTGATTGCAGGAAATTCCTTATAAGTTCTTGGCAGGATAGTATTTCTTAGGTCAGTTATCCCATCATCATAACTTTTTCGAAAGTTATCGGTGAGCGAAACCTCAGCAGGAAGATTAAGTTTTTTAACACTCCATTCAAAACAAGCAAGGTTCCAGTCCAGTAAAAAAATATACGATTTTGAATAAAGCTGCTGAAGCTCGTCTTTATAAAATATAAACCAGGGAGATTTATTATAGCAGGATTCGATACTTTTAAAATGCTGCAACTGCCATTTGCCTGCTGCAATTTTTACATCCTTCATTATATTCTTTTGATTTCTTCCTTGTAGCAAGGGAACGCTTAAACGGATAATTCCATTAGCACCGGCAATAATACACCGGTTACGAAAACTCATCTTTTGATACAATTCATATTGATCAAAAAATATATTTGAAAAATTATACGAAATTTTATAAAATATAACTGAAGGAAAATATTGTAAATCAGATATTAGTATCATTAAAATAAAATTACAACAATATACTTCTGGTTTCAGCAAAAATTATACGGATTAAAAAAATAAATTTTCAATAACACTACAATAAAATTGAATATAAATTATGATAAAATAATTAAAACCAGTTAAATAATTAAAAAAATAAGCTATAAAAAAATTAGATATCACTATTTCAAAAAAGTGATATCGGTAAAATGCAAATTAGTAAATATTTTAGCTGAAGTTTATTGCCATTAGAGGGCTACTATATCTCACTTCCCACAGCCAGTTGCCAAAAAAATTCTAAGCTGGATAGGCAGTAAATAAGACTCCTCTACCCTATGCCCATATCAACAGTTTTTATTTACTAAATAGGTTAGAGGAAAATTACGACTGTAATAAACACTTCAAGAAAGCAGCCTTTCAAGAAACTGCTGCAATAAAAATAGACCCATGAAAGTTAACGAGGCTTCAATT
Organism: Puia sp.; assembly: GCA_035541355.1. GTDB lineage: Bacteria > Bacteroidota > Bacteroidia > Chitinophagales > Chitinophagaceae > Puia. The sequence goes on along the minus strand of DATKNN010000016.1, from coordinate 30,441 downwards.
TGTAATAGAAGTAAAGTTGTGAAATCAGATAAAAATGTCAGTAACTCGGCTACTGCCCGCAGGCATGGTGTAGTTAGTAATAGCACAGATGAGTTGAAATAACAAACCGATGTTAATTGCCAAAGTATAAAAATTAATTAATATATGAAATGACCTCAATCAGTTTAAAATTCTGAATTAATAAAAATTGTACATAAAAACCAATACCGCTCTTTGGCATCAACATTTTCCCGTTTTATATATTTATTTTAGCCAAGAATTTTGCGAATTATGTCTATTAAAGTTTTGGGGATACCCTTCGACATGAATTCATCTTTTTTGCGAGGCCCGGCACTTGCTCCGCCAAGGATACGATTGATGGAAAAGGAAGGATCTGCCAACACTTTTTCAGAAGGCGGTTATGACATTAAAGAAGGTAATGCCTATATTGATTACGGTGATATTTTTTTTGAAGACATTCATTCAGGCAAAGCATTCTTAACGATCAGATCAAAAATTGCGGAACTCCTGAAAGATGGCAGCAAATTATTATGTCTGGGCGGAGATCATTCTATAAGCTTCCCGATAATTGATGCATTTGCTCAAAATTACCATAAACTGAATATTCTTCACCTCGATGCCCATGCAGATCTTTATGAAAATTTTGATAATAATCCTTACTCCCATGCGTCTCCTTTTGCCAGAATAATGGAGACCGGAAAAATAAAATCTTTAACCCAGGCAGGCATCCGTACCTTAACCAAACATCAAAAAGAACAAGCCGGAAAATTTAATGTACAGGTTATTGAGATGAAAAACTTTAATGTAGATTTTATTAGCAGCTTGGAAAGTCCGCTCTATTTATCACTCGATTTGGATGTGCTTGATCCTGCTTTCGCACCGGGCATTTCACATCACGAACCAGGAGGCCTCACGACAAGGCAATTGATAGAAATTATTCAGAATATTCCCGCGAATATTGTAGGTGCTGATATAGTAGAATATAACCCGGTCAGGGATGTTCACAATACCACCGCAATGGTAGCTTACAAATTATTCAAAGAAATTATTGCCAGAATGATTTAAAAAAATAACCCCCGCTTTGAACGCGGGGGCTGAGTTAATTGAACCATTCATTATTAGTAAGGAAAAATATAGGTATACTGTTTTCCATTGTTACCATTTGTCCAAACGAGTTTGGCATAATAATAACCACTTGGTAAAGGACATGAAGTTTGAACATTACCATTAGCATCCAGGCCATAAGTAATTACTGAAGTGATGTTATCGCTTCTGGTAATCGAATCCTGACCTGCAGTAAGGCTAAAGTCGCATGATTGTGCAATTACCTTAGGTTGAGTAATGGTTAAGCTGAATGTTACTCCAAAACGGTTTACACCCGTTTCACTGCCGGTTGTAGTAACAACTACTCCATTACTGTATGTAAATACACGGTGTTTGGTAGAAGTCCATGTACGAGATTGGCCATTAGGGAAAGTTACAGTCCAGTTGGCAGTGAAATCATGAACAATAGAGTCCGTAGTTGCCAGATCTGCCAGCAAACCACCACTTGTATTGGTAATGGTTTTCGAACCATTTATAACAAACGATTTTCCATCTCTTTTACGTGTTATGGTAAGCGTATCGACGCTGATGTTAACTACTGCACCCTGGTCTTTCCAATGAGAACCTTGGGCCATTGTAATTACCACTTTACCAGTCCTGGTGAAACGCCCTACACAATCATCACCATTATACACGATGGTAATAATTTTGTTTCCGTTTGCAGTATCATAGGTAACTGTTGCTCCACACATTGAGCCTAAAGCAATGCTGCCACCCAGTGACACAGAACCAGCTTTGATCTCCGCATCAAATGAAGCACCGGAAATAGATGCATTTGCATTCAATGATGCAGTGGCATCATCAGAAAGCGCATCGTTCTGAGTTGATAACATTGACTGATCGTCAGCTGCTGTTTGTACATCAGTTGAAGAAGTACTTCCTGAAGAAGCTGAATTGTCTTTTTTACACGCGATAGCAAAGAATGTTACAGCTACCGCCAATAAAGCAATACGGAATAGATTGTTTGTTTTCATAATTAGTTTTTAATTTCTCTTTTGGAATGGATTTAGATTTCAAGGTTTAATGCCTTGTTAATTTTTTTTACAAAAACGGAAATAAACTCTAATTATGTACAGATTATTGGCCTATTAACAAAATTGTTAACAATTGATTAATCATTGCACGGTAAATTTCCGCTTAGTAATAGCAAAACAACTTAGTGCTTTTACGAAAAACATTATTTCATCATAGACATTATCATGCGATGGAAATGATGGGTGCCTTGTTCCCTGTTGACTGAATAACGGCCATATTTATAATACCTCGAACGTATGCCTCTTTGCACATTTTCGACCACTTCTTCATCTTCAAATTCCACTGTGTCAAGATTCGATCCCGCGCCTGAATTATATTTTGATTCATCCAAAATATAAGTGTAGAAGAAGACTTTTGTTTCCCGTATACTTACCGGATTAACCACATTAACTGACAAACCCCATGGATAAAAATTGAACATCATGTTGGGAAATACAAAGAAATAATAAGCTGCTACTTTTTTCCCAAAATCAGGCGAAGAGGCGGGCAAGTCAAAACAATCTTCATTATCCTTCGCAATGCCCAACTGCAGGTTTGAATAAGGAAAAAGTTCAGTTGTATAATTGCCAAAGTCAATTACTGCATTTAAACCTGCATGAACGAAAGGGATATGAAAGCCTTCAAGGTAATTTTCGCAATACAAAGCCCAATGTGCTTTTACATTAAACTCCCTCGACAATTCAGGACGAAATGTATATTTGTCCAATGGTAGCCATCCTACCCTTCCCATCATCTCTTTAAAAAAAATATCAGCAGACAGTTTGTGACTGAGAGAGGCAAAGAGCCATTTTCCCCATTGGAAAGTGTGCACCTGGCATAAGTTATCATCGACTGCCGGGAAATTTTCTACTTCTTTGAATTCGGGCATAGACAGGAATTTACCATCAAGATGAAAAAGCCGCCCATGATAGGTACAACGCAAATTATTCGACTTACAAGGCTTTTCTGCAACAATATTTCCCCGGTGAGTACAAACATTGGAAAGCAGCCTTATTGTGTTGTCGTTATCACGCACCAGCACTAATGGTTCGTCCAGGTATTTTTCGAGTAAATAAAACGGATATACGTTACTGTTATCATTTACCAGGTCTGTGTTACCGATAAACTGCCAGGAAGAAGCGAATAATTTTTCCTTCATGTCCTCAAACAAAACCCTGTCGGTATAAAAAGAAGTATCCAGGGTTTTTGCTTTTGCAATATTTTCATCAATAAAAAAGCGACTCATAAAGAGGTATTTTCCGGAAAGATAAGAAACAGATAGATAAAAAATTTACACGCCTGATTAATCCGCTCCACCGAAAAAACAATAATCACCTGTCGCAATGATTGCAGTCATCATCTGCAGCAAGATCAAATTTTAATTTTATTATGTAATACCAGTGAAATGAAAAAAACGTTTTTTATATTAGGTGCATATTTCATGTATTCCGGAATATGTTTTTCACAGCAGGATAAATGGTCCTGGTTTGGCGAAATTCATGCCGGGTGGCAAGCTACACTAAATGCATATCCTTATACCGCACAAATTAAACCCGGCTATGAAAACAAACCTTTTGATTCTTCATTGCATTATTCCGCTTTTTTTAAAAACCAGGTGCCCGTTCAGCTGATCATTGGCACCAATACCCACAAAGGCTTGCAGTTTCAATTCAGCGCTGCATATTATTCCATGAAAATGGCGCTCAGCAATCCTCCAGATGTATCTGCGAATGAAAATTATTTATTTGCTCAATCGGATATAACTGCATTAAGGGCCTATGGCCTGATAGACTATCATTCTTTATTCAGCGAATCCAGCAACAGCAAGCTGCATTTTTTAAGTGGCATTTCCGCAGGTGCAATAATTCCCCTGAATGCAAATTTAGACCTGGCTACCAAAGAACATTTCGGTATTGAGTCATTCAAAAAAAATGTAGCATGGAATTTAGGACTCGATTTTATCATGAATATCGATATGAGCAGGCGGATATATATAGCCAACAGCCTGAATGCTGTTATCCCTATTGCAGGAAATATGGGGGAGATACAAATGAAAAATAATTCTCTTTATTCAGCAGGAAGCCCTGTAAAAATTACTTCACTGACCCTTTATACCGGAATAGGGTTCCGGTTTTAAACTAACTTTCAATTTATATTATATAGCCAAAAATTGATCTGGTCTGGGCCTGTTGCAGAATTATTAACCCAAAAATTATTTTCAATGTCAACAAAAGGCTTTACCGCCTGCCTGCTGTTGAAAATTTTGATGTAGCCTCATTGTATAATGCCTTAAATTTAGGGTACGAAAATTAGCCCTTATCCTTTTTTGATATTTATCACTTCTCTAAATTTAAATCCATGGCTTCTATCAGTTTAACGGTAAACAACAAATCTTACACGGTTGATGTGGATCCGCAAATGCCATTGCTTTGGGTATTGCGCGATGTAATTGGGCTGAAAGGCACAAAATTCGGCTGCGGCATGTCGCTATGCGGTGCCTGCACAGTACATTTTGACGGTGTGGCAATGCGGTCATGCACTTTACCGGTTTCTGCTGCTGCCGGTGCAAAAAACATTACCACTATTGAAGGCATTTCAGAAAATATTGACCATGCCGTGCAAAAAGCATGGATTGAATTGCAGGTACCGCAATGTGGCTATTGCCAGTCAGGACAGATCATGTCGGCAGTTTCATTATTGAAAACAAATCCGAAACCTACAGATGCCGATATTGATGCTGCAATGATGGGCAACCTTTGCAGGTGCGGAACTTATACACGCATTCGCAAAGCCATTCACCGGGCTGCCGAGCTCATGGGATAATCCAGATTAAATTCGTATTACAGTTACAGATTAAAAAAATTAAAAAATATTTTATGTCAGAATTATTATTATCGCAAATATTAACCCATGAAAAGAAATCGGCACTTAACAGGAGAAATTTTTTAAAGCTTTCTGGGCTCAGTGGGGCAGCATTTGTGCTTGGTTTTTCATCCGGCCCCGATAAAAAGCAACTGGCAGCCGCAGCAAACATTGCCGACAGTTATAACCTTACTCCATATATTATTATTGAAAAGTCTGGCAAGATTACCTTAATGAATCCCAAACCGGATATGGGGCAAGGAACATTTCAATCAGTACCTTCATTAATTGCGGAAGAGCTGGAAGTGCCATTAGATGGAGTAACCATTTTGCAAACCGGGGGTGAAAAAGAATTCGGAAGGCAGGTTTCGGGAGGAAGTTTTTCCGTACGGGGAAATTATTCTGCACTGAGAAAAGTTGGTGCTGCTGCAAAAGAAATGTTACTTGCCGCCGCTGCAACTCAGTGGAAAGTGCCTGTTGAAGAATGTTACGCCGATAGTGCAAAGATTATTCATAAAGCATCAGGAAAAACTTTGCGTTATGGAGCTCTCGTTGAAGAAGCATCAAAACTTCAGGTGCCGCAAAATCCCAAACTCAAAGACCCGAAAAATTTTAAAATACTCGGCAGAAATTATCCCCGCCCCGATGTGCCGCTGAAAGTTTCCGGCAGAGCAGTTTATGGCATTGACGTGGAAGTTCCGGGAATGGTTTATGCCTCTGTGGAACATAATCCGGTATTTGGAAGTAAACTGATTAGTTTTGATGATACGGACACTTTAAAAGTGAAAGGTGTCTTGAAAACCGTCAGGATACAGCGGATGCTTGGAAAAAACAGGTATGATGCGGTTGCAGTAGTAGCTGATCATTACTGGGCAGCTCATCAGGGAAGGCTTGCGTTGAATATGAAATGGGACAATGGTGATTTGGAAAAATTCAATTCAAAAGATTATGAAGAAAGCCTGCGTAAAATGATACATCAGGAAGGTATAGTTGTGCATAATGAAGGCGATTTTGAAAAAGCCTTTACAGATGCACCTGTGAAAGTGGAATCGTTTTATGAAACCCCGATTGTTTCTCATTCACCAATGGAACCAATGAACTGTGTGGTGCAATGGACTGCAGCTGACGCAGTAGAAGTGTGGGTTTCTGCACAAGGCCCGGATCTGGTAAAAGGCGAGCTTTCACACACACTGGGTTTATCACGTGATAATATTAAAGTCCATATTCTTTTTAATGGAGGTGGTTTTGGAAGAAGATTATATCCTGATTTTGCCACAGAGGCCGCACATATTTCAAAAGCAGTTGGCAAACCGGTAAAACTAATCTGGACAAGGGAGGATGATACACAGCTTGGCCCATTCAGGCCACTTACATTTTCTGCTATGAAAGCAGGATTGTCTACAGAGGGCAAGCCTCTTGCTTTTCAGCATAAAGTGATTGGGCCATCAATTGGAGCTACGATGGATGAAAAAAGAAATGAAACCGGAGAAAGCTCTTCCATGACAGAAGGGATCAGCAACCAGAGATACGAATTGCCTAACATGAAGAACGAATATGTGTTTGCAGAAATACCTGTTCCACTTGCAGCCTGGCGCTCTGTAACAAGTTCAACAGTGGCATTTGCACACGAGTGCTTTATAGATGAGATGGCTGTAAAAGCAAAAAAAGACCCGATGGCCTATCGCCTCGAAACTTTACTGACAAAAGATTCTGACACAAAAAAACTACTCCAAAAACTAAAAGAAGTTTCTCACTGGGATAAACCTTTGCCAAACGGCTGGGGCCGCGGCGTAGCGCAATATGAATTTTTTGCAGGGCTCGCAGGATATGTTGTGGAAGTATCGGCAAATCCATCAGGTTCCATTAAAATTGAAAAAATTTATTCCGTGATTGATTTAGGTACTGTCGTCAATCCAGATATGACTGCTTTGCAAATTGAAGGGGGAGCAACCATGGCATTAACCGCGGCAATAAAAAACGGCATCACATTCAATAAAGGGCAAACGGAGCAAACCAATTTCCACAACAATCCCATTGTGCGTATTAATGAAATGCCGGAAGTAGAAGTACATATACTGGCTGAAGGCGGAGAAACAATAAAAGGAGTGGGTGAACCTGGTGTACCCCCTTTTGCACCGGCGCTCGCCAATGCAATTTATGCAGCAACGGGGAAACGGATCAGAAGATTGCCTTTTGATTTGAATAAAGTTTAATATGGGATACGACAATATAAAAGCCAGGTCAATGAATAATCTGTAGGCCAGGCATTGCCTGAGAAGCAGTATAACAGTGATGTATATCCAAAGATATATCTGATCAAATTATGAAGGAAATTAAAGATATACTCGAAGCATTTGATAAAGCCCGGCTGCAAGGGAAAAACGCCGCTCTTGCAACGGTGGTGCATGTTGAAGGCTCATCATATCGAAGGCCGGGTGCACGCATGTTGGTTACAGAAGATGGGCAACTTACCGGCGCCATCAGCGGCGGTTGCCTGGAAGGTGATGCTTTACGAAAAGCTTTGTACGTAATGCAAAAGCAAAAAACAATGCTTGTTACTTATGACACTTCTGACGAAGATGATGCCAAACTTGGCATCGGCCTGGGCTGCAATGGAGTTATACAGGTTTTAATTGAACCAATTAACTTGCTTCAGCCCGACAATCCAATTCAATTATTAAGAAAAATTTCCCAGGAAAGAACAGAAACAGTCATAACAACATTATTCTCCCTGCAAAACAAAAAAGAAGAACAACCAGGCACATGTTTGCTTCTGCAGAATAATGAACCCACCTCGGCATTACCGGATTCATTCTTAATAAAAAACCAATTAACCGAAGATATGCAACTTGCTTTGGTTAATAAGAAATCTTACTTCAGGAATTATATTTCCACCCAACAAAACCTAACCGCTTTTATCGAGTATATTAAGCCTCCGGTTTCACTGGTAGTGGTGGGTGCAGGTAAGGATGTTGTGCCACTTATTATTATGGCAGAGATCATAGGTTGGCAAACAACTGTAATTGCTGGACGGGGGTTTTATGCAAAAAAAGAAAGGTTTGCCGGCAATTGCAATGTGCTTCTTTTAAGGCCGGAAGAACTTGCTGATAAAATCAGCATTGATAAACAAACTGCCTTTGTACTGATGTCGCACAACTATAATTATGAGTACCTGGCTCTAAAAACATTGATAAATACCGATACTTCCTATATCGGCCTACTTGGCCCAAGGAAAAAATCGATAAGAATGATTGATGAATTGAAAGAAGAAGGGATTCTGTTGTCTCTTGAACACTTAAAAAAAATCTACGGGCCTGCCGGACTGGACATTGGCGCTGAGACGCCTGAAGAAATTGCATTATCTATTTTATCGGAAATTAAAGCAGTTTTATGCTACAGAAACGGAAATATGCTTAGGGAAAAAGAAGACGTTATACATCCCAGGTCAGATACATATATTGAAGAAATCGTTGTAGACGATAGTTTAAAACAGGAATCCCGGAACACATCTTTTATTATTTGAATTTCGGCATCGTCATACTCGCAGCAGGAGCATCATCACGTCTGGGTAAACCCAAGCAATTGCTCGATTATCAGGGCAGGAAATTGATTCAACATATTGTTTCAGTTGCAGAAAATTCAAACGCAGGTTCAATTGTAATAGTGCTTGGCGCTAATCATGAATTAATATCAGAAGTTATTTCAACAAGCGATAAGATCAATATGGTTATTAATCACCACTGGCAGCGTGGAATAGCCTCTTCAATTGTAAAAGGAGTACAATTTTTACAGCATAGTAACCCTTCCTGCGATGGAGTAATAATTACAGTCTGTGATCAACCTTATATAAGTTCATCTTTAATAAATGATTTATATACATTACATCAACAAACTAGAAAGCACATTATAGCCAGCAGCTATGAAAACATTGTGGGCACACCTGTCTTCTTTTACAAATCATTATTTCCTGAACTGTTAACCCTAACAGGAGATTCAGGCGCAAAAAAAATAATGATAAAGTATAAAGAAAACGTTGCCACAGTTGATTTTCCGTTTGGTAATTTTGATATTGATACCTTTACCGATTATGAATTATTGATCAAAAAAGTTACTAATGATCATTAAATTTTCACATGCATAGTATTTTATTATTTTATATGCTGCTTTTCCTGGTAGCATCTTTATATTCATCCGTCGGGCATGGTGGTGCAAGCGGGTATCTCGCGCTCATGGCCATTTTCAGCATCACCCCCGAAGTAATGAAACCTACTGCTTTATTGCTCAATCTTTTCGTATCACTCACCTCCTTTATCCAATTTTACCGCGGACAGCATTTCAAATGGAAAACATTTTTACCAATTGCACTGGCATCTGTACCGATGGCATTTATTGGTGGTTTGATTACCATTAACGGTTTCGCGTATAAAAAAATACTAGGGGTATTATTATTATTCGCTGTATTCCGTTTTATTTTCTTCCCCAATACCCCCGACTCGGAATTAAAGAAACCCAGTACTATACTATCAGTAATCATCGGAGTAGTTATTGGTTTTCTTTCTGGCCTGATTGGGATCGGCGGCGGCATTATCCTCTCTCCTATCCTCTTAGTATTAAAATGGACTAACCAAAAACAAACTGCCGCCATCAGTGCTTTATTTATTTTTGTAAACTCGTTGTCAGGCCTTTTCGGCCAACTGACAAAAGGAATAAAATTCAGTCCGGATATGATTGCCTATGTTATCATTGCTTTTACCGGAGGGGTATGCGGTGCATATCTGGGGGCTATCAAATTCAGGCAAACCATTCTAAAAAATCTTTTGGCAATAGTACTCCTGATGGCTTCATATAAATTGTTATTTACTCATGCATAATGAAAAAATAAAAATATCAACAGTAATAATTTGTTTTTTTCTTCCTATGCTGGCGTTTGCGCAGGAAAAATTTTCAGTAAGTGAACAGCTCGTGATAGAAGGCAATGTGAACAATAGACTAACATTCACCATAAAAGACCTGAGTAATTTTCCTTCAACAGCTATCGACAGTTTTGTAATTTATAATCACCTTCATGAAAGAAAAAGGGCACTAAAAAATGTTAAAGGTGCCTTGCTGAAAGATATTCTTGACAAAGCAGGCATTTCTGAAAAAAACCCCAAACTTTTAGGCGAATATTATTTTACTTGTGTAGCAACAGACGGATACAAAGTCGTTTTTTCATGGAATGAAATTTTTAACACAGAAGTAGGGAAAGGTATTATTGTTGTTATGGAAGAAGATGGAATGCATGCAGAAACTTTGCCAGACCGAATAGTACTGCTGTCCTCTAAAGATTTTTCGACCGGACGAAGATATATAAAAGGTCTTGTAAAAATTATTGCCGATCGTGTAAAATGATTTAAAAGAATGAATGTTGAAATTATTTTATTTGGGCAACTAAAGGATATTATTGGGAAAAGTATTATCAACGTCAATGATGTAGATAATCTGGCTGATTTACAGAAAATATTACAGCAATCCTACCCGGCTCTTTTAAATACCAAGTTTGTGGTTGCCGTCGATAGAAAAATAGTTTCAGGAAACATAAAACTGAGCAATAAAAACGAGATTGCATTATTGCCGCCGTTTTCAGGCGGATAAACGATGAAAAATAATTCTGCATCCGAAAGATACAAGCGCCAGATCAGCATTAAGGAATTTGGCGAAGCTTCACAACAAAAATTATCTGCTGCCAAACTATTGATGGTAGGAGCAGGCGGATTGGGCTGCCCTATTCTTCAATACCTCTGTGCAGCAGGCATTGGCACTATCGGCATCATCGATGATGATGTGGTTATGCTGAATAACCTGCACAGACAAATATTATATTCTGTAAATGATATTGGAAAATCAAAAGCAGAGCAGGCTTCAAAACATTTACAAAGATTGAACCCTGATATAAAAATTATTTCATACAATTTAAGGCTGTCGACAGACAATGCCATTGATTTGATTAACCAGTTCGATTATGTTGTAGACGGAACCGACAATTTCGCGACGCGTTATATGATCAATGATGCCTGTGTGCTGATGAACAAGCCATTAATATATGGTGCCATTTCACAGTTTGAAGGCCAGGTTTCAATTTTTAATTCAAGAAGTAAAAAATCCGAACAGCCTGTTAATTACCGTGACATCTTTCCTGAGCCACCTAAAACAGGTGAAGTATTAAATTGTGAAGAAGCAGGAGTATTGGGGATTATGCCCGGTATTATAGGTTTAATGATGGCCAATGAAACGATTAAGTTAATAACCGGTATTGGCGAACCTCTTATCAACAAACTATTGACATTTAATGCACTCACCAATCAACAATATGAATTACAACTGAACCCGACAGAGATTTCATCTTCCCTGATACCAAAAGATATCAATGCATTCAAACAAACAAATTATGAATGGCTCTGTTCACCAGGAATAAAGGAATCCGAAATTGATATGGATGCCTTCCTGCCTCTTATCAATAATAAAGATGTAGACATTATTGATGTGCGGGAACCTGGCGAATGGCCTGATGCAAATGATTTCATCCATATTAAAATTCCACTTAAAGAGCTTGAGGAAAATACTGCAAGCATTAAAAATAAAACGGTAGTTTGCTTTTGCAAATCGGGCACAAGAAGCTATGAAGCTGCAAAAAAATTATCTTCCATTTTCAAAAATGAAAAAACTGTTTACAGTTTAAAAGGCGGTATTTTATTATGGAATAAATACCATGCAAACCAAAAACATGAATGAAAAAAAAATAAAAAACATTTTTGTGCAAGGCCCGGTCATGGCAACATTTATTGCTGACAGCATTCAGAAACACAGTACAAAAACAGAAATTGGGGGTCACTCAATCTTTCTCGGACAAGTAAGGGCTGACCTGATCGGCAACAAAAGAGTTGCCGCCATAGAATATTCTGCATATGAAGAAATGGCACTCGAAAAAATGCATGAAATAAGAGAATCAATATTCGCAAAGCACCACCTTACCTGCATGCATGTTTATCAAAGCCTTGGTAAAGTTGAAGCGGGAGAAATCAGCTTGTTTGTTTTCACTTCCTCTCCTCACCGGAAACAGGCAATAGAAGCCTGCACTGAAATTGTTGAAAAAATAAAAAATGAACTGCCCGTATGGGGAAAAGAAATTTTTGAAGACAAAACGTATCAATGGAAAACCAATAAGTAAAATGATCAATATCACACATAAATCATATTCATTAAGACAGGCAATAGCAACAGCAACATTAACTGTTTCAAAACAGGATACCATCGATGCGATACAAAATAAAAAAGTACCTAAAGGCGATGTATTCGAATTTTCAAGGGCTGCAGGTTTGTTGGCTATAAAAAAAACAAGCGATGTAATTCCAGACTGTCACCCCTTACCGGTAGAATTCTCCTCCATCACCTATCAGGTCGAAGGGTTGAGTATTATCGTCATTGTTGAAGTACATACGATCTATAAAACAGGTGTTGAGGTAGAAGCCATGCATGGCGCTGCCATTACTGCTTTGACTATGTATGATATGTTGAAGCCTGTGGACAAGGGAATTGAGATTTCTTCAATAAAACTGGCAGATAAAAAAGGAGGGAAAACTGATTTTAAAAATGGCGGGGCAGAAGACTTAAAATGTGCTGTAATTGTTTGCTCTGATAGCATATTCCAAAAAAAGGATGAAGATAAAACAGGTAAGCTGATCATTTTAAAATTAGGGAACTTCCATCTGAAGGTGGAGCATTATGAAATAATACGGGATGAATTTACCGAAATACAATCGAGGGCAAAGCAACTCAGTGAGCAAAACTTTAACCTCGTACTTTTTGCTGGTGGCACCGGGTTATCACTTCGTGATGTAACTCCGGATGCCATTCAACCTCTGTTAGACCGGGAAATTCCCGGCATTATGGAAGCTGCCAGAAACTACGGGCAGCAGCGAACGCCCTATGCAATGTTATCACGTGGAATTGCCGGTTTTATCAAAAACACTTTAATTATTACTCTGCCGGGCTCAAGCCGGGGAGCCGAAGAAAGTATAGAAGCTCTGTTTCCTTATGTTTTGCATCTTTTTAAAGTAGCCAAAGGCATGAGGCATGGCTAACCAATAAATTATATAACACATTTTATTTTGCATTAGCAATTGCAAGTCCTACAAAAGAATCAGCCGTTCCATAATAAAGGAACCATTTCTTATTAAACAATATTAATGCCTCGGAAAAAGCAGTTCCTGCTTTATATTGACCAGTTATTTCATGCGGCAATGTTGGTTTCAAAAAACTGTTATCGGAACGATCAATTAATCTTCCCGGATCGTTTTTATCAAACACCATTTCCCCAACAGAATACATTCCTTCGGGAAGGTCCGGGTCAGCATTCGCATCAGTTGCATTTTTTCCGTTATAAAAAAGAACGATTCCGTTTTCCATAACTACTGCAGGTGGCCCACATTCTGTAAGATCACTATCGAATTTCTTTGACCTGGGCTGTGCCAGAAATTTTAAATCCATTTTACTGTCTACTGCCGGATACCAATCATACAAGTTTGTGCTCGAGGCAAGATTAACAAATTTCTCTCCCCAGTACATCCAGTACTTACCATTTATTTTGGCCAGTACTTGCTTTCCGTTTACCATCCTGGTAACCATCGAAGCTGACTTACTCCACATATTCAAAAACTTGCCACCATAAGCTTTGGCAAAAGCCGGGCCTTTTTTCTTCCAATGAAAAAGGTCTTTTGAAAAAGCAATACATAATCTGGCTAGTTTATTATTCCATGCAGTATATGCAAGTATGTAATCACCATCTTTTGTTTGTACAAGACGCGGGTCTTCACATCCTCCCGGGTATTCATATTCAGAGAACTTATCGTTATCAGGATACAATACCGGTTTTGAAAATTTTTTAAAATGAATACCGTCTTCACTTTCGGCTAAGCCTAACCGTGAAGTTCTTCCCCCTATGGCAGCCGCAGGATTATCTTCGCACCGATATAATAAAAACACTTTGCCATCTTTTACAACGGCTGCCGGATTAAACACATCGGCCCTTTGCCATTTTATTTCTTTTTTTGAAACGGGATCAATAAATAAATAAGAAGAATCAGCCTTAATGACAGGGTTCTCTGAAGGCTTATAAAAACTTTTCAAATCAATACCAGGATCATTTTGGCCGGGGCAATATTGAAATATAAAAAAAGTGGCAGCAATTAACAGTATGCTTTTATTCATGAGTATTGCATTTATTAACTGGGAAGTAATCGGGCTAATTAATTACCCTTATTGTTATGGAATTTTAAGATTAGTTCCACGAATCTATTAAAATCCTGTAAAATACTTCAGCACTTGGTGCAATACTAAAAGAACAATTTATTAGAAGGCATTCCTATCACGGAAAGTTTTTGCAGAAAAACATCACCACTGCCAGGATATTTTTTCAAATATTCTTCATCAAGGTCTTGTCTTGCTGTAGTGATCAGCAAATGGTCTAAATTCTCTCCTACAAAAGCACAGGAAGAAACATTGGGAACGGGCACTTCAAGTATTTCCAGCAATTTACCATCATGCGGGTTCCAGCGATACACCCCGAAGCCGCCCCATTGTGCAATCCATAACATGCCTTCTTCATCAATGGCCATTCCATCGGGAGCGCCCATGTGTTTGGGGATGATGATGGCATCTTTTTCAAAATAAATATTGCCGCTTGTTTCATCGAAGAAAAATGATTGCACTTTATTGGTAGGGCTGTCAATAAAATAAAAACGTTTGTTATCAGGCGACCATGCCATTCCGTTTGATATGGTAAGGCTACCAAGCTTTTTTGTGAATTGAAAATTTTCCGATAAGCAATATAATGAGCCTGCGCCTTCATCAAAATCCATGTGCAACGTTCCAACCCACAACCTTCCTTTTGTATCTGCTTTACCATCATTGCACCTGTGTTTGTGTTTTTCTTTTTCAAGGTCAACAAGCCAGGTAAATTTTTCCGTATTCAAATCATAACGGCCAATGCCTCCTTCCAGCCCGAGTACCAGGTTGTCATTGCTATCCTGCACAATAAATGTAACTCTGTGATTAAGCGACCTTATACAGATTTCTTTATTATTATTACTAAAATTGTATTCAAAAAATTTCTTTCCTTCAATGTCAACCCAAAAACAACTTTTCCTTCCGGAATGCCACATAGGCCCTTCGCCAAGATAACATTGTGAGGAATATAATACTTCAGCTTTCATGCTATTTTATTTCGGCCAGTATTGTGCCATTTTTTTTCTGAGAAAATGTACGCTTCTTTCCAATTGCTCCATGCCATCAACACCATCTTCAATACTGATCCAGTTATCAAAACCCACTCTTTTTAATTCGGTAAAGATGGCATCATAATCATTCAAACCTTTTCCTATTTCACCATGACTTAATCTTTTGGCATAACCTGCAGCGCCACCTTCTTCTTTGCGTAAATCTTCAATGGTTCCTTCTTTCAAATAGCGGTCACTTGCGTGCATGGTCACCACACGGTTGGATACACGTTTTAATAATTCAATGGGGTCTTCCCCGGCGAGATAAGTATTGCTGGGATCATAATTCACACCGAAAAAAGGATGATGAATGCTGTCGACTAATTTGCAAAACACGTCCATTTTTTGTGCAAACTCAGGATAGGCCCAGAAATCATCTTTATAATGATTTTCCAAAATGAGTGTAATATTTCTTTCAGCAGCATAAGGCAAACATTCATAAATACAATCTGCTGCCAGTTTTACACCTTCATCAATAGAAAGTTCCGGCCTTTTCTGTCCGGATAAAACACGGCAATAGGAACCACCCAAACTATCGGTCATATCTATCCAATACTTCTGTTTTTCTATTTCTTTATCACGAAAAGATTTTTCGGGATGAGTGAAATCAGGCGAACAACACATCATGGGTATTTTCATTCCCACATCTTCTACCTGTTTTCTGAATAAAGGCCAGTTTGATTTATCATTCATTTCTATAAAACCGGCATACCATTCTAATCCGTCAATATTCAATTTGGATGCAAGCGATATCCATTCGGAAACACGCATAGAACCATCTTTACAAAGGGCCTGCATAAAGGCCTTGGGGAAAGCAGCTAATTTAGGCATTGATTATTTTTTTACAGGGATTGTACTGGTATCTTTAGGCGGGTTGCGGCCAATGAAAGGATATTGCTCAAGGTCAACTATCTGTCCGCTTACAGGCCCGCTTTCATCCGAAAGCCAGTACACGGCAGCAGCTGCAATTTCTTTCGGCCATAAAATTCTTCCTGCAGGTGCATACACTGCAGGCAAATCTTTATACCAATCTTCAGGAAGTCCGTGCTCTTTTTTTCTGATCATTTCCGTTTCTGTCAATACCCAGCCCGGATTGATTTGATTTACACGAACTCCGTTTTCACGGTGAAGCGTATCTCCTAAATTACGTGTCATTGCCATCAACGCGCCCTTGGTTACGCTATAGGCAAAAAGATTGGGTTCGCCGCTGTATGCATTTACTGAACCGATGTTCAATACTGCGCCATGTTGTTCTGTTAAATACGGTAATGCTGCTTTAATTAACAAAAAAGGTGCAATGGTATTTACATTAAGTAATCGTTGTAAAAATTTTTTATCTGTAGTATGCAGATTGGACGAAGCAACAATGGCAGCATTATTTACCACTGCATCTAACTTCCCGAATGTTTGCAAAGCAAGCTTTACCAAATGATCAGGAGTATTTTCTTCATCAAGATTTTGAATCAGAAGTACAGCATTTTCATTGCCTAATTCGGCAATTACTTCTTTGCCCCAGTCTTCTTCCAATCCATGTATTACTACTTTGGCCCCTTCCTGCACACAACGTTTAGCAATCGCTTTACCAATACCTGTTGTACTTCCTGTTACAATAATGACTTTATTTTCTAATCTCATATTATACGGGTTTTAATACACTTTTCACAACTTCACCTTTATGCATTTTTTCAAAGGCTTCATGCCATTCAGTTATCGGCCACACACCGCCAATAATCGGTTTTACATCAAGCATTCCGTTTGAAAGCAATGCAATCACTCTCTCCCATATCGGCCAGTTGTGGCTAAAACTTCCCTGCAGCGTTACGTTTTTTTGCACTAACGGATCTAATGAAAAGCCCAATGGCTGCGGCCCCCAGCCTACTTTGGAAATATGCCCATTAGGCCTTACCAATTGCAATGCAATTTTTAAAGTGATGCTTGCGCCTGCTGCATCAATGATCACATCGGCGCCGAGCCCATCACGCTTTTTTGCCCAGTCAGTTGCATCACCAATAATAGGTTCGCAACCATATTGCGCAGCGATATTCAAACGATGCCTGTCTGCTTCAAGGCCAACTATGCCCACTTCAGCGCCACATAATTTTGCTACTGCCGCACAAAGAATTCCAATAGTCCCGGGGCCTAGAACAATTACCCGGTCGCCAGGTTTAATATTTGAGTTCATGGCAACTGCATTATATGCCACGCAACACGGTTCGGTTAAACATGCATGTTCGAATGGAAGATTATCCGGCACACGATGCAAACATCTTGCAGGCACACGAACAAATTTTGTCATGGCGCCATTTACTCCATAACCAAAACCTTTTCTATCAGGATCCAAATTGTATAAGCCCGCTCTCGCCAACGGACTGTTTGCATTAATGACAGCAGCCGTTTCACTCACCACACGATCACCTTCTTTCCAACCGGCAACCCGTTTACCAAGCGCTACAATATTTCCCCCAAATTCATGTCCAAGCACCACAGGATAATTTACTGCCCAACTATGATCAGCAGTCCATTGATGAAGATCACTTCCGCAAACACCCACATTTGCTACCTCGAGTAATACATCTTCATCACCGATTTCAGGTTGTTCCAATTCGCGTATTTCAACTGATCCTTTTTCGGCTGCATAGTTCACAACAGCCGGAGAAAAAACTTTTGACATTGTTTAAAATTTTAAAAAATAAATTAATGAACGTTAACATCTCCGTATGCATGTATCTTTTCACAAATCAACCGGAGCGATGCTTCGAGGTTTCCATCTGCTGTTTTGAATGCATCAGCATCAATCGTTAACGGTGCGCCCAGCACTACCAATGGCGCACCATAAGCAGGACATTGAATGGCCTGCTCCAATGATAATCCGCCGACAGCCTGTACGGGAATTTTTACAGCATTCACCACTTCTTTCAACTGATCGAGCGGGCTGGGCATTCGAAATCCTTTTGCTGCAATCCCTCTGCGCTCATCATAACCGATATGATGAATCACATAATCGCAACCTAAATCTTCCAACCATTTTGCAGCTTCCACCATATCAGGGCAACCGAGATTATCTCCCATTACTTTTACTCCATGATCAGCGCCTGCCTTTACAACACATTTGATCGTTTCTTCATGCGCACGTGCCATCACGACTACATGTGTCGCACCAGCTTTCGCCATCATCTCCGCTTCGAGATAGCCGCCATCCATTGTTTTCAAATCTGCAACAATAGGTATTCCGGGAAATACTTCACGTAATTTTTTCACGCCGTGCAATCCTTCTGCAAGTATTAATGGCGTGCCGGCCTCCAGCCAGTCGACACCTGCACGCATGGCCATGGCAGCAGTCTCCAATGCTTCATCAATATTGGTTAAATCTAGAGAAATCTGAACAATAGGTTTCATTTTTTGATTTTTATATATTAGCCTTTAGCATTGAGCTTCAAGCTATGAATTATTATTTTGCAGTTATCCATTGTTTTGTGTCCTATAATTTTTTAACTCAGTCTTTCCTTTCTTATTTCTTATTCTACATTTTTAATTTCTTATTTTTATACCCGGTATTATTCCTCTCTTCATTATCATTGCCTTTGATTCTTCCGACTTTTCTCCGGCCTGAAGGCCAGAGCTATTCAAAGCCTCAATCTATTTTAAAATACTACTAAACTTTCTCATTTCTAATTCTTCGTTTTGCATTATTTTTCATTTTTAAAATGATTATTATGTCGACTACAAAAAATATTTTACTTCAAAAACTAGAACAAGGCAAAAACGTTTACGGAACCTGCATCACTTCAACCGGCCCGATGTGGCCCGGGGCAATCAAAAGCGCAGGACTTGATTTTGTTTTCATCGACACGGAACATATTCCGCTTAGCCGGAATGAACTTGCCCTTCTATGCCAGTTGTTTAAAGCCAACGAGATTATTCCGGTTGTCCGCATCCCTTCCCCTGACCCTTATCGTGCCTGCCAGGTTATTGACAGTGGAGCCGGCGGGATAATTGTGCCTTATGTGGAATCAGTAAACCAGGTTGCAGACCTTGTATGTGCTGTTAAATACAGGCCGCTGAAAGGTGAACTGCTTGCTGATTATTATTCCGGCAAAAAAAAGATGCCAGATGATCTCCGTTCATATATTCAAAACTTCAATTCAGCCAATATGTGCATTGCCAATATTGAAAGCGTCCCTGCTATGGAAAGGCTGGATGAAATATTATCTGTGCCCGGTCTTGACGGCGTATTCATCGGGCCTCACGACCTTTCCGTGAGCCTGGGCCTTCCTGAAAAATATGACCATCCCGATTTTGAAGCTGCCGTTAAAACCATCATCCGCACCACCAGAAAAAAAGGTTTACATATCGGCGTTCATTTTTCCCTGGAACCTGAACGACAAGTACGATGGGTGAAAGAAGGCGCAAACATTATTGTGCACAGTTTCGATATTGCTCTTTTCCTTCAACGCCTGAAACATGATATCCAGTTCATCAAAACCGCAGTAGGCGATGCCCCTTCATCGAATGACGAAACCAAGCTGATTGTTTAGTAAACCATAAGCTTTGGGCAAAATTCTCTTTCGCTGTGTTGATGAATGCCAAAATTCACCATTCACTAATTTATATTATCAAAGAGCTTTTTTGATCAGCCAGATTTCGGTTATACGTGACTGTTTCCTCCAGTTGATATTGCTTTCATCAATATCATCAAAGGTTACGGAAATTTTCCGGTCACGGATCAACTCATGGGGAACAGGAAATTCCTTAATCTCCCCTATCTCTTTTCCGTAAAGCGTATGAGATACCCGCTGACCGTTTATTTTTAATAAACATTCATTATAACCGGTTACACGGACTACATATCCGGCAGTCGAATCTAGGCCATTATATTCAACAGCAAGTGGCCAGCGCATACTGCTCATCCACGACTGGCGTTTGCGGCTAAAGCCATTATCCCACCAGTCGAAATTCGGGTTGTCTTCTTTGCGCATGAGTGGATCTGTAACCCATGATTCACCCCTTAACACATGAGGTGACTTGGAAATATTACCAATATCATCATAATAACTTCCTGCTGCGGGATGTTCCCAGTTGGCGATTTCTATCAGTTCTTTTTCCTGTTCTGTTTCCGGCAATTTTCTTATAGCAGCAAACTTGTCTTCCAGCCACCAACGGTTATTAAGCGGGTAGTCAATAAAATCAAGCACGGCGCCTCTCTCCTCGCCTGATGCTTTATATTTCTTTACACTGGTCTGTAACCCGATGCTGTGATATAATTTTTCACATAAGGCAATCACATTGTTTCTTGATAATGTATCCACTTTTTTTTCTGTTGCCTGTTTCAATATCTCTTCTGCTGAATCCATCGCTTTAACGGCGCCGATACTTGTTGCCTGCCGTAACACATCGTTTGCTTGTTCTTCCAATTCACTTTCGTAAATACCGCGTTTTCGGGAATAATCATCATAGTTTGCCCTTAACAAACACATTTGCCATCTCCAGTTATTTGCAAGCGCGGGAAATTTCTTCTCCATCTGCCTCCAATGAGTTAATGTTGTTTCAACACTTCCGTTTGTAGCAGCAGGGCCCTGCCAGTTGGATTCAAGCGCAAGTATACCATCGGCCGCTTCATCCTTAAGATTTGATCCGAAGAAAAAATTTGTATAATGCTTTAATATGTCACGCTCTGAAATATTCGGATCCCATGCAAGTTCTGTCCAGGTAATTTTATTTACATCATCATGCACACCATCGGAATAAGAAATAAAACCATCCATGTACGGGCGCAAAAAATGATACAATGCGGAATAATGCATCGGCCTCGGGTTCACAGATTCTCTTCCTAATGTGAAATTGAAAAAAGGGTCCCAATAAGGCACTGGAAAATCACTGCGTACATTATGCGTAAGATCAGGATAATAACGAAGCTGATAAATTGCCGGCAATGCAGCCCTTGTTTCTTCAACCGGCGGACTTGACGGACCTGTCACCAACCCTCCTAACCATTCAGGGGTTTTATCTTTTATATAACGATAAACCGTTTGGCTTTGTGCCGGAGTAAAACCCTGCAACGACAGCCAGAGTTTTGCATGCGGATGAAATTTTTTAATAATTACCGACATATCTTCCATTAAAGGCAACACCGTTTCCGGCGGATTATCGCCCGGGTCGCCACCCGGGAAAAAAATGCCATTTAAGCGGACAGACATCCTGCAAATCATCTCTACATGCGCCAGGTACAAATTTCGTTTAACCGTATCCGTTAAATTGAACTGGGCAGGTATCCATATCCAGTAATCCAGTCCGTACTTGTCACAAATTCCACTAATCTTTGCATTCATCTCATCAGGCGCCATTTTAAAGTGGGGACTTTCCCTTTCATCAAAAATGGGTATGCTTTCAATACTGTTTGTACCAAAGATTACCAGTTCGCGGATATATTGTTCGAATTGAGCGACTGTCCATGCGTCATAAGAATTTGCAGTATTCCTGTATCCCAACTGATGGCCACGCATCGGTTTATCCGGAGCAGAAGAAACGGCAAGTAGTTTTCGCAACCCGATTTTTTTATCAGCATAAACAAAATTCCTGAGCAAATACCCTGCACCATATAGAACACCTCTCTCATCACTGCCCTCAACAATAATAATATCGCGGCCGTTTTGCTGCACTACTACTACTCTGAAAGCTTCAGGCCTTTTGATTAATGCGGGTGTTTCAGTAATTAAAAAATTTGACGGTACCGGTTCATTTGCCATGCGCAACAACAACACGTTTCCGTTGTTCAGGATTGTTTTTGCCATCCCTGCTTTTATGCCCGTTCGTTTAGCAATCTCATCAGAAAGCATCCATGAAGCTGATCTGACAATCTTATTATCAGAACAAGATACGATGTTGATATTATCAACGTAAATAGTTTGCGAATAAGATTTGCTGCAAAAACAAATCATCGCCAACATGAACAAAAGCAAAACAGTAAAACGATTTTTCATTGCCTGATCAAAATGATTACTTAAAACATTTACTCTTCGAGATGATCCGTTTATCAGGGCAATGGCTTCACCATGATATTTTTAAAATACACAACGCTGCCGGGATCATGGCCTTGCAATGCAAAAGTGCCATGCGAAATATACCGGAAAGGGTGAGAAGCGGTATCACGCAATGGATGCTCAGGTTCTGTGTAATCAACAACCACTGTATTATTGATTTTAATGATTACCCTCTTTCCCTGCACTTTGATATATTCAGTAAACCACTCATAATCTTTTACCCAGATATCTTTTACATCCACTATATCATAAAGGCTGCCGGTACGCACATCATCTGAATGAGAATTATTTACCTGTGCTTCATAACCATGACCTGGAAATCCGGATTCCTGGTACTGGGTATGAAAATAAATTCCAGAATTGGCATGAGGCATTGTTTTGACATCTGCTTTAAATTCAAAATTTTTAAAATCGTGATTGTGAAAATTTCCGTCATAATATAAATGCGATGTGTTGCCATGCACGATGATCATACCGCTGTCAACATGAAAAGTTTCTGCATTCTTTCCAACCTTCCAGCCATTCAGGGTCTTGCCATCAAAAAGAGAAACCCAGCCGTTGCTTTTCTGTGCAAATACAACCGTTAATGTTAGCAGGCTGCAGAAAGCCAGGCCATAAAAAATTATTCTTTTCATAACGTTTATTTTGTTTATTTTTTGAAACTAAATTTTTTATTCAAAGAAAATACTGTATAACAGTTTCAATTATGCCAAAGCACCTGATTTATTTGCCGTCTTCCATATAATGCTTTATCAATGCCTCAATCTTGTCCCATCCCTTCAATGCATTTGCAGGCAGGCCTGAACCATCGGCACCAAATGTTTTCATGGCATCCTCTTTTTCTATTACCACCCCTTTTTCAGAATAGGAACCATCTGTATTTTTCAACCACGAAGGGTTAAGTTTAAAATGTTTTGCTACAAATGTGTACATTGCCTGTCTTTTTGATGGGCCATAATCATGCCCTTCTGTTGCTAAAAAAACATTCTCCGTATTATTCGATGCGCCATAAAAATTATAAACCCGCTGCAAATAAGGAAAATCATCAACAGGAAAATATTTGGTCCAGTCTTCGCCATCTGAAATAACTAATTGCGGACGCGGCGCTGCCATTGCAGCAATCTCAACATTATTCGTACCCCCTCCGCAAAGGTGGATGCCCATTCCGCTTTCGCAAGGGCAACCTCCAGCAAAATAAGAAGACATCATGACAACCGGGACACTTAGCTTAATACGGTCATCCAATGCAGTCATCAGCATTGTCTGGCTTCCGCCACCTGACGCACCTGTTATTGCAACCCTGGTCTTATCTGCTTCTTTCATTGACAAAATAAAATCAAATATGCGCATGGCACTGATCACTTGCAAAGGCTGTATATGACTTCTGTAATGCGCCCATTCCGGTACCTGCAATAATGATTCGCATTTAAAACCAAAAAGATCATACGTTACAGAAATCATTCCCATCCGTGCAAGCGTAGCAGCACGATACTGGCAATCGGGCCGGTAACGTGCACCATCAAAATGTCCGTCGGGGTTGAACACAACCGGTATTTTTCCTTTTATTTTTTTGGGTTTGTAAATAGAGCCGCAGATATATACACCCGGCAATGTCTCCAGTGCAAAATTTTGTACTGAATAATCTTGATATATTCGCTTTTTTGTAAGAATCGGGGCTGAAGTGATATGATCAGGAAATTTTTTAATTGCCAGCTTAGACATAATACAGGCACGTAACTCATCCTTCCTGTTTTCCCATTCGGCTTTGTTATTATATGAAGCAGCAAGCATTTTCAACTGCTCTACACCTTCTTCGGGTTTCTTTACATAATATTCAAAAGAGCTTAGTTTATATTTCCCGGGAGATTGTTTTTCAAAAACAATGTCATTCATGGATAAAACATTCGTCAGTGTCTGTTCCACATCAGGCTTAAACCGCCACCGGGCATAAGTTACCCATTTATCTTTTACCAGTTCATCATTATAATCAATACTTATTTTATACTGCGACTGAATTTCAGAAAGCACTTCTTTTAATGGTTCTTTAAACTCCGTATCCAATGTTTGTGAGAAAATATTATTTGAACATACAATCAGTAAGAAGACAAATACATATCTTTTCAAAAAACGAAATGCTGTAATTTTATTTTCACACATAAAATTCATTTCACTGATTAAATAAAATCGTTTTTCTGTTAAATAACTTTTATTCCATAACTATCCGCACCATCTGAACTTCCTTCAAAAATATAGGGATCACCAAAACCTGATTCGGAATAAGTTTTAAAAATTTTTTGAATCACTTCACCTGCATTTTTATCTGCGAGTATCGCAACCGTACCGCCTGCACCACCTCCTGTAATTTTTGCTCCGTAAATTCCATTCGCTATTCCTTCTTTACGACATAAATTCACCAAATAATCTGTTGCTTTCGCACCAAGCCCGCATTCCGTATATGCATAATGCGATTGGTACATCAATTCGCCCATCAACATATAAGCACGTTTGGATGCAGTTAATGCAGCACTTCTTGATAATTCAGAAAAAGTTTGCACACGATGATTTTCTTCCACTGCATATTTTGTATTTGCCCATACATGATATACTACCTTTTCACGTAATGGCGTAAACGGATCCACATGAATTTGATGTTTGGCGAGATAAGATTGATTATCCATATTTTTCGGAAGCAACGCTTCATATTTTTCCTGGAATAAAGAAACAGGAACATTTGCTAAATAGCCATTCCAAGCAGCGTCAATATATCTGTGAATTTCCGCAGTGGTATCTAACGTAACAGGTATATTTTCATGATCGCAAATAATTTTATATCCCATGAAAGCCGCAGCCCTCGCGGCTTCATATTCAATGCCCGATACCTGGTGGCTCACGCCGGAGTCAATGCCCCATATTTTCAGTTCTTCAGGAAGTTGAATCAATGGCTCGGGATTGCAAGGCTGACAAACCAGCGGCATAATAAATCCTTCTTTGCCCGTTACCACTGCAGCCTGATCCATAATACCACATGCTGATTCTGCAATGGTATTCTCTACCCATTGGCAGGCGAGCGCCAGTTCAATTCCTGACAGGTTAACATTATATGCAGCAGCCGCAGCTTTCATCACAGCAACTTCTATTGCAGCAGAAGAGCTCACTCCGCGATTAGGCGGCACTGCTGAATCAATATAAATCTTAACGCCTTTATTTATTTTCTCCGGAAATTTTTTCTTCAGGTAAAAAATATTTCCCAATACATAAGCTGTCCAGCGAACTTCAGGACTTTCATTCACCAATGCACGTACATGCACTTCATTTGTAAGATCATGAAATGAAAATGTGATTTCATGCTTCCAGTTTTTTTGTAAGGCAGATTTATTTTTTAAAACAACATGATCGTCATTACTTAATTGCGCAGCAGCATAAGTGCCTTCACGAATGGTTGATTCAAACACAAGACCGCCGGTATAATCGTCATTGCCTCCCATCAAATCCAAACGGCCGGGAGCACGTGATATATACACAGGCACTGATGATGAAAAATATTTTTCATCATCCTTTCTTAATGCTATGACTGCTTCTTCAAAATTCATTACAAGAAATTTATGCCTGTAAGCTTTTAATACTTTTTACAAGATATTCCAGCGCTTCTTCCGTTTGTCTTGGGTTGATAGGCAATGTCACCAATTCTTCTCCCAGTTTTTCTGCATTCGGAAATTGTCCTTTTTTAAATCCGCGATTTTTAAATGCAGTGGAATAATGAAGCGGTATATAATGAAAGCCTACTTTAATTCCATATTTGTTTAACATGGTATAAATAAAATCTTCTTTATTCATTCCAAATTCTTTTGCATTGATCATTACCGGGTAAAGATGGAATACATGTTTATTATAAGCTTTTACTTTCGGCAATGTTAATCCCGGAACATCTTTCAATGCTTCTGTCAGGTATGCTGCATTCTGAATTCTTTTTGCATTGAGCATATCCACTTTTTTCAGTTGCTCTATACCAACAGCAGCCTGGATATCCGTCATCCGGAAATTATAACCGCAATCATCAAAATCCTGCCACCAGAATTTTTTTCCGACAGGAAATTTTTCTTCATCCAATTTGCAATACTTGGTGCTGTGCCCGTGAACCCTTGTGCAATGCGAACGATACAAAGAAACTTTTTCAAAAATGGCATCATCATTCGTTAACACAATGCCACCTTCGCCGAGCGTGGAAATATTTTTTTGTTCATGAAAACTGAAACAACCTGCCGCTCCAAAAGTGCCGACTTTTTTCCCTTTATATTCCGCACCAATGGCATGCGCCGCATCTTCCACAACAAATAAATGATTTTTGTTTGCTATAGACATAATCTCATCCATCTCGCAAGGTTGTCCATACAAATGCACCGGGATGATTGCTTTTGTGTTAGAGGTAATATGAGATGCAATTTGATTTGGATCTATATTATATGTTTCCAAATCAATATCCACAAAATCCACTTCAGCGCCTAATGTAACGGGAGCTGCAGCAGTAGCAATCCACGTGATCGGTGTTGTTAACACACGGTCGCCGGGCTTTATACCAATACCAATCATAGCGAGAAACAATGCAGAAGAACCATTGCTCACCAATCGTGCATGTTTCACTTTGGAATATTCCGCATAATCTTTTTCAAAACGAATGCACTCATCACCGCTTGTTGGCGCATTGTTACGTATCACTCTTAAAATGGCGTCTTCTTCTTCTTTGCCATATTGAGTGCCGAATTTTATTTCCAGATCATATTTTATAGTAGCCATAACCGTTAGTTCTCAAATTTTTTATTCAGTGTTAATGCCAGCCCTTCTTCCAAAGAAAGCATGGGTGTTCTCAAAACTTTCTTTGCTTTGCCGTTGATCATGGATGCATCATTTGGGCGTTTGGCCCTTCCTGCAATGGCATTTGAATTAGTTCCCAATATCAATGATTTGGTGGTTTCAGAAAATTGCAAAGTATCTGCTACATAATTCGCCATGTGGAGGCGATTGATTTTTGTATTGCCTGATAAATGAATGATGCCATGAAAATCATTTTCCGACAGTTCAATTAATGAGGCGCCTAATGTAATTACATCAATCGGCGTTCGGATTTCATTTTCAGGATAATTTACTTTTTCATATTTTGTCAACTTCGTAATCAAGTCTATCAAAAATGAATTTCCTTTTCCGCTTACTGGTAAACCAATTACCAATGCAAGCCTTGCCACTACATTTTTTGCAGAAGCATTCAAAACAATTTGTTCAGCCTGCACTTTGGTTTCTGCATAAAAATTTACAGGATTCGGCGCATCTTCTTCCACATAATCACCTTTTATACCATCAAACACCGTATCGGTAGAACAGAATACCAGTTTTGCACCAGATAATTGACAGAGTTGTGCAACTGTTCTTGTTACTTCCACATTTACTTTTTTTGCAGCATCCTGGTTGTTTTGGCAAAAATCAATATTCGCCAATGCAGCCGCATGAATCACTGCATCGGGTTGAATGGAATGAAATATTTTTTCAAAAGTTGTTGCATCGGTCAAATCGCAGGCATGATGTGTAACTGATGAATGATTACTTTTCATTTCAGCTCTCGCAATACCATGCACTTCATAATTTGCAGTAGCCTGTGCCATGATGCTTCCTGCAACAAAACCATTAGAGCCCGTTATCAACAACTTCTTTTTACTCATCTTATTTATTGAAAGCATTTTTTAATTGCGTGCGACGCAAAATCGGTTCACGTGTAAAAAAGAATGCATACAGTGTTATCATGATAAAACAAATCAATGGAATGATATAAGAAACCTGCACGCCATACTTATCCGCCAATAATCCCTGCAGTGGCGGAAAAATAGAACCTCCGATCAATGCAAAGTTCAGCAGTGCAGAGCCTTTGCCGGTAAATGCGCCAATATCTTCAATAGCCAGGCTGAATAATGTCGGGAACATAATCGAAAGAAAAACTCCCAGCCCTGCTAAAAAATATTGATTGAATCCTGTATTCAAAAAAATACAAATGATATAAAGCAATATCATGCCCACGCCGAATAAACCAACCAGTTTATACGCTTTAATATATTTTAAAATGAAAACAGCGAGCATGCCCATTACCGCAGTCAGCACGTAATATAAACTCAGGTAACTCGCAGAAGTATTATCATTAAAATGCAGCACTGATTTTAAATAAGGGATGAAAAAACCTGCGGTACAAGCTTCTGCGCCCATATAAAAAAACATGGCCAATACGCCATACATTAAATGTTTGTAAGAGGCGGCTTCTTTTAAAATACCTTTTACAGTAAACTTTTCATCATCGCCGGGCTTCATGGATGGTAGATGAGAAATGAACATCAGAATAGCAATCACCAATAAACTTAATGCCAGCAACAGGTATGGAAAATGATAACGTATCTGCCCGGCTTTATTATAAATTAGCGCAGTTGCAACAATAGGTGTGGCCGCATAACCTACTCTTGAAAATACCTGCACGAAATTAATGCGCTGATGAGAGCCTTCCGGATCGCCCAGCAATGCAGCAAAGGGATTGGCGGCGACATTTATAATTGTTAAGCCCGTTGAAATAATAAAAATCGCCATCAACACCAAAGGATAGGAATCAAAATATTTTGCTGGCAGAAAAAATGCACAACCTAATGCACAAACTAACACTGCTGTAAGCAAACTGATTTTATACCCATACCTATGTATCATCCATGCAATGGGTATCGGGAAAATAATGTAAGTGAGATAAAATGAAAACTGGATCATGGTTGCCTGCGTGTAATTCAGTTTGAAATATGTAATCAGCGAAGGCAACAAAATATCATTCATGCAAAACAATGCCCCCACCATCAGGAACATGAGTGAAAGCAGCAGCAGTGGTTTGTATTGGTGTTTCATGAACGATTAAGAAATTTAATAAAAATAAACCACTCATTGAAAAAGGCACAATGAGTGGTTGTAAAAACTAAACAGATAAACCGGCAGGAAGATTCCATCCTTCGCGGTACTCTCTTTTAACAAATTGGTTCGCTTCATCAAAATTAGTGATGCGCATATTTTTTGCATCCCAGAGTAACCTTTTTCTGCCGCCATAAATATCATCACCATCTTTATCCTTTCCTGTAGAAAGTATCCATGAACGAATGGCAAGATTACCAATCAAAATACTTTCAGTAAAAGGCCCGGCATATTCAAACGGAGAACTGGTTACTCCTTTTCCGTAACCGGCAATACAAGCATTTACCCATTGAACATAGTGGCCTTCCGGAACGCGTGGAAGGGTTTGCGGAGGCAAGGTTAATTGCGCCATTTGTTTTGTAGGTAATAACCTTGGCCTTTCGCCATAACAATCTACCATGAGTTTGCCTTTGGTACCGATAAACAAACAACCTCCATCATCACCACCAAATTGTTCACCGTCTTCTAACTCATCAGGAAGATTCGGCAACAAACCACCATCATACCAGGAAACTTTTATTTCACCCTTTCCATCTTTGCGGGGATATTTCAAATGTATCATCGAAGCAGACGGATACCCATCAGGATATTTTGCTTCTTTCTTATCAGGCGTCCATGT
Source organism: Puia sp. (assembly GCA_035541355.1). Classification (GTDB taxonomy): domain Bacteria; phylum Bacteroidota; class Bacteroidia; order Chitinophagales; family Chitinophagaceae; genus Puia. The sequence goes on along the minus strand of DATKNN010000016.1, from coordinate 514 downwards.
GGTAGGAATACTGCATTCCACTTCTGTTGGAAAATCAATAGGCAATAATCTGAATACAGGATCCATCATGTGACATGCCATATCTCCTAACGCTCCTGTACCGAAAGCGCTCCATCCACGCCAGCTCCACGGATGATAGGCAGGATTATAATCAATATATTTTGCCGGACCGATCCAAAGATTCCAATCGAGTTCTTTAGGCACATCAAATTTTCCCGTTGGTGTAGGAAGCCCTTGCGGCCATATCGGGCGATTGGTCCAAACCTGTACGGTATGCACATCTCCGATCATTCCGGCATCATGCATTTCTTTTGCCTGGCGTACTCCATCACTTGATCCGCCCTGGTTGCCCATTTGTGTGATCACTTTATATTTTTTTGCAGCCACAGCCATCAGGCGTGCTTCATAAATATCATGCGTTAACGGCTTCTGGCAATACACATGTTTACCAAGTGACATTGCTGTTAATGCTGCGATAGCATGAATATTATCAGGTGTGGAAACAGAACATGCA
>DATKNN010000015.1:0-23500 GCA_035541355.1 Puia sp. | reverse complement strand
TATATTACCGTGCCCGTTTGCTTTCATGATATCGCCGGTAAGCGGATCGACAATTACATATACGTTAGCATAATTATTTGCAGTAACATCAAGCTTTACAGTCAGGTTAGTTGCTTTGCGGTCATATTGCGGTTGCATTTCTTTACCATATACTTTCCACACCAGGAAATCTGCATCGGCACTTTCTCTCGTGGTGTTCATGGGTAAAAAGATGTCTGAACTATCAGTAGGTTCACCACGTATTTCCATGAGCATGTTCTCATTGGGGCCTTTTAATGTCAGGTTTGCCCTACCTATGACTTTTCCGTAAAACTGATTATTGTCTGAGGCTTTTGTATTTAATAATAACAGTTTATTCGTATTGATAGCAAAATCGTACGAAAGATCATTGAAGGAGTGATGCGATAGCCTTCCTCTCGTCAATTGTGCCGTATGGCCCAATGTGTCTTTTACCTGGCAAGAACCGAAATCAATAAACCCATCTCTTAGTAAAATGTTTGCACTGGGTATTGAGTAAGTACATTGTGTATAGTTCACTTTTAATTTGCCATCCCGCAATTTAACATCTCCGAGGTATTTTAGCTGATCACCTGATCCTATGATATGTAGTTGCCCGGTGGCATAGCCATGAACATTACTGAAAACTGCATTGAGATATTTTTCAAGCAAATCAATTTTTGTGTCAACAAGGTTTGTAGTAATGTCAATAGGCTGTGTTCCGTTGTTGCTATCGAGGGCATTAAAAATGCCTTTAATATCAAAATGATAATTCCTGTTATCTGAATTAACATGTGCGTTAATCAGCCCGGTGGTTTTATCATATCCTGCATTGATATCAAGGTAACCGACAGAGTCGTTGTCAAGCCTGAATTGTTCAGCGCGACCGGTAAAATCGAAATTCAACTCTTTTGTAAGTGGATTTCTTATTTCGCCGGAACCTGTTAATACTCCTTCGAACCTATCGCTTTTTACGAAATACTGTGTAAAATCGCCGATGTTAATTTTTTTGAGATCAAGATGAATGTCATTCCATTTGCCTGATGAAGAAGGGTGGGTGGTAATGAGTACCTGTTGATCATCGCTGTAAATTTTAAGCGAATTGGCTGTCACGATATTATTGTCAATTGCAAATTCCCCGTTTTTTTGTATCGCCCATTTTTTGCCATTCACATCAAAAGTAGAGGGATTGAATTTTACATGAAACCCTGTTTGTGATGTTTTAATCTGCGCATCAACATTTGCTGAGTTCAAAGTGTGATTTGCACTGGTGCTGATCTTCATATCAGACAAGTCGTTTGAAGAACGCAAACGTACATGTGTATTCGGGAAATGCAGGCTGTCATTTACATATACCTCTCCAATATTTGTTTCCAGCGAAAGGCTGTCGTAGTTTCCATTTCCTCTGATATCTGTATTAAGAAAGCTGAAATTCTTATATCCAAACTGCGGCACATTGCCGTTCACATCGAGTAAATTATTTTTTGTGTTGATTCGCCCGCTAATGGTAGTATTGTTAAAACCGCTCAGGTTTTTATCAATGAAGCTGACGTAATCGTCAACTTTTTTTGTAGTAAGCACGAAACTGAAATTCTGATCGGAAGTGAGTTTTCCTTTTACCGGTTTAATATATGCCGGATAATATTTGTTCAGAAATGTCTGTATGGCATCGGGAAGATCATGAATGGAAAATTCGCCAGCAATAGCCGCGTCAAATTCGTTGCTTACCACGGTTATAGATTTGCTGTTTTCTGCAACACTGGATTCCACCGCCAATGAATCGAATGAAATGCGCCGGCCGCTTTTATATATGGCTGCATCATACACTCTCGCTGTTCCAATAAAATTGTCAATATTGCTTCCGGTAAAATTGAAACGTACTTTGCCTGAAAACTCAACACTGTCTTCAGTTAAATGAATCTTTTTTAGATCTGTCCTTCCGATTTCTGCGCTAAGGTCAAATTTAGGGTCCCTACCATTATAGTCAATGAGGCCGATCATCCTGGCATCGAGATTGGAGTCCCGGCAAACCAATTGACCATTGAATTTCTTTTTTGCTATGGCTCCGTTTACAATAATGCTATGGTAATTATAATGGCTGAATTCAATGCTTTCAACAGCACCGTCGAGGGCAGCGTTAAGTGTATTTGCAGCAAGCCCTGTTCCTTTTACTTTTCCGGTAAAGGCCACTTTGCCAAGGCTGTTGATATCAAGGAACCTGCCGATGTCGAAATCTGCCGTATTGATATTTCCTGAGTAAATGGTAGGCTTTTTGTCAGGAAATTTCATATTTACATCAGTTACAAGAGTTCCAAGATTTGTTTCAATAACGCCATTAGTTACAAAATCTTTCAGGAATCCTGTGAAGGATCCTGTAAAACGGAACTGCTCAATTCTGTCCAGTCTTGGAGATTTAATTTGTTTAAGTTGGGGTATTAATGTTGAAGCATCTGCGTAATTGGTCCTGAAATCATTTGATCTGAATTCTATAAAAGTTTTGTCAATATCAGGCAAACCTTTTAAATGAATATCACCATTAAGCAGCGTGTTTTTACCCGCTTCTAATATTACTTTGGTGCCCTTCAAATTTTCAACCGGCCCACGAATAATGCCTGTTATACGAATTTTCCGGTTCCAGTTTTTTAATTCCGGTGCAAAGAAGCCAATATCATCACTGTCAACATATGCATCAGAAAAATCCCCTTCCATATTGATCCTGCTCTCGTAATCTGACATGTCATCAAAACTTCTGAAACGCATGGCATAAAAATTCCTGATATGGCTTTTCCCTGTCTGGAGATCCAACTTATGAAATTCCATGGCTTCAGGAAAAAATTTAACAGATGCTGTGAGCTTCTTTACTTCAAAACCGCTGCGTTCTTTTGTGCTTAGATCCAGTTGTGCCGTAACAGTATCTTTATTCAATGACACATTCTTAAAATCACCATTTATTGCATAAAAAAGGATATGCCTGCCGTCAAAATATGGCAATGGTTGCTGCCCATCTGCTTTAAAATCTTTGAAAGTTCCATTGATGACAGTTACTTGTTTGGCCGTGATACTCCAATCAGCTCCGTTCAACCTGAGATGCAATGGATCGTTTTTGTAAACCTCATTAGTGTCATGAAGGGGCGGCCTTCTGCCATCATAATTGATAATGGCAAATTCAGGTTTAGCAAACTCAATTACGTTGATTTTAGCTGTTTTTTTTGCAAGGTTAAATTCTTCTGCATCCAATTGCATTGAACCCAGATGCATATCAAAGTCTTCGCCACGCCATTCGTCATGCTTTACAAAATGAATATTCGAAAGCGCTGCCTTTTTTAAATCCAGTTCAATTCCTTTTGTCGTATCAGTTTTTTGGGGACCGGAAAAATAATCTATTAGAAACTGGTAATTCCAAACCGAATCCCTTCTTTGTAGTTTGATAGTTGCATCGTTCAGCCCAATGTACTCAAGTTGTGCTTTGTCTTTTCTGAAAAACCAGTCTGTTATTTGTACATTCAGGCTTCCTGCAGACAGAATTGTATCTTTATTCTTGTCTTCAACTAAGATATTTCGTAGTAACATCTTGTTGAAAAGGGAAAAGTCAACATGGCTGATGCTAACTGTTGTATGCAGGCTTTTTGAAAGTTTTTCTGCGGCCTGCTTTACAAGCCAGGTTTGCACAGAAGGAAGTTGCACTAGTAGCCAAATCATTAACAGGAATAATATGTTTGTTAAGCCTGATGCCAACGTAAGTGTTCTCAGAAATAAAATGGCTGATACAAGAAAAAGGAGGGAATACCATACAGATTTTTGGTTAGTGGCTTGTGATAATAACCAAAGCGTCAATATTAACAATACAAACGTAAAGATTGCCCGTAGGGATATTTTAATCAGCTTTTTCAGTGGTTGGAATTAAAATACAAAAATACATAATCACTGGTGTTGAGCAAATTCAATACCAAAGCGGTTTATCTGTAAAAAAACAAATTGTTTATTACGAAATTAACAGGCGTTTGACAAAGAAGGGAACAAATTTTCTGCAGACAATACCACTGAAAGCGTTATTCGAATAATATGCTTACCAGGTATTTCATGTCTGAATCACACACAACTGTTACTGCGGTATAACCTGGCCCGGGTTCATTTGCTGTCTCAAAGGCGTTTTTAGATTAATTCCGGAAGAAGTCCCGGCAAATATTCCTTCTTCAAGAACCAATAATTTTGTTGTTTGCCTGGCTTCGGCTTCATCAACCGTTCTTGCTTCATTATATTGTATTATTTAACAGGGGAGGAATGAAGCCAGTACATATTCCATCAACAGTGTGTACCCCTTTTGATATTTTTCGATATTACCGGTGATGACGCCGGTTCAGGTATTATAAACCTGGCAGAAGGATTATGTTTTCTCAGTTCAACGGAAGCGCCGGTGAACTTCCCGCAGTTCCCTACGGCTGGCAAAAACATCCGCACGTTTTTCGGTCTGCAAGATGATTTCTCTACCCGGTAGTTTATATTCTTCAAGTGCATCTTTATTTTCGAATTGAGTGGCCCGGTAAAAATTATTTTGTTCACTCCGTTCACGAACCCGTTTTATCATATTCGGAACAAAGTCGGGGGTGATTTTACCGTCAGGGCTTTTTATCATTTCCGGTTCTGCGCCGAACAATTTCATTGATTGTAGCTTCGCTTTTGAAAAGCATCGGAAGTAACGATGTGCAGCCAGTACTTTTTTTGTAGCGCATACTAATCCCAGAGAAGTGCCTGTGCTGTTTGCCGTACTTTCGGCAATTGTCATACCTGGCAGTAGATAGCCCTGTTTTTCAGCTTCCTCAATAGTGCATAGTTACATCCTGTCTTTGTAAGAGCCGGTCGGGTTATAATATTTCAGTTTCACAAAACATCAGCAGAATTTTCAGGAATATTTTTTTAACTGAATAATAGGGCTATTATCGATTGCATGTGCAACGCTGAATTGAGAAACAGCAATATTAATTATTTCCTCAAACTGATGTGGTTTGGAAAAAATGGGTAGTTTGGCAATATTGCTGGATAGAAGTATTGGTGTTAAAAGGAGCGACGCAACTATTTTTTATCAGGGTGGTTATGGCAGGTCCCCTAAAATAGTATTATCAAGATTCAGCTAAACTGTGTCATTAATAACCCTCGGCCGAGTCATCACCCCGACGATCACCCACAGCGATTATTTTTCCATCAGGTAAAATCTGTATTACTTCTGTTCTGCCAATAGCTTCGCGTTGATAAATTTTGTAACCCATTTGAGTCAATTGTTCTTTCACATCTGCAGGAAACCCTTTTTCAATAAAAATCACATCGGGCAACCATTGATGATGGAATTTAGGTTTATTTACTGCATCATCCGGGTTCATGTTGAATTCAAGAATATCGATTAATGTTTGAAATACTGAAGTGGTAATGGTAGTGCCTCCCGGGGTTCCTACAACCAAATAAGGCTTTTCTTTTTGTAATACAATAGTGGGTGTCATAGAACTGAGCATTCTTTTTCCGGGTGCAATAGCGTTGGCTTCGCCACCAACTGCCCCATACATATTGGGTACGCCGGGCTTAATGCTGAAATCATCCATTTCATTATTCAATAAGAAACCCGCCCCCGCAACAACAGTATGACTTCCGTATTCGCCATTTAGTGTGGTGGTAATGGATACTGCGTTGCCTTCCCTGTCATATACTTCGAAATGAGTGGTTTCTTCACTTTCAGGAGCAACATTACCTGCTTGTATATCTTTGCTGTTACCTGCTTTTGAAGGGTCATACAATTTCATTCGTTCCATCACATAGGGGTAGCTCGATAAAAATTTTGCTGGTACTTTATAATAATCTTTATCACCAAGGTATTTTGCACGATCAGCATAAGCGAGCCGTTCTACCTCTACCATTAAATGAACTGATTGTACTGTTTCAAAACCGTAATTTTTTAAAGGTTGATCTTCCACCATGCGCATCATCTGCGGCAAAAGCACTCCGCCGCTTGCCGGTAATGGCATAGTTATAACAGTGTAATCGGTTTTGTATTTAAATACAGCAGGTTCCCTTTCTTTCGCCGTGTAATTTTTCAGGTCTTCAAGAGTTATGATACCATTGCCTCTTTTCATTTCACTTATGATCAACTGTGCAGTTTCTCCTTCATAAAAGCCTTTTGCGCCATTATCGCGAATAAGCTTCAATGTTTTTGCAAGATCTTTTTGTATTAATGTATCCCCTTCTTTCCAGGGAGCTGATTTTACGAATACCGGCAAAATCGTATTATACTTTTTAAATTCTTCCCGCGCTTCGTTCAGGTTTCTTGCTTCTGCCGCCGATATGGCAAAACCTTTTTCTGCAAGGTCAATTGCAGGTTGTATCAGTTTTTTAAAAGGCAGCCTGGCATATTTCATTTCAGAGAAAATACCGGCAATGGTTCCGGGAACGCCTGCGGACAGGTGCCCGTTCTGGCTAAGGTTCGTTTGTGCATTGCCGTTAGAATCAAGGTACATATTGCGTGAGGCTTTGTCGGGGGCTTTTTCACGAAAATCAATAGCAATATTTTTACCGCCTGATAAATGTGCCACCATAAACCCACCCCCGCCAATATTACCGGCCCCGGGATAAACAACTGCCAACGCCAATTGAGTAGCAATAGCTGCATCTACTGCATTACCGCCTTTTTTCAGGATTTCAACGCCTACCTTGCTCGCCAAGGGATGTGCCGATACAACTGCTCCATGCCTGCATTCCGTCTTTTTTTGCTGTACATATAAAAAGGGGTCAATATCTGTAGAGGCAATTTGTGAGTAAATGACAAGTGGGCAACAAAACAGAATTACAACAAGACTTTTTGCGGCATTTATTTTAAGCATAAACAAAAAGGTTTTATACAAGCGCTCAACAGTAAAATTATGGGAAATGTTATTTTGTTGCGCAATAAATTTGGTTAATTATTATACCTGTATTCAGTGTACGCCCTGAAACGGCAAGTATAAACTACAAACCTCAATCGTTCATCCCAAACTTTTTTTTATTATTTTCTCTTTACTTACATTCACGGCTTATTCATTATGTTATGCGAAGATTATCTTTTCTTTTGTTAATATGCTCATGTGTTTTTTCCGGGTTTTCTCAAAATCTTCAATCGCCTGATCAATTTCTTGGCTACTCCCTGGGGTCGCATTTTACACCTCATTTTAAAATAGTAAATTATTTCAGGTACGTGGCGGAGAATATGCCCGATATGGTAAAGCTTGAACAATATGGCGAAACAAATGAAGGGCGCCCATTGCTGCTGGCTTATATAGCGTTATCTGAAAACATGCAAAAGCTGGAAGCCATCAGGATAAATAATCTCAGATTGGCCGGTATGGCAAAAGATAAAATGGCGCCTGATGGAAATTTTCCGGCAATTGTTTGGTTAAGTTATAATGTGCATGGTAATGAAGCTTCCTCTTCGGAAGCTGCTATGAAAACTATTTACGAACTGGTAAACCCTTCCAATGCCCACTCCAAAGAATGGCTGAAACATGTAGTTGTAATTATTGATCCTTGTATAAATCCGGATGGGCGTGACCGTTATATAAACTGGCTGAATTCGGTTATAGGCAAAAATGCTAATGAAGACCCTCAGTCACGCGAACATAGTGAGCCATGGCCTGGAGGAAGGACGAACCATTATAATTTTGACCTCAACCGCGACTGGGCCTGGCAAACACAGATTGAAACACAACAGCGGTTAAAAAAATACAATGAATGGCTGCCGCAGGTACATGTTGATTTTCATGAGCAAGGCTATAACGCACCTTATTATTTTGCCCCCGCCGCAGAGCCTTATCACGAAGTAATTACCCCATGGCAAAGAGAGTTTCAAACAGAGATCGGGAAAAACAATGCTAAATATTTTGATCAGCATGGCTGGTTATTTTTTACAAAAGAACGCTTCGATCTTTTTTATCCGAGTTATGGGGATACTTACCCCATCTATAACGGAGCAATCGGAATGACTTTCGAACAGGGGGGAATAAGGGCCGGTCTGGCAATCCTGAACCAGTCGGGAGATACATTAACACTCACTGATCGCCTGATGCATCATTTTACTACGGGTATGTCTACTATTGAAATCACTTCATTAAATGCTTCCAAACTAATCAGTGAATACCGGAAATATTTTGAAAACGCAAGGACAAAGCCTTATGGTGAATACAAATCGTTTATTATAAAAGCTGATCCATTCACTGATAAATCGGAACGGCTGAAAAAACTGCTCGATAGGAACATGATTGAATGGAGCTATGTTGCTTCCGGAAATTTTGCAGGCTTGAATTATCTTACCGGAAAAACAGAAGTATTCAAAACACAAACGGGAGACATCGTAATCAATATGAACCAACCAAAATCGAACCTGATAAAAGTTTTATTTGAGCGTAATTCCAGGATCAGCGACTCGAACACTTACGATATCACTGCCTGGTGCGTTCCTTTTGCCTACGGTTTGAAGGCATATGCCTTGGCTAATTATGTTCCGGGAACAAACAGGGACAATCAGCCATTGGCATCATTGCCTGATATGCCTGCTAACGCTTATGCTTATGCCATAAGATGGACTGGCCTCAACAGTGCAATGTTTCTTGCTGACCTGTTAAAGAAGGGGGTTAAAGTCCGGTACAGCGAAGACGCTTTTAAATCGGGAAATTATGATTTCGGTAAGGGAACGCTTGTTATACTCCGCACAAGTAACGCAGTTTTCGAAAGCACCCTGCAGCAGATTGTTTATGAAGCCGGGCAAAAGTTTCATATTGATATAATACCACTCAGTTCCGGCTTTGTTGATAAGGGAGCTGATTTCGGCAGCTATAAAATTCACATGATTAAGAAACCACGGGTAGCATTGCTTACAGGTAATGGTGTAGGCTCGAATGCTGCCGGTGAGGTCTGGCATTTTTTTGAACAGCAACTTGATTACCCGGTGTCGCTGATTAATGCTGATGAATTCGGAAGGGTTTCCCTTAAGAACTATGATGTGCTCATTATGCCGGATGGCAATTATAAATTTTTGAATGATAAAAGCCAAACTGAACAATTAAAGGATTGGATTTTACAAGGTGGTAAATTGGTTACTTTGGAAAATGCAGTGTTGCAGTTGTCGAAAACAGAATGGGCCATCAAACAAAAAAAGACAGATGAAAAGAAAGAGGAAGATGTGAAAAATGAATATGCCATGCTGCATCGTTATGAGAATAGGGAACGTGATGAATTGTCTGAAAGCACACCCGGCGCTATTTATAAAGTGGAACTGGATAACTCTCATCCCCTGGCTTTTGGTTATCCTGATTCTTATTATACTTTAAAGCTGGATGAAAATGTATATGATTTTTTCAAGGACGCAGGATGGAATGTCGGCATTATTAAAAAGGATAATTATGTGAGCGGGTTCGCCGGAAGTAAAGCAAAAGAAAAATTAAAAGATGGTTTGATATTCGGCGTGCAGGAACTGGGGCGGGGGCAGATAGTTTACCTCGCCGATGATCCGCTGTTCCGCAGTTTTTGGGAAAATGGCAAATTGCTTTTTTGCAATGCAATATTCATGGTAGGACAATAATTATATTGGTGCCGGCTTCTACGCCTTGATTAAACTTTACTTATGTCGCCATCCGTTCATCGGTAGAAAAACTATTGAGCGGGTAAATGAATAATAGCAACTAAAATTATATAAACGGCGGGATAGTTTATGCAGCCCATTTTAATTTCAGTGCCTCGTCGTAATGATTCATTAATTTGCTTTTTATTTTTGCCAGGTTAACAATTAATCAAAGCCATTTTGGATGAAAAAAATATCTGTTCTTTTTCTTTTTTCATTTTTAGTTTTATATGTATCAGCACAAACCCCTCCGTCTTATACATCTGCTGAACTTTTTCTGCGGTTAAAAAAATTGAATGTGCTGGGCTCTGTGCTTTATGTGGCCGCACATCCTGATGATGAAAATTCGAGGCTTATAGCTTATTTGTCGAATGACAGGCTATATCGTACAGCGTATTTGTCTATGACTCGTGGTGATGGCGGACAAAACCTGATCGGCGATGAGCAAGGTATTGAACTCGGATTAATCAGGACACAGGAAATGCTTGCTGCACGCAGGATTGACGGTGCGGAACAATTTTTTACCAGGGCATTTGATTTTGGTTTTTCTAAATCAACAGATGAAGCGTTACAAACATGGGATAAGGAAAAAATATTGAGTGATGTGGTTTGGGTAATCAGGAAATACCAGCCCGACGTAATCATCACCCGTTTTCCGGAAGATAGCCGCGCAGGTCATGGCCATCACTCTGCTTCTGCAGTGCTTGCGCATGAAGCTTTTGCTGCAGCAGCTGATCCGGGCCGTTTCCCGGAGCAATTCAAATATGGGGTGAAACCATGGCAGGCAAAAAGATTATTGTGGAATACATTCAATTTCGGAGGGCTCAATACCACTTCTGAAAACCAGTTGAAATTAGATGTGGGTGTTTATAATGCGATATTGGGAAAAAGTTATGGCGAAATTGCTGCAGAAAGCCGCACGCAGCATAAAAGTCAGGGCGCAGCTCTGACGAAAGTGCGTGGACAGCTTATTGAATATTTTAACCCGGTTGCAGGTGCAGCTCCTACAGATGATATTATGGATGATGTTCCCGCAACATGGAACCGTGTGGATGGCGGAACTAAAATTCAGCCGTTAATTGACCGGCTCATTGAACAATTTTCTCTTTCCGATCCCGGAAAATCTGTTCCGGGCCTGGTGAATTTGTATAATACAATGCTGCAGTTGAAAGATAGTTATTGGAAAACAGAAAAACTGAAAGAAACCAAAGACCTGATTGAAGCATGCAGCGGAATTTGGATGGAAGCTACAGTGGGCAATGGGTATGCCGTGCAGGGGGATTCTCTTAAAATCAATTTTGCCGTTATTAACAGAAGCAAGGAACTCGTGAAAGTGAACAATATTAAAATGAATGGCTTTGATAGTTTGTGGCAACAACCACTGGAGCTTAATAAAAATTACAGTTTTAATAAAGCGATCCTGGTCTCGGATAAGAAGCCAATTACCAACCCTTATTGGCTCGATGAAGAAATGTCGCCCGGTTCATATAACGTTAATGATCAGACGAAAATCGGCGATGCACAAAGCCAGCCTGCCTTCGAGGTACAGTTTAATTTGAATATTGATGGAGCTGATATTGTTTTTTCGAAACCCGTTCAATATCGGTTCACTGATGCCGTACGGGGCGATACTTACCAGCCATTAACTATTTTACCCCGGCTCACTGCACATATCGATCCTGAACTATTATTATTTATTGATGGAAGAACAAAATCTTTTGAAGCAGGTATCAGGAAACATACGGCTAAAAATATATCTCCTGAAATTGAGTTAACCAATACCGGCGGAATGGATATAAAACAAGAAAGCAAAACACATGGTATAATTTACGATTATTCCGCAAAACCTGAAAAAGCAGAACAAAAGGTATTGGTTTCGGAGCTGCTGTTTAAACAAAATGGAAAATCAGAAAATGCGAAAGAGCTGAAAACAATTTCATTCGATCACATACCAAGAATAGATTATTTTCTGAATACCAAAATAAAATTCGTAGTTGCTGATGTGAAAATTTCAGGTAGGCGAATGGGTTATATTGATGGCGCCGGTGATAAAGTTCCTTCGGCATTACAGCAAATGGGTTATGATATAGTGATGTTGAAGGAAAAAGATATTGTAGCAGGAAACCTTCAGCAGTTTGATGCTATTATAACGGGTGTCCGGGCTTATGATGTTCACCCCTGGCTGAACGACAAATATGACGTGTTGATGGATTATATTAATAACGGCGGTAACCTTATTGTGCAGTATAACAGGCAAAATACAATTGGCAACACGAAAGTCAGGTTTGGCCCTTATCCTTTTGAAATTAGCAATACAAGGGTAACGGATGAAAATGCGGAAGTGAAATTTTTGAACCCCGAACACCAGGTTTTGAATTTCCCTAATAAAATAACACCGAATGATTTTGAAGGCTGGGTGCAGGAGCGGGGTATTTATTTTGCCGGACAAACAGATGCCCGCTACCAAACTGTTTTGTCAATGCATGATGCGGGTGAAACGGAACATAACACCAGTCTTATTATCGCTGATTATGGCAAAGGGAAATTTGTGTATACCGGGCTTGTTTTTTTCCGTGAATTGCCTGCAGGCGTTCCCGGGGCCTATAGGTTACTGGCAAATATTATTGCACTGAACAGGAAAAAAGGATTTTAATAAAAGGATGTACTAAAACTTAAATGCAACGATGAAAGACAGAAGGGATATGGCGATCATTCTGGCCATAGTAATAGGACTGGTATTAGGCAGGTTTTTAAAAAGGGTAACAATTGGATTGCTGCTCGGTCTCGGTCTGGGATTATTAATAGCATCGTTGATCAATGGCCGGAATAAAAGATGATGTGGTTATAGGCGGCATAACATTTATCTGGCATCGTTGCGTCGCACTCTTGTACGTTCAGTTCTTTATTGAGCCGTACATCACAATTGCTGAATACGTATCACACTCATTTGTTATTTTAGAAAATATGCTGATGCAAATGCTTTTGTTGCAGCATACTGGTCGAATGGGGAACCAGCAGTACAAGAGTGCGACGCAAGAAAGGATGAGCAGCATTATTGCAGCCTGGGGCATAATACAAAAAAAATACAACGGGTAATGTTTTATTATAACTGTAAACATGAAACCGGAAGCTATACTATGAATGCTAATGATGAAGAAAAATCGCCATTTTTTAAAAGCTGGAGTTACTGGTACGCCCTGGTAATTATATTCCTCGCCATTCTGATTATCTTCTTTTATTTTTTTACCAAACATTTTTCATGAGCAGGCCAGACTGGATAGTGCTTATCACAACACTCGTAGGTATTATTGTGTATGGCCTTTTGAAAAGCCGTACCAGTAAGAATCTCGATGGCTATTTTCTCAGCGACCGGTCTGTGCCCTGGTATATTGTGCTGCTGAGCATTATGGGTACACAAGCCAGTGCGGTCACATTTTTGTCGGCGCCGGGGCAGGCTTATACTGATGGCATGCGGTTCGTACAATATTATTTTGGCCTGCCCATTGCCATGGTGGTGCTTTGTATAACATTTGTGCCCGTTTTTCATAAATTGAGAATTTATACTGCCTATGAATTTTTAGAAAAAAGGTTTGATGTAAAAACCAGGACACTTACGTCATTTCTCTTCCTGTTGCAACGCGGGCTGTCAACGGGCATCAGTATTTCGGCGCCATCCATTATCCTTTCCTCGTTGCTGGGCTGGGATATTATGTGGACCAATATTTTTATGGGCGGCCTGCTGATTATTTATACAGTAACCGGCGGGGCAAAAGCAGTTGCTTATACACAACAGTTGCAGTTAATTATTGTTTTTGGCGGAATGATTATGGCAGGTTATATGGTTGTTCATTTATTGCCGCAGCATATTGGTTTTTTTGATGCGCTTCATGTAGGTGGTAAAGCTGGTAAATTAAATGTGATTACCACCGGCTTTAAGAATAATAATTTTAACTGGAACGACAGATATAATTTACTCAGTGGGGTGATTGGCGGTTTTTTCCTGGCGCTTTCTTATTTTGGAACAGACCAGTCGCAGGTGGGGAGATACCTTACTGCAAAATCTGAGCGTGAAAGTAAGCTTGGGTTGCTGCTAAATGGATTGGTGAAAGTGCCCATGCAGTTTTTGATTTTGCTGATCGGTGTAATGGTATTTGCATTTTATCAATATCATGAAGAGCCTGTTTTTTTTAATCAGTCTCAGTTGAAGGTTTTGGAAAATTCAAAGTACAAAGATTCTCTTTATGCTTTGCAGAACGAATATGATAAAGCTGAAGTTTTGAAAGTAAAAGAGATGAATGTAATTTCTGCAGCCGATAAGAGCAGTAATGAATTCAGGCAGGCACAATCAGCATTACAATCGATAGCAAACCAAAAAGAATTAACGAAAAAAACAATCAGGCGATGGCTGGGCGATAAAGAAGTGCATGGGGACTCGAACGATACCAACTATATTTTTTTGAGATTTGTGGTGGATTATTTGCCGAAAGGATTGGTCGGCTTGTTGATTGCTGTTATTTTTTTAGCAGCATGGGGATCGGTTGCCGCTGCCTTAAATTCACTGGCTTCAGCAACTATTGTTGATTTTCATAAAAGATTTTCCAAAAAAGAATTAACGCCGAATAATGAGTATGTCCTTTCCAAATGGTACACTTTTTTGTGGGGGATTTTTTGTGTAATTGTGGCGCAACTCGCTTATAATATCGGGAACAGCCTGATTGAGGCGGTGAATGTGCTGGGTTCATTATTTTATGGGGTGATCCTTGGTGTTTTCCTGGTTGCATTTTATATGAAAAAAGTAGGCGGGCATGCGGTGTTTATAAGCGCGGTAATTGTGGAGTTGTTGGTCATCAGCATTCATGTACTGAATCAGAAGGGGATCGTAAATCTCAGCTTCCTGTGGCTTAATGTTGTTGGTGCAACAGGGGTGATTTTTTTAAGCTGGATAATGAATACGTTTTTTATTGACAGAAATAAAAAAGCGGGCAGAAACCTGCCCGTTTAAATCTCTACAGAGACAATCAGTTTGACATTGCCTGTTCTTTTACGTTGTTATAACTTTTTTTGCTCGCTTCAATCAGTCGTAGAATTTTTTCACGCACATCATCCTTCAAACCATCTACTTCGTGCTCGAAAATTTCATGTAGTTCATTAAGTTCATCACTTGTGCTTCTCCTGAGGCTGCGTAATTTTTTTCTCAAATTGTCGGCGGAGTCTGCAATTTTCTGCCGGGTTTCACTTCCTTTCGCCGGAGCAATCAATAATCCTGTAACAACGCCTGCGGCAGCAGCTGCCAACACAGCTGCTATTGTTCCTTTTGTACTCATAAAAATTTATTTTAAAGATGAAAAATCAATTTTGATACAACTTTGAATTTTCAACAACCTTGCCAGAAAATTTTCTGGGTTAAGCAGAACTGTTAAAATAAAAGACCTGACAGGTTTAGAAAACCTGTCAGGTCAATTTTGTCATGGGTTCTATTTAAGAGAAGCAATCAGCTTTTCGTTCAAAGCAACGTAGTCATCATTTTTTGCATCTTTTGCAAGCTGTATCGATTTTTGTGCCACAGCAACAGCATCCTGTTTTTTACCAAGTTTAGCAAGACATCTTGCCTTTTGATAAAATATAAAAAAGGCATTAGGGTTTTGATCAGTGGCCTTATTAAACCATTCCAGGGCTTTGTTCAGGTCCTTGCCATTGTCAAGGTAATACATTGCCGCTGCAAAATAAGGTCTGTTGTCTTTGTTCATGGCCTGGTCTATATCAGACATGATCTTTGTATCAATTTCTGTTTTGATGGGGATGGCAACTGCCGTTCTATCCCATACCAGCTCCAAATCGCATGAATTGCCAGTTACATTATTAAACAGGATGGTAAATGTTTCAAGTGAGAAAGGTAATTCATCGGCATGTGTAGTTATACGGACGATATCCTGGTCTTGCTTATAAGCAGCGGGGTTTGTTACATCCAGTTGCCTGGTAATAATGATTGTCCATTCCTGTGCGCCGGGAATAGTCAGCAGTCCATATTTTCCGGCAGGGATTTTTGTTCCTCCAATAATTACGTCATCGCCGAAAGTAAGCGTTGTTGCGGAATTGGCACCTGTACGCCAGACTTTTCCGTACGGAACAAGGTCGCCGAAAACGGTGCGCCCTTTAACTCCGGGCCTAGAATAAGACAGTTCAATAAAAGACAAACCGAAATCCTGCTTTACAGTTTGCGGCGGTGATGGGGCTGGGGTTCTTACTTGTTGAGATGCTGAATTCAGATAAAAACTACAAACAAGTACAAATGGCAATACAAATTTTTTCATGTGCAGATTTTTTTGCAAAATTAGCTGAACAAAAATTGTGGCAAATAAAATAATGTGAACGGCAAATCAAAATTCGATTGCTAATGTTACTCTTTCTTTTTTTCCTTTGAGTAATCTCCATGATGGCCCTTGTTTAACCAGGCGCAATGCTTCAACATCGTGCGCCTTTGAAACAGACTGTTTTATTTTAAAAGAAGACAATTGATTATTCCTGTCTACTACAAACGAAATGACTTCTGTACCCTTCATTGAGGAATCGGCGGTATTGATTTTTTTATTTTTGCTGAGGTAATCATGATATGCCGGCCAGCCTACAATGGGCAAAGCATTGTGTACATCAGGAATCGTTGTTTCATCGCTGGAGTCTTCGAAAACCATAGTATTGCTGTCGTGCCCGCTCTCCGCAGCTCTTTTTTTACTGTCACCATAACCTGCAACAACCACTTCGCTTAATGAGCTGGTAACGGGTTTGAGTTTGATGTGATTGGCTGCGATATCGTTACTGTTTAAAGTATATAAAGTTGATTGAAACCCGGCTGAGCTTACTATTACGGTAGTTAAACTATCATTCCCAGGGTTTGACAATTTGAAATCTCCGTTTTGATCAGTAATGGTGCTGGCTTTTTTGTTTTTAAAAGTGATAGAAGCACCTGCTACCGGTTTTTTGTTTTCGTCTGTTACCTTTCCGGAAAAAGCGATAGGGTAGCTTCGGTTTTTCCGCTCAATCATAATACCGGCGGCTTTTCCCTGAAGTGCGTTGGAAGCAATTGCGGGAGCGGCGCTTACTTCAATATTTTTTACGCTGTCAATATGAGGGGCCGTCTTTTCAGCTTCTTCAATTTTATTTTTTGCAGGCAGATAATTGATGTTTTTAACATGTGAAGGGGTATCTCTTTTTTGATTTTGAGCTGTTGCCGGATTTTTATTTTGTGCGATATCTGTGTTTTCCTGTTTTGTGTTATTAAACTGCAGCGTAGATTTTCTTTTATCATTATTGGAATCTTTTCTGCTAAACACTTCGGTGTTTTGGCCAGTAGTACTGTCTGTAACTTTTTTGTTTTCCGCCTGGGCAATGGCGTCTTTTTCCGGGGAAGAGCTTTTAAATAAAAGTTTATCGGCCAGGAAGCTGATGCCAATTAAAATAACTGCAGCAGCAGCAATCCTCGGCCAACGATGAACAGATCGAAATACAATCAACCTTTTTTCTTTTTCTGTTCTTTTTGCAATATTATCTTTTAACTCATGAATGTCATGCTTGAATTTTTCTGATGAATGATTTTGGAAATTGAGCCGCAATCCCTCAATAGCATCTGCCAGGAAAGGGTCTTCGTGTGAAGCTTTTTCCAATGCATTCATTTCATCAGCAGAGAGTTGGCCTTCCAGGTATTTTTGAATATCTGTTGTAGTGTATTGCGTAATATTTTTATTCGGCTCGTGCATTTTTATAACTTAATTCTAAATTCATTATCCTTAACATTTGATTCCGGTACGTTGTTTTCCATGCAGATTTTCAGATTTCTTCTCCCGTTTTGGATCATGCTTCGGACTGTATTCCATTCCATTCCTGTTAGTTCTGTTATTTCCTGGTAACATTTGCCTTGTAAATAAAACAATTGAATGACATTTTTTTGCTCCGCTGATAAATTTTCCACACACTTTTCAAGTCCATTTAATAATGATTCTTTTTCCAATACACCATTCAGATGCACATCATCTATCAATTGCATACGATCATCGTCCAATTCCTTTGTGGGCAAATGCCTGGTTTGCCGAATCTGGATCAGGCAATGGTTTTTGGCTAATATGTATAACCACCCCTTAAAATTGTCCACTTCATGCTTTTTCAGTTTTGTAACCAATTCTTCAAAAATGGTCATAACTGCATCCTTGGCAGTTTCCGGTTCTTTCAGGTATTTCAGGCAAACCGCATACAGCAAATCCATGTAGCGGTTAAATAATTGTGCAAGAACTTCGAGACTGGCTGTTTTTTTGTACAAAGCAACCAGTTCATTATCGTTGTTTGAGGGAATGGCTAATATGTTTTTATTCTGTGTCAAGTAAGGGGCGATGAGTTAGCCTGGCTAATATAGGGTTCTTATTTACCAACACCCCTCAAGATAAATATTTTTTTGTTTTGTTGGTTGTGGCATATGCTTTAATTAACGGCTTTATCAAGATCGATTTTCAAATGAATTACAAATTCCTCAGGTTTAATTACAATTTTTATTTTATGGCTTTGCGGATATAAGAGATTCAGCCTTTTGCTTATCGTATGGAGTGAAGAATTGCTGCCATTGTACAATGTTGAAGTATCAACAGGCTTGCTCCAGGAAATTGTCATTGCGAAATTTCCAGCATAAAGTTTTGAATCGAGGTTAATATATTTTTCAGGCATATCTATCAACGCCAGTTGCCTGAAGCTGTTTTCAACGAGTGGCAGAATAATAAACGGAGAGATTTGTTCGGTGGAAATATTTTCAGGCAATTTCATGGATACGTTGATGCATTTCCCTGAATCGGCTTTTTCCAGTTCAATATATTCTTTCAGTAATTCTATTTCCCTTTGAAGCGTAACTTTCGGCTGGTTATAATCATAGATTGCATACATCATCAGGTTTTTTATTTTCCTTATCATGCCGGGAATAATATCAGGCCTGTTGTTGGCGAGAATTTCAAACCTGTCCAAAGCGCTTACTAAAAATACCGGTTGAATCTTACCGTCTTCTGCATCTGATTCACTTTTTAATTTTTCCTTTTTCATAAGGTCAAGTTCCTGGTGTTTTATATACCACATTTTCCCTAGTTTGATAGAGGCTGCTAAGGCCCCCTCCATATTGATCTGGCTGAAGAGATCGAAAAAATCCCAGATAAAACTGGCTGAATGCATTCGGAAAGGCATTCCATATGCAGAATAAATAAGCGGGTTAATATGTGTGGTATACAGCCTGAAGCAGATGATATAGCAAAAGCTCAGCAACAGCCACAGCAATATCATGTTGATGTATCTGCCTTTGTACAGGAATCGTGGGATTAAAAAATAAATGATAGTATAACAGAAAATAATATCGAGCGGAAAAGAAAATATTTCAACGAATAATGAAGGAATAAAAGCTTTGGCAAACGAATATTTTGACCATGAAATAGTAACGAATATTGTATCATATAATATCCAGCTGCTCCAGAATAGCAAATGCCTGGTGATTCTGAATCTTGGGTTGTTGGAAAAAACGAGAGCGCTTATATTCATATTTTCTCTGTGATCAGTGTAATCTGTTTTAAGGAAACATCATGCAGGATACGCCTATATCTTTCGGAAAGATAAAAATAGTTCAACTCATGTTGTATATAAGTTCTGCAGTAATTATTCCCGGTAATGAATAAGGGCTGCTTGTGAAGAGCAGCCCATTACCATATACTTTCGAAATTTATTGTTTCTGCAAAGCAAGGGTAAAGTTTCCCTGGTCACCATAAACAGGTCCTGCAATAACATCAAGCGTTAATACGATAGCGCCGGTGCATGAGAAAATATAACCTGAACCTGATGCTGTCGCAGTGAAATCTCCATAAGCAGGCGGATAATATGCGAAATCTATGCCGCTGTTGCCCGGAACCGTTGCTACACCCGTAGCAGCATCAACAATAACTACGAGATGATGCACAACGGTTGCGCCTGAAGTAGCATCAGGCCATACTCCGCTGAGGTCTAACGTATCGTTACTCAAAGCAGTTACAGTAACTGTTGAGCCCGTGGGGTCAACTCCTGTTGCATAAGGCGTCCATGTATCCTGCACTACTGTGTATTTCCCGGTTGCAGTACTGGCATCATAAGGACAAACAACAAAAGTTTTAAAAAAGAAAAGCGAATTATAGGCAAGCCCGGATATTAATCCCGATCCTGAATTATCGCCGGTATTATTTACGTCATAAGCCTTGCCGCTTTTAGTTACTATCCTGGTGTAGATAGTATAACTATTGCCTGGATTCAATGCCGTAGGATCTACTCCCAAAGCGGTAGCCAGCTCAGCACCCGTTACACTAAGCGTTGTAGTAGGCGCAGTATATGGAATCGATTTTACCTGGTGCCAGTCATTCGTATCCAGACTGGAACCGGGTGTAACAAAAAGAATAACGTGATCAACAGCTTCTCCGCTCTGGTAATAATGCACTTCCACACCTACGGTAGAAGTATTTATCTGTGAATAATCAAGATTCAGGTTGTCTGTTTTATCGAGAACAAGATAGGAACCAACACCGTTATTAGTTACTGATGATAAAGGGTTAATGTTCCCGCCTGTTTTTTTGCAGGCATTGATCAGCAAAACCACTATTAAAATTGTTGCTATGGATATTAATGTTTTCTTCATAATTTCTTTTTTTGATTATTTAATGAAATCATCAGGGTTGTTGTCCCAGAACACTTTGTTCACAGAATTGCCCGGATCCTTTTGTGCAGGGGCATTCAGGTTTCTGTTTACAAATACAGATGGATAAAAAAATGAACGGATGAAATGACCGGGAGCGGGTACTGCAACAGGTATTTGCACATTTTCAGGTTTACCTGTTCTTCTTAAATTATTATAAGGTTCGATACCATTACCCCAAAGAGCGATATAATATTCTGTCATTATTGAATTCAGTTTTTCATCATCTCCGGATGAGCTGTCGTAATTTGATAACACTAAATTTTCGTAATTCGTAACCTGCGTTGCAGTAGGAACAAAAGAAGGATCAGGGGTAACGCCGACTGTTCCCGGAAAGTTCATCACTTTTTTAATAGAAGCATCCACGCCATTCTTCAGCAAGGTGCGGGCATCTCCCTGTGTAGTTATACCAAGCACTAATGCAGCTTCCGCTTCCAGGAAAGTAGTGTATGAAGAAAGCCAGATGGGAAAAATCCCTGCGCCTTTTGCACCAAAAGTATTGTTGATGCCACCTGAGCCTCCGGCAGAATTATCATCAAATGCTCCGCCTGCAGGATACACACCGTAAGTGGTAGTGAAACCTGCATTAGGATTTGAACCGCTGTTATCGCCGAAATCCCTTCCAAAATAACCTCTGCCATTACCGGTTGCGGCGCCTACAAGGCAATAACATGTTTGATCAGGGACGCTCGGATACCATGCAGGATAAATGCTGCCCGCCCATTTGGCATAACAGTTGAGGGCAGTAGGGTTTGCCCAATTATAATTTGTTTGCTGACGATAGAAATAATACCGCGCCCTCGGATCTCCTGTTGTGGTGTTGAGCGCACTGTTAATAGTTACATTACCTCCGTATTTTTGTGCTGTTACCATCCACATAAAATAATTGCTGAGGTATTCTGCCGCTCCATTCCCCGAACTGGTATAGTTGACGGCATAATGCGGATGCCTGCTGTCGGGAGATACCGATGTTCCATATCTGAAAACAAAATCTTTCGACGGATCGTTAATAAGATCATTTTCGGATATCAATGCAGCTATTTTCGGAACCACGCTATTATCAACCAATCGGACCTGCATGTAAAATTTCAACTTCAGTGTTTTTGCTGCAGAGATCCATTTGTTTATATCCCCATTATAAAACATATCATTCGCTGGGCCAGCTGCAGCGCCGGTTTTCTGAAAATCGGAAATAGCGCTGTCTAACATGGATTGTATTCCTTCATATACTGATGCTCCACCGTCTACTTTTGGGTTTGGATTGGATGCACCGCCGTTTGCTTCGGAATAAGGCACGTCTCCAAAAAGGTCTACCAATGTGCCATAGGTATAAGCTTCCAGTACTCTTGCAATACCTGCCTGCACATATTTTTTTTCTTCTTCAGCTAACGGAATCAGTGTATTGGCTGTGTTGATGACACCTCCGACTCCGTATGTAGGATCAGATGAGTAGGAAAGATCCCAAACGGGGTCGAATGACTGCGGTTGATAAGCGCTTCTATAAAATGGGCCTCCAATAAAAAAAACGTATTGTTGCCTGCTCATATGTGCACCCAGATCTGATGCACTATAATATCCCGATTGTAAATTCGAAGGGCTGCCTGACAGAAAAAGATTAAAACCGACTTGCGTTTGATTCAGGAACAGGTCAACATCAGCTGCGGCCGGAGTTGGATTGTTTGGATCGACCAGCAGGTTGTCAAAATCTTTTTTACATGAAGAGATGACAAATAGGACAGCAATTCCAAATAAAATTTTTTTATAGTTCATAATAAACCAGTTTTAAGTTTTAGAATGTAATTCTCAGGCTTGCTCCGTAACGCCTTGCTGATGGGCCTGAAAGAAATTCGATTCCTCTTCCATTACCTACACCCAGGCCATTTGCATCCGGGTCGAAATGAACATACTTCGGGAAATTAGGAGCGTAATACCAGAGATTGCTTCCGGTAATGCTTAAGGAAATAGCGCCGAATGGCAATTTGGTTAAAGCTTTTGCGGGGATGCTGTATGAAAGAGAAGCTTCCTTGAGCCTGATGCAAGTTGCATCATAAATTGCCGATTCTGATGCTGCTCCGTTGGTGATGCTGTTGCCATAATAGTCTTGTGTAGCTGATATTTGAATATTATTTGGCTGTCCATTTTCGAGTACACCTGGTAATATCAGAGGTTGAGCCCTGTCAAACTCTGTATCTTTTGTTACACCTCTTCCCAGCAAAGCTGCAGGGGTTCCTGCGAGCATATCACCACCCTGGGTATAATCCCATTGCATATAAAAGCTAAATGCTTTGTAACTTAAAGTGCTAATGCCGGTAATTTTATATAGTGGATTAGGATCGCCGATAATTCCAGGATCGTTGGCGGCAATGTAATTACCATCAGTTCCAACAATTCTTTTACCCGATTTAGAATCCTTTTCAAAATAAGTTCCATAAATAACTCCTAGAGGAGATCCGTTTTTAGCAATAGTTCCCTGGTTGGAAAATCCGGCAATATTGATGAAGGGAAGATCGGCAGGCAGATTTGACACCATGCTTTTATTGAGCGTATATAAAGCAGTGAGTTCCCATTTCCAGTCTTTCGTTTGAACCGGAATAACTCCAAGTTGAAGTTCAACACCTTTATTGGTTACCCTTCCCGCATTAATCAATTCACTTGTTGAGCCGCTTGCGGGGTCAATTGTTTTTAAAAGTATCTGGTCATTAGCTATTCTCTGGTAAAAGGTCAAATCGAGCGATACCCTGTTGCTTAAAAATTTGCCTTCAATACCTGCTTCTGTTTCTTTAAGCAATTCAGGTTTTAAATTCGGGTTAGGTAATAAGCTTGGTATAGTAAGGGTATTAATATTTGTTCCACCCGGTGTTACAAACACTTTTGTGGTGCTGGTATAAGTAGGCCTTGTTGCATAAGGCCCGGGGAAGCCTGCGCTGGTAGAATAACCGACTCTCAGTTTCAGATAATTGACTACGCTGTTATTTTTTAATCCTTCCAATGCAGATGTTGGGATGAATGATAAGCTTGCATTCGGATAAAAGATGCTTCTGTTTGGTGCTTCAACAGTAGATTTCCAGCTGTTTCTTCCGCCTAAGGTCAGGTAGGCATAATCACGATAACCTAATGATGCCAGTGCAAATGCTCCCACA
>DATKNN010000014.1:0-909316 GCA_035541355.1 Puia sp. | reverse complement strand
ACGAAACTGATCGAGGTAGAATATAAGGTTGGATTAATATGTCCTCCGGCCTGGTACCTGTATAGTACCTCATTTTTTTCATTTGTTTTGTCTTTTACATCATAATAGGAGAGACCTGCTTGTTCTGTTATTTGTAGTGCTTTTATCCCACTCCTTGAGTTGTACGAAGTCGAAAGCCCGACACCAAAAGATGCCGTATTATTTTGCGCATTTGCGTTACCACTAAGAGAAGCATGCGCCGTAAATGAAGTGCCGGTTCTTGAATTGATATCAATACCAATACTCAGTCCTGCGCTGGCCGCCGGAGTTTTTTCCGTCCCGGCGAGTTTTCCAATACTTAGCGACGCACTACCTCTGACTGCCAGGTCAAGGGATGGGCCTAAATAATTATTAAAAGCCACCCCAAGATTGGCATTCAAAGGCGCCTTAATTCCAAATAACTCGAAGTCGGCTCCAATACCTAGTCCCCAGGTCTTATTCGGCTTCATTGTTTGCATCTGGATGAGCGTATCCTGCCCATTGAAATCATCCGGCGTGCCGCGAACATTGCGATTGACGCATCCCGGATTTATATTCCATCCAAGTCCGACCCAACTGGCTTCCTGCTCCATCGTAATCCCGCCATCATAATAGACATTTAAAGGATAACCGCCGACATCCATTAAAGGAATATTATAGTTGAAATCACCGGTGAAAAGATTGACCAGGTTGTTTGTGCCTACTGATTTGAAGGATGACATCTCGGGTTGATTAGGCCCGCCGATAAAGGCCCTTGCTTTCTTTTGGATGTGAGCATTCACCACCGGATTGTGATCAACATCGCTGTTTATATTGCTTTGGAAATGACGAACAGATTCCCAATCAGACAATCCAAAGGACTTCGAAGACGAATGGTAAAGCGGCCGGTAGTTCGTGGCATTGCGCGCCCGGTACAAAGCTTCTGCGTTCATTTTTAAAGGAACAAGGAGAAATTGACAGAAGACTATGTAGAAAACGAAGGCAATCTTCCGGGAATAACGAGTGGATAATTGTACTATCATTTTATTTTAATAACAGTTAGTGGTTTTATTTTGAAATGCGGAATGATCCTTTGTATAAGGAGTGCTGCAGGTCTTCAATTTGAATGGAATAGATCTCGTCCGGGGTAAATGAATTGCCAAGATCAATTACCAGAAAATTATTTCCATATTGAATTGTGCGCTTGATTTCCTTAGCGACCTTTCCTTTGCTGTCTGTAAACCTGATGGTACCATCATGTGTGCTGTCATAGGAGTAAAACTTGACGCCCAGCATCCTGCCGGTGATAAGAGCGGCATTAACAGGAGAGCCTTCATTCTTCAATTCGAGGTAGGTTCCGGTCACCGGGGGCGTGACGAGCACGGAATCTTTCGAAGCAATCCTGAATGTCCAGACCTCACTTTGGGCGATGAGGGCATCACCATTCTTAGCAATTATTTTCCAGGCATACAGCCTGCCGGTATCCAGGCTCTTGTTGGAAGATGGATAATTGTTGAAGGGCGAGGTAATCCGAAAGGCTGAATAGATTGGTAAATTTTCCTGAATGGCTTCAGATGCGGTCTGTCCCTGTTGTACCTCCGTTACCAGTAAGTCATAGTTTAAATCATTGAATAAAATAATTGGCGTTGGTGGCAACCAGTTAAATTGAGGATAAGGAGTTTCGAGGGTTGAAGAATCGGCCGGTAGGTTCAGTTGCGGCGGGCTTAACGGATCCACCTGGAAATTGAAACAGTTCTCGGAAAGCAAGCCCCCATCGCTGTTTTTATCATCAGAATAAACGGTATAGCAGGCCCGGTAGCTGCCGACTGGTAACAATGACTGGGGCATGCTGCTCAAATCAAATGCCGGTGACAAATAATTATAGTCTACGGGCTCTACATCAGAGGCCTTTAGCTGATTGATCCCATTAACCAGTAAAAAGGTCCTTGTTATCGCACGCATGACAGGTTGGTTTTCCTTTGCATCCAGAAGGCTTAGGCTTATCCTCACATTTATTGTAGTATGGGACGACCATATCAGGGTAATATTCCATAACTGATTTTTTTGTACCAGGCCGGAGGGCGGTTCATGTACCGACATGGACAACTGGGATTGTGCTTCAAAAAGCAGAAAGAAAAAAATGACGAAACACGTAAATCTTTTGAACATAAATCCTGTTTAAAAAGTTTTGAAATAAGTAAGCCTTCCCATATTATTTGGCACAAGCGTTCTTTCAAGCCCGGGTATGTATCCTTTATCAAACACGAGTTGGATATCTCCCAGCTTTGCAATGCCAAACCTGATATTCCCCGAATATCCCCATAGCAACCGTTCGATCAGTGTTTGTTTGATTAACTTAACTCCCCCGCCTATTGACAGTCTCCTGGTCAGATTGACCTGATCTTTATTCTCAATTGTATAAATGTTATAGCCCACATTGGCGCTAAGAGAGCCATCCAGTTGGAATGAGAGATTTTTGATAGCAGCGGTCTGGCTAATGAGTATATTCCTGGAATTGAAATAGACAAATCCTGAATCGCTCCCACTGTTGTAAAACCTGGTGAATACGACATAAGAAGCTAGCTGGACAGAATGAATCTGGTAATAATAACCTGAATTTGCTTCGAGGGTATAGTAGCGGTTTTCCGTAAAATTATCGTCACCTATTTTCGTAAGCTGGTAGCTCGGAAAATAACCAATTGAAAAAAATGGCCACTTTTTTATTCTAAGCGTTGCCTGGAAACTTGCGAGTATGGATGAACTCTTGTAGTTCGTGGCAACGAACGGATTATTATATTCATTTTGCTGCACAGAAGAAAAAATGGTCAGCTGCTTTTTAAAAAAAGGCTGTTCCAAACGCGCCGACCACCTTAGCTGTGAAGCACCCGTCGTAAACGTGCTGAATGATTGAAAGTTTGCACCAGTTTGTTTTACATTTCCCGAAAATCTTGTTTGTGTCAACGGGAAAAATGAATTCAGCGTCAAGGAATAGGCTTCATTGCTCCGATCCTTAAAGCGGATGACAGAATTTGCCCAGTTTTTCTTTTGTAAGCTATCCAGGCTATAATAGGGTTCCGTAGATTTAGCCACTTCCGCGATCAATGAAATATTTTTGTTCAGCTTAAAATATTCTTCTATCGTTATGCCTGCGAGGTTATATTCAGGTATTGCATCGCCTGAATTAAGTGCGACGGCAGAATTAAAATATTGACGTCTACCTGTATAATAGGTAAATATGGTGTGATTGCCGTTCCTGCTGCCTTTTCCAAACCTTACCAGCGCCAGGTATTGATGGCTCCGGGATTCAGCCGGGACTAAATAATCCCGGAACCGGTAGTCGATTTTCCCAACGGCGAAAGCATAATAATAGCGTGGGTTGTACTCCGCCTGCACGCCTGTTATGCTGATATCCTTTACGGAAAGCTCTGAGTAATCAATGATGCTCCTGCCAAGATTGAATGATTTAATGGAATAAAGCGTTTTATATCCCCTCGGTAAAACAGAATCCGGAATGCGTAATTGTTGGAGTTCCCGGGTTAAGGAATTGGCATCTGTTGCGTTATTGATTTCATTCCTTAATTTGTTCTGATTTAATTGCTGAAGAGAGAGCAGGTTAATGTAAAGCTTTTCCGTTTTGTCAAGCTCAGCAACCAGGCTATCCAGCTTTTTCTTTTTTTGGTCAAGACTATCCTTATAGGCGCCAATTTTATGGAGATCTTCTTTTGCCTTATTTTCCGCTGCGGTGTCTTTTGAATTACCTTGAAATATCGAAGTAAACTTAGTCTGGCCCTGCCCAATTATTCTATTTTGAATATCGGGATTGTAACTGGATATATTTGGAGCCGGTTGAGCATTCCCGTTTCCAAACAGGTTTTGTTCTCTTTTTTCTACCAACCGCTGATTAATATCCGGCTTTTGCAGAGAATGGCTGAGTGAAGCAATGTTTGCCTTGTCCCATTCAATGAGCCTTCTCAACGAATCCAATTGTTTTGTCCGGGACAGTAAGGCCGATTCTGCGATGTTAATGATTCTTTGCTTTAACAGGCGCGCAAAGTCAGCCTGTCTGTACTGAAAATTCAAATCAACGTATCTTCTGAACAGTGATGAGTTACTAAAATGGGTGGTCAGGTATATTTTGAAAGGGTAACGTTCTTTGTAAACAAAATCAAGCCGCGTTTGCAGCGTATGCTGATAGATATTTTTTGCGGCGTAAGGAGTATCAATGCCTGAACGGTAATTTACATCATATAAAATATTACCACTGACTTGTAATAACTTAGTTCGCTTTTCGGTCGGAAATATAGCAGCGGGCGGATGGCTTTCCGCGGAGAGATTTGTCGTTGTATCAGAAGCTGAAAAAACAGAACTATTTAGTTTACAAACCCCTCTGACAAAATGCCCGATGGATCGTTGCCCCTGGATGGGAATATCTTGTGATGAGCAGGTATCAGCAGCCTCTTTTTGGGCTGAACAAGTACTTATTGAAGCGAACAGTAAGCCAATAAGCAAGAGGAACCTTGGTTTTCTCATACCATTTCTTTGAGGATGCTGTTGTAAACAAAAGGGTACTTCTCCGTTTGATTGTCAGGCTGTTCTTCCAGTTCCTTTATTTCTTTATCAATTTTGCTGAAAAGTTTGTAGGGGAAATTCGTGATCTTATTGATAATGCCTCCATCTTCATGTGCATGGTATTGCACTAAGGCAGTGAAGGTGATGAAGTCAGTTAGCAACGCAAAGCGCATATACAAACAAGGTTATGGTAGGCACACAAAACCTAGTGTACCTTTCATGTTAAGGTAAATAGCCGCACTTAAAATAAAATGAAATTTTCTTTGGGGGTGGATCAGTTAGTGTGTCGTTTTATTTGCTTGTTAAGCGTCGTAATAAAATTGAATGATTTTTTTTGAATGGACAATACCCCTTTGGGGTAATTTCAAAAAACCGTCTTTTAACGGGTGTTAAAAATGTTTTTTCGCGGTTTTTTGTTAATGATTTGGTGAGGCAGCTATAATTGAATATTATCCCCAGTAAAGGGGTTGTATCCTCGCAAAGCACATTTAACGGAAATGTATAGCCGAAGAAATTAATTTTAGCTCAGGAGATTTTGCAGCTTCCAGGATAAGTTCACCGCAAATTGCAGTTTCGAATAATCAGGAAGCAACGGGCCGTTGGCTGCGCTCACGCCATATTTTAAGTTGAGCTGGTAGCTGTTGAGCGTGGCTAACGTCAACACCTAACCGAGAAACAAAAGACAAGTAGTGGCCTCAGTAGCGGGCCCTGGTATTTTGATAAGCTGGCTGTTTTTTAGTTTTGTTAAGGATTGGGGGCATTTCTGAAACTTCGATATCAGTTGCTATTTAAAATTCCTGCCTTTTGGGAAAAGCTCCTCCTGAACCACTTCACGCGACTGTAATTTTTTATTCGCACCAGGATATGATGGTATAACCGGGCTTTTCTCATCTGCGCGCGATAAGGTTTGCAATGAAACATCTTTATCTTCTGCAGAAGAAAGCTTTCGCAAGAGCTTAGAAACATCATAGCATTTGCGCACGATCACATGGATCACTTCTCCTTCTTTCTGTAATTTACCTTCCACCATCAATAGACGGGACTGCAATATTTCTTTGCGGTACTGATCAAATAATTTTTCAAACAGCACGAGATTTGCAAAACCTGTTTCATCTTCAATGGTCATAAAACAAATGCCCCCCGCTGTTCCCGGCCTTTGCCTTACCAATACAAGCCCTGCAATCTTTATAATCCTACCTTCAGCAATGGATGGAAGTTCGCTTGCAGACGCACAGCGCAATTGCTGTAATTTTTCCCGCACAAAACTTACAGGATGCGCTTTGAGTGAAAGTGAAGTCGCGGCATAGTCACGAACCACATGTTCAGATGCAGTCATCTCTGGCAATGAAACTTTTTGTTCTGAATCACCTGAATTTACATGTCCTATAAAAACACCTTCCGTTATTTGCGCAGTAGATACTTCCCAGAGCGCCTTTCTCCGGTCAAGACCGATAGAACGGAATGCATCGGCATCCGCTAACTTTTCAAGCGTTGATTTTGAAAGCCCGGCGTTGTATAACTCAGAAACGTTTGTAAATTGTTTTTGCCTTGCTGCAACTAAAACATTCATCTCTTCCTCACGCAATCCTTTGACCTGCCGAAAACCTAATCGCATTGCACGGAATTTTCCAGACTCTTCTTCAAGTAAATTATCCCAGGTTGAATAATTGATATCAACAGGCCGTACTTCCACAGCATGCTTTTTTGCGTCGATCACGATCTGTGCAGGCTGATAGAAACCCATCGGCATACTATTGAGCAAAGCGCATGCGAACACATCGGGGTAATACCATTTGATCCATGCAGAGACATAGACCAGCAAGGCAAAGCTTGCCGCATGGCTCTCCGGGAAACCATAGCTCCCGAATCCTTCCAACTGTTTGAACACCCGCTCAGCATATTCTTTCGAGTAGCCGTTCTTCAGCATCCCGCTGATCAGTTTTTGCTGAAAATGCGATACCATCCCCTGCACTTTGAAGGTAGCCATGCTCCGCCTCAGCCCATCAGCTTCTGCAGGCGTGAACCCTGCAGCAACAATGGCAATTTTCATCGCCTGCTCCTGGAAAAGCGGGACACCCAGTGTCCTGCCTAAAATTTCTTTCAGCTCTTTGGAAGGATATTCTATAGGCTCTTCTCCATTGCGCCTTTTCAAATAAGGATGAACCATATCGCCTTGTATCGGCCCGGGCCGCACAATCGCCACTTCAATCACAAGATCATAAAAATTTCTGGGCTTCAGTCTCGGTAGCATGGATTGTTGTGCCCGGCTTTCAATTTGAAAGACCCCAATGGTATCTGCATGACAGATCATTTCATAAACTGCCGGGTCATCTTGTGGGATATTCGCCAGCGTTAGTTCAAGTCCGTAATGCGTTTTCAAAAGCTCAAATGCTTTGCGGATACAGGTGAGCATACCAAGCGCGAGCACATCGATCTTTAAAAACCCCAACGCATCGATATCATCTTTGTTCCATTCGATGCAGGTACGGTTTTCCATTCTTGCATGGAGTATCGGGCAGAGATCGGAGAGTTTTCCTTTCGTGATCACAAAGCCACCGGTATGCTGCCCGAGTTGTCTAGGAAAACCCATCAGCTGTTCTGTCAGCTGCAATACTTTTTGCAGCAGCTTATCCTGCGGGTTCAGTCCCTGCTCTGCTATTTTTTTTCCTTCGAACCATTCATTGGTAAATTCCCATACGGAAGAGGAGAGCCTTTTAATTGTATCTTCAGAAAGCCCCATTGCCTTTCCAACATCACGGATCGCACCTTTCTGTCTTTCTTGGGTAACTGTTGCAACAATGGCTGCACGGTCACGCCCATATTTTTCATATACGTATTGCATCACTTCCTCCCTGCGCTCATGTTCAAAATCTACGTCTATATCAGGCGGCTCGTTTCTTGCAGAAGAAATAAACCGCTCAAACAACAAATCAAATTTTGTCGGGTTCACCGAAGTGATCCCGAGACAAAAACATACCGTTGAGTTCGCGGCCGAACCGCGTCCCTGGCAAAGGATATTTTTGCTCCGCGCATAGCGGACGATATCATGCACCGTGAGAAAATAATTCGCATAGTTCATCTCTTCGATGAATTTCAGCTCATGCCGGATATTGGCAATGATTTTTTCCGGAAGGTCCTCTCCGAACAGGGATATGGCACCTTCCCAGGCGAGCTGCGTGATTTCTTCCATGGGTGTCCGCCCTTCGCTCGTCAGCTCTTCGGGGTATTCGTATTTCAGTTCCGATAATGAGAACCTGCAGGCTTCTGCGATTTCCTGTGTCCGCAGGATGGCATCCGGGTAATGCCTGAAAAGACGGAGCATTTCCTGTTTTGTTTTTAAAAACCGCTCTGCGTTCGGGTGCAGTTTAAAACCTGCCGTGTGTATCGTGCATTTTTCGCGCACACATGTTAAAACGTCCTGCAGTTGTCTTCGCTCAGGGATATGGTAATGCACATCGTTGGTGGCCACCAACGGGGTATCCGTTTTTTTAGACAGCTCAAAAAGAGAGTACAGGTATTTTTGATCTTCCCCGTTATACCGTTTTGATGCAGCAAGATAAATTTCCTTACCAAAAACATCTTTGAACTGATGGACCAGTTTTTCAAAACCCTGATCAAAAGCAAAATTTTTATTTAAGGTGGTTGGAGGGATAATGACCAGTTTTGCCTCCCGGACATGCTCAAAAACATCTGCTAAATAAAGATCGCATTTCCCTTTTTCCGTGCGCAGGTTCCCCTTGGTGAGCAATGCAGATAGTTTCGTGTAGCCATCCCTGTTAGTCGGGTAGGCCAGTACCGCCGGGCCGTCTTTTAATTCAAGGCAGCATGCGGGGATCAGCCGGATATTTTTTGCTTTGGCAATAGTGTGGGCACGTACGATCCCCGCAAAACTGTTTTTATCCGTTATGGCGATAGCAGCATAACTATACAAGGCAGCCTGCTCCACATATTCTTCGGGGTGCGAAGCGCCATCCAGAAAACTGAAATTCGTCGTCACCTGTAATTCGGTATACTCCATCACTTATTTTTTTCATGCGAAAAACCCATGCAGGAACCATTGGTTCCTTCTGTCACCGGTGTAATGTCCTGACCGGAAAAGCCAGTATCGTTTTCCTTCTTCATCTTCCACCGCATAATAATCCCTGTGCTCCCCTTCTTCGATCCACCATTCTTTTTCGATCCGCTCGGGGCCGTCTGCTTTTTTTACCTTATGCAATTTGTTGCGGTACCTGAAATTCATTGGCGGATAATCCGGGACCGGCGCAGTTACTTCAACCGGTAAAGGCCTTTGTAAAATATGCAGAGGCCTGTGCATATGCTCTGGCCACTCTAATGGTATCTCTTCATGAATAACAGCAGCTTCCCGGTAGGACCGTTCCGGCCAGTGGTGCTCCGCCGGAAAATACCGGTGGATATTTGACAGGCCGATCTTTCCGGCGATCCTGTCCATCAGTTCCGAAAAGCGCTGATCAGTGACCGTGCAGGTTCCTCTCCAGATTTTTTCCTGCACAGCAAGCGCTTCCTCTGTTTTAACAGCCCGCAGCACAAACAGCTCGATGCCGAGAGCTGGTTCAATGGCTTCGAGTTTCAGTTCAAACAATGTAAACAGATGGACAGGGTTATGTGAAGCCCTGACCGTGCCAATCTCCACCTGCTCAATCTTCCCATCTACCCGGTAACAGGCGAATACTGCAGTACGCAAGCCCTTCCCGGCCGCACGCAACCGTTCACATAATCTCTCCAATAATTTCTCCAGCGCTATCCGGATACCCGTTGCCGTTATAATCGGCTCCGGCGAGGCAAGCCGCTCCTCAAACTCAACCGGTACCTGGACAGGAACAATATATTCTTCTGCTTCGCCCATGGCCTGGTCAAGCCTCGTCAACAACTGTTTCCCAAAACGCCTGCTCATGGAAGAACGGGGAAGATGCCATAACCCTTCCACTTCCCTTATCCCAAGCCGCAACAATAGCTCAACCGCTTCTTCACCGATCCGCAGCGAAACAGGCGGCAAATGCTGTAGCGCTTCTTTTTGCTTTCCGGGTTCGATAATTTTTTGATTGCCATAATGGGCCATTGCCCAGGCTGCGCCAATGGTATCCGCCATCGCCATGCAGGTATCGTATCCCATTGCTGCAAACCGGTTGTGCATGACTGTTATATATTTTTCTTCACCGCTCCACAGGTGTGCACATCCTGTTGCATCGATGATGATGCCATCCGGCAGGTCAGGCGCCACTACAGGAGAATAACGGATGCACCAGCGGGCAATGGAGCCGAGTAATTTTCCGGAAGGCGCCGGTTTGTCGTCCAAATATTTTAATGCAGGAGCGATTGCCCTCGCATCAGCAAGTGGCATGCCTGTATAAATACCATCTTCCTCAGCGTGCGTATTGGTGGCGGTGATGATCATTTTTCCGTGCACCGGAAGTACTAATACAAAGGGAAATTTTGAAAGCTCCGGGCGGCGGAGGGTGATCCAATCTGTTTTTAAATGACGGAACCATATCGTAACATAGCGCTTGGCCATCACCCGATTTTTCGATGTTCGTTCTCAAAGCGTACTGACACTGTTGGTGCGATTTGCAACCGTCCATTTATCAAAGACACATTCCAGTTTCCCGGTTTTCCATTGCGTATTTTCAATAGTTCGATTTTCCAAGCGGGAAAACCTATGCCAGGCAAATCATCCCCGGCCACGCTCGGGTGTGCTGTTATCCTCCACCTGGAAACGCATGCGTTGATGCCAGGTTTTGAAAACCCGCTTCGGATAACAAAACCAGTGACATGACTTTTTTCAACGGCCAATTGCAATCGTCTCGATTCCGTAAAACCAAGTTCTTTGACCTCGGCAATAACTGCAGCAAGGCCCTCACATTTAAGCGCTTCTTCGATGATCCATAAAACTTCTTTTTGGCTTTTTGAATGGATGAAAATGATTTTGTCCGGTGAAATGCCAAGCGGTTTTAATGCCGGGGGAAAAATTGTTGCGGATGAACTTATCCAAACGGCAACGCTTCCATTTTTTATGAGTGAAGAAACGAGGCATGAAATGAAGGCTGATGTTGCTGCTAAATCTTCTGCACAAGTACCGATAAATTCATGCACTGCAGATAAAGGAAAAATGCTGCCGGGGAATGCATAATTGATGGCTCCGAGGCCAAGGTCAATATCCGTTTGAGCGCTACTTGACTGAAGTCCTTGTAAAGAGAAAATTTCTTTCCGCAATTGCGAAATAATATTTGCCTTTGTTGCTGTCAATTGATTTTACTAAATTATTTAGCCATAACAAAAACAGGTTTTCCTTCATCATAGTTTTAAACAAAACTGTGATTGACATTTATCTTTTATGAATCTAATGGGAGGTTTACAATAATTGCCGGGTTACGCAGCGTCCTTTATTAATCCCGGAACAAGTTCACCGTAATCAAATGCTGCCGTTGGGTCAGGTGCTGTTTTAAAATCTTTCGCTACCGTATGCGCCCACATTTTTGGTGACGGGTATTGTTCCTTTGCAATTTCCAGAATCCGTTCTTTTGATAATTTGCCAAACATCCATTCGTATGCGAGATCTTCATTCAATATTGTCGGCATACGTTTCTTCACATTGTGCACCTGTGTCATAAGCCCGTTTGCCCCTGCGGTAACGATGGCAAATGTTTCTACATGCTCGCCGGTTTCCGAATCTGACCATGGGTTCCAAATGCCTGCCATATAAAATGGTTTTCCGGCTTCAAGGAATTCAGGCAAATAAATGTAGTATGGATATTTAGCCATTGCTTTAAGCGGCTGTCCTTTTTTCCCGATTTGTGGCAAATGCCTCCATTCAAAAAAGCCTGTTGATGGCACTAGTATCCTTCTTTCCATCGCTGCATTACGAAAGAGCGAAGGCTTTCCGCGTTCATTAACGAAAAGATTTTCGCAGGTCGCATTGAGCGTTGTATAGCCATTATGCCACTCGCCATTTTCATCTTTGTAACCCTTTCTCCATCGTTCCACTTCTATCCTGTTTTTCAGGAAAGGCCATTCGTTTTCACTGGGCAAAAATCCCCACTCCATATTCGTGATATCAAAATCTTCTTTGCCTGCAACCGGTTTGAGTACCGGATAGTTTGTATCAGGCAAATACAGGGGGCCTTCTATTACGGGGATATTAATAGAAGCGGTCACTATTTTTTCCAAATGCTTCAACCGGAGAAATTCTCCATGTGTCACTTTGATACCGTTGTAATAACACATAACTATAAGGATTTTTTAATGTGATCTGCAATTAACTCGCCAATTGCTTCTGCTAATTTTTGCCTGCCTTCAGGTATGCTTGTCCAGAAACGCGCGTTGTTTGCATCCGAGGCACGGGTCAGTATCAAAGCGGGCTGGTCTGTCAATCGCGCAAGATACATCGTGTCCTTTCCTGCATAAATCGTTTCGATCTTAACAGGGCTACCGTTGAAGACAACCTCAAATTTCGTTTCAATGTCAAAGGCATTCATACTATCAAATTTAAACAATAAACAAATTATTTCAGTTGCCTGATCTCTTTGCCGCTACTTACAAGTGCTTTCACTTCCGGGTGGTCTTCAGAAAGCGGTGTAAGGTCAAGCGCTTTTACCCTGTGCAAACCAATCGTTTTTTTTGCAGCCTCAAATGTCATGAGTTCAATTTTGTAAAGATTTTCATCATCGATTTGCCGGATGCCAGATAATATTTTGTTATCAGACAAGCGTAATGTGATCCTATACCACATGTTCCAAATGTTGCGGCTAATTTACTAAAATAATTAGTAAATTAACAAATAAAAAAATTAGCATTGAGGTTCAACGGTGTAGCGCTCAATATCTCTTTAAAAGACCGGAATTGTTGGTGGCTAGTTATCTGCCATTCAACATCAGCTAATCTAATCTTGCGACGGACCAGAAACTTATTTGATTTAGGCAAAACAATCAATAAAATTGCTGCGCCCTGTTTGCTTTCGCGACAGTATGAAAATGCCTCAAAAAATAAACAATCCGCATTTTTATTTTAATTTTTATCAAAAAATAGATCTGAAATGAATTAGATTCTTTGAAATACGCTTTTGTTAAAAACTGAATACCATGAAACTCTACCTATCAATGGCAGGATGGCTCAACATCTCCTCAATACTTATGGAACCGGGCTGGAACCTATGCTGTAAAGGTCGATGAAAATGGTTGTGATACTTCAGGCAATATAACGGTAACGTATATCTCAAAACCTGAAATCAGTTTGGTAAAAGATACAACGATTTGCATAACGCAAGATTTATTGCTGAATGCCAATTATCCCAATTCAACCTATGAATGGCAGGATGGAAGCACATCGCCACAGTTCACCGTGTCAAAAGAAGGCATTTATTGGGTACAGGTGACTAATATCTGTGGGAAAATAACTGACAGCACCGAAGTGGCCTATGAGAATTGTACTTGTAAATTTTTTGTGCCCTCTGCTTTCACGCCCAATGGGGACGGGTATAATGATATCTTCCTGCCCAAGTACCAATGCCTTTTCAGTAACTACGAATTGAAAATATATAACCAATATGGACAATTGATTTTTGTTTCAAAGAATACCTCTAACGGATGGGATGGCTCATTTAATGCCCTGCAACAACCAACAGGTACTTATGTATGGCTCCTCAGTTACAAAGGTGAGCTAACAGAAAAGGTTATGCGTAAAAATGGAACAGTGGTTTTAGTGAGATAAAACCTGGCAAAAAAAAGATAAATAATGAGTATTCCTGATGTCCATTCAGCAGTTGAGACCGGAGATACATCCCGCAAAAAGCAATTGCCCTAAGGCACTGGTTTAGCAAAGCGTATTGCATTTCAGTTTGGCGATGTCTGAATTTTCAGGCAATTGTCGACGTAGTTTTTCTTTTGTGAAATTCAGCAGACTTTATTAACTTCCGTAACAGCTTATGGACTTTGATACTGCTACACTTTCAAAACTGTCTTTTACCATTCATGATTCTCTTCAGGAAGATTTCAAGGGAAGTGTTTTGCCGGGGAGCAAACCCTTGACAGCCATTGGAAAAATGGGAGTCCTGATCGTCCAGGAAATCACTGAGCCCCTATACAGGCTGCAATACAATATCTGCAATTTCGCCGAAAGGACCAAGCTTCGGTTCAAAGAAAAAAGCGACGCGCTGCACGCTTCTCTCGCTTTGAAGAATGGAATAAAATATTCGGCAAAAGGAATTACTGATATCCACCTGAATGAAGGGCAATGCACTATTCTCTATGCCCCGCATCAACCTCTGACGGCGATTTTTGAAAAAAATATCGAGTCACAGCTTTTTGAAATGTATTATTCCGCAGAACTGATCAAAGAGTTCGTACCTTTTTTTCCATTTTTAAGCGATCACCTTTCGAAAAATAAAAATGACAAGCCATTCACAATTGGCGATAAAGATCGATGGTCATGCAGTAAGATCAGGGACATTAGCTTTGAACTCCTGCACTGTTCCTATGAGGAAAAGATCAGGAGGTTCTATTTTGAAAACAAGATCAGGGAGTGCCTTTTTGTGATGCTTGCACAGGCATCAGAAAGTAAGCCGGACCAGTTAACTGTTTCAAGGGAAGAAGAAGACAAAGCTTATTTCATAAAAAAGACGCTTTCAGAAAATATCAACAGGCACCTCACCATCCCGGAACTCAGCAGGATGGTCGGGATGAACGAGTTCAAGCTCAAATTTGTGTTCAGGCAAATTTTTGGCAAAGGAATGTTCGAGTTCCAAAAAGAAGTACGGCTAAAAGAAGCTAAGAGGCTCCTGCTGGACACGAACAAGCCCCCAAAAGAGATCGCAAGGATCACCGGTTATCTGCGCATCACAAGTTTCATCACAGAGTTCAGGAAGCATTTCGGGTATACCCCAGGTTCTTTGCGAAGAAAATAATTTTTAGGTACATCATTTTTTTGATTTGCGAAATCATTTCTACTGTTTGCAAATACTTTCAATTTGGAGGAGAATATCTCTTGCACGCAACTTTGTATCTATAAAAGAAACGCATGTTACTTCCCGCAAAAAACAAATACCGGATCACAGAAATCATCATTGCCCTATTGGTATTTCTTTTTGTCTATACGTCGCTGAGCAAACTGGCCGACATTTCTTTTTTTTCACATCAGTTAAAATGGTTCCCATATATCGGAAAGTTTGCAGTTATCATTGCATGGATGGTCCCATTTTCTGAACTTGCCATTTCAGTAATGTTATGTATTCCGAAATTTCAGCAATACGGATTATTGGCATCAACATTATTATTATCCGTATTTACGGTTTATCTTTTTGCCATGCTGGCATTTCACAGGCAAGACCTCCCCTGTTCATGCGGAGGAGTTATAAAATACCTTTCATGGAAGCAGCATATTTTTTTCAACCTTGTTTTCATTATCCTAACCATTAGCGGGATCATAAACCTGCGAAAAATGAAACTGAATGAAATTTCACTCAGTTGAGTAAACAACTTATTATGCGCATATGACAGGACGACCGAACACCTGTATAATCCAAAGTAGGGCATTAACCAACAATTAAAAATTCATCGTCATGAAAAAGATCAAGTTCCTCTCCGCCATCCTGGCCATTTCCTTTGTCGCCTTCAGCGCTTTCACTAAACCGAAGGCAGACACTACCTATTATGCCAACGTAGGTGGTTCCCCGCTAGCTGTGCAGGCAAGTCAGGAGGGGATAACCTGGAAATGTGTAGCCGGAAATCAATACTGCGTTTATCTCGACCAGGCAATGACACATCCCAGGGAATCTCAACCAAACAAACTTTTCCAAGTTATACAGTAGGAACTGGCAAGACAAATGGGCATTTAATGCCCATTTGCTTTTTCATCTATATTTCCAATTGTACTCGTGATCAGCGCTGTCAATTTTCTTACACCGTTGAATTCATCGGGTCGCGGCGGGACTGCGGAAACCAGTCGGCCATCCTGTCCGATCAAGAGTAAAGTGGGAAATGAAACGATATTGTAATAAGCAAGTAAAGGGTGATTTATACCTTTCCCTTCGGTGAAGAGATTGGTTTCCAGTTCCGGTGAAGCATACGTCTCTTTAGCAAGGCTTTTTTTCCATGTAACTATATTCTGATCCGTACATACTGAAATAAAAACGACCTTGTCATCCCCTTCAAAATTCATAATCACTTTGCGAAGTTGGCGCGCACAAGAAAGACACGCATCGCAGCCTGTGAACCAAAAATCCATTAGCACGACTTTTCCTTTCAGGGATCGAAGTGTAACCCTCTTGTTGTTATTATCGGGAAGATCAAAATCAAAACTGTTCGCTCCCTTAATATTCCTGGATTCGAGAATATGTAAGATCGCCAAGCAGCCGTTGTCTTCAACAGACTTTATGGCATCCAGAACGCAACTGTCGTAGTGTGCGATCCCGCTCGCCTCTGTCATCAGCGCCAGAAAGGAAACGATTGCCTTGTCCCTCATCGGTTTCGGCAGGGATTTTAATAACCTATACGGACCTGAGCAATCATTCAATTCCATTTTATCATCTTCAATTTTTGAGTCCATTGTTGCGCGCATCACACAAAAATCGGCATAGCCTTTCGAGATCATTTTGACGTCATCGTCCACCGCAGGTTCCCTTTCCAGTTTTTCCTTGCAAAACCTAATCAGTATTTTTTTCCTCGCCGTAGAATCCGCCGCGCCGAAAGATTCGCCCCACCTGAACTCGTAAACATTATACCTTATCCTTGCCCAGTTGCATAAAATATCGCACTTCAACAGCTGGAATGCCAGGTTTGAAAGTTTCTGCCTATAGTTTTCAAGCATGCTCAGCTGAACGTCCATTCCATAATCATCAGACAACGGTGCCAGCCCGTTGAGCACGTCCTGTTTAATATCCCCGAGTGAAAAGAACTTTTTATGGATATAAGGATTGACTGTATTTACTGTATCGATTGCATACCTACATTTGAATTTCTCGGACCCCTTGCCAGAAAATATGAGTCCGTTTTTTTTTATGTCTATGTGTATGCTGTCTCCCGGTTCTATAAGAAAACCATCAAGATAAAATATGTAGCGAAGTTTTGCATCGAGTGCGTTTGAAGAAGCAATTATATAGCTTGGACCGAAGACATCCTGGATAGCAAACCTGAATTTCCCATCATGGATGATACGGGTCTGAGTAGCCGCTCCAAAATTTACGGGGCCATATTTATTTTTGAAGAACTGCAATGTGACCGTATCATCTTTCAACATTTCATAATGCCCTTCTATAATCACCTGACCGGCTGGTGATTGGTTGGCATTCGATGCTTTTGTAATCAATAAGCACCCTATAAAAAGACTGATCATCTTTTTCATCATTAGAATTTAAATGAGTTGATTAATTGCGCGAGTTCTGTTCAATATTGCTCAGGCCTGCCTCATCGGGCGGGATTGGCAGCGTGTACAGGTTACTGTTAGGCGGAAGCTCGTACTCATGGCTATTGAGTACCCTGGTAAGGGAGATACCCCAACCTTCCTTATTCAGCCTGCGAAGGTCGGTCCACCTGGTATCACTGAATGGAAGCTCTTTTCTTCTTTCGGAAAGGATCAGGTCAAGCGCCTCTGCACTGCTAGCCGCAGATTTTGGGATATAGGTACCCGTTAGATACCTGTTCAATAACAAAGCGTTCAGGTCATCCATGGCAGCGGGGATATTTCTGAGGCGGGCATAGGATTCTGCGCGGTTCAAATACATTTCATTTACGGCTATGCCGCTAAAAAGGAAATAGGTTCCGCTATACGTCCCTTTCAGGATCAATTTTCCTAATCCATTCAGGCGGAAAAAGATTTCCCTTCTCAGGTCAGTCGAATCATACGAGTTATACAGTGAGGAGTCAACCTGTGCCACTCCGTTACTGCCGTCAACAGAATATAGAGACACCTGGTAAGATTGGTAGATCGTCTCCGCGTTGTTCCGGCCAAAAGGAATTCTGGATGAAGTGCTGAGGTTATTAAAGTCGATTAGGGACGAATAGAGCTGCAGACAACTGTCGGCATATTTCCCGGCTTTATCATATGCCCTCATGCTCAAGAAGACTTTTGACAATAAACCATAGGCCGCCGCCTTGACCGGCCGATTGATGTTTGTTGTCGGTGTTTTTTGGGAGATCAATGCGGCAGCAGATTTAAGATCGCCAATAATCTGTTCGTAGGTAAAGGCAATGCTTGACCGATTTTCATTCCTGTCGACATCGGAGTTCAGACGGATAGGGATCCCCGGAGTTGAAGACGCATTCGAACTATCGTATGGTGCAGCAAAAATCTGTGATAAATTAAAAAATGCATTTGCGCGGATGAAATAAGCTTCCCCTTTAATGGTATTATAGGAATCGTTATCAATTCCGCTTGTACTCATTTTCACCAGGCCTTCCAGCACTATATTTGCGACAAGCACCTGTTGATAAGATAGGTTCCAGTCACTCACATTTCCGTTGCCTTCAAAAATATCCTTCGCCCATATGTAACAGTTTTGTTCAACGATACCTTGTGCCTGCCAGTCTTCAAAGCTGTAGTAGTAATTGTCACTGCTCATATCCCCAAGGCCAGGTGTTTGGTTAATTGTATTGTAGTTGTCCATCAGTGCCTGGAAGTCATCAAGCGTAGTTGGCACATTAAGGTTCGCGTTAGGCTTCGCGTTAAGAAACTCACTTTTTTTGCAGGCGGTCACCGTAATGAGGCCGCTGAAAAAAAATAAACTGAAAATATATTTTGTTCGCATGGTTTTAATCTTTGTTTTCAAAAATCAATTTTAACTCCGACGGAGACCGATTTCGGCAAGGGCTTGCTATTCACATAATCCGGATCGATCCCGTCCTTATTTGCCTTCCACAGCAGCCAAAGATTATTGGCAAAGGCATATATTTTTAATTGTTCTATTTTCATTCCTGGAATCTTCACCAGATAGCTCAATTGCAAATTTTGAAGACGCAGTTCGCCCGCATTATCTACCAGTTCAGAAGAATACAAATAAAACTGGTCGCGGTTATAGTCTTCCGGATAGCTAAGAGAAGGAACATTGGTATGTTGCTCATCTCCGGGGATTTTCCATCTTTTTTCAAAATCACCATGGCCTGTTGACCCAGAAGCCTTTGAGAGTTCAAAAAGCTGGCTGTAATTAATCGAAGCCCTTCTGAATACGGAGCCAAACTTATAGGTAATATTGAACGAAAATTCCCAGTGCTGAAAAGAAAAGCTGTTGAGGACATTCCCAAAAAACCGTGGCACGGTCGTTCCGTTATACACGATATCGCTGAGGGAAGCAGGGTTGACCAATGAAGCCCAATCGCTGCTTACATGTCCATTCACATAACCTTGCGGGTCACCCGTATTCGGGTCAAGACCTGCCCATTTATAGCTGAACAGAGATGAATAAGGTTTCCCCTGCATGGGGTTCACATAATTTCCAGCGATATAGTAATAGGCCGCCGGCTG
The DNA here is from genome assembly GCA_035541355.1 of Puia sp. Taxonomy (GTDB): domain Bacteria; phylum Bacteroidota; class Bacteroidia; order Chitinophagales; family Chitinophagaceae; genus Puia. Next base: position 890,287 of record DATKNN010000014.1, on the reverse strand, counting down.
CTGCAATTCATATTTGGAGACTACCGTGTTCGAATAGCTCCAGAGCATATTGGTTTTCCATTTTATTTTCCTGTCGAGGACGGTTGCGTTGAGCACAAAGTCAAGGCCATTCCCTTTTATCCCTGCCGTATTACCCGTGAACTGCGTGACACCTGTTTGAGGAGCGAGCGGGCTGTTCCCGATAATGTCTCTACCGTCCTTATGATAGTATTCAAGGCTTCCCGACACCCGGTTTTTAAACAGTCCAAATTCGATTCCCGCATTGACAATATTGATTCGTTCCCAGCGAAGATCAGGATTAGGCGGGTTTACGATCATGCTGTAATTCGCATTGAAAATATTAGTCCCCTCATATAGCGCTGTCGTGTAAGCAGAAACATTTTTATTTACATTGCCACTGTATCCATCTGTAATTTTCAGTTTGAGATAAGGCAACCAAGACACATGGTAAAAATTTTCCCTGTTGATTTCCCAGTTGAACCCGGCTGACCAGAGAGGGACAGTTTTCTGGTTGGTCGCTACCCCGAACAGGTTGGATGCATCTGTTCTTGCGCTTGCCGAGAACAAATATTTACCATGAAATAAATAAGCGGCATTCGCGAAATAAGAAATAAAATGATCAGTGTTGCCTGCGGTCGCGTTATTCGTCGGTAACGTGGTAAAATACCCCTGCGGTGCCATTGGGTAGTAACCTACATAATCCACATTTACACTGGTCAGGTTGTCCGGGTTGTAACCATAAAGCCTGCTATTGGCTGATGAAAATTTGTAGCTTTTCAATTCCCAGCCTGCAATGGCGGTCAGCTCTCCGCTCCCCAGTTGTTTCTGTAAATTGAGCTGGGCGCGCACATTATGTGAAAAATAACCTGAAATATTTTTATCGAGAATCCCTCCCGTTGGAACGGGATAATAAATGTTACCGCTACCGTTGTCAATCTCCGTAAACTGATTGATGAGGTTTCTTGTGTAGTAGGTTTGCTGGCTGTGGTAATCATCCTGATCGCTATTGCCCTTTGTGTATTGGTAATTCACTATTGCTTCGAAGCCTTTCAATATCCTATATTTTAATCCTGTAAGGATTTTATATTCTGTGTTCTGCGTTGAATTGTCTGCATATCCAAGTTCTCTCAATGGGTAATCATACCAGTCCAGCAGGTGCCCCTGTCCGGCTGTATCAAGGTAAGCTTTGCTATAATCCGGAAAGACTGGTAACGCGGCACCTGAAGCATCTGCCAGCGAAGCATACGGATAATAGACTCCTGCATTGCCACTATTGTTATTTTGAATATTTGTGGAAGAGAATACAATGTTGGTTGAGATTTCCAGTTTCTTTTCAAAAAGAGCGTAGCTGTTGTTCGCATTTATGGTAACGCGCTTGTACCCGTTTCGAACGAGATTGGTGGAGCTGTTGTCATATCCTGCTGAAAAATAATAACGGTCTGCATTATTGCCCCCGCTGATGCTTACTGAATACTGTTGTGTGACAGCATGATGGTAATAGTATTTCTTGAGGTCATTTCTCAGGTCATGAGTCTTTAAAGCGTTAATTGCGCTTTCTGCATCAGCAGCACTCATTTGACCGTTCCTTTCCTGGTTTAAGATATTAACCACCGGGGATAGTGCAGAATAACCATTTGAAATAATGCCGTCATAATAGCCTTGCCCGAAAAGGTATTGCTCGACCCCGATATAATCTGCGCTGCTCATTTGCGGCTGGTAGAACAGATCGGGCTTTGCAGAGACTGTGATATTACTGTTGGCAGAGACCTTAGGTTTTCGGTTATACATACCCGTTTTAGTTGTGATCACCACTACCCCATTGCCCGATCTTGCGCCCCAGATAGAAGCTGCAGCGGCATCCTTCAGTATCGTGATGCTCTCCACATCGTTGGGATTGATATTGCCGATATCCCCGTCATAGGGGAAATTGTCCACTACGATCAAGGGTTGCGGGTTGGCAAAGATGGTGCTCCTGCCCCTTATGCTGAACGTGGGTTCGTTGGCCGCAGGGTCCACATTCTTGCTGAATAGCACGCCGCTGGTCACCCCGTCTATCCGGCTCAGGATATCGCTGCTCACGCTCCGGTTGATGAGCTCATTGCTGACAACATCAAATGAACCGGTAGCTCTTTCTTTGGGGATATGCTGGTAACCAGTATTCAATTCCACGGTCACACCACCCAGAGACTCCGCCCTGAGCTTCAGTGATACTACGATAAAGTTCCTTCCATTCACCGGCTCAAAAACAGTTTCCGTATTTACGCTGGTGAAAACAAGCGTATCTGATGACATCACCTTCCTGACGAGGAAATCCCCCCTGTCATCGGTGACCGTGATCTCTTTTGTCCGGTTGTCCATCACCGTTACACCCGCCAGCGGTTCGCCTTTTTCATCGACTACTTTGCCATGCAGGGCATCAGTCTCATTTCCGGGTGTTACCGGGGCCGCTCTCACGACTATATAATTTCCATCAATGGCAAAGTTCAGCGGCTGACCATCGAAGCAGGACTTAAGCGCAGCATCCAGTGAGACATTTTTAAAATGAAGGTTGACTGTTTTTGAGCCAGCCAGCTCTTCTTTGGTATACACAAAATGATAGCCCGTTTGTTTTTCTATCGAGCGGAAAGCAGCCTCGAGGCTGGCATTTTTCAAGGAGAGGCTGACCTGTTGGGCAAAGGCGAGGACAGGAAGACAGAGGAGCGCAAAAGGAATAAGGAAAAATGGCCGTCTCATCAGCAAATAAGCTTTGGATTCCATAACTTTGAGTTGTTTGGGTTAAGAAATGAACAGTCTTTCTGGTTTTGTTTGTTTCGGGTTAACCCAGGCAATAGGGCCGCCACGCCTCGAACGCGTAGCGGTTTTTTTATTGCCGGGCCTTTCTTCAGATATGCATCTACGTTAACATGAGAAAAAAATTTTAAGGTTTTACGATGATTGTTTTTCCATCCACTTCAAAATGCACCCTGCCGGTCAGTTCCAGCAGGTGGAGCAGTTTGGACACCGGTACATCCCGGCTGATATCCGCATTGAAATGATCGCTCACTTCCCCCTCGTACCTGATGTCAAAATCATACCAGCGCGAAGCCTGGCGCATGAGGGAAGCGATTGGCTCGTCATGGAATGCGAACTCGCCGTTCTTCCACGCGATGGCTTCCCCGGTATCCACCTGGTCATCGAGGGCCAGTTCACCGGTTTTCAATAATTTGCCCCGCTGTCCCGGCTTGAGCAGGATCTCCTTGCCGCCGCTGCTGAATTTCACAGAACCCTCAAGTAGTGTGGTGGCGACAACGTCCTCATCCCCATAAGCATTGACGTTAAAATGTGTGCCGACCACTTCGACCTTTGCGTTTCCGGCCACAACGCGAAAGGGCATTACAGGGTCCTTTGCCACTTCAAAATAAGCCTCGCCCGTGACCTCGACCTTTCTTTCCCCTCCTGAAAATTGCGCAGGGTAGCGTATGGATGATGCTGCATTCAGCCATACCCTTGTGCCGTCTGCAAGCACGATGTGATATTGCCCGCCCCTTGGTGTGGTGAGCTTATTAAAGCTAGCCGGCAGGTTGCTGACTGCGTTTGCAGGAGAGTAATGGATTGCGGCGCCATCTTTGTTGACGACAGCAGTTCCCTGGACGGCGATTTTTCCGTCATGCAGGCTGTCCAGTATTATCGTGCTGCCGTCGTCAAGCGTAAGTGCAGCTCTATTGCTGCCCGGAGGTATATCTGAACCGGATAAACCGGCAATATCCTGATGTATCCCCTCTTTCCCCCGGTTATTCCTCATCAATAAAATGATGCCGAGGCCAATGATGGAAGCTGCGGCTACAGTGACCAGTATGCTCAGGATGGGTGCTCGCTTTTTTTCCATTGACAAAGCCCTGGCCCTGAACTTTTCCAGCGCTTTATGGCTATCCAGTTTTGCCATCCATTTTTTTAGCGCATCTATGTTTTTCTCATCGGTCAGTTCTTCGAATAGCCTCATATTGTCATCGCTTTCTTCCACCCAGGCATCCAGTTCATCGTGCTCCGCAACGCTCAGGGTCTGGCTGGTGTAGCCGTTGATCAGATAAGCGACGCGCCTTGCCTTTTCCACTTCGTCCCCGCTCAGATATGGCCCTTCGTTGTTCATGCAGTTAAGTTAGAACTAATTTGTTTTCTAAAAATTAATATAAAATAAGAAACAGAACGGGACATGAGTTGCTAAACGAACATAAAAAAAAATATTACGAGGAAGAGCAATTTCTTCCTGAGGATGGCCAGGCCACGCGTCCTTTGGGCATTGACCGTGTTGATGGAAAGCTTGAGTTCAGCCGCCACCTGCTTATTGGATTTACCTTCGGTATAGAGCATGTTGAAAATCCTCCGGCATTGCGTAGGTAAGTTATTTACAGCTGCATGCAGTTCATGCAGGAATTCAGCGCGAATGATATCTTCAAGGATAAATTTGTCGCTCCCTTCTGAAGCCCATTTAAGCTGATCATTTTTCTTTTCGAGGCCATTTTGAGAGCGCAACCAATTCAGGGAAGCATTTTTTGCAGTCGTGTAAAGAAATGCTTTTACCACTTTTATATTGTCAAAATTTTCCCTTCTTTCCCATAGTACGATAAATGCGTCTTCGGCAATATCCTCCGCCACAGTTAGGTCTTTTACAATCGTGCTAATAAAACATACCAAAGGTGCATACCATTCCAGGAAAAAGGCAGAAAAATTATCCTTGGAACATATATCAAAGGCGCCAAAACCATTCCTTTGATGCCCAATATGATCATGGCTGGACATTCACATTCTTTATTGGTTACTTGAATTAATACTTACCTATTGGTGATTGTCAAGGGCGCAATCATAACTGAATTTTGATTTTCATATAGGTAAGCATTGAAATCAAAAATTGATCTATACGTTATTGACAAAGTCAAGGATAAGAGGATAGAGAAAAATCTTTCTCAGGCCGCGCTTGCCTACGAACTTGACGTTTCTGTTGGTTTTATTGGAAAAGCGGAAAGCAATAAATACCCAACTCACTATAACATCAAACATTTGAACGAACTCGCAAAAATCTTAAAATGTAGCCCTCAAGATTTTCTTCCGAAAAAGCCTCTTTAATCTTTTACATTGTCATCACAAGGTAACTAAAATTAAGAAATACTCACCTATAGGTGATTGTAATTATTTGATGCTCTAATCATCTTTGAATCACCAATAGGCGATTAATGCGCTCTGCGATTGAACAATATATTATTGACCGTGTGAAGGAAATCCGAATTGCTAAGGACAAGTCGCAGGCCGATATTGCATATGGTATTGGATTTGAATCTACCGGTTATATCGGTGAAATTGAAAGCTCTAATAAAGAAAACTCGGAAGCATATAATATTGACCACCTTAACGCTATAGCAAAAATTTTAGATTGTTCCCCTAAAGACTTTTGGCCGGAAAGACCATTGTAAAAATTGTGCCTTTCAAAATAGCTAGTTCTTAATAGTGAATGGTAAGAAATTGGAAAACTTCAATTTTGAATGGCCCGAAAATAAGGGGAACTTACAACACACTCTTAGTCAAGCTTGAGCTTGAGCATTGCCACTTGCGGTTTGGCTATATTTGTGGCTGTATTGTTGGTTATCCATTTTAATTAGTATTTGGCCGTATTTAAAGTTGACCCCCAACACCCTTAAACTTCTCTACAAACGATACTAGCTTTTGAAAAACACTCTGCTTTTTGGTTAAATACTGAGGGTTTAATGGACTCATTTTAGGTAAAAGGGTGTTAAGTTCTGTTCCGTTTTCACTCGCAAATTCCCGTTTTAAAGAAGCTGCGATATATCTCTTTGCTTCGTCTGCATTTAAATTTTCTTCAGCGATTAGTTCTAGTGCTTCTTCTTTTTGTTTGCTTTGTGCGTACGCAAAGAATGAGTCAATAACATTTGCTTTATCTTGAAGGGTATCGAGGTCGGTTTCATTAATGAAATCAACAACTAAACTCTCTTTTGCTCTATTACCAACACTTGCACGAATAACTCTGCGTATTTCAGTAATTAAAGTGTCTTTGTCTTTAGTTTTCTTGTTATGCTCAAAAATCAATTCAAGGATGTAATCAAGGTTTATCTCTTGCGATTTTAGCAAGTCAACCTCAAATACTACATCATCCCAGTCTATTTTGGATTCTTCTGATTCTTTTCCACTTTTCTCACGTCTTAACCAGTCTCGTATATCATTATAGGTAGAACGATAATCCTGAACAGTTCGCTCTTTCAGCAATTCAATTTTTTGCATTGAGGCAATATCCTCATCTGTCACAAAATGAGCCTTCTTAAACTCTTCGATAGCCTCATGGTCATTTTTATCTATCGTTTGAAATACTTTAAGGTTATTAAATTCATCATAATTCTGTAGTATGTTTTCTACTCGCAAATATTCTCCAAATAATTTTGAGAACTCTTTTTTATCCTTTTCATTAACAATTGCATCGGGGTTAGGAAACTTGTTATTTAATTCTTTTACGACTTCAACGTAACCTCTGCGTGCTTCGCCTGTAACAATATCAGTAAAACCATCTAAATATTCTTTGTAGCTTTTTTCAAGAACTACATTCTTTGTGTTACTATCACCAAAAATTGTAATAGCGTCAATGGTTGCCTTTTCTAAATCTCGGAAGGTAACAATATTTCCAAATGTCTTTGTGGCATCATAAATACGGTTTGTTCTTGAAAAAGCTTGTATTAATCCGTGATAACGCAGATTTTTATCTACAAACAACGTATTAAGTGAAGGGGCATCAAAACCGGTAAGGAACATTCCAACTACAATGATTAGGTCGATCTCTTTGTTCTTTACACGTTTTGCAAGGTCACGATAATAATTTTGAAACTCATTGCTGTCAACACCATAACTGGTTTTGAACATTGCATTGTAGTCATTGATAGCTTTAGTCAAAAACTCTTTAGAACTGCTATCCATTGCAGATGGCTCAAAATTTTCATCCACTATTTCACCAATTGCACTTTGTTCTTCATTGGCTGCAAAGGAGAAAATTGTTGCAATTCTTAAAGGCTTATCACTATCCTTTTGCAAATTGTTTAATTCTTCGTAATAACATTTGGCTGCATCAACACTACTTACGGCAAACATGGCATTAAAACCTTTATTGCTTCCTTGGTTTCGATGTGTTTTGATTCTGAAATTTTGTAAGATGTATTGAGATATTTCTTTGATGCGTTCTGGATGAAGTAGAGCTTTTTTATTTTCTGCTGCACTTAATTTTTTCTCATCTATTTCAGTTTCAATACTCTTAAATTGAGGTCTAACATCATTGTAGTCAACTTTGAATTTCAGAACTTTTTCATCACGAATGGCATCTGTAATTACATAAGAGTGTAATTCACGTCCGAAAACGCTTGCAGTAGTTTCAGCACCTAAAGCATTTTGAACGAATATTGGCGTTCCAGTAAAACCAAATTGATAGAACTTTTTAAACTTCTTAATCAGATTCTTTTGTGCTTCACCAAATTGAGAACGGTGTGCCTCATCAAATATGAAAACGACTTGCTTTTGGTAAATAGCTAAATCTCCCTCACTTTTCATGAGGTTATTTAGTTTTTGTATTGTAGTTACAATAATCTTGTTGTCGTCCTTTTCAATATTTCGCTTTAAACCTGCTGTACTGTCAGAACCATTCACACTGTCGGGAGAAAACCGCTGATATTCTTTCATGGTCTGAAAGTCCAAGTCTTTACGGTCAACAACAAAAAATACTTTGTCAATAAAATCCAATTGAGTTGCTAAACGTGCTGCTTTAAAACTGGTAAGCGTTTTTCCTGAACCTGTGGTGTGCCAAACATAACCACCACCATCAGTTGTTGACCATTTCTTTGCTTCAAAAGAACTTTTTATTTTCCATAACATGCGTTCTGTTGCTGCTATTTGATAAGGTCGCATAACAAGTAGCGTGTCGCTTGTATCAAAAACAGAATACTTTAGTAAAACTTCTAAAAGCGTTTTTTTCTGAAAAAAGGTACTTGTAAAATCTTTCAGGTCTTTTATTAGCGTATTATCAGCCTTTGCCCAGTTCATTGTAAAGTCAAAACTGTTTTTGTTTCGCTCTACCGTATTGGCAAAATATCGGCTGTCAGTACCGTTGGATATAACAAAAATTTGAATGTACTTAAAGAGTGAGTTTTTGCTGTTAAAACTTTCCTTTGAGTATCTATGAACTTGATTGAATGCTTCACGAATAGCAACTCCTCGTTTTTTTAATTCAACCTGAACCAAAGGCAGACCATTTACTAAAATCGTTACATCATAGCGATTGGCGTGTGTGCCCTTCTGTTCAAATTGCGAAATTACCTGTACTTTATTTCGTGTGATATTTTTTTTGTCAACTAAGTAGATGTTTTGGATATGTCCGTCATCAAAAACGAAATCATAGATATAGTTGTCGTGTATTTTTCTGGTTTTCTCTACAAGGTTATCGCTTGGTTTGTCCAAATATTCTTCCACAAAACGAGACCATTCGCCATCCGAAAATTCTAAATTGTTAAGCGATTGCAATTGCACTCTTGCATTCGCCAACATCGCTTCCATTGTATTGAGTTCCTTCGGATTTTCATATCCTTGGTTTATCAAGTCTTGGATAAATTCCTTCTCCAAAGCTGCCTCTGTTTGATAAACAGCAGGTGCTTCATTCACTTCAAAGTACTTGGTGAATTTATCCAATACGATGAAGCTATTTGATTCTGCTATGGTTTTATAATGCGACATTTTCCTCAGTTGTGCTTGTGTTAATAGTTGGTTTGAAACCGTACATTCTTTTGATTTCATTTACAAGAAAGCCCAATACTCTTTTGTCATTTTCTTCTACAATTGATACTTCTTCACCATTGTGTTTTGAATGACTTGAAAGATTTATTATTCTTCTGTAATATGCTTCTCTTGATTCACGTGGCAAAAGTTCTTCCCATTTATTATAACCTAAAAAGGTCGAGGTCTTTTCTAATATATTCCGCAGAAAATTGAAATGAAACTTTTTAATCTCACCTGTAGGTTGAGTCGCTTTTTCTAACTCTGCTAATAAAAACAAGTGATAGGAAAATGGTGAATCACTCTCTAATTCTTTTATTGAAAATGTGCCATCATTCAACTTTTCTAAAATCCATTTCTTTGTTTTTTTAACTCTATTAAATTCATTAAAAATTACATTGTAGAATAATGGATTATGTGTAGTGATGATGAATTTCAAATCAGAAGTACTTGACTTTATTAGCTCCGAAATATTGACAGCCAATTCGATTAGATGTGTATCATCTAATGAGCTAACTGGGTCATCAATGAAAATATACTTTAAATTGTTGTATTGGGGCGTTTCACGGCTCTCTGGTTCAGCCACATTTAAAACACTTACAACTTGTTCCATTAAACTGAAAAAGACACTCCAAATAAAACAGCTTTCTTCACCTTTAGAAATTTTCACAAATTCAGTATCACCCTCATTACCTCGTTCAAATGAAAATCGAACCTCTGTAAATTCTTCATTGAATTGCGGAGTTAATTTGTCATTAGTCAATAGCTGAAAATTTTCAACAATATTGCGGTCTTGCCCTTGTTCTCTGAGTACCCAATTTGTAAAACTGTTGAGTTGTATTTTTAGCTTTCTGTCTGAGTCTGCCTCTAAATCATTATCCCAAAAGAATAAGTCTTCAGTAAAAGCATTATAGTAAAGTATTTTAATTCTTGAATCTTCTTCCTGTTCTGCTTCAAGTTCTTTTGGGGCTATCAACTGCTTAAACTCCCGTGATAAACGAGTTTTGCCAGAGCCATTAAAAGCATAGATTAGCTGTACTTTTTTGTCAGCATCTCTAAGTGTTTGTGCTATTTCTAATAACGTCTGTCCCATTTTATGATTCTAAATTATTATTTGGAAAGGTTAGTAATAAATCACGGTAATACTCATACTGTTTTTTCCTCAATTCAATTTCTTTGGGAAGTCCTTCGTTGATTGAAGTGGTAAGTATGTCGAATTTGTCAAGGATAGAAACGATTTTTATTTTTTCCTCTGGTGATGGATTAGGAATTTTAATGTTATTTAGATTCCTCTGGTTTAATTTTGGTTGTGCAGCACCTGAAATATATGGAGTTAAGTCAATACTATTTAAAAAATACTCAACAAATCTTCTTTCTGCATAAGTGTTGAACTTCAATACGTGTGCATGATTATTAACCCAGGTTTTCCCACTTATACTAAACGCAATAGGGGTATTTCTTGCAATTAAATTTGCTCCATCTTCTGAAACCAATAAAAAATCACCATCGAAAATGTAATCTTTGACATAATCTACAATTCCAGAAGCTCCATAGTAGGGAATATTACCAGCCTCTCTAAGTCCACTTGTAACGGGTTTTCTCATTGAGTCTAAATTTTCCGCCAAGCTTTCCAAGGTTTTCCACTCTACATCTCCCTCTTCAAATCTTAGCAATTGCCCCCGATAGTAATTATACTGTTTTTTACGAGCTGTAAGCTCCGCTGTAAGCTCCGCTGTAAGCTCCGTAAATTTATCTAGAATATGAACAATCTCCTTTTGAACAGAAAGAGGTGGGATGGGGATTTGCAGTTTCTCAACAACGAAATTATCTAAGGTAGGTATGCCAGCTACCCTAACTCTTGATTTTAAGAAAGGTTGCTCGCCAATTAGAAAATAATAAAGAAACTTATTATTTAAAACTTCTGAATGTTCGAGACAAAAACAACCATCTGACGACCAAAATTCAACGGGACTAAAACCAACAGTTCCGGCAGAAGCACCTACGTTTATTATCATTACTGTATCTTTTGGGCGATTAGATTTTGCATAAAAGCCAAGGGGTTCTAATCCCCCGTGAAAGACAGGAAATATATTATTTTCTGAAAGTTCTTTTTTGGTAAGTCTTTTACCTCTAAGAACCTTGCATACCTCTCCCAACGTTTCCCATTCTACCTTAACACCATCTAATAATTTTACTAAGTAACTCATGCTTCAATCTCATTTATAATGGTATCAATGTCGGCACGTAGTGTATTAATTTTCTCTACCGTTTTTGCAATCTCGTTGTTTAACATCTCTATATCCACTTGCTCCCGATTATCTTTGGCTTCTATGTATGAACTCACGGAGAGATTATAATCGTTTTCAGCAATTATATTGTTGTCAATGGAAACCGATATGTTTGCCGCATCTTTTTTGGTATCGAATAATTCCATTATTTTTTCAATGTGTTTTTCTTCAAGTAGATTGTTATTAGTTACCTTTTTAAAGAAATCTTCACCCGTAGCATCTATAAACTGTGTTTTATTTTCGGTTTTATGTTTTGAAAGAACGAGAATATTGACAGCAATTGAAGTTCCGAAGAATAAATTTGGTGCTAAAGCAATTACAGATTCAACAAAGTTATTATCCACCAAATACTTTCTGATTTTCTGTTCTGCACCGCCACGGTAAAAGATACCAGGGAAACAAACAATAGCTGCCCTTCCTTTGCTGGAGAGATAACTTAGAGCATGAAGTACAAATGCAAAATCTGCTTTTGATTTTGGAGCCAAAACACCGGCAGGAGCAAAACGGTCATCATTAATTAGCGTTGGGTCATCGTCACCAATCCATTTTATTGAATAAGGCGGATTAGAAACGATGGCATCAAAAGGTTTTTCATCGCCATAATGTGGGTCAATGAGTGTATTGCCAAGGGCAATATTAAACTTGTCGTAGTTGATATTGTGTAAAAACATGTTCATACGGGCAAGGTTATAAGTGGTGTGGTTTACTTCCTGCCCATAAAAACCTTCTTCAATAATATGGTTGTCGAAATGCTTTTTGGCTTGTAACAATAACGAGCCTGAACCAGCCGCAGGGTCGTAAATCTTGTTTACCTTGTCTTGTTTGTGCATTGCCAATTGTGCAATGAGTTTTGAAACGTGTTGCGGTGTAAAAAACTCACCTCCTGATTTACCTGCAGTGGCTGCATAGTTGGAAATCAAAAACTCATAAGCATCACCAAAAAGGTCAATTTGATTGTCTTCAAAATTTCCAAAGTCAAGTTCTTCAATACCTTTTAAGACTTTTGCTAAAGTGCTGTTCTTGCTTTCAACGGTATTTCCTAATCGTGTGCTTGTGGTATCAAAGTCAGCAAACAAACCTTTAATGTCGGGTTCAGATGGATAACCATTTGCAGAACTTTCAATTGCGTCAAAAATCGCTTTTAAGTCTGTATTCAGATTTGGGTTTGTATTGGCTGTTTTGGCAACATTCACAAAAAGTTGACTTGGATAAATGAAGTAACCTTTGGTTTTTATTGCATCGTCTTTTATTTCGGGTGTAATGTCTTTGTCAGGATAGTTTGCATAGTCCACGTTTTCATCACCACCTTCAATGTAATTGGTGAAGTTTTCACTAATGAAGCGATAGAACAGCGTTCCTAAAACAAACTGTTTAAAGTCCCATCCATCCACAGAGCCACGAACATCGTTGGCTATTCTCCATATTTTGGCTTGCAATTCTTGTCGTTGTGCTATGCTTGTCATTTGTTTTCTTTTATTAAGTCTTGTGGTTTAACGCCTAGTATTTTCGCAATTTCAAAAAGTACTTCAAGTCTTGGCTGCTGTCGGTTTTGTACATAGCCGTTTACCATGTTGTAACTTTTACCAAGTTGGTCAGCCAACCAAGTCTGTTTTATTCCTTTTTCTTCCAACACTTCTTTAATTCTGTTCATGTCATTTTGAAATGTGTCCGCAAAGATAGATTTAATATTTTGACTATCTCGTTTTTCAATATAAAAACTGTTTGAATTATGGTCAGTCTGTCTGTCGGTGCGTGGGCAAAAAATGGCTCTTTTGGTTTTGCGAAGGGTCGAGTCGTGGGTCGGGCAAGACGAGATATGCGATTTGTGCCTAGGAATAAAATTGAATTAAAAAAATGTGCGGTGGGGAAAATAAAAAATACAGAAGGATCAGCGAGGAGTGTCGCTGACTCGTTGTTCTATTGCAATATGATTTGTATGTTGGTCACTTGTCAAAATGGTTTAAGGTTTAGTCGTCTGTTTGTTGATGTCGTGTAGTCAAATAGGCTTACTGCTAATGCGTACATTCATGATATATGATGTTATCTCTCAAAATTCCATTTGTTAAAAAATGAATTAAAAGAAGAGAATTAAAAACTTTGCAATGTCAGCTATAAATGATTCGACAGTCAGTTGAGACAGTTTTGAAAGAAAAAAAATCTCATATCTGAGCAATACCCCTTTTGGGGTATGCGGATTCATTGAAAGCAAAATCAAACTAATTTGCGGCATTTCGGATTCAATAGTCAAACAAGTAATCCATAGAGCAGCATCGGTGGATTGAAGCCTAATGCTTCCGCTTGCGACTGCGAGTACTGATTATTGAAAACATTTGCAACCCAATTGGCGACAATTCGGCTTGCTACCGGCGACCTACAAAAGAAAAAAAAAATTTATTAAAGTGACAGAACGATATCAAGTTTAGCAAACCCAAAAACGACTGCCTATGTCCTCTCCGGCTGCGCTCTATTATCCCCACACGAACATCACAGATAAAAACATCATTAAAAATGCTCTGCTGCTCTGGGACCAAGTAGAATATATCACGCCAGAGCGACGGTGGGAGCATCAAAAATTTCAATCGAAGGCTTTTAATGAAGCTATCGAAATCGTAGCAAGGCCTCATTACCCAACAATGGACGAGCGCGATGCAGTGCATGACCGTGTTGTGAAAATGCTGAAGGACGGAGTGCCCGATTGGTTCTTCCTGAACACGCTCAAGACCATAAGAAACCCGCAGACCTATCCCATTTATACAAGCAAACTGGATTATCGTACCTGGCGGCTCCTGCAGGAAAATCTGCTTGCTCAATTCAACCCAAGGGACTCAGATTACCATCTGACGCCTTATGCGGGCCTTGTGCTGATGTCACTTCTGGCGGACGCCTGTGCGGGGACAAGCAAAAGAAAGATTACCGACAGGTCTGAGGCTTATTCGTGGCTTCAGCAGCATGCCACAGAGCAATTGGGAGGACAGTACGTGACAGGCCTGGATATCAGCCAGGTCGCACCAGCATATGATCGGCTAGTGACTTTGTCAATAAAAGTTGTGAATACCGATGATATTCCAATTTCCACATTGGTGCAAATGAGAAAAAGAGAGGCAAAATCCAATAGCTCCGATTACAGGAATTTCCGTAGAAATTATCTTGGTAAAGTAGATGGGTTCGTCGCACAAATCACCAAACCCGGTATGACAGCTACAGACATCATCGAGATAGAAAGGCAATTCAAAACCGATATGGAATCAGACCTCAAAGATATAAAGGCAGAACTGGGATTGGAGAAAAAGAAAATCCTTTTGTCGAAAGAAGTCGCTGTCGCAGCTTCTGCAGTCGGAGGAGCTTTCTCTGTGCCGGTCCATGGATTGACTGATATTACAAGTGCTCTCGGGGCGATTGGAGTGGGAGCCTTGTACCGTGCCATCAAGGTATCACAGGCTGACCGGAAAAAGGTCTTAAAATCTCATTCTATGTCATGGCTCTATCTTGCAGAAAAAAGGGCTTCTGCGTTCAACCCCCTAAAAGTCATTTTTTGAGCTTTGATAATTTGAATTCATTGGGATTTGAAGACTTTTTTCCAAAAGAAACTGTGCTGCACCCTTGTTGACTGTGATTAATTAGCCGGCAAATAGTTTGGTTTAGATTAATGGACATGTCATTTTTCCTTTTGCGGATTGGTCATTCACCGATCAGTTCCATCCCCGCCAGTGTCTCACTTACCCGGTTGTCTTCCGTCACCACAGTTACTTGGACACGCCTGTTGTCTATAAAAAAATCTGAATAAATATCCACCTGTCCTATTCTTAAATAAGTGAGGCCGAGAATCGGTTTCCGGTCGCTCTTTAATGTCACTTCAGTAGATGCAAACATTGCCGGCGGCTCATACGAATTATCGTAACGAAGTTCATAAATATCATTCCTGAGGTTAAAACCTATGGTCGGAACAAACATCGTAGCGACTTCTTGCTCTTTTGTCGCAAACATACAATCCAAAAGCATGATTGCTTTTATCCCGGTGTTACTGGCAACAATATCAAAACCAAAAGTCCGGCCTCTTATGGCATGAAAATCTAGTTCAAATTTCTTATTGAATTTTGGCATCAGCCGCACCTGGGCTATGGTGCGCGTCTGACGGTTGATGATATCTTTAATCTCCCAATCCTCCATCGGAACAGACTGAAAATTAAAGCGCCGGTAGTAACGTTTGTCCGAAGCCTGATAGGCTGTTGCGCCTTTAGGGATTTCCACTACGTACACAACCTGGTCTGGATTAGCTGTATGTGTCTGGATAATATATATCTGAAGACCGTGGATCCGTGGTGAGATTTTTGAATTGATAATTTGTTCCAGAGTTTCGCGCGAAAATAATTTTCTGTCTACCGGATCGATTTTCTCAGGCTTGTATTTTTTGGGTGAAGAAGATTCCTTCATCCCATAAATAATTGCGCCGCCATCGGAGTTTGCGAAAGCTGAAACATCTTTTGAAATATCATTTTTCTTTGAATCTGTCGCAGCCAGCGCATCCGCAGATTTGTATTCCAAGTGAAGATTTTCTTCTGTTTCCAGAGCGATCAAAGCATTTAATTTTTCTAATGTCCACACTTCATAAAAGTTTAAACAACTATTGAGTCCAGATAAATATTGATAAAGTTTAAAGCAAAATACAACACACCCGAATAGATCATCAGATGTGTTGCATCATTTTTTCAATCGAGCCATTTTGCGATCAGCGCAATTGCGATCAACGCAGTGGCTGTTAACACAATGGCATTGACGGCCCGCGCGGTATCACCGTACACCGTGATGCAATTGTCGCCCGCGCATAGCTGCGCGCTTTCATCGCATGGTAAATTTGTGTTCATTCATTAAAGTTTTTGTTGAAAAAAATATCCCCGCTTTCACCCGGGGGATTTAGGTATCAGCCAGGGAACTCATTTCTCTTTCCGGATTCCCTTAAAAGGCTTGTCATCGGCTTTGCCATCCATAAACCTGCCGGTCGCGCTGTCGCGCTTCACCCAGGTCTCAGTCCTGGGGTTGAAGACCTGACTGCGGTCTCGCACCTCGCCGTTGCGGTGGCCGTCACCTGGTTTTCCGTTCTTTGCCATAACATTTGGTTTTTCGAGCAGCAGGTTATTCGATACTGAGGCACCCGCTCTGCAGCCCAAGGCAGCTTGGTAAAATGCGCAAGGACATATACATTTGCCAGAAGGAACAACAGCTTCTCCAAAGTATTATTCCCCGCCGCAGCGCTGACCAGTGCCGCGGCTTTTTGTTGCCGGAATTTTCTCTGACAACCAAACAAATTTACGGATTGGTTGACAAATAAAAAAAAATTGTAGTTTTGTCAACCGCATCTTTTCTGCCCAAAAAACAAATAGATATGAGCCCTTTTGCTGAACGCTTAAAATCTGCCCGCAGGATGAAGGGCTGGTCACTGCAGGAACTGGCGGACCAGCTTTCCCTGGACATTACCAAACAGGCCTTGAGCAAATATGAACAGGGAGCGATGAAGCCTTCCGGGGAAATGCTGATCGCGCTGTCAAAGGCCTTTGGGCTGAAACCCGATTATTTCTTGAGGGAACCAGGGCCTTCACTGGCTAAAGTGGAATTCAGAAAAAAGAGCAAGCTTGGGGTAAAAGAACAAGAAAGCATCAAAGAAAAAATAAAAGAGTTCCTTGAGCGCTACCTCGAAGTAGAACAATTGCTGAACATCAGTACCAGGTTCAGCAACCCCGTAAAAAATATTCTGATCGCAGATGTTTACGATGTCGAGGAGGCCGCACTGGCCCTGATCAGAAACTGGAATCTGGGCTTTGACCCCATCCCCAATGTCATCGAGATGCTGGAAGACCACGGCGTGAAGCTGATAGAGATCGAAGCCGGCGAAGGTTTCGACGGGCTCAGCACTTGTGTGGGGGATATTCCCGTTATAGCGGTCAATAAAAATTACAGTATCGAGCGCAAGCGCTTCACCGCGCTGCACGAATTGGGGCACCTAGTTTTGAATATCAAAAATGGCGCGGACAAAGAAAGGATATGCCATGCATTTGCGGGCGCGCTGCTCCTGCCTGATGATTGCCTGGAAAAGATATTAGGTGACAAAAGGAACAATATCGCCCCGGGCGAACTGGTAAGCATCAAAGAGCAGTACGGCATTTCTGTTCAGGCTATCATGATGAGGGCGATGCTGAAAGGAATTGTCAGCACCAGGGCAGCAGACAGGTTCTGGAGGTCCATCGCAAGCAATAAAAAGGAAGAAGGTCTGGGGAATTTTGCCGGCACCGAAAAAAGTTACCGTTTCAAAAACCTCGTCTTCCGGCTGGCTGCAGAAGAAGTGGTGAGCTTGGGCAAGGCAGCCAACCTTGCGGGAATGAAACTGGCCGCATTCCGTGAGGAACTGGAAACTTTTTAAAAGGCCATTCAACTTTGTTTATGGAGAAGATTGCCATACATGACGCGAATATCCTCATAGACCTCGTAAAGACCGGGCTCTTCAGTCTTTGCTTAGCCTTGCAATATGAGTTCATGACTACCCATATCATCCTGGAAGAGCTTTATGATCCGCAGGTGGCAATCATCAGGCCGCATATCCTTTCAGGAAAATTTCTGGTCATTCAAATATCGCGAGACGAATTGCAGGATATCCAGCAGCTGGCCTCGCGCCACCCCAAACTTTCGGAGCAGGACTGCTCTGCTTATTATTACGCCCAACAGAAAAATGCCATCCTGCTTAGCGGAGACAAAAATTTAAAGTCAGTGGCTGAGGCAGAAGGGATTACTGTCCGTGGAATTTTCTGGGTCATCGATGAACTGGTGCGCACTGCTGTAGTTTCAAAATCGGATGCACGCACATTTTTGAGCAGCCTGAGAACACACAACAAATGGCTGCCAGGTAATGAATTTGAGAGGAGAGTGCGAGAGTGGGGAGAATGATTAACCTGACTATATCAGAGTTTAGTCAGCGAGTGGTTTAGTTTCGGTAATTGATTTTGGGAGACAAGTTCATCAACAAATGAATCTGTAGCATGTGCGATTACACCTAAATCCCCGTTTTTATTCTTAATGGACTGGTTTTTTGTGAAGCCCATCTGTTGTAGAGATCATGAAATGGGCCCCAGGGCTTGTCGTTTTCTCTTTGCTTTTTATAAATATTAATAAAGTGTTCCAGAACAAACCCCCATTTTACATAAATATCTTTAAATGATTCCTCAATCATTTTTCTGTCACCAACTACATTTTTATATGCTGCTGCAATATGTTCAAACTCGTTCAACAAATGAATAAATCGAGTTCTTAACTTCCATTCCTTCGAATCTTCTGAATATTTACTAAAATAAATTTCTCTGGCATATTCTTGAGTAATTTGTGCTAGAGCTCCATCCTTGAAATCTATAAGTCTTGGTTCTATTTTTTCTATATCATCAATAAAGGGCTTTGTTTGTTTGTTCCAATTTGAAATCATTTGAGAAGCAAAATTCCTTCTGTTCCACTCATGATTTGCAAATAGAGTGTATACTCCAAGTATTATTGTTATAGTTGTAATTACAGGTCCTAATTTGCTAAAGGTGATTATGTAAGCATGTCGATGAGTATCATAAGTAGGTATTGAAAATTTGATAACAAATATGGCTTCAAGTAATTTCTAGAACAACTTTTACAACGATGAATATAAAATCTAGTTGAAAATTGCGACTTTTTTAAGCAATTTTTGAAACGAATTAGTTCAAATTTGAATTCAAAGGCGAGAATTAAAAACTTTTCAATATCAGAGGCAAATTTTTCAGCAGTCAGTCATGATGGGTTTTGCAATTCAAAAAAATGTCATTCCTGAGCAATACCCTTTTTGGGGTATAAATGCTTATAGAAATGTGCAACGCCAAATTATGCCGAATGTCGGGCCGGGTAAGCCCAGGGTCTAAATCTTCATTTTTCAATATTCCCACGGATAAAAGGTGATTTTCCCCTTTAAATACCGTGTTTTAAACTTTGCAAGCGAGCTATGCTTCCGTAGCTTTAATTCAGCTTCTTGAGAAAATTACAAAACACAATAAACCGCTAAGCAAAAAATGGAGAATTTCCGGCTCGAAAAATTCTAATTGGCTTAACTATTAGAGGGATCAATTAATAAAACTGACTAAACTTAAAACCAAAATAGTAAAAAATGAGGGCGCGTCGATTTATTTTAATTTCAAACTTAATGGTTGCTGTTGTGGCTCATTGCCAAGCGCAAAGCTCTAGAGTCCCTAATTTTTTTGAATATTGGCAATCCTCGGACAGTAATAAGACAAATTTCACCTATGACTCCTCCTTTAAATTAAAGATTCATTTAAAATCAGCAGAAAAAATCAGATATGTTTTGTTATTTGAATGGAATGGGAAAAAACAATTATCCGATTATTTTGACGACAAAATACACAAGAGGATAAAAAATATTTTTTCCCGGAAACCAGTCCCGAAAATGATGAACTATGAGCTTGACTCAACAAATTTGTCGGTACAATTTGACTATTTATACAACTATTCCTATACAGAAACAGAAAATCAGCAAATAGAAAAATTCAGAGAACAATGTAAATCATTTTCCCCGTCACGGAATTATTTGGCAATTGACAATTTAGTACCTGCGGGCACATTGAAGCCAGGGCGTAAATATGCGATAATGGTCTACCACGACGTCAATACTGCGATATTTGATCCTGATTCCCTTCTTCTTTTTGACCCAGCTGCGCCTGATATTAATTCTTCTGACCTCTTTTACAGAAATAAGACAATCTTAAACAAACTTTATTTTGCATATAAATATTTTGCTGGCAGCTTGAGCGATCCAACTTCAAACGTATTTAAGAGCATTGACACCGCATACAACAGACTTTACCAACAGAATAAGTTTCCTGTTTTTTTGCAAAACGGAAAGCCTTTTAAGTACCCTCTTCAAAAGCTGATAACAAATTTTAATCAGCCTGTTCCGCAATTCAACAGCTACGAATTAATCGAGAGGTTTGTTGACACAAGACGGCACATTTCTGCAATGATTGTCAAAAGCGTTAACAATGATGTTTTTGATGCAAGTTCCCTCAGGTTATTCGACGATAATCTAAAAAAAGTGCGAGATTATTTTAAGTCACTCAATGAATGCAGTTCGAAGAAATGCTGTGGTGCTAATAACTTCGACAGCACTATTGAATCAAACGTCCTATGGACACTGTGGTCACTGCAGATGGAAGATTGGGAAAAAATCAATGATGGATCTTTAGCTGTTACACTGAAAAATCCTTATCTCGCCGCATCAAATGTAGGCGCAAAGAATACTCCCTCTCAAAATCTTGCTTCTAGTATTAAATTTATTGAGAATGCAAAGGAGATTCTTACAAAGTTGGAATTTGAAAAGAATTTCGAAAATTGTGGGGTCTGTATTGATAGTTGTTGCAAAATATGCCACCTTGAAAAGAATAATTTTACCGAGCTCTATTCGGCATTGAAAAAATATGCTGCTAAGCTCGGATACACTAAAGAACTCATGAACACCTTGGAATCGGCATATCGTAAATTTAAAGATAGCCTTATCATACCTTATGTGTATTTGGGGTCAAAGATTGATATGTATGGCGCAAATAGCTTTATTATAGACTTTCAAACCAGAACCGCTGTTCATATCACGCCAGTTTTCGGTTACTGCTATTATGGATTCGGATCTCTTTTCGGAGCTGGTATGCAAGGATTTTCTCCCTACTTAGGATTTCAGATAAACTTTGAGCCATTAAATCAGAATGTACCTTTCAGGTTAATAAACCAAAAACATTTTTGGCAAAGGCTCTGCTTCACGACGGGATGGACATTGGCGTCGATTGCAAAAGCAGGTAAACGATCGGATTTCTTCGGGAACAGTACGTCATTATATACTGCACTTGGACTGAAACTTAGCCATGTATTTACTTTTAACGCAGGGGCATTATGGTTCAGGGCCAACAATCCTAATCCGGTTGTCACAGACAAAGCTATTGCGTGTATCCCGTCTGCGTCACTCTCAATCAATTTCACTGCGTCCCAGTTATTGGGAGATTTTGTCAAATTAATACCAAGTTTATGAAAACGTTCATGCACACAACTTTTGTTATTTTTATTGTCATTTTCTTTTTCAATAGTTGCTACAAAGAGAGTAATTACGACCCACAGAATCTGGCCAAAAAAGATTCTTCAAATATCCAAATCTGGGGAGGGGGGAATTCAATTCCTGCAGACAGCGTAAGCTTGATTAAGATTGCCATAGTCTTTCCATATGACGCAGATTCCTCAAAATGTGTGGTCAATTTAACTACGGATTTAGGAACATTTGTTGAGAGTGGCTCTAATTCAATTTCCCTTGCTGCGAAAAATAATATTGACTCTGCAAAAAAGGTTGCTTTCGCGACTCTTAAAAGTGGTTCTCAAATTGGGGTTGCTCATATACAATGCACCTTATATTCGTTTACAAAGACAATCACCGATACATTCTTTAACTCCTATCCTGACTTCATCAATTTGTCTGCAAGCAGCTTAAGCATAAAGCCTTCAAATGGCGCGGATGGAGAGATAACGTTTTCATGTAAAATATATAAAAGTCAAGGAGTACCTTCTCAAAAAAATCTAGTTGGCATTACTGTATCTGATACGAACAATGTGGCTATCGGGTCTTTTCGAGTAAAAAACCCATTGAGCGATAATTCTGGCAACAGTCAGTTTGTATATGTATTAGGGGATAGTATTGCCAATAGACGAGCAAGCCAATACTATGGAAGATTGACAGCGGTGGCTACGGATACCAACAGTATGATGACGCCCATACATGCAACTATTCAATTCATTTCTTCACACTAAACATTTAATTATGACCAGGACAGAAGTCAAAAAATTTATAAAAGAAAACAATACGACAGAAGAGATTAGGAAAATGGTAAATAAACATGTGGAAAAATTAGGGCTTAAACTAGGGAAATTTCATCTGATTAACGAGAAGGATGATGATCTAATGTGTACTTGTTTTCCATGGGGATGCTTTGACGAAAAAGGAGAACCATGCACTCCAGAATAAAAGCTTTTCAAATTCAAAAGTACTTTTTATGTAGAGGCTGAGAGAACCGGCAACGGATTGGGAAAACAAAAAAAAATGCTATCGCAGGTCCAGCTATGTACATAGTTGTTTTGAAGACTAATGAAGGAGGGTATCGTTTGGCTGGATGCTGTTAGAACCGGGTTATCGCGCAAGATGCAATAACCATATTTAAACCTCATTGTCAATGAGAGTCACGATTCCCAAAGTTGATTGCCGTTTAGAAAATTTCATTTTATTATTTTGGAGCGTTGAAATTGAAAAAAATTTTATTCATTTTGAATTTTTTTTGAATTCCACTCCAGAATAGAAAATTCCGCGATCACACTGGAGGATTTTCAGCACGCAGTCTAAATTGATTTGTAAATTCAAAAGAATAATTGCTGAGTTATCCCGCCTTTTGGGGTATTAATGCCTAAATTATGTTTGGCTAAAATCAAAATGGTAATTTACCGCCAACCAGCAAGCGGTGAATGACAAGTGTACCAAAGAAGGACATCATTCTCAAAATTGCTTCTTTCGTCTCGAAATAACAATTGACGGGCACATCCATTTTTCATTTCGAGAGATCCTGACTCCCTTTGCGCTCCATCGAGCTTCTACCGCACAAGTGAGTGACACAACGATGCTCAATAGTATTCCCGCCAGCGGGAAAAAAAAAACTGCCGGTTGACCAGATTTCTTCTGGCACGTACACAGAATCAACTATGCAAATTTGATTTAATCATGGGCCATTCAAACCTTTCCCAACTATTCCCATCCCAAAACAATTCCCTCCCGATACAAAAATTTTCCAAACCTAATTTGAGGCCTGATATTTTGTAACCATTAATCTCCCCCAGATGGAACAACTGCTTCAATTTCTTCAGGCCATTCATCCTTTATCGAATGGGCTGCTCCAATTTTTGTCTGAGCACCTTTCCTACAGGGAACTTTCCAAAAAAGAATATCTCCTTCATGCCGGCCAGACTTGCAGGCATATCTGTTTTGTGGAATCCGGCCTCCTTCGATGTTTTTACCTGCATAATGGCGCTGAGGTTTGTTCCTGGTTCATGAAGGAAGGTGATGTAATTGTTTCCGTTGAGAGTTTCTTCAATCAAAAGGCAAGCTTTGAAAGCATACAGGCGATAGAGCCCTCCTGCCTTCACTATATCAGTTACGACCAATTGCAATATGCATATAAGCATTTCCCGGAATTCAACTTCACGGCAAGGGTGCTGACTGAAAAATATTATGCCATGAGCGAACAGCGGCTGTACTCGATCAGGATGCAGCGTGCCCATGAGCGGTACGCCAATCTTTTAAAGAACAACCCTGAGATTATCCTCCGTGTCCCTTCCAAATATATCGCTTCTTATCTCGGCATCACAGAAGTGACGCTCAGCTCCATCAAGGGCAAGCTTATCTGCAACCATTCCCAATAATCATTATTCACCGTTAAATCAACTGTTATGAGCACCTTCTACCGCCTCTTATTTTGTGTAAGTATTTTCCTTATCCTTTTTTTCTCCTGTAAGAAAGACCCTACCGTGAAAAACCCAACTGATTTTGAATCGGAGGCCAAAACATTTTTCAATGAACATCTACACCCGCAAAACGCGATCGCTGAAAACTCCGCTGACAAATCAACTTACCCACAGGCCGCCTATGGGCGCGAACCCATCTGGAAACAGGCAAGGCTCAGCGATATCGCAGGACGGAAAGTCCTTATTGCGCCGTTAAAATATGACAGTCTTTTTTATGTCACCGGCACGGCCAGCGGCAAGAGGCTCTACCTGATCAGCGAGGTCTCGAGGCTTTTTGTCTACCAGGATTCTTCGGGGCAGTTTCATGCAGAAATCGTCACGATGGTACCTGACAATGCTTTTTTTTCCGGCAACAAAAAGACCTTCAGCGGCACACTCCATGTAGACGCCTGGGATGGCAGCCCTTTACATTCCTATCTGTTCAAAGACGGCCAGGCAATGCCCTTAACCCGGAGCAGGTCCGGTTCTCCCGCAGCAGGACAAAAAGCTGAAGACGGCATGGATGAAAACAGCATGGCGCTCCTTGAAGTATGTTACTATTTTGAAGGATACAATTATGCACCGGCCTATGAAGAAGGTTACTCCTATGAAGAAGCGCTGGGATGCACCTATGAGTTTGTCAGCACCGGTAATGAAAGCCTCGGTGGAGGCAGCAGCGGGCTTGGCGCCGCAGGCTATGCTTCAGGGCTCTCCGGCGGACCAGGTGGAGGGGCGCCTGTCGGATCCGTCAACCCGGTGACCAATATGCCTGTTGCCAGGGGGGACAATATTATCGGCAACATCACCGACTATGATAAATGTTTTACGAACCTTGCAGGGAACACGTACTCCTATTCCGTGACTATATGTGTTGACCAGCCGGTGCCGGGGAAAAGAGACCCCTGGGGTTTTTCTGTCACAGGTTCTTCATCAGGAGAGAACATTGTCAATGTAGGGCATACATTCCTGATCTTTACCCAAACCGGGGGAGACGGAACCATACAGCGCAATGTGGGTTTCTATCCGGCAGATGATGTCACGCCGATCAGCCCTTCAGCGCCCGGACAGCTCAACAATGACAATGCCCATAGCTACAATATTTCGCTTACTGTGAAACTGGACAATTCTCAATTTTTCAATATGCTCAGCTTTGTGGGTGGCAACAATAACCCGACTTATAACCTGAACAACAATAATTGCACGTCTTTTGCACTGCACACCCTCGAAGCGGGGGACGTTTATATCCTCTCAAGCTATGGCAAATGGGCCGGCGGTGGCGGCTATGATCCAGGTGACCTTGGGGAGGATATCCGCAACATGTCCCTGCAAGCGGGGATG
The DNA here is from genome assembly GCA_035541355.1 of Puia sp. Classification (GTDB taxonomy): domain Bacteria; phylum Bacteroidota; class Bacteroidia; order Chitinophagales; family Chitinophagaceae; genus Puia. The sequence goes on along the minus strand of DATKNN010000014.1, from coordinate 865,280 downwards.
ACCAGAAGCACAAATGACCTCGCCCATCCAAATCTTGGCACATGCTATTAAATGACATGAAAATACCAGTCACGGTTTTGCTTATTCTTTGTTCAGCGCGTTCTTTTGCCCAGCAGGGGACCTGGGAGGGAACGAAAGACTGGAAGCTGTATAAGATCCAGGGCAATAAAGCATTCAGGCTGAAACAGGATTCCCTGTTATACATTGAATCTGTCCCGTTGAATGAAGATTCGCTAAAAACATTTTTGAACAGCTCGGGCGCCTGGCCAAAAGAAAAATACTCGCTTTGGATGGGGTCATACCTTGCATCATTTGCCGATAGTGCAGGCCTGCTGCATAAGGTGGATATCAGCATGTATGGCGGATTCTTTTTTGATGAGAGGACAAAAACCTATTTTCAAGTTGCGGCAGATATGAAAAATGACTGGCTGCAGTTCATGAGCCGCAGTTATGAAAAGTTAGCATCACCATGAAAAATAAAAATTCAAATTCGAAATACCTGCTTGCGGTATTCTTTGCCGTTAGTACGATGCTTTTGTTCCTGCTGGTGCTCTGGAAAAAGATCGGCAGCACAGGGAGATTCAACCTGATCATCGTATTGATTTTTCTACGGTATGTATTTCTTATTGCTGCTATTCTATCATTGGCATTGAGACTGATCAGGCGATTCCTGAGTAACTCCGGTTTCATTTATGCCCTGGTATGTGCGTTGAATATCGCGATCGGTTTTTTCAGCAGCATATTTTATTTTTTTCACGAGGCAAATATCTGGTGGCTGAACCAAACGCTGCTCAATTTGCTTTTTGGCTTCATCATGTTGCTCGATATGGTCATTTTCAGAGAGGGAAGAAAGATTTCTTAATTTTTTTTAATCTTATTTTTTAGTGGCATGGATAAATTCGTCCATGCCTTTTTTATTTGAAGAAACAACCAACGCGCTTTATGATAAGATGTCCGGCGATCTCGGCAATATCTTTTCTGACCACGAAGGGACGCTCCAGGCGGCAATGCGAGCAGCGCTCATCGCAAAAAAATATATGGGCGAACTGAGGGCTTACCTGTCAGTCTACAGTTTTGAATCACGTGAGGCAGAGATATTTTTCTTTAAGTTTGTCAAGCCCCGTTTTTACGCGCAGGCGTTGTATTATGCGAGTCTCTACGAGATCGAACTCAACAAGCCGCCAGGGGATGTGGAAATCATCAAAAACTATTTCCTTGGGGAAATCAAAAAAATCAACAGCTTCTTTGAAGTGCATAAGGATTTTTATCGTTACCTGAGAAACGGTTCTGACTATCTTGACCATATTTATTTTTTAAGGGAGAACCAAAAAGAAGCCCTGTTCCCGGGACAGCTTACCCTTGAAAGGGACCCTCAATTTTCTACCGTGTGCGATTATACACTCGCGATGATCGAAGCCAACAAAATGCTCTGTAACTATTTTATCCATGCTATTGGGGAACCGCAAAAAAATGCTGAAGGCCTAAAGCCAAAGAACAAACTGGAATGGACAGGGCAAAAAGCAGGCCTGGTGGAACTGCTCTATGCCCTTCATGCTTCAGGTGTGTTCAATAACTCACCAATGGGGATAAATACGGTTGCCAACTATTTTTCAGAAGTGTTCAATATCAGCCTGGGCAATATTTACAAAACCTATGAAGAATTAAGGCTCAGGAAAAAGAACCGGACTGCATTTCTCGATTCCTTAAAAACCAACCTGCTCCGCAAAATGGAGGAAGACGATTAAAAAAATATTTTTCCCAGCCGGGAAAACCTGTGAAACATCACTTTTTTATAACCCCATATTTGTACAGTAAAAATTATTAAGATATGCTCAGCAAGATTACCTGGCAAGAATTTATTTCTTTTTTAGCGCTTGTTTTTGCGGCTTATTATTTAGTGGTACTATTAAAATATTACCGAAAAGAAATCCGCCAATTGATCAATGGAAAGCAATGGAATGTCAATGAGAATAAGGCTACAAATAAAATAAGCTGAAATAAAAATATTGCTCCATCCATGACGAAGTGCAGATAAGCCAGGTGCGAATGAGTAGCGTGGATGGAGCTCCATATCCGTACCTTTTGTGTATCAGCAGTTGGTTTATGGTTTCCCTGTGAGCATCGCCTGCCCGTTACGGAGGGCAGGTTGCCGCAGGGTTGCTAAAATGATTTAGTGAAATTAAAATAGTGAAGAATGAATATGTGCAGTGTGAACAGTAAAATCAGGTATGCATCAGCGTTAATCATGCTGCTGCTGATTAAAACGGCCGGCCATGCCCAGACCGCTGACGGCAATGCGGGCATCAACCAGGCCAATACAACGGTGCGCAGCTATTTTGATGCAGGCACTAACCTCATGTACGCAGTAGGGGCCATCCTCGGGCTCATCGGCGCCGTAAAAGTTTACCAGAAATGGAACCATGGAGACCATGATACCGGCAAAGTCGCTGCTGCCTGGTTCGGCAGTTGCATCTTCCTTGTCATTGTGGCAACAGTCCTCAAATCTTTCTTTGGCCTTTAAAAAAAGTGAAGATGGAAAAGTGTGCAAGGATAAATGCCCCTCCAAAAGGGCCTTAGTCTCCCGGTCAACATACTGCGGTTAAAAAACTGCTCACTGAAGCAGAAGGGTACCCTATTGCTCAAAATTTTTTAAAAATCAATCATGAAAAAATATATATCCGTGCTTCTTTTATCTGCTATTATTTTTTCCTGCAAAAAGCAGGAAGGAAAAAATGAAATGCCCCCAGGCTCAATAAAAGACACTAGCTATTTAGCTAACGTGAAAGCATACCTGAAAGATAATCTTTCTGACACCGATTATGCAAATATCGATCAGGCGAACATGGTCATAAGCAAAGAAGGAACAAACTGGCTCCTCCGCGTTGGACTGCTCCGGAAAAATATTAGCTGTGACTTTATACTGCTGCAGACGGATACGCTCGGCAATTGCAGCACAGGAAGGTTTGTGCATATCACACGCGACAGTACGGACATGGAGGTTTTTAACGGGAAAATCTCTACCGAATCCCTGCAACATGATAACGCCATATACAAGAAAGTCACAAATAATATTGCTCAAACATTAAGCTGTGGCGGGGAAGCAGAAGAGAGCCTCAATGCCGGGGCCTGCGATATTATCCCTTCAACTGATTGCGGGGACTGCCTTCCCGAAGTTGTTGTGATCGGGTATCTCAACAGTGGGAGCAGCACCGGCGGAGGTGGTATAAGTTACGGAGATTATCTAAACCTGGTTGATTTAGCGGGAGGTGGAGGAACTGGCAACACCTATTCAGGCGGTTCGTCGGGAGTATACAGCCCAATCAATCTACCTGTGAATTCAGGGGGCGGTTCAGTTGCGCCACCGGTCAAAGCGAGCCCTGATGTGACCGTCAATTATTCTGCAGAATATGCAAAACCGGGCATCGATGTCAATGCATTCATGAAATGTTTTTCTTCCATACCCGATGCCGGTGCGAGCTGTTCTGTTTCTATATTCACCGATCTTCCCGTCAATGATGACCCGGAATATATTTTTAACATCCTCACCGGGGCAACAGGCCATTGTTTTTTGCAACTCACCAAGACCAACGGCACGCAATCCGTCACCCAGATCATCGGCAAGACCACGTCAAAAGTCGTTGCCGTGTTGGGCTTCCCGGTGCAGGGAAAGATCGTGGACAATGCAGGCCACAAATACAACGCTTCGCTGACCATGAATATCACTCCCCAGCAATTGCAAACAGAGATCGATGCCATCACCGCAACAGGCAATAACCCCCAGTACGATATCTGGGAAAATAATTGTGTTGACTATGCGGTGGGCATCCTGAACAAAATAAGGCCATCCAACCCTTTGCAGGTTGTCAAGCTGCTGGACCCGATGAGCGGGGACCTCTACAATACACCGCAAGGGCTTTACCTGGCACTGGACCAAATGAAGACGGCAAATGGCACGGAATCAAAAAACATTACAACAAATGTGGCGCAGCATGCAGGGACAAGCCACGGTGGCTGCAATTAAGCCTCACCCCACTCTCTCCCAGGGGAGAGGGCAAACAGAATAACTATAACAGTTATGCCTACCAGCATTTATAAAATAAACAGGAACATCAATAAGAGCATCGAATTCCGCGGCCTCAAGGCACAGTACATATGGTGGCTTGGCGGTGGCGTGATCGGGCTGATGATACTCTTTGCCATCATGTATATTACTGGCATCAACGCTTATGTCTGCGTTTCCATAATCCTGATCGCCGGAGGATTTTTGTTTACTTCGATCTACAGTCTCAGCAATAAATATGGTGAGCACGGCATGAAAAAAAAGATCGCCAAACGCAGCATCCCCAAAACAATCCGGATTTATAACAGGAAAATATTTTTCTTCGTAAAATGAAAAACGATATCACGATAAGGCCGGCCAAAAACCATGATGCCAGGAAGATATTTAATTTTCTCTGTGAGCTCGAAGAGCAGCTTTTCGATCAGCAGGAATTTGAGATCAATTACCGCTTATGCCTGGCCGACAATAACAATATATACCTGGTAGCTGCAGGCAGCGACAATGTCGCCATTGGCTATATCAGTTGCCACGGCCAGATACTATTGCATCACGGCGGAATGGTATACGAGATTCAGGAACTCTTTGTAGAAAAACCTTACCGGAACAAAGGGGTGGGCAAATTATTGTTGAAGGGCCTTGAAGAATACCTTTCAAAAAGAGATCACAAAATGCTGGAAGTAGCGACAAACAAAAAAAGGACTGCAACAATCAGGTTTTACACAGCAAATGGATTTGAAAACACCCATGTGAAACTAACGCGGATGAAAAAATAATACCGCAATAGTATATTAACAGTGAAGAAAGATTTGTGATGGAAAGAGCGCTCAAAGACATATTGCCCATACTCGGCGTCGAACACGACTGCATCTTATCAAAACAGGGAGATATCACCGTAGCTTTTGAAGTTTGGTTGCCGGAAATCTTCACCCTGTCGAACGAAGAATACGAAAGCTTCCACCAGGCATGGGCAAAAGCTGTCAAAATCCTTCCAAAGCATTCCGTGTTCCACAAACAGGACTGGTTCGTCAAAAGCAAATACGAGGGAAACTTTGAAAAAGAAGATACAAGCTTTCTTTCAGGGAGCAGCGAAAAGTTTTTTAATGAACGCCCCTACCTGGGCCACCGCTGTTATATTTTCCTGACAAAAAAACCCGAAGGCAGGAAACTGTCTTCATCAGTCTTCTCCAACCTGTTGAGAAAATCCATCGTCCCGGAAGAAACATTAAGCCCGCAACTGCTGCAGGAATTCCTCGACAGTACGGGGCAGTTCCGGCGCATCATGGAAGACAGCGGTTTTGTGAAGTTCAGAAGATTAAAAGATGCAGAACTTATCAGCGACTCCGAAAAAGCAGGTATCATCGAAAAATATTGCTTTTTGCTGGAAGATGAAAGGCTATTCATCAAAGATATTTCTTTTAAAGATGGCATCAGGGTCGGCAGCCAGTACTGCCAGCTCTACACACTTAGCGAACCAACAGAACTGCCACCACTCTGTGGCTCGCGGATCAACTATGACCGCTATTCCACGGACCGGACAAAATTCTCTGTCGGCTATGCATCAACGTTAGGCCAGCTGCTTTCCTGCAATCACCTATACAACCAATACTTTTTCATAGAGGATGCACAAAAGACTATTAAACAACTGGAGTCAAAAAGGCTGAGGCTCCAGTCTCTTTCTGCATATTCGCGTGAAAACAGCATTGCCAGGGATGCAGTCAATGATTTTTTAAATGAGGCAGTAAGCCAGCAGCGCATGCCACTGAAAGCACATTTCAATATCCTTTTATGGTCTGAAGACAAAGATGAACTAAAGGACTTACGGAACCTGGTATCATCAGCCTTAGCCCAGATGGATTCGGTACCGAAGCAGGAGCTGGACGGAGCACCGCAAATCCACTGGGCGGGCATACCGGGGAACGAGGCCGATTTCCCGGTGAACGATACATTCGACACATTAGCTGAGCAGGCTTGTTGCTTTTTAAACCTCGAATCCAACTATCGCTCCTCAGTCAGCCCGATAGGCATCAGGCTGGGCGACCGCCTAACGGGGATGCCTATCCACGTAGATATTTCCGACGAGCCCATGAAAAAAGGGATCATTACCAACCGGAACAAATTTATCCTCGGCCCCTCAGGCAGCGGCAAATCCTTTTTCACCAACCATATGGTGAGAAGCTATTACGAACAGGGGACTCATATCGTACTCGTGGATGTTGGCCATTCCTATAAAGGGCTATGCGATATGGTGAAAGGTTATTATTTCACCTACTCGGAAAAGAACCCGATAAAATTTAATCCTTTCTATATCGGCGAAGGCGACCTGCTGGACACAGAAAAAAAAGAAAGCATCAAAACACTTTTGCTGGCGCTCTGGAAAAAAGACAATGAAAATTTTAACCGCAGTGAATACGTAGCCCTATCCAATGCGCTGCAGCTCTATTTTGAAAAAGATATTTCTTTCCGGGATTTCAATTCCTTTTACGAATTTTTAAAGGAAGATTTTGTGGCGGTATTAAAAACGGACCAGGTCAAGGATAAGGATTTCGATGTCTCGAATTTTCTCTATGTGTTGCGACCTTATTATAAAGGCGGTGAATTTGATTATTTGCTCAATGCTAAGGAAAATCTTGATTTATTAAATCAGCGTTTCATCGTATTTGAACTCGACAATATCAAAGACCATCCCATTTTATTCCCGGTCGTTACGCTTATCATCATGGAGGTATTTATTTCAAAAATGCGCAAATTAAAAGGCACCCGCAAAATGATCCTGATCGAAGAAGCCTGGAAAGCCATTGCCAAAGAAGGGATGGCGGAGTACATCAAATACCTTTTCAAGACGGTGCGCAAATTTTTTGGGGAAGCGATCGTAGTTACGCAGGAAGTGGAAGATATCATTTCTTCCCCCGTGGTGAAGCAGGCCATCATCAACAACAGCGATTGCAAGATTCTGCTAGACCAAAGCAAGTACCAGAACAAATTTGACCAGGTACAGGAACTGCTCGGGCTCACAGAAAAAGAAAAAGCGCTGGTGCTTTCCATCAATAAAGCCAATGACCCCGCAAAAAAATACAAAGAAGTTTTTATTTCCCTTGGTGGAATATTGTCGAGAGTCTACCGCACGGAAGTATCACCCGAAGAATACCTCGCCTATACCACCGAAGAAACAGAAAAAATGAAAGTGCAGGAACATGCCAAAAAATACGGGAGCATCGAAAAAGGCATTGCAGCAATGACTGCAAGCATGCACAATCCATAAACAAAAAAGGTATCGCTGGTTGGTAACCCGCAATACCTCATAAACCAAAACTAAACGAACTGCGAAACAAATCTAAATTCTTAAAACAGGTAACAGATGAAAATACTATCCACAGGCTGTGCATCAGGCGTAAAGGCGATCGCATTATCTCTTGCTATACTATTATTCACGTCCGTTGCAGAGGCGCAGATTCCCGTCATCAGTGTCATCACCAGCCTGGCCAAAAAAGTGATCAACGCCATCGACCTGGAAGTGGAGAACCTGCAGAACCAGACTATTGAATTGCAAAACGTTCAGAAGGCCCTGGAGAACGCGATGTCCAAACTGCAGCTTGACGGCATCGCGGATTGGGTAGAAAAAATTAAAGACCTCTACAGCGAATACTATCAGGAATTGTCAGCGGTCAAACAGATCATTGCTGGTTATGACAAAGTAAAAAGCATTGTCCAACTGCAGGAACGCATAGTATCAGAATACCAATCGGCCTACGCGCTGTTCAGGCAGGACAAACATTTTACTTCCTCTGAGATCACTTATATGTACAATGTGTATACGGGAATCATCAACGAGAGCTTAAAAAACCTGGAGCAGGCAACGCTGGTCGTCAGTTCGCTTGTGACACAGATGACCGATGAAAGCAGGCTTAAGATCATCCATACCGCTTTTACCGGCATGCAAAAAAACTACAATGATCTCAAACAGTTCAATAACCAGAATATCCAGCTCAGCCTGCAGCGTGCCAGTGATGCGGATGACTTGCAAACAGTAAAACAATTATACGGTCTCACCCCCTAACCCCCTGAAGAGGAAAAATAAAAAACTATGAAGAAGATCAGATTTATTGTGTTGTTGATTCTGCTAAGCCATGCTGCAATGGCGCAAGGGCTCAGCAATTTCTTTTCACAGAAAAAAGCTGACATCAGGTATATGGTTGCGCAGGTGGCAGAACTGCAAACTTATATCGGTCTTGCAGAAAAAGGCTATAGCATCGCGCAAAAAGGTTTGACAATAATCGGAGAATTAAAGAAAGGGGAATATGATCTGCACAGCGCATTTTTTTCTTCCCTTAAAACCGTCAATCCCTCTATCGCCAAATATGCAAAGGTTGCGGATATCATTTCTTACCAGGTTTCGATCATCAGCTCTTTCAAAAAAATATTAGCGCTCAAGAACATGTCTGCACCTGAAATGAGTTACCTGCAAAGGGTGTATAACAACATGAGCGAAGCATGCACGGGATCACTGACTGATCTGATCGATATTATCACAGATAATACTTACCAGATGAAAGACAATGAACGGATCGCAAGGATCGACACCATTTATAACGACATGAAAGATAAATATGCATTCACCCAAAGTTTTTATGGGGATGCCACGCTTTTATCTGCGCAAAGACAAACGGAAACACTTGAAAATGATTTTCTGAAAAAGCTCTATTGATATGAAAAAGTTAATGATTGTTCTTGTACTGCTGTTTTCTGCCCGCGTTAATGCACAGAGCTATGAACTCGAAAGGCTGATACTGGATATTGAAAAGCTGGCACAGCTTAAGGACATCCTGAGCGATCTCTACAAAGGTTATGAAATCCTGAACAACGGGTATAATACCATCAAAAATATCTCGCAAGGCAATTTCAATCTGCACCAGGCATTTTTGGATGGCTTATTATTGGTAAGCCCTGCTGTCAAAAATTACCGGCACGTGGCAGATATCATCGGTTACCAGGCGAGGATCGTTTCAGAATATAAATCTGCTTTCAATGTGTTCAGGCAGGATAAACATTTTAGCCCTGCTGAGATCAGTTACTTAAGCAATGTCTACAACAACCTGGTGAGCGGCAGCCTTGCCAATCTCGCTAACCTTTTAAATGTACTAACGGACAAGGTTATGCGTATGTCAGACGATGAGCGCCTGCACGCCATTGATGAAATATATGTGGACACTAAAGACAAATATCTTTTTCTGAGACAATTCAATAACAGCACGACCATACTTGCGGTGCAACGGTCGGTTGATGAAAACGATGCAGGGACGATAAAGAAATTATACCCCCTTGCACCCTGAAGGGGGATCAGAAGGGAGATTTCAAATGCTCCATCAGTAATAATAAAAGTGCGAATGATGATGTGTGGAATGATTTTATTGCAAACAGGTATTGCAGGAGATATCAAAGGGCTGCAATCGGTACTTGATACGATCTATGATCAGATGTTGCCACTATGCAGCTCCCTGATCGGCGTTGGCCGCGGCATCGCAGGATTTGCAGCTACCTGGTATATCGCTTACCGCGTATGGCGGCATATTGCCAACGCAGAGCCTATTGATTTTTATCCTTTGTTCCGGCCCTTCGTCATCGGCTTTTGCATCCTGGTTTTCCCTTCGGTGATTGCGCTCATGAATGGAGTGCTTCAGCCCACGGTCACAGCCACCAACAGCATGGTGACCAATTCCGATGCTGCGATCGCGCTGCTCCTGGCCCAAAAACAACAGGCGGTTCAGAATTCCGATTTCTTCAAAATGTATGTGGGCCCTGATGGCAACGGCGACCGCGACAAATGGTACCAGTACACGCACCCCGATGACCCCACCGGGGCCAATGAAGGTGTTTTCGAGAGCATCGGCAACGATATCAAATTTGCCATGGCCAAAATGAGCTACAATTTCCGCAATTCCATTAAAGAGATGATGAGCGAAGTGCTGCAGGTGCTTTATGAAGCAGCTTCTCTCTGCATCAATACAATCCGTACGTTTTATTTGATTGTCCTTGCCATACTGGGGCCACTGGTATTTGGGTTATCGGTCTTTGACGGTTTGCATCATACCATTACCGTCTGGATCGCGAGGTATATCAATATTTTCCTCTGGCTGCCGGTGGCAAATATCTTCGGCTCTATCATCGGGAAGATACAGCAGGAGATGATCAAACTTGACATCAACCAGATACAGGCTAACGGTGACACCTACTTCTCTTCGACAGACAGCGGCTATCTCATTTTTCTCATCATCGGTATCATCGGTTATTTCACGATCCCATCTGTTGCCAACTATATCGTCAATGCAGGCGGCGGCAATGCGCTGCTCTATAAAGTATCAAATATTTTCAGCTCCTCTGCAAAAACGGTGGTATCCACGGCAAGCACGGGCATGTCCGTCACAACAGACATGATGAGCAGCGGGGCATCCATCATTACTGACAGTTTTAGCAGCCAGGGTTCGAATGGAGATTATTTCGGGAAGAGCGAAAGTAGCTCCGCAGATGGCACCAAATCTTCTGAGGGATTCCTGGCAAACAGGATAAAGGGCGGCACAAACAATACAAAAACTTCATGAGCATGTTCAGGCAGGCAAAAAATATCGACAGCGCATTCAGGTATGTCAGGTCATTTACGATGGTCATTATCCTGGCCTATTCAGCCATTTGCCTCTATGCTGTATACAGCAATCACAGAGCAATGCGTGAAAGCCGGGAGCGCATTTATATCCTGGCCAACGGCAAAGCGCTCGAAGCATTTGCCGCAGACCGGAAAGACAATATCCCTGTAGAAGCCAGGGACCACGTAAAAACATTTCACCAGTTGTTTTTCACGCTTGACCCGGACGAAAAAGTGATCACGGCAAATATCACCCGTGCACTTTACCTCGCAGATGCTTCAGCCAAAAAGCAATATGACAATTTAAAAGAGAGCGGCTATTACACTAATCTCATTACCGGTAATATCAGCCAACAGGTCAGCACCGACAGCATCACGATCAATATCGGTTCCTACCCTTTTTATTTCCGCTTTGTGGGCAAGGAAAAACTGATACGTACCACCTCAACGGTTACGCGCAGTTTGATCACCGAAGGCTTTTTGCGCAATGTCGGGCGCTCTGATCACAACCCCCATGGTTTCCTGATCGAGCGTTGGACAATTCTGGAAAACAAAGACCTCAAAACAGAAACCAGATGAAAGAGTTATTGAAAAGTAAACTATCACGGCTTGCCAAGCGATATGCTGAAAAGCTGAATAAAAAAGCGGCATGCTATTCTGCTATCCGGCAAAAGACCGGGCTTGCCCTTTTTTGTCTGCTGTTTACCGCTGTCAGCATCGCTGTCCTGATCGGGGCATTCTCCGGTAAACAAAACGAAGAAAAAATATTTGAGCTGCGTACGCGGGCCCCTGCGCATATTGGCAAAACATTTTCAATGCCCCGGCCGGTGATCACAAAAGAAGATTATGAGCGCATTGAAAAGTTTAAAGCCGGCATTGACCCTGGTATGTTAAAAAACCGGCCACACTTACTGGATAGCATAACAATATTCGAACAGCTCTATCAGTCACAAACAAAAAAATAACCCATGGAAGAAATGAAACATTCCGCGCAGTTTTTGCGCAAACGAAAATTCCTGATGGTATTGCCCATGCTCGCGCTCCCGTTTGTCATTATTTTTTTTGTCGCGCTGGGTGGCGGAAAAGGAAAAAATACAATAGCTGACAGCACCGGCACTACGGGTATCAACATGAAACTGCCCGATGCCCATTTCAAAAAAGGAAAAGAAAAAGACAAGTTGGGGCTTTATGAAGAAGCAGGCGAGGATTCTGCAAAATGGCTCGAACTAAAAAAGAATGATCCCAATTACCAATCAGGGGCGCTTCATGAAGATAGTTTCAAAAACAGCGTCGCTGCGCTCCAATCCATTTTGCAGCGCAATGCAACCAAATTTAACCAGCCAGGTCTGTCAGCACAGCAGACAACAACCGGGAACAACAGCGAAGATGAGAATGAAAAAAAGATCATGCAGAAACTCGCACAACTGAAAGCGGTAGTGAATAAAAAAGAGACATCCAAAAATCGGGGCAATAAGAATCCAGCAAGCTATCCTTCACCCGAAAGCCCTGAAATTTCCAAAGTGGAGGAAATGATGCGGATGCTCGATACCAAGGGCAAAGCGCACGACCAGGACTTAGATCAGCTGAGCAGCATGCTTGATAAAGTTATCCTGGTGCAGCATCCCGAACAATTGCAGGACAGCATGCAAAAGCTCTCAGAAAAAAACAAAGCCAGGACCTATACAGTGAGCAGTTCCCCTAAAGAAGCTTACCTAACGTTAATGGACAACCGAAATACTGATATTTATAAAAACGGGTTTTATAGCCTCGATGCGGCCACTGCAAAAGAGAATACGCAAAATGCCATTGAAGCCATTATCCCCGAATCACAAACACTGCTGACAGGGGCCACGGTGAAAATCAGGTTGCTGGGCGATATCCTTGTCAACGGCATAAAAATTCCCAAAGATGCATTCATCTATGGGACAGCATCGCTGAACAATGAGCGGCTGAAAATTGCAGTGAATTCAGTCGCCTGTAAAAACAATATCCTCCCTGTTTCCCTTTCTGTGTACGACCTGGATGGCATGGAAGGAATTTATATTCCCGGCAGCATCGATCGTGATGTGAGTAAACAGTCAGCCAATGACGCACTTGGTTCCATTGGCCTGACGACGCTTGACCCATCGATCGGCGCACAGGCTGCCAGTGCAGGGATCCAGGCCGCAAAAACGCTCATGAGCAAAAAAATAAAACTCGTCCGGGTCACGCTCAAAGAAGGTTATAAAGTCCTGCTCAAAGACAACAATCAAAAATAACATCAACATGAAAAAACTTTCGATCTTCCTGTTTATCCTTTTTTCCAGGGAATGTTTCTGCCAATCGGTCATCGGCTGCTACCCGTTTACCGTTACTGTAAATAAAACAAGCAATATCATTTTCCCTTATGCGGTCCGGTCTGTCGACCGCGGTTCCCGGGACATCCTCGTGCAAAAAGCAGGCGGCACAGAAAACGTCTTGCAGCTAAAAGCGGCCAGGGAAAATTTCCCCGTTACTACTTTATCTGTGATTACATCGGATGGAAAGCTGTATCCTTTTCTTATCAGCTACGATTCCATGCCGCAGGTAATGAACCTCTCTTTTGTAAAAGGGGATGGCAAGCCTTATGTGAGGCTTTCTGATGAAACGGAAGATGCATCGGCAATGGAAAACGATGCTGACACTGTCCTGGGCAAGCCTTCTTTTTTAGATCGCCATAAAACCTCCATGCTGATGGAACTCGCGCTAAAAAGCATTTACATCAAAGACAGTCTGCTGTGGTTTCATTTTAGGATCAGCAACCGCTCGCTCATCCCGTTTGAACCTGATTACATTCACTTTTTTATCCGCGACCGGGCAAAAGCAAAACGCACTGCTATGCAACAGGCAGAGCTGATGCCAGCGCATATCTCAAAACTTTCGGCAATAGCCGGAAAACAGGTTGAAGAATTCGTCTGTGGGTTCCGGTTATTCACCATTGCGCGAAACAAAAAATTATTAGTAGACATAAACGAATCAGCGGGTGGCAGGTTGCTGACACTGGCTATTGAAAACAAAACCCTTCTGAAAGCAAGGCAAGCAAACTAATCCGCATGGAACAGTCAGGAAATTATGTCATCGCTGAAGAAGCGCAGGAAAAGATCGAACTCGCCCTTGCGCAAGGAAGAAATTGGATTGCCTATAACAGCAACCGTTTTTTTCTGGAGAAAGAAAACCTGAATATGTTCAGCAGCAAAGGCCAGGCGATCAGTTTTGCTGCACTGCGCAACGAACAGGATGAGGAGTACCACCTCTTTTATGCTTCTACCATGGCAGATGTCTTTAGAAATCTTCCTTACGGCATACAATCGAACAATATTTCATCACTTCAAAATAATACAATCATGAATGAGAAAAATTTAGAGTACCTGAAAGATAACCTGAAAAATATGGGATTTGGCGATAAGCTCAATGGGGCCCTCGAAGAAAATATCCGGGCTAATAATTCAGAGTTCCAGTTAAAAGCAGATGCTTCATTTAACGGGCAACAGATGGAAGCGATCCTATCATTTAAAAAAGGGGGAGAAAACGAAATGTATTTTTTCAATAACTATTCAGCGGCACTAGTCAAGAATGGAGAGCCCGATCTTGCCAATACCCAGACTTTTTTTCTGAACCGGGGTTACGGTGTAACATTCAAAGAGGCCTTCAATTTGCTAAATGATCGATCGGTATATAAAGAACTTACGAATAAAGAGGGAGAAAAATATAAAGCATGGATAAAGTTTGATTTCTCTCAAAAAGACAATCATGGCAACTTCAAGCGCCTCCAATTTCATGACAACTATGGATACAGATTAGAAAATGAGCTTGCAAAATATCCAATCAAAGAGATGAACAACGAAAGCTCAAAAGAGATGCTCCTGAAATCTTTACAAAAGGGCAACCAGCATCCGGTAACGTTCGAAAAAGAAGGCAAGGGCGAAAAAATGTTCATCGAAGCAAACCCGCAATATAAAACCCTTAATATTTTCGGTCAGGATCTGAAGCAATTATCCAACGAGCAAAAAAACGCCCTTGTCCAAAATGACAGTCACAAACACAAGCAAGAAAATATTTCTGCAGGCAAAGAAGAAAATCCTTCCGGACAAAAAAAAATAGCCAGCCAGGAAAATTCGGAATCCAAAGAGGAAACCAAAGAAAAAGAAAAATCAAAAAATAACATCGAGCAGGAAGAGAAACAGCAAAATAAAAATAGCAGGAAAGTTAACAAGCCCCAAAAAGAAGAAAGCTTATTGCCCAAAAAACGAGCGAGCAATAAAAAAGGCTTGTCCATCTGATCAAAACCGGTTTTTTAACCTGCATGTACAGTCACAACAGCAATGCAATTCTGTGTACACTTCCAAGGGTTTTATGAAACAATCATTTCAGACCAACGGATAACGCCGATGCATATAAGCTTGTACATGGCCCTGCTGTATCATTACTTATCAGAAGATATGAAAAACCCAATTACTATCAGGCGGCAACAGCTTATGCAGGAAGCAAAGATCAGTGCAAGAACAAGCTATAACAAATGTATGCGAGAGCTGCATGAATATGGCTATATAAAATATTTGCCTTCTTATAGTTTCTATTTAGGAAACCTGGTGCACATCAATAAGATTTAAGCGCTGTCCAATTGAAAATGAAATGGAGATGCAATCTAAAAATATAGTGCCTATACTTTTCCCTTATGAACCGCAGCAATACTGGGAGCAATTGCGCCAAATCGTCCGCGAAGAAGTGGCAAAAACAGAAAAACAAAACTCCGCTGCCGTGACTTTTGAAACGGCAGGGCTTACCTATAAGCCTCTGTTCAAAATGATAGAAGTATGCAAACTCTTTCAGATCTCCAGGCCCACCATTTACGAATGGATCAAAGACGGCAAGCTTAAACCCTATAAGATTCGCGCAAGGGTCTATTTTTTGTGGGATGATATAACCGGGTTACTGAATAGTTTAAAAAACTGATGGCAGGCTCACTAGTTTAGATTTACGCCTTTAATTCGCACTCCATATTTTTATTCAGCTTATTCCGCAACGCATTCATGTCCTCACTTATCTTTCTGTCGACGATTTTTGCATAATGCTGTGTTGTTTTCAGATTCCGGTGCCCCAACATTTTCGACACCGTTTCAATCGGCACACCATTGCTCAATGTCACTGTTGTAGCGAACGTGTGCCGAGCGATATGATAAGTGAGCTTTTTGCCGATGCCGCATAAATCTGCGATTTCTTTTAAGTATGCATTCATCTTCTGATTGCTTAGTACAGGTAACACAAAATCTCCAAGCTTGCATTGGATATGGTCATTGTATTTTTTCATGATGTCAAGGGCCACGGGCAATAGAGGTATCCGTGCTGAAACATCGGTTTTCTGCCTTTTGCTGAAAAGCCATTGATTGCCATCTATTCCTATGAAAATATCCGAACGCTTCAACTTCTTTACATCCGCATAGGCTAAACCGGAATAACAACTGAAAAGAAAAATGTCTCGTACGATCCGCAGCCGTTCGACATGGAGTTCTTTCGTTGCCAGCATATCTAATTCTGTTTCCGTAAGTGCAGTGCGGTCTACTTCACGTTTTGTGATTTTGAAGCCCATGAAAGGATCTTTGGGTAACCATCCGTTGCGCAAACAGCGGTTTACAATCTTTTTAAAATTGCTCAGGTATTTCATTGTTGAATTGTGCCCGCACTTCCGTGTACTGCGTAACCAGTATTCGTATTCTGCAATAAATTCATGATCAAGTCTAATGATATCGATATCGTTTACTTTATACCTGGCTTTTAAAAACGATTGCGTATGACGAAAAGATGTTTGATAACGTTCTAACGTACCTTCTGCAAATTCGGTCCCTACAAGCGCTTTCATCTGTTCATTATGATGGACGAACACCTCCATTAGCATATGTTTCTCTTTGCCGATCTCAATGCCCATTAAAATATTCTTGATATTTTCTGCTGTTACTTCTTTGTCTACTTCCATCAGTTTCCGTTTTGCTTCGAATACTTTTTGCTGAAGCGTGTCTAGATATGCATTGAATAATTTAACTGGCTCAGTTTTCCCGTTCATTCTTGCTGCATTCACGCTCCATTTTTCAGGGTCGCATTTTCTTCTGGTGCTCAGTTCAATTGCGATTCCATCAACAGTGACCCGCATGTAAATTGGAATTTCGCCGTTGCAATATCTTTTGGGTTTTCTCAAGAAAAATAATAAACCAAAACTCTTCTCCATTTTTGTACACTTTTTAGATGATAAAATTAGGTTTGCGAATAGCTAAATCGCTTACTACAATCCTTACAAAGTGTTAATAGAAAATCGTTTATGTCGTTTCCAGTGAGTGTTTGTAAAAAATTATACTACTCAACGAATCACTCACTGGAGTTTGCTGTTAAACGGTGTAAAAGCAGGTCATCTCAAAAATGAAAAAGCCCGCCAACACTGAGTTTCGCGAGCTTTGCTTATTTGAGTTTACTTAAAATAACTGATTTCAGCGGAGGGGAAGGGATTCGAACCCTTGATAGGATTTCTCCTATACACACTTTCCAGGCGTGCCAGTTCAACCACTCCTGCACCCCTCCTGAAGGGCAGCAAAAATACAGTTAATATTTAATTCAGCTGCCGAATAATTTTTGTGCATTTGCAGTCGTAGTGGCCGCAATTTCACCGACACCCATTTGTTTGATTTCAGCCAATTTTTCTGCCACGTATACTAAGTAACTACTTTCATTTCTTTTTCCACGAAAAGGCACAGGTGTTAAATAAGGAGCATCTGTTTCAAGAACGATGTGTTCAAGACTTATATTTTTTAGCACTTCGGGTAACGCTGATTTTTTGTAGGTAAGAACGCCGCCAATACCTAAATAAAATCCTGCATCAATAATTTGACATGCCGATTCATAGGTTCCGGAAAAACAATGGAAGATTCCCTTCAACTTACCATTTTGATGTTGTTTCACCGCAGCAATACTCTCTCGCATGGATTCACGGGAATGGATTACCACAGGCAAATCATAATGTAATGCCCATTCTATCTGTTGATGAAATGCTTCATATTGCTGGTTATCGAAATTCCTGTCCCAGTAAAAATCCAGGCCTGTTTCTCCCACTGCTGCAAATTTTCTGTTTTGAAGTAAACTCTCCACCATCTTCAATTCTGCCCTGAAATTTTCTTTAACCGAACAGGGATGAAGCCCTGCCATTGCAAAACATTTACCGGGAAACCTGCCTTCCAGCTCAAGCATAGCCTCATGGGTACTGCTGTCAATAGCCGGCAAATAAAACTTGTTGACACCTGTATTAACAGCCCGTTCTATTACTTGATTAATATCACTGTTAAATTCCCCTGCATATAAATGGCAATGTGTATCAATAAATATCATCACAATTTTTTATTAACTCATATAAAATATTATCAAAATATACAGGTATCGTGAAATTTCGCTACAAACACCGTAAAAATCACATAATAAAAACTTCATAAAAAAAGAAAAATCAATGAGTTTCTGAAATTACTTTTTTATTAATTAAAAAAAGTTCTACCTTTAAACCAGTTTTCATAGGGTACGGATTAAAAACGGGCCAGGGTGTCTACCCAGGCCCAATTCATTTAAGGCCAGTTTATTACTGTTTTTATCAGAAATTTTTTATCAGAAAAAAAATTCAGTTAATCACTTCGAAACTATATTCTTTCTCTTTAAAAAAACGCAGTGTTTCAGGTAACGCAATTTTCATTCTGTCAAACGCTTTTTGACTGTCGTGAAAAACAATAATGGAATTTCTTCCTGCATTTTTTATTATGTTGCGCGAACAATGCTGACCCGAAAGGTTTTCATCAAAATCAGCGCTAAGCACATCCCACATAATTATTTTGAAGCCTGCTTTTTGTAAATAAGCAACCTGGAAATTTTTTATCCTGCCGTAAGGCGGGCGAAAAAGATTTGAATCGATATATTTTTTTGCCTCTCCAATATTTCTGAAATACATATCATCACTCGTTTTCCATCCGTTTAAATGATTGTGCGTGTGGTTTCCGGCACGATGCCCTTCCTCCAGTATCCTTTTATAAATACCAGGATATTCTGCAACATTTTTTCCTATACAGAAAAATGTTGCTTTTGCCCCGTGCTTTTTCAATTCATCAAGCGCAAAAGTTGTTGCTTCAGGATGTGGCCCGTCATCAAAACTCAGGTAAATTTTTTTCTCATTCGATGGAATATCCCAGATGCAGGAAGAATATATTTTCTTTAAAAGCCATGGGGTTTTGACTAAGTAAAGCATGCTGCAAATTTCGGAACATTGTGCAAGAAATCAGAAGGTATTAATATGAATAACCTGTTTTCCATCTCGAAAAATCTTTCCATTCTTATTAACAAACTCCTCCTGGCTTTTCTCGTCGGTTAAAATTTTGTCCATGTATTTTCTTACCTCGTCATTAGGCAATGAAACCAGCCCGCCAAACAGCAAGGCATCATCAATATAACCACGTAAAAGCGGCGCCAATTGGCCGTTGAATAAATTAACCGCAGCAAAAATATCGCTGCCTAAAATAGCATTACCGGAAACACAAACCATGCCCACCACTGAAGTATCGGTAGATTTAAACCGGTTAAGAAAATAACTGAGGTAATCATCACCCAGATGAAACTCGGGAAGCAGCCCTTTCTTTTTCCGCCTTTTTTCCTTTTTACTTTCTTCTATCGGATCCCTTTGGGATAAATATGCCAGCGATTTACTGTTGATATGTCCGTGTTCCAGTTGGTAATCTATCTCCCGCCATATCTGCACCTGATTTTTTGTACTGTCTAGTATTTTTCTTAAATGAGAATTGGCAAACCCGCTATAAATAAAAGGTTTTTCTTTATCGCTCCACCTGTCTTCCTCCACACACATCACCGGTATATACTGATCTTTTTTTGAAGGGGGTAAAATAGTATCATGCATTACCATCCTGTCCTGCCTTCCACCTGCAATAATCTCTCCCGATCCGACATATATCGAACTGTCTGAATTATTGTTAATGCGCAGCCAATGCACGTTTTCCGTAGATGCTGTTCCTCTTTCTGTAATTTTTGCAATCCCGTTTTTAATAGCCTCATTTAATGACATTACTTTAGGTATGCCAATTACTCCGCCATAACCATTATCTTTTTGCCTGATGGGAATAATCTTAAGGTTTTTGTAAGTAAATGCGCTGTCGTAATCAACAAACAACGTTTCATAAGTAAGCTGGGCGCAAACACTATCGGCACTTAAGACAAACAATATAGAAAATAAAAACTTCATCAGTAACCAATGCATCAAATGTAATAAAATAAAACCGAGAATGGTAGTACCTGCCTTGCTTTTCAAAACCTGTATATTTGCGGCATGAGTAAAAAAGTGAGAGTGCGGTTTGCACCAAGCCCGACAGGCGGGTTACATATCGGTGGGGTGCGGACTGTATTGTATAATTATTTGTTTGCACACCATTATGGCGGCGATTTTATTTTAAGGATTGAAGACACCGATCAAAACCGCTTTGTTGAGGGTGCAGAGAACTATATTTATGAAACCCTCAGCTGGTGTGGGTTAGAGCCGGATGAAAGCCCAAAACATGGTGGTCCATTTGGCCCTTATAAACAAAGTGAGCGCAAAGAAATTTACCGCAAATATGCCGAACAATTGGTTCGGGATGGCTATGCTTATCATGCTTTTGACACACCGGATGAACTGGATGCAAAAAGAAAATCAATTCCTAATTTTCAATACAATATTTCATCAAGAAAAGAGATGAAAAATTCATTATCATTTGATGAAAACGATGTAAAAAAATTATTGGATGCAAAGAGTTCGCATGTTATCAGAATTAAAATGCCTGAAAACGAAGAAGTGAAATTTAATGACATGATACGTGGTGAAGTTGCTTTTAATACTTCACAGGTTGATGACAAAGTGCTGTTAAAAGCCGATGGCATGCCCACATATCATCTTGCCGTAGTAGTAGATGATTACCTGATGCAGATTACCCATGCATTTCGTGGTGAGGAATGGCTGCCCAGTGCGCCAGTGCATATTTTATTATGGAGGTATTTGTTTGGCGAAAAAAACATGCCGCGATGGGCGCATCTGCCATTGATATTAAAACCCGACGGCAATGGCAAATTAAGCAAACGCGATGGGGAAAGACTCGGCTTTCCCGTGTTTGCCATGGATTGGACCGATTCAAAAACAAATGAAAAAACAACAGGGTTTAAAGAAAGAGGATTTTTACCTGAGGCTTTTATTAATATGCTCGCCATGCTTGGCTGGAATGATGGTACTGAACAGGAAATTTTTTCACTGACTGAGCTGATTGAAAAATTTTCTATGGACCGGGTACATAAAGGCGGCGCTAAATTCAATTATGAAAAGGCCAAATGGTTCAATCATGAATGGATCATGAAGTCGGCGGTTGACAGTTATCAGTCGGCAGTCAAAAAACTTCTTGAAGAATCAGGAGTAAATATCAATGATGAAAATAAATTTAAAAAAGTTTTGGAGTTAGTAAAAGACCGTTGCTCATTGCTCCCTGATTTTGTTCAGCAATCTTCATTCTTTTTTCATTCGCCGCAAAACATAGATTTGTCTCCTGTCAAGCCAAAGTGGGATGAAAAGAAAAATATGTTTTTCATCGAGCTTATCCGTGCGTTTGAATTAATGAAATCATGGCAACACGATGATCTTGAAAAAGAATTCAAAGAACTGGCTGCAGTCAATGACATAAAACCCGGAGATGTATTATTGCCTTTTCGCATAATGCTCGTAGGCGGAAAATTTGGGCCGGGCATTTTCGATATTGCTGCAATCATTGGTAAAGAAGAAACCATCAAACGTATCAAGCACATGTTGCAGTTGTTGTGAAGGAAAAGAAAAAGGCTTGACGCCTGGGAGGTGAGAAATAAGTAGCCAGCTGTTTTAAATAATATTTTTACTCCTCACCTTTCTTTTCACTTACCGCAAATTTGTACCTTTCTGCAAAGAATCATCATGCAGAAGCTAAACAGGTTTTTATATTTGCTGGCCATTATCAAATTCATTCTTCCTTTCTTTCTGCAAAATACTGTTTACGAACCTCACCGGGATGAATTATTATATCTCGCTGAGGGGCGCCATTTAGCTTGGGGTTTTCTGGAAGTGCCGCCGTTACTTTCTGTTTTTGGCTGGCTTACCAATTTATTTGGCAATAGTATGTTCTGGATAAAATGCTGGCCTTCGTTATTTGGTGCTCTAAATTTTATTCTCACCGGAAAAATAATTCTTTCGCTGGGCGGAAGGTTATTCGCATTGTTGCTTGGTTTTCTTCCATTCGTTACCGGGGCATATTTACGTGTGCACTATCTTTTCCAGCCTAATTTCCTGGAAATATTTTTCTGGACCCTGATTGCGTATAGCTGTATCCGTTATATTCAAACTCAAAAAAACAAATGGCTGTATATTTTAGGTGTCAGTATCGGGCTGGGAATGATGAGTAAATATTCCGTAGCTTTCTTTACGGTAAGTGTGCTGCTGGGTTTGCTCATGACCAGACAAAGAATAGTTTTCAGGAACCCGCATTTATACTATGCTGCTATCATCGCACTGCTGATCTTTCTCCCCAACCTCATCTGGCAATATATTCACAATTTCCCGGTCGTCCATCATATGAAAGAGCTGCAGGAAACACAATTGCAATACGTGAATCCCACTGGATTTTTGATCGATCAATTGATCATGAATTTTCCATGTGTATTTATCTGGATAACAGGGTTGGCCTGGGTTGGTTTTTCCCGCAATGCAAAACCATTCGGGTTTCTTGCCTGGAGCTATTTCTTCGTAATATTGTTATTACTGATCGGCCATGGGAAAAATTATTATTCGCTGGGCGTTTATCCGGTATTATTTGCATTTGGCGCATATCAGCTCGAACAAGTAAGCCAAAAACGCCTTTATTTTTTGAGATATGTTTTTGTTGCTTTCGTTGCTTTCATTTCTTATTATGCTATCCCGCTTTTGCTTCCTTTATTTGAGCCTGTAAAACTTGCCGCATTTTACAGAGAAAGGCACCTTGAAAAAACCGGAGCATTAAAATGGGAGGACCTGAAAAATCATCCGTTGCCTCAAGACTTTGCAGATATGATCGGATGGAAAACAATAACGGAAAAGACAGTAAAAGTGTATAATAGTTTACCGGAAGAAGAAAAAAGCAAAACCCTGGTAAAAAGCGATAATTATGGCTTATGCGGTGCATTAAATTTTTATGGGGCCAAAATGGGCCTGCCTGAAGTTTATAGCTATAGCGCTTCTTTTGTATTATGGATGCCTGATACCTTTAATGTGAGAAATGTAATTACTATAGGAGAAGAAATGCCCGATTCCACAAAAAATGTGCTGAGATATTTTGAAAGTGTAAGTGTGAAAGACCAGTTGAAAGACTCTCTGGCAAGGGAAAACGGCAGCAAAATTATTCTGTGGTATCATGGAAATGCTGCTGTATTAAGTAAATTCCTGAAAGATGAAATTGCAGAAAGGAAAAAACCGTTCAGAAGATAAATCAATTCCCGATCTTCCTCTACATTTGATAAAGATTGTTTGTCCAATTATTTATTATGAACAGACCTATTCGTGTTTTAGTTGCTAAAGTGGGCCTTGACGGCCACGACCGCGGCGCAAAAGTAATTGCCACATCTTTACGCGATGCAGGCATGGAAGTAATTTATACCGGCCTCCGCCAAACTCCTGAAATGGTAGTAAATGCAGCCCTACAGGAAGATGTGGATGCAATCGGCATAAGTATCCTGAGCGGTGCCCACATGACGGTTTTCCCGAAAATTATTCAGCTGATGAAAGAAAAAAAGATGGATGATGTGTTGCTGACAGGTGGAGGCATTATTCCTGAAGATGATATGCAACAACTCAATAAAATGGGCGTAGGTAAATTATTTGCACCAGGTGCCACTACAACAGAGATTGCAGGTTATATCCGGAATTGGGCAAAAACACACCGGAATTTTTAGTTTGCCGGGATTTTAATGTAATTAAATAACAAATAATAATTCTTTTTTACAGCAATCTAAATTTCAGGTAGGCGTAACCGTTTTAATTTCGATATAATTCTTACCGCTACGACAACAATTACGCAAACAACCAGGTCAATTTCCCGGTTTACATTTGCTTGCAAAAGCAACATATAAACAATTCCGCCAATCAGGCATACCGTTGCATACAGCTCTCCACGTTTCAGCAAATCGGGAACAGTATTACTTAAAATATCCGCAATTAATCCCCCAAATGTAGCCGAAACCACGCCCATCAGCACCGCATATACACTGTTAACACCATGCTCAAGGCTCCTTTCAATGCCACCTGCTGTGAACATTCCGATACCAATTGCATCAGTAAAAAATAGGGTTCGTCTGAACCGCGAAATGTTTTCCTTTACAAAGGAAACAATAAGCACTGCACTCACCACAAGCGACAAAGCAATATAATCATTGATCCAATTTACCGGCCTGATGCCAATAAGCACATCGCGGATAGTACCACCTCCATAAGCAGTAACAAAAGCAAGGATGATGGCGCCGAAAATATCCATATGAAATGTTCTTGCTTTCAGCACACCTGTTACCGCAAACACAAACGTTCCTGTGTAAAGAATAATATCAACGATCTTCATCATCGAAAGTTAGTCAAAAAAATATGGAAGGAGGTTTATTATCTTCGTTGAATAAATTTTCACATTATGGTTTATCAGACATTATTAACAGAACTTACTGAAAATATTCTTACGATTACTATTAACCGCCCCGATAAATTAAACGCGCTGAATAGAACAGTAATCGAAGAATTGGGTAACGCAATAAATGAAATTTATAATAATCCTGAAATAAAAGCAGCAATTATAACCGGTTGCGGCACCAAAGCTTTTGTTGCGGGGGCTGATATCAGCGAATTCACTTCTCTTAACAGCAAAGGTGGTGAAGCTCTTGCACAAAAGGGTCAGGAAATGGTATTTAATAAAATTGAAAACTCCCCTAAGCCGGTTATTGCAGCAGTAAACGGCTTTGCTTTAGGTGGCGGCTGCGAATTGGCTATGGCATGTCATTTTCGCCTCGCAAGCAATAATGCAAAATTCGGCCAGCCCGAAGTGAACCTGGGGTTGATTCCAGGTTATGGCGGCACCCAACGTTTAACACAATTAATTGGTAAAGGCAAGGCCATGGAGCTGACGCTGACCGGGAATATGATCGATGCAAATGAAGCATATCGGCTTGGGCTGATTAACCAGGTAGCCACCTCAGAAAATTTATTGGCAGAAACAAAAAAAATTTTGCAGGTAATTACCGGTAAAGCGCCTCTTGCGGTAGCTGCGGCTATTTCTCTTATCAATCATGCTGCTTATGGTAGGGGAAACGGTTTACAAAAAGAGATAGAAGCATTCGGAAAATTGTTTGATACTGCTGATGCTAAAGAAGGTGCAACAGCTTTTCTTGAAAAAAGAAAAGCAAATTTTGCAGGAAAATAATGGTTTTTTGAAGTGACACTTTTTTTGAAATGGTGTCACCTCAAAAATTCTATTAATACGCGTTATTAAAAATGATCGTTTGCCCCTTAGTTGTTTTCATTTCTGCAATTTTTTCATTTACCGAAACCGCTGAACGAAGGATCCCTTTTACTGCCCATTTTTTAAAAGGCAGCTTAATTTTAAGTTGGCCGCCCTTCTCTGAAAAAATCTTCACTTCCGCAACTGCGCCATCTACTTTTTTTGCACTGACCAGAAATGCACCTTCAGCCCTTAATGTTTTAAATGAAACGTTTCTCCAGCTATCAGGAACTGCCGGAAAAATTTCAATAACATCATTATGATTTTGTAAAAGCAGTTCGTGCACGCCTTGTGCAAAAGCAAAATTACCTTCAAGCGTAAACGGACGATAGGTGAAAGAAGAATACTGACCACCTTTTTGATCACCATTCAGATGAAAGCTGTTGGGAGAACAGAAATGGGTTGCAAAAATCTGTAATTGTTTCACAGCGTTTTCCGCTTCTTTGGCCCTGGCGTACAAACAAGCCATCCAACTGAATGAATATCCGCACCACTGGCTTGTGCCAAGACTTTCAATGTGCCTGAGCGAATGCGTTATAACTGACGAGTCTTCAGCATTATTAATATCCAGCAGGCACAACGGGTAAATAGCCATATACGGCGACATATGCCTGTGCGATACATCCAAGTTCTGGCCTGGCGCTACCATCAACCCGGTATTATTAATATCGAAGTAAGGAAGGAATTTTAAAGATACATTTCGGTTGTTCTTCACTGTTACTGAATCCAGCCGGTCAATTTCATTTTTGATTTTAAAAGTATACCTGCATAATGACAAATCATAATTGGTAAAATCCCTGAACCATGCACTGACCCTGTTATCATTCAACTCCGGGCTTGAACTTAGTGGCAGCTGGTGTGTTTCTTTATTAATAATATTAAAGAGATATTCAATAATTTCAGCATAGTAAGGTTTCAGCCTGGTGTAGAAAAAATTTTTGTCCATGCTGTATTTCCATTGCCAGTAAAAGTGCTGGGCAAGCCAGCAAACGGTTGTAGGGCTCATGGAATATTGAATCCATCCGCCCATAGGTTTGCCACTAATGGTTGTGACCCCGGGAACATTCAATCCGTCTGTATTAAAATAATTTTTTGTCCATATTTTGTTTTCTTCTTTTGTTTTCCATAAAAAATTAGTATAAGAAGCCGTAAGATCGAGACGGTTGCTTGCGTAACCCGGCCAGTAACTTAATTCGGTATTCAGATCGTTATGAATATCTCCTTTCCAGGGAGGAAGGTTCCCATTATCAGCCGTCCATATTGCCTGCAAAGAAACAGGCGGTGTATTGCTCCTGGCCACAGAACCGAATTTATACATCTCCAGGTAATATTGCTTTTCTATAATAGTATCAGGAATGAATACAGAAGAACGTGCCCAGAAATTTTTCCACCATTTAATATGCGAACTCCAACCGGTTGGTTCTTTAAATGCCGGGTTCATTTCAGGCAGGGTGGCGTGTTTATTTACCGCAATGGTCCATTGCCCTACGAAATTAGTTGCTGAAAATTTTTTCCAGTTGATCAGCACTTCATAATAATTCCCGTTCCATGTAGGCTGATGATATAGAATGCTGTTCGCTGTTTTAGTAATTGCTCCCTTTTTATATCCCAACCTAGCTAGGCCTTGTCCTTCCACACTGTTGCCGGCTGAATTATTTTTTCCGGAATCATACCCAGGGATGATTAATGCAGGAATAAGGTCGTTTATTGAAAAATTTTCAGGCAGGTTCTCAAAACCAAAATATCCAACCTGCTCTGTTGCATGAATATAATTATGAAACAAAGTTCCATTTTCGAATTTCACTGTTGCCAGCGCCTGGCTTATGTCCACTCCGCTTGAAATAATTTTCCCTAAACCCCGCAAATCAAATTCAAGTGCAGCACCGGGTATTTTTGTAGGCGCAGGATATTTTTCATAAGGTTCATCACCTAATTTTTGTACTGTGTCATATCGGTTTTTCCGCACCTGAGCTATTACCCATGAAAATTTCAGTTTATCAATCTCAGGCATAGGCCTGTCATCCCACAAATCAACCCTGTCTAAAGAAACCCGCACCATAGTATCCCGTTGCCAGATCAATGCACCCAGCCATCCGTTACCAACCGGCAAACCTTCATCCCAGCGTTTTGCAAGCGAATCAAAAGAAAGGTTATACGCTGATTTCGGTTGTGCTATTATGTTAGTTATGCATAAAAACAAAACGGCAGAAAAAATTATTCTTCTTTTCATAATATATTTTATTTCTTGACAGGAGCGGGTTTTACTAATGTGGTGTCATCAGCAAAATAAGGCACACGATATCCCCCTGAATCAATCGAGGCTTTAGGAAATGCTTTTTTTATTTCATCCCAGCCGGTTTTATTAATACCCGTCCGGAAAAGATAAATGGATTGCAGGTCTTTCAGATCTTTGAGTTGCATTATTCCAGACACTGTGATCTTTGTTCCCACGAGGCTAAGCGAACGTAAATTGCCCAGTGTTTTTAAATATGACAATCCCGCATCTGTAATATTAGTATTGGATAATTGCAATTTTGTAAGTGCAGTACATTGCGATAAAACTGATAATGCTGAATCGGTAATGTTTTTGTTATTCAGGTTAAGCCAGATGAGCTGGTTCTTTACAGGCAGCAACAACAAAATATCCTGATTACTGATATTTGCCGTAACAAAATTTGCAGAAAGATAATTACTGTTTTGTGAAACCGGTTCAATAACAATACCCTTTCCTCTTATCTTTTGCAACACTGCTTCATCAGCCGCTTCGACATTTTTTTTCGGCACATCCATATCAATTTTCTTTTCTTCGTTAACAGTTTGCAAAGACAATAATGCCGTTTTGATTTTTTCAGGTTGCGCAAATTGTTTCACTTTATCCGAAAAGCCCGCTCCGTTATCTATCCACCATTTTATCAGGCCAATTTCCTGCTCTGTCAGTTGCGGCTTTTCTTTGGGCGCCATGTGGTGCTCTTCTTCCCTCGGCAACAATATTCGTTTAACCAGTTCGCTGTTATCGGCTTTTCGCGGAACTATAACTATTCCATCCTTTCCCCCTTTCATCATGGCCACGGTATCGTCTAACCGAAGTTTGCCTTTCTGTTTTGCTGCTCCATGGCAGGAATAACATTTTTCATGAAAGATGGGGGCTATAACATCTGTATAAACAACAGCTTCCTGTACATTGGTAACGGGATTTCTTTTAAACGAAACAGTTGAATCATTGCTGAAAATATCTTCCATCGGCTTTGTAAGATAATCACTGCCATGAGTGATTGAACCGCCCAAGTGGCCGGTAATAAAAATCAAAGTTACCAGCAGTAACGCAAGCGGCAGCTGCCATTTTTGTAAAGAAGTCTTTCTACGGAAATAATAAAGTGCTACTGAAATTAATGCTACACCAATTCCCATCCATTGGTGCAGGTTAACAGCATCTTCATCATAATCACCTGCCTGAAATAAAACAAAACCCGTGATGCAGGAAAGAATGGCGCTAATCATGCCAATCAGCAAAATAACATTAACAGAAGGCTGCAGGTGCACAAACCTGTCTTTCCTCGACTGCCATAAAAACAAACAGGCAAGCAGCAGAATTCCTATCGGAAGATGAACAATTACAGGGTGAAAGTGACCGAGAAGCTGGAGCATGGCTTGGTTACAAGTTTCGGGTTTCGGGATGTGGGAAATGATTGGTTATTAAATTTATCGTTCTTCAATTTTCAGTTAAGTACATATCGGCATCTCGTATCGCAAATCTGAGAAATTTTCACCGCTCACCAATATCTTTTCCTGAGTAGCTGCATCATGTGCACATTGATTGCCCATTGATCGGCGACGGGTTGTACCGTGTATGGCAAAGCAGGCATATAATGTGGAGGGCCAAATTCAGTTAATATAGTCAACCGATCTCCAGTTTTTCTTTTAAGCTCAACAATTTTATCCCACCAGGTAAAATGCGCTTTCACCGCGTCTTCCCATTCAGGTGCACGGGGGTCGTTTACCTGTGGGCCTTCTGGGTGCCCTATACGTGCATGCACATGATCTGCCCTTTGCAAAGCCAAATCAACAGTTTCCTGCTGGTCCTGTAATAAGCTTTCATGCACATTACACCAGTGAGAAATATCAAGTGTAATTCGCAATCCCGGAATTTTTTCCATGAAGCTTCTGGCCACCGGGGCTGAATACAATATTCTCGACCGGTGGGTTTCGTGGCAGATTTTTATCCCGGTTTCTTTTGAGAGACTTATCGTGTAATCAATAAAATTTTTATTGTCGTCAAATGAAAAATAATCTTTACCGGAATGGCAATTGACATATAATGGTTTTTGGATATTATTAGTAGCGGCTGCGCTAACCATTTTTTTAAATGATGTGAAGTTATCTTTAAAATTGCTTTCATGCCCGGCGCATAAAAAGCCAACTTCCAGCTGATATTTTTTCAAGGCAGCAAACAATTCATCATGATCTTTGGCGTTTGACTGCCACCATATTTCAATACCATCGTAACCTTCCTGTTTAACTTTGTTACAGTATTCATCAATTGTTCCGGGAAAGCCCCAGTTTGTTGCAAGAATTTTTAATTCAAAATTATTATTCATATTGAAAACAGGTTTGTTAGCAATTGCAAAATTCTCCAGTGAAGAAAGGAATATGGATGTGGCCGCAGTTGTTGATTTCCGAATAAAATTTCTTCTTTTCAAGTAGCGCTTTTTTGATTTTTACTTACATCAAAATTTCATTAATCACAGTTCCGCTCACATCGGTTAGCCTGAATGGTCTTCCCTGGAATTCATAGGTTAATTTTTCATGGTCGAAACCCAGTTGGTTAAGAATGGTTGCCTGCACATCAAATGGCGTTACTTTACCACTAATGGCACTGTAGCCAATTTCATCAGTCTCTCCATAACTGTACCCTTTTTTAATTCCACCGCCTGCCATCCAGATCGTAAATGCATCAGTGTGGTGGTCGCGGCCTTTAAAGGGGTTTTGTTTTCCTTCACGGTTTTCCTGCATGGGCGTTCTTCCGAATTCCCCTCCCCAAACAACCAGCGTATCTTCCAGTAGCCCGCGTTGTTTTAAATCGAGTATCAGCGCAGTAACCGGTTTGTCAACCTGTCTGCATTTATTGATAAACCCAACATCAATGGCAAGGTTGGCATCAGTACCATGACTATCCCAACCCCAATCAAAAATTTGTACGAAGCGGACGCCTTTTTCCACTAATTTTCTCGCAAGCAAAATATTATTTGCCAGGCAAGCCTTATTAGGTTGCGTGCCATACATGTCATGAATATACTGCGGCTCGTCGTTAATATTCATTACTCCCGGAACAGATATCTGCATTTTATAAGCCATCTCGTACTGTGAGATGCGTGAAAGAATTTCCGGGTCTTTAAATTCTTTATATTCTTCCCGGTTAACCAGGTTGATGGCATCAATGGAAGCTTTACGCAGGTCCCTGTCCATACCCTGCGGGTCTTTGATAAACAACACCGGATCCCCTTCACTTCTGCATTGCACGCCCTGGTATACACTGGGCAAAAAGCCGCTGCCCCAAACACTTTTACCTGCATCAGGAAATTTTCCGCCACTGGTGAGTACTACAAATCCCGGCAGATTTTGATTTTCTGTTCCTAATCCATAAGTTACCCAAGCGCCGATGCTTGGCCTTCCTAATCGAGGTGAGCCGGTATGTATTAAAAATTGTGCCGGCGCATGATTGAATTGATCTGTTGTACACGCTTTAAGAAAACTGATTTCATCAACAATCGAAGAGAGGTGCGGCATCCTGTCAGAAACCCATGCCCCGCTCTGGCCATGTTGTTTGAATGTGGCCTGCGGCCCCAGCATTTTCGGCACACCCCTAATGAATGCAAACCGTTTTCCTTCCAGCAAAGACGCAGGGCAAAGCTGCCCATCAAGTTTCATCAGGTCAGGTTTATAGTCGAACAATTCCAGTTGCGACGGTGCCCCGGCCATGTGCAGGTATATTACCGATTTTGCTTTTCCGGGGAACATCGGCACTTTGGGCGCCAAAGGATGTGCCGGGTCAAAAAGCATTTGTGCATTAATGTTAGACGATCCCGGTTTGCATCCGCCAATCAACGAACCCAAAGCTAGCGCACCAAAACCCATTGCACTTTCCCTTAAAAAATGCCGGCGCGTTAAAAAATGCAAATGCCTTTCATTCGCTTCTTTCACCAATCTTTGATTATTCAGTTCATCGCGTGTCATAATTTAATTTATTATATAGTCGGCATTTATTCTTTGTTCAACATCGTTGCGTCGCACATTTGTATGGCAACAATTCTATTTACCTCTGTTCTCAATTATTCATTATTTTCTCTGGCCTGAAAGCCGGAATTATTCGTAGTATCTCCTCTATTCCCAAATACATATATTATTTTTATCAATCCCCGCAATCCCCAGTCGGGCTAATTCTTCGTAATCACTTCATCTAAGTTCAGCATTGCGTTAGCTACCACTACCAATGCTGCAGTTTCCGGGTTATTGTATGCCTCCATTTCCCCAAGGATTTCACAGGTTTTGTTTTTATCATTTTTCATCTTTGCATAAGCTTCAACATACAAATTTTTCAGCGCTTCCAGTTTATTTGGTGCGATAGGCCTGTACATGGCTAATTCATATCCTTTACTTATTGCTTCCGGGATATCTTTACCCGCTTCTTTTTGCATGCGATGGGCAAAATGTCGGGCCATGTCAAGGTACGATGAATCGTTGAGTGTAACCAGGGCCTGCAGGGGTGTATTTGTCCTGATCCTTCGTGAGGTACAAACCTCACGTGAAGTAGCATCAAAAGTTATCATTGCCGGGTAGGCGGAAGTTCTTTTCCAATAAGTGTATAATGCCCGCCTGTATTGATTCCCGTCTTTATTTGTTTCCCACTCAGCGCCATTCCATGGAGAAAGCCATATACCTTTTGGCTGATAAGGAAAAACACTGGGCCCCCACATTTTATTATTCATTACCCCACTGATGCAAAGCGCCTGGTCGCGGATCTGTTCTGCAGATAGGCGTACCCGTGGGGCCCTTTCATAAAATTTATCAAACGGGTCTTTTGCCAGCATCTCAGCAGTAGCTTTTGAATCCTGCCGGTAAGTAGCTGACATTACCATTTCGCGCAGCAGTTTTTTCAGGCTCCACTGGTAATCGTTCATCAAAGCATAAGAAAGATAATTGAGCAGCTCCGGATGTGTGGGCGGTATTCCTTGTGTGCCAAGATCTTCAAGTGTTTCCGCTAATCCTGTTCCAAACAGCTGCTCCCACAAACGATTCACTATTGTTCTTGATGTCAACGGATTGTTTTTATCAACCATCCACATTGCTAATCCTAAACGATTATGCGGTGCATTTTTAGGCAAGGGGTTCAATGAATGGGGAACATCCGGTTGTACCACTTCACCCTTTATCAACCAGTTCCCTCTTTCAAAAACATGGGAAGGACGGTGCATGAAAGAAGGGTTATCCATCATCACAGGCGTCGTGGGTACATCAGCTGTAAGCAATTGCCAGTATTTTATTTTCATTTCATTATAACCTTGTTTTCCATTGCCCGGGAATTTTTCCGTGAAATAAAGCCAATCCAGCATTGCACCTGCATCAGTAGGTTTTTTCAGGTTATTATTTTGGTAAGTGAAATACAAATTGTGAATACCGCTGATTGGTTGTATACCTGCCTCTGCAATTTTCCAGCCGCCTCCTTTTGTAGTATCTAAAATAATTTTTCCGATAAGTTGACCGGAAGGGTTATCGGCGTGTATCTGCCATTCACCGCCATTTTTGAAACCAGTATAACGATAAATAAGAAGTTCCCGGTTAGTAAGATCAACATTTTTCAAACGGCAAACAGCATGGTTCCTGAAAGAAGTCCATTTTGTATCAGCCAGTTCACTGTTCGTGAAACTGTCACAATTAAGTGAATTATAAGAAGGTTGCCAGGTTTTTAAAAACTGATATGCTTCTTTCGCTTTTTCTGCAGGGCTGTTCTCATTCAGCCAGGTTATTACCTTGTGCAGTTCGTTTTTCATCGAATCGTTGTAATTCCGCAGCAAAGGATAATCGGCATAAGAATCTTCATCACGGGTATCATTAAAAAAAGCCATGAATTTATAATATTCATCATGAGTAAAAGGATCATAAGGATGACTGTGGCATTGCACGCAGGCGAATGTTGTTCCCAGCAACGCTTCCCAGGTAGTATTCACGCGATCCAGTACAGCGGCAGTCCGGAATTCTTCATTATCAGTTCCGCCTTCATCATTGGTCATGGTATTGCGATGAAATGCAGTGGCAATGTATTGTGCATCTGTGGGGTCAGGCAATAAATCTCCTGCAATCTGTTCGGTTAAAAATTTGTCGTACGGTTCATCATGATTAAATGCATCAATCAGCCAGTCCCGATAGCGCCAGATACTGCGGCTGTCATCACGTTCATACCCTTTGGTATCGGCATATCGCGCCAGGTCTAGCCACATAGAAGCCCAGCGTTCTCCATAATGTTTCGAAGCCAGTAATGAATCCACTAAATTTTCATAAGCTTTATCCGAATGATCGTTTAAAAATTGCTGGGCAAGATTTTCGGGAGCAGGCATTCCGATAAGATCAAGGCTTACCCGCCTTAATAAAGTGGGCTTATCCGCTTCAGCCGAATTTGATAATTTCTGCTGTTTTAATTTTTCATTTATAAAATGATCTATTTCATTTTTTGCCCAATCCGGTTTAGCGGGGACATCAACAGGTTTCAACGCCATATAAGCCCAATGTTCTCCCCAGGGCGCCCCTTCTTTGATCCATTTTTTCAGAATATGGATTTCATCTTTTGATAGCGCTTCATGTTTATAGGGCATTCTTTCTTCAGGATCTTTCACAGTAAGCCTTCTTATCATTTCACTATGCTCTGGATCGCCGGGTATAATAGCAAGTTTTCCGGATTCAGTTTTAGCAAGTGCATCCGACCGGAACAAAACGCTAAATCCCCCTTTGCGACGAACACCTCCGTGACAGGTGATACATTTTTTATTGAGGATGGGTTTTACCTGTGTATTAAAATCTACCGTTTGCCTGTTCATGCCAAAAATGAGATATGTAATAACTGCAAGAAGAGACGCAGCTGCTAACCACCACTTTTTATGCATAAGAAAGTCATTCATGAACAAGCAAATTGTAAATACCGAAGTTACATTTTATAAAAGAGGGAAAAAAATTGGGGCCTCATGAACACATGGCCAACGATTTAATATTACAGAAATTGAAAATTCAAGTCTGATGAAAACCAAAGAATGCAACCTGAAAATATATACAGTCTATTTTCGGAAGACGATTAAATTGGGTTGAGTATTGTACTGTTGTACTGAAGAAGCGTTGCTACCTGATTGCCTCATCACCGCCAAAAAACATTTACAAAAGCACAACATGGTATTATCGAAAAAATCTACCTCACCAATATCACTGTTCCTTTCCTGAACTTACGTTGTTTGGTATCGGTATTTATATAAGTCGACATCCATATATAAGCGCCGGAATCTGCTTTTATACCTCCGTAAGTTCCATCCCAACCCTTCATCAGATTAGATGATTCAAAAATCAATTGGCCGTAGCGGTTAAAAATTTTCATGTAATAATTTGTCATATTACAAGGATGCAATGGCCTGAACGTCTCATTTACGCCGTCGCCATTAGGTGTGAATGCGTCCGGCAAAGTAAGGTCACACTCGCATGCCCTGAAATCAATTTTCACTATTGCCGTATCTGTGCCACATCCGTTTTGTGCTATCACGGAATAAATACCTGCCTGGGTTACAGGGTAATCGGTTAATACGCTTCCATCCTGCCAGGTAAAAGAATTGGCATTGGTATTTACATGCAACAGGAATTGTTCACCATTGCACAAAGAAGTATCGCGTCCGATATCAAGATGTAAGCTATCGTTGAAGCTTACCCGTAAACTGTCTGTATATACACACTGACCGACTGTGGCTGTTATTTTGTACATACCCGGTTCATACACATAATAAGTGGACTGGCCTGTCTGATTTTGATCATTTCTTTGTGGCGGATCAGCAACCCAATTATATGTGCCTGTGCCAAAATCTGCATTCAGCACCAGGGTACTTCCTTTGCAAATGGCCGTATCATGAAAATCAAGGTTTTTATCGCCACGATAAGTTACTTCCACGGTATCTACCACTTCGCATTGCCCGTTGATGGTAACAAATGCCCAGTACAAACCTGCATCAGTAATTTGTATAGAACTGCCAACCGCTCCTGTGCTCCAGTTATACGCTGTAGCACCGCTTGCATCTGCAGTTAAAGTATATACCTGCTTAGGACACAAAAGTGTGTCCGGACCTAATGAGAAAGCAGGGGCAGCTAAAGAAGAAAATGTAATGTTTACGGTATCAGCATAAATTCCGCAACCGGGTACATTTGCAATAGCTATATACTGACCACCCGGAGCAACCACAGGCAGCTGAGCCAATGTGTCGTTGAGTAAAACAGAGCCATTTAGCTTCCAGGTATATACTGCATTTTGACTGGCGGCATTCAATGTCAGCACTTCTCCTGCGCAAAGAACATGATCATTCCCTAATTTAATATTAGGGGTATCGCTGTAATAAATACCAATGCTGTCTGTAACTGCACATCCATTTACTTTTACTGTATAAATCCCCGTTTTGCTTACTTTCAAAAAATTTGTTTTGGAAAGGCTATCATCGTTCCATTCAAAGCTTGCATCAGGAACAGGCGGAGCGTAAAGTGTCGTATCTGCACCATTGCACAAATAAATATCAGGTCCGAAATTATAAGAAACAGGGTTTATAATATTAATACTATCCTTTATTGTTATTGAATCAATCCCGCTAATCACAGTAAGCGTGAGATGATAAATACCGGGAGATGAAAACAAATGTGTTGGCGACTGGATATTTGCGGTATTATAAAAACCGGAAGCGGGGTCTCCGAAATCCCATTTAATCTTATCGGGAAAAGCTATCGAATCAAAAACTGTGCAGTTAAATATAATTTTATAATTACTGCAAGTTGAATTATAAGTAATGCTGTCTCTTTGAGCATAAGCACAGTAACCTGAAAAAAAGATAAGCATCAACGTTATTAACAGGCGGGGCGATATGAGCATTCTATCTATCCTCATAAATTATTGCCTCACTTTTAGCATTGCTCTTACCTGCTGAACTGATCCGTTCTGCAATCGTGCATAATACACACCACTGCTCAGACGCTGCCCATCGAATGTGATTGTATAAGCTCCTTCTCCATCATAATCTTTATCGACAGGCACAGCCACAAGCCTCCCCGTTGGATCGAAAACCTGCACCAGCGTGTGACCACCCATTGTTTTAAAACTGATGGTTGTGGAATTCACAAACGGGTTGGGATAATTAATAATAAGATTGGTACCCAACCTGTTCAGTTCATCAGCCCCGATTGTACATGCCGTTGTTTTAAGAAAAGGCAGGTACTGATAATTCTTATACAGTATGGTGGTGATATCGGTCGGTTCAACACAAAACCAATCACGCAAAACAGATGAATACACCGAACGAAAATCATATTGCATAGGAAGATTATCATCTGCGGTGATTGTAGAAGGCAGATCGGGCGGATTACCAAGTACTCCGCTTTTTACATAATCACCGAAAACAAATACCGGCTGTGCCGTGCCATGGTCTGTTCCTGCACTACCGTTTGATTTGATGCGCCGTCCGAATTCCGAAAAAGTCATTCCCACAACACGCTTGCTGATGCCCAGATATTGCAAGTCGGCACAAAATGCAGCAATCGCGTCCGAAACGCCTTTTAACAAATCACTGTGCCTGCCACTAACGGTGTTGCCTACCTGTACTTGGCCGCCATGGGTATCGAAGCCCCCTGTACTTACCATGTATACTTTCGTTTTCAATCCGCCAGCTACCAGCCTGGCTACTGTTTTTAACTGTGCCGCCAGCTCATTATTATCAGGGTAAGTGCTTTGGCTGGAAACCTTTTTTGCCGCAGTTACAATGACATCCGCATATTTATTTGTTTGCCTGGCTACCGTGCGCAAGTAAGTAAGTTCATTTCCCATCGGTGTATCCGGTGCAGGATCCAGGGTTCCGTTAATCAGGTTATAAAAATCTGCATCCGTTGGCACAGCCATTGCTGTGAAACCTCCGGGGCCCATAAAACCTGTTGACAATACCGATCCAATCTGGATGCCCAGGGGATCGGGCATGGTTGCATTTGGATATCCTATTGGGAAATTTGCGTAGGTGTTGCTTAAAAATCTTCCGGTCCATCCTGTTGACAAATACTGGTCTGCATCAGCACCGGTTAACCAGATATCTGTGGATCGGAAATGCGATTGATTGGGTGAGGGATAACCCACAGAATATAATATACTGAGTTTTTCATCATTATACAATTGTTGCATGCCTTGCATCGCCGGGTGCAAGCCTGCTTTCTCATAATTATCGAGCTTCAAAATTTTATCAGAAGGAATGGCAATGTTGCTGCGCAGGTTGTAATAATCACTATAATTGCTTATCGGCACAAAAGTGTTCAAGCCATCATTACCACCAGTTAATTGAATAAGCACTAACACATGGTCGTTGTCAGCAGCTCCGGCAAGCGCTTCAAAAAATCCGGTAGCGCCAAATGCTTTTATAGTAAAGCCATTGACCAGTGAAGGAAAAACGGCAGTAGCCGGTATAACTCTTTTAAAAAAATTTCTTCTTTCCATAGCTTCTGGATTATGATAAATGATATTCCGGTAAATTCATTAAATATTTATACAAGCTTTGCAAGCGGGTTTGCACGGTTTGCCTCGCAATTGTGTCTGACGGGTTGGCAATATATGTTGCCCATGCCTGTGTCCAGTAATAATCATTGGTTTGCCCGCTCAGCAACACTGAAGATTTCAGATAAGTTTTCGATTCATCCGAAAGGGGTACCTGGTACAAAATATTCAGCGAATCATCTATCAGCTTCACAGGATCATCAGGACTTGGAAGTTTCTGTGCAAACAGGATAGGGTCTATCACAAGTGAAACCATATTCATCATATCACCGGTACTGATTAATAAATCAGTATATGCATTTCTTTCCGTGTAAGTAACCGAATTGATCCATAATTCATGAAAAGCAGGGGCTTCATAATACGCATCCCAGCCGGCAACCAATGGTATACCTAAAATGAGCTGCTGCAAAGTATTGGATTGTTGTGTCAACATTTTCCATACTGAATAATTGGATGGCATATCCCCGGCATCTGGTAATTGTACTGCATATTCCCTGCAAAGGCCCACTAATAAATCAAGCGGGCTTTTAATAATACATGCGCCTGCATTTATGAGGTCAAAAAAATGTTCGCTTTTAAAAAGTGCGGCCAATACAGTTTTTATATCGTAGCCGCTGTTGCGGAATATTTGCGCAAGCGGTGTGATGATGTTCATTTCCACATCATCAGTAATCTTATAATACACGAAAAAATTATACAGCTTACGGCAAATAAATTTTGCTGACTCATCCGTATTGAAAATCATATTCAGCAAATCATCCACCTCATTGGCGCCGCCCGGTCCGGAACGGCCCGTAATAATAGTTGATCCGTAAAAATCGGAAAATGATTTGTTCTTATCATCATGTTCAGCAGGGTCGAAATAATAATTATAGCTACTGTCTACCGTATGCCCGGTCAAAACCCTTGCGGCATTCTGCACATCAGCTTCCGTATAATGCGAACCAGTTCCCTTCCCAACAGAATACAGCTCCTGAAGCTCGCGGCCATAATTTTCATTGGGAGAGGTTTTCTTATTCGTATTGCCATTTAAAAAAATCAACATGGCGGGATCAAGTGTAATTGCTTTTACCAGTTGCTTAAAATTTCCCAGAGCATTTGACCTCAAAGTCAGATACTGGCGGTACCAGAGTGCAGCAGGTATATCGCCAGTATGTGCGCCTGCATCAGATGCAAAATGATTATGCCAGAATAAAGTCATTTTTTCATGGATGCTCCTGTTTTGATTCAGCAATTGCCCCATCCACCAACAGCGCATGGAGTCTACCCTTCTCTGGTTCATGTCACTATCAGCAAAATCAATCCCGGCATTAATCCAGGTTTGCCAGGCCGGAACACCCGTCGGATCTGTATAACCATCAACATTATAGTTATTGAGAGGCTGTGTAGTTGGCGCAGCAGTTTCTATTAACAGTTCATCAACAGCATCCGACATGCTGAGTGTACTGAAATAGTTGACATCTTCAATTTTTGCGCCGAATAAAGTTCTTTTCAGCAGGTGCACTACCTGTGGCGTAGACCAGTCGCCGGTATATTCATTAAGGCTTGCTCCGAATAAGAATTTTGAACGGTGTTTTGTAATTCCGTCAGCGTTGTTTCGGTACCCCATAATAAAGTAACGGATTTATAGATCAGTTAAATAGGATATACATAACAATTAACGTTCCAAACTATTAATTGTAGCCGGGGTAATTACTTGGTAAATCTACGTTTGATTATTTTTTTTGAAAATATGACCATGAATAGCCAATATTTTGCCCATAACCAGATGTTGGGTTATGAAAAACTGATAAACGGAATTGCTACATGATGTGAAACAGCAAAACAATTATTTTTCTATCAAATTTTCATCTATCAAATAAACAGATGCTTCCTTTAAAACAGGCTTTGCTTTTGACTCGGTAATAGAAATATTGATTGCATCTGCATTTGTAGCGTCAAAACTAAGGATACGTTTCCTGCCGATTGTGGTGCCTGCGATTTCTTTCACTACCTGTTTATCTTTCAATAACTGAACAGAAAATTTTTTAACCCGTTGGCCAAGTTGGACCGGCTCTTTCAAAACAATGCAGTTTACTTTCTTTGATCCTGACAGACCAATTTTGTAATCATCAGAACTAGCTAAAGGGAATATTTTACTGATTAGTGCCTTTCCAAAATTTCCGTCCCTTAATTTTTTAAAACTTACAAGCGCAGCCGAATCATGCTCATTAATCAACCCTCTTCTATCGGGCGGAACA
Organism: Puia sp.; assembly: GCA_035541355.1. Classification (GTDB taxonomy): domain Bacteria; phylum Bacteroidota; class Bacteroidia; order Chitinophagales; family Chitinophagaceae; genus Puia. The sequence continues at coordinate 824,929 of DATKNN010000014.1, read as the reverse complement.
TTTAATAATAATGAAGAACCTCTTCCCACAGATTTCAAGTACAATTGAAATAACTGTTCGGGAGTTTTTACCTTTTCATCCTCCTGCTGATGATAGAACCAACCCGGCCTGATACTCACATCACACTCAGCGGGGATCCAGACTTTACCATTTTCATTTCCTGCGTTTAGTGTATCTGCTGAAGGGCCGCCCGCGCCCCGGGTAAAACCTGCAGTATCCAATAAATTCCAGTTTGTTTTCCCTGCAATGCCCTCCTCATTTCCTACCCAACGTATATCGGGGCCAATATCGCTAAAGACGACCGTATTTGGCGCAATAGCCCTTATCGTTCTTTCGAATCGCGCAAAATCATATACCTGCTTTTTCCCGTTAGGTCCTTCTCCATTGGCGCCATCCCACCAGAATTCAAAAAAAGGCCCGTAATTTTTTACGATCTCTTGCATCATGTTTACATATACATCATTATACGCCGCAGTTCCATAAGCCGGATGGTTCCGGTCCCACGGCGATAGGTATACGCCCATTTTCAATCCATATTCATCGCAGGCTTTGCGTAATTCCCTCAACACATCCCCCTTCCCGTTTTTCCATTTGCTTTGTGCAACGGTGTGCGTTGAATATTTACTGGGCCACAAACAAAAACCATCATGATGTTTTGCCGTGATAATAATTCCTTTTGCCCCTGCCGCTTTCGCAACCCTGCACCACTGGCGGCAATCCAAATTTGTTGGATTAAAAACTTCTTCATGTTCTGTTCCTTTTCCCCATTCCAGATCGGTAAAGGTGTTCGGGCCAAAATGTACAAACAAATAAAATTCCATATTACTATGCTGCAATTGTCTGGCAGAGGGTAAGGGTGGTAGCGGTTTTACAGCTTGCGAGCTGGCTGATAAAGCGCAAATGAGAGAGACGAAAATAAAAGATATTTTTTTCATGTAATGAAATTAATCATCGTACGGGTTTTTTGAGCAGCGTGGGTATTAAAAATTTTTTTTATTATGTACCGGGCGACAGTGCAGATATCAAGTTCCTGTTGCGTCGCACACTTCGGCAACAACAATTCTATTCAGCGCATAAAAGTTATTTTATTCAACAACCAGGTATGTATAATTCTCCGGCTCAATGGAAAAAGTTAATTCAATTTCATAGTTGCGGTTAAGTGTATAATTTTTACCGTTACCATCTTTTTCACTTACAAAAGCTGTACTTGTTAAGCCGGTATAGTACAAAGGAACTTTTACAGTTCTTGTAATTTTTTCTTTTAACGGATTATACAACATGATCAATGCTTTTGTTTTCAATTGCGGGTTTACATGCATGATACCATCCCAATCTCTTCCATCAGCCCTGCGCAAATGAATGATATCGGAATTCAATATTTCCCTGTATTTTTTATACCATTGAATGGTTTTACTTACAATTACTTTTGTGGCATCGGTATCAAATAGTCTTGGCCCACGGTAACAGGCCTGCACGCCGGAGCCATAGTATTGAATCATCAGTTGCTCATAATCGTTGAGATGCTCTGAAAGTGGCTCCAGCACAGCTTCTGGGCCGCCGCCCTGGTATTTGGTAAGTGGCACAAAACCCCAGCTCATCGATGGCGTTTTCTCCCACAAACCATCATAAATATTTTGCCGGTTCAGTATTTTTTGATCTTCTCTTGGTAAAGAAAAATTTACTTCGCGATAACCGATGGCGATTTTATTCGTGCCATCTAAAAAATACCAGTCTGGTGCATTTACATATACACCATGTTCGCTGCACCAATGGTATAAACTTTTCTGAAGTTCCATCTGCTTCCACTGACTGTCATCCAAATTTTTATGTCCCGGATGTTTGGTGGAGGCACAAACATCTCCCGGATAGGGTCCATCATTTTCCAAAATATCAAACTGCGCATGTGTGATAAAGTATTTTAGTTTATCGAGGTAAATAAGCCCCCATTTGCTTCCCATGCAAGGTGCGTTTCCGAAGAATGCCGCGGCATCTGGTTTTCCCGAAACAGGATCAATCACATCATCTTCATCGCTTATTTTTCTTGAACTAAATAAAGAATACCCGCCGATCAAAATATGTTTACTATGTGCGTAATCACTTAATATTTTCCATTTTGTAATATTAGCAGCAGAAGTATCTTCAATATTACAATGGCTGCCAAAACTTAGTATCAATGCTTCATAACCGGTAGCTGCACATTGATCAATCGCTGTTTTTACTTCTTCATCATTTTTACTTACAAGGTGCATGAATATCGGATTTTCAGTAGACCATGGCGCAATAGTCCGATACATTTTCCGGATTGCCATTCCTCTTCTTTCACGATCATAACTATCCATTAACAGCTCAGAGGTTCTTACTGATTTAAAAATTTCACCTGGCTGTAACTCAACACCGGTAACCTTTTCAGGATATACTTCCAGTAAACATGGTGTTTGATAATTGTAATTCACCTGCGATGTATAAACTGTATCTGTTTTCCAGTGCGTAGTCTGATCACTAATATCATAACGCATCGCATTGTTGAAGGCATAATTTGTTTCCACATAAATGCCATGTTGTTTTTTCATTTGTTCGGGAGAACCTACCACAGCGCTTTCTTCTTCTACCAATGCTAATGATTCATTTACTACGCGGTTAATGGTTATGGTATTACCCGACTTATTCTGAACAGAAACCCATTTGATGATCAAAGGAATCCCATCATACAGCTCATAGTGAACTTCTACAAGAACGTTTTTTAATTCAGGCAAAGAAGATTGAAAAATAAATGAAAGCATTTTTCCGGTTGGCTGATTCTTATTCATCGCCCAGCCAATGGGTTTCCATTGAATAAAAGGTTTTATATTTTCAATTTCATATTTTATAAACTGAAAATCATTTGTGTCATTACTGAATTGATTTACCCATTCCGGCAGCAGGTAAGCATTTTCTGTTTGGCCGTGAAGTCCGCCTACATTATATTCTTTATTATTGATGATAACTTTCGCTTCAGGTTTTATAGCACGTAATAGTTGCTGATTATTTGTTAAGTTTTTATAATCTATACAAACCACATTGGGCTGAACCCGAAAAATTCTTTGCATCAAACCATTATTCAGTATAATATCTTTCCCGTTTTCGCTTTGATATACTTCTGCTCTTCGCTGAACGGGTTGCACAAGCCAATCACCATTAAACCCGTTTTTACCAGTAACTTTAAAAATCTTCAATGGGTTTTGTGCATTTACGCTTACTGAAAAAAATAAAATTCCGATTAAAATATTTTTTTTCATATAACAATTATTCCAGGGTTTTAACTCCATTTATTATTGCAGGTTTTGATTGAAATACATCAAACACCACAACTTCATTTTTGCCTTTCTTTAACCATCCGGCAGGGCAATATAAATGATATTGCGGACCGAGATTCCAGTACCGCCCAAGATTGTGCCCGTTCACCCACACAACTCCTTTTTGAAAATTACTTAGGTTAAAATATGTATCACCGGTTTCCTTCAATTCAAAGTCCCCTTTAAAAAATATTTCATCAGGGCCGGCATCCGGTTGTGCACTTTTCATTGATGAGATAAATTTCTCATCCATTGGCAATAAAAAAGTTTGCCAGTCCATTAATGTCATTCCATTTAGCGTAACCCTGTCAGTTATTCCTTTTCTATCAACTATATATTGCGCAAAATTGATATGCCCCATAGCTTCAACCAAAATGTCAAGTTGCGGGTATTGTACATCTGATTTCGGTATATCGATAGTCCACTTGCCCCCGTCACGATATACGGTATCAATAAATTTTCCGTTCAAAAAAATCAACGCATAATCATGTGGTTCTGTAATGGTCAGCTTTCCGCTCTTATGACCAACGAGTTTTGTTCTGTACAAAATAAATCCGCTTTTCTGCCCGAATGATTCCATAGGTTGCGGCTGAGGGGTCAATAATGGCTTTGGCAATTCGTTCCAGAGGGTTGTTACAGGAGATACACTAAATGATGGAATTTCTATGACTGGAATTGGCTGAGGGGGATCAGGGATTTTATAGCTCACAAATTGTGCAATGAGGTTCCTGAGCATAAAATATTTTGCAGTCGGCTGGCCCTGCTCATTAATTGGGGCATCATAATCGTAACTGGTAATATCAGGTTGAAACTGTTTTGGATTGAATGCATTTGCACCTGCAGTGAAACCGAAATTTGTTCCGCCATGAACCACGTAAAGATTGAATGATTTTTTATGCTGCAGCAAATAGGTAAGTTCTTTTTTCAAATCATTGGTATCCGTCTTCGCCCATTTTTCGCCCCAATGCGTAAGCCATCCCGGGTAAGTTTCACTGCTGAAAGAAGGCACATCGGGATTTCTTTTTTTTGCTTCAGTAAAATCTTCATCACCGGTACCACTGTCGAGGCCGATTGCCGCACCATCAATATTTCCTGCTTCCAGCATAAATGAGGTTGGACCATCCGCCGTATAAAAAGGCACATTAATACCATTCTTCAACCATAATTTTCTTAATGTTTCCAGATATCTTTTATCATTACCATAACTTCCATATTCGTTTTCTATCTGCAACATTAATATGGGTCCGCCATTTGTGCACAACAAAGGTTTTACTTCCTGCGATAAACGGCTAATATATCTTGTTACCGCGCTCATATATCTCGTATCCATGCATCGCAGTTTGATATCAGGGATTTTTAAAAGATAAGCAGGCAAACCTCCGAAATCCCATTCAGCGCAAACATATGGGCCGGGCCGCAGCAGCACCCACATTTTTTCTTCCTGGCATATCCTCATGAATCCGGCAATATTATGGTTGGCGGTAGTGAAATCAAAAACCCCCGGAGAAGTTTCCTGGTGATTCCAGAAAATATAGACTGCAATAGTATTACAGCCCATTGCTTTTGCCATTTGGATACGATGGCGCCAATATTCTTTAGGAATGCGGGCAGGGTGCATTTCCCCGCTGATCAGCTGAAAAGGTTTTCCGTCTAAAATAAAATCATTCTTGCTAAAAGAAAAAATATGCTTTTGCTGAGCAGAAAGATTAACTGCAAACAAAAATACAATAAATGAAACTGTTATTTTTTTCATGCACAAGTTTACGAACATCAGGTCAATTAAAACCATGGCAGGCAAAGTGCAAATGGAAAAAAACAATACTGATAAAAAATCTGTATTTACATTTGTGCCACAAAATAAGTTTTATGGAATACAGGATTGAAAAAGATACGATGGGCGAAGTAAAGGTTCCCGTTGATGCATATTATGGCGCACAAACACAGCGCAGTATTGATAATTTCAGGATTGCACAGGATATTAATAAAATGCCGAAAGAAATTATACAGGCATTTGCGTATCTGAAAAAAGCGGCAGCGCTCACCAACCTGGATGCGGGAGTACTTGCAAAAGAAAAATCGGACCTGATCGGAAAAGTTTGTGATGAGATATTGGGGCATAAATTAGATAAAGAGTTTCCGCTGGTCGTGTGGCAAACCGGAAGCGGTACACAAAGCAATATGAATGTGAACGAAGTGATCGCTTACCGTGGGCATGTGCTGAATGGAGGCAAATTAACCGACAAAGAAAAAGCCCTACACCCGAATGATGATGTGAACAAATCGCAATCATCTAATGATACTTTTCCGACGGCCATGCATATTGCAGCGTACAAGATATTAATTGAAACAACGATTCCGGGTATTGAGAAACTGAGAAATACACTTGCTGCAAAAAGCAAGCAGTTCATGCATGTTGTAAAAATCGGACGCACCCATTTTATGGATGCTACCCCACTGACTGTCGGACAGGAATTCAGCGGTTATGTATCGCAGTTAGATCATGGATTAAGGGCCATCAAAAATACTTTGGCGCATTTGAGTGAGCTGGCACTTGGCGGAACGGCAGTCGGCACAGGCATCAACACTCCGCCGGATTATGCTGTTAATGTAGCGAAAAAAATTGCCGTTTTAACGGGCCTTCCTTTCGTTACCGCGGAAAACAAATTTGAATCGTTGGCTGCACACGATGCGATAGTGGAAGCGCATGGCGCATTGAAAACCGTTGCCGTAAGCCTGATGAAAATAGCAAACGACATCCGTATGCTTTCCTCCGGTCCGCGCAGTGGTATAGGTGAAATTTTTATACCGGATAATGAACCGGGATCATCGATTATGCCCGGTAAAGTAAACCCTACACAATGTGAAGCATTAACCATGATCGCTGCCCAGGTTTTAGGCAATGATGTTGCTATTAATATCGGTGGCGCAACCGGTCATTTTGAATTAAATGTATTTAAGCCGGTCATGATTTATAATTTCCTGCATAGTGCCAGGTTAATTGGCGACGGCTGTGTTTCCTTCAACGATAAATGTGCAGCAGGTATTGAACCAATTGAGGCTAATATTAAAAAACATGTTGATAATTCTTTAATGCTTGTTACCTCCCTCAACACGAAAATTGGTTACTATAAAGCAGCGGAGATTGCGCAGAAAGCACACAAGGAAGGAACGACATTAAAAGAAATGGCCGTTAAATTAGGTTATGTAAGTCCCGAACAATTTGATGAATGGGTTGTGCCTGCAAAGATGGTGGGCGAAATAAAAGCTTAAAATCAGTTGGGGTTGCAATTTTATTAAATACAGTACGTTGTCATAGGGCAAGCGGGTACTTACATTCAATCTTGAAATCACTTTTGTATGTTTAAGATTTATCGGATTACTGCGGTTTGTTTATGGGTTTCAGTCATTTTCAGCTGCTCAAAAGAATTGAGTTACGAAACCAATGTTATACCTGCAGGTGTTACAGCAACCGGGTCTCTGAAAGACTCTTCCGGAAATTGTATGACCATTGCTCCGAATGGCGCTTATTACAATGGAGTAGCGCTTCTTGGCGATACCAATTATGTTCAACTTACTGTTAATGTAACCAGCACAGGCAGTTATAATATTCAAAGTGACAGGCAGGATGGTTTTCAGTTTGCAGGAACCGGTGTATTTACAAACACAGGCATACAAACGATCAATCTAAAAGCATCGGGAACGCCTACAGCAAAAGGGGTAATTAATTTTTTAGTAAGCTTTGACAGCACAGCATGTAATTTCACTGTTCATGTACAGGACAGCACAGGCCATAGCAACAACAACGGAGGGAGCTCTGATACGTCAGGAATTGCCCTAAGCCAATGGCAATTTGTAGCTAACGGCCATACCTATTCGGGGAATATTCAATCCGCCATATTCACCAATCTTATTGGTGGCACCCTAACAGTTGTCGGATTCACAGCCTCAGGTACTGATACTGCTTTCGGAATTACTGTACAATTCCCCGGAAACACGCTGGATACCGGAACTTATGTTACTTCAGATGCAGGCACCAATTTTTCTTTACAAATTGCCAGCGGGCCAAATATAGGCAACATCATTTATGCTGCCAATGCCACTTCAAGCCAGGTGATAAACATAATCATCGACAGTTACAATACAGTTACAAAAGTGGTATCAGGAACTTTTTCCGGAACTTCTTATAATTCCGGCGGTAATGATGTTCCGATCACCAACGGGAAATTCAAGGCAACTGTTCAATAAACATTTAACCTGAAGTTTTTATTTTTGATTAACGGTCAACTGCCGGCAATGCTGCATTAAATGCCATTGCATCGCACTCGTGATGCAAAAATCCTGCTCTGCAATTTGCTTATGCGCCGCATTAACATCTAACGTCAATCAATAACCGGGAAAAAAATTACCTGATAATAATTTTTTCAATGCTGATTGCCGAACCATACCCATTATATAATTTAAAAGCATACACCCCGGGTGGTAGTTTGTTCACTTCAATTATAAAACTTTCATTACTGCTGTTTTTTTGCAGCACTAAGTTTCCTGACATATCATAAAGTTTTGCCAGAAATGGTTTGTGCATACCTTGCATACAAAGCACATGAAGAAACCCCGATGCAGGGTTAGGGTATATAAGAACATGACCCGGTTTGTTTTGCCTGTACGCTGTTTGTGCCGGCGAATCATCCAATGGCAATGTCTGTATGTAAACCATCCTCAGTATAAACCCTGCATTGGTAACATTTGTACTGCTTCCGCCGAATCCGCCTGTAGGGCCAGAAGTAGAACCACTGCTGTCAATAGCAAGAAATAAGGTATCACCGGTTGGCGCAATAGCGACATCGCGGATACGATAGCCATGTAAATACGGAATGGTATCAATAATCTGGGGTGTGCTGGCACTGTCAACTGCACTGCCATCAGGCTTAAGCTTTAAACGGTACATACCCAACTTGAGCGATGTTACCAGCAGAGAATTATTCCATCCCGGAATGGAATTCTTGTCATAATAATCAATGCTGGAAGGTGCGATTGTGGGCCATGTAAAATTGCTGGCCCCGCTTGAAGGGACATCAGTACCATTTACATTAAAAAAGGAAAACAGAGGTTCCTTGACATTATATAAAGTGCAAAATTCATGTTCATTATGGACAAGTTTATTAGCCAGATAATCATTATTGGCGTTGGCATCTGTATCGTTATAATTATCATCGCACATACCTGCTACTTTTGGCCAGCCATAATTTTTTCCTTTTTCTATAATATTGATTTCATCGTCACTTTTATCACCATGCTCAGAATTATATAAAATCCAGGTGCCACTGATATTTGCCCATACCAGCCCCTGGCTGTTCCTGTGGCCATAGGAATAAACTGCTGTGGCGTATCCTGTTGAAGAATTGGTAAACGGGTTACTGTTTGGTATCCATTGGTTGTATGGGTCCAAAACGTTAGCAGCATCGCCGTCAGGTTCAGTGTTTAACCGCAATACTTTTCCTTCATAAATGTCTTTATCCTGTGCATTGTTTATTCTCGAAGCATTGTTGAATTGACCGGCACCCATATCGCCGATTGTATAGTACAAATAATAATTTCCGTCACTTTCGGCCCCTGCCGGACTGATTTTCAGTCGGCCGGAATTGTGATCATTACTTCCATCGAGACCATCAAGCATCACCTGCATAGAGCCAAGTGTACCGGTTGCAAAATCATAAGTATAGCGTAATACCTTTGATTTATAAAAACAGGGATGACCATTACTACTGGTACCATTGCACAGATCATTATTAGTACTCATGGTACCGCTGTCAGAAACAATATCCGGTTCACCTGAAACAGCATTGAGGTAATAAACAATTACGACATACACATAAGGCTTTCCATTATTGAATAATGGGTGAATCGCCAGTCCTTCCAATCCTCCTTGCGGCGCAATAACATTAGTAGAGCCGACTTTAGGTTTATAATAATTGAAGTTTTTAAGGTCATTAAGGTCGAGTACCAACCGGCTACCTTTATTCTGCGGATGTATTTTCCAAATTCGATAACCATGTGCTTCCGTAACCCATAGTGAATCATCAGGACCATAGGTTATCTCCCAGGGAAAACTTAAGCCGTTATTACCGCTGGAAGGATATAATGTATCTAATTTAAAAACCTGGTTATTATAAGTAATAGTTTGGCTTTGTACAATTTGAAAAGATGTCAACAGCGTAAGCAAGAGACAATCAATTCTTGTCCAAAAACTTTTCATTGGAATACCGGATTAAAATAATTACCCGCCCAAAGTAACAAACTCGGGCAGCAATTTATATAGTATATATCCATGTATCTATACCTGACGCAGTCATGCAGTTTTACTATTGACGCAGATAAAATCCGGAACTAATTTTATAATTGTTTTACTGACCCATTGTTGTTGTCCATTTTAATCCGATACCATGAAGAAAACTCTACTACCGAAGTTTTCATATTGTTTGATAATTAGCTGGGTCATTATGCTCAATATTTCATCACATGCATTTGCCCAAGATTATGGGAAAAGCTATGTAAATATAACCAAGGGTACAAATGGCAGCACCATTGAGCCGGGCGATACCTTAGAAATCAGGGCAACATTTGTAGTAAAATCAGGTACAGTTACACTTTGCTCATTCACAGATGTAGTTCCTGCGAATACTACATATATTCCCGGTACACTAAGAGTACTGACAAATGAAGGAAAAATTTTTCGTCAGTTCACTGATGCTGTTGGCGATGATGCCGGTCAAATTTCGGGTTCTAATATTATTATCAATTTAGGCACCGGAGCAACATCAACAACCGGAGGAACTATCAAAAACACCGACAAACCATCTTTTTATCATAGCTCCTGCATTATGGTTGCATCATACAGGGTTGTTGTGAATGCTGTTGCTTATAACACCAAGATCGCAATCGGTAATGGCAACCTGACTTATAAATCAGGTTTGAAAGTCCTGAACGTTACCTTCCCTCAAGATACGATCATGCTTTACCAGAATTATGGCATTTGCAGTAATACTGTAGGAGCTAATGCAATTCTTTCTGAATTCGGGGGTACATTCGGATCCGGAACAATTAAAGACAGAGGTGCTTCTTCAAGTGTTCCTTCAAATTATACTTACGCTGCATTTTCAAGCACCAGCGGCATGCCAAATGATTATTATTATGGTGTAAGCAATAATACCAGCGGCGGCACAACAACAGCAACAGGATATTCCACATCAAATGCCTGGGCTTTCCCGGATAATTCTCAAACCCCATCTCATCGTATATTCAGTGTCTGGGACATTATCGGCGACCATACTGGCGCCAGTAATCCTTTATTAGGCAACCCGGCTACCGATGATAACGCAGGCGCATCTGGAGGTTACATGCTGGTCATTAACGCATCTTACAGAACCGATACCGCATTTCTGGATACAATAACCAATCTTTGTCCAAATACTTATTACCAATATGTAGCATGGATCAGGAACATCTGCTCCAAATGCGGTTGTGACAGTAATGGGACCGGTGCAACCGGCACAGGCTATATACCGACAGGAACAGGCGATTCATCGGGAGTGCATCCTAACCTTACATTTAATGTAAACGGATATGATTATTACACAACCGGAGACATGCCGCATTCAGGTCAATGGATACAGAAAGGATTTATTTATAAAACCGGGCCAACTGAAACTTCAATGATCATCAGTGTACGTAATAATGCACCCGGAGGTGGTGGCAATGACTGGGCAATTGATGATATAAATGTAGCAACCTGTTCTCCAAATATTAGTTTAACTCCTGATAAACCAGATACTTTATGTCAGCTTTCAGACGATACAGTGAGGTTTAAAGTAACTTCATATTTCAACAATTATACAGAATGGAAAATTGAACAAAGCTTTGACAATGGTGTAACCTGGTCTTCGCCTGGAAACGACACAACCGGTAAGGCCTCAACCGGTTCTGCAACTCCGGTATATGACTCAACTATTAAACAGTACAGTTATACCGTTACACGTTATTACCGTTTGGATAATATCCATAGTTTGGTAAAATATCGTATTGTAGTAGCATCTACCCCAGCAAATCTGAACAGTTCCAGCTGTTCCTTCCCTGCATATACTTTAAAATCTGTGTATGAAGTCGACTGTATGGTTGTGTTACCGGTAAATATTATTTATTTTAACGGAGATGTAGTTAATGGCCTTGCTTCTTTAAAATGGATTACAACCGACGAAACAAATGATATGATTTATTCTATTGAACGAAGCGATGATAAAATAAATTTTGAACCCATCGGTACAATTAATGCGAATGGTAATTCCAGATCTAATTCAACATACACTTTTACCGATACAAAACCTGTTTCCGCAGCAAATTATTATCGTATTCGTGTAGCAAAAGGCAATAACCAAAAAACAAGTCGGATAGTTTTATTAAGCAACTCAAAAATAAATTTTGCAGTAGCATCTCTTGTTAATCCTTTCAGAAACCAGTTATCATTCGAATTAAACGTACCGGAAGATAATATTACAGTAATAACTCTTGCCGATATGTATGGCAGAACTATCAGGCAACAAAAACAAGCCGCAACCAAAGGTTATAACATAGTAAATATGTACAATTTAAGTTCATTGCCCGTCGCAGCTTACAGTTTAAAAGTGCAGTATGCAGATAAGATTGTTACAAAACTGGTAATCAAAAACAACTAAGAAACCTGAACGGTGTCATTCACTTCAGTATCGGTTTCAACAGTGCTGTGCTGCTCCTGTGATTCTTTTTTGAAAAATTTTTTCTGAAAAAGAAGAATGGCGATTACCCCTACTGAAATAGACGCGTCAGCAATATTAAAAACAGGGCTGAAAAACTCAAATTCATCTCCTCCGAAAAAAGGCACCCAATGAGGATAATGTGTTTTTATTAAAGGAAAATAAAGCATATCAACAACCCGGCCGTGCAAAAAACCGGCATACCCATGAGGAGGGAATATTTTTGCAATATGATCAATAGAACTTTCCTCGAATACCAGGCCATAAAACATGCTGTCAATTAAATTACCGAGCGCTCCTGCAAAAATAAGCCCTGCACAAATAATAAAGCCCCTGTGATGTTTTTTTTCGACAATAGAACGTATATAGAAAACGCCAAATACCACGGCTATCAACCGGAACAGAGTGAGTGCAGTTTTACCCCAGTAACCTCCAAAACTTTTACCCCAGGCCATGCCTTCATTTTCTACAAAATATATCTGGAATTTATCTCCCAAAACATGAATTCCTTTATCATAAGGAGAAACAGGTGCATGATAAAATTCCCACTGATAGCTAAGCGGCATGTGCGTCTTCACCCAAATTTTCAATACCTGGTCCGCAACAATGATGAGAAGTACAATAAAAAAAACATTCCTGAGCTTCACTGCTTAAATTTAAGCCGCAAATATAATTAAATTGTTGGGTGCACAAGGCAGAAACAGCAAGCGGGGTAATAATTTAACAATGAAGGATGATCAGCACAATGATATAGTAAATTAGTTGATTTCTATACATGAACCAGTTAACATCAATTCATTTTATTTAACCGATCTTCTATTTTCTGTTTTCTTTTTATACTCTCCATTATTTATTCCTGCCACTCGCTTTTCTGACCCTTTCCGGGTTTTTTTTAACGAATTCAAACCAGCTATTTAATTTTTTTGACGAGCGGTCAGCAACAGTTCCATTTTGAAAATGATGGCAGACTGCAACTGCCAGCGCATCTGAGGCATCATAGTGCTTCAGTTCATTTTTCACCTGCAGAATTTGTTGCAGCATTTTCCAAACCTGTTCTTTATCTGCATTTCCGTTTCCTGTTATCGATTGCTTTATTTTTTTTGGTGAATATTCTGTCACAGGAATACTTGCCTGCATCGCTGTTGCAATGGCTACACCTTGTGCACGCCCAAGCTTTAGCATACTCTGCACATTTTTTCCAAAAAAGGGCGCTTCAATAGCAAAATCGTGCGGACGAAACTGCAAAATCAATTCGTTTACTTTTTTGTGTATCAGGCGAAGGCGTTCATGCGGATCATTTTTTGATGATAGTTTTAATACCCCCATGTCAATGAGCGATACTTTATTGCCCGCAATTGCTATTAAACCATAACCCATCAGCAATGTGCCCGGGTCAATACCTAAAATTATTCTGGATGGCTTTTCCAATAAAAATCTTTTATTAAGGGATTAACCTAGTTTTTGTTCCGGGATTTTGTCAGATATGTCAATGCCTTATGCATTTAAAGTTTGTTATTTTTGAACATGGGTGGTTGATCACCATAATGCCATCAACATGTTTTAAAATTCGACCGAATGTTCCTTAACAAAAATATCAAAATAATCATCAACTACCTGTTCGGCCCGATCATTTTCCTGCTTCTTGTTTTTGCTATTTACAAACAACTTCTTGCCAAAGCCAACTGGCAGGGATCTTTAAAACAAATAATCGATGCCATTACTGGCAAACACCAATGGAAAATCTGGCTGGTATGTATATTCATGTTTTTTAACTGGGGGACGGAAGCTAGAAAGTGGCAGCTCAGTATTGCACAAGTACAGCACATAACCTGGTGGCGGGCATTTAAAGCAACGCTTACCGGTTCAACACTGGCTTGTTTTACCCCGAACAGAACCGGGGAATATTTTGGAAGAATGCTGTATATACAGGAAGGGAAACGCGCCCAAACCGTTTCATTGACTATTATTGGCAGCATTTCACAAATAATGGTTACGATGATCATCGGTGGTATAGGCATAGTTTTTTTCAAAAAGTATACAATAACAAATAACCTGCTGCTTAACCCTGATGTTTTTTATTCAGGACTAAACATATTACTTTCAATTGTTGTAATTGCATTTATATTATTGGTAATTTTCTATTTTAAATTATCATGGCTGGTTAATGCGTTAAACTTTTTCCGTTTGCCGGGGAAATATTTAGTTTATGTTAAAATTTCAGAAGGATTAAAAACAGGCATCTTATTGCGGATTTTGTCGTTATCTTTTCTGAGGTATTGCATTTTTATTTTGCAATATTATTTGATGTTCGAAGTTTTTAATGTACCGCTGACCTTTTTGCAAACTTTGAATAGTATAAGTATCGTTTTTTTAGTGATGGCTGTAGCACCTACTTTTACAGTGCTTACAGAACTGGGATTGAGGTGGGCTGCATGTGTGCAGGTTGTACAATTATTCAGCACAAATGTAGTAGGCATTATGGCTGCTTCATTTGGAATATGGTTTATTAACCTGGTAATACCTGCCCTTGCAGGAAGTTTATTGATTTTAGGAGTAAAATTATTTAAGAATAAATGAAGCTTTTTGTTACACTTCTTTTTTTGTTATTCGCTAACCTGTCGTTTCAGGATGAACCCGGTGAACAATTTTGTGGCATTCATAATAAAACTTTTGAGTCAGGGGAGTCAATAACTTATAAAGTGTTTTATACGCTGGCAAAAGTGTATGTTGGCGCCGGCGAAGCTACCTTTACTACTGCACTGGAAGAGATAAATGGAAGAACGGTTTATCATGTGGTTGGCGATGGTAAAACTTATAGTTTTTATGACCATTTTTTCAGGGTAAGAGACAAATATGAATCCTTTATTGATACGGCAACCATGCAGCCATTGAAGTTTATCAGGAATGTAGATGAAGGTGGTTATAAAATTTATGAAAATATTACTTTCAATAAAGTGGTGAACACGGCTATAACTACCAAAGGTGTTTATAAAGTACCTTCCTGTGTACAGGATGTAATCAGTTCGATTTATTATGCACGCAATATAGATTTCAGCAAAATGAAGCCTGGCGACAAGATTCCTTTTACTTTATTTCTTGATAACCAGCTTTACGATATTTATATCCGTTTTCTCGGTAAAGAAGTGATTAAAACCAAATACGGAAAATTTCGGGCTATCAAATTCAAACCACTGCTTATTAAAGGAACTATTTTTGAAGGCGGCGAAAAAATGACTGTTTGGGTTACTGATGATGAAAATCATGTGCCCATTCGTGTAGAAAGCCCTATAACCGTTGGCAGCGTAATTGTTGATATGATCAACTTCAAAAACAGGCGTCACCCGATGACAGCTTTGCTTGATGTAAATTAGTCAACAATGAATATTTGTTTTGCCCGCTCACAGAAAATCTCTGCTTAAACCAATTCTATGCCTTTTTTTGATTTATCAGTAACATGAATTATGCAAAGGCTCAGTAATAAAATTATCTTTGCAATAGAAAGTAAACATATGCCTGCACAAAACAAACCCAATTATTGGTGGAGCTTGTTAACGATGAAGTGCCCAAGATGCCGCAAAGGCCCGATGTTTGTAAATGAAAACCCCTGGAACCTGAAAAAAACATTAAAGATGCCGGAAAAATGCCCGGAATGCAATCAACCTTATGAATTGGAGGTTGGTTTCTGGTATGGCACAGGGTATGTTAGCTATGCACTAACTATTGCCCTTTCAGTGGCAACCTTTATTGCATGGTGGGTAATCGTCGGAATGTCGGTTAATGATAACCGCTTTTTCTGGTGGCTTGTTATTAATGCAGTATTGCTTGTATTGTTACAACCATGGATTATGCGATTAAGCAGGGTTATCTATCTGTATTTTTTTGTGCGTTATGACGCTGATTATAAAAACACCAATGTGAAAACATTCGATTATGAAACAGATGGATACTATAAACAAACACAGGACAAAGCATAAAACCAGGAAATATATTTCCATTTGCAGAGCTGGTGAAAATTGAATCTTCCTGCAATTACTCTCTTCCGGAGTTTCGGCTGCAAATAAAATATAGGTGCATTATAACACAAATGCCCGGAAAATCCGGGCATTTAATGTTCTTATATAAAGATGGGTTAGTAAGAACCATATATTAACGATAAATTCCTTTTATTATTATTATGCCTGGCAACACTGATAGTTTTTTTAGTTCTCACTACTACTTTCATGCTTCAAATTAAATGAAAGCGGAAAATCTAATTTAAAAGAAATATTTCTTCCCATACTATGAATGCCATGGGCAGGATTCGTATCATCTGGCCCGTAATAAAAATATTTCAACCTGCTCATGTGGTCGAAATAAGCCACATCAAAAATATTATTGGCCATTATGTACACATTCACCACAGTGTTTCCTTTTTTGTTGGTTATTCCACCGCCAATGCCTGCATTGAATAATGCATATCCTGCTGTTGGCGTTTCCGTATTATCAGTTAAATACACGCGATTTTGACTGGCATAATAAGCCAGTTGCAGTTTTATAAATCCATCTTTTATGTGGCTTTGTTTTATAGTAAAATCATATCTTAATTCTGACATACCATGCAATGGTGGAATGAAAGGAAGATACTTACTGCTGTCTGTCAGTTGTTTCGAATCAATACCTTTATTTAATGCATATACGGCTGAGATGCTGTTTTCAAAATGCATCGGCTTAACAGGATGAATATCTATACTAAGTTCTCCTCCATAAAGCTGTGCTTTGCCCTGCTGAAATTTATAAGTAGGGTAACTTACACTCCCGGATGCACTCAGAGAGTCACCACCAAACACACTCGACAACCTTTGGTTAAAAATATAATTCGAGACCACGTTATTGAATACGCTAAAATTAATGACCAGGTATTTAGATGAATAAGCAAACCCTATATCTTCCTGAAAACTGAACTCGGATTTAAAATCAGCATTGCCAATCTGGAAAAAACCTGTTCCGGGGTGAACGCCATTAGCAGAAATTTCTGAAATATTAGGAGCACGGTAACCCCTTGAAAGATTTGCTTTCACAGAGAAATTATCTGTAAAATTATATGTTGCGCCGATACTTCCTGACAAGCCATTAAATACATGACTGTAATTATAAAAAGGCTGATCGGCACCAATTGTATCAGTTCCGTAAACAGGTTTATCAAATCCAGAGATGGGATCCGGTTTTGAATACAATTCAAAGTTTTTGAAAGAACGACTATCGAAGCGGATACCGCCGGCTATGTCCAGCCTATTAAATGTTTTTTTGATCATGGCGAACGGGCCTATATCAAACTGGTGATAAGACGGTATCACAAATTCAGTTCCGCTGGTTACATTGTTGGTTTGATACATACCGTTTGCACCAACTGTTACATTCCATCCATTAAATTCCGGGAAATAATATTTAAAATCATAAGAATAAGTATTCAATTGCAGGTACAAACCGGCAACATCCCGGTAAGGATATTCAGGATGGCTGAATTCACGACGGACGCTGCGCTGAAAACCAAGGTTTACACCAAGCCTTCCATTACCAATGGTAAAATTATTGGAAGAAAAAAATCTGTAATGTTGAACATGTTGGTGAAGAGGGGTCATAGCATAAGAAGTGAGCCAGGATTTCGGGACAACCGGCCTGGGTAATGTGTCAGCTTCTGTATTTTGATAAGTGAATTGACCGAGTGAATCCCTGCTGCCGTCAGGTATTTCCTGCAGGTCATCAAACACTGATAAATGGATATGTGAATAACCCCATTTTTTATGCAATCCAATTGAGAGGCTAGCATCAGTTTCATTGAACGCAGTGTTGTAAACTCTTCCGTCAATTTTATTTTCATAGTTCGTAGCTTGTTTGTGTGATAACCTGCCCATCCATTCAAAACCATTTTTACTTGCTCCAAGCATAGCGGAACCGCCAATCATCCTGTTATTGGTTTGATATTCGGCAATTATATCACCCACCATTTTCCCTTCCGGTGCAGGTGGTGTCGGGATTAAATTAACCACCCCGGCCAATGCATCCGAACCGTATGTTAAGCTTGCAGGTCCTTTTATTACTTCCACCCTGTCAATCCCATACTGGTCTACTTCGATGCCATGTTCGTCGCCCCATTGCTGCCCTTCCTGCCTTACCCCGTCATATAATGTCAATATTCTGTTGTAGCCAAGTCCTCGGATAAAAGGTTTGGAGACATTGGGACCTGTGGTAAGTGCGCTTACTCCGGGTACTTTTGCAATGGCATCAATAATATTTGTGCTGAGGTTTGTGGTGATGTATTCGTGATTTACCGAAATAATGGGTACCGGGCTTCTTTTTATCTGCGTTGCTTTTGATAAACCTGTTACAACCACCGGGCTTTCTTCAACATATTCATCAACCAGTGCAAAGTTTTCAACAGTTAAATCAGTAACATGAACTGTGCGGGTTAATGTTTTATACCCTACATAATTTACTTCAACCAAATAAGTTCCTTTAGGCAATACTTTAAAATAATAATGGCCGCCAGAATCTGATATTACGCCCAGTTTCAGGTCGGGTATGTATATCGAAGCCCCGGATAAAACTGCGCCGTTATTTTTTGCAGTTATTTTTCCGGACAAAGTGCCTTTGTCATTATAAAATCCATAAATTTTATTGGAGGGAAAAGTAAACAAGAAAAATGCTATAAAAGCGATGAATAAATACAAACCGCGGTTTGAATGATGATTCATGTAAAAAATTTTATGCTGATAAATACTTAAAGCAGTCTAACTTCTTGACTGCATAGATGAGGAAAAAATCAGGAAAGGCTGGTCAGCATAATAAGCGGCGGGCCGCGAAGTGTAAAATATACCTGATGTAGAGAAATAAAATAGTTGGTATAAGCTATATATTGCTCAGAAAAATTTCTTGTAATTTTTACATCAATCCGGTCAATGTTATTTACAAAAGGAGATTCAACGACAAGATTATCACAATTACAATTAAAACCGGTTTTAGAAACCTGCTGATCATGGGAATAATTATGTGCAAGGGGGGTATCCCTATGATCAGCAACAAGGTTATGCAGCAATATTTTTGGTGTAACGCTGAATGCAAAAACAATCAGCATCAAAAAACCGATAAATTTTTTTATGATATTATTATTGTGCACTTGCTTCTCTTAAATACTGCAAATTACAGCATTTGTCCAAATAAGAAAAAGGTGTACAATCCATAATAACATTTTAATTAAAAATTGAATACGGTTTTAAATTATTCCTGAATGGATTGATTCGGAAATCGAACTGTTATGAAGACCTGGCCTCCCGCATTTCGAAAGGTTATGCTTCCATTCATTTCTTCAACTATTCTCTGTGCTATGGTTAGTTTTGAAAGAGAAGGAATCTTGTTTTTATTGGCAGATATTTGTTTATAATCAGAGTATAACAAGGAAAGCTTGTCTTTGAACGGATCCAAGGCTTCATGCTTTACCTGCAAGACCGTTTCCCGATCTTCTTCATACAACCGCACAAAAATTTCTGATTCAATTTTACTGTTTTCAATGATGCCCGATAAAATAGCTTCGCACATTTTTTTGATTAATAATTTGTCTGCCGATAAAAAAGCCGGTTTTGAAATATCAGCATGCCATTTCAGGACAGGTATTGGTAAGTTTTTTTTATTCTCAACTAATGCCTCCGCAAGGGTTCCAAAGTCAAATCTTTCAATGGAAATTTTTTCAGGTATTAAACTTTCCAGTTCCACCATACGCGCAAGTAATCTATGACCATACTGCAATGCTTCCTGAATCATTTCATGAGATTTTACCTGTTCATCATTCCAATCGGCTTTAGATCCCTTGAGCAACTGGTGCCACATCTCTATACTTGCAAGTGGAGTACTCAAATCATGTGAAGCTGTCCCGATTAACTTGCTTTTTTTATTGTTCAGTTCTGTTAATCGCTGGTTGAGGGATGTAATTACTTTATTATTTTTCCTTTCCTTTTCTAATTGGTTGCTTTTAATAAATAAAGCTATGATTGCAGCTATAGCAATAATCAGCAACACAATTATAGTGAGGGAAGTTAACAGGACCTGCCGTTTTAATAGTGAGTTAATCTACAAGATGATGTTTAACTGCAAATTTTACCAGGCCTACAGTATTGTTTACTCCTAATTTTGCAATCAGGTTTTTGCGATGTGTTTCTACAGTGCTGACGCTTAAAAAAAGTTTTTCGGCAATTTCCGTATTGTTAAATTCCTTGCATATTAATCTGAGCACTTCCTGTTCGCGTTTTGAAAGTATCTCGTGAATGTCTTTATCGTCAATGATGATGGTACTCCTGAAATCACTGTCTACATCCCCAATATTTATTTCTTTACTAAAATACTGCTCCCCATCATATACTTTTTGCAAAGCTGTACCTAATTCAGCAACAGAGGAACTTTTGAGGATATAGCCTTGTATGCCATGTTTCATAAGCTTGTGAACATATCTTGTCCCACGCAATAAAGTAAGGTAAAGAATCTTCTGATCCGGTTTAATTACGCGTATTTTTTTAAGTAGTTCTTCTTCATCAATATCGGGCAAATAAACATCAAGTAATAAAATGTCTGCGTCAATACCGGGTAGTTCCTGAAGGAGTTCCTGACCATTTAAAGCTGTACCTACTACAGTTATACCGATTTGCTTATTAAGAAGGAGAGCGAGACCCTCAAGGTACATTTCATGATCGTCAGTAATAAAAACTTTCATTATCAATCTGGATTAAGGTGTGCGAATAAGGTTTACAACCAAAATAAATTAAGAAGTTTAATTTATTAAGCGAATGTATTTAAAAATTATCAAGTGAAAAACAATTTTAATTCAGGTTTTCTATAACGCCGGCTATACCCTGTCCCCCTCCCACACAAGCTGTAACAATACCGTACTTTTTATTCAGTCTTTTCATATCATGCACAAGCTGGATAGTTAGCTTACAACCTGTACAACCCAAAGGATGACCAAGCGCAATAGCGCCACCGTTAATATTTACAATATCCGGGTTCAGGTCAAGCTTTCTTATTACTGCAAGCGCCTGTGAAGCAAAAGCCTCATTTAATTCTACCAGATCAATCTGCGACTGATTCATATTGGCTTGTTTCAAAACTTTTGGTACAGCTTCTACCGGGCCAATACCCATAACGCGGGGATGTACCCCTGCACTTGCGCACGCAACAAGCCTGGCAAAGGGCTTAAGCCCCAGTTCCTTCATCATTTTCTCTCCCATCACCAGCACAAAAGCAGCACCATCACTGGTTTGGGAAGAGTTCCCTGCAGTTACCGAACCCCCTGCTGCGAAAACAGGCTTTAATTTATTCAGTGCTTCAATAGATGTATCTGCACGGGGCCCTTCATCAGTATCCACAACAAAATTTCTTTTTTGCTTTTTTCCGTTTGCATCAACATATACTTCCTCTACGTTAATTGGCATAATGCCATTTTTAAAATATCCGTTCTTAATAGCGTTGATGGCTTTTTGATGAGAGTTATATGAAAATTTATCCTGATCTTCACGGCTTACATTAAATTCTTTTGCAACCGCTTCTGCAGTTAGCCCCATGCTTAAATAATAATCGGGCTCTTCGCTCGCAATAGAATATGCAGGAACAGTTTTCCACCCGGCTGTAGGCACCATTGTCATACTCTCCGTACCACCGGCAATAATACAATCTGCCATTCCCATCCTGATCTTTGCAGTGGCGATAGCAATGGTTTCGAGCCCGCTTGCGCAATATCGGTTCACCGTCATGCCCGGAGCATGAATACCTACTGCTCTTGCCGCGATTATGCGACCAACCTGTAGCCCCTGTTCTGCTTCAGGTACGGCGTTGCCAACAATGACATCATCTACTTTTTTTGCATCCAGCTGAGGCACTGAAGCCAGCAACCCTTTAATAACAGTGACAGCCAAATCATCAGGCCTGTAAAACCTGAATCCCCCACGTTTTGCTTTTCCTACTGCTGTTCTGAACCCTGCAACAATATACGCTTCCTGCATAAAAATGTATTTTATAGTTTCAACCGCAAAAAAGTTGTTTATGCAACTTATTAGTTTATCAAATATAAAAATTTCAACTCACTAACACAAATTGTGATATATGAATGGCAGTATCTTCGCAACGCCGATGTATACACTGCTGCGAAATATTTTATTTTTATTCCCGACAGAAAATATTCATCATTTTTCGATGAATGGGCTGAAAATGGCTTGCAAAATAAGTTTCATCAGAAAAATCATTACATCATTATTCATCCTCCAGGATTCTCGATTTGAAAAAGAGCTATTTGGACTGCACTTCAGGAATATAGTAGGATTAGGTGCCGGATTTGATAAAAATGCATTGTATTTGACCGAACTCGAAACCCTTGGGTTTGGTTTTGTTGAAATAGGCACGGTAACTCCGCTGCCACAGCCAGGAAATGATAAACCAAGATTATTTCGCCTGCCAAAGGATCATGCGCTTATAAACAGAATGGGATTTAATAATGATGGGGTGAAGATCATTGCAAAAAGATTGCAGGAGTGGAGAAATAGCCGGCAGTCAGCAGCTCATCATTCGCAGTTTATTGTTGGCGGAAACATTGGTAAAAATAAATTAACGCCGAATGAAGAAGCCTGGAAAGATTATGAAACCTGCTTCAGGGAACTTTTCGATTGCGTAGATTATTTCGTAGTAAATGTGAGTTCTCCAAATACGCCAGGACTGCGGGAATTACAGGAAAAAGAGGCCCTTCGAAAAATTTTATCACACTTACAACATATTAATAGAGAGAAAAAATTACCCAAACCTTTATTACTGAAAATTGCGCCAGACCTGACCACTTCGCAAATTGATGACGTCATCAGCCTTGCCCGGGAAATTAAATTAGATGGATTGGTAGCAACCAATACCACGATCAGTCGCGAAGGGTTAAGTCCGGAGTCAGCAGCTGCCGGTCAACAGGCCGGAGGTTTAAGTGGAGCCCCATTGAAATCAAGATCAACTGATATAATAAAATATATTCATGAAAAAACAAACGGCACCATTCCAATCATCGCCTCGGGTGGGATATTTAATGCAGATGACGCCAAAGAAAAATTAAATGCCGGGGCTTCCTTATTACAAGTGTGGACAGGGTTTATTTATGAAGGGCCGGCAATTGTAAAAAAGATTCTCAAAGGAATCTGATCGACAATTATCAGCTTATCCATTCCCCGTTCAACATTCATCATTCAATATTATTCTTCTGGTATTCCCATCAGCTGCTTCTATCGTCACTTTTACAACGTCATCGGGAAAAATGCCTGCAGCTTTTTCCGGCCATTCTACCATACAGATTTCTCCAGAATAGAGACAATCTTCCACACCCGACCGAATGGCTTCTTCTTCATCTTTCAGCCTGTACAAATCAATATGAAATATTTTTCCTCCGGGATAAACATATTCGTTAATAATTGAAAAAGTCGGGCTACCAACCCGGGAGCTTACTTTTATTTCGTCACATAAGGCATGAATGAATGTGGTTTTACCTGCTCCCATATTTCCATAAAAAGCAAAAACCTTTTTATCACCGGCATGTTGCCAAAATTTTTTAGCTGTTTCCAGAATATGCGCCAAATCGAAATTCCATTCCATAACACAAATATAAAACCGGCAGCATTAGCTGATATATAATCTTATCTCCATCGACAATTATCATACTTGATACAGCCGGGTAAACTAAATTTGTCGTTCGGTTGTAGTTATATTTTGACAAAATAGGATCAATTATGGAAACAGTGAATTGGAAAGTAGAAGGAATGAGTTGTGCCAATTGTGCACTAACGGTTGGTAATTATCTGAAAAAAGAAGGGTTGAAAAATGTAAAAGTAAATTTGATTGATGGTGATGTAAGGTTCGATATGGATGAAGATGTTTCCAAACAGGAAATTATTAAAGGAATCAAATCTCTCGGGTATGGCGTAAAAACAGGAGATGCAAATACTGAAATCAGCAAGGGCAGGCTTCTATCAACTCATTTACAGAAATTCTTTTTTTGTCTTGTTTTTACAGTGCCCTTAATATTACACATGTTACACAGGTGGGTTCATGTTGATTGGTTAATGAATCCATGGATGCAGTTGATATTATGCCTTCCGGTTTATATAGTTGGCATGAATTATTTCGGAAGAAGTGCCATCAAAAGTATCCGCAATGGCATGCCCAATATGAATGTCTTAATCGCACTAGGCGCTACTGCAGCATTTATATATAGTTTAACCGGAACTGTTTTTAGTTTGGGCGAAAACTATATGTTTTATGAAACTACAGCAACCATTATCACTTTGATATTTCTGGGCAATTATATTGAAGATGCCACTGTTCAGTCCACACAGAAAGCTTTGCACAGTTTATCAAAATCCCAGAAAGTAATGGCAAATATGATTGCTTATGATGACGAGCACCATGAACAAATATTTCCTGTCGAAAACACGCAATTAAGAAGCGGAGATTTGATTCTTATTAAATCAGGTGAACAGGTTCCTGCAGACTGTAAGATATTATGGGGTGATGCAAGCGTAAACGAAAGCATTATCACCGGAGAGAGTTTCCCCATTGAGAAATTTTCGAAAGATAATTTAATAGGGGGAAGCATAATAATGACGGGCACTGTAAAAGCGCAGGTGACTGCTGCAATGAAAGAATCCGTGCTTTCCAATATCATCAACCTGGTGAAACAGGCACAAGGTGAAAAACCACCTGTTCAGCAGATGGCAGATAAAATCAGTGCTATTTTTGTTCCGGTTGTATTAATAATTACCGCAATTACATTTATTGTAAATTTTTTGCTTTCAGGGCAATTAACGCCTTCAATTATGCGCAGTGTAGCTGTGTTGGTAATAGCCTGCCCCTGTGCCATGGGGCTTGCCACACCCGCGGCCATCGCTGTCGGGCTTGGTCGTGCTGCAAAAAACGGGATACTGTTTCGCAATGCAAAATCTCTCGAATTGTTCAAAAATATCCGGCAGGTGGTTTTTGATAAAACCGGAACACTTACAACAGGGATGTTTACGGTTAATAATTTTCAGATCACAGATGATCGTTTGAATAATAACCATTCCATACAGCCCAGCGATGATTTCAAACGCATTGTTTTCTCTCTTGAAAAATATTCTAACCACCCTATCGCAAAAAGCATTGCTTTATCATGGAAAATGAAAAACGAAATACGATGGAAAAAAATGGAAGAAATCAAAGGAATTGGCATGAAAGCTGAAGACAGACAAGGGAATATTTATTTCGCCGGGTCATACAATATTGCACCCGGTATTATTTCGGATAGCAACCATAATGTTTATGTTTTAAAAAATAATGAATTGCTGGGATGGATTGATGTGACTGATGAAATAAGGCCCGAAGCAAAATCAGTTATTGATTATTTCAAAAGCAGGAATATAAAAACCATTTTACTGAGTGGCGACAAAAAGGAAAAATGTGAAATGCTCGCCAGGCAATTAGGCATTGATGAAACAATTGCAGAGAAATCACCCGCAGAAAAATTAAACCAGGTTGAAAGACTGACCGGCATCGCTCCAACAGCAATGATCGGCGATGGCATTAATGACGCACCTGCACTTGCGAAAGCTACTATCGGTATTTCTATGAGCGACGCTTCACATATCGCTATGCAAACAGCAGATGTAGTGCTGATGAACAATGGCATCAGACATTTTCCGCTTGCATTAGGCTTGGGCAAACACACGTTCACTACTATCAAACAAAATTTATTTTGGGCTTTTTTCTATAATATAATCGCTATTCCTGTAGCAGCAACAGGATTACTTTCCCCCGCGATAGCCGCCATGGCCATGGGTTTCAGCGATGTTGTGCTTGCCGGAAATTCAGTAAGGCTGTTTGTAAAGAAGGTTGTTTAATTTAGCATTCATTGTTGATGTTTGTAGTTTGTGCCATCCGTAATGGATCAACTATGAACTATCAGCAACGCAATATGAATATCCCTGCTCTCCATATACTCAAGCAATATTTCAGGCATGATTCTTTTCGCCCGCTGCAGGAAGAAATCATCAATACCGTATTGCAAAAGAAAGATGTACTCGCATTACTTCCAACAAGCGGTGGTAAATCCATTTGCTTTCAGGTGCCTGCGCTAATGCAAAACGGGTTTTGCCTGGTGATCAGCCCGCTCATAGCATTGATGAAAGACCAGGTTGAACAACTTCGCAAAAAAGGAATCACGGCATTTGCGATTTATTCGGGCATGGGCAGGAAAGAAGTCATTAATACTTTAAAAGTTGCCGGCGAAAGTAATTGCAAGTTTTTATATGTTTCTCCCGAAAGGCTGGAAACAAATCTTTTCAGGGAATATCTTCCCTCTTTCAATATTAATTTAATTGCCGTGGATGAAGCGCATTGCATTTCCCAATGGGGTTATGATTTCCGTCCTCCTTACCTGCGTATCGCCCGGCTTCGGGAAGAGTTTCCGGATACACCTATACTGGCATTAACTGCTTCGGCAACAAGGGATGTACAGGAAGATATCTGCAGTAAACTCTTATTCAGAGAACGAAATATTCTTCGCCAGTCCTTTGAAAGACCAAATCTTTCGTACAGTGCTTTCAATGTTGATGTGAAGATGAATAAAATTTTGGAGATTTTGCAGAAGGTTGAGGGCTCCGGCATAGTGTATTGCAGAAGCCGAAAGCATACAAAAGAAATTTCAGATTTGCTGAACATGCATGGGTTCAGTGCAGACCATTATCATGCCGGATTAACCAGCGAACAAAGAAGCAGAAAACAGGAAGATTGGATTAATAATAAAATACGAATAATTGTTTGCACCAATGCATTTGGTATGGGCATCGACAAACCAGATGTGCGGACGGTAATCCACGCAGATGTTCCCGATGGTTTGGAGAATTATTACCAGGAGGCAGGGCGTGCCGGAAGGGACGGAAATAAATCTTATGCTGTTTTGTTATATACAAATAATGAGTTAACCGAATTAGAAACTTTACCAAGCATTCATTTTCCAACAACCGAAAAAATCAGGGAAGTTTACCAGGCAGTCATGAATTATCTGCAGGTTCCTGCAGGAAATGGTGAAGGCAATTATTATGATTTTGATATTACTGATTTTGTAAAAAAATTTAAACTGGACGTTCAACTTACCGTTTATGTCTTAAAAACATTGGAACAGGAAGAATGGGTTGCATTTAATGAACAGGTTTTTCTTCCCTCTAAAATCGGGTTCATTACAAATAAAGAATTGTTGTATGATTTTGAAAATTCACATTCCGCACTGGCGCCTGTTATAAAAACACTATTACGTACTTACTCCGGAATTTTTGACCAGCCTGTTTCTGTGCATGAAAAAACAATTGCTTTCCTGCTAAAAAAAGATATCGATGATGTGATCATTGAACTAAAAAAACTTAACGCTGCAGGCATTATTAAATATGAGCCGCAAAAAGACAGCCCTCAGTTATTTTTGATCAGGAACCGGGTAAAAGCTGATGAGTTATATATTGATCAAAAAAACCTTCAGAAAAGAAAAAAACAGTATCAGCATCGCATTAGCTCGATGCAGGACTATATCAGAAAAAATGAAAACTGTCGAAGCCAGTTCATTGCCCTGTATTTTGGAGATGCGGATGCAAAACCTTGCGGTATTTGCGATAATTGCTTACGCCAGAAGAAACTGAACTTGACCAATGAAGAGTTTAACAATATTCATCAAAGGATTATTGAAACCATTTCGTCCAATATGGTTGACACTAACCAGTTACTGCAACAATTTTCCGGTATACACAAAGAAAAAATCTGGAAAGTAATCAATCACCTCCAGGCTGAAAATAAATTATTGGTTGATAAAACCGGACGATTAACACTTAACATTAAATGCTGAAAACAGTTTTAAACATCAGGCGTTAATCAACACGCTTTTTCAGCAACGAATAACTAAAATGATAATCAAAAATTACTTTTACAATCACCAATAACGCCTCACTGCCACTATCACTACTTTCACCTCCTGCTCCTTCCACCCAATCCTAATGCGCCTAATAAACTTCTGGTAATAACACTCGCCGCAGTTCTTTCCATTTGCTTTACAGCAGGATTGGCAAGTAGTTTATCCAGTGTTGATGGCTGGGGCTTTCCGCTACCGCCTGTGTTATTGTTAGCAGCGTCCTGCAATTTTCTGGTCAGTATTTCGTATGCACTTTCATTATCGATTACCTGATTATATTTGGCAACTATTTTCGATTGCATAACGATTGCATCAATTTCACCTGGTGACAGAATATCCATCCTGCTTTGCGGAGGCCGCATCATGCAATGAACAAGCGGTGTGGGTACCCCACTTTCATTCAGCATAGTAACAAACGCTTCCCCGATTCCAAGTTGTGTAATAAGGTCTTCTGTTTTATAAAATGAAGTAGTAGGATAATTTTGTGCCGTTTGCACAATGGTTTTCCTGTCGGCAGCTGTAAATGCACGCAACGCGTGTTGCACTTTAAGGCCAAGTTGCGCCAACACGCTTGACGGAATATCCATCGGGTTTTGTGTACAGAAGAAGACACCTATACCTTTTGAACGGATCAGCTTAATAATAGTTTCAATTTGTTTCAGCAAAGCGTCGCTGGCCGATTCAAAAACAAGATGAGCTTCATCAATAAACATGACCAGCTTCGGTTTATCGATATCCCCTTCTTCTGGGCATGTGGCATACAATTCCGCTAACATCTGCAACATGAAAGTGGAAAATAATTTCGGCTTGTCCTGCAAATCCGTAACACGCAGCACGCTCACCATTCCGCGGCCGTCATCCGCAATCCGCATCAGATCACTCACCTCAAAACTCTTTTCGCCGAAAAAAACATCTGCGCCTTGTTGCTGTAGTTCTACTACTTTTCTCAATATGGTACCTGTTGATGTAGTTGCAATATTTCCATAGCTTTTGGTTATTTCATCTTTCCCTTCGTTGCTGATATACTGGAGCACTTTGGTAAAATCCTTCAAATCGAGCAACGGAAGTTTATTATCATCACAATATTTAAAAATCATAGCTACCAGGCCCTCCTGAGTATCATTTAACTCCAAAATTTTTGACAACAAAACCGGGCCGAACTCACTAACAGTGGCGCGTAACCTAGAACCTTTTTCATTACTCAGTGTCAGGAATTCTACGGGATAAGCAGCGGGTTTAAAATCAATTCCAATCTTTTTACATCGGTCAGTTATTTTGTCATTAATAACCCCGGCAGCGCCTAATCCACTCAGGTCTCCTTTAATATCCATTACCAGGACCGGAACACTGGCGTCGCTCAGGGCCTCGGTAATCATTTGCAAGGTTTTTGTTTTACCTGTACCTGTTGCACCGGCAATCAAACCATGGCGGTTCATAGTTTTCAGCGGAAGGTTTATTACAGCTCCATCCACAGCCTGCCCGTCCAACATACCGATACCGATCTTTACTGATTCGCTTTTAAAAGTATACCCGTTGTTTACCGCCTGTAAAAAAGCATCTTTGTTATTTGCCATAATAAAATCTGATTATGAGTTAGGATAAATTTTTGAAGTAGCTATATGGTATAAATAACAGCATGGTAGCTGTTGAATATCGGCTGGTTAACAGATAAAATTTTTGACGGAAAATTTTTATTGAACAAAATGTGATCAGCATGATGCAACTATACTTTCTCTTCCAGTAATTGCTTTACCAGGTTCTCCAGCTCTTTCAAACGTTTTTCAATTTCAGGAAGCTTCCTGCTTACCGCCTGGCTGCGCAATGCATTGGTATATTCAAATGCAGGTGACCCCGTTACTGCAGAGTTGGGTACTTTAATAGATTTACTTACCCCACTTTGTGCATTTATCCTGCTACCATCCGCAATTTTTAAATGGCCCACAATTCCGGCTTGTCCGCCAATCATTACATTATTGCCAATTTTTGTACTGCCACTTACTCCGGCCTGTGCGGCAATTACCGTATTGTTACCCACTTCCACATTATGCGCAATCTGAATCAGGTTATCCAGCTTCGCGCCGGATTTAATAAATGTTGATCCGATTGTTGCCCGGTCAATGGTGGCATTGGCCCCAATCTCTACAAAATCTTCTATTATCACATTACCGATTTGGGGCACTTTTTTAAAACTCCCATCATCTTGTGGTGCAAAACCGAAACCATCGCTGCCAATAACTGTACCAGCATGAACAGTAACATTTTTTCCAATCAAGCAATCATGATAAATTTTTACTCCTGCATGCAAAATCGAATTGTTACCTATTTTCACATTATTGCCAATATAGGTATTGGGAAAAATTTTTACATTATCCCCTATTAAAACATTTTCGCCCAGATAAGCGAATGCCCCTATAAATATTTTCTCTCCAAGTTTAGCCGTTTTTGAAATATAAGAAGGCTCTTGAACTCCTACCATCTGTTGCGAAACAATTTCCTGGTATTTTGCAAGCAATGTTGCAAATGCCGAATACGCATCTGCTACACGTATCAATGTTGAAGAAACCTGTTGTTTCAATTCAAGAGTTTCGTTAATGATAATAACCGAGGCCTGAGTGGTGTATAAATGTTCTTCGTATTTTGGGTTGGCCAGGAAAGCAAGCTCTCCTTTCTTCGCTTCTTCAATTTTTCCAAAAGAAGTCACCATGGCATTCGGGTCACCTTCTATTTTTCCACCAATTAATAGCGCGATCTGCGCAGCAGGAAATTGCATAAAATATATGGTTGCTGATAATAATTCATGCCTTGCATTCCCGCTTTTCCTTCATCGCCTGTGAATAATGAATTATCATCGGATATGACAAATATAAAATTTTTTTACCGGGCTTGACAAAGTTTGATGGATTAATGCATTATCAACTTCAGAAATATCTTTAACACTTCCATCCTTGAAAAGAATGTTAATGCGTTCATCCATGGGGTTATAAGTGGTGTTGATGGCCTCCCCATTAAAAACAAAATAAGTTACTTCCTCCTTTCTAATACCCAAGTGAAGAACAGCTTTATTTTTTAATTCATTTAAAAGATTTTCACTAACCGGGTTTGCCTGCAACTTTACTTTAAACAATTTTCTGTCAATAAGCAGCCGACAAAGGGTTGATAAAATTTTATCATGATGAAACATCCAGTTTTTAATGGCATTCGTAATATCAAAGTCATCAAGCAGGCAAAATTTATCGAGGTGTTTTTCAATCACATTTTCACCCGGCAAAACCTCTAAAAAAAAATCAAGTGTTAATGATCCTGATGATAAAGTTTCTCCCCGGGCAATCAATTCCTTTGCCCGGGCAATAATTTTTACAAGCATTTTTTCAGCACATAAAACGGTTTTATGCAAATACACCTGCCAGTACATTAACCTCCGGGAAACCAAAAATTTTTCAATAGAATAAATGGCCTTTTCTTCAACCATCAATTCACCATCATAAACAGTAAGCATTTTAATAATACGGTCATACCCGATTACGCCTTCGGAAACGCCGGTAAAAAAACTATCTCTCGTCAGATAATCCATCCTGTCCACATCAAGTTGCCCGGAAATCAGCTGATGCAGAAATTTTTTAGGGTAGTTGTTGGTAAAAATAGCAATAGCGGTTTCCAGTTGCCCATTGAATTCTTCATTCAAAATCCGCATAATTAAAATAGAAATAGCTTCATGCTCCACATCTTTTATCAGGATGTTTTCCAGGGCATGGGAAAAAGGGCCATGGCCGATGTCGTGCAGCAGGATGGCAATTTTTGCACCCAGTTCTTCTTCTGCAGTTATTTCAAAACCTTTATTTTTTAATTCAGACAAGGCATTGCACATTAAATGATATGCCCCTAAAGAGTGATGCAGCCGGGTATGCATTGCGCCGGGGTATACTAGATGAGCAAATGCCATTTGATGAATGCGCCTCAACCGCTGGTAATAAGGATGGGCAATAATCTGAAGCAGCAAAGGATGATCTACTGTAATGAAACCATAAACCGGATCATTAATGATTTTTCTGTTTTCGCTGCCTGGCATGTTATATATATTTGTTAAAACCTTTAAAAATGGTTCACAAATGTAGCATTGCTGCCCATATAAATTAATTTTGAATTGGCTGAATGAACCAGCAGCCGAATATGGTTATTACTGCACAAGCGAGCGTGGCAACGGTGCTGAAAAAAGTTAACAGGCTGGTTACTACAAAACAATAATAACTAACCATCAAACATCAATAATGATTGTATGATTTACAATAGTCATACATCCGGCACTTTAAACTTTTAACAGAATGTCATTAGGAAAAATACTCTGGGTTGATGATGAAATTGATAGCCTGCAGTCGCAGATTTTATTTTTGGAAAACAAGGGATATGAAGTAAGTTCTATGACCAATGGCTTTGATGCAATTGATTACGTGAAAGATCATTTTGTGGATGTGGTATTGATTGATGAAACAATGCCGGGTATCACCGGGCTGGAAACTCTGGCAAAAATCAAAGAGATGAACCAGCAGATACCAGTTGTGTTGATTACAAAAAATGAAACGGAAAACCTGATGAACGAAGCGATCGGCAGTCAGATAACTGACTACCTGATTAAGCCTGTTAACCCCAACCAGGTGTTGTTAAGTCTTAAAAAAATAATCGACAATAAAAGACTGGTTGCAGAGAAAACCACAACAGCTTACCAGCAGCAGTTCCGTAATTTGTTTATGGCATTGAACAGCAATCCTGATCATAATGAGTGGATGGAAATCTACAAAAAGTTGGTGTACTGGGAACTTGAAATGGAGAAAAGTGACAGTCCGGAAATGCGTGAAGTGCTACAGACGCAGAAACAGGAAGCCAATACGGAATTTTTCAAATTCATATCAAAAAACTATGCATCCTGGATACATCCAAAAAGCGGGAATGCGCCTGTAATGTCACACACACTTTTTCATTCAAAAGTTTTTCCAAATATTGAAAAAGGTGTACCGACATTTTTTATTTTAATCGATAATCTTCGTTTTGATCAGTGGAAAGCCATACAACCCATTTTTGCAGAAAGTTTCCGAATACTCGAAGAAGATACTTTTTACAGCATTTTGCCAACCGCGACACAATACAGCCGCAACGCTATTTTTGCAGGGCTTCTGCCTGTTGAAATAGAAAAACAATTCCATCAGCAATGGAAAAACGATGATGAAGAAGGAGGAAAAAATTTATTTGAAGAAGACTTTTTTAAAACCCAGTTAAAAAGGAGGGCAAAAGATAATATCAGATTTTCGTATACTAAAGTTTTAAACTATCAGGCGGGACAGGATCTGGTAAACAATGTGCACAATTTGCTCAATAATGATCTCAATATTATTGTTTATAATTTTGTGGATATGCTTTCCCACGCCCGTACAGAAATGGAAGTGCTGAAGGAACTGGCAAGCGATGAAATCAGTTACCGTAGCATCACTACAAGCTGGTTTGTGCATTCTCCGTTACACCAGGCGCTGAAAAAAATCGCCGATAAAAAATTCAATATTGTTCTTGCAACAGACCATGGAAGCGTTCGCGTTAAAACACCTTATAAAGTTATAGGTGATAAACAAACTACTACAAACCTTCGCTACAAACACGGACGCAATCTTAATTACGAACCGAAAGAAGTTCTTGCATTCCGTGACCCGCGTGAAGCCGGGCTCCCCGTTCCTACAGTAAACTCTTCTTTTATTTTTGCCAAAGAAGATGGCTTTTTATGTTATCCGAACAATTACAATTATTACGCAAATTATTATCGTAACACATTTCAGCACGGAGGTATCAGCTTGGAAGAAATGATAGTGCCAGTTATCAAAATGGCCAGTAAAGGCTGATGCAAAATTTACTACCCTCCTGATGTTATATTTTCTTATCAACAATTATTGAGTTGTTGTGGATAAAATTGATCAGCACATTGCAATTATGCTTTTTTGTATGGCTAATTTTGATGGCAATATTAGCATTGGAAAGATATGAAGTACACACAAGCAACATTAGACAAGATCGAAAAAATTTTAGATGAAGCGGAATACATGATACGTTATGAAAGGGGAAATTTCCAGAGCGGCTATTGCATATTGGAAGAAAAGAGAATTGTTGTATTGAATAAATTTCTGCAAATGGAAGGTCGCATCAACACGTTAATTGATATCATACCGCAATTGGTTATTCAACCTGAATTACTGACACCTGATACAAAAAAAACTTATGATGAAGTTATAGCCAAATATGAGGCAGGGAATATGCAGGTGTGAAAATTTATGAAATTATATTTCTCTGTATCCAGTATTTTCACATGTTCGAATCTCTCCATTAGTGTATTTTTGTTTCGTGAGTTATCCTTCCTTAAAAATCACTTTTCTTGGAACTGGCACCAGCAGTGGTGTACCAATGATAGCATGCTCATGTAAGGTTTGCACATCGGCTGATAGAAAAGATAAAAGGCTTCGTTCAAGCATACTTATTGAATCGGCCACAACAAAACTTGTTATTGATTCTACACCTGATTTCCGTTATCAGATGTTACGGGCAGAGGTGAAACATTTGGACGCTATAATTTTTACCCATCCGCATAAAGATCACGTTGCCGGATTGGATGATGTCCGGGCATTTAATTATTTCTCCGGTAGGCCCATGCAGGTCTTTGCCAATGAAATGACCCAGGAAGTCATTATCCGCGAATTTCCTTATGCTTTTGCAGATGTACGATATCCCGGAATCCCGGAAATCAAACTAAATACAATTGCCACTGATCCCTTTATTATTGGCGATATTCCCGTTATACCGATAATAGTATGGCATTTAAAAATGCCCGTACTGGGTTTTCGGTTCGGAAAATTTACTTACATCACCGATGCCAACAGAATTGAAGAAGCAGAAAAAGAAAAAATTAAAGGCAGTGAAATTATGGTCCTGAATTCACTAAGGAAGGAAAAACATATTTCACATTTTACGCTGGAAGAAGCCGTTGAATTAACCAACGAACTGAAAATTCCACAGGCCTATTTCACACATATCAGTCATCAGCTTGGTTTACACCAATCCATCAATTCCTCTTTGCCCGAAAGCAGGCAATTAGCTTATGACGGGCTGCAATTAAATATCTGAACCGGTTAACTTCAAATTTCAGGTTTTAAGGATAGAATAAGAATTAACAAATCAAAAACAAACTTTGCTCATCTTTCCAAGTCCAACAAGCCTTCAAACTAAAACAAAATAATATGAAAAAATGGATGCTTACTTTAAGTGCTTCCCTTTTGCTTGGCAGTATGTCATTTGCGCAAGCTTATTTTGAGATAATGCCATCCGGGGGCTATACTTTTTCTGATAGAGTGAGTGATGGTAATACCTATGGAAAAATTGACGGTAATTTTAATATTGGAGGTTCTCTAATGTTTAATGTTAACCGAAGGGTTGGTTTTGAAATGATGTACAACCATCTCGGTACTACATCTGGCGAATATTATTATGGACAGCAAAATCAAATCAGCCAGGGAAATTTAGCAATGGATAATATTATGTTCGGGCCGGTTGGGACTTTTGATGTACCGGGTTCCCCGGTAAGACCATTTATAGGCGGCTTGATGGGAGCTACAATTTTCACCCCGGGGGTGACCGGATATTCTAATGACACCAGATTTACCGTTGGGGCCGAATTTGGGACAAATGTTTATTTCAACCCCTGGTTTGGATTACGTTTTAAAGCTCAGTTACTCGCCCCACTCGATGGCTCCGGTCAGGGTTTCTATGTTGGCGACCACAGCAGTGGCGGTACTGCCTCAACCGGTGTTCTGCAATTCAGTTTGAACGCCGGGTTAGTGATCGGCCTGGGAAGGGTTATGCCGGAATCAAGACACAGGCCTCATCCCGCTCCCCCCCGCCCAAGATACCGTTATTATTCGCCATACCGCTATTAATGAGATAACGGCAATGTATATCTGAAAACAAAAATACCCAAACACCACATTACCTTAAAATAGTATTTTTTAAAAAAAGCAGATGCTTAATTTGCCATCTGCTTTTTTATGCTAAAAGACCACATAAAAGAATATTTTTCATTTACAAAAAAAGAAAGAACCGGCATTTTTATATTATTGGCGGTTATCATGATTGTCTTCCTTGTGCCCCATTTTTTTTTACAACAGAAAGTAAAAAGTGATAAACAGGCGTTTGAACAATTCAAAAATGAAATTGCACAGTTAAAACCAGAAAAAAAAGATTCAGATAAACATGATAACCTGAATTCAGGCCAGGAAGATGCTTATGAGAAAAAATATGATAATAAATCAGCTCATAAAGAAGCTACTGAGTTGTTTTATTTTGATCCCAATACAGCTACTGCAGACGAATGGAAAAAATTGGGAATGCCTCACAAAACGATAAAAACCATTTTGCACTATATATCAAAAGGTGGAAAATTTCTGAAGCCGGATGAATTAAAAAAAATCTATGGCTTAAGCCTGGATAAATATGAGCAATTATTCCCCTATATAAAAATCAAAAATGAATACGCAAGTCAAAAAGCGGACACTGCTAACATTAGTACCCAGAAAAAATTTACACAATACAAACATAAAGAACCCGAGCCAATAGATATTAATGAGGCGGATACTTCGAGCTTTCTGATGTTGCCTGGAATCGGGAGCAGGCTTGCAAACCGTATCATTAATTTTCGAAATAGGCTTGGCGGCTTTTATTCAGCAGAACAGGTTGCAGAAACTTACAATTTGCCAGATTCAACCTTTCAAAAAATAAAGCCATTTTTGAAAGTCGGTAGTAAATCTGTAAATAAAATAAATATTAATACTGCTGATGTTTCTGATTTAAAAGTGCACCCGCTTATCAAATGGAACATCGCCAATGCAATTGTTCAATACAGGCAACAGCATGGAAATTATAAATCCATAGAAGACCTGCAACAGATTACAATCATTACCCCCGAAATCTTTGAAAAAATCTCTCCTTACTTAAAAACTAACAACCGTTAGTTTTTGTCAAAAATAATTTTATCTTTGTGTAGCCGTCGGAAACGATTCTTGATTTTGCTAATGATTGTTTGCCAGTTTACCAGGCAATAGCCGTTAAGGTTGTTGCCTGATTCTTTTACATCAACTACGAAAAAAAATTAAATGAATTTCCAAAAAAGTGAACTAACCGGGCAAGTTGTGGCATCCGTTCGTGATTTCGCACTGCAACATATTAAACCATATGTAATGGAATGGGATGAAAGCCAGCAGATGCCCTTAGCGCTTTTTAAAGAAATGGGAAAGCTGGGCATTATGGGTGTTTTGGTACCTGAACAATATGGAGGTGCAGGCCTGAGCTATATAGAGTATGCTTCCATCATACAGGAAATAGCCAAAGTATGTGGTTCGATTGGCCTGAGCGTTGCAGCACATAACTCACTCTGTACAAATCACATTTTAACTTTTGGTAACGCGGATCAAAAAAATAAATACCTGCCTAAACTTGCCAGCGGAGAATATTTAGGGGCATGGGGATTAACAGAACCTAATACCGGTAGTGATGCCGGCAACATGAAATGTACCGCCGTAAAAGATGGAAATGATTGGATTTTGAACGGTACCAAATGCTGGATAACACATGGAAAAAGCGGAGATATTGCAGTGGTGATTGCGAGAACCGGAGAACCGAGAACCAGGGATAATGCTACTGCATTTATTATTGAGCGAGGCACAAAAGGTTTTACTGGGGGAAAAAAAGAAAACAAATTGGGTATGCGTGCCAGTGAAACCGCCGAAATGATTTTTGATAACTGCCGGATTCCGGATACAAACCGGTTGGGAAATGTTGGTGAAGGTTTCAAACAATCTTTAAAAATTCTGGATGGTGGAAGAATTTCAATTGCAGCATTATCGGTAGGTATTGCCAAAGGTGCTTATGAAGCAGCAGTTCAATATTCAAAAGAACGTCAGCAATTCGACCAGCCGATTGCAAACTTCCAGGCAATTTCATTTAAGCTGGCAGATATGGCTACGGAAATAATGGCAGCTGAATTACTAACTATGCAAGCTGCGAGTTTAAAAAATGATGGGTCGTATATGACGAAACAGGCAGCTATGGCAAAATATTACTCCAGTGAGGTTGCTGTTAAAGTGTCAACTGATGCAGTACAAATATTTGGTGGATATGGGTACACTAAAGATTTTCCAGTCGAAAAATTTTATCGCGACAGCAAACTATGCACCATTGGTGAAGGAACTTCGGAAATTCAAAAAATTGTAATAGCAAGAGAAGTGTTAAAATAATCAATATACTTTCGGGATTTCTCTAATTGTGGTATAATAACCATTTTATTACATACTTGCATATATCCTGTTTGAATTTTGCAATAGTTAACTATCAAATTGCATCGTCCCAGTCAATTTGATGCTTTGATGCCGGTATCACTCACATGAAATAATTACGGGTAATTAAACAAATTTCTCTCCCAAAAAATCTTTATTAGCTAGTTTTCTACCCAAAAACATCAGATATACTTAAGGGAAAACCCTCATTATTATCAGTTTGTACAATAAAATTTATAAGATTTTGTTATAGAGTTTTATTAAAAATTCATGTAGTATAAACACTACTATGAATATCTATTTTTTTACTTGATTTTGAACAATTTGTAAAATATGGATAACAGGTCAAGGAGTTTTTGACCTTTTATCGGTACTACTGCAAAAATCCAAATTAATGAAAAACTCTTGTCTTCGTCTCAAGACCCTTATCCCCTCGTATACCTATGGGATATTATTGCTTTTCATATTATTATTAATAAATACCCGGGCACTAAAAGCACAGTATTCAAACTGGACACTCACTTCCAGTTTTACCCCTTCGGTATGTGGTGGAACTGCGACAGCTCCAACTGCAGGTTCTGGAGTTAGCAATATTAGTGCAACACCCAATGCAACCAGTGGTTATTCCGGCACAGGCTTCACAACTTCGGCTACAGCGCCTAGTACGAGCTCAACGGCCTATTTTCAATTTACTTTTACAAATACATCAGCGAACACGATAACTTTCAGTAATGAAAGTTTAACTGGTTATAATGGTGGATCTTCTGCACCTAACGCAAGAATGCAATGGTATTATTCAACAGATGGGTTTACCACGAGCACATTACTTGCTTCTGGAATTTCCATATCCCCAAATTCTACAGCAACAAGCAGTCCCGGAACAAATATTTTAGTAAGTGCAGGGCAAACCCTTACAATAAGGGTATATTTTTATAGGGCAAATTCAACAAGCACAACTTTCGGAGTAACCAATATTCAGTTGCAAGCTTCCGCTCCTTCAGTCCCTTCAGCATTTTCTGCAAGTTCAGGCAATACCCAAAATGTGCTTTCGTCAACAGCAGATGCTGCGAGCGATAACGTAATTCTCGCATACAACACTACAAATACGTTCGGCACACCGGTAGCAGGAACCGTTTATAATGCAGGTAATTCTATACCGGGTGGAGGAACGGTTTTATATGCCGGTGCTGCAGGATCAAATTTCTATACACATACCGGTTTAACAAACGGATCTACTTATTATTATTCATTATGGTCAGTAAGTTCCGGAAGTTGCGGTTATTCATCGGCGTTAAGCGCTAACGCTACTCCAGTCGGACCTTGTTCTACACCTTCCGTAGCAACAAGTTTGGTTTTAACACCAACAACTGGTAGTGTAAGTGCAACGTTTACTGCGCCGGCAAGCGTTCCTACCGGTTATATTGTTATTAGAACTACAAGTTCTACAGCCCCATCTGTTCCTGTTAATGGCACTGCATATTCCGCAGGTGCATCTGCGCTTGGCGGCTATGTAGTTTCAGTAAATACAGGTACGGGCTTTACAGATAATGGTTTAACGCCATCAACACAATATTGGTATTGGATATACTCCTACAATTCGTCATTATGCTCAGGAGGACCAGTGTATTCTGCTACAAGCTTAAATGGAAATACAACGACTTCAGGATGTTCATCAAATACTTTGTACTGGGCAGGTCAGGGCTCAAATCTTGCAGGAACAACCGGAACTGATTTTAGTAGTACAGCAGCTAACTGGTCAACCAACTCAAGTTCTTATGTCGCATCATCAACGATACCAAACGCATGTTCAAATCTTGTAATGAACTTAACCGGCACTAGTAATTATACAGTTAGTGTGTCTTCTAATATAACCGTTAATTCCATTACTATAAATTATACAGCAGCTCCTACCAATTCCAGAACTTTCACATTAAATATCGGGACTTACAATTTTGCCACCGTTTCAAATTTTACCGTGAACAGCGGAGGTTCAAGCAAAGCTTTAACCATGAATATCAGTATTTCCAATGGCGGAAATCTGACAATTGGAGGCAATTTATCGTGCGCCATACCCAGTTCATCTCAGGCAGATGTCTTAGAATTCAGCAATTCAGGAACGATGACAGTGAATGGCACTACACTCGCTACCGATCTGAGCTCATCCTCCTCTGCCGGTGTAGAATTTCTTATCGGCAATTCGCCTGCTATTACTACTTTCAACGGGTCTGTTACATTTGATGACGGTTCGAATGGAAGTTCAAGTACCAGCGGCGCGGGTATTGGGGTAACCACAGCCGGAGCTACCGGTGAATTCATCTTCAATGGCAATTTGATATTAGGACCGGCAGCTTTTACAATCGGTGTTACCAATGCTACCGTTCTTTTCTCAGGTTCTTCTGCTCAAACTATAACAAGTAATATGAACAGTTATGCCTTTGCTCCGGGTATAGTTCAAATTGGAACTGGTAGCGGGGCCAGTGCAGTTACTTTATCTCATGGAACGTCAACTAACCCGTTATTTGAGCCTTCTTCTCAACTTGTGATTAATAATAATGCTACATTGACACTAGGTTCTGGCGAAACTATGAATTCTTTTAATAATGGTTCCGGTACAATATCTGTTTTAGATAGCGGCACTCTGATTATAAATGGGATTCACGTCACCAATTCACAAACAGGCAGCAACTTCCCTGGCAGGTATGGAAGTTATACTTTAGGAAATAACAGCACCGTTACGTATAACAGTACATCATCACAAACCGTTTATAATGGAGTAACTTATGGCAACCTTTCGATTGCCAATTCTTCGAGTGCTGTAGCCACTGCGGGGGGGGCACTTACCATTGCCGGCAACTTAACTATCAACAATTCTGCAATTTTCGCTGCAAGCAGTTATTCCCATAGCATTGCAGGTAATTTTAGCAATAATGGAACCTTTACTGCAGGAACGAGTACTGTGAATTTTAATGGCTCATCAGCTCAGATTATAGGAGGCTCATCAGCAACCTCATTTAATAATCTTACCATTAACAACAATAGTGGTGGTGTATCATTGATAGATGGAACCAATAATCAAACAAAAACCGTAACAGGAACATTGACCTTAACCAGCGGTTTAATTACAACTTCGACAAGCAACCTATTGGCGCTAAGCAATACGGCTTCTACAAGCCTTGGCAATTCGAGTTACACCAACACATCGTATATAATCGGCCCCATTCAAAGAACAGGTTCCACCGCTTTTGTTTTCCCTATAGGTGGGGCAAATGGGTACGAACCAATTGGTATATCAGCAACGAGTAATGGCTCAAGCCAGATATTCAGGGCGCAATATTCAAGGTCAAGTGGTTCTGCTCTTGGAGCGATTTCAACCGGGTCGACTCTTAAAAGAGTGAGCAGTTGTGATTATTGGAATCTGAACCTTTATAATGGCAGTGGCACCCAGCTTTCAACTTTATCAGGTGCAACTATCGGAATAACTCTATACTGGAATCAGAATAACCCATGCACCGGCGGTTACGTTAACGATTTAGCTACGCTTGCTATCGGCCATTTCAACGGAACAAACTGGGATGAAATAGGCGCATCAGGTTACAGCACATCAGGTGGAACAACTAATGGTTCTATTACCTATGCTGCTACATCATCTTTCAGTCCTTTTGCCCTTGCATCAACATCAGGAGCCTATAACCCTTTACCCATTACTCTTTATTATTTCAATGCGACAAAAGAAACCGGATACAATAAATTAACATGGAAAGCAGAGTGCACTTCATCATCCTCCATATTTGAAGCACAACGTTCAACGGATGGGATAAACTACTCCATAATTGATTCGGTTAATGTAGCATCCGCCTGTTCATCGCCTTTCGTATACAATGATTACAACACTTCAGGTGAGCAGATATATTACAGGCTTAAGATGATTGACATAGATGGAACAATCACTTATTCAAATGTTGTGTTAATAAGCAACAATAGCTACAATACTTTTGGTATGACGGTTCAGCCAAATCCTGTTATCAATGATGCAAATCTTTTGGTTTCATTGACATCGGCGCAAAACCTGCAATTGATTGTGATGAACGTGAACGGTGCGCAAGTTTTCAGCAAATCGCAACAATTACATACGGGAATAAATAACCTGACTTTGCCTACTTCTAACCTGATAAAAGGAATGTATATAGTCAAAGGGGTATTTGCAAACGGTCAAACAAAAACATTAAGTTTCATAAAACGATAAAACGAAGAAGGGTAGATACAAAAGCCTGCAATTACAATTTGCGGGCTTTTATATTTCAGGCTAAATAATCTTCATCCTCTTTAGTCCCGTATTTATCAAAAAGCCTGTCGATAGCACCTGAAAAAATCGGAAACTTTTCTTTGGTAAAATTTTTAATAACTTCTACAGCTTTATATGCCTGCTCTTCAGTAAGTCCGTTGGCAACCAGGCGGTCAATTAGTTCTTTCATAACCCTAACCGATTAATTAAATTTTTTGAAATGGAAATTATTGCCAGGTCCGGCCATCAAATTTTAAATCTAAAAACTATGCTACTTTCAACAGGTTCATTTTGCTCTTGTCAAATTTCTTTTTGGCATAATCCAATTCAACATGAAGTTTATGTTCTTTTGTAGACGGCATTTCAAACATGGCATCTGTGAAAATACTTTCACAGATACTGCGAAGACCACGGGCCCCTAATTTATATTCGATAGCTTTATCCACCATAAAATCCAATACCTTATCATCAACTGTCAACTGGATATTTTCTATCTCAAATAATTTCTTATACTGGCGGATAAGGGAATTTTTTGGTTCTGTTAAAATAGAATGCAATGTTACCCTGTCCAACGGATGCAGGAAAGTAACAATAGGCAGGCGCCCAAGCAACTCGGGTATCAATCCAAATGTTTTCAGATCAGGTGCATTTACAAACTGCAATAAATTTTTCTTGGCGATTTCCTGTTGTTCTTTATTTACATTAAAACCTATTGCATTGGTGTTAATCCTTCTGGCAATAATTTTATCGATTCCATCGAAAGCTCCTCCGCAAATGAAAAGAATATTTTGAGTATTTATTTTGACCAGCTTTTGCTCGGGATGTTTTCGCCCTCCTTGCGGGGGAACCAGCACATCGGTTCCTTCCAGTAATTTTAATAAACCCTGCTGAACACCTTCACCACTTACATCACGGGTGATAGAGGGGTTATCGCCTTTTCTTGCGATTTTGTCGATCTCATCTATATATACGATTCCTCTTTCAGCAGAGGGTACATCATAATTACAAACCTGCAATAACCTGGTTAAAATGCTTTCAACATCTTCACCAACATAACCAGCTTCGGTAAATACGGTCGCATCAACAATGGCAAAAGGAACATTTAATAATTTGGCAATAGTTTTGGCAAGAAGTGTTTTTCCTGTGCCCGTTTCTCCCACCATAATAATGTTACTTTTTTCAATCTCTACATCATTATCACTTACCTTTTGCTGTAATCTTTTGTAATGATTATATACAGCAACTGCTAAAATTTTTTTTGCTTCATCCTGCCCAATCACATATTCATCCAAAAACCTTTTAATCTCCACCGGCTTTTTAACAGTAAGCTTGAATTGGGAAGTAGTGTGCACATTATCTTCACGCAGCATCAATTCCTGTTGAATAATTTCCTGGGCATGCTCAACGCAGTTTTCACATATATGTCCGTCCTGACCCGCTATTAATATTTTTACTTCATCACGGCTTCTTCCGCAAAATGAACAATGCAAAGTATTTTTAGCCATACCTTTTCTTTAAATTACGTGTAAAGTTATTTAACTTATTTAGCTAATACGAATAAAAAACCCAAAACTTCCG
Source organism: Puia sp. (assembly GCA_035541355.1). GTDB lineage: Bacteria > Bacteroidota > Bacteroidia > Chitinophagales > Chitinophagaceae > Puia. The sequence continues at coordinate 780,629 of DATKNN010000014.1, read as the reverse complement.
GAACAAAGGGAAAACCACCGGTAGTTTTGGGGAATGAACCGGAATATTACTATAGCTTTTCTATAATCTTATCTACAATACCATATTCAATCGATTCCTTGGCATTCATCCAGTAATCTCTTTCAAAATCTTTATACACTTGGTCAATTTTCTTGCCACAATTTTCGGCAAGAATACGGGCACCAATTTCTTTTGTTTTTTTAATCTGTATTGCTTGTATTTCAAGATCTGCGCTTACCGCCTGATAATGACCGCCAATACTGGGTTGATGAATCATTACTTCACCATGAGGAAAAATAAAACGTCGGCCTTTTACACCACCGCTTAATAAAATGGAACCCATTGACGCTGCCAATCCCATGCAAATTGTACTCACGGGGCTTTTCAACATCCGCATGGTATCGTAAACGACCATGCCGCTGGTTACCATACCTCCCGGGCTGTTGATGAAAAATTTTATTTCTTCGCCGGGCTTATCTGCATCCAATAATAATAATTTATTCACTACTTCTTTTGCTGATCTGTCATTTACATCTCCCCAAAAATATACGCTCCTGTTTTCGAAAAAATATTTTTCCATTTTTTTCATCAGCATACCCATATCCTGTCCCTTTTCTTCTTTGGGCTCCTGTTCATCAGGTTCTTCTTCCATTTTAAAAGGCTTCATTAAATATTTTGAATAATACATAAATTATGATTTGTTTAGTTCTTTGATAGATTAGGATTTATTTTCCTTTTTGGGATTCAGCAAAAGCACTTCATCAACGAGCCCGTAGTCTTTTGCTTCCATGGCAGTGAGCCAGTAATCGCGGTCGCAATCTTTTTCAATTTGTTTTGCAGTTTTACCTGTATGCACAGCATAAATTTCGTATAACTCTTTTTTTATTTTTTTAATCTCGTTTACCGTGATTTCAATATCCGTTGCCTGTCCCCCAATTGCACCGGAAGGCTGATGCATCATGACCCTGCTGTGTTTAAGTGCCGTACGTTTTCCTTTTGTGCCGGCACACATTAATGTAGCAGCCATTGATGCAGCCATGCCAATGCAAATAGTAGCCACATCAGGGCTGACATATTGCATAGTATCATAAACCCCAAGACCGGAATACACACTACCACCCGGGCTGTTTATATACATTTGAATGTCGCGATGACGGTCTGTACTGTCAAGAAACAATAATTGTGCGGTAATAATATTGGCTACTTCGTCATTGATGGGATATCCCAAAAAAATAATGCGGTCCATCATCAACCGGCTATAAACGTCCATAACGGCAACGTTCATCGGTCTTTCTTCAATAATGTTAGGAGTAAGGTTGGTGACGAGATATTTGTTATAATCATTAAGCGTGTTACTGGAAATACCACGGTGCTTTACCGCATAATTCTCGAATTCCTTTTGATGGTTCATATATTATTGTTCGGATTTAAAAATGATATTAGCAAATTAATCATTCAAATCTCCGTCCAAACTTTGAAATTGCCAAAAAACTGACAGAGTAGCAGAAGTTTCCGGTTTTCAGTTGACACCACGGAATTTTTAATCAAAAAGTGAAGTAAAAACTCGAAACCGAAAAACTTCGAACCATGAACTATTAATGATGATGGTGATGGTGGGCTTCCTGCATCTTAATAAATTCTTCCCGGTTGATAAGCTTTTCTTCAGCATTTACTTTTGTTTCTGCCCATTCAAAAATCTTATTCGATTGTATCCGGTGAACCGCATCTTCAACAAATTTTCTGTCATTCATCATACGGTTGGCATAATCATCTATCCACGGCTGTTGCTCGTCATTGATTTGCCCTTGCATATAGCTAAGCAGTTGCTGTTTTGCAAAATTTCTCAGATCGTCGGGTTGCACTTCGATTTTGTTATCGTTTACAATTTTATCAACAATCAAAGTCCATTTCAACTGATTGGAAAAATCAGGGAATTCTTCTGCAACCTGTTCCTGGGTTTTCTGATGCTCCCCACTCGTCTGCATCCATCTTTTGAGGAAAGATTCAGGAAATTCAATTTTTGTATGATCTAGTAAAACATGATAAATCGAATGCTGTAACTGGCTTCTGCTTTGGTTATCCCAATACTGCTGTATTTCTTCTTTTATAACATTTCTGAATTCTTCTTCCGTCTTTATTTCTTTTGAAGGATAAACAGCTTTAAAAAAACCCTCATTCAGCTCTGCTTTTTCAACGAGCCCAACTTTGGTTACAAGAACTTTAAAATATTTATCTGCAGCCCCAATATCATCTTTGGCAAAACCCAGGTCATTCAAAATCCATTCCTTTTCTCTTTCTTCAAAAGCTTTTGACAATTGAAGTATTATAAAATCATCTTTCTTTTTCCCGGTCCAGTTTTTACGAAAACCTTCACTGAAATATTTTACAAGAAGGGAATTATCTTTTTTAATGCCATTCTCGGTTTCGTTGCCTTTTTCATCGCTTTCGATGAATTGCACATTCAACACATTATCATCACCGGTAACTGTTTCAGGCTCTGTCATTTTACCATTACGGATCTGCAATCGCTCCACTTCTTCATTAATCATTTCATCAGTAACCTGAATTTTATGGCGGGTGAATTTTTGGGAAGAGAGGTCAACAATTGAGAATTCAGGTTTAATACCTACTTCAAAAGCAAAAGCATATTCTGATGGTTTGCTCATGTCAATTTGCCGGGCATCATTTTCAGGCAACGGTAACGGCTGTGCGAAAATCTGCAGCTTTTCATTCTGCATATAACTGGTAAGTTCTTTTTCAACGGAGCGCAGCACCTCATCAGCGAAAACGGAAGTGCCGTACATTTTTTTAATAAGGCTTGCAGGCACCATCCCCTTTCTAAACCCGGGGATATTCGCCTTTTTTCCATATTCCTTTAACGCTTTTTCGAATGAAGGGAGATAATCTTCTTTTTCAACTTTCACTGTGATCTTGTCGTTCAATAAGCCGATATTTTCTCTTGTTACTGTTGCCATAATAAATAATTTAATGCACAAACTTTTCCAAAGCTAAAAATCGATGATAAATTCTTACGGCTACTTGTAGCTTTGGAAAAGCTTTTTATTGTTATAGGAACAAGTGCGGGTGATAGGAGTCGAACCTACATACCTTGCGGCGTCAGATCCTAAGTCTGATGCGTCTGCCAATTTCGCCACACCCGCAAAAGGGCTGCAAAGTTAGGATATTTAACAGGAAAAAACCTATTCTTTTCGTAAATTCGTATGCTATGGAAATTGTTGAAGCCATACCACAATATAACCTTACCGAAGAGCAGGAAAAGAAGCTTATTTTGCGGGAATACCGCTCTTTATTACGCTCATTAAAGCCCAAATTAAAGCCTGGGGATAAGGAGCTTTTACGCACTGCATTTGAAATGGCTGCAGAAGCGCACAAAACAATGCGCCGCAAAAGCGGAGAACCATATATTCTTCATCCGTTGGCCGTTGCCAGGATTTGCGTGGAAGAAATAGGTTTGGGCGTCCGTTCAACTATTTGCGCATTGCTACACGATACCGTTGAAGACACGGATATTACATTAGATGATGTTGAGCGCGAATTTGGCGGCGAGATAGCCAGAATTGTGGATGGGCTAACCAAGATCTCGAATGTAATTGATGTAAATGCGTCACAGCAGGCAGAAAATTTTAAAAAAATTCTGCTTACCCTGACTGACGACCCGAGAGTAATACTCATCAAACTTTCCGACAGGCTTCATAATATGCGAACTCTTGACAGCATGAAGCGGGAAAAGCAATTGAAAATTTCTTCAGAAACGGTTTATGTATACGCCCCCCTTGCACACCGTATGGGTTTATACAGTATAAAAACAGAGCTTGAAGATCTGGCCATGAAATATCTTGAGCCCGAACAGTACAAGGAAATAGCGCAAAAACTTTCTGAAACAAAACGTGAACGATCAAGATATATCAATGAATTCATTAAACCCCTCAAGGAAAAACTGGAGAGAGCAGGATTTGATTTTGAAATCTACGGAAGGCCGAAAAGCATTCATTCCATATGGAATAAAATGCGCAAAAAAGCAGTAACATTTGAAGAGGTGTACGATTTATTCGCCATCCGGGTCATTATCAACTCTATTCCAGAAAAGGAAAAAGAGGATTGCTGGAAAGTGTATTCGATGATTACTGATGAATATATTCCCTCCCCTGAAAGGATGCGTGACTGGTTAAGCAACCCCAAATCAAACGGGTATGAAGCTTTGCATACAACGGTAATGGGCCCGCAAGGAAAATGGGTTGAAGTACAGATCCGATCAAAAAGAATGAATGAGATTGCCGAAAAAGGCCTTGCTGCACACTGGAAATATAAAGAAGGAACAAATGATGAAAGCCGTTTCGACAAATGGTTCCAACAGATACGTGAAGTATTGAATACGGAAGATAATGACTCCGTAAATTTTTTGCAGGATTTCAAAACAAGTTTTCTTGCTGAAGAAATTTTTGTTTACACCCCGAAAGGTGATGTAAAAATGTTGCCCGTTGGCTCAACTGCACTTGATTTCGCATTTTCAATTCACAGTGCAGTGGGTGGTCATTGTATCGGGGCCAAAGTAAATCATAAGCTTGTTCCGATTGGTCATCAGTTAAGGAGCGGAGACCAGGTTGAAGTGATTACTTCAGGAAAACAAAAGCCAACAGAAGACTGGCTTAACCTGGTTGTAACAGCGAAAGCCAAAACCAAAATAAAAGATGCATTAAAAGAAGAAAAAAGAAAAATTGCAGATGAAGGCAAGTATATTGTTCAACGCAGGCTCGAAAATTTTGGCGCAACTTATAACCAACATAATATAGATATTCTTACTGCCTATTACAAGCTTGCATCTTCATTTGAATTGTTTTACCAGGTAGCAGTAAAAAATATTGACCTGAAAGAATTGAAAGAATTTAATTTGCTTGGAGACAGATTAGAAGCCCCAAAGCCGGTAAAACCTGTTATAGAATCAAAACCTGACCTTTCACCTTCTCCTGTTTCTAAAAAAGATGCAGAACTGATTATTTTCGGTGAAAGCAGCGACAAGATTGTGTATACACTCGCCAATTGCTGCAAACCTATTCCAGGTGATGATGTGTTTGGGTTTGTAACCACGGGTAAAGGTTTAACTATTCACAGAACCAATTGCCCCAATGCAGCGAAATTAATGGCGAGTTACGGCCACAGAGTTGTAAAAACAAAATGGGCAAAGAATAAAGAAATTTCTTTTCTTACCGGTATTCGCATTGTAGGCATGGACGATGTTGGTGTAGTCAATAAAATTACCAATCTGATTTCAGGAGAATTGAGATTAAATATTAACGCAATTACTATTGAAGCAAAAGAAGGCCTATTTGAAGGTAATATCAAAATTTATGTGCATGACAAGGATGAACTTGATGAGCTTGTTCACAGACTAAAGCAGCTAAAAGGAATCCACACTGTTGACAGATACGATAGCGAGAATACCTGATATTGTAAAAAAGAAAGTCGATAAAAAAATAATACCCTGTACTGCGAAGTTACAGGAGTTAACATCAAACAGGAGTTTCATTATTTATTTTCAAAGTCAAACCCAATTTTTCTTGATTGATACTCATGGAATGCAGCCTGATTACCAAAAGGCCCGAGATAATGAGCGTTTCCGAAGCCTAAAATTGGCCAGAAAATGATCCCCAAAAAAACCAAGCCTACCGTAAAACCTTCTGATTTGCCAAAACTTTTTGAAATCATATTATATAGCCAAACGATAAAAACAATGTTAAGATAAGGAATACAACAGAGAAGGGTCCACCATCCCGGTTTACCTGCAATTTTTGTCAGGATATAAATATTGTAAATAGGAATGATGGCTTTCCATCCTTGCTGACCAGCTTTTTCAAAGACTTTCCACATTCCTGCAATAACAATTATTGCAATGATTAATACAATTATTGTAAATATTAACAGAAAGCCGGCTGATAAAATTTCTTGATCATTCATTACTTTAGGATTTTAATCAAGATACTTAATTTTTAGAACAATTTTTATTTAAAATTTCTCGTGTTCCTGACTTACAAAAAGTTAATCCATTTCACCTATTTTTGCTGCTCTCAATAATAAACTGCAAATCCGCTATTCAATGGTAGATGTTATTTTAGGCCTGCAATGGGGCGATGAGGGAAAAGGAAAAATCGTCGATTTTTTTGCCCCGAGATATGATATTATTGCAAGATTTCAAGGAGGGCCGAATGCTGGCCATACCCTTTATGTAAACGACAAAAAAATTGTGCTTCATCAGATCCCTTCAGGGATTTTTCATGAGAAAAGCTCCAATTTAATAGGGAACGGGGTAGTACTTGATCCAGTTACTTTCAAAAGAGAATGTGAATCTGTTGCCGCTTTTGGAGTTGATTATAAAAAGAACCTGTATATATCACAGAGAACACATATTATCGTTCCCACTCATCGTGCGCTTGACAAAGCCTCAGAAGCCTCGAAAGGAAATGAAAAAATTGGATCTACTTTAAAGGGGATTGGCCCGGCTTATATGGACAAAACCGGAAGGAACGGTTTACGGATGGGTGATTTGCTTGATAAAAGTTTTACTACGGAGTATATTAAACTAAGGCTGAAACATCAGCGATTACTGGACGGCCTAAATTTTCACGAAGATATTTCAGCATGGGAAGAGGAATTTTTTGAGGCTATTGAATTTATTCGGCAATTTAAAGTTGTAAATGGCGAATATTTTATCAATGAAAAACTGAAACAAGGAAAAAGAGTATTAGCAGAGGGAGCTCAAGGCAGCATGCTTGATGTGGATTTCGGTACTTTCCCATTTGTCACTTCTTCAAATACCATTTCAGCAGGAGTGTGCACAGGATTAGGGGTAGCCCCGCAACAAATAAAAGATGTCATTGGAGTAAGTAAGGCATATTGTACGAGAGTAGGTAGCGGCCCTTTTCCAACCGAATTGAATAATGAAACCGGTGAAGAACTGAGAAAAATAGGCAATGAATTCGGCGCTACAACCGGTCGCCCCCGACGTTGCGGCTGGATTGATTTGGTTGCATTAAAGTTTGCATGTATGATTAATGGTGTAACAAAAATTGTTATGACAAAAGCTGATGTTCTTGACACATTTGATAAACTTGATCTTTGTACTGCCTACAATATTAATGGTCAGGTTACGTCTGAAATACCTTTTCAGATGAACCGCACAGAAATCACTCCGATACTAAAGTCGTTTGCAGGCTGGAAAACAGATATCACTTTGCTAAAAAATTATACTTCACTTCCTTCACCAATGAAAGCATATATTCAATTTATCAATCAGTTTCTGGAAGTAAAAATCTATTATATTTCCAACGGACCGGGAAGGGAACAATTAATTGAAAACATTTAAAATTCTGCTCAGTTTTTTCAAAAAAATCTTTAAAAAAAATTTGGCTAATTAAAAACTTCGCTGAAATTTTACAACATTAATCTTTTCAGAATATGGCAGCAAAATCTGATAAGGAGAAAAAGGGCCCAAAGAAATCTGCACCGGCATCATCAAAAGACACTCCTAAGGAGTCTTCCAAGTCAAAAAAGAAAGAAGATGATGATGATGATGAAGATGATTCCGATGAGTCAAAAACTCCTTCAAAAAAAAATGTAAAGACTTCTTCGAAAACTAAGAAAGATGACGATGATGACGATGATGACGATGATTTTGATGAAGTTGATGAATGGGATAAAGTAGAAGAAGAAGAGGATTGGGATCCCGACTTTGATGAGTTTGACGTTCCTAGGTCAAAAACAAAGAAAAGCACTGGTAGTGCCGGAAAAAAAAGCGGCAAAGGTGATGATGAAGATTTAGGGTTAGATGACGATTTTAAAGACCTTGATCTTTTTGGAGAAAATGATTTTGATGATGAGGAAGACGATTTTTAGTGTGCACATATATTAATTAAAAAAGCCGGTTTGTTAACAAACCGGCTTTTTTAATTAACACTGTTTAAAATTTTATTTCTTTTCTTTGATATTTACAGCTACTACTGTTGTAATAAGGTTATTTTTATCATCATTTTCTTCCATCCCTTGATTCAGCATCTGCTGAACTGATTCATTCAATATTTGATATTTATTGGCAACAAACAGATCCATTTTATCAGAAGGCAATTTAAGATCATATGTGTTGTTGTTGCTTGCCATTACCTTGTCGAAATCAGGATTGTACCTGTTAAACTCTGTCAAGTCCATCAATACATTCTTTGCAATAACATCAGCACAATATTTACCTGAAACGGCTATAGTTTTCGTGCCTTTTAATTCTTCTTTGCTGATATTCCTGTTAAATACGTACATGGATGAGCCAGATAATTGCCTTGCAGCCTCATCTTTTGTTAAAGTAGTCACGCCACCCTGCCCTTCAAAAATGTAATGTGTACCAATGAATTTCTTAACATGGTTTCTTGATTCGGCAGGCAGATAGTATTGCAAATCCCAGAAATTGCGGCTATGGCTTCTATGCATAGCAGCATACACGTGGGCTGCCCCTCCATTATAGGCGGCAATAACAAGTAACCAGTCACCAAATTCATTGTATAAATCACGCAGGTATTTTGCTGCCGCATGTGTACTTTTATAATAATTCATTCTTTCATCATGCCTTCTGCTTACTTTCAGGCCTAAAAGCCTTGCTGTAGCAGGCATTAACTGCCAAGGGCCTACTGCACCAGCCCATGAAACAGAAGTTGGCTTTAATTGAGATTCTATTACAGCCAGGTATTTCAATTCTCTTGGCAAACCATATTTGGTTAGTATCTTATCAATTAGATTGAAATAAGGTTGGCCCCAATTTTTCATGCTTTGCAAGTCCTTACCATTTTTTTCCATGTAGTCCTCTACAAAACTGACTGCTTTAGGATTGAGCCTTGCGCCATTACTTCCTCCAATGGAGGTAGCAACAAACAAATCCTTAAAACCATTATCGGAAGCTGCAGTATTACCATTTTTATTAATTATCGAGGAATTTGAAGCTTGTTGAGCAAACACTCCTGTATCTGCTAAATCAGCTAACCGGTAATTATCCGATGCATTACCAAAGGAAGTAGATGATAATCCTAAGACAATGACAATCAATAGCAAAAACCTTAAAATCATTAAGTGAAAATTAAAAGATTAATCCAATAATATTATTGGGTATAATCTTTCATAGGGGATTATAAACTTAATTCTTTTATCAATTCCCGGAAGTAGGATTTTGGAAGGATTTGTAATGATGGATTAGTAGCTCCGAGAACTGAAACAAAAGTAATTCTTTAAATCGGTTTGTCATAGCCTGTATTCCAAAAGGCATGCCATTTGTGTGGGTGAATAATGGGAGTGAAATAGCCGGAATTCCGGCTAAATTTGCATAAACAGTATAAATATCAGCAAGATACATAGCAATGGGGTCGCTTGTTTTTTCACCAATTTTAAATGCCGGGGAGGGCGATGTAGGTAATAAAATAATATCAAACTTACTGAAAATCAATTCGGTTTTTTTTATTAACAATTTTCTAATTTTTTGGGCCCGGGTAAAATATGCATCATAATAACCAGCACTTAAAACAAAGGTTCCCAATAAGATGCGACGTTTTACTTCTTTTCCGAAGCCTTTTGAGCGAGTTACTTTATAAAAGGCTGACAATTCCATTTCATCAGCAGGGGTACGATATCCGTATTTAACTCCATCAAATCGAGATAAATTAGAAGATGCTTCTGCAGTTGATAACACATAGTATGCCGGAACAATATAATCCAGAAGTTCAAAGTCAATAGCTTCTACAATATGTCCATTTACCTTTAACCGGCTTATCAGGTTATAACAGGCGTCCTTAATTTGCGGATCTAATGAACTATGTTCAAAAGCTTCTTTAAAATAAGCTATTCGAAATTTTTTATTTGTATTTAATATGCCTGGTAAATATGATTCTGATAATGAATTAGATAACGTACTATCGAAGCCATCTGGTTTCTCAATAACTTCAAGTATAATCGCTACATCACTTATATTATTTCCAAATATTCCAATCTGATCAAATGATGAGGCGTAAGCTATTAGCCCATAACGCGATACTCTACCGTATGTTGGCTTTAACCCTATAATACCGCAGAAATCTGCCGGTTGTCTTACAGAGCCACCAGTATCGCTTCCAAGGCTAACCATACATAAACCTGCCTGCACAGCCACAGCTGACCCTCCAGAAGAGCCTCCGGGAACCCTTGTTTCATCAATGGCATTCATCACATTTCCAAACGCTGAATTTTCATTAGTTGAACCCATAGCGAATTCATCACAGTTATTTCTTCCGATGATAATAGCATCTTCTTCCAGCAATCGCTCAACCGCACTGGCATTATAAACAGACTTAAAGTTTTCCAGAATTTTCGATGAAGCAGCAAGTCTATGCCCTTTGTAAGCAATTACATCTTTTAAGGCAATTACCACGCCATGCAATTTGCCAATTGGTTGCCCATCTTTTCTTTTTTTATCAAGCTCTTTTGCTTTTTTTAAAGCTTCTTCGGAATATACTTCCAAAAATGAGTTTAGATGTTTTTTTTCTTCAATTTTAGACAAATAGTAATTGACGGCGATACTGCAACCGTCCGGGTTCTTAGCTAAAAAATCATGATAATGTTCTATTGAATTAAATGAAAACAAATCTCAAATTTTTAATAACAAAAATTTTGTTAGGCGTTATTGCCATTCCTTTTCTTCTTCTTTTTCTTGCTTTTCTACTCGCACACATAGCCAGATACTGATTTCATAAAGCAGCATGAGCGGAAGTGTACAAACAATTTGACTTAACATATCCGGCGGAGTAATAATTCCAGCAACTATGAGCATTATAAGGATTGCATATTTGCGGACACGTCTCAAATATTTTGAACTTACCACCCCGATCTTTGCTAAAAAATACATCACCAGAGGAAGCTGGAACGCCAGGCCGGCACCTAATATAAGTGGAACAATGGTATTAAAATAGCTCCCGATTGTCCAGATATTCTCTACATTTTCATCAATTTTAAAGTTTGCAAAAAAATGAATCGTGTATGGCGCTATCACAAAATATCCAAAAAGAACTCCGATAAAGAAAAGCAATGACACCCAGAAAATAACTCCTCTTGTATTTCTCAATTCTTTATCGGTTAATGCCGGTTTGGTGAATTTCCAGAACTGCCAGAAAACGTAAGGAAACGCAAGAATAAAACCTCCTATCAGGATAATATTGAAATACACATCAAACTGCCCAGCTACAGCTGTACTTTGCATTCTTACATGTATTTCACTCATGCAGAGTTTATCTCCCAGTCCAAGGCGATGACTGGTATTGCATAAAAAATGATACGTGGGGAAGTCTTTATGAGTGGGGCCCATCAGTATCTTTTTTACAATGAAATTATTATATACCGCCATCACTATTGCCCCTAAAGCAACAGCAACAGCTGATTTAAAAAGATGGCCACGCAATACATCCAGATGTTCAATGAATGACATCTCTCCTGCTGATGTTCCCCTGGAATTTCTTCGAAATAATTTCATGAAAATTTTAACTGAACGAAAGCATAAAAATATTACAAATAAAAAGAAAACCTCGCAGAAACTAATCGCGAGGTCTTTTACTCAAGTAAAGAGCAAAAAAATTAATTGTTTACAGAAGAACCTGATGAAACTTTGTTTGATGATGAGTTTGAATTTCCAGTCTGATGATTATCATCTATATGATCTTCAATCTCCCTTCTTACGTTATCTTTGGCATCTTTAAACTCTCTGATGCCTCTTCCCAAACCGCGCATCAACTCAGGAATTTTTTTACCTCCAAATAACAAAAGCACAACTAATGCAATGAGCAATATGTGCGGGCCGCTGAATAAATCTCCCATAATATTTTTTTTGTGTGTATAAAGTTAAAGAAGAAAATCAATAACTGAAATACATTTAACAGATTCTGATAGCAGAAGTTCAGAATTATTAAATTCTTTTTTCCTTAATACGGGCATTCTTACCGCTTCTTTCACGCTGGAAATAAAGTTTCGCCCTGCGAACACGGCCTACTTTGTTTAATTCAATAGATTCAATATTGGGTGAAAATAAAGGAAAAGTTCTTTCTACACCAACGCCATCGGAAATTTTACGAACAGTAAAGGTTGCCGAATGCCCGACACCCTGACGCTTCAATACATCACCTTTAAAACCCTGTATACGCTCTTTATTTCCTTCAATAATTTTATAATTAACAGTGATATTATCGCCTGCTTTGAATTTCGGAAATTCTTTTTTTCCGGTTAATTGCTCGTGTACAAATGCTATTGCCGAGTTCATGGCTTATTTTTTTAGGACTGCAAAAGTAATATTGTAATAGGGATTAACCAAATTAAAGAGCCATATTTTGCCCATTATCTTTCCTGTTAAAATATGCCTACACAAGTAATACCAGGTTTTACTATGTGATAATATTTTGATTGAGCTAATTCTCCTGATCAAAAGCCTTTATCATCTTGCAACATTTACCGATCTTTTTTCCCGTATTACTGTTACTTTAATCTGCCCCGGGTAAGTCATTTCTGTTTGTATTTTTTGGGCCATTTCAAAACTTAACTTAGCACTGTCGGTATCGTTTACTTTGTCAGCTTCTACAATTACCCTCAGCTCTCTGCCTGCCTGAATCGCATAAGCTTTTTCAACCCCCGGATAAGCCATGGCAAGGTTTTCAAGATCTTTAATACGTTGCAGATATTGCTGCATTATTTCCCTGCGGGCCCCTGGCCTTGCCCCGCTAATCGCATCACAAGCCTGTATAATAGGAGCAATAACATATTGCATTTCAACTTCATCATGATGAGCGCCAATTGCATTTACCACGGCTGGATTTTCGCCATATTTTTCAGCAAGCTTCATACCCAGCAATGCATGGCTGAGTTCAGTTTCCTCGTCAGGCACTTTTCCGATATCGTGCAATAAGCCAGCTCGTTTTGCAAGTTTTACATTTAACCCTAATTCAGCAGCCATGATGGCACAGAGATTCGCAACTTCACGGCTATGCATCAAAAGGTTTTGTCCGTAAGAAGAACGGAACCTCATCTTACCTACTATTCTTACCAGCTCTTTATGCAAACCATGTATGCCTAACTCGATCACCGTTCTTTCCCCGATTTCCATTACCTGCTCTTCTATCTGTTTACGAGTTTTGTCCACTATTTCTTCAATACGGGCGGGGTGAATACGTCCGTCTGCTACTAATCGCTGTAAAGAGAGGCGAGCTATTTCACGACGTAATGGATCAAATGAAGAAAGAACAATTGCTTCAGGAGTATCATCAACAATCAGGTCTACCCCGGTAGCTGCTTCAATAGCACGAATATTTCTACCTTCTCTTCCGATTATCTGTCCTTTCACTTCATCACTCTCGAGGTTAAAAACCGTGATCGAGTTTTCTATTGCCTGCTCAGCAGCTGTGCGTTGTATGCTTTGGATAATAATCTTCCTGGCCTCTTTATTGGCTTTTTGCTTCGCCTCATCTATAATTTCCTGCTGAAGTGCCAATGCCTGTGTCTGGGCTTCATGTTTCAGGCTTTCTATCAGCTGAGCCTTTGCCTCTTCAGCAGTCAGCGCTGCTATTTTTTCCAGCCTGCGAATATGCTCCTCCTGGTGCTTTTCGAGCTCTGTACGTTTAATATTGACAACTTCTATTTGTCTGTTCAAATTTTCTTTAATGGCATCATTTTCTTTAGCCTGTTTATCCAGATTTTCCAGCTTTTGGTTGATGCTCTGTTCCTTCTGCTTAGTACGTGTTTCAGCATCACTCAGTTTTCTATTCCTTTCTAATATCTCTTTATCATGCTCTGCCTTAAGCTGTACGAATTTTTCTTTGGCTTCAAGAAGCTTTTCTTTTTTAAGGTTTTCTGCTGCCGTTTGGGCATCTGTTATCAATTTTGCGGCTTGCTGTTCTGCCTCGTTAATCTTTTTCTTTGTGTTCTTGGCGAATATCAGCTTGCCTGCAATTATTCCGATGACAAATGCTGCTATGCCAATTATGATATACATTGTGTTTGAATCCATTAAGTCTAAAGTTTAAAAAGTTCGGAATGTTATACTTACTGCCCATGCCGGATAAAATATCTGAAATTTAATGGCTGGCGAAGATACGGATTTTGCCTAAGGATTTGGTTAGGGCTTAGAAATTATAAGACTTTATCAAGTTGTAGTTCAATTTTCGCTAGAGTATCCTGAAAATTTGTACCCAACTCAGAGTGCTCGTCTACTAAAGCCGGTTGAGTAGTATACCATAATAAAACCATTGCTACATAATCCTGCATATCCTTACCGGAAAATTGTGTTTTAAACTCTACAATTTTATCATTGATGGCCTTCAAAGTTTTTCTGACCTTCTCTTCGTCTGACGGGCTGATTTTAATGCGGTAGGTCCGGTCACCCAGAACAATATTTACTGGTATTAATTCTTGCATAATAGAAATAGTTTTTATATTTTTATTAACACATTATCCACATATGCCTATGCCCATCCATCACCTCTTCAAAGTTATACAAGTTTCTGTTGCCGTAAAGCAGCCTGATCATATTAGTTTTTTATCAACATTAAATTTGTCTCCAATATGCTACTTAAACTAAAGTCACCGGTTTTTATCGACCGATTAACGTTTGAGCTTGACCAACCTGAAAAATGTTTGTTAAAAGCTGTTTTAAAAGATGAGTCAGGAATTATATGCAGTGCTCTTGAAACGGAAGCTGAAAAAAACCAGTTGGTATTTAACTGGATTGGCCTAAACGATTTACCGTATGGAGTCTACACATTGGAAGTATCCAGGGGAAATGATGCCACAAAAACAAGACTGGTGAAACGTATTTAGGTTTTATTCATTAAGGAGTGAGATACACTTATCAATTTCTTTCGCGTATTGAGTGAGCCTTCTCTCAAATATTTTCTTTTCTTCCGCATCCATTTCTGTTTTTGACAACTTTAAAATTTCTGCTTTTTGCTTTAATTGATCTATCTGAACCAACTGGGCATTAATAATACTTTTTCCTTCCTGTAATTCCTGCTTCAATTTGATGTTTTCCTTTTGCAACAACTGATATTGCTGTATTAGCTGAAGCACCTTATTTTGCAGACGGTTTATTTGCTCTTCCATTTGTTGCATAAACAAATTTTATATTTCAGCAATTTATTACAAAAATCCGTACTCAAAATTTTCATATCCCTTTATGTTAACAAATTACTGCTGTTTCCTTATTTCAGCTTTTAACTCTTTCTCAAGCGCAGACATTACCTTATTCATCATCACATCAACCTCATTATCGGTTAAAGTCTTCTCATTGTCTAAAAATGTGAAGCTGACAGCAAGTGATTTTTTATTCGCACCTAATTTTTCGCTTTCAAAAACATCAAAAAGTTTTGTTTGCTGAAGTTTATCAAGTTTTATTCCCTGAACTGTTTTTTCAACCTGTTCAAATGGTAAGGATTTATCAACAACTATTGCCAAGTCGCGATGAACAGGAAGCTGCCTGGGGAGTTCAGTAAATTCAATATTCTCATTTGCCACGCTGACTAAAATATCCCAATTGAAATCGGCAAATAAAACAGCTTGCTTTATGTCAAACAATTTTAAAATTCGGGGATTAACGATGCCAATTTCCAGAATAGATTTATTGCTTATTTTCCCGGCAAGGGCAGTTTCAAATTTCCGAATTTGAGCAGGCATAAAGGAAATATGTTTTGGAGAAATCTGCCGCACAATATTATCGCAAACGCCTTTTATATAAAAAAAGTCTGAAACGGTAGATTTTCCTCTCCATGATTCGTCGGAAATATTTCCGGTGACATATAAACACAAATGATTTGTTTCAAAATATTGTCCCACAGCATTTGTTTTGTATGTTTTACCAAACTCAAAAAACTTCAGGCTATTTGTTTTCCTGTTAATATTATATGCAACAGATTCAAGCCCGGTTTCAAGCAAAGACGGCCGCAGCACATTTAATTCTGCGCTCAGATTGTTGATCATTTTTACGGAACCTGTTAATTCATCTTCACTATAATATGTACTATTGGTGATTGAGTTTGTAAATATTTCATTGAAACCAAGCCCTGTTAGGTAATTAGCAATTTTTTCTTTGTAGGCCGAATAAATAAAATCAGATTCTACAGAAGGTGAAATAGTAATTACTGAAGGAATTTGGATATTGTCCAGTCCGTCAATGCGCATGATTTCTTCAACCACATCTGCAGGCAAAGCAATATCAGGCTTATGATAAGGGGCAATCACATGAATATCATCTAATCCCTCTTTGGCAATTTCGAAACCGAGATTTTGCAGAATTTTTTTTACTGTGTCCGGATGATAATTTTTTCCGCTCAGTTTTTTCAGATAACGATATTTCAAAACAACTTCGGATCTGTTTTTAGGTTGAGGGTACACATCAACAATATCTGATGAAATTTGACCTTCTGCCAGTTCTTTAATAAGGGATGCAGCCCTTTTCAGCGCATTAACGGTATTTGAAATATCCATTCCTTTTTCAAAATGGGTTGCTGCATCCGTGCGCAAACCATGCCTGAACGATGTTTTACGGATATCAATGGGATTGAACCACGCACTTTCCAGGAAAATATTTTTCGTTGTTGCTTTTACACCGCTTTTTTTCCCGCCAAAAACCCCGGCAATACACATTCCTTCTTCCGCATTACAAATCATGAGGTCTTCTGCACCCAGCGTCCTTTCCTTTTCATCAAGTGTTATAAACTTTGTGCCTTCAGGAAGATTTTTTACAATAATTTTTTTTCCTTTAATTTCATCTGCATCGAATGCATGCAAAGGCTGGCCGGTTTCATGCAAAACAAAATTGGTGATGTCTACGATATTATTGATCGGCCGAAGGCCTATTGCCCTCAGCTTATCCTGCATCCATTGAGGTGAATCTTTAATAACAATCCCGGTTATACCAATACCTGAATAGCGCTGGCATGCCTCCTTATTTTCAATAATAACAGCAATAGAGAACTGATGATTATCAACTTTAAAATTATTAGTGTAGGGGGTTTTTATTTTGTATTCCTGGTTTTCATGATGAGAAAGATAAGCACATACATCCCTTGCCACCCCCAGGTGGCTCATCGCATCCATATGGTTTGGAGTTAACCCGATTTCGATAATATAATCTTCATAAGGCTTAAAATATTCCGATGCAAAAGACCCTACCTTAGCAGTATCTGGCAACACGAGAATACCTGCATGGCTTTCGCCCAGGCCAATTTCATCTTCGGCACAAATCATTCCCTGACTTTCGATGCCACGAATTGATGCGTTTTTCATTGTTACCGACCCGCCTTTTAAAGGAAAAATTGTTGCCCCGACAGTGGCTACAATCACCTTCTGGCCAACCTCTACATTTGGTGCGCCGCAAACAATCTGAAGAAAATCATTCTTTCCTATATTGACTTTAGTGAGTTTTAATTTATCTGCATTCGGATGTTTTTCACAAGTCACCACTTCTCCAATCAGTAAGTCTTTTAAGCCACCTTTTATCGATTCATATTTTTCCATGCTTTCCACTTCAAGGCCGATGGATGTAAGAATTTTTGAAAGCTGATCCGGTTCAATTCTTTTCGGCAAATAATCATGAAGCCAATTATAACTGATCGTCATTGCTGCTAATACTTTGATTTGGCGGCAAAGATAGTTTTTTCAACATAAGACTTAGACTGAAGTCAGCGCATCAGATATGAAATTTTTTTATGATAAATAAAAGTTAAATGGCTTACAGGCAATACACCGCTAAAACTTCTGAAAGTCTCATTATTGATTTATCATTTATCATTTTAAAAAAATAGATGTATGAAAAATTTTACACTTTTCTGTTTAATATTCATAATAGCGCAAGTATCTTCCTTCGCTGGGTATAGCCAGACCTATACCGGACAACATAGTTATGAATATAATCCCGCATATGAGGATAATGCTTACCAGAATAATCAGGATATTTCTTATCAATCATTTTATGATGATTTAAGTCCTTATGGTGAGTGGATTGATTATCCAGGTTATGGATATGTATGGTCGCCAAATGCAGGCGACAATTTTAAACCCTATGCCAGCAACGGATATTGGGTGTACTCAAATTTAGGTTGGACCTGGGTTTCAGGCTATTCCTGGGGCTGGGCCACCTTTCATTATGGCCGTTGGTTTTATGATAACGATCATGGATGGCTGTGGCAACCCGGATCTGAATGGGCGCCAGCCTGGGTAAGCTGGAGAAACAGTGATAATTACTATGGGTGGGCCCCGCTGGCACCATGGTTTAATGTAGATATTTCAATAGAATCATATAACCCTCCAGTTGATTATTGGTGCTTTACACCACATGAATACATAGACAGGCATAATATTTTCGACTATTGCATAAATGAAAGAAGGAATGTAACAATCATAAATAATACATCCATTATCAACAATTACAGTAATCATAACAGGTATTTTAATGACGGGCCAAGAGTTACTGAAGTTGAGCAGTTCACTCATAATTCAATACGACCAGTTACAATCAGGAACACAAGTTATACAGGTACCAGCCAGGTAACCAACAACGAATTGCGTATTTTCAGGCCAAAAGTAAACGCATCATCATCGGGTCAAAGATTCGTTACTGCACATACTGAAACATTCAGGGTTTTTGCTCAAAGCACAAATAATAACAAAATTATTACCCCAAACGGGTTTAATAATCGTGCTGAAACAAACAGGCCGTTTTATCAACCAAGCCATAATGGAACATTATTTTACAGACCTAATATATACCAACCTTCAATAAGACAGGATAACAGACAAAACTTCATGGAAAGAATAGGTAACGCCCCGATCAATCGTCAGCCAGTCATGAAATCATATTCTGAAAACAAAGATTTTCAAAGGCCTGTTCAGCAGGAACGGGCAATGCCCTACCACCACCAAATACAAATGAATATTCAGCCCCAAATACAAACCAGGTCGTTACAGCAATTCGGGCAAAACAATTCTTTCAATAACAGAAGAGATTTCGATCGAAGAAGATAGGACAAATGGGAACAGAGATATATTGAAAACCCGGAATATATTTGTATTGTTAAATCCGGGTTTTCAATAGTAATAAAATTGTTAATGGGTATATGAAAATGAATAAAAGTAATTTATGGTTCTCTTTTTGCGTTAGAACCGAAGAATTTCTATTCAAGCATCTTAAAACAGATTTACCTTAAAATTTAAAACCAGGTTATGAAAAAATCGATCCTTTTATATTTTTCAATTGCTGCCATGCTTGCCGCATGCGGGCCAACTTATGTTACGGTACACGATTCACCGCCACCACCTCCGCCACCACAATCTCAACCTGTGGAAGAAGAGATAACTTATCAAACATTTTATGATGATTTGAGCCCTTATGGACAGTGGGTCGATTACCCCGGTTACGGATATGTATGGTCGCCAAATGTGGGTTATGGGTTCAAACCTTATGCTACAAATGGTCATTGGGTTTACTCAGATGAAGGTTGGATATGGGCATCTGATTATAATTGGGGTTGGGCTCCTTTCCATTATGGCCGCTGGTTCTTTGATAATTATTATGGATGGATGTGGGTGCCTGGATATGAATGGGCACCAGCCTGGGTAAGCTGGAGAAGAAGCGATGATTACTACGGATGGGCCCCTTTAAGTCCTGGAATAAGTATGAATGTTTCTGTTTCAAATTATAATCCGCCACATAATTACTGGTGCTTTGTTCCTCACAGATATATAAACAGCCCGACGATAAACAATTATTATATTAACGAAACAAGGAATGTAACCATTATTAATAATACTACTATCATTAATAATAATGTTAGTAATAATTATTCCGGAAGAAATAATAATGAACAAGGTAATAACAACAGAAGAAACAACTACTATTCGGCAGGGCCGGATCCAAATGATGTTGCTAGAGCCACGGGAACAACTTTAAGGCCAACAGCTATCAGCAATAGTAATAGACCAGGTCAGCAATTTGATAATAATGGACGTTTTTCATTATTCAGGCCAAGGGTGAATTCCACATCCGCTTCCCAGGGCAATCCGGGCTCAAACAATCAGCCACAACATATAGCTCCGGCAAGGGTGCAGCAGTTAAACAACCTAAGGCGCATCCCGAATAACAATGAGATTATAGAGGCCCCCAGGAACAATGAACAACCGGTAAATAATAATATCAACAATTTCAGCAGGCAGGATAATACCCCGTCAAATAATAACTCACAGCTCAACAGGTCTAACAATACCACAAACGAAATGCAGAGAAACAATACGCCGGTCAACAATAATACACAGCCAGGCAATATTCAACCGGATAATAATAATAATCGCGGATTCAGACCTGCAAACCAGCCCGTCACTCAACCTAATAATAATCAGCCGGTCAATAGCAACACTCAACCAGATAATAACAGGCAGTTTAACAGAACCCCTGCTAATAATGTTCAGAACGTGCCGGCCAATAACAACCAGCCGGTTAACGGTAATGCACAACCGAACACAAATTACCCGGATAATAATCACCATTTCAACAGGCCTGCAAACCAACCCGGCAATCAGCCTAATAATATAAACAATAACCAGCCTGCAAATAATACAAACCAACCTGGCAACCAATTTAACAGGAACAGGCAGCAATTACAACAACAAAATCAGAATCAAAATCAGTTAAAACAGCAGCAGAACCCGCAGGTAAAACAAAACATTAGCCGGCCGCCTGTTAATAAAGACCAAAAGCCTAAAGAAAAACCTAAGGAAAGTGGTAATCAGTAATAATAAGATACTCGATAAGTAAAGGAAATAATTATCATTCTCTGAAAGCCGCAGTTACTGCGGCTTTCAGGCTTTTAAAAAGGTTCAATGATCAGCAGAAAAACCTTCAAACCCTATGCTGGTGGTTATAAACAATGGCAAAATTTTTTACCATAAATCTTTTTACACAAGAAGTGTGAATTTAATCGGCTAAAAAGCAAAAAACTTTTTTAAATTGTGGAAAGGTAAAAGGTTAGTGTGTATAACCATGGTGTTGATGTAAATTATTATGTGGATTAGTGTAGGAAAAATATAAAAAAAGAAAAATTGTTTTGAAAAAGAAATAGGATTTTATATTCGCCGTCCTGACTCAACGGGATAACATTAGATTCATCAAACGGTAATAATTTCTTAATAAAGATGGTATGCTGACCCAATGAGCCTGGTTAAAACAATGATTTAGCCAAGCGGCTTTTTCATCTTTACACTTGTCCGATACCCTGTAAAAAAGATCCCGAACCTTAGAAAATATTTTTTCATTTGCAGGATTACTAACCCAATATGGACCTGACTAATTTAAATAAAGAACGGAAACTAAGGCGTACCCCCACCATCGATACCAGTACGATGGTTTATGGAAAAGTACCACCACAGGCAAAAGATATTGAAGAGGCGGTTTTAGGCGCCATTATGCTTGAAAAAAGTGCATTTGACACAGTCGTTGAAATTTTAAAGCCTGAATGCTTTTACGTAGACAGCCATCAAAAAATTTTCAGGGCCATGTTAGCGCTGGCCCAGAAAAGCCAACCACTCGATATCCTTACTGTCGTTGAAGAACTACGACTCCGGGAGGAACTTGAGTTTGTAGGTGGCGCCTACTATGTTACCAAGCTTACCAACAGTGTTGTTTCTGCTGCAAATATTGAAGCGCATTCGAGAATCATTATGCAGAAATTCATTCAACGTGAACTGATCCGTATCAGTGGTGAAATTATAGGTGATGCATATGAAGACAGTACTGATGTCTTCGATCTGCTTGATGATGCAGAAAGTAAATTATTCGAGATTACCAATAATCACCTGCGTAAAAATTTTGACAGCATTGACACCGTACTTGTTAAAACGATTCAGCGAATAGAAGACCTGCGCCACAAAAATGAAGATATAACCGGCGTACCTTCAGGCTTTCATACGCTTGATCATGTTACTTACGGTTGGCAACCAACCGACCTGATTATTCTTGCCGCACGTCCTTCAGTTGGTAAAACTGCATTCGCACTGAACCTGGCCCGAAATGCGGCATTGCACCCCAGCAAACCTACAGCTATTGCTTTCTTTAGTTTGGAAATGAGTGCAAGCCAGCTGGTACAACGTATTCTTGCCGCTGAGAGTGAAATATGGTTAGAGAAAATTGCAAGGGGCAAACTGGAAGAACATGAAATGAAGCAGCTTTATGCCAAAGGTATTCAGCGGCTGGCACAGGCACCCATTTTCATTGACGATACAGCAGCCTTAAATATTTTCGAGCTCCGTGCCAAATGCAGACGTTTGAAGAACAAACATAATGTAGGATTGATACTCATCGATTACCTTCAGTTGATGAGTGGCACAGGAGAAAACCGTAACAGTAACCGTGAGCAGGAAATCAGCCGTATATCAAGAGATTTAAAAAGCCTTGCAAAAGAATTGGGCGTACCTATCATAGCGCTTTCACAGTTAAGCCGTGAAGTGGAAAAAAGAAAAGAGGGCAGCAAGATGCCTCAACTGAGTGATCTTCGTGAATCAGGAGCAATTGAACAGGATGCCGATATGGTCATGTTTCTGTATCGCCCTGAATATTACGATATCACTACAAACGAAATGGGAGAAAGCAACCGCGGTGAAACCCATGTCCGCATTGCCAAACATCGTAATGGATCCCTGGAAACAATCAAGCTTCGCGCCTTGCTGCATATTCAGAAATTTATTGAGGAAACAGGTGGCGATTTTGGAAGTATGGGCCTGCCACCAGGCAACTGGAAGCCGGTTCCTGACGAAGAAGGAGGGGCTAAACTTTTTATCCAGGCAGGAAGTAAAATGAATAATCTTCCATCGCCTGATTTCGACGATGACGATACACCTTTTTAATTGGACGGTTATTAAGTACACAGGAGAATGTTTATTCATTCTCCTTTTTTATTAAATACATTATGCCGCACTTAAATATTGAATTCAAGGCCTCGGTAAAAAATATTGCCGCTGCGGAAAGCAAACTACTTTCTTTACATCCTGCATTCATTGGTGTGGATCACCAGGTTGACACTTATTTCGATGTTCCTGATGGCAGGTTGAAACTGAGGGAAGGGAATATCGAAAATGCATTGATTTTTTATGAAAGAAAAAATGTTGCGGGCACCAAACAATCAGATATACTTTTATACGAACACAAACCTCATAAAATCTTAAAACAGATATTGATCAAAACTCACGGCATTAAAGCTGTTGTTGACAAACTCAGAAAAATCTACTTTATCGAAAATGTGAAATTCCATTTTGATAACGTGAAAGGCCTTGGAGAATTTTTAGAAGTGGAAGCAATCGATGCTGACGGCAATATCGGTATCGAAAAACTGAAACGACAATGCAATTATTACTCTACTTTTTTCGAAATAAAAGCTTCCGACTATATTGCCGTTTCCTATAGTGATATGATTTTGCAAAACCACTCATCGTTCATTAATTGATTATCATTTATGCAGATTCCTTTTTTTTATGTTGAAGAAATACAGGACGATGAACAATTTATTACACTGAATGAAGAAACATCGAAACATGTGATACTGGTATTGAGAATGAAAAGTGGTGAACAGTTATTGCTGACAAATGGAAAAGGGATACTGGCTGATTGCGAAATTACCGATCCACATAAAAAGCAATGCACGGTTAAAATAAAAGGCAAACACTTATCAGAAAAAAATGCCAGAAAGATTACCATTGCCATATCATTGTTAAAAAATACAAGCCGTTTTGAATGGTTTCTCGAAAAATCCACCGAAATAGGCATTACGGAGATTATACCACTTATATGCGAACGAACGGAAAAGCAGCACTTCCGCCATGAAAGAATGAAAAATATCCTCATAAGCGCCATGTTGCAATCACAACAAACATGGCTGCCCCGGTTGTCAGAACCTTTATTGTTCAAAGATGTTATTGTCCAGTCGCACCATTCACAAAAATTCATTGCACATTGTATGGATGATGCAAAAGTTTTATTGACCGATGCAGTAAATCTTTCCACTTCATCTCAGATTATACTAATAGGTCCTGAAGGAGATTTCAGCAAAGAAGAAGTTCAACTGGCACTGCAATATCATTTTATTCCGGTTGCTTTAGGCAATAACAGACTTAGGACTGAAACCGCAGGAATTGTAGCCGCCACAATATTATCACTGTAGAATCCCGGACATACAA
Organism: Puia sp.; assembly: GCA_035541355.1. Lineage (GTDB taxonomy): Bacteria > Bacteroidota > Bacteroidia > Chitinophagales > Chitinophagaceae > Puia. The sequence goes on along the minus strand of DATKNN010000014.1, from coordinate 756,362 downwards.
ACCATATGCAATACAGTTATTTTTAATTGAAAATATAATATCGCTGATTCGATTTAATATTGTATCTTACTATGAATCACGATTGCAAAAAGATTTATTGACAAGCCCTGAAACATGTCGCAACAAAAACCAATCATCAGCACATCATTTAGTTACGAAACTTTAGAAGAAACACTTGATATAAAACCTAAGGGCGCACAATTACATATTGGCATACCTAAAGAAACAGCATTTCAGGAAAACAGGATCGCACTTACTCCTGAAGCAGTAAGTGTTCTGGTTAACAACGGGCATCATGTGGTTATAGAACACAATGCCGGCGAAGCGACACATTACCAGGATAAGGAATACAGCGAAGCAGGTGCAAGAATCGTTTATGATAAGTCCGAAGTGTTTAAAGCGCCATTACTGATAAAAAGCGCCCCGGTAGTTGAAGAAGATATACCTCTTTTGCAATTGAACCAATTCATCATTTCCCCTATTCATCTTTCAGCCATGAAGGCAGAACTACTTCAGAAAATGATGGACAAACGTATTACAGGTATTTCGTTTGAAAATCTCAAAGATGACAGCGGCACCTATCCTATCGTCCGGAGCATGAGTGAAATTGCAGGAAGTGCAGTTATGTTGATTGCAGGCCAATATCTGGGTTCGGCCAATCACGGAAAAGGTGTTTTACTGGGAGGCATTTCAGGTATACCGCCAACCAAAGTCATAATACTTGGGGCAGGCATCGTCGGAGAATTTGCCGCACGCGCGGCACTTGCACTTGGTGCATCAGTAAAAGTTTTTGATAATAGCGTTTACCGGCTCAAAAGATTACAAAATAATATCGGGCAACGCATGTGGACTTCTGTTCTGGAGCCAAGGATTTTGGCCAAGCAACTGAAAACCTGTGAAGTTGCAGTGGGAGCATTAAGTTCTCAAAGCGGCAGAACACCTATTGTAGTAACTGAAGAGATGGTAAGCAACATGCGTTCCGGCAGTGTGATCATCGATGTGAGCATTGACCGCGGCGGTTGTTTTGAAACTTCTGAAATAACTACTCACGAACATCCTATTTTTATGAAATATGGTGTGATCCATTACTGCGTTCCAAACATTCCATCAGGTTTTGCACGAACAGCCTCACAGGCTGTAAGTAATGTACTGATGCCTTTAATACTGGAAGCCGGAGATGAAGGCGGCTTTGAAAATTTAGTGTGGCATAAAGTGCATTTACGCAGCGGCATTTACCTGTTTAAAGGTGCACTTACCAATTTTCATTTAAGCCAGAGATTTGATTTAAAATATACCGATTTGAATTTATTGATAGCCAGTCAACGCTAAGTTAATTTTTTTTATATTCCGTAATATCAATTCTGAGGTTGCAAAAACCGTATTCCTGCTCATCGTTTGAACTTACAATGACTATCCTGCCGTTACAGTATTTTTTTACCAGGGAGTGATATAAAGCAATGCCTTGCTGGTCCAGATTTGTACAGGGTTCATCCAGTAAAACTATTGGCGTGTCTGAGAAAAATGCCTGCGCCAGTTTTACTCTTTGTTTCATTCCTGAAGAAAAATAGCGAATCTGTTTGGATGCGGCATTTTGCAACCCGGTCTCTGCAATTATTTTTTGGATATCTGTTTCCGTTATAAATGGCTTGAAAGTTTGATGGAACTGCAGAAACTCAGTCAGCGTCATTTCTTCTATCAGTTCAAGATAAGGAGCAGCAACAGAAATTTGTTGGTAAAAACCCTCGTTTGATAGTTGTTTGTTTGTACCGGATATTGACACCTCGTAAATAACCTTTCCTTCACTCTCAGCGACCGCACCGGCAATTACCTGCAATAATGTCGACTTGCCGGATCCATTGGGGCCAATAATTGCATAGCTGTTACCGTTAGTGAATTCGAAATGGACATGACGGAAGATCCAGTCGCGGTTGAATCGTTTTCCAACGTCAATCAGCGTAATCTTCATCAATACTGTTTTTTGAGTAACGTTTAATAATACCCCGCCCGCTTTCGCGTATAAAAGTTACAATTTCATCACGTTCATCAGTAGCCGGAAATTCTTCCTCTAAATATTCAAGAGCCTGGCTGGTGTTCAATCCTTTATTATAGATGATGCGGTAGATATCAAGAATATGGTTGATCTTATCCACAGTAAAGCCGCGCCGTTTCAAGCCTACAGAGTTTACTCCTGCATAACTTAACGGCAACCGGCCCGCTTTGATGTAAGGCGGAATATCCTTACCCACTAATGAACCACCTGCAATAAAAACATGTGAACCGATTTTTACAAACTGGTGAACTGCACACATACCCCCCAGTATAGCCCAATCACCAATCACAACATGACCAGCAACCTGAGAATTATTACTAAGTATGCAATTGTTTCCGATAATACAGTCGTGAGCAATGTGGCTATACGCCAAGATCATGCAATTCTTACCCACTTTTGTTTTCCATCTTTCCCTTGTACCACGGTGCACGGTAACGAATTCCCTGATGGTGGTATTATCTCCAATTTCAACAGTGGTATCTTCTCCGTCAAATTTTAAATCCTGAGGTATTGCTGAAATTACCGCACCAGGGAAAATCTGGCAGTTTTTTCCAATGCGTGCGCCTTCCATAATAGTTACATTGCTTCCAATCCAGGTGCCTTGCCCGATTTCTACATTTTGATGTATTACTGAAAAAGGGTCAACTTTTACATTTGTGGCCAGTTTAGCGTTAGGATGGATGTATGTATGAGGATGGATCATTTATCTAAATTTCATTATTTACTGATAATACCGCATTGAATGACTGACTGCCTTTTTGATAACATAATAAACGAAGTCAGCATTTTTTCAATCATCAAATTTCTTTCTATAAAAAATGCCAGGCAACTAACCTGACAGACAAATATAATTTAATTATTCATATTGCTACTCCTGCTAACAAGCCATTAGCATTACCCTCTTTTTACAAGTTGAGCAACAAGATCGGCTTCAGTGGCAATTTTATTTCCGATAAAAACAGTGCCTCTCATTTCGCAAATTCCCCTGCGAATTGGTGAATTCAGTTCCAGTTTCAATATCATGGTATCGCCTGGCACCACTTTCTGTTTGAATTTACAATTATCAATTTTGAGGAAATAAGTATCATATTCACCGGTAGGCATTGCATTGATTGCCAGTATGCCGCCGGTTTGTGCCAGCGCTTCGATTTGCAAAACGCCCGGCATTACCGGGTTGCCGGGGAAATGACCGGGAAAAAACGGTTCATTGAATGTAACGTTTTTGATGCCTACGATATGCTTGTCTGAAAGTTCTATAATCTTATCTACCAACAAAAACGGATACCTGTGAGGTAATGTTTTTTCAATTTGTTGTGAATTGTATATCGGAGGTTGGTTAGGATCGTACACCGGCACGTTTTTAACGTGCTTATTTTTTTTAATATACTGTTTTATTTTTTTTGCAAATTCAACATTGGTAGAATGGCCGGGCCTGTTGGCGATGATATGCGCTTTAATAGGATAACCAATTAATGCCAGGTCTCCCACCACATCAAGTAGTTTATGGCGTGCCGGTTCATTTGGAAATCTTAATTCAAGATTATTGAGATAACCCTCACTTTTCACTTCGATTTTTTCACGCTTAAACGCCTTTGCCAAACGCGCCATCTCTTCTTCTGTAACCGGTTTATCAACCACCACTATTGCATTATTGATATCACCGCCTTTCACCAGGTTATTTTCCAGCAGCATTTCAAGTTCGTGCAAAAAACAAAAAGTACGGCAAGGCGCAATCTGGCTTTTAAATTCCTTAATCTTTTTTATACTGGCATGCTGTGTGCCGAGCACCGGGCTATTAAAATCAATCAAAGTAGTAACCTGGTATTCAATGGAAGGCATGGCTACCATTTCAACACGTTTTTTATCATCGTAATGTGTAATGTTCGTGTCGATGCTATACCAGGATTTTGCAGCATCCTGTTCAACAATCCCTGCATCTTCGATAATCTCTACAAAAGGTTCCGAACTGCCATCCATGATGGGTATTTCGGGGGCATTCAATTCAATCAGACAGTTATCTACACCCATTCCTACCAATGCAGCAAGCACGTGCTCCACAGTATTTATCTTCACCCCATTTTCTTCGAGTGTTGTGCCTCGTGAAGTATCCGTTACCAAATCACAATCTGCTTTGATAATCGGCTGACCTGGCAGGTCGACCCGCTGAAATTGATACCCGAATCCTGCATTTGCAGGTTTCAAAGTCATGTCTACTTTAATGCCTGTATGTAACCCGGTTCCGGAAATACTTACTGATGATGCTAAAGTGTGTTGTTTATCAGGGTTAAAATGCTGATCCATTCAATTTTTTATTAGCGGACAAAGATACGATTCGGCATTGAATAATGATCGATAGTGAATAGGCGTAATTGCAAACGATTTGTTTTCGTACCGGATCTATGCATACCGATGGTTTATTCATCATAACTCCTCTTCCCGTTCCAACATCAGGATTGCGCTTTGGGGAACAATAAAATATTTTTCATTCTCATAAAGTACCTCAGTTGCTCCGCTCAAAAGAAAAATAGCAATATCTCCTTCACGTGCCTGTAAAGGAACATATTTCACCTGTTCATCCTGGTTCTTCCAGGGTTCATCATCAACGGGCATGGGTATCGCATAACCCGGTCCGGTTTTGATGACATAACCTTGTTGTACTTTTTCTTTTTCCTGTACGCCCGGGGGCAGGTACAGCCCAGAGTCTGTACGCTCATTGGGTTTCGAAGGGCGAATTAAAACCCTGTCACCTATCACTACCAGTTTTTTGAATTTGTTATCAGCCGTAATATGCATGTAATAATTTTTGAGTAATAAAAAATATCCGGCTAAATTAATAAATAATCAACTTCCGTATCCCGTTTAGCTGACTGTTTTGTAATGATTGCATGTTCAAATATTTTTCCGCTTTCCCGCATGCATATTTCCGGTATTCAGATTGAATTATTAACAAAATATTATCCGCACAAACATGATAGCCGCAAATGATTTAATTTTATTTGTATTTTAAACAATTCAACATGGAAGGAAGAAAACCAAAAATATTATTGTGTGAAGACGATCAGAACCTGGGAATGGTACTGAAAAATTATTTAGAGCTGAATGACTTTGATGTAACGTTGGAGCGTGACGGCAGGCTGGGCCTTGCCGCATTTCAGCGGGAAAAATTTGAGCTTTGCCTGCTTGATATTATGATGCCACACATGGATGGTTTTACACTGGCAGAGGAAATCCGTGATGTCGACCCAGATATCCCGTTATTTTTCCTGAGCGCTAAAACCATGAAGGAAGATATTATACAGGGATATAAACTTGGCGCCGATGATTATATTACCAAACCATTTGATAGTGAAGTGCTGCTGCTGAAAATAAAAGCCATATTAAAACGCAATGAAGATTTAAACAAAGAATCGGAAAATAAGGAGTTTGACCTGGGCTCCTATCATTTCAACCCAAAACTTCGTGAACTGAGCCATAAAGGACAAATGCAGACACTTTCGCCAAAAGAAAATGAATTGCTGAAAATGCTTGCAGAACACGTGAATGATTTATTACCGAGAGAACAGGCACTGAAAAAAATCTGGGGCAGCGATACTTATTTTAATGGAAGAAGCATGGATGTTTATATTGCCAAACTCAGAAAATATTTAAAAGACGATCCGTCCATCGAAATTGTAAACATACATGGAAACGGGTTCAGGCTGGTTGCTCCTCTTTAGCTGTATGAAAAAAGGGGTTGACTGAAAAAATAATAATCAGGAATTTTTTGAAAATAAAAGAGATTGAGATATTCAATCTCTTTTTTATTGCCGGGTTATAAAACCTGGCCGGATAGAAAATGATTACCGCTTTATTTTTGAAACAATGTTCGGGAAAATCTACAGTCAAATATTCAGGTTTTCCATTCCAAATCTGTATTCCATTCTTATATCTGACTGTTCCAAATTTTATTTCAGGAAAAGCTTAAAACAAAAGATTATCATCTTGTTTTCCCATTGGCTTTTTTTCAAGATGTTCATAAGCTTTTGCAGTTACTTCTCTTCCCCGGGGGGTGCGGTGCAGAAACCCTTCCTGGATCAAAAAAGGTTCGTACACTTCTTCCAAAGTGCCGGACTCTTCTCCAACAGCAGTAGCAATAGTGGTAATACCTACAGGACCTCCTTTGAATTTTTCAATAATAGTAAGCAGAATTTTATTATCCATCTCATCCAGTCCGTGTTCATCCACATTCAATGCACGCAAAGCATGCTGTGTAATCTGCAGATCGATGACACCATTACTTAGCACCTGGGCAAAATCACGGACCCTCCTTAATAATCCGTTTGCTATTCTCGGGGTTCCCCTGCTACGACCTGCAATTTCTTTAGCTGCGTCGGATGTTATCCTGGTGTCAAGAATTTTCGCCGAACGCTGAATAATTTTATAAAGCACATCAGCGGTATAATATTCTAATCTTGACTTAATGGCAAAACGTGATAATAAAGGAGCTGTCAATAATCCGCTTCTTGTAGTTGCCCCAACCAGTGTAAACGGGTTTAGGTTAATCTGTATACTTCTTGCATTCGGGCCGCTATCAATCATGATATCAATCCGGTAATCTTCCATGGCCGCATACAAATATTCCTCCACTACGGTACTCAGACGGTGTATTTCATCAATGAATAATACATCATGCGGTTCGAGATTAGTCAATAACCCGGCCAGATCCCCCGGCTTTTCAATAACAGGCCCAGAAGTTTCTTTGATGTTCACTCCCATTTCATTTGCTACAATACGGCTCAAAGTGGTTTTACCTAATCCGGGGGGGCCGTGAAACAAAATATGGTCCAGGGCCTCTCCACGCAGTTTCGCTGCTTGAATAAAAATTTTGAGATTCCCGATAATCTGAGATTGCCCTGAAAAATCTTCAATTTCTCTCGGACGGATATTATTCTCAAAATCCTTATCAGCTGAACTCATTAATTCCTTATCGCTATTTAAATTGGCATTGGGCATATTTCAAAGTTAGAAAGCGTTGGGCAAATGAAAATATTTATTTCGTAAGAAGCGGCGAGCGGATATAACAGAGAAAGGTGGGAAAAAACCGCTCCTTCCTGCATTTTGAATCAAAAATTCACCTTTTATATAAATATTTGTATATACAAATAAAATCTGTTTACTTTGCTACGTGAAAAAAATATCAGATAGCCATTATTGCAGGTGCATGTATTTTGTGTCGAATGCTTTGGCAAGAAAAATTGAAAAAATAGCCCGGAATGCATGGAACAAGGTAAACCTTTCTCCCAGTCACGCCTACTTACTGATGCTGGTTATTGATAACCCCGGGGTTCAGCCTATGGCATTAAGCGAAGAGCTTCAACTGCAGCCCTCTACGATTACGCGTTTGATAGAAAAACTGGAGTTAAAAAAGCTATTGGTTCGAACTTATGAAGGAAAGGTGACCAACGTTTACCCTACACCTAAGGCGAAAATTATGCTGCCGAAACTAAAGCAATGCGTAACCGATTTCTATCAAAGTTATTCTGCCATTCTCGGAAAAGACGAAAGCACAAAACTTGTAAACAGCATGAACCGTATCGCCGATAAACTGCCTGTTTAATTTTTTTTACACAAATATTTGTATATACAAATAAATATATTCAAGCACATAAAAAAACAAAAACATGAAATACGTAATCACCGGTGGCGCTGGCCACATTTCAAAACCTCTTGCTGAAAAATTAATTTCAGAAGGACATCATGTTACTATAATCAGCAGAAATGAAAAAAACATTGCAGGGCTGGTTTCCAAAGGGGCAAAAGCTGCTATTGGTTCAGTTGAAGATATAGATTTCCTCAGCAAAACATTTGCAGGGGCGGATGCAGTATATACCATGGTTCCGCCGAATTTTTCAATAACCGGCAGCTGGAAAAAATGGATCGGACAGATTGGTAAAAACTACGCACAGGCCATCAAAGAAAGTGGCGTTAAATACGTTGTAAACCTGAGCAGCATTGGCGCCCATTTGCCGGATGGCTGCGGGCCGGTGAGCGGGCTTCACCAGGCTGAAAAAGCTTTGGACGAATTAAGTGATGTCAATATCAGACATCTCCGTCCTGCATATTTTTATACCAACTTGTTTGCCAACATTAGTATGATAAAATCAATCGGCATCATGGGAGGGAACTATGGAAATGCATTATCAAAAATGGTCATCGTCCATCCAAACGATATTGCAGCGGTAGCGGCGGAAGAATTATCTGGCTTAACATTTACAGGCCATAGTTTTCGATATATATCAAGCGATGAAAAGACAGGAGCAGAAATCGCAACTGCAATTGGCGAAGCAATTGGAAAGCCTGGTTTGAACTGGGTAGTGTTTAATGATAACGACGCATTGAATGGCATGTTGCAAGCAGGATTACCTGAAGAGATTGCAAAAAATTATCAGGAAATGGGGCAAGCCATGTATAACGGAAAATTTTTTGAAGACTACTGGAAGCACCGTCCTTCTATCCTAGGCAAAATAAAAATTGAAGACTTTGCCAAAACATTTGCTGCTGTTTTTAATAATGAAGCTATGGTTGCAGTTCATTAAATTTAAAATTTAAAAAAAATTTTTATGAAAGTTGGAATTCTTGGTTCGGGCATTGTTGGCCAGGTTTTAGCAAAAGCTTTTGCCAGTGAAGGCCATGATGTTACCCTCGGGACACGAAACACTTCAAAAGAAGATGTGGTGAAATTTAAAAATGCAAACCCTGGCACCCATATCGGATCTTTTGCAGACACGGCTGCATTTGGAGAGTTGATTGTGCTTGCTGTTGCCGGTTCGGCTGTCGGAGAAGTAATCAACTTATCTTTAAAAAATAATTTTAAAAATAAAATTGTAATAGACGCTACCAACCCGATTGCCTCTGCTCCGCCGGTAAATGGTGTACTTCAATTTTTTACCGGTGCCGATGAATCATTGATGGAAAAAATTCAGAAGATTATTCCGGATGCAAAGATAGTGAAGGCTTTCAACAGCGTTGGTAATGCATTTATGTACAAGCCAAATTTTAAAGATGGAAAGCCGACAATGTTTATTTGCGGCAATGACGACAACGCCAAAAAGACAGTTACAGATATCTTAACTTCTTTCGGATGGGAAACAGAAGATATGGGCAAGGTAGAGTCAGCACGTGCTATTGAGCCGCTTTGCATACTTTGGTGCATACCCGGCTTTACCCGAAATCAGTGGGCGCATGCATTTAAGTTGTTGAAAGCATAATTTAAAAAAGCGGTAAGTGATAAGTTGTAAGTTTTCACTTACCGCTTTTTATTAACTTTATTTCATGACCATTGAAAATTTCAAAACATCATTATCAGCAAATCAGCCACCGCCGGGAGTTTCAATACTGTTACAGTCTTTATGGCTTGATGCAAAAGGCAACTGGCATACTGCACATGAACTGATCAATGATATGGAAGAGCAAAGCGCCTATTGGGTCCATGCCTATCTCCATCGTAAGGAAGGTGATTTAGGCAATGCCAAATATTGGTACACCCGCGCCGGAAAGACAATGCCATCTTATGCTTTACAAAAAGAATGGGAAGAAATCGTGTGCGCATTATTATAGATCTTTTTATCATCTTAACTTTTTATTTTTCGTTTCATTTAAAAATTCAAAAGCCCCCTGTAAAAGGGGGCTTTTGAATTTGATTACCCTAAAATATTATCGCACACTTACGGATACATGCCTGTCGCGTACCCTGTCGCTTTCAGGTGCATTGCCGGATACATTGCGAAATCAGAACCATATCCTTCCGCGCTGATTACCTGCATGCCTGTACCCGCTTTAGCAAGGGCTGCTTTAACCGCGCTTGCCCTGTCCCCTGACAATTTTTTGTTAACAGCTTCATCGCCTGTTTTATCTGTATAGCCTCCGATTTTAATTTTTGATTTTGGAAATGCTTTTAAAATAGCGTTGATATTATCAATCTGATGCTGGCTTTCCTCAGTAATTTCGGCGCTCCCCGTTTTGAAATTAAGGTTATCAAAATCAAACCATATTTTCTTTAGAGAATCCTCACCAAGTTTTTCATAAGCGGTCATGAGGAAAGCTACTAACTTGTCTTCTATACCTCCTTTATAAGCATCCAGCTCAATTCCATTGGGCAACTTTACTTTTATAGATTCAGGTATGGCAGAAGCTTTATCTGCACTTGCAGCAGGTTTCTCATCTGCAATATTATCGGTTGCAGCAGTTGTATCAGCGCCATTGCAACTCCTAAAAAGTATGAGTAAAAGTAATACTGAAAAAATACCAAGAAAGAGCGCTGTTAAAAATTTCCGGGTATTGGCAGCCGTTTCAACTGTTTCGTCTGTGTGAGAATGAGACATAATTAATGTAAAGTTTTAAGGTTATTAAAAATTAATGGCATTATCAATAAATAAAGGTGTAAAAAAAATTGGATCTGGCGGCATTGTTTTTCCTTAATAATAAAATGCCCATTCACCATAGGTTGCTTATTTAAATTCACGATATAAAACGGTTTAGCCGAAGAATAGCATCAGGGTCGGGAGAATTTTTCAACCATTCCGCTTTTTGAGAAAATTTACAAACGCCCGGATAATCACCTTTCCATCCTTGCATATTATTAATGACCTGAAAATGCAAATGCGGCGGCCAGTTGCCATTTTCAAAACGCATACCGAATTCCGTAAACACTTCCCCGCTGCTGATTCTTTTGCCTTCGTATAGATTTTTAATGGAGTTTAAACTCAGGTGGCCATATAAAGTATGAAAAGAGGTTCCCTCAATATTATGGGTTAAAATTATTGTGGCGCCATAATCGCTGTCATTATTATTGAAAGCAAAACTATGAACGATGCCATCATAAGGGCACATTACTTTTGTTCCGGCATCGCCCCAAATATCAATGCCGAGATGCAGCCTTCTCGGCTCTTCGGCTGAATCAAAATGTTTGCTGCGTGCATATAATGTTCTATTCTCTGCATAACCCCCGATACCGTATTTGCAATTGTGCGCTTTTAATTCCGAATTGATATAATTTGCGAAGCTTTCTGTGTCTGCGATATGTTCGGGAGTTAATTCTTTGTTACTTTCAGTGAAATTGAACGGGAATAGTTTATCTGTTGCCGGGTTGAACGGAACAACCGCATGAAAATCCGCTGTATATTTTTTTAAAATATCTTTAACCGGCATTGCGCCATATATTTCAACTGCAAGTTATTTATTTCAGTTCATTCATAATTTCTTCTATTGCTTTATCCAGCTGGGGGTCACGTCCATTAATTTTGTCTTCGAAGGTATTCACAACAAGAATATCCGGTTTTACGCCATTCAGCTCAAGGTCTTTTCCATCAAGCGTAAAACAACCCCATGAAGGGAGGCGTACAAATGAGCCATCAACTAATCCTGCCCCACTGGTAAAAATGATCCAATGATAAGTTTCATTACCGATTATCTTTCCAAGTTTCAATGCCTTAAATCCTTGCGAAGTCATTTCTGCATCACTGAGGCTTTGCTCGTTTGTTAATAAAACAATCGGTTTATCACTGGGTGAGAAATTGCTTTGCCGTGCAAGTTTACCATCCCGGTATTTCCATTGCAGGTAAGAACGCTGTGATAAAAACTTCAGTACTTCATCATGCACATTGCCACCGGTGTTATAGCGCAGGTCAAGGATTAATGCGTCCTTATTCGTTAACTGCTCCGTCATGCTGATAATAAATTTTTCAAGCTCGCCGCCACCCATATTTTTCATGCAGGCATAAGCAATCCTGTTTTTGCTTTTGTCGTCAACCCGTTTTTGGTTATTATCAATCCACTCATCATAAAAATTATCCAGCAGGTTTTGCTGCGGATGTATTTTAATATCGAAATCTTTGCCAGCCCTGCTGAAAGTCAGTTTTAGTTCTTTGTCAACAGATGGCCTGGTGAAATAATAATTACGGTCAATTTTCTCGTCAACGGTAACATCATCGACCTTCACCAACTCATCCCCTGCAATAAGATGGATATCGTTTTTATCCGCAGCAGATTTGCTGAGTACATATTTTACTTTATAAGGATCACTATTTTCAAAAATAATTCCCGTTTCCATGGTGCTGCTCGACAATGCAATTTTCTCATCTTCACCAAAAGTAAAAAAGCCCTGGTGTGATGAGTTCAGTTCCCCAAGCATATCGTTTAATAATACACGAAGGTCCGACCGGTTATTCACATAGGGCAAGAATGTTTTATAATGATCTTTTGTCTTGGCCCAGTCAAGTCCGTGAAAATTCGGATCGTAATAATTTTCATCAAGATCTGCCCATGCTTCATCAAATATCTGGCTGAACTCTTCTGACAAATTTTTGCGGAAAGTGTAACTGATGGAAACCGGGTCAGTTTTATTGGCATCTATATTCAATTTGCTGATGTTGCCGTTGAACAATACAAAATATTTATCTCCGTTGGAAGATACATCAAAACCAAACGCATCAGCCCCTGTTATCTTTTCAGTTTTGTTTGCTTCAAAAGGTTCAATCACGGTTTTCCAGAGTGCATTTTTACCCTGGTCGTGATTGCTGGAATATAACACTATTGTTTTTTTATCTTTCTGAAAAACATGCACGAGGTGTTGTGAACCAAATGAAGGGCTGATCTGTTCAATTCTGTCCATAATATCAGCCGCATCAATAACAATCGGGCTTACCGAGGAATCTTTCCTGACATCTTTTTTTGCTGTATCTTTTTTCTCGGTTTTGAAAAGCTCCTCATATTTATCCATCCGGAAAGGATCGTCAAATTTTTGTAATGGCAGGCGATATATTTTTGGCTCCTGCATTCCAAAAGGATAAGCAGGTTTTAACCTCGAAGATTCAAAATAAATATAGTTGCCGTCAGGGCTCCATACAGGATCTGCTTCCGTTATTCCTGTATTGGTGAGGTTGATGGTTTTTCCCGTTTTCAGTTCATGTACAAAAATATCCTGTTCAAAATTCCTGAAGGCAGTGAAGCAGATATAGTTTTCATCGGGAGAAAAAACCGGGGCCGACCCCTGGAAGCCCCATATTTCATCTTTGACAATCGTTTTACTTTCGAATGTTTTCAGGTCGAGGATGCGCACTTCATCGCGCCCACTCAGGTACACCGCTTTTGTTTTTGATTTATTGAATGAAAGAGACCGGTTATTATCTGCATCATGGGTGAGCTGTTTCAGCGGTGCGCTGCCATCTGCAGCAATCGTAAAGAGGTTCTGAAACCCTCCCGCAGTTTGATTGAAAAGAATTGTTTTATTATCGCCTAGCCATTTTACTTCAACCGCCCTTTCGGCAGATCCTTTTTTTATTTCCTGAATAAATTTTCCTTCCACATCGCTCACAAAAATTTCCCCGCGTGAGGTAAATACCAGTTTCTTTCCATCCGGAGAAATATCAAATTGGGTAATGTTGCCTTTTACATCAAAATCTTTATCCTTTGAAAGAATGCTGTTTCGTACGATATCAATTTTCAGCTTCTCAGCTTTTTTAGATGCGACGTCATAGACATACAACTGGTAATCCTTTTCAAAAACAACCTTTCCCCCGTTTGCATTTACTATCGCATTCTTTATTGAACTGGAAAAGTTAGTCAAGGCTGTTTTCTTTCCATCCTTAAACGTGTATAAATTATACTCATTATTGTTCTCGTCTGAAATAAAATAGATATTTCCCTTCCGGTCTGTTGTTGCGCCAAAATCTTTTCCGATATAATCTGTGTAGCGTTTATATTTTTTGGTTGCCGGATTATAAGATTGAATATCGGGGTTAAACGGGCCTTTATAATGCTTGCGCTGTACCTGGTTACTACTCTCCCAGGTGTCATTAAAAAATATTTCACCGCTTGACGGATGTTCAAAAAGGTTATGATCGTACAGAAAAAAATTATTTCCAAAAACACGTACCGGTGTGCCTCCGTTGATACTTACTTTATACCCCGATTGCCGGCTATCCCTGCCGGAAGTAAAATAAATATGTTTCGAATCCCAGCTCCATGAATTCACTTCATCAGTTGCGCTGTGAAAAGTAAGTTGCCTTATTTCGCCACCTTCAACAGGCATCACATAGATATCGGCATTCCCATATTGCCGGCCGGTAAATGCAATCCATTTTCCATCAGGTGAAACACGTGCATTAGTTTCATATCCCTGCATGGCTGTTAAACGCACCGCTGTACCACCACCCACATCTGCTTTCCATAAATCGCCCTCAAAGCTGAAAACAACAGTTAGCCCGTCGGGGGTCAGGCAAGGTTGAGATAAAAAATAGGCTTCTCCGTTTTGTGCCGAACCGGATAAATGAAAAAAGATAAATATAGGAATGACAAGAAGTTTTTTCATAACAGTAAATTTCGGATACTGAAGATATTTTATACCGGCCATAAAATGAAAGTTCTTAAATGAATGGCAAATTAGGCTGATGAAAAATTATTTTCATGAAAAAGACCTGCTGCCATTGCTGTCCGCCAACCAGCAATTATTATTGTAAACATTCCTTTTTAAGTTAATAACCAATATTACTGTTTTGGGCCTAACAAAATAAACCTGTTCATAATTAATGGCTAAAAAAGCCGGATACAAAATATCATGTTTCAAAAAACGTTTATGCTTAGTAAAAAACATCCCTTTGAATTTAGTTGCAAAAAAATCAATCGTACTTACCTGCTTCATTTTTGTTGTTCTGTTTTCAATGGCACAGCCGATTACCGGTGTATGGAAGGGAAAAGCAGGAAATCATAAAGTGGAGCTTAAAATAATAAAATCAGGAGACAGCCTGTTAGGTACTGCTTATTATTATTCATCAGCAAACAATTACAGGCGATATAGCATAAGAGGTTATTTCGATCCCAGAACAAATGATGTGATCTGGTGGGATGATGTATTAATCGAAGACAGGTCCGGAACAATGAAAGAAACAACAAATGAAGCATTAATGAATGTGGCGGATTTTAATTGCCCGGGGGAAGATGAGTTGCGGCTGGACGGCGACAGCTATCTGCGCGACGAGAAGAAAAAAATGCCCGGGATATTGCATTTACAAAAAATTGCTTCGGGTATTTTTCCCGACGAGTGGAATTGGGTGATTGCCAATTATACCATGGGCGCAAGCGACCCGGATATCATTGACAGTATCGCAAAACTTTCAACAAGGCCGTATTATGTTGCCGTTGCCAGGGAAACAACAACGCATACGGTTACACATAAACGTGATCAGGCAGTTACCAATGCCGTATTGAAAGAACCCGTTGCAGAAGAAAAAAAGGCTGCTCCTGCAAAAGAGCTTTCTCCGGAAGAAAAATTCATCAGCCGTAAAAAAATACTGGAGCAGGTAATACCCGTTAAAGGTGATTCTGTTGAATTAAGGTTTTATGATAATGGGGAAATTGACGGCGATTCCATTGCATTTTTTATGAATGATAAGCTTATTTTTAAACATGTAATGATCAGCGACCAGGCTTATATTGTTAAGTTGGCAACGAAAGACCTTGATGATGATAACGAAGCAGTAATGGTTGCCGAAAACCTGGGCTCCATTCCGCCGAATACTTCATTAATGATTGCCATATGCGGCAACAAAAGATATGAAGCTCATTTGTTTGCAGACGAAAACAGCAGTGCGCTTATACGGTTTGTAAAAGAAACGAAGGCAGCGTTACCGGCTAAATAACCGTTTACTGGCCGGCAACAAACAATCATTATTTTTCGAACTCCGGCCCGAAGGCCGGCGCTGGAGGAAACATAGAAAATATCAGAAATCATTATTGAATATTCACTATTCAACAATAAGGGTCAAATCACCACATTGATCATCTTGTTCTTCACATAAATGATTTTCTTTGGCGATTTTCCTTCCAGCCATTTTTTCACTGTTTCGTTGGCAAGAATAATTTCTTCCACCTGCTGTTGCGTGGCATCAAGGGCGATGTTCAGCTCAGCTCTTGTTTTGCCGTTAATGGCAACGGGATAATTTTTAGAAGATTCGACCAAATACTTTTCTTCTGGTTTTGGAAAAGCTGCATCTAAAATTGTTCCTTCATTGCCTAACTGATGCCACAGTTCTTCTGAAATATGCGGCGCATAAGGTGTTAAGATGATCAGCAATTTTTCCAGCACTTCTTTTTTGTGGCATTTCAAATCGCTGAGTTCATTCACTGCGATCATGAATGCGCTGACTCCGGTATTGAAAGAAAAACGTTCCGTATCCTCTTCTATTTTCTTAATCGTTTTATGTAACACTTTCAATTCCGCATCATTTGCTTTTTCTTCGTTCCACACTTTTCCTTTTAGCTCATCAAAAAACAAGCGCCATAATTTTTTTAAGAAACGATGAACGCCTTCAATGCCTTTTGTGTCCCAGGGTTTGCTTTGTTCAACCGGGCCGAGGAACATTTCATACATGCGGAAAGTGTCGGCGCCGTATTTATCACAAAGTTCATTCGGGTTTTGAGTATTAAGTTTTGATTTCGACATTTTCTCTCCCGCAGAAGTTGTAGTAAATATTAGTTTACTATTTTCTTTCAACTCGTTATTATACCATTTACCATTTAAATAAAATCCATCATTACAAACAAAGCAAGCTTTATGAAACTTGCTTTCCTTTAATGCCATTTCTTCCACGTCTAATTTATTAGCATCAACATATTTAATATTGACATGTAATGGGGAAAAATTAATTACCTCTCCTTTGGGTATCGCATCATGAGAAAAATAAATTTCAGGAAATAAACCTTGCGCCATTATTGCAGCTATATTTTTTTCTTTTGACAATAATGATGATATATCAATTTTTTTGTATGGTATTTCATTTGCCATATGAACTGTTCCAATATTTTCAGATGGATTATATCTATAAATAAACTCTGAAACCCCCGTAATCATTCCCTGGTTCACCAATTTTTTGTAAGGCTCATCATGCCCAATAAAACCTAAGTCGTACAAGGCTTTTGTCCACATGCGGCTGTATAACAAATGCCCGACTGCATGTTCTGTTCCGCCAATATATAAATCAACCTGTGCCCAATAATCGCTTGCTTTGCGGGAGCAGAATTCATTTTCATTATGCGGGTCCATGTAACGCAAAAAATACCAACTGCTTCCTGCATAGCCCGGCATGGTGTTTGTTTCTCTTTGTCCACCTGCTAAAGCCGGTGGCAAGTCGATGGGGTTTGCCCAATCTTTTAAATTCGCTAATGGTCCTTCCCCATCGGGGCCTGGCCCATATTTTTCAACTTCAGGTAATACTAATGGCAATTCCTTTTCATCGAGTGGATAGGCAATCCCGTCTTTCCAAACAATCGGGAATGGCTCGCCCCAGTAACGCTGGCGGCTAAACGCCGCATCACGCATTTTATAATTCACTTTTCTTTTCCCAATACCCAATTCCTCCAGTTTCCCGATTACCAATTCCATTGCGTCACGCATCACAATGCCATTTAAAAAGCCGCTGTTTTCCAGCACTGCATCCTTTGTCGGGTTGGCTTCTTCGTCATTATAATGCTTGCCGATAATGTTGGTGATGGAGATATTAAAATGTTTTGCAAATTTAAAATCACGCTCATCGCCGCAGGGCACAGCCATGATGGCACCGGTGCCGTACCCGGCCAAAACATATTCTGAAATCCAGATCGGGATTTCTCTTTGATCAAAAGGGTTGATGGCATAAGCGCCGGTAAAACAGCCCGTGATTTTTTTCTCTGCCTGGCGTTCACGGTCGCTGCGGCTTTTTACATAAGTGATATAATCTTCGACAGGTTTTTTTTGTTCTGTTGAAGTAATTTTTTGGATCAATTCATGTTCGGGCGCAATCACCATAAAATCCACACCAAAAATGGTGTCTGGTCTTGTAGTATAGACTCTCAGGCTCCCTACTCCCGGCTCCTGACTCTTAACTTCAAAATCAATTTCCGCTCCAAAACTTTTCCCGATCCAGTTGGTCTGCATTTCTTTCATGGCCTCGCTGAATTCAATGCGCTCCAAACCTTCCAGCAAACGGTCGGCATATTCAGTGATGCGCAAATACCACTGGCGCAGTTTTTTCTTCACCACCGGGTAACCGCCGCGTTCGCTCACGCCGTTGATCACTTCATCATTTGCCAGCACGGTGCCCAATGCTTCGCACCAGTTCACTTCACCATAACCACAGTAAGCCAGGCGATATTCCATCAGGATGTCTTGCCGGGTTTTTTCATTGAAAGATTTCCAGTCATGACACGTGAATCGTGCATCGCGAACCGTGAATGATGAATTTGGTATCGGATGATTCGCATTTCCTTCTTTCTCAAAAATCCCAATCAAGCGTGTAATGCTTTCGGCTTTCTGCGTTAAGCGATTATAAAAACTATTGAACAATTGCAGAAATATCCACTGCGTCCATTTGTAATATTTCTGGTCGCTTGTTTTCACTTCGCGGCCCCAGTCAAAACAAAAGCCGATCTTATCCAACTGTGCCCGGAAGTTTTTAATATTCTGGTCGGTACTAACGGCGGGGTGTATCCCATGTTCGATTGCATATTGTTCAGCGGGCAAACCAAACGCATCATAACCCATCGGGTGCAGCACGTTAAAGCCTTTCAACCTTTTGTAACGAGCAAAAATATCGCTGGCAATATAACCCAGGGGGTGGCCCACATGCAAACCTGCGCCGCTTGGATAAGGAAACATATCCAGCACATAATATTTCGGCTTTGGCGAATTGTTGTTTACGTGATAAACTCCTTTTTGCGTCCAATCGTCCTGCCATTTTTTTTCTATCTCTCTGAAATTATATTCCATAATAATTGTCTGAGCCTTGATTTATATGATTAAGGTGAAATAAAAAACTGAGCGGCTTATCAGCATAATCAGTCAAATCATTTCATCATGGTTAAAAGTTGGGAAAAAGTTAAAAGCCCGCATCCTTCAAAATAATGCAGCTACGGCATCGTTTAGAGGGCAACAAAAATACGGATTGTGCAGCGAAATCCGCTATTTTTGCGCTTAACTAACAGGATTACTAACCCTGAAAATCTGATACTATGTCTCAAATCGGAAAAGGCTCTTCCAAGCGTTCCACACCTTCCTATTTCATGGCCATCGTGGGTATGTCGCTGGTGTTGTTCCTGCTGGGGCTGATTGGTTGGTTTGTTATTAATGCAAATAAGCTCGGGCAGGTTATCCGGGAAAATGTAGAAGTACAACTGTATGTTCGTGAAAACGTAACTCCTAAAGACAGCGCTGCATTGGTTCAATATATTGCATCGCAGCCTTATGTAAAATCATACGAATACCTTACAAAAGACCTTGCCAAAAAAAGATACCTTGCCGATGGTAATAAAGACTGGGGCGCTGTGCTTGATAAAAACCCATTGCCTGCAAGTATCAATTTCAAAATCAGGAGCGAATATGCCAATACCGATTCGCTGTCAAAAATACAAACCGATTTATCGCAGAATATTGCAGTAAGTGATGTTCATTATAACCAGTCGCTCGTAAGCAGCCTGCACAGCCTCATCCGTAAAATAACGCTGATGTTGCTGGTAGCAGCCAGTGTGATTGCCGTGGTAGTAATCATTCTTATTGATAACACTACCCGCCTTGCGATGTTCAGTAACCGTTTCCTGATCAAAACCATGCAAATGGTTGGGGCAACACGATGGTTTATTGCCAAGCCAATGGATATGCGTGCAGTGGTGAACGGGGCAGTCAGCGGCCTGATCGCTGTTATCGCTATTGTAGGGATTATATTTGCTTCGGAAAAATGGATTCCCGAAATGAGGGCTTTACGCGATTATGCATGGCTCGGCCTGATGTTTCTCGGAATTATTACCCTTGGAATAGGGATTTCTTTTTTAAGCACACACCGCAGTGTGATCAAATACCTGAAGATGAAGCTGGATGATTTATATTAGCAAGTCAGGAATACCGTAAGTAAGAAGATGTACACGCATAAAACCTTCTTTACCATTTCCGGCTTTCGGACTATTCCCTATATTTGTCTTTCAATTTTCAAAAATGGCTGAAGAAAAAAAGGATATAAAAAAAACCAAAACACCGAGGCCCGGCTTCGATACAACACCTATATTCAATAAAGATAATTATCGTTGGATGCTGATCGGCCTGGTGCTGGTGGCACTGGGGCTGTTGTTCATGGTAGGCGGAAAAAGTAAAGACCCTAATGTTTTCAATCCAAATGAAGTGTACAGCTTCCGCCGTATTACCGTTGCACCACTGCTGATGCTTGCAGGCTTCGGCATTGAAATTTTTGCCATCTTCAAAAAAACAAAAAGTAAGGACGCACAATAAGCTATACCAACCGTATTTGAAAAAAGCGATGCGTGTGCATCGCTTTTTTATTTTTTTGCATAAAGACCCCGGAATACAAGAAATAAAAATGGCTTGCTTTCCAGTTTTTCGCCGGGTTCCTGATATTCTTTATTTCCTTGTTTGAAATCTCTGCCAACTTTCATTTATTTTTACTTCTCAACCAACTGTTACTGCCATGAGTAATATTGAAACCATCATTCTCGCTATTGTAGAAGGCCTTACGGAGTTTCTTCCAATTTCATCAACCGGTCATCTGATCATCTGCAGCAGCCTGATGCATATTGAGAAAGATGATTTTACCAAATTGTTTGAGATTGCCATCCAGTTAGGCGCGATACTCGCAGTAGTGGTTTTATACTGGAAAAAATTTTTTGACATCAGCCGCATAAAATTTTATTTCAAGCTCATCATCGGTGTAATTCCGGCCATCATTCTTGGCTTTTTATTCTCTAAAAGAATTGATGCTTTGCTGGAAAGCCCGCTAACGGTTGCTGTTACTATGCTGATCGGCGGTATCATTTTGCTTTTCATTGATAATGTTTTCAAAAAACATACTATTGACGACGAAAATGAAATATCCAATGGGAAATCTTTCGCCATCGGCATCTGGCAATGCCTCGCCATGATACCGGGAACCAGCCGCAGTGCTGCTTCTATTATTGGCGGCATGCAACAACAATTAACAAGAAGAGTGGCTGCCGAATTCTCCTTTTTTCTCGCCGTGCCCACCATGCTGGCTGCCACCGGCTATAAATTGTTAAAGGCTTACAAAGAAAATCCTGAACTATTGCACAACCATCAAAATATTCATGCATTGTTGCTGGGTAATGTGATAGCTTTCATTGTAGCAATGATCGCCATTAAATTTTTTATCGGTTTTTTGCAGAAGCATGGGTTCAAATTATTCGGCTATTACCGCATTGTTACAAGCATTATACTTTTTATATTGATCTGGAAAGGGATCATCAGTTAAAAAAAATTGATTTCTAACGATTAATGCTCATTGACCATGGAAACTGCTTCTAAAAAAGTGATTAACGGGTGGGCGATGTACGACTGGGCAAATAGCACTTACAGCCTGGTTATTGCATCCACTATCTTTCCTGCTTATTATACATCTATCGCTCCAAAGCAAGTAGCTATTTTTGGCAGAGTGATTGAAAGAAATGCGCTGGCATCATACGCTATTTCGCTTTCATTTCTGATTATTGCGATTTTATCTCCTGTACTTTCTTCAATAGCAGACTATAAGGGCAACAAAAAATCTTTCATGAAGTTTTTTTGTTATCTCGGCAGCATCGCTTGCATATCTATGATTTTTTTTACAAAGAAAAATATCGGTTACGGATTATTTCTTTCCATAATTGCTGCAGTAGGCTATTGTGGCAGCATTGTATTTTATAATGCCTATCTGCCAGAAATTGCTGCAGAAGAAGACCAGGACCGGGTGAGTGCAAAAGGTTTCGCATTAGGATATGTCGGCAGCGTAATACTGATGGTATTGTGCCTTGCTGTGATTATTACCAATGATAATTTGAACCTGGGGTGGGGGTCATGGCCTGCGAGGTTTTCTTTTGTTTCAGTCGGGTTGTGGTGGGCAGGCTTTGCTCAAATCACGTTCAATGTGTTGCCGCCATCGAAAGCATCAGAGCAACATCCCGAACATAGCATTTTCGTAAACGGTTTTTATGAACTCAGAAAAGTGTGGGACCAATTGCAGCATTACCCAATGCTGAAAAGATTTTTACGTGCTTTTTTTTTCTATAACATGGGTGTACAAACGGTGATGTACATGGCCACTTATTTTGCTGCAGATGAGTTGAAGATGCAATCCACCCAACTCATCGCAACCATTCTGATCATCCAGCTGGTTGCCATATTCGGCGCTTATCTTTTTTCTATTTTGTCGAAAGCCACAAACAATATTTTTACACTGGCTATTGCCATCATTGGCTGGATCGGCATCTGCATTTTTGCTTACATTACGAAAACCCCGATGCAGTTTTATATTCTTGCATTTTGTGTAGGATTGGTAATGGGTGGCATACAATCCATGTCACGTTCAACTTATTCAAAATTGTTGCCTGAAACGAAAGACACTGCGTCGTACTTCAGTTTTTATGATGTTTGCGATAAAGTGGGGACCGTGCTGGGCACATTGTCGTTTGGCTTTGTTTCAGAAATATCAAACGGTATGCGTAATTCAGTACTTACATTAATGGTATACTTTATAATCGGGTTTATTCTGTTAATGTTTGTACACATGAAAAATAAATTGGCTGCGGCATGAAATTATATACTATTAATACAGGTTTTTTTAAATTAGACGGCGGAGCAATGTTCGGCGTAGTTCCCAAAGTAATCTGGAATGAATACAATAACGCTGATGAAAATAACCTCTGCAACTGGGCGTTGCGCTGTATGCTGATTGAAGATGGGAATAAACTTATATTGATCGATAATGGTGTTGGTGATAAACAAAGCGCGAAATTTTTCAGTTATTATTATTTGCACGGCGATCAGACACTGGATTCTTCATTAGCCCGGCACGGTTTTCATCGTGACGACATTACTGATGTGTTTTTAACGCACCTGCATTTTGATCATTGCGGCGGAAGCATAATCCGTTCCGGCGAAAAATTAATTCCTGCATTTAAGAATGCCACATACTGGAGCAACGAAGCCCACTGGCAGTGGGCCACCGAACCTAATGACAGGGAGAAAGCCAGTTTTTTAAAGGAAAACATTTTGCCGATAAAAGAAAGCGGGCAGCTGAAAATGGTTAAAGGCGAATGGTCAACAACTCAGGATGAGAAGCCTGTTGTCAGCCACCTGCCATCAGAGATCATTCCTGGCTTTTCTATCCGCATCGTGAACGGCCATACTAATGCAATGATGCTGCCACAGATTTCTTATAAAGGAAGTACAATTGTATTCATGGCCGATTTGCTGCCCTCGATAGCACATTTACCCATACCTTATGTGATGGCTTATGACATGTTCCCGTTAACCACGCTAAAAGAAAAAAAATCATTCCTGGATGAAGCTTTTAATAATAATTACATTCTTTTTTTTGAACACGACCCGTTGAATGAATGCTGCGACCTGCAGATGACAGGAAGAGGGGTGATGGACAAAAATGTTTTCAGACTGGACGAGATTTGATATATACAACCATCCATGAAAACGCTTATGCCGTAGCTTTCACCGCAGCCATTGTTTTGCGCTCACCGATTTGCTGGCGCCACATGGCGTAGTATAATCCTTTTTCCATCAGTAGACTTCCATGCGATCCGGTTTCCACTACTTCTCCCCTTTCCAGCACATATATTCTGTCGGCATGCATAATGGTAGAAAGCCGGTGTGCAATCAATACGGTAATCTGATTTCCCTTTGATGAAACTTCACGGATTGTTTCGGTGATCTCTTCTTCAGTGATAGAATCAAGGGCCGAGGTGGCTTCATCGAAAATTAATAGATAAGGCTTGCGTAATAATGCCCTGGCTATAGCGATGCGCTGTTTTTCTCCGCCACTAAGTTTTAACCCCCCTTCGCCAATCACGGTTTCAATGCCCTTTTCTGCACGTTGCAGCAAACCGTTACAACTTGCTTTTTCCAATGCCGTCTTCAAATCGACTTCAGTTGCTTTTGGATTTACGAACATTAAATTTTCTTTTATTGTTCCGGCAAACAGTTGCGTATCCTGCGTTACAAAACCAATCTGTCCGCGCAACTCATCAAAATCAATTTCATTGCCATCGATACCGTCATAATAAATTTTTCCCTGTTGCGGCCTATACAAACCCACCAGCAATTTTACCAATGTGCTTTTTCCTGAACCGCTTGGGCCAACAAAAGCAATCGTCTCACCTTTCTTTACGTTAAATGAAATATTATCCAGCGCCTTAAATTGTGCCGTTTGGTGTTTAAAAGAAACATTTTTAAATTCCAGTTCTTCAATTACACCAATATGTTTGGGGTGAACTGGTTTCGGCTCAACTTCCCTCAACATCAGGTTATGAAAATTATTCAATGAGGCTTCCGCTTCACGATAAGAAATAATAATATTCCCTATTTCCTGCATCGGCCCGAAAATGAAAAAACCGTAAAACATTAATGAAAGATATTGCCCCGGGTTGATTGCATTTTTAAAAATAAGCCAAAGTAAAGTAAAGGTTATAGTTTGCTGAAGGAAATTTACCATAGTTCCCTGTATAAAACTCAGGGCGCGGATACTTTTGACTTTGCGTAGTTCAAGGCCAAGGATTTTGAAAGTATTATTGTTGAGCCTGTTCACTTCCTGGTCAGTTAACCCAAGGCTTTTCACAATTTCAATATTTCTCAAACTTTCAGTTGTAGAGCCTGCAAGTGCTGTTGTTTCTTTTACAATTGTTTTTTGAATGATTTTAATTTTTTTGCTAAGTAAACTTGTTACAAACGCAATCAAAAAAATGCCACCTGCATAAACCGGCATAATGGTCCAATGCAGGCTAAACGCATAAATAGAAACAAAAGCGATGCTTACAATAATGATAAAGAAAACATTAATAAAACTACTGATAAACTTTTCTGTGTCAGTTCTCACTTTAGTAAGAATAGACAATGTTTCCCCGCTACGCTGGTCTTCAAAATCCTGGTACGGGAGGCGCATGCTGTGTTTCAAGCCATCTGTAAAAATGGTAGCCCCGAATTTTTGAATGATGACATTCACAAAATAATCCTGGAATGCTTTGGCAATACGGCTTACCATTGCTGTACCGATCATCAACATCAAAAAAAATAATAACCCATGGAAAACTTTGTCTCCAAAAAAATAAGTAAAGAAGCCCGGGTAATCTCCTTTACCAAAAAAGAACTGATATTCACTCCTTGGGCTTCCGTCTGGAAATACATGCGGATGAATTGCAAATTTATTCAGCATATTTCCGGTAATCATCGGAGCGAACAATGAGAAAACCTGGTTGATGGCAGCAAGTACCAGGGCCAACGCTACCAGCCACCTGTAAGGTTTTATATAGTGAAGCAGAATTTTCATATCAATATTTTACAAACTACAAATTAAAATGTTTAACCATTAAATCTTCAAATTTCGGAAAAAGTTTGGAGTGTAGGTTAACAGTCTGCTCGCATATAAGTCAGCAATTACAAACTATTAACCACGAACCCGGGTTTCACCCCGCCCATCCTTCCCTATCCAAACTTCTGTATTGGATGGCTTCGGCTAAATGTTCAGGCTTAATATTTTCATTTCCCGCAAGATCAGCAATTGTGCGTGAAACTTTCAAAATACGGTCAAAAGCCCGTGCTGAAAGGTTCAATTTTTCCATAGCAGCTTTTAATAAATTTTCTCCCACTTTATCAATTACGCAGATCTCCTTAAGCAGTTTGCTGGTCATTTGTGCATTGGCATAAATACCCGGGGTATCTTTGAACCTTTCCGTTTGCTTTTCTCTTGCGCTGATAACACGGTTACGTATATGCGTAGAATTTTCTCCTGCTTTTTGTGATGACAATTCGGAAAACGAAACCGGGGTAACTTCCACATGCAGGTCAATCCTGTCTAACAAAGGGCCTGAAATTTTGTTCAGGTATTTCTGGACTGCACCCGGCGGACAAGTACACTCTTTTTCCGGGTGATTGTAAAATCCACAGGGACAGGGATTCATTGAAGCAATGAGCATAAAACTGGCCGGGAAATCTACCGCTACTTTGGCACGGCTGATCGTAACCCTTCTTTCCTCCATTGGCTGGCGCATTACTTCAAGAACAGTCCGTTTAAATTCAGGCAGTTCATCTAAAAATAAAACACCGTTATGCGCTAATGAAATTTCACCCGGCTGGGGAATGCCCCCGCCGCCAACAAGCGCCACATCAGAAATAGTGTGATGAGGGGAACGAAAGGGGCGCCTTGAAATTAACGTGGTATTTTCCGGAAGTTTGCCTGCCACACTATGAATTTTTGTTGTCTCCAATGCTTCATACAAACTTAGTGGCGGAAGTATGGTTGGCAATCTTTTTGCAAGCATAGTTTTTCCGGCGCCCGGAGGGCCAATCAGTATTGCATTGTGCCCGCCTGCCGCAGTAATTTCTAATGCCCGCTTAATATTTTCCTGTCCTTTTACATCAATAAAATCAAGGTCAAATTCATATTGATTGGAAAAAAACTCTTCGCGTGTATTTACGGATAAGGGTTGCAGTGAATTTTCATCTTTAAAAAAATCAATGACTTCTTTGATATGTGAAACGCCATATACGTTCAGGTTATTCACCATCGCTGCTTCGCGGGCATTTTGCCTGGGAACAATCAATCCTTTGAAACTTTCTTTTCTGGCCTGTATCGCAATCGGTAACGCCCCTTTTATAGATTGAATGCTGCCATCCAGGCTCAATTCACCCATAATTACATACTTGCTTAGCTCATCAGGATTTTCAAGTTGTTCGGTAGCTCCAAGCACACCAATAGCGATAGGAAGATCAAATGCAGAACCTGATTTTTTGATATCTGCGGGAGCCAGGTTCACCACAAGTTTTGTACGCGGCATATAATAACCATTATCCTTGATAGCGCTCTCCACTCTTTGAATGCTTTCTTTAACGGCATTGTCAGGTAAGCCTACAACAAATGTATGCTGTCCGCCACTTACATTTACTTCAATGGTAATGGTAATAGCCTCCACTCCATATACCGCACTGCCAAAAGTTTTAACCAACATAGGAAAGGTGATTGATGAACTGGCAATTTAAGAAATTAGAGGCTAGAAATCGGGCATCAGGAATTGTGATTATATTTTCAGCGGACCGCTTTATATGAAAAGCTGAACAGAGAGTGACTGCCTGCAAGTTTATTCATCGAACAAATCCGGCCTTCTTTCTTTTGTACGTAACAAAGATTGTTCATGTCGCCATTCATCTATCTTGCTGGGGTCGCCGCTCAATAATATTTCAGGCACTTTGAGGTTTCTGAAATCGGCAGGCCTGGTGTAAACAGGCGGCGCCAGCAAATTATCCTGGAAAGAATCAAAAAGTGCCGATGTTTCATCATTCAGCACCCCGGGAATCAATCTTCCAATGGCATCCACTAAAATTGCAGCAGGCAATTCCCCACCACTCAGCACATAATCGCCGATAGAAATTTCTTTAGTTACAAAATGCTGCCTGATGCGCTCATCGATTCCTTTATAATGGCCGCAGATAATTAATAAATTCTCTTTCAGTGAGAGTTGGTTGGCAGCTTTTTGATTAAACCGTTCGCCATCAGGTGTCATGTAAATAATCTCATCAAATTTTTTTTCTTTGGAAAGCGCTTCAATTGCCCTGACCAGTGGTTCGCACATCATTACCATTCCTGCACCTCCGCCATATTGGTAATCATCTACCTGTCCATATTCATTCACAGCCCATTGGCGAAGATTATGCACATTTACTTCAAGTAACCTTTTTTCGTTGGCCCTTTTTAGAATAGAGTGTGCAAAAGGGCTTTCGAGCAATTCAGGCAAAACAGTAAGAATGTCGATTTTCATGATGCAAAACTAATGTTGAATGGCCAATCACCAATGGTGAATGATTCTATATTAACTTTATCGTTAAACAGAAGTAAATGCCAACGATATTGATAACAGGGGGAACAGGATTAATCGGAACGGCTCTCACAAAAATGCTTTTGAAAAAAAATTATGAAGTCATTATACTGACCAGGTCTATGGATACGGGGCATCAGGCATCAGAGATCAATCATGTTCGTTATGCTCATTGGGATATAAAAAACCAAACCGTCGACACTTCAGCTATCCGTGAAGCTGATTATATTGTTCACCTCGCCGGAGCTGCTGTTGCAGACAAGCGCTGGACCGCAGACAGAAAAAAAGAAATTTCAGAAAGCCGGATAAAAAGCAGTGAACTGATCATAAAATCACTGAAAGAAACTCCCAACAAAGTGAAAGCGGTGATCAGCACATCTGCTATCGGATGGTATGGCCCGGATAATTCTTCAAAAAACATTTTCAAAGAGAACGATAAAGCCAATGATGATTTTTTGGGAGAAACCTGCAGGCATTGGGAAGAAAGTATTAACCCTGTAACAGCAATGCATATTCGGTTAGTGAAAATAAGAACAGGAATTGTATTGAGCAGTGAAGGAGGCGCCTTGAAAGAATTCATGAAACCTTTACGGTCAGGCATCGCCGCAATTTTGGGTAATGGCCGGCAAATGGTAAGCTGGATACATATTGATGATGTTTGTCGCATATATGTTGAAGCAATTGAAAATGAAAAACTCAGTGGCGTTTATAATGCCGTGGCACCAAAACCAGTAAGTAACAAGGCCCTGGTAGTTGCGCTGGCAAAGCGCATGAAAGGGAAATTTTATATTCCGGTGTATGTGCCTTCTGTTATTTTAAAATTTATACTGGGCGAAATGAGCATTGAAGTGCTGAAAAGCGCTACGGTGAGTGCAGACAAAATCCGTACTACAGGATTTCAGTTTTTATACCCCGGTATTGAAAGCGCCCTTAATGAATTGGTAAAGAAATAAGCTGATTTCAATACAATAATAATTTCTTATTCTTTATTTGGTGTGAACTTCGGTTCCTGCTGAAGGGGAATAACAAGCCGAGGGCTCAGGTCTGGCAATAAGCTCTTTAATCTATCTGCCCTATAAACATTGGTATCTACAAAAAACCAGTTCCTGCCATTATCAGCCGAGATAGCGACCAACGAAGTTTCAATATGCATTTCACCCAGCAATGATTGCAGGTCTGTACTTTGCGGCACCACGCATTGTAATTGTTTTTTATAAGAAATAATTGCTCCGGGGTTACCAATCATTATCTTTTTAAACGAAACTCCAAACTGCTTCATGGCCTGATGGGTTGAATCCATAGTTGATTTCAGCTTTTGCTGGCCCCCTGCGTATTCAATTATTTTAGGAGGAAGGTACTTGATGAAGGAAACAAAATCATTTTTTATCAGTGATTTTGCCATTTCCATAGCCTGTGTTTTGATAATGGTTTGCAGGTTTTGTGCTTCTGCAAATTGAAAAAAGGCAAGAACTATAAGACATGCAGTGGTTCGTTTTAAACTGTTTTTCATCGCTAATTAAGTATTTTACAAAATTAATATTTACCATACCGGATCCTATTGTTTTCACAAAGCCTTCACAAAGCCCGCCATATCCTTTTTTATTTTATACTACTTTTGCTGCGCATCGATTCAATGTATCATTAATGAAAATCCTCGACTGGTATATTATACGAAAATTTCTCACCACTTTTATTTTTACCATGCTGCTTATTACAGTGATTGCAGTGGTGATAGATACCAGCGAAAAAGCCGACGATTTTGTGAAGTCGGGATTAAACACCAGACAAATCATCATGGCATATTATATCGGGTTTATCCCCTTTATTATGTCGATGATTTTTCCTTTTGTATCGTTTATTGCCGTCATTTATTTTACCTCAAAAATGGCCGGCCAGTCGGAATTTGTGGCTATTATGACCGGTGGTGTCCGTTATAACCGTATGCTTCAGCCATATATAATCGGTTCTGTTTTTTTAAGTATTCTATTCTGGATAGCCAGCCAGACAGCAATTCCAAAAGCGAATGTGATCCGTACAGATTTTCAGGCAAACTATGTTGACAGAAACAGCTCTTATAATCCGGATCCTACAAAAGGAAGCAGTTATTACCTTAGGGTTGATTCCATAACATATGTTGGAATGCGCTATTTCGATACCGTTACCAAATCGGCGGGGAACTTCTTTTTGGAAAAGATAAAAAATAACCAGGAATATTATAATCTGCGTGCAGACAGGATCAAATGGGATACGGCAAAAAAAATGTGGCGGACTGATAACGCCATTGAACGCAAAATTAATGGTCTCCATGAAGCAGTGCGGAAAATAAATGATACATTTTTAAATTTAAATGTTAAGCCGGCAGAATTAAAAAGAGATGACTACCTGAAGGATAAGCTCACTACCGCGGAACTAAAACAATTTATTCACATGCAGCAGGTTCGAGGTGTTGAAGGGCTTAACATTTATAAAGTGGAATTATACCATCGCGATGCCACCCCGTTTTCTGTTGTTATACTCACTCTCATTGGAGCAATTATCGCATCGCGGAAAATACGTGGTGGCAGCGGTTTTCATCTTGCCATAGGAATTGTGATTGCATTTAGTTTCGTTGTAATGGATAAGTTTGCTGTAACTTTTGCCACCAAAGGTCATTTATGGCCGGTCCTTGCTGCCTGGATGCCCAATATCCTATTCATAGGGGTAGTAATATGGCTTTACAGGCGAACACCAAAATAACATAGGCATTACGGTTGAGCCTGTGTATTCTTCAAAATCAAAATTTTAATGTAAATCATTTGCTGCACAAGCTTCCTTGATATAACTTTAGCAGGTAATTTTAACCCTCCTTATCGCATCATTTCAAAAATGCTTCGTCATGGGAATTATTAAAGATCGTTTTAAAGCAAAAGCAGATATAGTTGGTAATGAAATCAAAAACCTGTTAAAAGAACATGGTAATGATAAAATCGGGGAAGTAACCTTATCGCAAATTTATCAGGGCATGCGTGGTATAACAGGCTTGGTGAGCGAAACATCTCTACTTGATTCAAAAGAAGGTATCCGTTTCCGTGGTTATTCTATTCCTGAGCTTCAGCAAAAACTTCCAAAAGCTCCTGATGGGTCGGAACCTTTACCTGAAGGGCTTTTTTATTTAATGTTAGTGGGAGAGCTGCCGAGTGAAGACGATGTGCACCACACTACATCTGTTCTTCAGCGCCGCAGTCATGTTCCTACACATGTATTTAATACCATTGAAGCATTGCCCCTCAGCTCTCATCCCATGACGCAGTTTGTAGCAGGTGTTATGGCTTTGCAAACAGAAAGCCAGTTTGCCAAAAAATATGCCACGGGTATGAACAAAAAGGACTACTGGGAAGCTGTGTTCGATGATGCCATGGATCTCATAGCAAGGTTACCGAGAATTGCGGCTTATATCTACAGAAGGAAATACAAATTCGGGGAACATATTCAACCAAACGGGTTGTTGGATTGGGCAGGAAATTTCGCACACATGCTTGGTTTTGAAGATGAGAGCTTTAAGGAATTAATGCGTTTGTATATGACGATCCATGCTGATCATGAAGGTGGTAATGTGAGTGCCCATGCTACGCACCTTGTAGGATCTGCCTTAAGCGATCCATATCTCAGCTTTGCCGCCGGTATGAATGGTCTTGCCGGGCCTTTGCATGGCCTCGCCAATCAGGAAGTTATCAAATGGATTTTTGAAATGCAAGAAGAACTTAATACCGAATTGCCTACAAAAGAACAGATCGCTGAATATGTAAAAAAAACTTTGAGCGAAGGGAAAGTGGTTCCAGGCTATGGCCATGCAGTACTTCGCAAAACGGATCCACGCTTTACCGCCCAAATGGAGTTTGGCAAAAAACATATGCCCGATGACCCGTTAGTGCAAACTGTATGGAATATTTATGAAGCGGTACCCCCTATTTTACAATCTCTTGGTAAAATAAAAAACCCTTGGCCGAATGTCGATGCCCATAGCGGCGCATTACTGGTACATTATGGTCTTGTTGAATATGAATTTTATACTGTTCTTTTTGGAGTTAGTCGTGCGTTAGGTGTATTGGCCAGCCTATGCTGGGATCGCGTTCTCAGCTTTCCTATCGAAAGGCCAAAATCAGTTACAACTGAATTAGTGAAACTTTGGCTTGAAGGTAAAGATAATATCTGGGGCGAATGAGATGATGACAGGAGAGGAGGAGTTAACCAAACGCGTAAGGTAAATTACCGCATCATCTTATTGAGTGTCAGGGTTGACATAAAACCTGATTCAAGACGTTTTTACTAACGGTAATGTATATACTAAGCTACAATGAGGTTTAGGGTAGTATGCCCACTTATTCCAAAACTTTCTCCATTTGCATACTTCGTGATCCTTTAACAAGAATGTAAGTATTTTCCAGCTTTTCATTAATGAACCAGTTTTTTGCTTCAGTTGACGATCTGAAATTCAGATAAGGGTTATCTATTTTTGAAAAATTTTCCCCTACCAAAACAACCTTTTCCCAGTTATATTTTTTGATCAGGTCAATGAGCGATTGATGTTCTTCTGTACTTTCTTCCCCAAGCTCTGCCATTGCTCCAAGCATCAAAATTTTTTTATCCGCTTTAAGTTTTGCAAAATTATCAATAGCGGCTTTCATACTGCTTGGATTGGCATTGTAGGCATCAAGAATAATTTTATTCGATCCTTTTTCCAATAATTGCGAGCGGCTGTTTGAAGGTAAATAATTTTCGATTGCGAGTTTGATCTTTGCATCTTCCACTTTAAAATATTTTCCCACAGCTATGGCACAAAGAATATTAGGCAGATTGTAATCACCAACTAATTGAGTCGATATATTCTTCAGAGAAATACCTTTTGTCATGGTTACTCCGATAAAAGGTTCGCTTTGGCACACCATACCGATAATATCGGCATCATGTGTTCCATATCTGACAATTTCAGAAATCCCTTTGCTCATACTATGCAGGTAATCATAATCCCACATAACAAAAGCCGTTCCCTTATTAGCACGTAAAAAATCATATAGTTCGCCTTTCCCTTTTTTTACCCCCTCTACTCCTCCAAAACCTTCCAGGTGTGCTTTGCCGGCATTTGTAATTATACCATGTGTGGGCAAAACATACCTACAATACCCTTCGATTTCTTTTAAGTGATTTGCACCCATTTCTATAACAGCAATATCAGCATCGCTTTTTATTTTTAAAATGGTTAGTGGTATGCCAATGTGGTTATTGAGATTACCTTGTGTTGTATATGTTCTATAAGTTGTGGAAAGCACTGCATGAATCAATTCTTTAGTAGTTGTTTTACCGTTACTGCCTGTAATGGCAAGAAACGGGATTTTGAATTGCAAGCGATGATATTTTGCCAATTGTTGTAACGCGGTCAGCACATCATCTACCTTGATAGATTTTTCTGAAACAGATCCGATCTCCTCATCCACTATTGCCCAGGCAGCACCTTTTTCCAAAGCCTGCTTCACAAATGTATTCCCGTTGAAATTATTTCCTTTAAGAGCAAAAAAAATATCGCCTGGCTTTAGTTGTCTGGTATCAGTTTGGATAGAAGGATAATCCAGATAAATCTTGTATAACTCTCCGATGGATATCATATGGACAAACCTACAGAATTAGTTGACCTGTTGCCGGCCAATTTTTCAACATATCAATTTCACGTTTAAAAATAAAAAAAGCCATCCCGTTAATTGGATGGCTTTTAGCAAAAAATTTTTTCTTATTGTTTTCGGGTATTCTGCTTTCTCTGTTGATAATTGATACCTGTTTTTCTTCCATTTCCTGATGGGCTTCCTACTCTGTCCATAGCACAACGGAAACCAACTGTTGAGCTTGCCTGATCTTCTTCCAAAAAGCGACGTGTGCCAGGGCTAAGCCAGTATGCACGATCATTCCAGCTACCTCCTTTAATTACCCTTGACTTATCGCTAACCAATGTTGTAAAACCATATCCATAATGATTTGTAGTATCAGCATTATACTTAACCCCTGAAATTAACGAGTCCCCATCAAGATAATTGATAACATCGCCTTTCTGATAATTGCGCCTGCTTTTTGCTTCATCATCGGTAACCATGCGCATTTTTATGCGGCCAAGGCTATCTCTTTCAGCTTTATTTTCTTTCCCCATATCAACCGTTTCAAATTTATTACCACGGTAAGGAGCTACGTCATCTACATCAATGCTTGACATCGGGCGATACACATCCTGCACCCATTCGCTTACGTTACCTGACATGTTATAAAGCCCAAATCCATTCGGGAAAAACGAGGTAACCGGGGCTGTATACACTGCATTATCATTCAAACCGCCTGCTACACCCATATTATCACCTGAACCACGTTTGAAGTTTGCCAGGAAAGTTCCTTGCCAGCTTCCGTGTTTTGTGTCGCGAAGACCATTCACATTTGTATTCCATGAATATACCTGTTTGTTAACAACAAGTTCTTCACCACGTTTTTTGTCATTTTTGCTGGGCAAAGGATTTTGATTAATATATCCCAATGCAGCATATTCCCATTCAGCTTCAGTTGGAAGCCTGTAGTTAGGTAATAAAATACCATCTTCAAAAGTTACCTGTGTTCTTGGAGTTCCGTTAGGGTTTTTAAGTTCGTTCTTTTTAGATTTAGCAGCAGGGCCTGGCGTTGCCTGGTACTCACCCAACAAATATGCTTTTGTGTTAAAGTTTTCCTGGCCTAATCCCTGAATATTTTTCAATGAATTTTTATTGATAAAACCTCTGTCCATCAAAGCTTTTTCATTCACACGGTCGCTTCTCCACATGCAAAAATCATGCGCCTGCTTCCAGGTAACTCCCACAACCGGGTAATAATTATATGAAGGGTGGCGGAAATAATATTCAACAAGTGGCTCATTGTATGCAAGCTCACTTCTCCAAACAAGTGTGTCCGGCAAGGCACCCTCTCTCACAGCTTTAAATTCATCACCATCAAATACGTTGTTAATCCAATATAAATATTCGCGGTAATGTACATTAGCAACCTCAGTTCTGTCAATATAAAAAGAATTCACAGTTACTCTTCTCGGAACATTATTCCAATCACTCATTACATCTTCTTCAGTGGCACCCATTGTAAAAGTACCTCCCTGCACAAATACGAGGCCAGGGCCTGTTCTTTGTTCTTTTTCCAATGCAACCTGGAATCCACCCATGTTTTTATCATTATAGTTCCAGCCTGTAACTGACGATTTTTCAGGTTTTTTACTGCAAGAGGTAATCAATACTGCAGAAGATGCTATGAGAGCTAGGTTTTTCAGATTCATTTTTACAATCATTTAGCCGTGATTTGAAACTGGATAAACGGGATTCTTTATCAAATATTGTGTGATAATGATCTTTTATCCATAGGTTCAGTTAACATGCGAATATATATTGTTTCTGCAAAATGATATACGTATAAACACGAGTAAAGATTAGAAAAAATGCATTTATCCCTACGACATAATACGAAAATTTCATTTGCGCAGTTGCCAATACTTGCATTTGTTAAACTCATAAAATTCAATGGGGTGTACAATAAAAACTATTTCATTTCGTTCGTATCAATTTAAGAACTAAGGCTTGAGAAAATGTCAAGAAAATTTACCGTATTGCTATAATTATACAATTATTTGTATTTTATTTGTGAATGCTAAAGCCTGAATAAGTTATACATAAACTAAAATTTAAAGTCCAATCGCACAACTTTTACCTTTAAATGCTTTTTAAAATTAAATGTTACAGAGACTCTTTCCCGGAGCTTTGTAATTAATTGACAAAGCAACACAACCTTTTAAAGCTAAAATACAACACATGAAAAGATCGGTGATTTTCAGGTTAAGCACTTTTTCTATTTTATTGATAAGTTTTCATTCTTTGCAGGCTCAATACAGCGGCTCAACTCCCAGTGGGGCTACTTTTGTTACTACTGCCGTACCTTTTTTAAGAATTTCACCAGATGCAAGAGCCGGTGGAATGGGCGATTTAGGCGTAGCTACTTCCCCTGATGCCAGTTCAGCATTATACAATAATGCAAAATCTCCTTTTGCCAAACATGATATCGGAATCGGCCTTACTTATACACCATGGCTTAAAGATCTCGGCCTGAACGATGTTTATTTATTGGCCGCTTCAGGTTTTTATAAGTTAAACGATAAACAGGCATTAACCTCTTCTATAAGATATTTTAGCCTCGGTAATATTCAATTTACTGATGCCAGTGGCAATGCACTGAACACAGGTCAGCCTCGTGAATGGAGCTTCGATCTCGGATATTCACAGAAACTGGCCGATAAATTATCAATTGGGCTGGCACTGCGTTATATACATTCCAATCTCGCAGCTAGTGCACCTAATACAGGTGGATCAGTTTATAAAGCAGGCACTTCTGTTGCCGGCGATATAAACCTGTTTTATACAAATACTAAAGAGAATGGCCAGGGTTATAACCTGGGTGCAACAATTACAAACCTGGGTACTAAAATTGGTTATACGAACGATGCAACCCAAAAGGATTACATACCTGCCAACTTTAGCATTGGTGGCACTTACACCGCTGTTTTCAATGAGCAGAATAAAATTACTTTTGGCCTTGACCTTCACAAACTTTTAGTGCCTCAGATACCTATTGATTCCAGTGGTTACACATCTTCCGCCGCTTTAACAGACTATCGCTCCAAAAGTGTAGTGAGCAGCTGGTTCAATTCGTTCAGCGGGCCGGGGCAGTTTAGCCTTATCAACCTTTCTGTTGGCGCGGAATATGCTTACCAGGACCAGTTCTTTGTTCGTGCAGGATATTATTATGAAGATAAAAGCCAGGGCGACAGAAAATTTTTTACTGTAGGCGTTGGTGTAAAATATAATATCATCGGCCTAAATTTTTCTTACCTGGTTCCTTCCGGAAACGGTATAACCCGTAACCCCTTGTCTAATACATTGCGGTTTGGTTTGGTATTTGACCTCGATAATAATAAGGATAACACAAGCAGCACCCCTGCCCAGCAATAATTAAATTCGAAGCATAACATAAAAGCAAATAATTTTGTACGCTATGTTCAGGTTTAATGAACGTAGCGTTTTTCTTTTTTAATCAATATTAATAATGGCTTACAGAATAGGGTTCGGTATAGATTTTCATCAGTTAACAGAAGGAAGGGAACTGTGGATTGGCGGAGTGAAAATACCTCATAACAAAGGCGCCCTTGGGCACAGCGATGCAGATGTACTGCTTCATGCTATTTGTGATGCCATGCTCGGAGCATTATGCCTGGGCGATATTGGTGTGCATTTCCCGGATTCTGATCCTGCGTTCAGGAATATTGACAGTAAAATTTTACTGCAGAAAACCTTTAGCATGATTTCTGAAAAAAAATATTCTGTTGTGAATATTGACTCGACCGTTTGCCTGGAAGAGCCAAAAATTAAAAAATATGTACAGAAGATACAGGAAGCCATTGCTTCTATCGTTCAAGTTTCTGTCGATGATGTATCAATCAAAGCAACCACTACTGAAAAAATGGGCTTCGCAGGCCGGGGTGAAGGGCTTGTTGCTTATGCTACCATTTTATTAAGAAAAGAAACCGATAAATGAATTTAACCGAATTTGAAATAAAATAATTTTCGGTTATACATCTGTGTTAGAGCCAGGTGAACAAACCGGGCAACTGCCGAAACTGACTTTGTTTTACATTTGCTAAGTATATTTGCGCCCATGCCAAAAATCAAAGTGAACATTATCAATGAATCAGATAACGCATTGCCTCAATATGCTACACCCGGTTCATCGGGTATGGATATTAGGGCCAATTTATCCCAACCCGTTTTTCTAAAACCCTTTGAACGTTACCTGATGCCTACCGGTTTATTTATCGAGTTGCCAAAGGGTTGCGAGGCACAAATCAGGCCGCGCAGCGGGCTGGCAATTAAACA
Organism: Puia sp.; assembly: GCA_035541355.1. Lineage (GTDB taxonomy): Bacteria > Bacteroidota > Bacteroidia > Chitinophagales > Chitinophagaceae > Puia. The sequence goes on along the minus strand of DATKNN010000014.1, from coordinate 718,457 downwards.
AGGCTTAACCTGCCTGAATTCTCCAGGAACTATAGATGCTGATTATCGCGGAGAGATCAAAGTTATACTCATAAACCTGTCGCAGGAAGAACAGGTAGTTAGGCATGGTGACAGGATCGCACAAATGGTTGTTTCGAAAGTGGATAAAATAAAATGGGCCCCGGTTAAAAAAATAGGCAAAACCCGCCGTAATAAAGGAGGGTTTGGTCACACTGGTAAATCATAACTCCATGAAAAAATTTTTTTATTTACTCATTGGGATTGCAACTATATTTTCTTACAGTTGCCGTTCTGCCAAAAAAATACAAAAGGTCATTTCCAATTCGAAAAAGGATACATCACATTCTGTATTAATAACAGATAGCCTTCGGCAGGATTCACTGCGGTTTATAAATAGTGTATTTAATAAAATTGAAAAGAATAAAATTGACTTTCAGACCTTTTCTGCAAAGCTGAAAGTGAATTATGAAGAAAGCAGCGGAAAAGACAATGAATTTACAGCGTTTCTCAGAATAAAAAAAGACAGTGCTATTTGGGTAAGGGTTGAAGCATCGGCACTTTTAGGCATAGAAGCATTAAGGATGTTAATTACACCAGACAGCGTTAAAGTATATAATAAGCTCAATAAAGAAATCATTTTCCGATCAGTAAGCTATTTACAGGAAATGGCACAAATTCCTCTCGACTTTTATACACTTCAGGACCTCCTTGTCGGTAACCCCATCTATCTTGACAGCAATATTCTCTTTTACAGAAAGGATGCAAATGCCCTTTCTATACTAAGCCTGGGCAATCTGTTCAAAAATTATCTTACCCTTAACAACCCGGATTACACTTTAAGACATTCAAAACTTGACAATATGGATATGATGCGGGTAATCAGTTGCGACATCACTTATGGAGATTATATCGGAAATTTTTCAACATATAGAAAAATTTCCATTGCTGAAAAATGGAAGCTGGATATTGAATTCGTATTTAAACAGTTTAATTTTAACGAGCCGTTAAGCTTTCCTTTTACTATTCCGAAAAATTATAAGATGAAATAGACGTTATCCAATCGATTTCCCGTTTGAATATAATCCACCCTGTGCATTTTTCCACCTGTTAAAGCAATACTATGCTGAAACCTGCTTTTAGCTTTATTTTCTTATTATTTTTTTCTGCTGCAGCATTTTCACAACAGCCTGCACAAAGCCGCAGCGAACTTGAAAAAGAACGCGCAGATATCCAAAAGCAAATCGAGGATGTAAAACAATCCCTGAACGAAACCAAGAGGAACAAAAAAGAAACATTAGGGCAGCTGGGATTGCTGCAACGCAAATTAAGATTAAGAGAGGCAGCCATACGAAATATTAATGAACAGGTTAATCTTATACAGAGTGACATGAACCAGTCATGGAGAGACATACTTAACCTGCGCAGGGAACTTGATACACTGAAAATACAGTATGAAGAAAGTGTTGTTTATGCATATAAGAACAGGAGCAATTATGACCTTCTGAATTTTATTTTTTCTGCCACCAATTTCAATGATGTTATCAAACGGATTGCCTATTTGAGATCCTATAGGGCATATCGTGAGGAAAGGGCACAGAATATTATTCGTACACAGGCTTTACTGCAGAGCAAAATTGCCGGCTTAAAAGTAAAACGTGAAGAAAAAGATGTGGTATTGAAAAAGCAGAATAAAGAAAAAGAAGTTCTGGAAGACGAGAAAAAAGAAAAAGACCAGTTTGTTGCAAACCTAAGGTCGAGAGAAAGAGAATTGCAAAAAGACCTTGCAGCAAAACAAAGACAGGATAATAAGTTACAGGCGGCATTACGTGTGGCAATTAACCGTGAAATCAGGTTGGCCAGGGAAAAAGAAGCTAACGAGGAGAAAAAAAGACTTACCGATGCAAAAGCAAATATTAAACCAGCTAATGTAAACCCCGCTAATAATTCAGCCAATAATCCATCCTCAAATACTGTAACAGCACCAGCCAAAAAAACGAGTGCTCTTGCTTCAACGCCCGATGGAATGATTATTTCTGCCAACTTTGAAAAAAACAGGGGTAGGTTACCTTGGCCTGTTGAAGCTGGTAATGTAAGCATACCTTTTGGCCAATACACCATTCCGGGAATAAATGTAAAAGGCAACAGCCCGGGTATCACTATTGAAACGCGTGTAGGCATCCCTGTTAAAGCCATTTTCGATGGAGAAATTTCGTCTATATTTAATATAGAAGGAGCTTCTGTTGTTTTGATCAGGCATGGAAAATATTTTTCTTCTTATACTAATCTTACCGCAGTAAATGTTAGCAGAGGAGAATCCGTGAAAGCAGGCCAGGTAATAGGTAAAGCCGGAGAAAATGCTGATGGAAACGGAGAAACACAGCTCATCATTATGAACGACGAAAACAGGAACCTTAATCCCGAGCAATGGCTACGAAGAAGATAAAAGTGCATATACATATGTTTACATCTTCCTTTTAAATCGGCACAATTAAAATTAATTATCGTTTACTTTTTGATGAACTGTATGATTTTTGTTGTGCCATTGTTGAACACTGCAAGTAAAACATACATCCCGGATCTGAGGGCTTCGCAATGGAGATCAACCCTGTTAATGCCTGGTTGAATTGTCGCGGTTTGTTTTGTTACCACCCTTCCGTCTGCAGCAATAACCGAAAAGGCAATCTGGTTGCTTTTTGCAGATGATACCCTTAACCAGGCATCACTTGCTGTGGGATTGGGTTCTACATCAATAATTTCAATATTATTAACAGTATCTTGCTGATGAGAAGCTGGTACAGGTACATTAGCAGATAAAAAATCAGTGGAATATACCGGCATGTTAGTACATTTTGAAAGCACGTAGGAATGTACATGAATATAATACTTGTCCGCGTTTGACAATTTATTTTTCAATACATCGGCAGTAAACGAAGTAATATCTGAAACCTGCAAAATGGTATCTTCCATAAAAATTTCTCCTGATGCATACATCACGCCATTGGTAAGTGTCGGGGCTGAGGGGCTTTTACTGTATGCCACTACATATCCATCAGGTTTGAAAATTGGCGGGTTAAATATTCCTTTAATAGTGTTACCGGATAAACTATCGACGGTTATCGTTAAGTTGCCCGGAGAATTAGGAGGTACAGTTACACATATTGCCGCCGCTGGTGAATAAGTGTATGAAGAAATACTTGCGCCATCCCAGGTGTATGCTGCAATCATAAAATTATACGTTGTTCCATTCGTTAACCCATTTGCTGTAACCCTGGTTGCAGGTTGGCCGGGTAGCGTACTATCTGCTGCGGGCACCATAATACCATTATAAACCGCATTGTTGGGTTTATTGCCATTTGGCGAAGCCAATAACACCGGCGTGCTGGTAGAATAAAAAATTAAGTACCCCGCTCTTTTTGCAGACGAAGGAAAGCATACAGCATTCCAGCTTAAAGTAACGGACTGAAATCCTGTTGTAGCTGTTATAGCTGACGGGTCCACTCCTTTTGAAAAATTTTCAGCAAGAACACTATCCTGTGAAAAGGCATTAGTACCAAAAGAGAAAATCGCAATAAACAAAATAACGGCACGAAATGATTTAGGGCAAGGTAAGTAAATTTTCATGTGGTATCCTAATTAAAACTGTTTATATAAATGGCTCAGAAAAATCCTGTGCATTTTTGATTGCATAAAATTTTCAAGCTTTAACTATCCTTATTTCGAAATAAAGGATTTCGCAGAGGTATCCGTAAGATTGGAAAGATGATACTGGTGTGTTTTGCAGATCTTATTACAAGGATACCAGGATGAGCCCGCTAAGAAGGTGTTCAGGCAAGGATATGAGACAATAATTAAAAGGAAAATCAAAAAGATATCAGAGGAATTACGGCAAAATGAAATTCAATCGTGGTAAAAATATAATAGATTTTGTGTATTTGCAAGAAGCTGCCTGATATTTTTTATACAATCGTATGATAATACAAAGCCCTGTTCTCTTATGGCGAACAGGGCTTTCATAATAAATATATTAAAATTATTGCTTGATGAATTTTGATAGGTGTACGTTACCGTTAGATGAAATCCCTTTGATAATATACACTCCCTTAACCAAATTGCCAGCAGGAAGATGGAAAGTATTATCCCCGATCATTGTCTGTACTGAATTGCTAAATAGTACTTTACCATCAATACCCATCACAACCAATTCCAGTTTATCATTTTTTGTTGATGATATCCTGACTACAGCATCATTAACAACCGGGTTAGGAACAACACTGATCATATCTGCAGCAACATTGTTATCACTGATCAGTTTTGTGTCTGAATATTTAAGTGAACCGGTTATATCAGTCGCTTTTATCCGATAATATACTTCATGATGACCGGATGTACCATAATCGTTATAAGAAAAAGGATTTTCACAATCGGTTGCTGAAGAAAGGACAACTGTATCTATGCTGGTAAAATCATTACCGGTGTAAGATCGCTGCACTTCAAACTGGTTGGAAGATGCCGTGCATTCCGCTTTCCATAATAATTGATTGTAGCCATTCATTTTCGTTGCATTGAAATAATCAAAAATTATAGGCAATGGATTTGTAGTTATAGATGTGGAAGCCAGCGTAAACGGGCTAAAGTTCGTATTGTTAGCATATAAAATCGATCCGCTTGCAGCTGATCCGGTTGTTGTATATGATGCCGGGGTAGCAATCTCATCCCAGTTAGTACCACCAAAATGCCCGATAGCCAATGTGGGCAAATCGGTAACATACTGACCGCCACATGGATTATTTGCACTCCAATATAATGTAACATCTGCTGTTACTGCCCCTACGTTATTTATGGGATCAAGGGTCCAGTAATCGCAAGCGCTTATTCTCTTCAGGTTTGAACCGGTTGCAATTGGCCCTAAATTATAGGCAGAAGCCCTGAAATATTCAGCCTGGAATATTTGTGCTGAATTACCTGTTGCCCCTATGCCAATTGGTGCATAACCATTTGGGCCGCCTACCGGAAAATCAAAAGCAGTTGACCCAACTTTTTGTACCGGCCCGAGAACACATGAAGCTGTATTGGTAACGTTTGCCACTGCAGTGCTGGTTAATAAAAGTACATTTGAAGTAGAAGTAGTTAGCTTTCCATTTACCAGCAATAAAGTTCCGGTAACGGTCTTTGTCTGATTATTGGCATCCACCATGGTAACCCCACCTCCGCTGTTACTGATGGTGAGGTTGGCAAATGTTATAGGTGAAGGCCCACCAATGGTTTGCGACCCCGTAAATCCGTTAAAAGTTATCGTACTGGCAGGATCAGCTACAAAAGTGCCGCTGTCAAGAAAATTGCCGCCGATTCCATGTGAAAAACCACCTGTGGCAAAGCTTGTTCCGGAACCTAAAGTGACATCACCAAATATGAGCATATTGGTAACGCCTGTAGTTGCCACAGAACCTCCCGTTAAGGTAAAGTTCCCGAAAATAGAGCCGGTACCGGTTTGTAAAGTGTCAGTAACTGTTCCTGCGCCTGTACCGCTGCTCAGCGTTAAATTATAATAATTAGTTGAATAAACAGTTTGCGCATTAGGACCGTTATAATTAACCGTGTTGCCGTTAGCCGTTGCATGAAGTGAATCAATAGTAATGGAGTCGCAACTGATATTCAGCAACGCATGTGGTGCTGCCTGCACAAAATCGCCACCCGCGCCGGTTAGGTTGGCCGTTACCGTAAATGTGTCGTAATTGGTAAGGTGAATACCCGTTACTATAACAGTGGGTATACCAAATGTGCCGTGTAAAGCCTGATCGGTGGAATCGAAAGTATAAACGCTTACCGCATTGAAAATACCATTGTTGGTAATGCCTCCGTTTTTGACATTTATGGCACATGGTAATGTGTTGTTCCATGTTGCTCCTGCATTCACCCTAATTAAATCCCGAAAAGTTTTGGTCCCTGCAGCGGATGTTGTGGCAAAAACACCACTTGTGCCGCTGCCAATTGTGGTTGTACCATTTACTGACAGGTTATATCCTGCGGCATTAAACGTGTTACCGTCAGCGACCAAAAGGTTGCCCCCAATAGCTAAGTCTGCAATATTGGTGACTGTTATAGCCCCTGTTAAACTAAGGTCTCCATTAATGATTGCAGTTGCAGGAATTGAACTCGATCCGGAGCCGCTAAATGAAAGATTGTAATATGTGGTTGCAAGTATACTAGGGCTGGCAGCAGTATAGTTTACTGTATTGCCGCTCGCTGTTGCATCAAAAGTAGAAACAGACAAAGTACCTCCAATATTGAGGTATGCATTTGTTCCCTGAGTAAATGTTCCCGAACCTCCAGTTAAATTACCTGTAATTGTTAAAGTTGAGTAGTTAATACATGTAGCTGAAGACAAACCTCCTATAGTAAGGCTGGCGATTGGATATGCAGGCGATGCATCGATGGTCATTGTAGTAATACCAAATAAGCCATCGATTGTTACATTATAAGTCATTCCAGTATTTTGTCCCGGGTAATCTGGAGCTGGAGTCATAGTCAGAAAAGAACCATGCCATATCATCCAATTTGCAGCATTATTCCATGTACCTGTTGTTGTAGCTACATAGTCCCCATTTGAAAGTGCAAAACTCTTAATATTCAGAAAAAACAAAAACATAATCAATGCAGCAACCCGGCTCTTATGGATAAGTAGCGCTTTCACCATGATATAGTATTTTAAAAAAAGTTAGTACCCGAAGTTTGTGAAATCAATGACGAACAAATATACATGCGTTAAGTGTTCGCAGCGGAGAGTTATTAACAATGTATATAAAAAGTGGATTTCTTTTTTTTGCCAGGTAAATACACTGGTGTAATGATAAAAATGTTATTCTGTGCACCAGTTACAACAGACGAACGATTACAAACATTTACAAAACCTGTTATACAATGTTTCGTAACGGGGAACGATATTATGGATATCGAATTTTTTTGCATGGGCAAACGCCTGCATTTTGAATTTCTTCAAGGTAGTATCATCACCCAATATCTCAATTGCTTTTTTGCTCATGGTTTCTATATCGCCAACATCACACAAATATCCTGTAATGCCGTCTTCATTAATTTCCGGGAGTCCGCCAACATTGGTTGAAAGCACGGGTGTTTCTGCAGCCATTGCTTCCAGTGCAGAAAGTCCGAAGCTTTCATATTCGGAAGTGAGTAAAAACAAATCGGCTATGGCGAGTATTTCTTCTATCTGTTCCTGCCGCCCCAAAAAACGGATATCGTCAAACAAATTCAATTCACGGCTCAGGTTTTCAGCCATGGAACGATCGGGGCCGTCGCCTACGAATAATAACTTGCCGGGAATTTTTTTCTTTACCTCTGCAAAAATTTTTATCACATCCTGTACTCTTTTAATTCTTCTGAAATTGGATGCGTGTACCAGTATTTTTTCAGCATTTGGTGCGATTACTTTCCTGAATGCATCGATCGGCTTTTTATGAAACCTTTTTACATCCACAAAATTGTGAACCACTTCAATTTCTTTTTTGATGTCAAAATTTTTATACGTCTCATCACGCAGGTTTTTGGACACCGCGGTAATGGTGTCACTTTGGTTGATGGAAAAAGCCACCACCGGTGCGAATGTTTTATCTCTTCCTACCAATGTAATATCGGTACCATGCAAGGTGGTTATTACCGGGATATTTTTCCCCTGGGTTTCCAGAATTTTTTTAGCAAGATATGCTGCCGATGCATGGGGAATGGCATAATGAACATGCAACAGGTCGAGATGGTGATTGGAGATCACATCAACCATTGTACTGGACAAAGCCGTTTCGTAAGGTGGATAGTCGAATAAAGGGTAATTATTTACCCGGACTTCATGATAAAAAATATTTGCGTTAAATTCATTTAGCCGTACAGGTTGCTGGTAGGTAATAAAATGCACCTGATGGCCTTTATCAGCCAATGCTTTTCCAAGTTCTGTAGCCAGCACACCGCTACCTCCAAATGTTGGATAACAAACAATACCTATACGCATATGTTGGTTTTGTGGAAAGAATCCTTACAAACTTTTCCAAAGCTCAAAATCGATGATAAATTCTTGTATTCTGTGTAATAGCTTTGGAAAACTTGAACCTTCTCTCACGTGCCGAAGGTAACAGATTATTAATAAATCTGTTTCGTCTTCATCATGAATTAATCCGCACTTTGCTTATTTTGCAATGTTAAAACTAACAACAATGTACCGAGTACTGTTCACTTTTTGTTTTATTTTATTTTCAAGATTTTCATTTTCACAATCAGAAGATTCCATATTGATCAGAAAGATTGCTGATGAAATTTTAGTTAACGGAAAAGCTTACAGCAACCTGCATTCCCTTACAAAAACGGTTGGCGGAAGATTATCCGGGTCTGCAGGAATGTACAAAGCAGAAGAATGGGGTTTGAAAACACTTAAAGAAATGGGAGCGGATAAAGCCTGGCTACAGGAATGCATGGTGCCGCATTGGGTGCGTGGCGGTAAAGATGAAGCAAAACTTATTTTACCTGGTAACAAAGAAGTAACATTAGATATCATTGCGCTAGGCAATTCCGTGGGTACCGGAAGCAAAGGAATAACAGCCCCTGTAATTTTAATCAACAGCAAAGACGAACTGGAAAGAAGAAAAGATGAAATAAAAGGAAAGATTGTTTTCTACAATTATAAATTCAACCCGAAATTTATTGAAACTTTTCATTCCTATGGCGATGCTGTTATATACCGCGAGTTCGGGGCAAGCTGGGCGGCCAAATACGGAGCAGTGGCCATGATCACGCGGTCGATGACGCATTCAGTAGATAATGTGCCGCACACAGGTGCGCTTGACTACATTGATTCATTTCCAAAAGTACCTGCTGCGGCAGTCGGTTTGTGGGATGCAGACAAACTGGCGAAAGCAATTACCGATAATAAAGAAGTGAAAGTTTACCTGCACACCAATGCGAAAATGTTACCTGATACTGTTGGACATAATGTAATCGGGGAACTGACCGGCTCTGAATTTCCCAATGAATATATTACCGTTGGCGGGCATATTGACTCCTGGGATCCGGCAGAAGGGGCAAATGATGATGGCGCAGGATGTGTACATGCTATTGAAGTACTCCGTGCGTTGAAAGCGATTGGTTACAGACCCAAACACAGCATCAGGGTAGTATTATTCGCCAATGAAGAAAACGGCTTACGGGGTGGCACCAAATATGCAGAAGAAGCAAAAGTGAAAAATGAAAAACATATTTTCGGTCTTGAAAGTGACGCAGGTGGTTTTACACCAAGAGGTTTCAGTATAGGTTTACCTGATGACAAATTGGAAAAAATAAGAAAAGAATGGCTTCCTTTACTCGAAAATTACGGAGTATATAAATTTATGAAAGGCGGTGGGGGAGCTGATGTAGGTCCGTTAAATGAAGTGCTGGGTACACCGGTGTCAGAACTGATGCCGGATTCGCAGCGTTATTTTGATTATCATCACACACGGAATGATGTGCTTGCCAATGTGAATAAAAGAGAATTGGAACTAGGGGCCATCAATATGGCAGCGCTGATTTACCTGGTTGACAAATATGGGTTTTAAATCGATTTTTATTAACACAATAATTCCTGTTATCAATAAAACTTTTTTTATGAAAAAATTTCTGGGCATTACCATAATCATCTTACTGGTGTGCCTTTCAGCATTTGTTTACTGGAGATATTATTTTACTTATAGTGAGGGGAACCGGACCGGGTTGCTCCAGAAGTTTTCACGTAAAGGAAATATTTTCAAAACTTATGAAGGAGAGCTGATTTTGAGCAGTATCCAATCTTCTTCAGGTGTTGGCATTGCATCAGAAAAATTTTTATTTTCCGTAGCAGATGATTCATTAGCTTCAAAAATGATGAACTTTGAGGGCAAGAAAGTCACCGTTCATTACCAGCAAAAAAATGCCACGCTTCCGTGGCGTGGCGACAGCGAATACATTGTCGACAAAGTGACTATTGAGCAATAGTCACTCGGCGTATAAAAGGAATATTGCCGGGCGTTTATGAATGTCCGGCAAATTTTTTTCCCAGTCAGCAATTGATTTGGTTTTTATACTCTCGTTCTCCCCGGTAATATTCACAGCAATGCATAACCGGGTTTGTGGTTTGCAGCTTTTCAGTATAGTTTGCATTAGCTGGTTATTCCTGTAGGGTGTTTCTATAAAAATTTGTGTGCATTTTTTTTTCTGTGATTCAGCCTCGAGTTCTTTGATTTTTTTTACCCGGTCTGATTGTTCAATGGGTAAATAACCCAAAAATTGAAAATGCTGGCCATTCATTCCGCTTGCCATCAAAGCAAGCAATACGGAATTCGGGCCAACCAAAGGTTTAACAGGAATGTTTTCCTGCTGGGCAAGGGCAATCAATATTTGCCCCGGATCAGCAATGCCGGGGCACCCGGCTTCGCTCAGTATCGCTATTATTTTTCCTTCTGCCAGTTTTTTTCTGAATTCGCTTTTCACTTCTTCTTCAGCCTTGTGAATAACGAACCATTCATAATTATCGATCTCCATTTCTCTCCACACAGCTTTCAGGAAACGCCTGGCACTTCTTTCATTTTCTACAAAAAAAACACTGCATTTTTTTACGGCTTCCACAACATACGCCGGAATTGTATGCCATGTATTTTCGTCGAGCGTAGTAGGTATAAGATATACATTGCCGTTAGCCGCCATATTATTCAAGGTTCTGATGATATAAACTGATAGTAGCGGCGATTACGGCATAGGTTGGTGCGAGCACCCAGCCAACAAAAGGTATAAAGTGCATCAGATAAAATACGAGCCCGTTACCAATAGCCAGTCCCCTTCTTTTCCCGATGAATGCAAAACTTTCGGAGGGAGACAGCTTATGTCTTTCACAACTGTAATCAAGCATGGAAAAACCGTAATAATAACATTCCACGAACATAGAAATTACTGGTGTGATCCAGCCAATGAGCGGAAAAAAGGAAAGTATCAGAATGGACACGGTATATACGGTTTGCCATAAAGAATTACGTAAAGCCACCCGAATTCCCCGAACCATGTCTTTAATCAATTGAGAAAAACTGAAAGGAAATTCTTTTCCTTCAATAATAGATTCCGTCCTTTCGCTCAGGTAGGCAAAAAGCGGTGAGCCTACAATGAGGAATAAATATTTAAACAATGAAAAGTAGAAGAAAACAAGTATCAGCCTAACCATAATACCACCCATCACAAATAAAAAACTGAGGAATGCATTTTGTTTATGATGGAGCCAACGGTCGATTCCGATTACTTCGCTCAGACGGGCAACGGCATTATCGGCAGAGGTCCAGAAAAAATACATGCCGACACAAAATAATATCATATACAATATGCCCGGAATAATAATCCATTTCCACAGGCGGTGCTTGCTGATGAACTGATGTGCTTTTAAATAGGATTGAATTGATATGACAATTTCTTTAAGCAATGGCCTTATTTTTGGTTATGACAGCAAATGTTCGTGTTTAAGCAAAGGTGCAAATTATAAACTTAAAGTCTAATGGTATTGTCTCGGCTGAAAGAATTGCGAAGCAACGATACTTAATCAGAGCTGCTGCTGCCGGGATCATAAAAAATCATTGCCCAAACTAAAACATATTTATCAGTGCAGGAAATAAAAAAATTAGGTTATTCCTTTTATTCAGGCAAAGATGTGGTAAAAATTGCCAGAAGTTTATTAGGAAAAATTTTGATAACCAAATTCGATGGCATCACCACATCGGGAAGAATTGTTGAAACAGAAGCATATGCAGGCGTTACTGATAGGGCATCTCATGCTTACGGGGGAAGAAGGACGGCCCGAACTGAAATCATGTTTGCTGAAGGCGGAACTGCTTATGTGTATTTATGTTATGGTATTCATCATTTGTTTAATGTGGTAACTAATAAAAAAAATGTGCCACATGCCGTTCTTATCAGGGCAGTTGAACCTTTGAAAGGAATTGATGAAATGTTGAAACGAACCCGGAAACAGAAGCTGGATTATACTTTAACAAAAGGGCCTGGAAATGTTGCAAAAGCTTTAGGTATCTTAATAAAACATACCGGGAAAAATCTACTGGACGAAGAAATTTTTATTGCTGATGATGGTTGCAGCCCAGGTAAAAAACAAATAATCGCAACACCAAGGATTGGCGTGGATTATGCCGGTGAAGACGCCAAACTCAAGTACCGATTTTTTATTGCAGGAAATAATTATGTAAGTGGAAGAAAAACTAAAATTTCGGGCAGGGAACTGATTTAGCCCCTGGAGTTTTTTTAATATAAATCAAAGAAATCTCAATGCCTCCCTGGCTCTGTGATGCAGACTTTAAAGAAGAAATATTCACATCATAGGTTAAGCCAAGACTAAAACTGCCAAATTCCAGTCCTACATAGGGTATTACTGCATCAGTAATATTACTGAAACGCACCCAGCTGCCAGCATAAAAATTAGTGGGGTTATCTGTATCATGATTCACCATAACAGACCATGCGCCTCCTAACACAAATTCATTTGCATTAGCCTGGTTACTATATAACCCGCTAAAATGCACATACGATGTGCCGTCAGAAACCGGTTGTGAAAGTCCGCCATGCACAGTAAATCGTGGATTAAGAACGTATGTATCATTAGCCAGAAAAGACTCTTTGGGTTTATTGATGTGGTAAACAGATGCTCCAAAATAATAGTTATTTGCCCCGTTTGTTGTACCATTATACAAAGCCCCAACATTTATATCAAAATAATTAACCGTAACCTGTCTTGTACTAATAGCATCCTGACTTGGAATAGTCCACCCACCCTGATTATCAAGCTGGTCTTCAAAATGAAGTTTTGTTCCATCCAGAATTTTACTGGCATACGTTCCCTGGAAGCCTATACCGATACTTTGATAACCATCCTGATCCAATGGAATATGATAGGATGTCGATAAAGCAATATAATTACTGTTCAATACCCCGTTTGCAGTTCTGTCGCTCATTGCCATGATACCAACGCCCCACAAATTGTTATCTGGGAGCCTCTTACCCAATATTGACGCATCAGCAGAAATCGTTGATGTAATAAATGCATTATTAATTTCAGGCCATTGATCGCGATAATTACCGGCAACTCTTAACACACCGTTGAATTTACCGGTTAACGCAGGATTTAATGTTAAGGGAGAAGCAAAAAATTGCGAGAACGCAGGATCCTGCGCCTGTATAGTATTTAAGGATAAAAGCAAGACAAATAATAACAGGATTTTTCTTTTCATAATACAGCTTGGTGGCTTCAGTCAATACAAATCAATTATACAATCTACGGGCAATCCGCTGATGTGGTTGTTTGCAAGGGAATTTTGGGGGAGTTCCAGAAAAAATTAATAACGAAAAATAGTAAAAAAAATCAATAAACAAGAATGAAATAAGCAAAATTTACATCTGTACTTTAGTTCCAAAAGCAAGGTCTCCGGCATCACCCAACCCCGGAACAATATAACCTTTGGCAGTAAGCTCATCATCAATGCCACCGCACCATATTTTGCAATGAGGCTCACTACGTTTTACGTATTCAATACCAACAGTGCACGCAATGGCTGCAACAATATGAATCTCAGACGGCCTGCCTTCTTCACGAAGAAACCGGATGGTTTTTACCAAAGATGATCCTGTCGCCAGCATAGGATCAGAAATAATCACTACCCTGTTTTCAAGCTCGGGGCATGAAACATAATCCAGGCTAATTTCGAAGGAACCGTCGCGATTGTGTTTACGAAATGCCGAAATAAAAGCATTATCGGCTTTATCGAAATAATTAAGCATCCCCTGGTGCAAGGGAAGCCCTGCTCTTAGAATTGTGGCCAGCACCGGTTGTTCTTTCAAAGTTTTACTAACAGCAATACCTAAAGGGGTTTGTATTTCCTTATCTACAAAAGAAAGTGTTTTGCTGATTTCAAATGCCGCCACTTCCCCGATCCTTTCCAGGTTACGCCGAAAACGCATCCTGTCTTTTTGAATTTCTTCATCACGTAATTCACCCACCCAATCACTTAAAAGAGAATAATGCAGGCTTAAATTAACAACCATAAATCAAAATTAAAAGTCCGAAATTCGGCATCCAAAACCTTGCCGGCAAAGCTAAGTTTTATATTCACAATCTAAAATTCTTTTCATGGTTTACCGGGCGATCGGATTAATGAGCGGAAGCTCTCTGGACGGACTGGATATCGCATATGTCCATCTGCATGAAAATGCAGGTAGATGGAATTTTGAAATCATTATGGCTGATTGTTATGAATATGATGAAACCTGGAGAAATAAACTGCAATCGGCAACTAAAATGAGTGCATTTGACTACCAGTTGCTTGATGTTTCGTATGGTCATTATCTTGGTGAGCGGGTAAATTCATTTATTGCCGAAAATAATTTGCAATTTCAGGTGCAATTGGTTACATCACACGGGCACACAACTTTTCATTTGCCCGAAAAAAAAATGACAGCACAAATAGGTAACGGTGCCGCTCTTGCTGCAGTTACCGGGATTAATGTAGTAAATGATTTGCGTGCAATGGATATAGCCCTGGGGGGACAGGGTGCGCCAATCGTTCCCATTGGTGAGAAACTTTTGTTTAATGACTTTGATTTCTTCCTTAACCTCGGCGGTATTGCCAATATCTCATTCAAACAGAATGAAAATTTTATTGCGTTTGATGTTTGTGCCGCAAACAGTATTTTAAATATGCTGGCCAATAAAACCGGGAAAACATTTGATGAAGACGGTGAAATTGCTGTTTCAGGAAATATTAACAATAAGCTGCTTGAAGAACTGAACCGGCTCAATTATTACGGTAAGGCTTATCCGAAATCACTGGCAAATAGTTTTGGCGCTGAAACAGTATATCCAATAATAGAAAATAATGGATTGGAGGTACCTCATTCAATGAGGACTTACACGGAGCATATTGCTATCCAGATCAGTAACGCTGCAAAAAAAATTCTGAAAACGGAAAATGAAATACCTGAAAACAAACCACAAACCAAAACATACAAACTCCTTTCGACAGGCGGGGGGTCTCTGAATAAATTTTTAATAACATGTATAAAAAAACATTTACAGGAGCTGAATATTGAAGTAACCGTTCCTGATGAAAATTTAATAAAATACAAAGAAGCCCTAATTATGGCATTGATCGGGGTACTGCGCTGGCGCGAGGAAAATAACGTTTTGTGTTCTGTAACCGGTTCCAGCAGGAATAGTATTGGCGGCGCAGTCTGGATAGGTCAGGAAGCATGATGCTTTATTAACATAAAAAATTTGAAACTAAGATTTAGTTTTGCCTCGTCATCACATTTTCGTCATAAAAATGGCATATAATAGTTATTTGGGTCTGTATAACAACAGCAATTTTTACCACTACATTATTCAGGATTATGAGATGGAAAAAAATTCTTTTGATACTTTTGACTGCACTGGCTTCAGCTTTGATAATAACAATTATTTTTCTTTCCACCATCGTCAAATACCTGATTGAAAAGCACAGTGAAGAATACATCGGTCGAAAAATAAAAATAGGCACTCTCCATATTAACCTGCTGACCGGAAATATAGGCGCCGATAACATAAAAATATTCGAAGCTAAAAGTGATCAGATTTTCTTTTCCTGCGAAAAAATAGAAACAGCAATCTCTATTCGTAAACTGTTCGCTTCGAAATATGAAATAAAAGATCTGAAGCTGGAAAAGCCGGTAATCAACATTATTCAAAAGGGAAACCGGTTTAACTATAGCGACCTGGTAAGTCGTTTCGTTACAAATACCCCTGCAGCTTCGAAAACTACAAAACCTGCAGAATACTGGTTGCACAACCTTCAAATTGATTCCGCCAAATTAGTTTATATAAACAGCTTCCCGTATAACAAAATTGAAGTAGTGAATTGGAACACATCAATTCCATTAATTGCATGGAACAACCCTGTTTACGATATTACCACCAGCTTTAACATTCCGACGGGCGGTCAACTCAACGGTAATATTAATATTAACAGTAAGTCTTTTTTATACAAAACAGCATTCAGCGTACAACAGCTAAACATTAATATACTCTACCCTTATTTGAAAGATTATATGAAAGTGAAATCGCTTGAAGGGTTATTGAGTGCCAGTTTATCAATCACCGGTAATTTTCATCATGAACAGGAAATTGCGGCAAGCGGAAATATCAGTGCCGAAGACTTTGAAATTACAGACCTTGTTTCCGACAGGTTAACTTCCATTGAAAAACTGGATGTACAGGTTGATTCTATCAACACAAAAAATAATTTTTACAATTTCAAAACTGTCAACATCACCCATCCCTATGTAGAACTTTCTATGTATGATGACGGGTACAATTTCCAGCGCCTGATGACAGTCCCTACTAAAAATTCTATGGACACAGCAGTGACTACTTACGCAAACATCTTCATTATGATGGCCGACTATATAAAAAGCATTATGAAAGATTATGTGGCCAGCAATTATAATGCTGAGCAGTTTAAAGTCGAAGGAGGGCATTTCGTTTTTACGGATTATACGCACGGCGATAAATTTCAGTACGATTTTGATTCTTTGAATGTACTTAGTAACAAAGTAAGCAGTGATAACAACCGCATTAAGCTTAATATCCGTTCATTATTAAACCGGTCGGGCAATTTACAGGCAACCATTGCCGTTAGCCCTCAAAATTTTGAAGACTTGGAAATTGACGGGGTTGTAACCGGTTTACTGGTTTCTGATTTCAATCCTTATTCAAAATATTACGTGGGCACGCCATTTTTAAATGGCATAGCTAACTATACCAACCAAACCACCATTCTGAACAGAAAACTGACCAGTAAAAATGTCTTAGATATTGTGAAGATCGAAACCGGTAAAAAAATTAAAAATTCAACAGCGATGAATATACCGGTAAAGCTCGCCATTTCATTGCTGAAAGATGTACATGGGAATATTCACTTAGACGTTCCCGTTAGTGGCAGCCTTGATGATCCTAAATTCAAATGGGGTAAAGTTGTCTGGCAGGTTATTAAAAATATTATGGTAAAAGCCGCCACAGCGCCATTTCGCTTTTTTGCAAAAGCTTTCGGAGGCAAGGAACAGGATTACAACCAGGTCAATTTTGATTATCTGCAAACAAATATTAATGGTTCACAAAAAAAAGTACTCGACAACCTGGCCAATGTGCTTACTCAAAAACCTGAGTTAAAATTACAGTTGTTGCAGGTTACCAGCAGGGAAGATGAAGCTGAAATATTTGCATTGCAGGAAATAAAAAAACAATATCTGAATATGACTGCCGACAGCAACAGCACACAACAGCAGAGGAGAATTGACTCGGTAGACAACAAAGATTCTCTTTTTAACAAATATATTGACTCAAAACTTCAGTCTGGTTTTTCATTTATGTCAGTACAGGAAAAATGCATACAAATAATTGGGAAAACTAAAATGGATACCATCACAAGTTCAGTTATGGAAAAAAGAAACCAGGCAGTAATGGACTATTTTACCCTGCAAAAACATATTTCGCCAGGCAGGTTGAATGTTTCATCTGCCAAAGATGAATTGTCAAGGGGCCAACTACCAAAATATGTGATCAATATTGCAGGGCAGGATGACAAGATAGAAGATAAAATGGGCCCAATAAAAAACAAGGAATAAGAGCAGATCAAAATCAGGTTTGTTATTCACTTATTACAATCCCAATACCGATTTGAGTTTTGCATAACCTGCTTTGCTGACAGGTACCTGCTTGCCCGATTTCAGTATTACTACATAGCTTTCTTTCTCGTAAGGCTCAATGCGTGTAATTTGCTGTACGTTCACTACGTAGCTTCTATGCGTTCTCGTGAAAAGAGCTGTGTCTAAAGTCTGTTCAAAATAATTCATCGTTTTGTTCTTCAGATAGCTTCCTTCTTTTGTATGTATCTTCACATAATCATCTGATGCTTCCAGATAATGAATTTCTTCAACCGGGATAATCTTTATTTTACCGGCTATCTTTACTACAATGCGCTGATTTTGCAAAGGGGAATGAGAAGCAGCATCAAGCATCGTTTGCATACTATTTCTTTGTGCCATTACATTGGCCTGGCCCATACATTTTTGTACTGCTTTATCAAATCTTTCTTTGCTGAAAGGCTTTAACAGGTAATCAACCGCATGACTTTCGAAGGCTTTAATGGCATATTCATCAAAAGCAGTGGTGAAAATCGTGGCCGGCGGATTGTCAACCAGCTCCAGCATTTCGAACCCGTTTATTTTTGGCATTTGTATATCCAGAAAAATAATATCCGGCTGATGTTGCTGAATTGCTTTTACCCCTTCAAAGCCATCGCAGCATTCCTGTACCAGTTCAATTTGCGGATAACCCTGCAAATATTCTTTTACAATTGACCTTGCCAAAGGCTCATCATCTATTATAAGCGCTTTCATTTTAGAAATATTTTAACCAAATGCTCAATATGGCTGTGGTATCTTCACAATAGTAGTGAATAAATTATTTTCCGATTTTGTTTCCAGTAAATCATTTCGTGCAAATAACAAATACAATCTGCGCTGAACTGAACTAAGACCAAAGCCCGTTCCTTTTTTCGGCGAAGATGTTTCAGGATCAAAAGGGTTTTCAACATTCACCTGCAGGTAATTGTCTTTTCCTGAGGCAGTAATCCGGATAGTGATGTCTTCAGTAGTGTCATAAAGACCGAATTTAATCGCATTCTCAACAATCGGTTGTAATAATAACGATGGCAGTTTCATGATTTTGCAGTTATCGCTGCACTCAATGATCGTTGATAACCGATGACCAAATCGTACCTTCTCAATTTCAAGATATAATTCCAGGTACTGTAATTCTTCTTCCAGCTTTACTAATTGATGTTCTTCTCTTTTTAAAGTGCCGCGCAAAAAATCTGAAAGCTGGTGTATCATTTTCCGGGCCTGTTCCGGCCGGGCTCCAACTAAAGCACTTATGGAATTTAAACTGTTAAATAAAAAATGTGGTTGCAATTGTTGGCGCAATTTGTACAATTCAGCTTCTTTGGCCAACTTTTCTGCTTCCATTTTCCTCGCATCCATTTCCTTCTGCTCTTTTTGTGTAAAGAATAATAAACTCATTGTAGCCATGCAGCCCAGCATTAAAAAAGCAATTCCATAACGAATCGTTGATGAGCCGCTCAACATAGAAAGGTAAACATCTGTGTTCCTGAAAATAACCCAGAGTAATAAACGTACCGTAATTAGCCATACACTTGCCAGCCCGAAACTTACTGCCAAAACATACCAGTATTTCTCCTGGCGCGGCAAATAGTACCGCATATTATTAATGATAAGCAGGCAACAACCGGCTAATAAAATATTACTGATACAACTGTCTGCAAAAGCCTGCAATGGAGTAAGCCCATAGTTCAACAATACACTGTAGTGCATCATCGCCCAGGCCAGCCACCACGCTGCGAAAACATACTTGAATTTTCTGTTGGGAGAAATTGACAAACTATAATTTTTCGGTTTACTCTTTGTTATTGATAGTGCATAAAAATATTTTATCTAACAGCAATGAACTATTCATATTAGTTCAGGTGCATTGATTTCTTCATACTGTTTTCCAGGATGTGCGCTGCCTTGAGGTGCGTAACATTGATAAAAATTTCTGCGTCATCATCTTCGCATATCTTCGAATACATCTCAGCTCCGTCAATCAGGTCGTCAAGTTTATGCAATTCACTTACATTAATAAACTTCCAGTGCACAGGTTTTTGTGCAGCGTTTAGAAAATTATCCTGTTCCCGCTCACCAAGCAGCTGGGCTTTTTGAAAAGCATGAAATTCATCCTGTGCTTTAATTAATCTCAGTTGTTCATCAAATTGAGGTGTATGGTTGCCATCGCCGCAAATTATGCGATACACCATTTTTGCAAGGTACCAGTTCATAAAATAATATTTGTTAGTTAGGTGATTTTTTTATTATAGTGGGCTGCCGGATTACTATTCAGCAGCCTTGCGTCGCACCTTTGTACAATTGGGGCCCTGTTCAACACCCATTTACTTTAACATGGTTATGGATTTTCAAACTAGTTAAAAGCTTTTTATTTCAAGCCCACCGAAAAAGCATGTCCCTTTCAGGATTAGTATTTTGTCGGGGTTATTACTAATAGGCTGCTGACGTTTGTCTTCCACACCTCCGAATACAGGAGTTATCTGGTTACGTACCTGCCAATGTGAAGGCACTATTATTTTGCCGCCGCCAAAAACCAGCGAAAGGTCAAGAACTGCCGGCTGAGTCATATCTGCCTGTGTAAAATCCATTTCGCAACCACCCATAAAACAGGTTATATCCCCTCCTTTAAAATTTTTTGAAATCACTACTTTTTTAACAGCCCCGAATACCGCGGTCGAGTCAAAAAAATCTTCTGAAGCATAATCCGGCGGATTACCTTTCGCTTCATTAATAATTTTTTCACGATGCCATTCGGCCCAATCCATCCGGTGCCAGTGGCGGTCACCCCTAGGTCTTAATATCATCATCAGCCCGATACTGATAATGATAACAGGAACAAGAAATCTGTTCAGGTCGAAGCCCAGGTCCATTTCGTTGATCAAAAAAACACTGCCGATTATAATGGGAATCATCCAACCTATATTCCGGAACTGGTGCCTGATGCCCGTATAAATGCCCACTGCAATCAATATCATCGGCCAGGTAAAAAGCCATTTCGGGAAAAAAGGAAATGATAATTCTCGCATTAAAAACACAGCACCTATAAGTAAAAGAAACAAACCTGCAAACACCCTTCCGTCTTGTTTTGGCCTGTTGAAATCGCTATTTTGGTCTTGTATGCCCATAATGATAATTTATATCCCAAAGCTAATGAGGGTTATTTTCCTTAACCAGTGGATTTAGGCAACTTATCAGTCAATGGCGGTAAGAGCATGATTAATGTCGGCGAATGGCTTCACCGGCTTTTACAATCAGGATTTAGCTTGTGAACTTAAATTCATCCCCATCAAACAACCCTAGATCACTTAATTTTAAGTGGGGTATTACGAGTAATGCCATAAAGGAAAGGGTCATGAAAGGAGCAGATAATTTAGACCCCAGATTTTTTGCCATTCTGTCAATAGCGGTATAATCAGCAGCTATCTTGTAACCATCTTCGTTACTCATCAAACCCGCAACAGGTAATGGCAGTACCATCTCATCCGAATCAGATACGCAACTTACGCCACCGCTTCTTTTGATAATGAGGTTTACCGCCTTACAAAGATTTCTATCATCCACTCCAACAGCAACAATATTATGACTATCGTGGGCTACTGACGAAGCAATAGCGCCTTCTTTCAATCCAAAATTTTTAATGAATGACTTGGCAACTGGCGCGTCGTTATACCTGTTCACGACTACTATTTTCAAGATATCTTCCTGCACATTGCTTTGTAAAATACCGCTCCCGTCATCAACGATATTTATCGGCCTTATTAATTTATTGGTGATTAGCTGACCGTCTAATGCTTCAATGACATACACCTGTTCCATATTCTCATCATCCCCCCATTTGTTACGCAGATAACTAAAGTCATTTATACTTTTTTCAGAGCAATTAAATTGATTGATAGCCGTATGACTGGCTGTTTTGATTTTTGATTTACCATTTTCTGCGACCAGTTCCCCGTTAATATAAGTTTGTATGACCTCAAAATTTTTTATATCCTTCACTACAATAAAATCGGCAAAATCATTTTCGCGCAGCAAACCTACATTCAATTTATAATGCAGCACCGGGTTAATACAGGCCGCTTTTAGTATTTTGAAAATGTCAATTCCTTTTGCCGTAGCCCTGGAACATAGTTGGTTGATATGTCCGGCAACAAGACTGTCAGGATGTTTATCGTCGCTGCAAAACATAATCATATCAGCATAATCATGTAACAGGTCAGCCAATGCTTCAAAATTTTTTGCTGCACTTCCTTCCCTGATAATGATTTTCATTCCATATTTTAATTTATCTATCGCTTCTTCCCTTGTAAAACACTCATGGTCGGTGCTGATACCTGCGTCTATATACTTCTTCGCAGCTCCGCCACGCAAACCAGGCGCATGCCCATCAACAGGTTTATTTAATTGATGCGCTGCTTTAATTTTTTCCATCACTTCCGGATCTTCATTAAGCACACCGGGAAAATTCATCATCTCGCTGAGGTATTTTATTTCCTGCTTTTCCAATAAAGATTTTACGGCCTGTGAATTTAGTGTTGCCCCTGCCGTTTCAAAATTTGTGGCGGGCACACAACTTGGAGCACCGAAATTAAATTTGAATGGCACCGTATTCCCGTTTTCAATCATATACTCCACTCCTTCCATTCCGCAAATATTGGCAATTTCATGTGGGTCGCTTACTGTTGCAACGGTTCCATGCACTACCGCCAGTCGTGCAAATTCGGATGGGAGAAGCATAGAGCTTTCTATATGAACATGGGCATCAATAAAGCCAGGCAGGATGAAGGTTTCAGGTTCAGGGTGGTGAGGCTGAAGTTCAGAAACAGATTCAATTCTGCCGTTATTAATTTTTATTTCGCCCGGATAAATTTTTTGCCTGAATATATCAACAATATTACCTTTAACAAATAGCTCCATTTTATAATTTCTTTTCGGGCAAATTATGAAATTAAACAAGCCAACAGCAATAATTCAACACAGATTATTTGTACGGATGGCTTCAGGAAATTATCAAAGGTTTATAAAGCAGTCTGATTTAGTATAGATTTGATACTAGTGTTTTAAAACAAACCTGTTTTAATCGGGGGAGAGAAACTAAATTTGCATCTCAAAAATATATTGTTAACCGACAAAATCTAAACAACACATGAAAATTGTAAAAACAGCTATACTTAGCATGGTAGCCATTGCCTTTTTTTCAGTAACAAAGGCGCAAACAGCAGATGACATTATCAACAAATATACCGATGCGATTGGCGGCAAAGATGTACTGGCAAAAATAAAAACAGTAAGTATTGAAGGCAATGTTAATGCTATGGGCAATGATTACCCGACCACCGTTTCCATAGTGAATGGAAAAGGCTTTAAATCCACTACATCGGCCAATGGAATGGATATAATTCAATGCATTACCGACTCGGGGGCATGGATGCTAAACCCCATGACAGGGGCCACTTCTGCACAACCACTGCCTGCTGAAGCCGCGAAAACGATGAAAGCATCTCTTTATATAGGAGGCCCCCTGGTAGACTATAAAAGCAAGGGGTTTACTGCTGAACTGGCTGGAAGAGAAGATTTCAATAGTGTAAGCACCTATAAATTACATCTTACCGACACCAATGGCCTTGACATCACTTATTATATTGACCCTAATACTTATTACATCCTGAAATCAGTTGCTAAAGGAAAATTCAATGGCCAGGATGTTTCCCAAACTTCCACATTTAGTGACTATAAAAAAACAGATTTAGGGTATACAATGGCGAATTCAATAAGTACAAGCAATATGGGCTTCGACATAACTATTACTTATACAAAAGTCGAGCTTAATAAAAACATCGACCCAAGTACTTTTGCTATGCCCAAATAATTTCAGGCTTTTATTGTTAAAAATGCGCAGGTTTTTTTCTGCGCATTTTCTTTATTATAAATATTCCGGTAAAAAAGGGTGTTTTCACGTATCGGAAATAAAGGTAAAGAAATAGCTTTGGCCGAATAATGCCGATCACTATTTAGCCCGCCGGCACAGCTGGCTTCCCGATTCATTTCGTTACGGAGGGAACAGAGGCCGGCACCATAAAACCTATCATGTTACCATGCAAATGCCCCTTTATCAGGGGCATTTATTATAGAATTGTTCCGGAAAAATTAAAATGCGCGGGATATAAAGCACAAAAAAGTTTATAATTCATCAAGCATATCCACTACCTTTTCTCTTTTCAAAATTAAATAACCAAGTCTGTCGTTACTGATACCATCTTTTAACTGGTAGCTGAATTCGAGCTGGTCGTCTTTAACTGAAGTTTCAAAATATTTAAAAATGATATTCGGGTATTTTTTTAATCCGGCTCCTATCTCGTATAAATGTGTCGATAAAACAAATACCGAGGTTTTAATTTTTATAAGTCCTTCGATCACTACAGATGAACATTTCATAGCATCCTGAACATTGGTTCCCTTAAACAGTTCATCAATCAGCACCAGCCAGCTATTATGATTGTTGATTTTTAAAATAGTGCTTTTTATGCGCTGCACCTCATTAAAAAAATAACTTTCTCCTTTTACGATATTGTCGACGATATTAATATTACTCAAAATGCCGTTAAATAAACTCAGCTCCATTTTTGCAGCAGGCACAGCCATGCCAAGATGGGCGAGGAATACTGCAACACCCATTGCTTTTATAAATGTGCTTTTCCCAGCCATATTAGCCCCGGTAAGAAAAATAAAATTATTGTGCTGGCTTAGCTGAACATTATACGAGGTAGGTGTTTGTAATAACGGATGATACAAAGCTTCTGCACTCACAAACGGCTGAGATTGACCGGAAAAAGAAGGGAAACAAAATTTAAATTTTTTTGTTGCCATTGCCATGGAATACCACGCATCGAGTTTACTGTAAATTTCTATTAACTCAACTGCATGGTTTTTAAATTGGTTTTGCAGATGAAAGCCATAATAAACAACCTGAGTTACTGAAAATGCAGGCCCTGGCTTCCTGTCAATCAATGACTGTATTACGTCATGGCTCAATAAAAACCTGGTTCTTCTCAGTAATGAAGTCATTAACGGCGGGCATTCTTCTAATGTTGCCAATTCCATTAGCTTATGCATACCCCGAACAAAATCTGCAAAATGCGTTACTGAATATTTAATAATGGAATAGTCTGCGGCATGAAAAAATTTGTACCCATAAGCATTTACCATATTTACTCCGGCAGGTAAGGCATCAAGGGGTGTATCATAGAATCTCTCTATCACCATTACTGTTCCGTTGGTGATGGATTCGGGCCACTCTTCTTCTTTTTTTAAAATCAGAGAAAGTATCTTTTGGGTATCCGTTATCTGCTGGATATTATTAAAGGGCTGATGGAAATATCTCATAAGCCAGTCTTTGCCACCCATAGTACGCGTAAAGTTTAGCTTATGAAAAACCGAGGTATACTCATTTCCATCAAAAATGGAAAGATCCTCGAAGGTTGTTTTGTCGATCTCCATACCAACTCCTTAAAAGTGAATGATCATTTTATCTTTTGAAAAGCAGTCTTTGTCCTTTCTGAGATTCATCAAAAGCCCCGTTTCCATAAACTAACTGCCCGTTTACAAAAGTATTTTTTATGGCTGCAGGAAAAACAAAACCT
This sequence comes from Puia sp., assembly GCA_035541355.1. Classification (GTDB taxonomy): domain Bacteria; phylum Bacteroidota; class Bacteroidia; order Chitinophagales; family Chitinophagaceae; genus Puia. The sequence goes on along the minus strand of DATKNN010000014.1, from coordinate 693,051 downwards.
TCTAATGGACTCCAGCCACATTTGTATAAAATATTTTCTTTATTAACAAGGGTTTTGTCATTCAAATCAACTATTACCAAATCAGCATAATAGCCTTCACGTATAAAGCCCCTCTCTTCGATCTGAAAACATATTGAAACTGAATGGCTCATTTTTTCAACTACTTTTTCAATACTTATTTTACCCTGCTTCACATAATGCAACATTAATAATAATGAATGTTGAACCAAAGGTAACCCCGCATGTGCTTTTTCATAAGGCCCGTTCTTTTCTTCCCAGGTATGGGGAGCATGGTCAGTAGCTATCAAATCAAGCCTGTCGTCGAGCAGCGCCTGCCACAACGCTTCACGATTATATGGCGCTTTGATGGCAGGGTTGCATTTAATCAGGTTACCCAGTTTCGCATAGTCGTCACTGGTAAAGTGCAAATGATGCACACATACTTCGGCTGTAATTCTCTTTTGATCGGGGGGAACCAGGTTTGTAAACAACCGCATCTCTTTTTCGGTGCTAAGGTGTAAAACGTGAAGGCGGCTGTTGTATTTTTTTGCAAACTGGATAGCAGTAAAAGAAGATTCAAAACAGGCATTTTCATCCCTGATAATCGGATGGTCTGCAGCAGTCAGCGTCTTGTTTTGCTTTTTAACCGCTTCCTCGTTTTGTTTGATAATTTTTTCGTCTTCGCAATGTGTAGCTATCAGCAACTCACTTTCACGGAAAAGTTTGTTTAAAGTGAGATAATTATCCACCAAAAGTTTCCCTGTGGAAGATCCCATAAAAATTTTGATACCGCACACCTGCTTTTTCTTGTCATTTGTTTTGAGCACTTCGTCGGCATTGGTATTGGAAGTGCCCATGTAAAACGAATAATTGGCAAGCGATGTCCTGGAAGCAATATTATATTTATCCTCCAGCAGATCTTGTGTAAAAACGGGTGGAATAGTGTTTGGCATTTCCATAAACGAAGTCACACCTCCTGCAACGGCAGCTTTCGCCTCAGTATAAATAGTGGCCTTGTGTGTTAATCCCGGCTCGCGAAAATGTACCTGGTCATCGATTACACCCGGTAACAAATGCAAACCTTCACCATTGATTTCGTTTACAACAATTGTTGGTTGTATATTCGCAGCTATTCTGTCAATCCGCCCTTTTTTTATCAGTACATCGCCTGAAAAAGTAGCTCCTTCATTAACAATGGAAATATTTTTAATCAGGTAATTTTGCATGCTTTATATTGAAATTTATTAAAACGCTAACATGACGCAATTTAGAGAAACCATCCTAAGGCTTTGCATAATTTTGTTTTTTCCTTTACCAGGTATTGCGCAATCCACTTTCCTGCCCCAGGGCAACAAGTTTGAGCATTTTCTCGACCGCATGGAAATTTTGCTGCAAACAAACCCCAGCCTTAATATAACTACTGATAAACCAATGAGCAGAAAACTGGCGGTAGAAACTGCACAGCTATCCGATTCACTGCACCATTTTTATCCTTATGATTATTTTTACCGGCTTTCCAAAATCGACCAATATTATCTTCATGATCTGTTAATGAACAATATTGAATGGGTAAAAGGAAATACGGATAGCTTCAACAGCAAAAAACCATTTCTGAATATATTCTACAAGCATAAAGCAAATCTTTTTGAAGTAAATGAAAAAGATTTTTTTCTGACCTTAGATCCTGTAATCCAGGAAACACAATCTTATCAAACTAATAACAGTGAGCGTGTTTTTTTGAATTCAAAAGGGCTTACCCTGCGTGGCATGATCGCTAACAAACTCGGTTTTTCAGCTTATCTTACTGACAATCAGGAAAGAGGCCCCGATTATTTTCAAGAAAGAGTAACTACATCAGGTTATGACGCTGTTCCCGGCGCAGGTTATTATAAGTCTTTTAAAAAAACCGCCTTTGATTACTTCGATAACCGGGCATCCATTTATTTCAACCTGATGAAATATTTCGATTTCCAGTTTGGCTACGATAAAAATTTTATCGGTAATGGATATCGCAGTTTGTTCCTCAGTGATTATGCTGCTCCATATTTATTTCTGAAATTTAATACGCGGATATGGAAATTGAATTATCAAAACCTTTATATGGAGTTGATAAGCCAGCATAACCCGGGCGATTATCAGTATCCCAAAAAATATGCAGTAATTCATCATTTAAGTGTAAATGCAGTAAAATGGCTGAATGTGGGCTTGTATGAAAATGTGGTATTCAGTCGAGCAGACCATTTTGATTTCTCATACCTCAACCCGGTAATTTTTCTTGTATCGGCACAACAACAAAATGGAAGCCCAGATAAAACAACCGTAGGGTTGGATTTTAAAGCAAACATCGGCCATGTTACACAACTTTACGGGCAGCTTGTTATTAATGAATTTGTGTTGCACCAGGTGCTTCATTATTCGAACGGTTGGTGGGGGAATAAACAGGGCTTACAATTGGGCTTAAAATATATAGATGCGTTAAATATTAAGAACCTCGACTTACAGTTTGAAACCAATATTGTTCGTCCATTCACTTATTCACACGACGACACTGTTGCAAATTTCTCACATTATAACCAGCCGCTTGCTCATCCGCTCGGGGCAAATTTTGATGAGCTGATTGTTATTGGCCGTTATCAACCTGCGCCTAAATGGAATGTTGAAGGTAAACTGATTTACTATAAACAAGGGATTGATTCCTCAGCCAGTGTCAATTTCGGCAGTAATATTTTTAAAAATTATACTACCCGTTCTGCCGGTGATTTTGGTTATAAAATTGGCTCAGGGCTCGGTACTTACTGTTTATATTTATCAGGCCTGGTATCTTATGAACTGAAGGAAAACCTATACATTGATGCGTCTGCCGTTTACAGGAATTTCAGGATTCACGATGCTTATAATAGCCTGAATGCATCAGCAAACTTTACCATCGGAATAAGGATGAATATGTTCAGGCGAGAGTACGATTATTAAATTCCCTGAAACTCAATCAATCCATATTCCAAAATATTGTTCTGTTTTTTGAAAACGGAAATCAAAGATTTCCTGAAGTTTTGAGTGAACAAATAATTTATTCGCGATATCTCCAATAAACCAAAAAGGTATTTTGTAATGAACAATGTCTGTCATTTCAACACCATTCTCTATTTCTTTAAAATGATGCTGATGATGCCACATACTATAAGGCCCGTAACGTTGTTCGTCAATAAAAAATTTCTTCTCATCAACATAGGTAATTTCCGTCATCCAGTAAACCGGGATACTAAATAATGGTTTTAGTTTATATTCAATAATCTGCCCGGTATACATTTTGTCGCCATGATATTTACTGATAATATTAAAACCCAACTCTGCCGGAGTAATATTTTTAAGATTTGCCGGATTACTGAAAAACCCCCACACCTGACTGGTTGTTGCCGGAATTTTCTGTATTCGTTTAATCGAATAAACCTTGCTCATACAAAAAGTTTACTGCTTTAAACAAACAGAAATGTAATTGGTTGAGTCATTTTATGGCCTCCATTTAAAAGATTTATTATCGATCGCCCTCATGGTGCACAGTATTCCATCAAGATGATCACATTCATGTTGCAACAATTCGGAAAGCCCGCCACTCATTTTCCATTGCTGCGGTTGCCAGTTTTCATCAAGATATTCTATAGTCAACTGTTTATGTCTCCTTACTTTGACCAGCAGGTTGGGAAAGCTCATGCAATCGTCCCAGAGCTCAAACATCTCATCACTTAAATCGCTTAGCGCAGGATTAATAAAAACAACCGGCTTATCAATATTCATATACACCAGCCGCTTCATGATACCTAATTGAGGCGCTGCAATAGCCCGTCCGAAATTATATTTCATTCTTATTTCCTGCATTACATTATGCAGGTCGGCCACCCAGTCTTTTACCAATGGTAATTCACTTTTTTTAACGGGATCGCATACCTGATAAAGGAGGGGGTTACCCAACTGCAATAAATCTTCTAATTTTTTCATTGTGCAGCGAAGTGGTACAAAAAATAATACTAAAATTAAGCATGGATATTGAGATATAAACCGAAGAATAAAGCTAATTCAGTTCAAGGGTGCAACGCAACAATGTTGAACAGCATTACTCATGCCGGCTACAAAAAAGAAAGACAAACAGAGGAAAAACTAAAATTGAATTTTAGAATTACAAACCCGAAACTAATATTATCCTTCAAATATTAATGAAAACACGACCATTCTTGAATTCAACCTGTCAATAACACTGGAATTAATAAGGTTGGGGTCGCGGCTGTGGATATTAATGAGCCCTTCACTGATTTTTATTTCAGGCGTTAAGATAAATACAGGAAAATAAAACTGAAAGCCGACCCCGGCTTCAATGCTGAAATCGTAAGGTTTGAGTTTTACAAGGTCCTGCGCTTTTCTGGCGGAAGCATTCGATGCAAGATCATATTGATAATTGGCGCCGCCAAACATATAAAAGCGAAAATTCTCGATACGATCACTTAAAAATTTGATATGTACAGGAAAGCCAAGATAAATAGACTCTACTTTTTTGATAGTAGAAGATTGTTTGCCGCTTACAGTATCCTGCATATTATATTCGAGGTTCTTATAAGAAAACATCAGCTGCGGGAAAACAATCCTGAACTCCAAATGATCGTTGATACGAAAATTGTGCATTCCTGCTAATCCAAAACCACCGGTATTGAGCGGGTTCACAGACAAAATAGTATCCTGATTTAAAAAAACGGGATGTGCTGTTGCCTGAAAATGTGAATTATTATAGATAAGCGCAATCCCCAAATGATAAAATTTATTGTCACGGTCGGGAAGGTTCAGGTTATCGCGCAATTGTGCATGCACATGAATAGATGAAACGGTAAAACCGCAAAGGGCAACAAAAAAATTCAGCGCTTTTCTTTTCTTCCGCAGTAAATAGTGCATATCCCTAAACTAAGCGTTTTTAAATAAGTGTCTTTGAAGCCCGTTTTGTTTAAAATATCCAGAAAATCTTTCCCCTCCGGAAAAGCCTTCACTGATTCATGCAGGTATTCATAAGCTTCTTTATTCCTCGCCACCCATTTACCGATACCTGCTGCTGCAGTCTTCATATAAAAAGCATAAAATCGCTTAAATAAAAACTGCTTCGGCCTCGAAAACTCCAACACAACCAATTTACCGCCCGGTTTCAGCACTCTTAGCATTTCTTCAAGGCCTTTTTCCAGGTTGGCAAAATTGCGAACGCCGAAAGCAACGGTTACAGCATCAAACGTAGCGTTTGGAAAGTTTATTGCCTCGCTATCGCCAACACATAATTCTATCGTACTCTTTAACTTATAGTTAGCAATTTTTTTCCGGCCCAGCTCAAGCATCCCCTCAGAAATATCTATCCCGTCAATTTTTTCAGGACGCAGGTATTTTGCCATCATCAAAGCAACATCGGCAGTTCCGGTAGCAACATCCAGGATAACTTTCGGGTTGATTTCTTTCAGTTCCCTGATTGCTTTTTTTCTCCAGTATACATCAATGCCACCACTAAGGAACCTGTTCAGGAAATCGTAACGAAAAGCAATCTGATCGAACATATCGGCTACTTGCTCTTTTTTTTCCTGTTGCGAATCTTTGAAGGGCACTATATGGTCATGCGAATATTCTGTCATCGGGCTGCGAAGATAATATAGTTTCGAGTTTGTAGTTCAGCAGGTCAGCTATTCATTATTATTTACCTTTCGTCACCGGTTTTATACTTTCCAACATCATCCACAACTACAAATGATAAACCACAAACAGCATGTATCTTGCATCCGGATTACTTTATTTCGCTTATGCTCATCAAATCTTCCGAATATATTATCAGCAGCCCCGATTACCTGCATTGCCCAATGCCTGATAAGCCCGAATATGCTTTCATCGGTCGCAGCAATGTCGGTAAATCCTCACTCATCAATATGCTTTGTAATAATGAAAAGCTTGCCAAAACTTCTGCTACTCCGGGAAAAACGCAGCTTATTAATCATTTCCTGATTAACAAAGAATGGTATATAGTTGATTTGCCAGGTTATGGATTTGCAAAAGTTTCCCAGCAGCAAAGAAAGAAATGGGAGAAAATGATTGAAGATTATTTACGGAAACGCGAAAACCTCATTAATGTTTTTGTACTTATTGACAGCAGGCATTCGGCTCAAAAATTAGATATTGACTTTGTAAACCATTTAGGTGAATGGAGGATTCCGTTTTGCATCGTGTTTACCAAATCGGATAAAGAAAACCAACGTACCGTCAGCCTTAATATAAAATCATTCTTTACCAAAATGCGCGAAAGCTGGCAGTTCCTTCCCCGGCATTTTATTACCAGCGCTGTAAAAAAAACAGGCAGGGAAAAAATTCTGGATTTGATTGAAGAAATGAATAATAATGAACCGGGTTAATGTACGAATCCGACAAAAAGGAAATTCAAAAAAAACAAAGTCACCAAGATAAAGTCAGGTAAAATTACTGGGGGAGACTATGCCACTTCAGCGGTTTTATTAACTGCCGGTTATTCTTAAAACTGATGATTATGCTCAGTTCACTACTTTGTTGGCGCAGCTACTACTGGCAAAGGCTTCAGGTTTGGCTTTAAAGGCAAAGCCCATACCCAGTATATAGCCCATTGCTTCTTTGAGCGCATCGTTGCTTTTGAAATGAGGATTGGTATTGATATCAGCATGCACTTCCATATCCACATCATACCTGTTGAAAAGATCGCAAAGTTCATACGCGGTTTCAATACTTTTGGCCACTTCAACCAGCATTCTTTCTTTGATGCTGTACTGTGTTTTTGTTTTTTCATTGTGGATAAACATGAACCCGCCATGACCCTCACGAAGAAAAACTATCACAGTAGCAAATTCGGTCTCCGCCCCCTTTACCTGGGAATCGGTACCAATACATACCTTCAAATGATAGCCCTTTTCTGTTTCTCTTCTTATAGCCTGTTCAACCGCATCAATGATGGGTAAATCAACAGGGTCGCCATTAAATTTTCTCCATAACATAAAAATAGGTTTTCCGAATTTACCGAAAAACCTATTAACAGCAAAATAGTGTACGCGTTATCGTTACATTAATTTTCTTCAGAAAGGCGGACAGGATGTTTAAACGTAGTTTTCGAAGGGTACGGATTACAAGGATTTTTCAAGATCAAGCCTAATGATTTTTACGGATAGGTAATACTGTTATATAATGTTGCGGAACAACAAAACGAGCTTCCTGCAAACAATTATTTTGATATTGATAAAAAGTTGGCGAAATTTCTTGAAGCAGGTTTTTAAAATAAGTCAGAGATAGAGAAGCAATAGTTGCACCGGCGATATTCTGGTTATTCATCAGCTTATTTGGATTTTAAAACAGTACGATCAACAAAGAATGAAATGAAAATCTTCTGCATTAATAAACGAGAAATTTATTTCAATATTGCATTAAAATTGTCCCGTACTTAGTAAAACCAATGTGCATGCTTCCAAAGGCCTGATGCCATTGGATTTGGCAAGATTAAATAATTCCCGATTTTCTGCGCCGGGATTAAAAATGATTCTTTCAGGATGCAGGGAAAGGATATAATTGTAGTATCCTTTCTGATTTTCCGGCCGCAGGTAAACTGTAACCGTACCAACATTTTCAAAAGGCCTTTTTTCTGTGTCCACTTCCACATCGGCTACTTTTGTTTTTCGTTTGCCAATAGCCACGACTTCGTTTCCATGCCTTCGTAGTTTATTTATTGCCAGGTAGCTATACCGCTCAGGATTATCAGAAGCTCCAAGCACAAGTGTTTTTTTATTTATGAATTCCATATTTGGAATAACAATTATGTAATGAATTAGTTCTTTAACTTATGTATGAATCAACTCATCATTTTCCAATGTGTCGGGCAATGCAGGCATTTATCCAATTTTTTCTTTGTCATTTTCGAAAGCTTGCTCACAAAAACAATATCAACCCCTGTCATTTTGTATTTTCTTTTTTGAAAATTTCCGGCCAATCAATATGGCGTGCCATGTGTCTGGCGGATCAGATATGAAATAAATTTTGGAAAAGGCTTTAACGAGCGCAGTAAAAATGCCGAGAGATAATTATCTCCAAAAAAAAGCTGTATAAATCGTCCGGCTGCCACTCGCCTGGCAAAGTGCCTGTTCCATTCATCGGTATAATCCTGTTCCATTTCATGCCTCGTAATATGATTCTTCAAAAATAAACTTATTTGTTTGAAAGCTATTTTACTTGCATGCAAAGCCATACTCATGCCGTTTCCGCAAAGCGGTGTTATTACACCGGCAGCATCCCCGAGCAATAATATATGATTTTCAGTCTTCGATTTTTTTTCAAAACTTACCTGTGAAATAGTAACGGGTTCTTTGAACAAAAAATCTGATGAAGAAAATATTTTTTCAAGGAAAGGGTTCTTTCGCAAAATATTTTTCTCCATTTCCTTTACTGAATTATTGCTCATTTGAAGGTTCGTCCCTCTGGTTAAATAGCAAAGGCAATATTTACCTTCTTCAATTTGGGATATGCCACAATAACCATTTTTGAAATTATGCAACGCAATAAGGGTGTCCGGAAAATCAGTTTTAATATGATATTTGACCCCGATAAAATTATTAAGCTTATTATTTTTTTTAAAAGTAAAGGTTCTCTTCCATTTAATATCCAGGTTACTTCGTTTGCCAAAACAGCCACAAACAATTCTTGCACGGCAATTAAACAATGATGTTTGCAGATTGAACGTTTGGCTTTCAAAAGCAATATCTGCTACTTTATTTTGTTCAAACAATTCCACTCCACAATTTCTTGCAATATTTGCCAACGCTGCATCAAGTTTGTAACGGCTTATACCAAATCCTCCCAAAGGCAATTCGCTTTCAATAAAATCTCCATTTGGAGCGGATACCATTAATTGCTTAATGATCGGCAAGTTCCAATCACTTAAAGGCAATCCGAGTTCCTCTAAAAAATTCCAGTTTTCAAAACTGATGTACTCGCCGCAGACTTTATGAAAAGGATATTTTTCCTTCTCGAAAACAACTACACTGTAATGGGCTTTTGCCAGTTGTATAGACAATGCAAGGCCCGCAAGGCCGCCTCCCACAATAGCAACATCGTATAATTTTTTTTCGCTCATACTGTTTTGTTCAATGAAACAATTAACCAGCGAAAAGCCCATTTCCATTGCAAATGATAGCTGTTTATTTCGGATCGCTTTAATAACTGTTCCCATTCCTTTTTATGAAACCCCCTAAGCACCGATAACGGGGCGTCATTTTTCACGAGATAAGAGCGAGAGAAAAGTTCAGTAATCCATTTGATAGCGTAATATGCCAGTGCATTTCTGTGCAAATCGTTAACATAAAACCCTATAGCTGAATTTTTTCGCATCCATTGCAATGCATGTATTATATCTTCATCATTAAAATGATGACAGAAAAGTGACGAAAAAATAATATCTGGTTTTTCAGTAAAATTATAGTTCCTGTAGTCACTGATAATAAAAGTAAATTCATCGCTGCTAATCCTGGACCTGGCATATTCAATACAATTTTTGTTAATATCGATCCCAATAAAATATGCATTGACCTTTTTCCTGTCACACCATTTTTTCAGGTGATATAAATTATCACCTCCGCCACAGCCAATTTCACAAATGCTAATTTTTTTTCCGTCAGCAAGTATTTTCTTAAACCCGCTCAATGTAACGGAATGCCCACCCAGCCAGGTATTAATCATATTCAATTCATACATGTTCCGACTGATTGCATCAAAGGAAATATCATCACGGTCAAGCAACTCTTTTTGATATGATCTATATTTAAAATTCATTTTGCTTTTCAGATAGAAATAATTCAATAAATCGTTTTATACAAACTGTATCGTGCACGGTACAAATAGTGTACGGAAAGAATACAGCATTTATCAAACGGAGTTTAAACAGGTGTTGAATTTCAAGCTAATAATAACTGGCATGTTTTTCGGGTTTATTGGATGTTGGAAAATGTTTGCAATTTATTTCAGTAATAAAGAAATGTTAAATACTTCTTACAGTGAATAATTACTGCTGATATAATGCAACATTTTTCATAAAACAGCATCCTATTAATTAAGCCGGCTTTATTCCCATCTAACTACACATTGTCAATAACCACTTTCAAAATTTTTGAAGGCAGAACTTTTCTTGTTTACAAAAATAGCTTTGAGAAAAAAGAAAAGAAGTAAAACAAAAACATTCATTTTTAAAAAACAAGACCATGAAATCATCATTAGTAAAACCAATTGTTGCATCTTTAATTGCTTCATGCACCTTTTTTACAAGCCGGGCAGCAGCAGCTTCATCTGTAACCCTCATTCCGGGAATTGAAAAAAAGAATGACAACAAAACTGAAGAAAAAACATCATTCAGCGTGTCGCTGAGCCAGATGACTAACCCCGACATAGTACGTGTGACTATATTCAAGCCCGAATTAAAAAGCCTGCTGGTAACTTTAAAAGATAAGGATGGCAGTATACTCTATAGCTTCTGGACAAAAAAATCACAAAAAAGGGTTGCTAAAGATTATGATTTTCTCGGGGCAGATGAAGGTGTATACACCTTGCAGGTTTCCGATGGTAAATCAATCGTCAGCAAACAAATACGCCTGCAGCATATAAAAATACAAGAAGAATCGAAAATCAGTATTGAATAGTTGTTAAAGGCTTACTACATGAGTGTATTGTATATTTCATATAGCAGTGGTATAGCTAATATGCTCATGTAGTTTTTACTGATTCGCTAAAATCTTATCGTTGCCACAAGGGTTTCCATGGTTAATCCCGGCCCGAATGCTGCACCAAAAATTGTTTTTTTCTTTTGATGGCCTGCTTTGTCAAAGATCTTTTTCAGCACAAATAAAATCGTTGCAGAACTCATATTGCCATACTGCCTCAGTATTTCATAACTTTCATTAAGTTCCCCGTTTGTTAAACGAAGGCTTTTATGAATAGCTTCCAATATTTTTTTCCCTCCGGGATGAATACACCAATCGGTGATATTATTTTTTTGCAGGCCATTCTTTTGCAATGCGTGCTGGGTGAGCACCTCAAAGTCTTCCTCAATTAGATTGGGAACATAACCGCTTAATGTCATTAAAAAGCCTGTGGAAGATAATTCCCATGCCATATCCTTTTTTCCCTGTGGGAGCACTTCTGAATAAAAATTTTTAAAGTTAATGCCCTCTGCTAAATACTCATTTGAAGTAATGACCGCTGCAGCAGCCCCGTCAGCAAACAACAAACTTGAGGCAATATTGTCAGGAGTTGCTTCTTTTTGGAAATGCAAAGTACATAACTCAGTCGCTACAATCAGCACTTTTGCGTTTTTTTCCGAATTACAAATAGCATCTGCCAGTTTCATTGCATGGATAGCGGCATAACAACCCATGAAATTTACCGATGTCCTGAAAATATGTTTAGGGAGATCCATCAGTTCCATCACCTGCAAATCAAGGCCGGGGGCACTCATGCCAGTACAACTAACAGTGATCAGGTGTGTGATTTCTTTATGATTAATCTTATTACCGAGGCATTCGCGTATTGCATCAACAGAAAGTGGCGCGGCATATTTATTATACCATGTCATTCTTTGCTCAAGGGAAGGAAACGGCTCCAGATTCTCAGAATGCGGGTAAAATTTCCATTCGGGGATATTTCTGCTGTAATCCGGAATTACCGAGTGGCGGTATTCAATACTGCTTTGGTGATATAAGAATTTCAGTTTTCTTTTATCCGCTTCATTCATGGCATAAATATGTTGCATGAAATGCAATATATCATCCTGTTTATGCCTGAATGCAGGCACTGCCGTACCGATAGAAATAATTTTACTCAAAGCTGTTTTATTCTGCTTCAATTTACGAAATTCTGAATTCCCAGAATTTATAACGATTCGTTCATAACGAGTACAACTATAAAAGCAATATTGCTACAAACCGCAGCAATAATATTCATGCGCATGGTGTTTTCAAAACTGGCGTTTGCGCGATTTCTCCATACTTTAACCCACCACATAAAAAAATAAACGGCCACAGGTAACATGCAGGTTGCCAGCACAAAAAATTCTTTTATTTCCATTGAAGAAAAAAAATAATAAGCCAGCAACAACATAGACAGAAAATACAATATAGCAGTAAAAAGGAATGTGCCCATGAACCCCAACAAATAACTGATTGTTTTTACACCATCTTTTAAATCAGCCTGGTGCTGATAAATTTGGGTGAGCGGATAAAAGCCGCCTATTAGCAGCGAACTTGAAATCATTCCTTCTTTAGGTACTGACAAAGTCTTTTCTGCATGAACTCCGTGATAAACTAAAAAAAAAGTTACAGCTCCCTGGAAAATAATAACAGTCAGATAACCGATAACAGGATATTTCTTCAGCCTGATTTTCCTGTTGCTGTAAGCCCGTGATGCCAGAATATATGCAGCTATTCCGGCCAAAAAATAAATACTGACAAAAACACTCAATACAACGGCAATAATATCCATTAACATAGTAAGGTAAAAAAGCTGTTTGGTGGGCTGTAAGGGATTTTTTACACCACCGATGCTGCCCTCATCCCTATCCATATAGCTGTTGTAACCGTTGCTTGCAGGGTAAACAAGCAGGTGAAGGATAATAAAAATAAGAATTGCCCTGTACCAGTTTTTATGAACCAGCTGGCTCATGGCGAACCAATACACCGGCATAAGAAAAAAAGAAAAATGGAAACGAAGCAGTTGAATGGTGGATTGTTTGATCATATTAATACCCGTTCGTGTTGCTTTCTCTTTTGAAAAATTTATTATCCTTCAAGCAACAATGAATTTACGATGTTGAAAAGACTTGCCAATTTTTTATGCAATCAATATTTTACCGTAACATTAATCCCGATCGATACCTTCCCTAATTTTTTCCATTCAGATTGGCTTGTTTCTTTATAATAAGTAGGGTTACCGAATAGGGAAGCCGACATATACACACCACTTGTAGCATCTCCCTTTGCCTGAATCAATTCAAGAGCAATGAGAATATCATCTTTTACGGTAAGATTGTACTTTGACAAATCAATTTCAAAATTACCGGCTTTTTTATCCGGAATGCTTATGATAACATTTTCAGGAAGGATATTATTTCCGGGAATGCCATCTTTCATTTCATAAATATTCAGGCGCACTTTAATACTGTCAAGCTTATTATACGATAAGTGAAAATTTACTTTTTCCAGATAAGCCGGAGCATGTCTTATACGAATCCTTGTTCCGGCCTGCGCACCTAAATTACCTGAAGAAAACCCGGCGCTAAGAAACATGGATTGAGTAGTGTTGCCAAGTACTTTTATACTTAATTGTTTTGGCAAAACAACAACCTGTTGTAACTGCTGAAATTTTGCAGTCAAGAATATTTCATGCGCTGATAACAGCTGCTGCACAGGTATGCTTCTGTCTTCAAAGCCAACTGAAGTAAACAACAGGCTTTCATTTCCCAGGTTTTGCGGTATTTTCAGCATAAAGTTTCCGATAGAATCGGATACGGTTCCTATATCTTTTTCTGCAATGCCGATATTCACATAAGGTATTCCATTGCGCAAACTGTCAACAGCCTTTGCCTTCAACATTATATAATTTTGCTGACAGAAAACAAGACGCATTGCACCTACACAAAAGAAAAGGAGTAAATTTTTTTTCAAAAGTGTCAATTACTGATTACAGCAATAATAACATTATGATTAAAAATAGATGATCAGCAGCTAAAAAATATCCGGAGTAGAAGGATTGGAGAAAATTTAACAGGCTATAATATCCATCATTTCTTGAAGCTTAACAGATTTATAACGGCATTCAATACCATATAAAAACAAAAAAATCCCGCTCATTGCGGGATTAATAATTTTACTTGCTTTTTATTACTCAGCATTAAATTAACATCCTCAACGGTTCTTCCAACAAACTTTTCAGCGTTTGCAAAAATGCAGCCCCACTTGCTCCGTCAACAACTCTGTGATCGCAGCTTAATGTTACTTTCATTACATTGCCGGGCACAACAGCGCCATTTTTTATAACAGGCACCTGACTGATTCCGCCAACTGCAAGTATACAGGCATCCGGGGGATTAATAATCGCAGTAAACTCATCTATGCCAAACATGCCAAGATTTGATATGGTGAATGTGCTGCCTTCCCAATCGGATGGTTGTAATTTTTTGCTTTTTGCCCTTTGCGCAAAGTCTTTGACTTCAGTTGCAATTTGAGTGAGTGATTTAGTGTCGGCAAAGCGGACAACAGGAACCAATAGACCGTCTTCCACTGCAACAGCCACGCCGATGTTTACATGATGGTTGATGCGGATTTTATCGCCCAGCCAGCTGCTGTTTACAGCCGGATGTTTTTTTAATGCAACCGCAACTGCTTTTAAAACAATATCATTGAATGAAATTTTTACCGAAGCTGTTTCATTGATTTTGATGCGGCTTTCAACAGCCTTATCCATATCAATGCTCATGGTGAGATAGAAATGCGGAGCGCTGAACTTACTTTCGGCCAACCGTTTTGCAATTACTTTGCGCATTTGGGATACAGGAACTTCATCAAAACTAATTTGTCCTGCAGGTATCTGCTGAACAGCAGTAGTTTTCATCTCTGTCGCCCGTCGTATATCTTCTGCTACTGGTTTATAGTTATCAATATCGTTTTTTACAATTCTTCCGCCATCGCCGCTACCGGCAACTTTGCTAATGTCAATTCCCTTATCAGCCGCCAGTTTCCTGGCAAGTGGTGAGGCCTTTACTCTCCCGTCGCCGTTTAATGAAGCTGTTTGCTGTTGGGCAAGTGGTGAAGCTGTTGCGGCAGGCTGAACTTCAGTTTGGGAGGCCGTAGTTACCGGTGCAGCTGCTTTATTGGTTATTGCGCCAACTATTTTCTGTACATCCACTTTTTTCTCATCCCCGATAATGGCGAGTAAATCATTTACCTGGATTTTCTCTCCTTTTTGTGCCCCGATATAAAGCAACTTGCCTTCTTTGTAACTTTCCAGTTCCATGGTTGCCTTGTCGGTTTCAATATCGGCAAGTATATCGCCTTTTTTAACAGTATCGCCCACCTTTTTTTGCCACCCCGCAATTACTCCTTCTGTCATCGTATCGCTAAGGCGGGGCATCAAAATAACTTCTTCCATTTTTGAAATATCAATTGCAGCAACAGCTGCAGCAGTTTTAGCCTCCGTTGCAGGCGCAGTGGTTTCCTTTTTTGCAGGTTCAGCAAACTTTGAAACCGCTGCGCTGCCTTTTATTAAAGATGAAATATCTTCTCCCTGTTTGCCGATAATGGCCAGCAAATCGTTCACCTGTAGTTTACTCCCTTTTTCTCCGCCAACATGTAATAATATCCCGTCCTTATAACTTTCCAGTTCCATCGTCGCTTTATCTGTTTCCACTTCGGCAAGCAAATCACCCTTTTTTACCGGGTCGCCCACTTTTTTGTGCCATGAAGCAATCACACCTTCTGTCATCGTATCGCTAAGGCGTGGCATCAAAATAACTTCAGCCATAATATTATTAACAGTTTTAATTTTTTTGAGACCCCGAAATTAGGAAAACTATCTCTAATTGCTCAATTTGAAAATGTTCAATTTCTCAATGTAATTATCGGGCTTTTCAAATTTAAAATTCCCGGTAATGATGATACCGATTACAATCACTCAGGTTGGGGCCCTTGCGTCGCAATCCCTTCGTCCGCAGCGCTATAATATAGCCTTAGTTTTGAGTTCTTCAAATTCAGTCTGTTTCACCAATAAAGAAACTTTGCATCAAGAATCACATACTGTAAATTACAAACTTAATACTGTAACTAATCCGTTGTTATAGCAACATCTTTCACATTACCGGTTCTTTTCAAAACGCCCCAATGCTGCAGCTCCCCTTTAATAGCCTTTCGGAAAGTTCTATACAGCACATACCACAAAAGCCAGCGCCAGACCAATCTTTGCGGGATTAACCACACCAGCTTCGATATTTTTTCTTTTTCAAATACAAAAGCAAGGATGGCTACTGCAACATCCACCAGCATAAATACCAAATAATATTTTCCGATCCTGGACCTTGATGCACTATCTGCAAACAAACCGATAATCATAAAAAAATCTGCAAGCGGTATTATCGAAGGGATGATGTACTGGAAGACGAGAATATTCGGCATGGCCGCCCAACCCAGCCATTTGTATTTCCAGCTAAAAAGCGCATCACGGTTTTTCCAAAAAGTCTGCATCACACCAAAACTCCAACGGGAACGCTGTTTCAGGAACATTTTTAATGTTTCAGGCGCTTCTGTCATTGCAATAGCTTTATTATCATTATCGATAACATATCCCTTTCTCAAAATGCGGATAGTAAGATCGCAATCTTCAGCTAAGGTATCCGTTGTAAAACCGCCGGCTTCTTCAATCGCTTTTTTTCTGAAAGCCCCGATTGCGCCCGGCACAACAGTAATTGCATTAATATAAGAGAAAGCCCGCCTGTCAAAGTTCTGACTGCTGATATATTCAATAGATTGCCATTTTGTAAGGAGATTTACCTGGTTGCCAACTTTCACATTGCCTGCCACTGCGCCTACTTTATCTCCATAACCGGGAGTGAAATGCATCATCATTTTTGAAATAGCATCAGGTAAAAGTTTTGTATCTGCATCAATACACACAACAAAATCGGCACCCGATTGCCGAATGCCATAGTTTAATGCAGACGCCTTTCCGCCATTTGGCTTGGTAAACACTTTTACTTTTTTGTTATCCGCAAATGTCTCATTCACTTTTTGATAAGTGTTATCCTTACTTCCATCATCAACAAAAATTATTTCAAAGTTGGGATAATCGCAGTTCAATAAACTTTTCACCGAGCTTACCGCGTTCACTTCTTCATTATAGGCAGGAACAATAATACTTACCAATGGAGCATGGGTTCCATCAGGTAACCAAAAAGGTTGCCTGTGGAAATTCTTTTCATAATAGTATTCCTGTGTAGCAATTGCCCCTAAAAAAATAATACGACCGATGGAAAGAATAATAAAGAGGACGAAAAGGGAAAATAAAATATGTGACCCCCAGTAAGCCGTTTCCGCGAGGTAATAATTTATCTGAAGAATATAATAACCACTTCCTTTAGGTACTTCAGGCATCAGGTCGTCTTTTTTCTTACCAAGCAAATCAGCAATTGTAGTAAATGTGTAGCCTCTTGCCCTGAAGTAATGAATGATCTGTGGCAAGGCTTTTACCGTTTCTTCCCGACTGTCGCCTCCGGCATCATGCAATAAAATAATATTACCGCTCAGGTCCTGCTTTGTCATGTCATCCTTTCTCTTAATCACCCTGGCGACAATTGAATCGGCTGTTGCCCCTGGTTCCCAAT
This sequence comes from Puia sp., assembly GCA_035541355.1. Taxonomy (GTDB): domain Bacteria; phylum Bacteroidota; class Bacteroidia; order Chitinophagales; family Chitinophagaceae; genus Puia. Next base: position 675,620 of record DATKNN010000014.1, on the reverse strand, counting down.
CAAGCGGATCCAGGGATTCACCTATATCCAGGTAATTTAGCTGCCTGGCAATAGCCACAGGTATTAACTCTTCCGCTTTTGTAGGTTCGAAGTCTGCATTATATGGTGCACGGAACATTACAGTAGATCTTCCGGTAATGCACTCAAGTAATAACCTTGTTGATTCTATTTCCAGCACAGCCCGTTTACGGCCTACTTTTGCAATGTTGGGGTGAGTGAAAGTGTGATTACCGATTTCATGGCCCTCTCTGAAAATTCTTTTTATAATGGGTATATTATTTTCCGCATTGATACCTACCACAAAAAAAACGGCGGGCACTTTTTCACGGCTAAGTATATCCAGAATTTCCGGCGTAAAAATCGGATCAGGGCCATCATCAAAAGTGAGTACTAATTTTTTCTTGTCGAGTGTTCCGTATTTCCTCGCCACCCATTTTGAAGGGAGTGTATCATATTTCTCTTCACTGATTAAAAGTTCGGAGCTGTCTAATTCCAGTTTTATTTTGCCGCTGGTAGGGCCACCAAGAATGTCTAACACTTCCCCCTGTCCTGAATAAGCGGGTGTTTCATCATTCACAAACATCCTTACATTATTAAAGTTGGAAAAGTCGTAACGTTTGATGCTGTCCTTACTCATGTCCCTGTCATAAAAATCCCACATGCGTGAATCTTCGGAGCCAAGCCTCCAAAGCGACACTCCACTCAGCCCGTATTCCACGGCAAATCTCAATGTATTAAATGTAGTGGCCGCATCTGTAAAATGCACCTCATGATCAGCACCTTTTTCGTCGCTGTATTTGAAATGGAGGTTGTAAGAGTCGTTATCAAAATCAATGGAACCATCGTAACTCCTGGCCAGGGTTAATGCCTGTTGATATTTGATAGGGTTAACAGAATCAGCTTTTTCTTCTTTGTCAAGCCTCCAGTCATATCCGAATCCCGCTATGGCAAGTATTAATTTTCGCGGCGGTATTTTTTGTGCAGCCTGGTCAACAGCCGCTTCTATCCATTTCTGATGGCATATCGGCCCAGGTTTTGTGCTTTCTGAAAATTGATCATACGCCATTAAGCATATATAATCATTGTATTTAGACAAGTCAACCAGGTCATAATCGTCATTAAAAGGGGCAACATCCTGCGTAACCAGAAATCCCTGTGCATGCAATTTTTGGTACAATTCTTTCATGAAAAGCACGAAGGTTTCGCTTTTGGGTTCTTTCAGTTCTTCAAAATCAATATTGATTCCATCCAAGCCATATTTTTTTAGTATTGCTATAATGCTGCTGATCAGCAATTCCTTTTTTTTACGGTCAGTAAATATCCGGTGCACCACATCACCGCGAAATGACTGTTTAAAATTATTGGTCAGAATAGGCAACACTTTAACTGAAGCTTTATTCATGATATTCAGTGCGGCAGTATCAATATTTACTATTAAGGTATCTGTATTCGGATCCAAAAAAAACCATTCCGGAAAAACTACATTTATATGCGAGATATTCTGTCTGAGTGAAGACAATGATTCGGGATCCCAGCTTACATAAAATGCGGCCCGGATACCGGCAGTAAATTTTTTAAAAGAATAAAAACTTGAGTCTGCCTGAACAATAACACCATTCTTTTTTCTGAATCTCTTTGGTATCGGGTAAGCACCGCCATTATAGGCTTCTTTTTCTGTGATAAACCTTCTGAACCCGGTATATTGTTTGAAAATTTTACTCTTTCTGGCAAAACTGCTATTGGTATCCAGCAATGTTTGTTTTTCCTGTGCTGAAGCGAACTGGGGCAAATCAGGTGTGTACACCCTCGACATGGCGATCGTAATGATGATTACTGCAAAAATCAGGAAAATCAGTAAAAACCTTCCACTCCATTTGAATCGAAGCCATCGTGAGGGGGAATCAGTTTGAAAAACCTGGTTAGTAGAATTTTTTGCCATAAATTAGGTGATGGCAAATTTCCTTCCTTTTATAAATCTGCCAAAATTGTTGAGAAGAATTTAACTAAATAGTTCGGAGCCGATAGTTCATAAAAAAGAGCAATTAAGTAATTGGTTGATTTAGTAAAATGAAAATTAGCAACGCGCGGGCCCTGAGCTCATAACCCTGAACTGCTCAATAATCCAGCTCTAACCTCAGCCTGTCTTTCAGTTCTTTCACCAGTGGGTACTGCTCAATTATTTTTTGATATTGCTCGCGTTTGTTCAGTGGCCTGTCCGTTGGTTCCTGAACAATACTGTTTTCATCGACAGAAACAGAAAAAGAAAGCGCTTTGTTGTTGAATGTTTTTTGCAGAAAAACAGAAACATTTCGTTTTTCCTGCTCAATAAATTTCTGTTCAAGGTTGTTGTTCGAAACAGCTTCAAACAAATTATCATTGATGATTTTCAAAGAAGCAAGTTCAAAACTTTGTACTGCGGGGTTTTTTGCAAGTCGCAGCTGTTGCGCATATTGCATCCAGGCTTCTTTCAGGCTTTCATCAGCAAGCGATTTTATTTTATCATCTGTTATTGTCTGTTGCCTGCCGGCAACCTCTTTTCGCAGTTTCGATAATGCACCGAGAGTGGCGGCGCTTACAGGTGATGATTGGGGTGACGGCTGATCATGCCCTTTATGACTATCCTCAACGAGGATTTTTTCATCCTTATTTTTTGTTTCAATCAAAAGCTTAGCACGGTTACTGCCCATACCTGCTTCAGGGATATCTGTTATTTTCTCTTTTTCTTTTTTCCCGGGTAGTTCTACAGGAAAAATATTCCTGAAAGCCACAGGCCTTATTGTTTCAGTTACTTTTTTTTTACTGATATTTTCACCGCTTGCGCTGAACTCAATAGCTTGATGCAGGTAACATAATTTTATCAGTGCAAGTTCAACATGAAGCCTTTTGTTCCTTGCGCTTTTATAGTTGACTTCCGATTCATTAAGCACATTCAATGCGCTGATCAGGTAAGACGTACTGATTTTTTTTGCTGTCACAATGTATTTTTCTTTGAAGCTTTCGACAGCTTCCAGTAAATATGCTACTTTTTCATCCTTACACACTAATAGATTCCTGATAAATTCTGCAAAACCGCTGAGCGCCATGTCTCCCTCAAAACCCTTTTTATTGATATCATCATATAGCATTAAAGCATCAGCAAGATTTTGCTGCTGCATCGCATCCATCAGTTTAAAATAATAATCAGCATCTAAAATATTGAGATGTTCCAATGTATTCTGATAACTGAGTTCATTGTTGGTGAAACTGGAAATCTTGTCTAAAATGCTTAGCGCATCGCGCATGCAACCTTCGCTTTTCTGCGCAATGATCTGCAATGACGCCTTGTCCGCTTTTATTTGTTCTTTATCACAGATTTCCTGCAGGTGCTCAACCGTATCACTAACGGTAATCCTTTTGAAATCAAAAATCTGGCAACGGCTTAAAATGGTAGGTAATATCTTATGTTTTTCCGTTGTTGCCAAAATAAAAATAGCATAAGGCGGCGGTTCTTCCAGTGTTTTCAAAAAAGCATTGAAGGCGGAAGAACTGAGCATGTGCACCTCATCAATGATATACACTTTATATTTTCCGGCTTGAGGCGTGAAACGAACCTGTTCAACCAATGCCCTGATATCATCCACTGAATTATTGCTGGCAGCATCCAGCTCGTGGATATTTAAAGAACCCCCCTCATTGAAAGAAATACAACTATTACATTTATTACATGCTTCCCCATCTGCCCCAAGGTTTTCGCAATTGATGGTCTTAGCCAAAATCCTGGCGCAAGTGGTTTTGCCCACTCCCCTTGGACCGCAAAATAAAAATGCGTGTGCAAGCTGATTATTCTTAATAGCATTTTTCAAAGTAGTGGTAATATGCGACTGCCCCACAACCGTTGAAAAGTTTTGCGGCCTGTACTTTCGTGCGGATACAATGAATTTGTCCATAACGTCGCAATTTACGTTTCAGTTTTCAGTTTTTGGTTTTCAGTTTGTAGCTGGTAACTACAAAGCAATTTACCGACTAACAGCAGCAGTATTAAACTCCCGGATTTGCACATGCATTTCGAATTCAAAAACAACAAAGCAAATACTACACACGCTTAACCATTTAAAGAATCGGATGCCTTTTGAATTCTTTCGTCCTGTCAAATAAATACCTGTACGTAGTTAATATCCTGCTTCTGTATGTTCCGAGGTTTTCCGCTATATTAATCATTTTAGGATTGAATTCACCGATCCATTGCATCTCATATTTTTCATACTTGAGCTCTTTCTGAATAGTTTTTGCCCCTTCCATGATCATGTAACTGTCCACGCCTTTTCCCTGCCATTCGGGAACTACGCCAAACGCAAGCCCAACAAACTTGTTGCACTTTTTTGTTTTCTTCACCCACAAAAATTTCAGCTTATGAAATAAATCAAATTTTCCGTTAACATATTTAAACCATTGGTTCAGATCCGGAAGGTTCATCCACATGGCAACGGGCTCCTCTTTATAATATACAAACCAACTCGTAGTTTCATCGATTACGGCCTTCATGGAACGAAACATTTTTTTCACAACCGGTTCAGCTAATTCTTTCAATCCGCCATGGCCAGCCCAGGCTTTGTTATAAACGATAGTAAAATCTTTTGCGAATTTATCAAGCTCATTTTTTTTTATATGCTTTGCTGAAAAGTTCGGATCAGCTGCGCATGCAGCATGCCTGTCGTAAAATTTTTGCTGAAGCCTGTCAGCTACATTCAAACCAAAACAAACCTGGTTAAAGAAGTTTTTAAAGCCGTAATTTTCAAATAATGCCTGGTAATAGGGTGGGTTGTAATTCATACAATACAATGGCGGATCAAAACCCTGAACTACCAATCCCCACCATCTGTCACGTTCCCCGAAATTGATAGGTCCATCCATCGCCTGCATGCCCTTTTGTATTAACCAGTGTTTAGCCACATCAAACAACATATCAGCGGCTTCCTGGTTATTGATGCAATCAAAAAAACCAATTCCGCCTACAGGAACATCATCGCCTTTGCTTTTATATTTTTTATTCACAAATGCGGCAATCCTTCCGATGAAATTTCCATTATCATCCGTTAATATCCATCTTTTACATTCACCAAAACGAAATGCTTTGTTTTTTTCAGGGGCGAAGACTTCATTTACATCTTTATCAAGCGGCCTGATGTAATTAGGGTCATGTTTATTCAATTGAACATTCACCTGGATAAACTCTTTTGCCGCACCCTGATCGGTTACTTCTTTTAATTGCATAAAAAATAGTGAGCAACAAAAGTAAATGAAACGGGGTATAAGGTAACTGGTTTAAGGAATAAGATGTAAGGTATTTTTTGCCCTGAAACCTATAACACACACCATTTACCTTTTCAAAACTTCATTTCGGATTTTTGCCTCTACTTCCTTACATTTGCAGCCAATTTTAAACATCCCATTTTAATAATTGCTTATATATGGCAAACGTTGGAAAGATAAAACAGATCATCGGAGCAGTAGTGGACGTGCAATTCGATGAGAAGCTTCCGGAAATCTTTAATGCACTGGAAGTAAAAAGATCAGGCGGCGAAACACTTGTTTTGGAAGCACAGCAACATCTTGGTGAAGATAGCGTTCGTTGCATCGCTATGGATGGAACTGAAGGTTTGGTTCGTGGCATGCAGGTAGTTGACACGGGTGTAGCTATCACCATGCCCACGGGCGAAGGAATTAAAGGCCGTCTTTTTAATGTAACCGGCGATCCTATTGACGGATTACCTGCTGTTTCGAAAACCGGAGGCCGCCCAATCCATTCCAAACCACCGGCATTTGAAAATTTAAGTACCTCTACTGAAGTACTTTTTACCGGTATTAAAGTAATCGACCTGATTGAACCATATGCAAAAGGCGGAAAGATCGGTTTGTTTGGTGGGGCAGGTGTGGGAAAAACAGTTTTGATCCAGGAGCTCATCAATAATATCGCTAAGGCATATTCAGGTTTATCCGTGTTTGCCGGTGTGGGTGAAAGGACTCGTGAAGGAAATGACCTGATGCGTGAAATGATCGAAGCCGGCATTATGAAATATGGAGACGATTTTAAACACAGCATGGAACATGGAGGTTGGGATTTGAGCAAAGTGAATTTGCAGGAATTATCTGAATCAAAAGCAACATTTGTATTCGGTCAGATGAACGAACCGCCGGGAGCGCGTGCCCGTGTGGCTTTGAGCGGATTGACCATTGCTGAATATTACCGAGACGGCGATGGTAAAGGCCAGGGGCGCGATATCCTTTTCTTCGTTGATAATATTTTCCGTTTCACACAGGCTGGTTCTGAAGTATCTGCGTTATTAGGCCGTATGCCTTCTGCCGTGGGTTATCAGCCAACGCTGGCCACTGAAATGGGGCTGATGCAGGAAAGGATTACCTCTACCAAAAACGGCTCCATCACCTCTGTGCAGGCGGTATATGTTCCTGCCGATGATTTGACTGACCCCGCTCCTGCTACAACATTTGCACACCTTGATGCAACAACCGTATTAAGCAGAAAAATTGCTGACTTAGGTATCTATCCGGCTGTAGACCCATTGGATTCTACATCAAGAATTTTAACTCCGCAAATCGTAGGCGATTCACACTATGCCTGTGCTAACAGGGTTAAACTGATTTTACAACGTTATAAAGAATTACAGGATATTATTGCCATCCTTGGTTTGGATGAATTGAGCGATGAAGATAAAATGACGGTAGCAAGAGCACGTAAAGTGCAGCGTTTCCTGTCGCAACCATTCCATGTAGCGGAAGCATTTACCGGTTTGAAAGGCGTGCTGGTGCCGATCGAAGAAACCATCCGCGGTTTCAATATGATTATGGATGGCGAAGTGGATGAATATCCGGAAGCTGCTTTCAACCTGGTGGGCAATATTGATGACGCCATTGAAAAAGGCAAGAAATTGCTGGCGCAAGCACAGGGATAAGTTTTCAGTTTGTAGTTTAGAGTTTAGCGTTCTGCGAATTCAAAATTCGGAATGAATTGTAAACTTCAGGAACTACAGACCACAAACCACAAACTACAAACAATGAACCTGGAAATATTAACACCGGAAAAAAAAGTCTTCAGCGGCGATGTATATGGCGTACAGTTGCCCGGCATCACCGGTTCTTTTGAAGTGCTGGACAAACATGCACCATTGGTAAGTGCGTTGAAAAACGGCAGGCTGAAAATTTTAAAAGATAAAAACCATCATGTTGTTTACTTCGACGTGCAAAGCGGTTTTGTGGAAGTAATCAACAATAAAGTAGCAGTACTGGTGGAAGGTGCCGTGGAAATCGAAGGCAAGTAATACTAACAGATAAGAATTACCGGAAATCAAGGGGCTCTTCAGTAGCCTTTTTAAGACCACTGTCAATCTCTGTTGTCGGCTAATCATTCAATAACAATACTAACTCCAAATTGTATTCTATTAACTTCTCAAATTAGTCAGTATCTTCTCCTGCGTTGCTTTCAGCAATTCAGGGGTAACATTTATTTTTTTGCTCGTGAAATTTAAATCGTTGGCATTGTTAATGGGAATAAGGTGCAGGTGCGCATGGGGCACTTCCAGCCCGATTACAGATATGCCACAGCGGTTACAATGGAATGATTTTTCAATGGTCCGGGCAATGGGTTTGGCAAATACCAGCATTTTCGACAAATAACCATCCGGCAGGTCAAAGAATTTATCTTCTTCAACCTTTGGAACCACCAACACATGTCCCTCTCTCAACGGAAAAATATCAAGAAATGCAAAAAAATTTTCATCTTCCGCAATTTTATAAGAAGGGATTTCGCCTTTGATGATTTTTGAAAAAATAGTCATAAGAAAATGCGGGATTGTATGGATGCGGGATACAAGGGCGATACAATTATCTCGTATCCCGTACCTGCTTTAAATAGTAATGTTTTCAATCTTGAATTTTAACATGCCAGCCGGCACCTGTACTTCAGCAACGTCCCCAACTTGTTTTCCGAGCAAGCCTTTTCCAATTGGTGAAGTAATGGATATTTTACTTTGTTTCAGGTCAGCTTCTTTTTCCGAAACAAGATGATAAGTCGCTTGCTTTTTTGTACCGAGATTAGTAACAGTAACCTTTGTCAAAATCGAAACCTTGCTCGTATCAATATTGTTTTCATCAATAATACGTGCATTTGCCAGTTCGCCTTCCAGTTTCTGTATTTTCGCTTCCAGCAAACCCTGCGCTTCCTTGGCTGCATCATATTCCGCATTTTCGCGTAAATCGCCTTTTTCCCGGGCTTCTGCGATTGCTTTAGAAGCTGCAGGACGGTCAACCGCTTTCATTCTCTGCAATTCAGCTCTTAGCTGCTCAAGGGCATCTTTTGTTAAATAAGTAATTCCGCTCATACATTTCCTTTTACTTCGTTACAAAATGAGAAAAAAAATACAACGCCTCATTATTAGTGAAGCGTTGCACTATTTGTACAAAGGTATAACTTTTAAGGGTAACTTTAAAATTAAGGCATTATCGCTAAAAAACCAAGTTTGTTTTAGTTACCATTATAACATCCGATCAAAAGAAATTGGGAATTAAAATACTTTATGATATGTGAAATTATACTTTTTAGATTCCCAATTTCTGCAGAATGATTTTCGCCATTTTATAAAAGGCTTCGTGGCTATAGCCCGCAATATGGGGCGTAATAATAACATTGGGTTGACTTAATAGCCAATTAAGGTTTTGCTTTTCTTCATCCGAATAGGTTTCCAGCTTTTCATTTTCCAAAACATCTAATGCGGCGCCGGCAATTTTTTGATTTTTTAAGGCATTTATCACTGCAACTGTATCATGCACCTTGCCCCGGGAGGCATTGATGAAATAAGGTCTTCGTGCAAGCGAATTAAAAAAACGGTCATCAGCCATGTGTAAAGTTGCATCAGTAAGCGGAACATGCAGGCTAACCACATCAGAATAACGTGTTATTTGTTCCATATTGGCTTCATGCACATTTTCTTTTGCAAAACCGAATTTATATTTATCGTAAGCAAGAACGGTAACATCAAAAGAAGAAAGCAGCTTTGCAAATGCACCACCCGTGTTGCCGAAACCAATGATACCAACTGTTTTTCCTGTTAATTCAGTACCCCTGTTGGCGTCGCGTATCCATTTACCCTCTTTTATTTCAAGGTTACCGGAAGAAATTTTATTCATCAGGTTTAATAGCATTCCTAATACATGTTCCGCTACTGCATTACGGTTACCTTCAGGGCTGCTTACACAACGAATATTTTTGCTTTCAGCATAAGCCACATCAATCAGTTCCATACCGCTTCCCAGGCGCCCGATCCATTTCAGCTTATCCGCCTTGATCAGGATATTTTTATCGATTTTCAATCTTGTGGTAACAATTAACCCTTCAGCATTTTCAATTTCTGTTTGCAATTCTTCGTAGGTTATTTGCGGCAAATATTTCACTTCATAGCCACAGGCTGTTAATCGTTCTGTAAGATAATCATGAACTTTTGCTGTAATGATCGCTTTTTTCATGTAACAAAGTTATTTCATGCTGAATGTGAGTTCAGCAAAATCTTTTACAGACAGTTGCTCCGCCCTTTTATTAAAAATTTCCTGTTTTAATATTTCTTCATTAAACAAATTCTTCACGGCATTCCGCAATGTTTTTCTTCGCTGGTTGAACGCAGTTTTCACCAATACAAAAAAACTCTTTTCATCTTTAAAATTTACTCCCTTTGGTTTCGGCACTAAGCGTATTACTGCGCTTTTTACTTTTGGCGGTGGCACAAATGATTTTTCATTTACATCAAACAAATACTCTACTTCAAAAAATGCCTGAACCAGGATACTGATTACGCCGTAAATCTTATTTCCTTCTTTCGCTGCCACCCGTTGTGCCACTTCTTTTTGAAACATACCGACAACACATTCTACATTTCCTTTCCATTCTACAACCCTGAAAAGAATTTGTGAAGATATATTGTACGGAAAATTCCCTACAACAGTAAAATGCCCTTCAAATGGTTTTTCCATATCCAAAAAACTTTGATGGATGATTTTATTTTTTAATGACGGATATGTATTGAACAGATATGTAACTTTTTCTTCATCGAGTTCAACGGCTTTAAAGTTTATACCGGGCAATTCCAAAAAATATTTTGTAAGCGCTCCGGCGCCGGGACCTACTTCCAGCAATTGACGGAACTGTGTTTCCCTGACAGCATCAACAATCTTCCGGCAGATATTTTCATCGTGGAGAAAATGTTGTCCTAGTGACTTTTTTAGCGTGTACATAAGGAAAACAAAAATAATCTATCTCTAATTATCCATATTACAAAAGGCAATGATGGTAAGAATTTATGCATTCCAGCGAGCGGGGCAACGATGTATAATAGCAGTATTACAACCGACACATCAATAAAAAACCCTGAAGAGAACATCTTCAAGGTTTTGAAATATGATTACCAAAAAAGGATTATTCTTTAATGCTGGTCGTCATAGCCGGCCTGTCGAACTTCCATTCGTCGGTATTAAGTTTTCTTTGTTGCGGATAAACTTCATCAGCCGTATTGCCATCATATAACCGGCCGTTCTTCATTACATACTGAATGGTATTGCTATTACGGATATTTTCGAGAGGGTTTTTTTCCATAATGATAAGATCTGCCAGCTTACCCGGTTCCAGGCTTCCCAAATCTTTATTAAGACCAAGCCCTTCCGCACCGAGAATAGTTGCGCATTTCAGTGCATCAATATTTCTCATGCCACCACTTTGTAAAGCCCAGAGCTCCCAATGAAACCCCAGTCCCTGGAATTCACCGTGGCTGCCTACCCCTACCATGCCACCTGTTTCAACAAGCGCTTTCATATTTTTTGCATGTTTCGGAAACACCTGTTCTTCATCCATGGTCCAACCTGCGCCTAATCCGCTAAGCCTCCTTGTTTTTGAGGCGAGTTCTTCATAAGCCATAAAGTGCTGCACTTTGGGATCATGATAGGGTACTTCCCTCGACCAGAAATAGTTTTCTGCAAATGGCCCTCCGTATGAAACAATAAGTGTTGGGGTAACGATCATATGTGCCTGTGTAATCGCCTTCCAAACATCACTATACAATGGATAAATTGGTAATGCATGTTCATGACCCGGATAGCCATCAAGCATATTGGCCATATCGAACTTGAAATCCAGGCCACCTTCAGTGGTCGGCATCAATTCCTGGTGTCTTGCTGCATCAATTACCCATTCTCTTTGTTTCCTGTTGCCCACCAAATACATTTTAATATACTTGGTATGAAAATATTTACTGTATTGCTCCAATACGCTCTCAGCATGTGCAGAATCTTTGATATTATAAAACCAGTAGCCAACGCCGGGGCCGGTAGAATAAATTCTCGGGCCAATCATTGAACCTGCATCTACCATATCGCCATAGGTAAGTACATCCGTGGTTGCTGTTTGAGGATCACGTGTGGTAGTAACGCCATAGGCAAGGTTCATGGCATATATCCAAATTTGATTTTTATGAATACCCCAGTTGGGCCACATATGAGAGTGCGGGTCTACAAATCCCGGCGTAATAGTCTTACCCGTCATGTCCATTACTTTTGTACCAGGCGGTGCCTTGATGGTACCATTTTTGCCAACAGCTTTTATCCGGTTATTCTCCACCAATATATCGCCCCCTTCTATCACTTCATCTCCCTTCATGGTAATGATACGGGCATTGGTAAATAAAATCATTCCTTGTGGCATATCCTTTTTAAAGAACACTTTCACGTCGTGTTCATCTGCTTTGAATTTGGGTTCTTCTTTCTTTTCTTTTTTCTTCGCCGTGCTGTCTTTTACTTTTAAGGAATCCTGTATTTTTTTTAGCGAGTCAGCAGTTTTTTTCAAAGTAGAGTCTGCATTCAATCGTGCAATGGAATCTTCAGTCTTTTTTTGTTGTGCCTTTTTTGCTTCAGTAAGGCTATCATCAAATGCCTGCGCTTTATCAACATCATAGCTAAAATGCGTGCTTCCTAAACTCCAGTGAATTGTTTTACCATCCATCTGCCAGATGGGAAATTCGCCACCGATTTGGGTTAACTTGCGGGCCGGAAACTCCGAACTGTTTGCATCGGCAACAGAAATATTATCCGTTTTACCGGTTTTGGGAATAGTAACCACATAAATGTCATTATTGACCTGTGCTAATGCCCTGTTGCCTTCAGGAGACATGGTAACCACAATGGCGCTGGAAGGCAGGTTCAGCTCTCTTTCTTTATCATCGTCCAATTGTGATTCATCCGCAATACATTTCATTTTTGAAGCATCAGGTCTTCCGTTTTTTGTGGGGATACTTCCGTAAGTGGTGATTCCGGTAACACGGGCAATTTTCTTTTCATCAGTTCCATCCCATTTAATAGAAAGCAGGTAACCTTCACCGTTAGTGAGAAAAATCCTGTCATCTTGGCCTCTTACAAAATGCGGGTTGAACCTGCCCAATGCTTTATCAACAACATTTATGCTACCACCTGCTGAGGGTATCCAGCAAAGTTCGTCTTCATTGCCGTCATAACCCGGACCGTACGCTTCTTTATACACACGGGCACTACTACGAATAAATGCAATCCTGTCTCCCTTCAAAGTATAAACAAGATTTTGATATAAACCCGGCTCAGCCGTTAATTTTTGAGTAGAATTTATTTTGAGGCCGAAGGTAACTTTGTAAATATTTCCTCCTTCTGCATTCCATGTACAAAATGCAATTGATTTGCCATCAGGCGACCATGCAGGTTGTGCTTCTGTAAAATTGTTATTAGTAACACGTGTTGGTGTTCCGTTGGGATAATCCATCACATACAATCGGTTCAGCACAGTAAATGCCAGCTTTTTTCCATCGGGAGATGGAACTGCATCACGGATCTGCGTGGATTGCTGATAAGCGGTATCAGAAACAGGATACTTGAATTCCAGCTTAGGCCCCAACTCCAGTTCCACATCCGCAGTAAAAGGAATTTCAACAGGCGCTGTTCCATCAATTGGTATTTTAAAAAACCTTCCTCCATAAGAAGCAATCAAAAATTTGCTGTCGGGTGTAAAAGCCATAGCAGGCAACACACCAAGCGGAGCGATCGATTCCTGTTCATCTCTTTGAACAGGATAAGCAAGCCATTTTTCATCCCCAGTCTTCAGGTCTCTTATTATTAAACCTGTTTTATCTTCATAACGGCTTCCGTAAACCAACCATTTTCCATCTTTTGATAATACAGGTGTAAAACCAGATCCGTACCTGGAAGTAATGGTATTCAGCTTCGCATTCTCTCTGTCATAAACACCTATTTCATATTGAGGAAGAAGCGCATTATAGTTCCATGCGCCACGCCTTTCAGAAAAATATACATACCTGCCATCAGGGCTTATTGCCGGATCAATTGTTTTTAAAAAGGGAGGCGCATCTATTAACTGAATACCAGCACCGCCTTTACGATGGGCCATGTACAATTTTATGTTTCGTCTTCCCTTTGCATAAATGATGTAATCACCATCGGGGGTCCAGCAGGCACTTGGAAAAAACTGGTTGGGGTCGTTAGTGAGTTGCACGGTATCTTTCTTTTCAAAATCTATGTACCATACATTATCAGCTCCACTGCGGTCTGAAATGAATAATATTTTTTTGCCATCAGGACTATAGCGCGGGTGTACATCATACGCCAACCCCTTTGTTATAGCAGTTGCTTTACCGCCTGATACCGGCATCGTATACAAATCACCCATCAGGTCAAACACTATGGTTTGCCCGTCAGGGCTTACATCAAGGCTCATCCATGAACCTTCTTTGGTAGTATAATTGATTTTGCGTACCGGTTTTAAAGGGAGACTTTTATACTGGGTGAATTTCACAGTATCTTTTTTTACAGAATCCTTTGTGCTAAGACAGTTGGGAATGTGGAAATGATCATTGGCGTTAGCCAGCAGTCCGGCAAAAATAAAAGTAAGCAGGGCAGCAACATAATGCCTGCCTGCAGGAAGTTTCGGTATCGAACTCATGTTGTGTGTTTTTAAATTGGGATAGGAAGTTACTGCAAGAAACGGGAACTGATATTTTTTAAGTGATTTTATTTGATGAACGGCTATAAAAGATTTTCTTTATCTTTTGCCCTCAAACTCCGATTGCATGCAGAAAAAATATATTCTGGCCTTAGACCAGGGCACTACCAGTTCGAGGGCTATTTTATTCGATCATTCCGGAAACATCATTAATACCGCCCAAAAAGAATTTAAACAAATTTACCCGCAACCCGCCTGGGTAGAACATGATGCAGAAGAAATTTGGTCATCACAATATGGAGTACTTGCCGAAGCTATGGCCAAGAAAAATATTAACAATGAGCAGGTAGCCGCTATAGGTATTACCAATCAAAGAGAAACAACCGTAGTTTGGGAAAGAAAAACAGGCAAACCCATTTATCATGCAATTGTGTGGCAAGACAGGAGGACTGCAGATTATTGCAATGAATTAAAGGCGCTTGGGTTATCAAAGACCGTTCAGGAAAAAACAGGCCTGATAATAGACGCTTATTTTTCCGCTACCAAATTAAAATGGATACTCGACAACGTTAGCGGTGCAAGAACGAAAGCGGATAAAGGGGAGCTTGCTTTCGGGACCATCGATACATGGCTGGCATGGAAATTATCATCCGGTCAATTGCACATTACCGATGTATCTAATGCTTCCCGCACCATGTTGTTTAACATCTACACTTGTAAATGGGATGATGACCTGCTCAAACTTTTTAATATCCCGGAAAACATTCTACCCGAAGTAAAAGCATCAAGTGAAGTGTATGGAAAAAGCGGAAGCATCATCGCCCCGTCATCAGGCGTTCCCATTGCAGGCATCGCCGGCGATCAGCAATCGGCATTGTTCGGACAATTATGCACGCAACCCGGTATGGTGAAAAATACTTATGGTACAGGCTGTTTTATGTTGATGAATACCGGGGCTAATGTGGTCAGTTCAAAAAATAATTTACTCACCACCATTGCATGGAAAATTAATAATAAGATAGAATATGCTTTGGAAGGAAGTATTTTCATAGGGGGGGCAGTAGTTCAATGGCTTCGTGACGGATTAAGGATGATCCATTCTTCTTCTGAAGTTGAAGCACTTGCCACATCAGTTAATGAAACGGATGGAGTTTATGTGGTACCCGCATTTGCAGGGCTGGGCGCCCCCCACTGGAACCAATATGCGAGGGGAAGTATTTTCGGGATGACGCGTGGTACTACAAATGCACATATCGCACGTGCCGCTCTTGAAAGTATTGCCTACCAAACTTATGATGTTCTACATGCAATGGAAGCTGATTCCGGCATCCGTATCCGTGAACTGCGTGTTGATGGCGGCGCCACCGCCAACAATTTGCTCATGCAGTTTCAGTCTGATATTTTACAGGCACCGGTAGTGCGTCCTAAAGTGTATGAAACCACAGCACTCGGTGCTGCATATCTTGCCGGCCTGGCAGTCGGCTACTGGGGCAGCATCGATGATCTGCAAAAGCAATGGCAGGTCGATAAAAAATTTATACCTGATGTGAATGAAGAGAAAACAAAACTATTGCTGAAAGGATGGCAACGCGCAGTAAAAGCAAGCATTGCCTGGGCCGAAGAAAAATAATGAATTAAACTCTGTCAGATAACATGAAGTGTTGAATGGAATTACAAATACCAAAGCAACAGTAGCACAAATGCTTCAATAAGGTTAATTCCGAAAACGGGCTGTATATCATTTTTATACGTGCTTTTTTGATTCTTCTATGCTTTTGCGAAAAGAACAGGAAAATAAAAAATGACTGAAAGATTTATTTTATCAAACATTATTGCTACTATTAGGTATTGTTGTGTCACTCACTTGTACACCAGCAATTCTATTTGGTATAATGCAGATTTCAATATCAAACCGAACATGCATACATTCATGCATCGTTCACCTTTGACCATTTACAAAGCATGAAACGCAGTGATATGATATCCCAGCTCGAATCTTATTCAGGTGAATGGGACATTTGCATTATTGGAGGCGGGGCAACGGGATTGGGAGCAGCCATTGATGCCGCCTCAAGAGGATTAAAAACCATCTTACTGGAACAATACGATTTTGCAAAAGGCACTTCATCGCGCTCCACAAAACTGGTGCACGGCGGGGTTCGCTATCTGCAACAGGGTAATATCAAGCTGGTGCTCGAAGCACTGAGAGAAAGAGGTATTCTCAGGAATAATGCACCACACCTGGTAAAAAACCAGTCTTTCATAGTTCCTAATTATAAATGGTGGGAAGGACCGTTTTATGGTATCGGCTTAAAAGTATACGACTGGATGAGCGGCCGTCTCGGTCTCGGCCCGTCACAATTTCTGTCAAAAGAAGAAACGCTGGAACAAGCTCCCACACTGGATGCTGACGGATTGCGCGGCGCCGTGCTTTACCACGACGGACAGTTTGACGATACCAGGCTGGCTATTAACCTCGCCCAAACTGTTTCAGAAAACGGCGGAACAATTATCAATTACTGCAAAG
The DNA here is from genome assembly GCA_035541355.1 of Puia sp. Taxonomy (GTDB): domain Bacteria; phylum Bacteroidota; class Bacteroidia; order Chitinophagales; family Chitinophagaceae; genus Puia. Next base: position 659,082 of record DATKNN010000014.1, on the reverse strand, counting down.
TGCAACGTTTAATAAAAACGGGAAATCAAATTACAGGTGTACAGGCCTGTGATTTTTTTAATAATAAAGAATATACAATAAAATCCAAAATCGTTATTAATGCAACCGGGGTATTTACAGATTTCATATTAAAAATGGATGATGAGCAGGCTGAAGATATTATTGCGCCCAGCCAGGGTGTTCATGTGGTTCTTGATAAAGAGTTTCTGCCGGGAGATGTGGCGATTATGGTGCCTCATACTGATGATGGACGCGTGTTGTTCGCTGTGCCCTGGCACAATAAGATCATTATCGGGACAACAGATACTCCTGTTCAGGAATACGATGAGAAATTACTTGCTGAACCGGTAGCTATGGATGAAGATATCGATTTCATTTTGCATCAAATCGGGAAATATCTAACACATACACCTAACCGAAAAAATATAAAAAGTGTTTTTGCAGGACTAAGGCCTTTGGTAAAAGGCAACAGCAAAAAAACCGCTGAACTTTCCCGCGACCACATTATCACCGTTTCTGAGTCCGGGTTAATAACCATTACAGGGGGTAAGTGGACAACTTACCGCCGTATGGCCGAAGATGTAATCAATACGGCAATTAAAAAAGCAGGTTTAGACAACGGGCCCTGCATAACCGCTAATTTAAAAATTCACGGAGCGAAACAGGGTACCGATTTTAAAAAACCCCTTTACTACTACGGAACCGATGAAGACAAAATAAAATTGCTGATAGAAAAAAATATTTCGTTAGGAGAGGTAATTCATCCCGATCTTCCTTATTTAAAAGCCCAGATAATATGGGCTGTACAAAATGAGATGTGCATGACCGTGGAAGATGCGCTGGCAAGAAGAACAAGGGCCTTATTGCTGGATGCCAAAGCCGCAATAGAGTCGGCTACTCTTGTAGCTTCCCTGATGGCTGCAGAAATGAACAAAGACGAAAAATGGGTGCAGGAGCAGGTAACCTTGTTCAATGAAACAGCAAAAAATTATTTACCAGATCATATATCACAAAACTAAAAATTATAAATCATCATGACTCCTTTTCTTGGCGAATTAACCGGAACAGCATTATTGATTACATTAGGCGGAGGTGTTGTGGCCAATGTAGTGCTGAATAAAACCAAAGGCAATAACGGCGGATGGATCGTGATCACTTTTGGCTGGGCAATGGCTGTTTATGTAGGCGTTTTTGTAGCAACACCTTACAGTGGCGCCCATCTTAACCCCGCAGTTACCATTGGCCTGGCAGTGGCAGGAAAATTCGAATGGTCACTTGTGGGTTCGTATATCGCCGCACAAATTATTGGCGCTATGATTGGCGCTTTTGTAGTATGGATCACTTATCGCCAGCATTTCAATGAAACAGATGATACTGATGGAAAACTCGCTGTGTTCAGCACCGGCCCTGCTATCCGAAATCCAATTGACAATTTAATATCCGAAATAGTCGGAACATTTGTATTGATTTTTGCCGTGTTGTATATCACAAGTCCAACGATTCATTTTAACAATGCCGATGGTAAAATGGGGCTTGGCGCTATCGGCGCATTACCCGTAGCTTTTTTGGTTCTGGCAATCGGGCTTTCGCTTGGCGGTACAACGGGCTATGCTATCAATCCGGCAAGGGACCTTGGCCCGCGTATCATGCATTTCATTTTACCGATTGGCAAAAAAAGAGACAGTGATTGGGGTTATGCATGGATACCCATCATTGGACCGGTTATTGGCGGGGTGTTGGCGGCTTTACTTTTCAAATTGATCTAAGCGTTAATTAAAGTTTCAATGCAACGATTATTTAAAACTAATAGCATCATTAAAATCCGGAATTTAAAACAATAAACTAAAAGGCTTGACTTCATTTATATCAAGCTTTTTAGTTTATTGCTCTCAAAATAATTTCGCATACCTCCCTGATTTGATTTTCATTAATAATCAACGGAGGGGCAATTCGCATACACTGGGGGGCAAATAAAAACCAATCGGTCAGTACGCCGTTAGCTATGCACCTGTCAATAATTTTTTTATTGGTGTCTAAATCCTCAAATTCAACAGCGATTAATAATCCGGCTGATCGGACAGCTTTTATTTTCGGGTGAACCAGTAATTCCAGAAATATCTTCTCTTTCTTTTTGACCCGTGGTATCCAATCTGCATCGAGCAATACCTTGGCAGAAGCCAATCCGGCAGCACAAGACAAAGGGTGCCCTCCAAAGGTGGTAATATGTCCAAGAACCGGGTTTTCGGTTAATTGGTCCATTAATTTTTTGCCAGCAATAAATGCGCCAAGCGGCAACCCGCCACCAAGCGCTTTACCCAATAATACAATATCAGGAGCAATTTCAAATTGCTGAAAACCCCAAAAGGTTCCTGTTCTTCCGAAACCTGTTTGTATTTCATCCAGCACCAGTAGTGTTCCGGTCTGGTTACATTTTTCTCTCAATGCTTTCATCCATTCCAATGATGGCGCATACACGCCTCTTTCAGCCTGCACAGTCTCTGCAATAACACAGGCTGTTTTTTCAGTTATATGTTCCAGTGAGCCCCAAGAATTATAATCCAGATGTAAAATATCCGGAAGTAAAGGCCGGAACGCATTGCGCCAATATTCATCGCCTATAATACTTAATGCACCCTGCGTTGAACCATGATAAGCGTTTTTGAAGGCAATGATTTGTGTTCTACCTGTGGTTCGTTTTGATAATTTCATCGCTCCTTCCACAGCTTCTGCCCCTGAATTGGTGAAATAAACAACATTCAACGATGAAGGCAGATTATCCGTGAGCAATTTTGCATACTGAACCTGTGGAGACTGAATGAATTCGCCGTAAACAAGAACATGCAAATATTCATCTGCCTGTTTTTTGATAGCTTCCACCACTTTCGGGTGCCGGTGCCCGGTGTTGCAAACACTTATCCCACCGATCAGATCAGTATATTTTTTTCCACTTGCATCAAACAGATCAGTACCTTCAGCTTTGACTATTTCGAGTGCGAGTGGCGAAGGGGAAGTTTGCGCCACATAACGAAAAAATAATTCCCTGTTATTCATTGCAACAAATGTCGGTAAGAATCGGGTATATTTTGTTTGAACAGTGATTTGTTTCATTTTTGTGTTCAAGATGATCATGATCTGTTGTACTCAAAAAAATCAGTTAAAAGCCATAAATCGTATTTCAGTTATTACTGAATAGGGTTTCTGCCGTACAAGTGAGTGACACAAAGATGTTGCATAGAAAATAAATGCAGGTGAAAAAAATCAAATTTAAAATGGCTGATAAATAATAATTCAATAGTTTTCAATTTGAGCAATTAATTCATAAATCTAAACGCGTAAATAATCATGCCTGTCATTCTTCCTGTTGAAGGTGTTTCCCCAAAGTTTGGTAATAACTGTTTTATAGCACCGAATGCAACTATTGTTGGCGATGTGATAATGGGTGACGATTGCAGCGTATGGTTCAACGCCGTGGTAAGAGGCGATGTAAATATTATACGGATCGGCAATAAAGTAAATATTCAGGATGGAGCGGTAATTCATTGCACCTATAAAAAAACGCAAACCATTATTGGCCATAATGTTTCCATTGGCCATAATGCCATTGTTCATGGATGTACCGTGCACGACAGTGTACTAATCGGCATGGGTGCCATTGTGATGGACTCGACGGAGATAGGCACTCATTCCATTATTGCTGCGGGAGCTGTAGTGCTGGAAGGAACGATTATTGAAGCAGCATCGATCTATGCCGGGATTCCTGCAAAAAAGGTAAAAGATATATCAGAAGAGCTTATCAGCGGTCAGATTCAACGCATTGCAGATAATTATGTTCATTACGCCAGTTGGTTTAAATAGGTTGAAGGGCTATAAGTTGATTGGTTTTCACTGTACTTCTCAACCTATCAACCAATCAGCTGATTAACCTTTAACCCGGCGACTTGCAAATGCCATAAAATATTTGTAAGTTTAAATCGTTTAACAGCTATACCCATGAAAACCGGCAAAAAAATATTGCCCCTTCTGTTAGTTTCAGCTATTCTTCTCTGCAACAGTTCTTGCAGGTTAATCAATAATATTTTTGGACCTAAGTACGGATGCCCCAGCGATGGAAGAAATGTTGGTGCTGAGCGTATATTGAGCGGGGAAAAAGTTCCCAAGGCGCCGAAATTCAAATCATAAATTCCAATTTCTATTATAAACATCCTAAATCCACCCTCTATGAGCTTAACATTACGTACCGATTTCGGTTGCACCGAAGCAGTTATTGATGACGATTGCGGCCTTAAACGTTTTTACGAAGTGGCCAACATTCTTTCAGATGACCTTGACATAAAATTTACACAAAAAACCGATGATTTTGATTCGCTGATGTGGGACTTTATGTTCAAAGGACATACGCTTACGCTGCACTACAATATTTACACCGGTATTTCAATTTATCCGCGCAAATTCCGTGAAGCCCCTAGAAAAGATAATGATGCTGTTGTTGAAGTGGCAAAATTCCTGGAAACAAAACTGATGATCAATACAGCGAGAAAATATATGTCGTAAACCGTGTCGGCAAAAGTCGGATGCGAGACGTTAAATTTATCGTTTCACTTTTCACATCTCACTTATAGATACCATTAATATTTCTTTTCTGAAATTGAATCCAGAATATTGCAGTAGCTCACATAACGATCAACATATATCAAGCCCTCGTGGAGGGCTTTTTTTATGGCACAACCGGGTTCGTTAATGTGAAAGCAGTTATTAAACTGGCAATCATTAATCCTTATGCGCATTTCAGGAAAATAATGCGAGAGTTCCTGTTTTGAAATATCAACCAACCCAAATTCACGCATACCAGGTGTATCGATGATCTGCCCTCCAAAAGGCAAATCAAACATTTCAGCAAACGTGGTGGTATGAATACCCTTGCCACTCCACCCGCTCACTTCCTGCGTTTTCAGGTTCATGAAGGGAAAAATATGATTGATCAGGGAAGATTTTCCTACACCGGAATGGCCGCTAATTAAAGTAATTTTATTTTTTAATAATGAAGAAATTTCTTCAGTACCAGTTTTATCTTTAATACTTGTAAGTAAAATTTTGTAGCCAACGGAGGTATACATTTTTCTATACTCCTCAAATTTTTCCAGTTCCTTCCTTTTATATAAGTCAGATTTATTGAAAATAATAATCGCTGGCACATGATATGCTTCGCAAGCAACCAGGAACCTGTCAATAAACCCTTGCGAGGTTTTAGGTTCCTTCAAGCTGGCAATTAAGATAGATTGATCAATATTTGCTGCTACGATATGGTGCTGCCACTTATGTGTTGGCGATTGCCGGTTAATATAATTCTTACGGTCATGTATTTCCGTTATCATTGCGGCATATTCGGGTTCATTTTCGGGTTCAATCTCCACATCATCGCCCACTGCAATTGGGTTGGTTGAACTAATATCTTCTATTTTAAAAACTCCTTTTAAACGGGCGTTCCAAAACACGCCATTATCCGTCTTCACGGAATACCAACTGCCGGTAGATTTGTAGACTTTTGAACGCATATTAGCCACAGATTACACTGATTAATATCAATAATACTTCCTGGTAAGTATGTCGATTAAATTCAAATTGCATTTGACAGAATTATAATACCCGGGCTTGCAACTCCATAAATTCTGTAACCTGTGCTATATTATGGAAATTTCCTGAATATTGTAAACCTCAAGATCAACTCAAGCAGCAAGAAGGTTGCCGCAGCCAACGCGAATGGCAGAAATTGTTCATTATATCTCCTGTAAGTGGTTATTTCCACTTTCGATTTTTCGAGCTTGTCGATTTCTGAATAAATATTTTTAAGGCTGGAATCATCTGTTGCCCGGTAATATTTCCCTCCGGTTTCATTCGCTATTTGAGTAAGTAATTTTTCGTCAATATTAATTTTTTCACGTTGCATGATTACGCCACTGGCGGTTTGTACAGGAACCGGCGCGTAACCTTCGGTTCCTACACCAATTGTATAAACACGAACTCCTACCGATTTAGCAATCTCCTTGGCCGTATTAGGATCTATCAAACCTCCATTATTTTCACCATCAGTAAGTAAAATGATCACTTTACTTTTTGATGGCGACCCTCGAAGCCTGTCAACACCTGTGGCAAGTCCGGAGCCAATGGCCGTACCATCTTCAAGCAAACCACTTTGTACGTTGAATAATTGGGTTTTCAAAACATTATGATCCGTGGTGAGTGGGCACATGGTAAAACTTTCGCCAGAAAATATTACCAGTCCAATCCTATCATTCGGCCTGTTATCAATAAACGTAGAAGCGACATTTTTAGCGGCCTCAATCCTGTTTGGTGTAAAATCCTGCGCAAGCATACTTCCGCTGATATCGATACAAAGCATAATATCGATCCCTTCGCCATTCATCAACTGTTCATCATTTTTGATTTGAGGCCTGGCCAGTGCAATAATCAAACTAATAATGGCGAATACACGTAAAATAAATGGTATATGCCTGAAGGTATTCTTCCACGAAGAAACTCCTTTGAAATGCTGCGTTGAAGAAATCATCACAACACTTTGTTTGCTATTGAATTCATTCAGGTACCAATAAACCATAAATGGTATCAGCACCAGCAAAATGAAAAAAGCAGGGTAAGCAAAACTGATATGTTGGAACCATTCGTATACCACTATTCCCCAATTTCGTTTAAAATTTCAACAGATGATTTAATCGTTTTATAGTTCTCTTCATTGTCGTTTTCCGAAGGAAGGTATTTTGCAAATTTCACAAAATCACTGACACGTAATGCCTGGGCCAGCTGCAAAAATTGTTCCTTTGAAATATTCTGGTCTTGGAGTTGCATGATCAACTCTTCATTCGTTTCCGCCATTGAGGGAATCCTCAATTTTCTTAAAACAAATAACCGTAGTATATCATTCAGTTTACTATAATATAATTTTATCTGACCTTTTTCAGGAAGTTGTTGCTTTTTCAATTCTTCCAACGCAGCAACGGCTTCTTCGTATGGGGTTAACCGTGAAACAGGTATTTCTTCTTTTGTCAATTCCTTCTGCTTCCTGCTGATGAAATAAACTGCCCCGGCAACTGAAATTACTGTTAGCGCAATAATCGACCAGATTATATATCTTGAGTAGGGGTATTGAACATCAAAAATATCCTTGATATCATGATAATCCTGCTTGGAATCCTGTGGTGTAAACTTTACAGTTACAGGAATTGAATCGGTAAAAAAATCTTTTTCTCCGATTACGATGGGCAGGCGGGGAATTACATGCATGCCTGAATCGAAACTGGTAATGATGATATTCTGATGATATGATTTATCATTCTGCGTAATTACAGAATCAATTTTCCCTTTACTGATAATATCAAAATGAGGTATTGTGTCCAGCGAAAACCATGACGGGTTAAAGCCAAGAGAAACTTTTATATCGAGTGATAACTGTATCCTTTCACCGATCAGTATTTCGCTTTTATCGACAGCTGCATTTACTGTAACCGCTGATTGGGCAAAAGAAAGATTTGCGCTGATCAATAATACCGATATCAATATTGTTTGTAATCTCATCTGGGTTCGAAAGGTTGCAGGCCTGAGTCATAAGGCTTATTGTTAGTCAGACTTATTTTTTACCAACAGGTCTGCAAACGCGGAATTTTAAACATCAGACTTTAAACCTTTAACTTTTATGCAGGTTTGTTTCTTCCAATAAAAAATTTTTTAAGGACTTTCACATAATCTTCATCAGTACGAATATGCAGCAAATCACATCCTGCTTTCAAAAAAACAGTTTTACAGTTTTCAGTTGCGTTAAAAAATCTGTCATAATGATTTTTTCTCACCGAATAATCGTCAGTATCAATCCATGCTGTTTCGCCTGATTCTGCGTCCTGCACTTCCAGTAATCCCGCTTCAGGCAATTGCATATCCATTTTATCATAAATCTTAACCCCTGTTATATCATGTTTTTTTGCTGCCACTTTCAGCGCATCGTCAAACTTCTCATCTAAAAAATCACTTAAAATAAATGCAATACTTTTCTGCCTGACTGAGCTGTTGAAAAAGCGTATGGCTTCGCCAAGTTTGGTTCCCTTTCGTTTAGGCGTTGCCGTTAGCATTTCCCGAACAATATACAGCGCCTGTTCCCTTCCTTTTTTCGGGGCTATATATTTTTCCACCTTATCGGTAAAAAAAATAGCGCCAACCTTATCATTATTATTAATAGCTGAAAATGCAAGCACTGCAGATATTTCAGTAATGATATCTTTTTTACTGGCATGCACTGTTCCGAACAGGGAGCTAGCACTGATATCGATTAACAAAATCACCGTCAACTCGCGTTCCTCTTCAAACAATTTACTGAATGGATGATTGAACCGTGCAGAAACATTCCAGTCAATAAACCGCACATCATCTCCCGGAGCATATTCGCGGACTTCACGGAAACTCATTCCCCGGCCCTTAAAAGCACTGTGGTACTCCCCGGTAAAAATATGCCGGGTAAGCCTTTTGCTTTTAATTTCCAGCTCTCGGACTTTTTTTAATATTTCGGGAGTTGTTAGCATAACGTCAAATTTCCTGTGTACACAGTTTTCAGTCAGCTGCTTTTAATTCAATCATCATGATCAGGTTTATTTTTCAAAATTCAAAAAGTTGAGCATCTATAATCAAATTCAAACTTTTACGAGTGAAACCAAAACCGTAACCAATCAGGGCACCTGTATTGCGCTGAGCACATCATCAATAACCTGTTCTGTATTTACACTTTCTGCTTCTGCTTCATAAGTTAAACCGATGCGGTGACGAAGAACATCTTTCGAAACCGCACGCACATCTTCCGGAATAACATACCCACGTTTATTCAGGAATGCGTTTGCTTTCGCCGCCAGCGCAAGATTAATGCTGGCACGTGGCGACCCGCCGTATGCAATCAATGGTTTTAATTTTTCAAGCCTGTATTTTTCAGGTGTCCGGGTTGCGAAAACAATATCCAGAATATAATGCTCTACCTTTTCATCCATGTAAACCTGCCTGGTTAATTCCCTTGCCTGTAATATTTCCTGAACAGATACCACCTGGTTTACCTGCGGGAAGCCGGCCCCCTGCACATTCTGGCGAATAATCATTTGTTCTTCTGACTTGGAGGGATAACCAACAATCACCTTCATAATAAACCTGTCTTGCTGTGCTTCCGGTAACGGGTAGGTTCCTTCCTGCTCCAATGGGTTTTGAGTGGCCAGCACAAGAAAAGGTTCATCGAGTTTGTAACTCGAATCGCCAATCGTTACCTGTTTTTCCTGCATCGCTTCAAGCAAAGCGCTTTGCACTTTTGCCGGCGCACGGTTGATTTCATCTGCTAAAACAAAATTGGCAAAGATGGGGCCTTTACGAACCACAAACTCATTACGCTGCTGGTTATAGATCATTGTGCCGATAACATCGGCTGGTAATAAATCAGGCGTGAATTGAATACGGCTGAAATTTGCTTTGATGGCTTGCGCCAGCGATTTAATGGAAAGCGTTTTTGCCAGGCCGGGAACACCTTCCAAAAGTACGTGGCCATTGCTTAATAAGCCGATCAACAACCTGTCAAGCATATGTTGCTGGCCGATTATCACACGGCCGATTTCGTCACGTAGCCGGTCTATGAAAACGCCTTGATACTGAATTTTGTCATTTAATTGCCGGATATCTTCCGCAGTGTAAATCATTATACAAGAATTATTAGGGGTGCAAAAATACGAATTCACTATGCAAGTAGCTTGCCAACTTGGTGAAGACTTTGCAAATTTTAGTTGTTAGAACAACTGATTAAAATAATTTAAATATTCATTAGCTGCTAATGCGTAAAACCGAAGCATGATAGCAGCACTTCTGCTGAACGGAGCGTCGCAAGAATGCTCAATCAGGGCAGGGCACTTTAGTCGGAGCAATAAAAATAAAATCTCAGGAAAGGTATTTTCCGACTATTGGTACCCTTCTGCCTACTCCAAAAGCTTTGCAGCTTACCCGTATAATCGGGCAGAATTGATTGCGTTTATATTCGTTTGTATTAACCAGTTTTAAGATTCTTTTCACGAGTTGCTCCTCAATACCCATGGCAATGATTTCTTTCGGGCCTTGCCTTTTTTCTATATATTGATACAAAACTTTGTCCAACAGGTCATATTGCGGAAGGCTGTCGGTGTCTTTTTGATTAGGCCTTAGTTCTGCAGAAGGGGCTTTATCAATGATATGCTGAGGTATAACATTGCCGTTGCGGTTGATATATTTTGCAAGTGCATAGACCTGCATTTTATATACGTCTCCTAAAACACTGAGGCCGCCGGCCATGTCGCCGTATAATGTTCCATAACCTGTTGCCAGTTCGCTTTTGTTAGAGGTATTCAGAAGTATGTAACCAAATTTGTTGGAAATAGCCATTAATAAATTTCCTCTCGTTCTGCTTTGTATATTTTCTTCGGCCAGACTGAATGGGAGATCCTTAAAAACCGGTTTCAGTGAATCAAGAAATGAATCATAAATACTTTTTATCGGAATGATATCATAGGGATTACCCAGGTTTTTTGAAAGTTGCTCTGCATCGCTCACGGAATGCGAAGTAGAATACTGCGATGGCATTAATATTGCCCGTACATTTTCATTTCCTAAAGCTTCACATGCTAATGCCAGTGTTACCGCACTATCAATGCCGCCACTGCTTCCGAGAATTGCTTTGCTAAACCCCATTTTACTGAAATAATCACGGACACCCAGAATGATCGCATCATGTATCTGTTTAATATTGTTTTCAGCAGTAAGATAGTCCATGATTTTCGAGGGGTCATTTTGTCGGGAAACACGCATTTCTTTGTCGAACGGCCGATGTTCAACAGCCTTCGGCTGTTGGTGCTTTTCAGCAGCCTGCTGACTGAAGGCTGAAGCCTCCACTACACAAAAATCTTCTTCAAAATATTTCATTTCTTTTACAAGATTTCCGTTTGAGTCATACACCAAACTTCCCCCATCAAAAACCACTTCAGTTTGAGAGCCAACCGCATTACAATAAAACATAGGCAGTTTATATTTGAGCACATTGGCCCTTACCACTTCTTTTCTGTCATCATCGTGGTCATAATCGAATGGTGAAGCAGAGATATTAATCATCAGATCGGGTGATTGTTTTATCAATTCCGCCATCGGCCAATGACGATATAAGGGATTATCGCCAAAAGTCCAGATGTCTTCGCAAATGGTAAGTGCAATATTTTTGCCTTTGAACGGGATTACTTTCCATTCAAAACCGGGTTCAAAATAACGGTATTCGTCAAACACATCGTAAGTAGGCAAACATGTTTTGTGGGCAGTACCTTTCACTTGTTTGTCGTACAAAAGCCACGCAGCATTAAATAGATCTTTTCCTTCAGGAGACAGGTTTCTTTTGGGGCTGCCCACAATTACTCCGATAGTGTCAGCATATTCCTTTATAATATCAATGACATTGTAGCATTTATTGATAAAATCTTCAAACTCTAAAAAGTCCCTGGGTGGGTAGCCACAAACCGAAAGCTCTGAAAACACCACCAGGTCCGCATTCTCTTTTTTTGCTCTCTCTATATCTTTAATAATTTTTGCAGTATTACTTTCAAAATTGCCGATATGATAATTTTGCTGGGCTAAAGCGATTTTCATAGAACAAATTTAAGTTAAACACGAATAGAACCGAATTTGCACTAATTCGGTTCTATTTGCGTTAATTAGCGTGATGAAAAAGATAATTTTAATACTGCTCATCGTTTTAATTGCCGGGGCGTGCAGGAGTAAGAATAATACCCCGGATGTTTCCAGGATACCCGTTACAGTTAAAATTGAACGTTTTGACAAAGCTTTCTTTTCGCTTGATACCAATAATATCGTCGATGGGTTGTATAAGCTTAACCAGCAGTTTCCCTATTTCATCAACGATTTTACTACTAATATTTTAGGTGCGGAACCAGTAAGCGATACCAGTAAAATCGCATTTGCGGCATGCAAGCAGTTTTTATCCAGCTATTGGCCTGCCAGGGATTCAATTGAAATGAAATTTAATGACCTCCGCTGGCTTGAAAAAGAATTGCAGCAAAGTTTCAAGTATGTTAAATACTATTTTCCCAAATACCAGTTGCCTCCTAAAGTAGTTACTTATATCGGTCCCTTTGATGCACCGGGCATTGCTATTACCCAATACACCCTTGCAATCGGCCTTCAGCTATATGCCGGTAAGAATTTTTCTTTTTACACAAGTATGCAAGGGCAGGAAATGTATCCTTCATATATTTCCCGTCGTTTCGAACCGGCGTTTATCACCGGCAACTGCATGAAAGCAATTGCAGAAGACCTGTTTGCCGACAAAAGTCAAACCAAACCCCTGATTGAGCAAATGATCGATAAAGGAAAATATTGGTGGCTGGTTAACCAGTTTATGCCTGACGCACCCGATAGCCTGATAACCGGTTACACGCAAAAACAATGCGATTGGTGTAAGAAAAACGAAGGCTTAATATGGAATTATTTTTTACAATCTGATAACCAGCTTTATACCCTCGATCCCGATATTATTAAAAATTATATTGGCGATGCACCAAATACTTTGGGAATGCCCGATGCTTCACCGGGAAATATCGGTCAATGGGTAGGCTGGCAAATTGTAAAAGATTATATTGAGAAAAATCCATCAACAGATCCATTAAAACTGATGACAACCGATGCGAAGAAAATTTTTGAGGAAACGAAATATAAACCAAGATGACGAATTGTTCTGAACCGACACCGGAACTTTGCTCGTTACCAATCATTATTTTCCTATTTTTTGACGCAACAATGCCCTCACTTCCTGTAATTCCAGTATGCCATTAAAAGCATCTTTAGGCACTAAAAAAAATGACCGGCTATTAAAATACAGATGGAAGAAATAAGGGCTCTCAATGAATGTACTGAAATCTTTCCATCGCCAGGCATGCGCACCACGATTGGTTTTCAGAATCACTTCATTGTCGTTAATAAGCATCGAAAATGTATCCCTGAATGTTTCATTCTTCTTGTAAATACTGCCCGGCAAAATTGTCCAGACAGTAATGATCAGCAAAAACCAAAGCAAAGAAAACAGCAGGAAAGAAAGGGGCTGGATTTTATGCATATACAGGAGGATAGCTGAGATAATAGTAAAAATGTTCACAACTATGAGCAGGGTTTTTATTTCGGGCCTGGTAATAAAGTGATAACGTAAAGCCTGTAACACCTGTTTTTTTTCATAACCAAAATAAATAACCATGTAAGCAGATTAGTGGCATAAAAATAATCATTAAACAAAAAAGTCGCCTTTCAGGCGACCTCATTTATTCAATTATTTTATCAATATTCACATGCAGGTTTATCTTACCGGCCTGCAATGATTGTAATGGTTATTGGCTGCTTCATAAGGTGTTACGGACCTGCTGCAGGATGCCAAGAAAGCTATAACAGCTATTACAACTAAGATTCTTTTCATGGGTTTCATTTTATGGATTTTAGACATGTAATTCATATTCATTAACGAAGATACTCATATTAAATTGTGGTGCAAGAGCATCGTATAAAATCATGTTTCCATGAAAATTTACCAGATTGATTATAGTAGAATTCCGGCATATAAGGAATAATATTACTCCATCTTACAAATACCACTATCTGCCGGTATTGTATTTGGAAGAATATGATTTCCCCAAACAAATAATTATCCTATTTTCATAATGGCTTTTTTGCTATTTTTATTATCTCGTTAACCTTTAAAAACACTCAAATGAAACGAATAAAAATCACTGCTTTGTTTCTGGTTTTTACCATTGCCTGCATCACATTAAATGCACAGTCCATTAAGTTTCAGGAAGGAAGCCTTGCTGCTCTTAAAGATGAAAAATCTATCAGTGTTGAATTTACTTACGATAATATGGGTGTTGGTAAATTCGACAAAGAGCAGGATTATATCAGTAAGAAAAAAGATGAATACAATAAAAAGGAGGCTGGCAAGGGAGATACCTGGGCCGAATCCTGGGTTAGTGATAGGAAACATGAATATGAACCCAGTTTTATAGACCTTTTTGAAAAACACAGCGACATGACTGTTTCACTGAAGCCCGCAAAGTACACAATGATTTTCCATACCACTTATACTGAACCAGGCTACAATATTTATGTTACTCGGAAAAATGCGTCAATAGATGCTGAAGTGACTATTGTGGAAACTGCAAACAGGGCTAATGTGATTGCCGTTATATCTATACGCAGGGCTCCGGGAAGAACTTTTGGTGGAAATGATTATGATACAGGCGTAAGAATTAAAGAATGCTATGCGGATGCAGGGAAATACCTTGGTAAGTTTTTTGCGAGCAATAAGAAATAAGTTTATGAAAACAAATTTTAAGGGCTGCTTACGGGCAGCCTTTTTTATTAATATCCTATATAACCCATTTAAAATGAGTTATAAAAAACCCGCTCATAGAAATGAGCGGGAATAGAAGTATATAAAATAACCGTCCTTATTTATTTAATGGGGTTTGCAAGTTTTTAACTACAACCCATACTGTTTCCGCAATTGAGGCATTTATAACAGGTGCCGCTTCTGATTGTTATATGCCCGCAGGTATTACAAGCCGGTGCATCGCTTTGCATGCTTTTGGCTGCAGCATTTACCGCATCCAGGTTTGCATCAACTTTTGAAGCCATTTTTTGCGTTTTTATAGGTTGCGATGTTGCTTTATTTGCTGCGGCTTTGGCAACAATTCTTACATCACTTAATTCGGGCGTTTTTTTTTCGTACTCAAGTGATGTTGGAATTTCGTCCCAGTCATCAGTGCCGGTATTAGCTACTTCTGCCTTATCCAAAACATGTACTAAGTCTGTTCTTCCCAGGTATTCATAAGCCAATGCACGGAATATGAAATCAACAATAGAAGTAGTACTCTTGATGTTTGGATGATCTACCATTCCGGATGGCTCAAAGCGTGTGAACACGAATTTTTCTACAAACTCTTCCAGTGGAACGCCGTATTGCAAACCGATTGAAATGGCAATGGCGAAACAATTCAGCATACTGCGCATAGTAGCACCTTCTTTTGCCATGTCAATGAAAATTTCACCAACAGTACCGTCATTGTATTCACCGGTGCGTAAGAAAAGTGCCTGGCCGTTGATCTTTGCTTTTTGGGTAAACCCACGGCGTTTTGCAGGAAGTGTTCTTCTTTCTACAATTGTAGCCAGCGCACGTTTCAACTTCGTATCAGGAGAAGCCTGTACCCTTTTGGTAACTTCATCCAGCAATTCCTGCACAGTGAGTTTACTTAAATCAACAATATTCGACTCATTGTCCAGTTGCTTGTCAGCAACCATTTCTTCAGACTTCTGACTTGCATCTTCAATCTTCTTCTTTTTATCAGATTTATTGCTGAGTGGTTGTGATAATTTAGAACCATCACGGTAAAGCGCACACGCTTTTAAACCTAATTGCCAGCTCAGCATATATGAGTCGGCTATCTCTGGTACTGTTGCTTCATTTGGAAGATTAATTGTTTTTGAAATCGCACCACTGATAAATGGCTGCGCGGCCCCCATCATCCTGATATGGCCATGCGCATGAATATAGCGTTGGCCTTTTTTGCCACATTTATTAGCGCAATCAAAAACGGCAAGATGCTCTTCTTTTAATGAAGGAGCACCTTCCACAGTCATTGTTCCGCACACATAATCGTTCGCTGATTCAATTTGCTCATCGGTGAAGCCTAATGATTCCAACAAATTCCATTCAAAATTGAAATAATCTTCAGGCTTGAAACCAAGGCGCTGCAAACATTCTTCTCCTAATGTGTATACATTGAAAACAAAACCGATCTCAAATGCTGAACCAACTGCCGCGTCGAGTTTTTTAATTTCTTCTGCGATAAATCCTTTTTCGCTTAATGTTTGATGATTGATATGCGGCGCTCCGGCAAATGTTCCCGCTCCCACTGCATATTTTACAATCGCATCAATGTCTTTTTCAGAATAACCTAAATTTCTTAATGCCGCAGGAACTGACTGATTGATGATTTTGAAATAACCGCCACCGCTGAGTTTTTTGAATTTCACCAAAGCGAAATCAGGTTCAACACCGGTAGTATCGCAATCCATTACCAAACCGATTGTCCCTGTTGGAGCGATTACTGTTGTTTGTGCATTGCGGTAACCAAATTTCTCTCCGAGCTGAACTGCATCATCCCATGCTTTGGTGGCAGCTTTCAATAAATAATCAGGGCAATATTTTGCTTTGATGCCTTGCGGCTTAATCTGCAATCCTTCATATTCATCCGCATCATAAGCAGCGAGGCGATGGTTGCGCATTACGCGGAGCATTTCCGTTTTATTCTCTTCATACTTTGGAAATGCACCGAGCACTTCAGCAAGTTCTGCAGAAGTTTTGTAAGCAATGCCAGTCATAATAGCTGTGATTGCTCCGGCAATTCCTCTTGCTTCTTCGCTGTCGTAAGGAATGCCCATTACCATCAGCATGGAACCGAGGTTGGCATAACCCAAACCAAGTGTTCTGTAATCGTAAGAAAGCTGTGCAACTTCTTTGCTCGGGAACTGTGCCATCAACACCGAAACTTCGAGCACAGCCGTCCACAACCTGCACGTGTACTCGAAACCTTCCACATCGAAAGCATTGGTGCTTTCATCATAAAACCTGCGAAGGTTCACGGATGCAAGATTGCATGCCGTGTTGTCGAGGAACATGTACTCGGAGCAAGGGTTGGAAGCCCGGATGCGGCCACCATTAGGGCACGTATGCCATTCGTTAATAGTGGTGTCGTATTGGGTACCCGGGTCAGCGCAACGCCATGCTGCATACGCAATCTGATTCCAGACTTCTTTGGCAGGAAAACGTTTCATCACCCTGCCATCGCTCCTGGCTTTCAATTCCCATTCTTCGCCTTTTTCGAGTTTTTCAAAAAAATCGTTTGGTATGCGGATTGAATTATTTGAATTCTGTCCTGAAACAGTTTTGTATGCTTCCCCTTCATAATCGCTGGGATAGCCCGCGGCAATCAATGCACCCACTTTCTTCTCTTCTTCCATTTTCCAGTTAATGAAATCCATCACTTCGGGATGGTCGAGATCGAGGCAGACCATTTTTGCAGCACGACGTGTGGTCCCGCCGGATTTGATAGCACCTGCAGCGCGGTCGCCGATTTTCAAAAAACTCATCAAGCCGCTGGAAGTTCCGCCGCCGCTGAGTTTTTCACCTTCGCCACGGATGCTGGAAAAGTTTGTACCAACACCAGAACCATATTTGAAAATCCTGGCTTCGCGAACCCAAAGGTCCATAATGCCGCCTTCGTTCACCAAATCATCTTCCACACTTAATATAAAGCAGGCATGTGGCTGGGGACGCTCATATGCTGAAGTGGATTTTTTCAATTGCCCGTCAACTGCATCTACATAATAATGCCCCTGAGGTTTTCCTTTGATGCCGTAGCTTTCAAATAAACCGGTGTTAAACCATTGCGGGCTGTTGGGCACGCAGGCCTGGTTCAAAATGCAATACACGAGTTCTTCATAAAAAACCTGTGCATCCTGTTCTGAAGCGAAGTAATTGTAACGTTCGCCCCAAACACGCCAGCAATTGGCCATGCGATGAGCAACCTGTTTGACAGAAGTTTCCCTGCCCAGCGAACCGTCCGGCTGGGGGACTCCGGCTTTGCGGAAATATTTTTGGGCAAGGATATCCGTGGCAATCTGGCTCCATTGTTTGGGTACTTCCACATTATTCATTTCAAACACCACCTCTCCGGTGGGGTTGCGTATTACGGATGTACGGTAATCGTATTCAAACTGGCTGAACACGTCCACATTTTCCTGGGTGAAACGGCGGGCAAAGCGCAAGCCTTTCATGGGATTTTTATCGTTAGCCATCTGGTTAGTAAATATTTTGTGTTATTAATAAATTGTTAAGGGGAAAGCGAAAATATTTTTTGATTTTGATATTTCCCGTTCTGAAATATTAACAAACTGTGGAAAAAACGGTTGATAAATTTTGTATTGCAGGCAGGCATTGGAATAGCTGATTTATGCACATTTTTTCCTTTTTTTCCGGTTAAGTTTTTTTGGTTAAAACTGAAAAAAAGTTTACCCATTAAACAGATGCTGTTTTATAGAATGAGGAGCGGGCCTTTCTTAAATCATAAAGCTATTTTACACCTACCTTCCTATTTATGCCTATGTGGGGCAAACTCACCAGTTTCATCTTTTTAGCTTAAGCTTTACCTAAACCCGAAAAGTTTTTGCATTTTTGCAAATAGCCATGAAGCAAAACATTTACGAATCATTACTGGCAAAAAAGAAGAAAGGAGCAAAATCATTTGCTGTGCTCATTGACCCTGATAAGGTGGATGCAGCAAAAGTGGATGAGCTTGCAGGGCTGGCTGTGAATGCTAAAGTAGATTACCTGTTCGTCGGGGGTAGTTTGGTCATTTCAAACCATTTGGATGAAGTAGTTCAACGTATCAAAAAAGATTGTGATATCCCGGTAATACTATTCCCCGGCACCCCTTCGCAAATATCCAGGTATGCCGATGGCTTATTATACCTTTCTCTTATTTCAGGAAGGAACCCTGAACTATTAATCGGGCAACATGTTATATCCGCCCCTTTTGTAAAACAAAGTGGGCTCGAAATTATTTCTACCGGTTATATGGTGGTTGATGGTGGTCAGCCGACAACCGTTTCCTATATCAGCAACGCCACCCCCATTCCTTCCGATAAAAACGAAATAGCGATGTGTACGGCCATGGCAGCGGAAATGCTGGGCATGAAACTGATTTATATGGATGCCGGCAGTGGTGCAAAAAGGGCCATTCATGAAGAAATGATAATGGCTGTTTCTAAGCAAATTGAAATCCCCATGATTGTCGGTGGCGGTATTAAAGATCCTGAAAAAGCTTACCGTAACTGTAAAGCAGGAGCCGACCTTATTGTAGTAGGCAACGCTGTTGAACAGGATGCCTCCCTGATCATAGAAATGAGCGATGCCGTACATTCTGTTCGATTATCTGAACTGGGGTTGATGTGATTATATCAGGGCAGTAGGAAAGAAGAAAATTTTAAAACCATTTTTTTTAACCTCCCGAAATCTCCGTTTAGACAAATTTCACAATAAAATATCCCTGCAAATCAAAAAATTGTTTTTCTTTGCACCGTTAAACTCATTCAGCCCATTTTCATCTATTATGAAATGAAAAAAAACTCACACATATCACACAGTTCAAAAGTGATATTGCACGCCTTCAATGAGCGTGGGTTTTTTGTAGCGCCCATCGGCGTTATTTTTTCAGTTCGCCCTATTATCCCCTTTTGGGTACGACGTTGATACCACTCGCCCATAGTGTCCCCTGTCTCAGCGGAACTATAGTCCTGCAAAGGCAGGACAAGAAAATCTTCAATGATACGTTCATTGATTCCCTCTAATTTTTCAAGTTAAAAAAATGGAACAGGAATTTAAGATATTAATAGCAGATGAAAGCCACCAGGATTTTGCACAAATCATTTGCGATGAAATGGAGTCTTCTGCAAAAGCCCGGGGAACCGGCATTGCCAAAAGAAGCCCTGATTATATCAAACAAAAAATGCGTGAAGGCAAAGCGGTGATTGCATTTACCAGAGATGGCGTGTGGGCCGGTTTTTGTTACATCGAAACATGGAGCCACGGCGAATATGTTGCCAACTCCGGTTTGATTGTTGCTCCAGCTTTCCGGAAAGGCGGGTTGGCGAAACAAATCAAACAGAAAATTTTCAACCTTAGCAGAAAAACATACCCGGAAGCAAAAATTTTCGGCTTAACAACCGGCCTGGCAGTGATGAAAATAAACTCGGACCTGGGTTACGAACCTGTTACCTATTCGGAATTGACACAGGATGAAGCTTTTTGGGCTGGCTGCAAAAGCTGTGTAAATTATGAAATACTCATGAGCAAGGAAAGGAAAAATTGCATGTGCACGGCTATGCTTTATGACCCGAAAGATCATTATGAACCTGAAGAAACAACGAAAGATTTCAAAGAACATAGCAAGCTCTATGAGCGCTTTATGAAAATTAAGCAATGGAAGCTATTAAAACCATTCATGAAAAAAGACACTAACGGTGCTGCCAGGCCGAAATCACTATTGCATTATTTCCTCAATCTCTAATTCGCTTGAAGAAAGATTGTAAAAGACCTTAAGGATTGGAGATAATGTAATAAAACTGAAATATTCAATTATGGTATTGAACTGTTGAGCAATTTAAACTCGTAAATATCAAAGATGAACAACAAAGTCGTTCTTGCATACAGCGGAGGATTAGACACCACCTATTGTGCTATTTATTTAAATAAAATAAAAAATTTAGAAGTACATGCACTTACGGTAAACACAGGTGGCTTTAATGATGAAGAAATAAAAAATATTGAAGCAAAGGCAAAAAAGCTTGGCGTTGCGTCTTTCAAATGCGTGGATGTAACGAAAGAATATTATGAAAGCTGTATCAAATACTTAATTTTTGGCAATGTGCTGAAGAATGCCACTTATCCGCTAAGTGTAAGCGCTGAAAGAATGGTGCAGGCTATTGCTGTAGCGAAACATGTCCAGGAAATTGGGGCAGCTTATGTTGCACATGGCAGCACCGGCGCAGGCAATGACCAGGTCCGGTTTGATATGGTTTTTCAAAGCATGTTGCCCGGTGTTGAAATATTAACTCCTATCCGCGACATGAAACTAAGCCGTGAAGAAGAGATTTCTTTTCTGAAAGAGAACGGGGTAGAAATGAATTTCACCAAAGCACAATACAGTATTAACAAAGGCCTGTGGGGCACTTCCGTTGGTGGAAAAGAAACGCTGACTTCAAAAGATTATTTACCTGAAGATGCATGGCCTACTCAAGTGAGTGAATCAGGGGCCAGGAATTTGGAATTAGGGTTTGAAAAAGGCGAATTGAAATCAGTTGATGATAAAAAATTTTCTAACCCGGTTGCAGCGATTCAATATTTACAATCCGTTGCACAGCCATATGGAATTGGAAGGGATATTCATGTGGGTGATACGATTATCGGCATCAAAGGCAGAGTTGGTTTTGAAGCTGCTGCTCCGATTATCATTATCAAAGCCCACCATTTGCTGGAAAAGCATACGCTTACTAAATGGCAATTGTACTGGAAAGACCAGTTAAGCAACTGGTATGGCAACTGGCTACATGAAGGGCAGATGCTCGACCCCACGATGCGCAATATTGAAAAATTTTTGGAAGATACGCAGGCTACCGTAAGCGGAAAAGTTTTTGTAACACTTCAACCACACCGTTACATCATTACCGGAATTGAAAGTGAGCACGACCTGATGAGCAGCAAATTCGGCAGCTACGGCGAAATGAATAAAGGCTGGAGCGGTGATGATGTGAAAGGGTTTGCGAAAATTTTTGGCAATCAAACTGCAATCTTTAGCAAAGTAAACGCTCCTGAAAGGGATTAAAATTTAAGATGGAATTGAACGAACAGGGCAAATTGTACAGAAAGCGTACAAACATCCCTTTGGCGGATGGCGGCACACACTATAAATGGGGCGATGATTGTGATGGCTGGGTACTCGTAGATGAAAAATCTTTGTCGGTGAAAGTAGAAAGAATGTGGCCGAACACTTCTGAACAAAAACATTATCATGAAAAAGCTAAACAATTTTTTTTTATATTGAAAGGTATTGCAGTTTTTGAAGTACAACAGGAACGTATATCCGTAAAAGCCGGGGATGGCATTTATATCGAAGCAGGAAAAGAACACAGAATTTTGAACGAGGAAGATGAATATTTGGAATTCACAGTAACATCACAACCATCAACAAACGGAGACAGGATTAATATTGAATAACTTTGAGATGAAGAAAATTAAAACAGGGATAATAGGTGGCGCAGGTTATACCGGAGGTGAGTTGATAAGATTGTTATTAAATCACCCCAAAACCGAAATTGTTTTTGTAAACAGCAAAAGCAATACTGGGAAATATTTGTATGAAGTACATAAAGACCTTACAGGCGATACAGATCAGAAATTTATTGCTGATTTAAGCAATGATATTGATGTTTTATTTCTATGCGTCGGTCACGGCGATGCGAAAAAATTTCTTCAGGAAAATAATATTAGCAGTAAAATAAAAATTATCGACCTCTCGCAGGACTTCCGGCTTGCACACAGCGCACAACTCGAAGCCCGCAGCTTCATTTACGGTTTGCCGGAACTCAACAAAGATCAGATCAAATCTGCCCATAATATTGCCAACCCCGGTTGTTTTGCAACTGCCATTCAATTGGGTTTACTGCCGCTTGCAAAAGCAAGTTTGCTAACGGAAGTATATTCAACCGGTATCACCGGTTCAACCGGTGCCGGGCAGGGATTAACAGATACGTCTCATTTTTCGTGGCGGGCGAATAATATCCAGGCATATAAAACACTAACGCACCAGCACCTGAAAGAAATAGCGCAATCGCTACATCAACTTTCAGGGAACCAATCAACTCACCAACCCATCAACTTCGTTCCGTGGCGCGGTGATTTCACACGTGGCATTTTCATCAGCTCGCAAATTGCTTGTGATTGGAAGCTTGAAAAATTGATTGCATTGTATGAAGAATTTTATAAAGATCATCCTTTCACGGTTATTAACCAGGATGCCATTTTTCTGAAGCAGGTGGTGAATACCAATAAATGTGTCATTCAATTAGAAAAAGTAGGAACTAAATTGGTTATCCATTCAGCCATTGACAACCTGTTGAAAGGCGCATCAGGACAGGCTTTGCAGAATATGAATTTAATGTTTGGGTTAGAAGAAACAACAGGATTGAAATTAAAAGCAAGTGCATTTTAAATTTATCATTATGAAATTATTTGATGTTTATCCGATAAATAATATAACGGTTACAAAAGCAAAAGGCTCTTATGTGTGGAATGATGAAGGGCAACAATATTTAGACATGTATGGCGGCCATGCGGTGATTTCTATCGGCCATACACACCCACATTATGTTCAGCGGTTGACAGACCAATTGAATAAAATCGGTTTTTATTCCAACTCTATAAAAATTCCGTTACAGGAAGAGCTTGCAGAAAAATTGGGGAAGGTTTCAGGCAAAGAAGATTACCAATTATTCCTGTGCAATTCCGGCGCTGAAGCCAATGAAAATGCATTGAAGCTTGCTTCGTTTTATAATAACCGGAAAACAATCGTCGCATTTAAAAAATCCTTTCATGGAAGGACTTCGCTCGCTGTTGCCGCAACGGACAATCCGAATATTGTTGCGCCGGTGAATCAAACCGATAATGTTGTTTTTCTTCCATTTAATGATGAGGCTGCTTTAGAAGGTTATTTTAAACAGCAAGGAAATGAAATTTCTTCTGTAATCATTGAAGGAATTCAAGGTGTTGGCGGTATCCATGTCGCTTCTGCTACTTTTTTACAATTGATAAGAAAGCTTTGCACGGAATATAATGCAGTGTTCATCGCTGATAGTGTGCAATGCGGTTATGGAAGAAGCGGAAAATTTTTTTCGCACGATTGTGCAAATGTGAATGCAGATATTTATACTATGGCGAAAGGAATGGGCAATGGCTTCCCCGTCGCCGGAATTATTATAGCTCCGCATATTCATGCAAAACATTTTATGCTGGGCACAACGTTTGGTGGCAATCATCTTGCCTGTGCCGCTGCACTTGCTGTTCTTGAAGTGATCGAGTCGGAGCGCTTAATGCAAAATGCGGAAAACATAGGAAATTATCTCATAGATGAGCTAAAAAATATCCCGCCTCTTAAAAATGTGCGTGGCAAAGGCCTAATGATCGGTTTTGATGTGCCGGAGGAATTAAAAGACCTGAGAAAAAATTTATTATTCAACCAGCATATTTTTACAGGAGAAGCAAAGCCCAATGTGATCCGTTTGCTGCCATCACTGGCATTAAGAAAAAAAGATGCAGAACAGTTTCTGGAGGCGATGAAGGAAGAGATTGAAATGCTGATGTCTGAGCCACGAGTGATCTGATTTAACCGGTTAACCTGACCATGAATTTTATTTTCGGAAAATTGCCGAAGTGAATTGTTACCGCACAATTGAGTGACACAACGATGATGAAGAGAGAACGGTTGTCGGTAAAAAAAATTTACATGCTAAATGAAATAGATGAATTATCAAACATTTATAAAAACATTCAAAACAAACTATCATCGTAAATGAAAAATTTTATTTCCGTTCATGATGTAAGCGATATGAATGCTTTGGTAAAAAAAGCGTTATTGTACAAAGCAAATCCGTTTGCCGACAAAACATCCGGTGCTAACAGGCGAGTTGGTTTGATTTTTTTAAACCCGAGTATGCGTACGCGGTTGAGCACACAAATTGCCGCGCAAAATTTAGGATTGGAGCCAATTGTTTTTAATGTAGATAAAGATGGTTGGGCACTGGAATTTGAGGAGGAAGCTATTATGAGCGGAAGTACTGTTGAACATGTGAAAGATGCTGCGCCGGTTATGGGTAAATATTTTGACATTCTTTGCATCCGCACATTTCCTTCGCTGAAAAACAAAGAAGACGATTACAGTGAGCTGTACATAAAACAATTTATAAAATATGCCGGCATTCCGGTGGTAAGCTTGGAAAGCGCAACGTTGCATCCACTGCAATCGCTCACCGATATTCTCACAATTCAGGAAATACTGAACCTCAAACCTTCAGCCTCAAGCCCCAAAATCGTTCTCACCTGGGCGCCTCATGTAAAGTCACTTCCGCAATGTGTTGCAAACAGCTTCGCTCAATGGGTGAATGCCTGGGGCAAAGCAAATTTCGTGATTACCCACCCTGAAGATTATGAATTGGACGAACAATTCACCAAAGGAGCTACGATAACACATAACCAGGATGAAGCATTGAAAAACGCAGATTTTGTGTATGTAAAAAACTGGAGTACGTTCCATGACTATGGAAAAGTTTATTGCAACGATCCTGAATGGATGCTTACGACTGAAAAAATAAAACTAACCAACAATGCAAAAGTTATGCATTGCCTGCCTGTTCGCAGAAATGTGGAATTGAGCGATGAAGTACTTGATAGCGCAAACAGCGTTGTTACGCAGCAAGCCGGAAACAGGGTGTGGGCGGCGCAGGCTGTACTTAGTGAAATCCTCAAAAGTGGTAAGTAATAGGTGATAATCATGGAAAGTGTATATGTCATAAAAATTGGTGGGAATATTATTGATGATGAAAAGAAATTATCATCATTTTTAAAAGAATTCGCTTCGGTGAAATCAAATAAGATCCTTGTCCATGGTGGTGGAAAGCTCGCTACAAAACTGGCTGATACATTAGGGATTCACCAACAGCTGATCGACGGGCGTCGAATCACAGATGCAGAAACACTGAAAATAGTGACGATGGTGTATGCCGGGTACATTAATAAAAATATTGTAGCGCAATTGCAGTCGCATAGTTGTAACGCAATTGGCCTAAGCGGAGCTGATGCAAATATTATCCGTGCACACAAAAGAATTCATCCGCTTATTGATTATGGGTTTGTGGGAGATATTGATTCGCTGAATGCAGAACACTTGATGCAATTTATTAATGCAGGTTTGACGCCGATCATTTCACCAATAACCAGCGATGGTAATGGTCAATTGCTGAATACCAATGCGGATACTATTGCGCAGGAAACAGCAAAAGCAATGAGCAAATTTTATGAGGTGCAATTGATTTATTCTTTTGAAAAAAGCGGCGTGTTACTTGATGCGGATGATGATTCAACAGTCATTCGATCCATTAATCAAACATATTATGCAAAATTGAAAGAAGAAAAGAAAATATTCGCGGGGATGCTTCCAAAAATTGATAATGCTTTTGCCGCACTAAACAGCGGCGTAAAAAAAGTGATTATCGGAAAAGCAGAAGAATTACAAAATATGATTGAAAACAAATCGGGGACTGCTATCACTCATTAAAAAAAGTTTTCTATGGAAACCGGAAAAATAAAAATATTGCAGGCAGATGTGATTGAATTGCTCAAACAATTGATCGCAACACCATCTTTTTCGAAAGAAGAAAATGATACTGCTGAATTGATCTGTGATTTTTTTGAGAAACACCAGGTACCCTTTTCAAGAGTTGGTAATAATGTATATGCAAAGAATAAGTATTACGACCCATCGAAACAGAGCATCTTGCTGAATTCTCATCATGATACGGTGAAACCAAACAAAGGCTATACCAATAACCCGTTTGAACCGATTGAAAAAGATGGAAAAATTTTCGGCCTTGGCAGTAATGATGCGGGGGGATGCCTGGTAAGCCTGATTGCCACTTTTCTATATTTTTATAGCCAGGAAAACCTTAATCACAATGTTGTATTTGCAGCGAGTGCAGAAGAAGAAATCAGCGGGGTGAATGGTATTGAACTGGTATTGCCTTATCTCGGCAAAATTGATTTTGGGGTTGTTGGCGAACCCACAAAATTAGAAATGGCTGTGGCCGAAAGAGGATTAATGGTGATCGATTGCATGGCTAACGGACGTTCGGGGCATGCTGCCCGCAATGAAGGTGAAAATGCATTATATAAAGCTGTTGATGACATCGTCTGGATCAGGAATTATAAATTTGAAAAAGTAAGCCCATTGCTCGGTGAATCACGTATGACCGTTACCGTTATTGGGACCGAGAACACACAACACAACGTAGTTCCGTCGCAATGCAAATTTGTAATTGATGTTCGGGTCAATGAATTATATACATTTGACGAGATACTGGATGCTTTGAAAAATAATTTGAAAAGTCAGTTTAAACCAAGAACGACCAGGATGAAATCCACATCCATCGCTCTCGATCATCCATTGGTAAAAGCAGGGTTGGCATTAGGCAAAGGATATTATGGTTCACCGACAACATCCGATAAAGCATTAATGCCGTTTCCTACTTTAAAAATGGGGCCTGGGGACTCTGCAAGAAGCCACACCGCAGATGAGTACATTTACATTGATGAAATAAGAGACGGTATTGAAACGTATATTCAGTTGCTGGATGAATTTATTTAATCAAGCATAACGCATAACGCTTAATGCCAAATACAGCGTTAATCTTTGTGTGTTCTGCATTAAGTATGAAATATGAAATTATGGAATAAAGACAACACCAACACTTCCCAGATTGTAGAAGCATTTACAGTAGGACGCGACAAAGAGTTTGATATTTTGTTAGCAGAGCATGATGTGCTCGGTTCATTAGCCCACACACAAATGTTAGAGCGTGTTGGATTATTAACAAAAGAAGAATTGGCACAGATCCAAAAAGAGCTGAATAATATTCTTGAAGAAATCCGCCAGTCGCAATTCACTATTGATAAAGACTCCGAGGACATCCATTCACAAATCGAATTAATCCTTACCGAACGCATCGGTGAAGCAGGAAAAAAAATCCATAGCGGAAGAAGCAGAAACGACCAGGTTGCTGTTGATATTAAATTATACCTGCGCTCGGAAATTCAAAAAATTAAGGTCGAAGTAAAAAATTTATTTGACTTACTAATATTACAAAGCGAAAAATATAAAGACAAATTATTGCCAGGCTACACGCATTTGCAAATTGCCATGCCATCATCATTCGGTTTATGGTTCGGGGCATATGCAGAGAGCCTGGTGGATGACCTGGGATTATTAGCTGCAGCATTTCATGCTGCCAATAAAAATCCGTTGGGAAGTGGCGCCGGTTATGGTTCTTCATTTCCGTTGAACAGAACAATGACAACGGAATTGTTACACTTTGAAACGCTAAACTATAATTCTGTTTATGCACAAATGAGCCGCGGCAAAACAGAAAAGACATTGTCATTTGCTTTAAGCAGCATTGCCTGCACACTGGGAAAATTATCGATGGATGCATGTTTGTATATCAATCAAAATTTCGGTTTCATTTCTTTCCCAAATGAATTGACAACCGGCAGCAGCATTATGCCGCATAAAAAAAACCCTGATGTATTCGAACTCATTCGTGCAAAATGCAGCCGTATTCAATCTGTTCCAAATGAGCTGACAATGCTCATCAATAATCTTCCATCGGGCTATCATCGTGATCTTCAGCTTACCAAAGAAATTCTTTTTCCGGCGATAGAAGAATTAAAAGCATGTCTTCAAATTATACAATTGATGTTATCCAACATTATTATCAAAGATCATATTCTGGATGATGAAAAATACAAATATATTTTCAGCGTAGAAGCAGTAAATGAATTGGTGAACAAAGGCATTTCATTCCGTGAAGCCTATAAACAAGTCGGCAACCAGATTGAAAAAGGGGAATTTCACTTTGATTATAAAAAGCAACTGCACCACACCCACGAAGGAAGCATGGGGAATTTATGTAATGACGAAATAAATGAAGAAATGATTAATATGTTAAAACGGTTTCAGTAGCCCCTGGTTAATTTAATAATACTTAACTTTCGTTTAAAATTTTACCTATCATGAAGAAGATACTCCGGCTTTCATTGATTACAGTAATTGTTATTTTCAGTTCACATCGCCTCATTGCTCAGCAAGCAGATCAAAAACAACAAGAGGAAGCCGTTAAAGCATTAATTAATGCTCAGCAGTATACATTTGTTGCTCAAAGAGCTGTACCACTTAGTATGCCACCCAGGCAACTTCTTAATGCCGTGTATTTGCTGAAGGTGAGCAAAGATACTGTTGAAGCTTATCTTCCTTACTATGGAAAAACCAACGCCATGCCTGCAAGTGTATTAGATGATGGTTTCAGTTTTAAAGCCGGTGATTTCAAATATACATTGCAGGAAAGAAAAAAAGGGGGGTGGAATATTAAAATTGCTCTTAAAGATGCAAAAGACGTTACTGAATTGCATTTGACAATTACCCCTTCAGGATATGCCACTTTACAGGTAACCAGTACCGACAAGGAATTCATCTCGTATAATGGCTATGTTCAATAACCGAAAGTAATAAATAACCCCTTTTTTAAGTCTTATTTAGGATCAAATGAAGAAAATGGCTTGTGGCATAAATGAACTTTGATTAATTGTTGAATTATCCCTTCTTCAAAGTTAACCTTACATTTTGCCTCCCAATCAAATTGTTGTTTTGAACATGTTTAACCAGACGAGTTAAAACCCATGTACCATACTTTGAAAAAGCTGTTAAAAAAGCCGGGAAAAACTATAAGTTTTTTTTGATGGAATAGGCAATTTATCAAAATGCCTCTGACGATATTTTTTTTTGGGGTCATGAAAATACAGATCCTGTATTTCATATTTCGCAGATGAATTATAAACTCATCATTTCTTTAAATTTTACCGTCTGTCTTCTGCTAACTTCAATTTTTTCTCCCCCCTTTAATTCAAGCAACAAACCGCCATTGAAATAAGGTTCGATTTTGTCAATCATACGCAAATTAGCTATATGTTTTCTGTTTGCCCTGAAAAAAATCTTTTCATCAAGTCTTTCTTCAAGTGCATTTAACGATTTCAGAATAAGCGGCTTGTTTGGCCCGAAATATACTTTTGCATAATTACCTACGCTCTCAAATAACCGGATATCTGAAAGCTTTACAAACCAACAACGTTCCCCATCTTTTACAAAAACCTGGTCATGCTCACCCAGTATGCTTTTATTTGTTGAAACTTCATGATCGTGATAGGTTTCTTTATCTTCATCAAAGTGTAGTTTTTGAATGGCATCAGCGAGACGTTTCGGTTCAACGGGTTTTAACAAATAATCAAGCGCATTCACTTCAAAAGCTTTCAAGGCATATTCATCGTAAGCCGTGGTGAAAATAACATCAGGGGCTTTGTTTAATTCGGATAGCATATCAAAACCTGTTTTTCCGGGCATTTGAATGTCTAAAAAAATAAGATCAGGATTAAGGTTTTCTATTTTTTCAATCCCTTCATTGGCATTGGCAGCTTCGGCAATTACTTCAATGTCCGGAAAATCCTGCAATAATTTTTTCAATTCATTCCTGGCGAGGCGCTCGTCATCTATTATTATTGTTTTTATCATACTATTATTTTTTTCAACACAATAATCGGTGATAATGCTAATGTAGCAAAAATGATCATAAGCAATAACGGAAAATGATCATCGGTAAATGTTGCCTGTCTCTTTATATAAAACCCTGATGAAAAGCCAGTCAATTGCTACACGTATAATAAAAAGGCCAGGCTTAGACAAGCCCGGCCGTTGTTGATCGTACCCTTTAAAACTAAACTCTTTATTTAATTCAATTTGACAATTCTTTGAGTAGAAATTTCACTGCCATTTGCTGCTTTTACAATGTATATGCCCGAGGGTAGATCAGCGATATTTATCAATTCAGTCTGTCCGGCATTACTACTTATTTTTTGTTGTACCAGCATCCCATTTGTATTGTATACCTGAAATCCGATTGATTTGCCCTGCCAGCTGTCCGGAATAGTTATTCGTAATTCACTATGGGCAGGGTTTGGATAAGCCAGTATATTCAATGCCTGGTTGTCACTTGCCAACCGGATCAATTGCACGTCGGATAATTTTGCGTTACCATCCATATCTACCATTTTTAATCGATAAAAAATCAATGAACTTTTAACTGAACTGATGTTATCAGAGTAATTATATTGCCTTGTTGAGCTACTGTTGCCTTCCTGGGTGAATACCATTGCCACTTCATCAAAATTTTTTCCATCTGTGCTGCGTTCAATTACAAAATGACTGGCATTTATTTCTGCAGAAGTTGACCAATTCAGGTTCGCTTTACTTCTATCGCCGCTTAACTGTGCACCGAACGATTCCAGCTCAATCGGCAGAGTACCCACCTTTGCTCCGGTATATTGAAACGTTTTAAACCAAATTGAGTTATACCGGTTAGCAGCGTCACTGGAGCCGGTATTTTGAATCGTTCCCCCATACCTGAATTTTACAGAGCTTGTGTTTAAGTAAGTCAGTGTAACCATTACATTTCTTGCATTCGTGTCAATACCTACAGCATTAGTTGTTGGACCAGTGAAAATATTTCCGCCCGAAATGCCACTTACGGATAAGCCGCAAGGTGTGTTCAATGTGTAAGTAGCAGTTCCATATGCAGTGAACTGTTCCTGTAACGAAACTCCATCACCATCAACATCTATTGCAGTTGCATTCAAAGTATCCTGAACAATAGGAGTTGAAGTACCTCCTTGCACAAAAGTTACCTGGAATTCCATCCACCAGCTTACAGGCCCTTTTGCATTACCTTTATTATATGTTACCAATGGCTGAAAAGCTTTGTCCCATCCCGTGCTGGTAACATCTACAGTATCCAGTGTTACTAAACTCGACGATCTTCCATTAATGGTAAGTAATGCATCTACATTTGTAGTAACATTTGAAAACCGGTAAACTGAACCATCACATCCTTCGGCTCCAGATACAAGAACAGGATTTTTAAACACAAGCCCCTGGGAAAATGCTACTGTAACAAAGACTGAAAGAGCCATTGTTAAAACTGTTTGTTTTAACGCCAAGGAAAATTTCTTTTCTAAAGTGGGGTACAACGATTTCATAACTGTTTATTTGGGTACTGAGATACTTTTACTGGCAGCCCACAGTTATTGGAATAAGCAAATGGTTTTGCGAGGAATGGAGAAAGTATATATTAGGTTAAAATCCTTAATCAATTATGCAAGAAAATTGGATAGATAGGAATTTGACAAGGGAAATTGGCAAATAAAAACGAAAATCAGAAAATTGGATGAGAATTGTTTGTCGAGGAGATTGGGTACGCTTTTACAGGATGACAAGACAAAGATTAAATGAAATTTTGAATAATGCAAGTGATGCTGCAAAAAATTTTTCCTTTTTATCAAAAAAAACAAAAAGGCCTTTTTAAAAATTCAAAAAGGCCTTTTGATAATCAATAAGAAAGCCGGTTATTTATAATGTGGTATAATGCCGTTTGCCAGCTCAACCATTTTCTTAATACCATCATCAGGCAAATTCCCTTTTTTGAACTCAGACATTATTTCTGGTAATTTATTTTCCATTTCCAAAAGAAAATGATCTTCAAATTCTTTCACACGTTTAACTGGAACATCGCGTAATAATCCCTGCGTGCCCAGATAAATAATCGCCACCTGCTTTTCAACAGGGAAAGGGGAATACTGGGGTTGTTTAAGTATTTCCACATTACGCGAACCTTTATCAAGCACCAGCTTGGTAGCAGCATCAAGGTCACCGCCAAATTTGGAGAAAGCTTCCATTTCACGATAAAGCGCCTGATCGAGTTTTAATGTACCAGCAACTTTTTTCATTGACTTAATCTGTGCATTTCCACCTACACGGCTAACCGAAATACCCACGTTAATTGCCGGCCTGATGCCTGAGTTGAACAAGTTACCTTCGAGGAAAATCTGTCCGTCTGTAATTGAAATCACGTTTGTGGGGATATAAGCCGAAACATCCCCCGCCTGTGTTTCAATGATCGGTAATGCTGTTAATGAACCACCTCCTTTAACAAGATGCTTTATAGAATCTGGCAGGTCGTTCATATTTTTTGCAACATGATCATCATTGATCACTTTGGCTGCACGTTCCAATAAACGGCTATGCAAATAAAACACATCACCCGGATAAGCTTCACGGCCTGGCGGGCGACGAAGCAGCAGTGAAACTTCACGATAAGCTACCGCCTGCTTGG
Source organism: Puia sp. (assembly GCA_035541355.1). Taxonomy (GTDB): domain Bacteria; phylum Bacteroidota; class Bacteroidia; order Chitinophagales; family Chitinophagaceae; genus Puia. The sequence goes on along the minus strand of DATKNN010000014.1, from coordinate 626,325 downwards.
AAAGGTCATCATAAATAATCAAAGCAGGACGGCCGGTGTCTCTGAAATATTCACCTATAGCTGCTCCTGCGAAAGGTGCATAGAACTGCAGCGGAGCAGGGTCTGACGCTGAAGCTGCAACTATTACTGTGTATTCCATCGCACCATTATCTGCCAGAGTCTTCATTACACCAGCGATTGTTGATGCTTTTTGTCCGATAGCCACATAAATACAATACACAGGCTTGCCTGCTTTATGAAATTCTTTCTGATTAATAATGGTATCAATTGCGATTGCAGTTTTGCCTGTCTGCCTGTCACCGATAATCAGTTCACGTTGTCCGCGGCCAATCGGTATCATTGCATCTATGGCTTTAATACCTGTTTGTAAAGGTTCCTTTACCGGTTCACGGAAAATTACTCCGGGGGCCTTCCTTTCCAAAGGCATTTCATATTTTTCGCCTGCAATCGGACCTTTTCCATCAATTGGTTCACCAAGTGTGTTTACAACACGGCCAAGCATTCCTTCACCCACATTTATGGAGGCAATCTTTCCGGTGCGGCGAACTTTAGCGCCTTCTTTTATATCGCCGCTCTCTCCCATCAACACCACACCCACATTGTCTTCTTCAAGGTTCAAAGCGATAGCACGAACTCCATTTTCAAATTCAACAAGCTCGCCACTACGTACATTGTTCAATCCGTAAACACGTGCAATGCCGTCGCCAACCTGTAATACAGTACCTACTTCTTCCATCTCAGCTGAAACATTAAAATTACTCAGTTGCTGTCTGAGTATGGCTGAAATTTCATCTGGTTTAATTTCTGGCATAATTTATCCGAATTTAAAGTTTATCGAATCTTGTAAATAAAATCATTGTTCTGGAATTGCTTTTTCACCGTGTTCAGATCATATGCAATGCTTGCGTCTACCAACTGCCCTGCAGCCTCCAATACAAACCCGCCAATAAGGTTTTCATTCACCTCGGTATTCAATTCAATATTTTGCATCACGGTACTATTCTTTACTTTTTCCAGTATACTTGTCTTTACATCATCGCTTATTGGAATGGCTGTTGTAAGTTTTATAGTATAAATACCTTTATGCTTCTTGTATTGCTGAATGAAAGCCGGGATAATTTCAACCAGTATATTTTCACGGCCTTTTACAACAAGCAGCCTATTGAATGAAGAAGTAATGCCGCTTATCTTGCCATCAGTAACTGCATTAAGCACTTTTTCTTTTTTATCTGCTTTTATGATGGGACTTTTCAACAAGTTCACAAACTCCCTGCTGCTGCTGCAAACTGACTGAAGAAAAAGCATATCATTATATACTGTTTCCAACTGGCCTTTTTCAATCGCCAGGTCAATCAGACTTTTTGCATAACGTGATGCTAAACGTGGATTAGGCATTTTTAATTTGAAAATTAAACAATGGCGCAATGCCTCGATTGGGCTATTGCGCCATTTTCACATTTATTAATTCAATTTTACTTCGTTAGCCAATTGCTTAATATAATTTTCCTGTTCGGCTTTGTTTGAAAGCTGTTTGCGTAAAATTTTTTCACTTACTTCAATTACCAGGCTTCCTACCTGATTTTTCACATCAGTAAGCGCCGCCATTTTTTGCTGCTCAATAGCAACTTGCGCGTCGGCGATAATTTTGTTTGCCTCAAGCTTTGCCTGCGCCTTTGCTTCATTAATGATTTTGTCTTTTGTATCCCTTGCTTCTTTCAGGAGCTGTGCACGTTCCTCACGGGCCTGTGCCAATAATGCTTCATTATCGCTTTTTAATTGCGCCATTTCCGCTTTCACTTTTTCTGCAGTGGCCAGGGAGTCTGCAATTTCTTTTTCTCTTGCAGCCAACCCTTTAACAATAGCTGGCCAAGCAAATTTTGCAAGAATGTAGAACACAATCAGGAACGCAAGCAGCGTCCATATCAAAAGCCCGAATTCAGGAAGAAGAAGTTTCATAAGTTTCTCAAAAAGCTATTATCAAATTCAATTCTTAAAATAAGCTGCACCCTCGGCCCTTTGCGTTGAGTGCAGCTGTTCATTTTGCAATAGCATTATTTCAATACCATTGCGAGGAAGCCAACGATGATTGCGAACAAAGCAGCCCCTTCAACAAGCGCCGCTGTCAAAATCATGTTTCCTCTGATGTCATTAGCTACTTCCGGTTGGCGTGCGATAGCTTCAACTGCGCCTTTACCGATCTGGCCAATGCCAATACCTGCACCAACAGCAGCGAGGCCTGCGCCAATAGCACCGCCAGCATTTGCAGTCGCGTCCAGCATAATTGTCATTAAATCCATAATTGTGGCTTTATTTGTGAATAAAAATTTTATGCAAGCATTGAATCTTCATGATCCTGGTGATGCTGATGCAGTTTTCCTTCTATTGCCTGACCAACAAAAACTGCAGTAAGCATGGTGAAAATAAAAGCCTGAAGAAATGCCACCAGCACTTCTATCATATAAATAAATATTGTAAACGCAATTGAAAAAGGCGCAGTTCCCCAACCGGCATACCTGTTCAAATTAGCAAAAATAAATATCAATGAAATGAGACAGATTATAATAATGTGGCCAGCTACCATGTTTGCGAACAAACGTATAATGAGCGCGAAGGGTTTAATAAAAACACTTATAAATTCAACAGGAACTAAAATAAGTTTCACACCGAAAGGCACTCCCGGCGGGTTAAAAATATGTGCCCAGTAATGCGAATCTGAACTGAAAAGAATTACTACGAATGAAATAATGCCCAATACAGCTGTGAAGGCGATATTCCCTGTTACATTGGCAGAACCCGGTATTAATCCAAAAATATTATTTATAAGAATGAAAAAGAATATCGTAAGGAGAAAAGGCAGGTATTTTTCATAAGCGACTCCAAGATTGGGCTTCGCCACTTCATCACGAACAAATGTAATTACCGGCTCCAGTAAACTTTGTGCGCCTTTTGGGGCTGATGTTACACCGAGGCCCTTTTTATATTTCTTTGCTATACTCAACATTATCCAGGTAAAAAATGCCAATGCAATCAGCATCTGCACCACGTTGCGCGTAATGGATATGTCGTAAATTTTTACAGAGGGATCAATCTCACCTTTGTCATCCAATGCTACAATATCCTGCGCATTATATTTCGCCGGATCGAGTTTAAGCTCTTCGATTTTTTCATCGGTCAACATCAGGTAATTACGATAAGATGCTTCCCCATGATGAAAACCGGATGACATGAAAGCTTCCAAACCACGTTGTTTTGAATAAAGAATTACCGGGAGCGGAATAGAAACCGGGGTTTTTTCACCATCATCGCCCACTAAATCTAAAATATGGAAATCATGATTATTAAGAACATGACCGAAAATAACCTCTTTGGCATTAAAGCCTTTCTTTTCTTCTTTTTTTTCATTGCCTTCCTGTCCGAATGCTGTTGTGAAATTCACCAGGCAAAATAAGCTGAAAGTCGCTACCAATAAAGATCTGAAGCTGTTTCGCATCATAAACCCACCTTAAAATTTGCGCAAAGATAAGGGGGTAGTACCAAACTATGAAATCGGGTTTTAACCGAGAAAAATTACCTATGACATCAGCCTGTTTACATGTTATTTTGCAACAAACAATAACTAAAGAAAAGCGGTTGTTTAACATTAATGATACACTATAGATTGCATTTTAGCGTTTTGATTAATTCAACTGTTAATGCAAAACATAAATAAATAACCATGAAAACGAGTTTTAAAATTCTTTCAGGAACGATGCTGATGGTTTCTGCAATTTTGTTGGTCGTTGCTTGCAAAAAAGACAGCAGCTCATCTAACTCATCTACGGATAATAATAATGCAGCCAACATGTCAGCAAACGGAGCGGCAGCTGATAATGCATATGATGACCCTTTTTATATTGCCATGCAAACCGGTAATGACAATGGTTTAGCCAGCTTGCTGCAACAGCAAAAAAACGGAACCGCAACATTAGGTTACGGCATAACAGGTAGTTATTATTGTGCCACAGTAACCTTAAAACCTACCAACGGATCAGTTTTCCCTGATACTGTAATTGTAGATTTCGGTAATGGATGTACAAGTGCTGATAGTATTACCCGTTCCGGTTCAATTACGTATATTTTTTCAGGAAAACTTAGTGCTATCGGCACTACCATTTCTGCAACTTTCAACAATTACAAAGTAAACGGGTACCAGTTGCAGGGCACCTATGCTATTTCAAATACATCACCTAACCTTTTCACGCCTCAACTAACCACTACTGTTACCAATGGCAATATTACATATCCAAGTGATACTTCGTATTCTTTCTCCGGAACAAAAACCGTTGCCCTGGCTTCAGGCAGCTTGTCGAATATATCCACATTAGTGTTCAACATAACCGGAAACTATTCTATTAGCAGTTCATATGGAGAAAGCCTGAGTGCTAATGTTACCAGTGCTTTGGAAAGAAAAGAGATTTGCGCTTACATTGATAAAGGAACTATATCATTCAAATACACAAAAGGGAATACCAGCGTGAATGGAACTCTTGATTATGGTAATGGTACTTGTGATAATTCAGCATTAATAACTATTGGCGCGTTTACAAAAACGATAGCCATTCCGTAACTTATAAATTTTTGCTTTAAAATAAAAGGAGTACTTAATAGTACTCCTTTTATTTTAAAGCATATTTTACGATCATTTCTCTGCTTCATCTTTTTTATCCTTTCAAGTTCCCGAACATTTATTTGATCTTTGGGTCTGTTAATTGCCTTTTTATTGGCAATTGGCTGATTGATACTTAGAAAAGGCATTTTCATACCATCAATAATCTGCAACAGATGCTGGATGCGGGCTTTCTCAAAGCTTATTCCCTCAAGCCCTTCATTGTAGTCACTATATCGAGCTCAATGCCGGCAGCATGAAATGTAGCCCATCCGGCGATAAAATTCATTTTCGCTATAGGCCCATAATCTCCATAGCCGAAGTCAATAAATGCCTGCTGAAGGTTTTTTCTGTTGACAGATATGTCTTCGAGTCGTAGATCAATATCATCAGTAGTTCTGTTATAACCATGGAACCTTGTAGCAAATCCTCCTATCATAATATACTTTGCACGATTAGGATTAAGCTTATTTATGATGCCCGATAACTGCTTTTTTTAAAGTAGCATTACGTTTAGCCATTTAAGTAAAGTGAAGGAATTTTTCTTTGTCTGAACGGAAAATATCTTCCTTCAGTTTATCAGTCTCTGATTTGCGGGTAAAGTCATATTTTGAGGTTCCCTTCTTTAAAATATTTTTTGATATTTTCTTTTAATCGCTTTTGATTCATGATTGAATATCTGTACTTTTTTCAGCATGCAAATGTTTATTGAACTGCATTTCATGCAACTTGCTATAAAATCCACCCATTGCCAATAGTACTTCATGTGTTCCCATCTCTTTAATTTCCCCTTTGTCAAGCACAATTATTTTACTGGCTTTGCGAATGGTTGATAACCGATGCGCAATTACAATGGAAGTCCGGCCTGCCACCAGTTTATCAATCGCATGTTGTATCAGCAATTCTGATTCTGTATCAACAGATGAAGTGGCTTCATCCAGAATAAGAATGGAAGGGTTATACAATAAGGCCCTGATAAAAGACAGCAACTGGCGCTGGCCTAATGACAACGTACTTCCTCTTTCCATAACATTATAGCTATACCCGCCGGGAAGCTCCATTATAAATTCGTGCATGCCCATAAGCCTTGCAGCTTCAATTACTTTTTCATGAGAAATGGCTTCATTTCTCAACGTAATATTGTCAAGAACCGATCCTGAAAAAAGAAATACATCCTGCAATACTACGCCGATGCTGCTGCGAAGAATATCTAACTTATATTGTTCGATTTGTACATCGTCAATTCTTATTACGCCCTGCTGAATATGATACAACCGGTTCAAGAGGCTGATGATTGAAGTTTTTCCGCTTCCGGTATGTCCAACAATAGCGACGGTCTCCCCCGGTTGAACTGAAAAAGAAACATTTTTCAGCACATAACGGTCATCCACATACGCAAAACATACCTGGTCAAATTCAATTTTACCTTTAACATGGGCCGGTGCATAAGTGCCTTCAGTTTTAATATAATCATCATTATCCAGTACCTTAAAAATCCTTTCGCTTGCCACCATGCCCATCTGCAGTACATTAAATTTATCTGCAATTACACGCAACGGACGGAATAATAAATTTAGAAACAAAGTAAATGACACGATTACGCCTGATACATCTGCTGCTTTTGCAGAAGACATATGCCCTACTTCTTTTGCCGCACCCCAAACGAGTAAGCCCATTGACACTGCAAGTATAACTTCAACAAACGGAAAAAAAACAGAATAAGCAAAAATGGCATTAATGTTTGCATTCCGGTGTTCCCTGTTAATTTTTCTGAATTTGGAAAACTCACGCTGTTCAGCTGCAAATGCCTGCACCACCTGCATACCTGTGATGTGCTCCTGAACAAACGCATTCAGGCCGGCAACTGCATTACGGACACGTATGAACGATTTGTTTACACTTTCTTTGAAGAAATAAGTGGCAATAATCAAAAGAGGAAATGGCGCCAGGCAGATTAATGTCAATTTCCAGTCAACGAAAAACATAAAAATAAGAACAGAAATTATCGAAAGGAGATCTGCAATAATCGGGATCAAACCATCGGAAAAAATATCGTTAATGGCTTCAATGTCATTTATTGTTCTTGTAGTTAATGTGCCAATAGGGGTTTTATCAAATTGAGAAAGATTAAGCCCCAATATTTTTGTGTACACTTTTGTACGCAGGTCTTTTACAACGGTTTGACCCAACCATGCCGTGATATAAGAAAAATAAAACCGGCAAACAGTTTCAATCAGTAATAAACCAATCTGGAAAACAGTAACCCATATTACCATTTCTGCCATTTGTTCCCGGAAAGAAATATCATTGGTAATGCCTTTCCTTATATAATTGTTAAGAGTAAGCTGGATCAACAAAGGGCGAAGGGGGGAAACAATTGCAAGGATAACAGCAAGGAAAACCGAAACATATACACGCCCTTTGTACGGCGATGCATATTGAAAAACCCTTCTTAACGAGCTGAAATCAAAAATCCTTTTCTTTTTTTCATTTCCTGACATAGAATTGGCAAAGATACATCAGTTTCGAGTTTCCGGTTTATAGTTTGAGATCATGACTGCCTGAACCATGATTTAAGTGACCGGGCTGATTGAAAAAAATCAGTTGCCCATAATTGTTGAGCAAAAACCATTCTGCCCAAATGTGCTACGCGATTAAAGTTTAATATTTGTATTATCGCCTAGTATAAAAGAAAAAACTAAAAAATATTATGAGAAAGTTTTCAGCCAAAAAACTACAAACTCCAAACCGGGAACTATTCCATGGCTTTCCGGTATGCTTTTATAAAAATTGCCCCCAGGTTTTTGTAAGGCGGTATATAATCATCAAACCGGTCTTTGGCAACTGCATCGTTACGGAACTTAAGTCCAAGCTCTTTCCACATATTCAGCCATTCAATACTTTTTCCTTCCACAAGCGTATTATTGATGGCCTGCAAAATAGGCTCATTCACTGTTCTTGTTCCCACTTGTTTTGAAGAAATGATATGCGCATCATTACTGATTTTAAGTACTTCGCTTAGATTATTATACCCGCCACACGAACCCAGCACTACAATTTTAGCCGAGGGTTGTAATCTTTTCAGGGTAGATGAAACATGATAACTGTGACCACGATGTATATAAACCGAGGGAGTCATATTTTTCGATTCGAGATACTCCGTAAGTGCATCAGTGGCTTTTTCATCAGGATCATCTTCACCATTCAGGGGCTTATTCGCAAAAATATACACCGGTTTTCCTTTGGTTGAAGTGATACTTACCCATTGCGGGTTTTCGTTGATCTTCCACTGGGGTTTACCCCGGAAGAGACTCATGAAATCACCGAAAGAAAGCTGTCCGTCTTTGTCTTCATCGCCTCCGTAAAAAAATGCCTGCTCTACAATGTGGCCCGCCGAATCTTTTAATGCATTATAATTGATTGAATAAATCGGGGGTATGCCCAGCCTTTCAGAAAGATCAATTTTGTTAACTGTATCTGCCGACTCAAAAAGTGTTTGCAGCAGGTTATAAATGATAATACCCTTTTTATTATTTGCAGCAAGGTTCTTTCTGTAATTCCATTTTACTTCATTTAATACAAATTTTGCCAGCGGTTTATTTTTTTCAAAAATGCTGCTGTAGGAATCAGCAACATCCACTGCATCTTCTTCTGTTGCTTTTTCAAGCCCGATCACAAACGCTTTCATTACCGTATTGGCATTTTCTTTATCCATTAACCCTAAAAAATTTTCAAGGGTGTTATAAGCTGCCGCCATTTTGATGAACTTCCGGAAATAGTCTCCATGCACCCACATAATAAGGCTGTCGCCTCTTGGCACTTTCATACGTTGAAAAATCATAGGGTACACCCCACGCACATAACTTGAAGTATATATTACATCTTCACTTAACACAATCAGATAATACAATTCTTCAGCAGTTAATGGTTCCAGCACTTTGAAACGGACGACATCTGGTTTATCATGCAAACCATTAATTTCATTTACAAAAACCTCTCTCGCCTTATTAGTAAGCATCTGGGTCAATGCATCCATTTCAAGTGCAGTGTCTTTCGCAGGCGGGAGTATACGGGCGGCATAATCCAGTCTTGTTTTTACAAGCAGTTTATAATAATTCACCCCATCATCTTTTATCCGCTCGATATCATCAATGGTTATTTTATTTTTCAAAAGATTATCCAAAAAAGGAAAATACAATTGCCCGCTTTTGCTTAATGCCATTTGCCCGATTACATGCACTAAGGTGTCTTTGCTTTCACGGATCCTTGCCCCAAGTGAATTTCGGGCAGCAGCATAATCGTATAACTGGCGCATGTTATTATGCCCGGCAACGATAATCAGGCTATCTGCGAAAGGCACGTCAAGATTATATTGCAGCTTACTGAAAATTTCCGAAGGATGGAGCCCGCAGTATTTCCTGAACAGGTCGTAGCGAGAAGCCTTGATACCGGTATTTTCATAAGGAAGCAAAAAGCAATCAACCAAAATTTCGCCAATGGCATATTCATTTTCTTCAATAACCGGCTCAATACTTTCATTCTTCCTGTCAAGAATCATTGCTTTCTCAAAGGCGTTAACTAAACCGGGAGCTATGGAAGCTGAGAAATCCTTTTTGTTTACATTATTATTAAACCCCCTGACCATAAATTCCAGTCCGCGCAAATATCTTTTTTTACTGTTTGAGTTCAGGATGGTGTCCTCTTCAATCTGTTCCTGAAGGGCATCTACTCTTCGTATCAGGGCATTGTTCATTTCCAATTTCACGTTCTCATCTTTTACAATCATCGTTTTTTCTTCGAGCCTGAGAAAACGGCCCTGCTCCTTGTCAACATCATCATGAAAAAGCATACGGTCCTGCGCCACCTTGAAAGGATAGGAGGTTTGAGCAGCAGAAATTAACGGAAATACAAAAACAAAGCAGGTGGTACACAAAAAACTGATCATGGCTTTCAAAAGCCATTGCCTTATTGTACATAACACTGAAGATATTTTCGATTTGACCCTTGCAACCGGAATTAAAAACAGGCTTTCCTTTTTAATGTAAATATGAACCATGCCAATGCCGTTTCTATAATTAACTTTTACCTTTTTAATAGCACAAAAATACTATCATTACCTGTAAGCATAACGGAAAAAGTAGCTGCAAGTTGTTTTAAACCAATATCAATATATGATCTCTTTCAATTTTTTCATTTTTTAATGCTATTTATGTATTAAGAAATTGTAAACTCACCCAACCTAATTCTCCTGTAAGTGTTATTTCTATTAGGTTTGCGTAAATTTTTTAAAAAAATGGATACAAAAGGCAAGAAAATTCTGATAGCTGATGATGAGCCCGACATTCTGGAAATTATTCAATACAATCTTTCTAAAGAAGGTTATGACGTTTCTGTGGCAAAAGATGGAGATGAGGCGTTGGTCAAGGCAAAATTTTCAAAACCCGACCTGATTATACTGGATATCATGATGCCAAAAAAAAATGGCATAGAAGTTTGCGAAATATTGCGGTCTCAACCCGCTTTTAAAGATGTCTTGATCATTTTTCTTACCGCGTTGAACGATGAAACAACACATGTCAAAGGGTTGGAAATGGGTGCTGATGATTACGTAAACAAGCCCATTAGCCCAAAAGTGCTGGTGAGCAGGGTAAACGCATTGTTCAGGCGGGTAAACAAACAACCGGAAGGAAAAGTGCTGAAACTGGAAAGTCTTACTATTGACCCCGACCGATATGAAGTGCTTGCCGGCAACAACAATGTTACACTGGCAAAAAAGGAATTTGAGCTCCTTTATCTGCTTGCATCAAGGCCGGGCAGGGTTTTTTTACGAAATGAAATACTTAACCAGGTTTGGGGGAACGATGTAATAGTAGGCGATAGGACGATTGACGTGCATATACGCAAAGTTCGGCAGAAACTTGGTTTGGATTGTATTACCACTATTAAAGGAGTCGGTTATAAATTTGATATGTAGATTCAACCGGATCCTTATAAAAAAAATTTGAAATTGCAAATAAATGCCCGGGTGCTACAGCCCGGAGCTATTGTCCAAAAATGTTTTCTACCAAAAATCTTTCTCCAAAACAATTATCTGCATTTACTGCCGGAGTAATAGCGGTGCCTGTTTCCATCGGAATTTATTTTTTAAACCATAACTGGAAGATCAGTCTCATCTCTTTTATCACTGTTTTTGCGATTGGTTATGCATTTATACTTGCCACCCTTGAAACTTTTATTTACAGGAAAATAAAGCTTATTTATAAACTCATTTATCAAACAAAAGCTACAAAAAAAGAAGAAGTATATTTCAAATACATTCTTCCCAAGAAAAGTATTGATGAAGTGCGCGAAGATGTGGAAAAATGGGGCGAGAAAAGAAATGAAGAAATTGAAGACCTGAAAAAAAACGAAGCATACAGAAAAGAATTCCTGCAAAATCTTGCGCATGAATTTAAAACACCCATTTTTTCCATTCAGGGTTACGTGGATACCTTGCTGAATGGTGCGATGGAAGATTCAGAAGTAAGTAAGAAATTTCTGGAGAATGCAGCAAAGAACGTGGACCGTTTGGTAAACCTGGTAAACGACCTCGATGAAATTTCAAAACTGGAAAGAGGGGAACAACTTTTATACAAGCAGAATTTTATTATACAGGATCTGGTCAAAGAAGTTTTTGAATCGCTCAGCATTAAAACGCAGGAAAAAAACATCAGTTGTTTTATCAAAAAAGGCTGTGAGTTTCCGATAACAGTTTTTGCCGATAAGGAAAAGATTAGGATGGTACTGATTAATATTATCGAAAATGCCAGCAAATATGGAAGGCAGAACGGCTCCATCATGGCGAGCATTTATAAAACCGATGAAGACCATGTACTGGTGGAAATCAGTGACGATGGTATTGGAATAGAAGAAGAACATTTGCCAAGAATATTTGAACGCTTTTACCGCACCGATGCAGGGCGCAGCCGCGACCGTGGAGGAACCGGGCTCGGCCTTGCTATTTGTAAACACATCATCGAAGCACATGGCCAACGCATACATGTGCGCAGCACGCCTGATGTCGGGACTACTGTTGGGTTTACATTGGAAGGAAAGAGGGAATAAGTTCTATTCTGATAAGAAGATTTTAGCTGTTATTTCTTTACAAAAATCACATTAAGCGATAAAGGACAGGGGCAAAGGCAAGCGCAATTGTAATCTACAGACAGGCTATCTTTTCCATGTTCATAAACTAAATAAGAAATTGTATCTGGCTTTGAAGATGACATTGAAACCAAAGTCATTACACTATTATCGATTTGATACTTAAAAGTGCCTGGAATAAAGTTTAGTTGATTTGCTCTTTGATTGCTTGTAATTATAAGCTGATTGCTGCTAACAAAATTAAATTGATTTTCATTGGCTGTAGGAGAAGTTTCTAAATATATGCCATCTAACCCTGAAGAATTATTTTGACTATTTTTCTTGCAGCTTGCTATTATAATGATATAAACCGCCAAACTCAAATATTTCATTTTGATGAGGTTTTTGATTTGACATATAAATTCCAGGAACCGTTGCATGAATCGCTCCCTTTTATTTAAACGAGCTATCTTTGCAGCTTAAATATTTTAAAGTGGAAACTGCAACTCAAATTTTTGATTACGAAAAGTGGACAAACAAGCTTCCTGAGCTGAGCAAGAAATATCAGTCGGCAAACCCATACCCGCATATTGTGCTGGAGAATTTTTTAAATCCTGAAGTGTTGGATGAATGCATTGATGAATTCAATAAACTGAATGAATCTGACGGATGGATCAATTATGCACATTATAACGAAAAAAAGAGAGGGCTCAATAAAATTGACTTGCTACCCACCGCTATAAAATCCACTATCAATGAACTGAACTCACCTGAATTCCTGCAGTTTCTGACAGGATTGACAGGTATTAACAACCTGCTGAAAGATGATACTATGGAAGGTGGCGGCATACATCAATCCGGCAAAGGTGGTTTCCTGAATATACATGCCGACTTTACTGCTCACCCACACCAGCAAAACTGGCAACGAAGGGTAAACGTGTTGGTTTATTTAAATAAAAACTGGAAAGAAGAATGGGGCGGAAAACTTGAGCTTTGGGATAGAAAGATGAAAAAATGTGAAGAAGAAGTCCTGCCTGTTTATAACCGCTGTGTAATATTTAACACAGATGCAGACTCATATCATGGCCACCCGATACCGATGTCATGCCCCGAAAACCAATACAGGCGCTCTATTGCTTTATATTATTATACCGTTGAAGCCAACCCGTTTCGCCGGGCCACTTATTACCAGGCACGCCCCGGCGATGGCAGCAATAAATTAATGGTAAAAATTGACAACGCATTGGTTGCTACCTATACTGCTATAAAAGGAAAGCTTGGCGCTAATGATAAACTTATCAGCAAAGTGCTGAAGATGTTTTCCGGGAAGAAGAAATAGTTAAAAGTTCCGGGTTAATAGCAAACTGACAAACTCTAAATCCCGGTTCGGAACTTTTAGCTACTTCTGCAATTCCCTTTTCAAAAACACAAACCCGTTTTTTCTGTACAATTCTTTCAGGTCGGGATATTTTTTATAGTTGTCAATACGATCCACTTTCGAAACAAAGTAAGCCGGCCTGTCAATATTTCCTGTCAGCAGCCATTGTTCATTATACGAATTGAGATTTGTCGGTGCTTCTTTCTGCACATAAAAAAGCTGGGCATAACTGAAATAACCAAGCGTATTTACATAACAATACTCGCCCTGGCGTTCAATAAAAAAATCTATGGCTGCGCCTTGCGAATAACGCTCCACTTTCGGAACAATAACGGCAGATGCCATGAAGACCGTGATCGCCGTTCCGCCGAATAAAATCCATGCTGCTTTTTGAAAATTATTTTTCCTGAGTTGAATAATACCAATAATAATAGCCATGACCAAAGTGGTGCCGACAATGCCTTCCCATCCGCTCCAGTGAACATCGGCTTCCATATTACCTTGCGCAAATTTGTCTTCCACATAAGGAGCCAGCTTTTTTACATTCATGCCGATGTATGGAACCGCAAGCAACAATAATGAAATGATGCCGCCGAGAATGGCAACAAATATCCCGACATACTTTTTATACCTCATTTGCTTCAGATCCATTTTATAAATTGAATAAGCAGCTAAAAATGTCAAAGGGAACCATGCCATGGATGAATAATGAATAATACGTGATTGAACAATCGTAAACAAAATCGTCACCACCCAGAATAATATCTGCATCCATTTTTTAAAATCTTTATCGTAGCGGCTGCTATAATTGGTTTTAAAGAAAGATGGAAGCGCAATCAGCGATGCAGGGAAACATCCAATTAATAACACCACATAATGATAGCCCCAAAAACCTTTCTGGTCTGCATCATGTGTAGTAAACAATCTATATTGATATTTCAAAAATTCGGTAATGAACCACGGGCCGTTTTTCATCGTTTCATATCCATACCACATTGCAGTTACAGCAGCGGCAAAAATTAGAAACAAAACTGCATGCCACCAGTTGAAATAAATTTTAAAACGATTATAAATTAAGTAAGAGCCAAGGCATAATAGAAATACCATTAGCGAAACCTGCCCTTTTGTGAGCACGGCAAGCCCCATAAAAATACCCGACCAAATCACATACTTCATCGGGTTTTTATTCAATCCTTCTTTATCAAAACCGTTCCTGGTCCAGTGGTATAAAATAAAATTAAACAGTGATAAAAACGTAAACAGGTTAAACCACGGATCAATAATACCCGATTTAAAATACATGTTTGGAAAAAGTGAGCCTCCGTAAGCAAGCGCCCAAAGCACTCCGAATTTTTTATCGTACACTTTCGTGCCGCATAAAAAAACCACTATCAGTGTCACCATTCCGCAAACCGCATTCGGAAAGCGTGCCGCAAATTCATTCACCCCAAAAATTTTCATGGATACGATCTGCATCCACATAAACATTGGGGGTTTCTCCCAAAAAGGTTTAAAGTTGATGTACACACGGCTGTAGTCATCCAGTTTCATCATTTCCCGGGCGCATTCGGCAAAATTGATCTCATCCCAATCGAATAAATGAACGTGACCAAGAAACGGAATAAAAAAAACCGCTGCAAGCAATGCGGTAATAATGATGATATTTTTTTTACTTACACTCATGCAAAACTGATAATGGATAATTGATATTTACGATTACTTATCACTGATTACTTCCGCAGGCTCGTACATCTTTCTTTTCATAAAACCCCATTTACAGAAACGATGCACACACGAAACCCGCAATACGCCCAATCCATATGTTATGCTTCTCCGCAGGTTTATGCTTGATGCTTCTTCAAAATATTTTGTCGGACAGGTAATCTCAGCTATTTCGTAGCCGAGATAAACAATCTGCGAGAGCATTTCATTATCAAAAACAAAATCATCCGAATTGACTTCATAATTGATCCGTTGCAACACTTCCCTGGAAAAAGCCCTGTATCCCGTATGATATTCCGCAATTTTCTGCCCCAGCATTACATTCTCAAAAAAGGTAAGCAGCCGGTTGGAAATATATTTATATAAAGGCATGCCTCCCTTCAGTGCTCCTTTGCCAAGCGTTCTTGCACCAAGCACCACCTGGTACACGTTATTAGCAATCAGGTATGCCATGGAAGGGATTAGCTTTGGTGTATATTGATAATCGGGATGCAACATGATCACAATATCTCCCCCGATTTCCAGCGCTTTATTATAGCATGTTTTCTGGTTACCTCCATAACCACGGTTTACATCATGTTTGATAATATGATGTATGCCCAGTTCATGCGCCACATCAATCGTTTTATCACTGCTGTTGTCATCTACCAGTATCACATCGTCCACAATATCGAAAGGAATTTCCTGGTATGTCCTTTTCAGTGTCAAAGCTGCATTATATGCAGGCAACACAATCACTAATTTTTTTCCATGAATCATACTGGTGTACTATTTATAATGCCAACCGCTATTTCAACTGTAGTTTTTACTTTTTTTATTTTTAGCTTTTTTCTGATACCGGCAGTTGTCTTCTCCTCATCATCCTTGCGTCGCAATCCGTTCATCAGCAGTGCTGCTATTCAACTTCAGGCTGCCGGAGCTGCCCGGCTTTACAATTCTAAGAACCTGATCCTTGATTAAATTTCTTTATCCTCAATTTTTTGATCCACATTGGGTTCCTGTCAATAACCAGGAATACGATCAATGCGCTTATCATTCCGATCAATGCCCCGCCAACTACATCCTGCAAAAAATGCTGGCCCAGGTAAATTCTGGAATAGGCTACCAGTAAAGCTGCTGATAAATACAGCCAACCGGTATTTTTATTCTTGGTGAAGATGGATAATAAAGCTGCTGTTCCGAATGCAGTGGCTGTATGCCCAGATGGAAAACTGGCATTTCCCACATGGGTAACCCCGTCTATAAAATAGGGGTAACCTGTTTGCCCTAATAAAGTTTTCGGCCTTGGCATCGGGAAAATATTCTTTACTACCTGCACCATCAGCCCTGCCAGTAAAAATGCAATCACAATTTCCCAGCCGGGTAATGGCTTGCGTAAAATCAAAAGCAATAAAAAAATACCGATTGAAAAAAGCCCATCGCCAACGTTGGTATAAATCGAAAAAAACAGATCGAGTGTTTTACTATGATAGCTGTTCATTACAATGAAACCGTCTGTTTTTTTTGTAAAAAGTAACATCAGTGCTGATGCCAGCAGGAACAAAAAATAGCCTGCAAAAAAAATCCGGTTTGCTGATATTGTACTGCTTAATTTATTCATCAAAAAAATCTACTGAATAATAAAGCTGCAAAAGTAATTATAAACTGCGAAGTACTGAGAAAACCGTAAACCGGAATAAAATGAAAGTCTCCGCTTGAATAGCAAAACCTATCCGCTTTTTTTCTGCGACCTCGCCAACGCACATTTGCTCAGCCATTCCTGGCTGAACGGATCAATCTTCCCGAAACGGCCAATATCAAAATAGCTAAAGTCGAAAGGGCTTGGTTTGCCTGCAATCATCTCTGCAAATGCAAGCCCTACGCCGCCTGCAACAGATATGCCAGCGCCAACATCTCCCGTAGCACAAAATAAATTCTTCACATCCGGAGCAACTCCCATCGTTAAATTATTATCCGGGGTATAACCGGAAAAACCTGCAACATAATATTTCAAACCGATCTCGTAAACTAAGGGGAAAAACCGTGCAAGCGAATCGGCTACTTCAGAAAGGTCATGCATTCCTTTATCTTCACTAAAAACAAAATGACTGATATCGGAAGGAATATTTTTTGGGGAAACTGCCAATGAATTTTTTTCGCGGATACCAAATAATAACGCACCACCTTCAGGCCTTGCATACGCTTGTGCATCCGGCAAAATAACAATGCATGAATTCGTAAAAAGATCATTTCTTTCCGTGATCCAATATTGACTGCGCACAGGAGCCATTGGCAAACCAATTCCTGCTTGTGCCGCAAATATCGGCGACCACGCACCAGCAGCGATTACCACGGCATCAGCAAAAGTTTTTCCAGAGTTTGTTGCAACACCAACTGCAGTATCTCCATCTGTTATTAATTCATTCACTTCAATTCCTTGCCGTATATCTGCACCTTGCATTTTCGCACAACGTGCGAAAAATGTACCAAGCAAATACGGATCGCAATATGCTTCTTCCGGCATAAAAGCAGATTTTATAATCTCATCTGTTTTCAGCCATAGCGCTTTTTGTTGCGCTGTTTCATTAGCAATATATTCAGCATACTCATGAAATTCTTCAGCGATCTTCATCAATTCTTCCAATGCAGTCACACTATTTTCGCTTGCAGCAACATGCATCACGCCAACTTTTTTCATATCCATACTTTCACCCAGTTGTTTTTCCATGTCGCCTATTGCACGATAGGTTTCCAGCGAAAGGGGGATGAAATGTTTTTTTGAACGAATGCGTGTAATTAATGCAGCAGCGCGGCTTGTAGCGGAATTGCATATCTCGTTCCGCTCCAAAACAATTATCTTTTTCCCGGGATTATTTTTTGTGTAGTAATATGCAATTGCACAACCAAACAAGCCGCCGCCAATTATAACTACATCTGCTTTTTCAGTTGATTGGTGCATGCCCAATTAAATTTTCTCCATGTATTCTTTAATTGCCTCAACCAATGCTTTCACATCTTCAGGAAATATCTGCCCGATATTTCCAATGCGAAATGCATCTGCTTTGCTAAGTTTGCCCGGGTAGATCACAAATCCTTTTTCATTAAGCACATTATAAAATTCACCGAAGTTGAAATTCTTTTTTTTAGGATATAAAAAGGAAGTGATAATGTGCCCTTGTATTTCCGGCCGCAAATATTGTTTCAACCCAAGCGCAGCCATTCCTTCATCCAAAATTTTTTTATTCGTTTTATAACGCTCCTCCCTTGCTTTTATGCCACCTTCTTCCTCCAATTCTTTCATGGCTTGTTGAAATGCCATAATGCTTAATGTCGGTGGCGTGAAACGGAATTGCCCGTTTGTTTCCAATCCATTCCATTGATCGTATAAATCAAGGCTTAAACTTCTTGCTTGTCCTTTTGCTTTTTCCAATTCAGCTTTTTTGCATAGTGCAAATGAAAAACCCGGAACTCCTTCAATGCATTTGTTGGATGATGAAACCAAAAAATCAATATTCAATTCCTTCATATCCATTTCCACTCCGCCAAAACTGCTCATCGCATCCACAATAAAAATTTTATTATGCGCTTTGCAAATTGCGCCGACTTCTTTCACCGGATTAAACAATCCCGTTGTTGTTTCACTGTGAATGCATGCGACATGCGTTATCTGCGGATGCGATTGCAAAAATTTTTCTACTTCATTTGGAGAAACAATTTCATCTTCATCAAATCGAATAACAAAATGATTGAGCTGATAAATTGTTGCCATTTTAATTATGCGTTCGCCATATGCGCCATTTACAAGTACCAGCAACTGATCATTTTTTCCAACAACGCTGCTGATCACACTTTCCACACCAAATGTTCCCGAGCCTTGCACGATTACACAATCATATCCTTCCTCTTTGGAAACATGTGCCAGTTTCAACAAACCATTGCGAACATTTTTTACTGCGTCAACAAATAAATGATCGCGGGAGCCCATGTCTTCCAGCATGGCTTCTTTCACCGTTCTGGAAGTTGATAATGGGCCGGGAGTGAATAATAATTTTTTCATACAAATTATTTTGACTTAAAACTTTTCCAAAGCTTTTAATCGATTATTAAATTAGAATACTCTATTAAGCCTTAGAAAAGTTAAAGCATGATGGCATTATTAAATTCGCTCTTACCAGGGCATCGAAAATGTTTTCACGAATGTGAAACATTTCATTGCTTCAATAACACCTTCTTTAATACCAAGGCCGGAATCTTTGATTCCGCCGAAAGGCGAGCTTTCAATCCTGTATCCCGGCACTTCATTGATGTTAACCGTACCTACTTTTAATTCTTTTACAAAACGCAATGCATATTGCATATTGTTGGTAACAATTCCGCTCGACAATCCATACGCCGTTGAATTGCTCAGCGCAATCGCATCATCAATATCTTTGAAAGTAAGTATCGGTGCCAACGGGCCGAACGATTCATGCACCACCATGTCTGCATTACGCGGCACATCCACTACCACGGTGGGCTCCATTAATGCCCCCCTGCGTTTGCCGCCTAATAAAATTTTAGCACCTTGTTCAACAGCCTTGTTCACTACATTTTCGAGATAAATAGCCGCAGCTTCATCAATTACTGTTCCTACAACTGTTTTCGGATCGGATGGGTCGCCGCAGATATATGTCTTCGATTTTTCTACAAATTTTTCAATGAATGCATCTTTGATTTTTTCATGCACCAGAATGCGTTTCACCGCCGTGCAACGCTGCCCGCTGTTGCGATAAGATCCTTCAGCGGCAAGATATACAGCAGTATCAAGGTCAGCATCTTCCATAATAATGATCGGGTCGTTTCCACCTAATTCCAAAATCACTTTTTTATACCCTGCTGTTGATGCAATTCTTTTTCCAACAGCTACACTTCCGGTAAAAGAAACAATATCTACTTTCGGATCTTTTACTAATGGTTCAGCAATTTCATTTGTTGGCCCTAACAATACACTAAGCATGTGGTGCGGCAATCCTGCTTCATACAATAATTCAACAAGTTTAATTGCCGTGAGCGGGGTTTTTTCTGATGGCTTTAAAATTACCGGTGTGCCAACTGCAATTGCAGGCGCGATTTTATGCGCCACCTGGTTAAGCGGATGATTGAATGGCGTAATACAAACTGCAATCGACAATGGTTCGCGGAGCGTAAAAATTTTTCTTGCTTTACCTGATGGAGAAATATCACATGAAAAAATCTGCCCGTCGTCTTTCAGGCTTTCCATCGCGGCAAACATCAGCACATCATGTGCACGGCCGGTTTCATAAATGGCTTCACGCATAGCCAGGCCGGATTCTGAACTGATGCAGGTTGCAAACTCTTCTTTTCTTTCTATTAATAAGTTCCTTGTTTTTTCCAGTATACTGAAACGTTCATAACGCGTCAGTTTCTTTCCACCAGCCAACCCGCTTTCTATAGCCTGCCGAGCATGAGATGCATTGGCCAAAGCCACCGTACCCACCACACGGCTATCATAAGGGCTTTTAACTTCAAGCAAATTGGAAGATTCGATTTTTTTACCTGCAACATAACAATGCAAATTCATTACAGCGTTCTTTTTTTCTGTTACAGTACCGGTTACATTCATGCCAATAAATTTATAGTTACAATGTTTATACCCTGCATTTTTGAGCAAATGATTTTTTTAATTTGTCCCGTTCACCGTAAAATCAAAAATATCAAAGTTGCGCGGGTCGCCTGCAGCCTTCATTTTATATGCCGCATTAAGCGGGTGAGAAATGATCATCGGAACCATCTCTTCGTACCTTCCGCCATGAGAACGCAATGTGCCATCCAGTGCAGATAAATCATGATATTGGGGCCTTCTTCCGAGAACAACATCCCTGCCTGATAAAACTACAAGGTCGCCAATCCTGTCTTCAGGCTGTTCAAGTACCCGAACTGCCGTGGCCCGATCATATACTTCAGTAATTCCCGGTTGAACAGCGAGCCATTTTTTTATTTCTTCTATCCTGGAAAGATCAGGAACATGTACCACTATGTAAGATCCCAATGCACCATGATGCTTCACATAGGGATCCGTAATCGGGCAGATCACCCTGAAACCTGCCCCGAATTTTTCTTCCAGCATATCTTCCACAAACAATACGTTTGGCGAACCATCTGTTTTTACTTTTGCATTCATACCATGGTCGGCCGTGGCGCCTACAATTGCACCGGCTTTTATCAACTCGCCTATTTCTTTATCCATTGCTTCATAAAATGCAAGCGATTCTTCCGAATCAGGCGCATAAGTATGTTGCATGTAATCGGTGAGTGAGAGATATAAAAAATCAGCAAGGCCATTTTTAATAAATGCCACACCGGCACGCAACACAAACAAACTTGCATCTGAACTGTAAATCGCCGGTGTTTTATATCCTACTATTTCTTCTACATTTTCTATACCATGTGTTGCAGTCTTCGCCTGGTTTGCTTTTTCAGCAGAAATAGCAATTCCTTTCATGTTAAATGAAAGTATGTCACGTAGTTTTTCTTTCGCAGTAACTACAGCCACTTTTCTTCCTGCATTGGATGCGGCAGACAGCAATGTTTCCGCACGCAGGTATTCCGATGAATTCATCATTACTTCTTTATCAATAGAAGCATCGTAGAAAAAATTGCCGCTGATTCCATGAACGGCGGGAGAAACTCCTGTAACAATGGAAGAGTTATTGACATTAGTAAAAGAAGGTAAAGCGCCACGAACCATTCCCCTGTAACCTTTTACAGACATGCTTTTCAGGTTAGGCATGCGGTCGTGGGCCATGGTCGTATCAATATACTCATCGGCAGAGCCATCAATACAAATTACTACAACAGGTTTGGCAGCAGGTGAATATTTGATACCATTTGCCGAAAAAGAACTCGTAGAAAAAGACATTTAATTTCGGTTTAAAGAAATTCACGCAGCAGCAAAAGCTTTACGTGAAATCAGGTTTTAAAAAACGTATTTCAGGTGTTACCTGTCAGCAGGAAACATTTTTTTATACTTGCCCGAAAAATAGAATAAGGAAATAAGCGCCCCTATAATACCCAGCACAGATAATATGATGACACCCCGGGAGTAAAATTCAACCCATTGCAATTTTATTTTTAATACCTCTTTCGATATTAATATTCCCACACTGCCAAAATATCCAAAAGAGTCTGCAACATAAATTAAAAAGCCCACATTACCGGCATATTTGAAGCTAGCAATTAACCTGTCGAAAAAAACACAATTGAAAGGAATGTAAGTCATATACAAACCAAGCCCTACCAGTGTCATCCACCACAAAGGAGAAAGTTGCTGACGGGAAAATAAAAAAGTGCTGATGCCTGTAATGGCAAAACCCAAAATAATAAAGTAATGCGTGTATACAAAAGCACGAAAATTATTTTTTATAATAATCATGCTGCCGATCAAAGCAAGAATAATAATGGTAGTTGGGGTTTCTGTTTTGGTAAACAAAGAAGGTTGATTGGTGTAGCCCATTTCCTTCCACATATCAGCAATAAAATTGTCGCGGATATCGCGGAACAAAGTAGAAAAAACATAAATAGCAATTGCTGCAACCAGACCTGGCAAAAAGAATCGTACAAATTCTTTTCTTTTTTCTTTCGACATAGGCACACGCGAACTTCGCAAAGAAATATCTTCATCTGAAGGGGCCGGTATTTTTTCAAGAAGATACACAAATAATAAAAGCGGCAGCACAAATGCCAGCCCGGCTGCAAATGGAACCCAGAACTCGCTAATGTGAAAGTTTATGCGTATAGAATCGGCAACTGTTTTTACAAAACCTGAGGAGAAAATAAAACTTACCGACAAAGCAGCGCCAATGAAATCGGTTGCACGCCTGCCTTCTACATAAGAAAACACAATACCCCAGATCATGCCCAACGGAAAACCATTAATGAACATGAAAACAATATTATAAGGAGCAGGTACTATTGCCAGCAGCAATAATGCCATCCATGAAATAAATGTGAGCAACAGAATCAGCTTGCCCCTGCCCATTCTTTTCAGCTCAGCAATAAACCGTATTCCATAAATCTTACTGCAGGTATAACCCAGCACCTGGCTGATGACTAACCATACTTTGTAATTGATACCTGCATAACTTATACCATCAAACGTGCACACGGTAAAGCCTTTACGAAAACCATAAACAGTGGCATAGGTCAAAAAAGTGACGATGGCAGCATATATCGCAATCAGTACCTGATTTTTTTTCTGTGTGGTCGTAATAGATGTACTCACAAAAATTTATTAAGAAAAATATGTTCTAATGAACTATTGATGAAACCGGTTGCGCACTTCCGTGATCGGGCACAAATTTCAATCCAAGCAATGCTGCAATGGTAGGAGCAATTTGCTTTTGATACAAAGTAACCGGAGTTTTCACTTCACCCAGGGGCCTCGTATCGGGCCCGATAACTGCAATCCATATATGCCCGGCATCTTCCACTTTCTGCCCGTGGTCACGCCATTGGTCTTTTATCTTATCCCCACGGCCATGGTCACACGTAATCATCAGGGTTGTCTTATTTTTATAGGCTGGCATTGATTGAACAGTATTCCAGATATCCGCAATCATGCCATCTTCAGCATGTGCTGCTGCGAGAAAATGGTCGTAATTACCCTGGTGTGCATATTCATCTGTTTCATCAAAAGAAATATAAAGAATTTTCGGTGTATGTTCCTTCAGGTATTCCCGGGCCGCAATATAAGTAACTACATCGAGCCTTTCGCCATTCGGTTTCATGGAAAGTTTCTGGATATCATCTAAAAGTTTCGCAGTTGGAGAGCCAAAAGCAATCGAATCCTGATCGGAATTTACATAGAGTCCATTACGCCATTTATTCAGGAAATAAGGTGGCACATCCCATGTGCTGAAAGCAGCCACTTTATTTTCATAACCTTTTTGCTTATTTATAAATTCAAGCACATTTGTATTCTTATTTTTTATTTTATCGTTCGAGTTCACCGCAGTATCCGGATATCCGGTAAAGATTTCGTTATACCCGGGATAAGAAAATTTATAGGGGTTGGCCACGTCTACATTACTACCAATATTTCTGTCACCATAAAGCTGACCTTGTAAAAAAACAGTACCCCATAAAAAAGGAAAAAGCTTTTTCCTTCTCTCATTCAGGTCATCGCTCCATAATATTTTTTGAATGTCTTCCTTTTCATGCGTGTATTTGGGGTTATCCAGTATTCCTTTATCAACACCGCCGAATACTTCCTGCCAGCGCATGCCGTCGAGCGTAACAATAATGATATTTTCCGTTTTGCGGGTTTGCGAAAAAGCAAATAAACTTTGCAAAATAAATAATAAAAAGAAAAATTTTTTCATATTGAAAGCTGAATGAAGTTTAAAAAAAGCGAAACATAAAGTTTCGCTTTTTTATTTAAATGAAATTTCTACACATGCTACTTCAATAACCACATAGTTTGATTCAAATCATCTGCAGAAAATTGCTGAGCAGATAATGCTGCATTCCAGTTCGTTTTATTCTGAGTTTGTTCCCCAACCGGATATGCCCATCTTTTAGGAAGAACACCACCATTGCCTACGCCACTTCCCTGTTGAAAAACAGGAACCCCTGTTCTTCTTGAATTATAATATCCTTCATACCCAGAACACTCAAACATTGCTAAATATTTTTGAAGCACAATTTGATTGATAGCAGTAGCCTGAGTTGAAGAGAGTTTTACTGAAGCCTGAGCATAATATGTTGGAAAATCAAAGTTAAAAGGATAAGCAGCTACTTGCGTAACTGAGTTTGCTCCTGCAGGAAGAAAATATGCAGTAAAACTTGTTTTGGAAACATCTATATCATAATGCGCCATAGAAGTAGTTATACCTGTTTTATACCATTCTTCAGCGTTACCTGAAGCCCAGCCCCTGGCAATGCCCTCAGCTATATTAAAGCACATTTCCTTATAGCCAACTAATACATCTGGGTCTCCAGTATAGTTCGAATAATATCTTTTGCGATTTATATAAGAATAAAGACCTGCATTAGCATTACCATACATACTTTGTACTGGTTCTCCTGTACTTGCACCTGTAAAAAATTTATATTGACACGGATTGGGGTCGCTTCCAAGTAAAGCGGCAGCAGGTTCACAAGTCATGAACACCCTTGGGTCGTTTAAGGTAGTTAAAGCATTTACATAAGTATACGCCATATTAAACCTGCCAGCAATAGAACCAAAATTGGTGGGGTCAAAAGGATATGTACTGTAAGCATTGGCATTTCCCGGGTTATAAAAAAAGGCGAGATCATCTTTTTCACTTGCAAAAAGTGGATATTTAGCAGGATTACCAATAATATTTGCAAATTGAGCTGGAACATTTAATGTTGCATCCGAAGCTTTATTGCTTAAGCTTATTAATACCCTCAATCTGAAAGAGTTCACTAACTTTTGCCAGGACTGAAGTTGCCATACAGGGTCTCCCTGAGTATTATTAGGGTTACTGGTGCCATAAAAAATATCCTGCGAAAGAGATAAAGAAAAATCATTATTGGCTAAAAGTTGTGTAAAATCTGAATTGGCTGTATCCAATTGATTCAGCACATAAAGGAAAACCTGTTCCTGTGGAGTATAGGTAGGGGTTGAATTGCTGGATATTAAGGCATCAGTCTGGGGAACATCGCCAAATAATGAAGTCAGATTATAATAATAATATGCCCTTATAAAACGGCCAACTGCCTCGTATGGGTTAACACTTGCGGCGCCTCTTACTTTCGCTTCATTTTCCATTTGAATAACATTTTTCATTACGAGGTACGGGTCAAATGAAGAATTTGATGCATCCCAGGAATAAATATTGTTGCCATAATAATCGTAGTTCTGGCAATGATATTGATTCCATGTCTGAACATTATCCCATGAATTAATGCCCCCCAATCGTCCGGAGCTTCCAGTACCTGATATATCAGTTAATACTGTACCCAAAACTAAACTCGGAGGTACACTTGTTGGTTTATTAGGGTTGGGTTGTTTTTCCTGTATCTGCTTATTACAAGAAAGGAATATCAAAGACCCTATAAAAACCAAGAATAATTTATTGATGTGTTTCATATTTTTTGCTTTGATAAATTAAAAAGAAAGGTTAATGTTAAAACCATAATTACGTACTGTGGGTGTTTGTAATCCTGAACCACCAGATTGACTGTATTGATCAACATCTACGTCTTTGTAACGACTCGGGAAAAAGTATAAGAGATTCCTTCCTACTACGGAAATTGTTGCTTTTTGGATAAATGATTTTTTACCTAACCCGAGTACGTTCGATGGTATAACGTATGTAATCGTTACCTCTCTTAATTTTGCATATGTTTTTTTGATAATATCCAAATCAGGTATAGAAGCAATTCTGGTTACAAATGGCTGAACTTGACTCTTAGTGCTATTAGTAGTTTCAGTCAGGTCTTTGTAATTGGTAATTGTTCCGTTAATAGGATCTAACTGAATGGTTCCCCCGGTTATGTTCACACCTTCCCCTGTGTATGCTGCAACATTTGCTTCATCCGAGGGCCTTGCGGCACCTAATGCTCCTGTAGCACTTTCAATATGGCGGCCACCTTGTAATGTTTTCTTTCTCACATAATCTTCCATTACCCCACCTACTAATCCATCAAACTGGAAACGTAAAGAGAAACTTTTATAGCTGATCGTATTCACAAGGCCCCATTGCCAGTTCGGATCTGCATGACCGTATATTTTTTTTGCTGAATATCCAAGATCTGAATACCGCGTGTAAACACCTGAACTTTCATCAATAACCAGTTTACCTGATGGTGTTCTCACAAAGCCATTCCCATATACCAAATCCACTCTTTGCCCGTCATATTCCCAATTATCAGGATTAGAATATTTCACCCATTTTCTGATATACGAAGAAAAGTTAGCAACTATGTTCCAGCTAACACCATTAGGATTGGAAATTGGTCGACCGTTCAATACAACTTCCCACCCATCATTAGTATAAATGTTTCCATTAGTTAAATAAGAAGAATTACCCGATGCCGGAGATATGCCTTGATTTACAATCCCCGTATTCTTGTAATGGTATCTTGTAATATCAATTCCGATTTTATTATTCAGGAAACGGATATCTGCACCAAATTCAGTAGCTTTTCTATCAGCCGTAAATATAGTAGGACTAACTGTTTGATCTGAATATTGGGCGCTGCTTTGATTGCTATAGGTTGGGTTCAATGTATATACCTGCGAAAACTGGTAACTCGGACCGCCATATGGGGAATACCATGTGTATCCATAATTACCAGCGGGAGTCGAACTTACATCAGAAGCAAACAAAGGGCTTGTTCCTCCACTTTTACTTTGCGCATAAGATCCTCTCAATTTTACAAACGAAATCGCTGTTGGCAATTTAATATAGTCGGATACGACCGTTGCGAGGTTGAAAGACGGATAAAAATAACTGTTAGTATTAGCAGGTAGTGCTGAAGATTTATCAACACGACCAGTAACACTTGCCGTTATAAAGGACTTATAGCCTAAGTCAACCGAGTAATATGCGCTAAGCACAAGCATGCTTGAATGAAAACTACTCCCTGTTAAAGGGTTTTGAGAATTCGAGAAAGCATATATACCTGGAACATTTAGGTAATTAGTTGATTCAAAATCTGAATTAAAATTTAAATTCCTTGTAGAAGCCCCACCCAATACCTGCAAATCCAAAAACCCAAGTAGCTCATTTCTATGATATCTTGCTTGTAAATCAATATTTGACTCAAATAAAGACCTTCTGTCTTCTCTGTAATCGCCCTGACGAAGTTCACGCCCATATACATCTGCCGAGTAAGGTAATTTTTCAGAATTAAACATATCATAAGCAGTCAAACTTGGCCTGAACTGAAAATCAAACTGATCATTTAGTTTGTAGTTTAAAGACAGATATCCATACTCGTTGTTTTGATAGTGTCCTCTTAACCATTCATAGGACATAAACCACGGGTTATTATACCTATAATATTCTTCATAGTTTTGTTGAATACCTACTTTACCTTTCTGCCAGTAATTGCGGATATTTGGATCTGTTACGCTCCAATCTGCACCTCCCCAAATAATCATGTTGTAAATAATACTATTAGGTCCATAATTTACATCTGGCACATTGGGGGTTGCCTGCCGGCTATAATTAAAATAGGTTGTGGCGCTAAATTTATCGTTAAACCGATGAATAAGGCTAAAAGTAAAATTACTATTGTTCAATTTTGTGTTTGGTACAATCCCTTTTTGGTAGGTGTTTCCTAATGATATTCTGAAATCATTTTTCTCATTTGATGAACTGATTGATATACTATTTGACGACAACAAACCAGTTTGCAGGAATTTCTTTAAATTATCTTTTCCTCTTGCCAACCATGCTGTTGGCGCCACATGCCCAGTATACGTACTACCATCAGCAAATGTTGTTGTATAATTTTGGCTGGGGTCATATTCTCCATCATATTGAGGCAATAATTGTCCGCGGAATTGAGGCCCCCAAACATCATAGTCGTAGTCATTAACACCAACTCCTATGGCTCCACTTCCAAAGTAAGATGAGGGACTGGATCCGCCACCGCCGAACGCATACTTGCCATTATCGCCAGGGCCATATTCATCATTATATTTAGGTAACGCAATAAAACCTTTATTAAATTGAGTGCTTGAGTTAATATCTATTATTACTCCTTTTTTACCTTTTAAGCCTTTCTTTGTTGTTATTATTATAGCACCATTTTTACCTTGAAAACCATAAAGTGCTGCAGCATTGGGCCCTTTTAATACGGTAAATGTTTCTATATCATCAGGGTTAATATTATAGGTGTCGGAACTGATAGCCACCCCATCCACTACAAACATGGGACGATCATCAGGATCATTTTCGCCACGAATGATAACATCGGGAGAATGTCCGATTTCCTGGTTAATGTCTATTTGAAGACCTGCCGAATTGCCTTTTAAAGAATTGATTGGATCAGCTTCCCTTGCCTTTGTTAGTAAAGAAGCATCAATTGTTTGAACAGCATACCCTAAACGCTTCGCATCTTTTTTAATACCTGTTGCTGTAATCACGACTTCATTCAGATTCTTTGTATCCGTTGTAACTGAAATTGCAAGATCTGTTCCTGATACAGCTACTTCCTGTTTAGTAATTCCTATGCCTGTTATCACAAGCACATCGCCATCTTTGGCTTTAATAGAAAACTTACCATCAAAACCGGTAGCCGTACCAGTTTTTGTTCCTTTAACAAAAACCGTTGCCCCTGAAACCGGCGACTGATCTGATTTTGAAAGAACCTGCCCCGTAATTAATTTCTGGGCAAATGTGAGTGTCGGCAACAATAATACAAACAGTACCACCATTACCCCTTTTGCAAAAAGGTGTTTTTTCAACATAACAGTTAGTTTTTTTGATTAAAATGCTTATGAATCTCTTTGGCGAAACTATGCCAGCAATGTGAAAAGAAAGTTATGGAAATTTTATCTAAATATTATCAATTGTTAATAAATACTATACAAATGTTCAGTATTTATAAATCTTTGTATCAGCCCGGGAGGTAAATTCGGTTAATGCTATTGTTGTTTAATTGCGGTTAAAAAAAATAAACCGCCAGAATAAGCGCTTCTGTGGAACCCATATTTTTCAGCTTATGTGGCGCCCGCCCGTCAAAAAATAATGTATCGCCCTGGTTCAATATAAATTGTTCTTTTTTAACCTGGTATTCAATTTTTCCTTTTAGAACATACTTACATTCAAACGCATCTGTACGGATCAGTTGCTTTCTGCCTGCCCCTTTCGCGAGTTCAAGCAATACCACATCTACAGTTTGCGAAGCAATGTTTCTGGCCAGTACCCTTTTATAAGAAAATCCTTTTACAGGTTCTTTCTTGAATGCCTTTGCTTCCTCTTTGCGTACTATTAAAACCCCGCGGTTGCTGAAATGGTCATGCATGTCTTCGAAAAATGTTTTCAAATCTTCTTCAAGCGAATGAATAATATTGAATAAAACGGGGAGGGAGGGGACTGTGCGGTTGTTTTCAATCTGAGAAATCAACCCCTTGCTCACACCTGCTTTTGAAGCAAGTTCTTCAAGCGTAGTATTTTTCTGCAGGCGCTTTTCTTTAATCTTATCCCCAATTAACACAATCAATTCTTGATGCATGATGTATCAGGTTTTTGATAGTGGAAGCAATATTATTGAAATCATTTCTTATGCAAATTAGGTTTATGTTAAGAGAACATACTCATAATATTTTATTCATATAAAAGAGACAATTACTTAACATCTTAGTAAAGATCTAGTAATAGCCGGTCTCTACCTTTGAAAAACCTCTGTAATGGAAAAACGCGCCATAGATGTAGCTGTCCTTTCTGATATTCACCTTGGCTCATACGGCAGCCGCGCTAAAGAACTGGTGAATTACCTGAAAAGCATCTCTCCTAACATTCTTATATTAAACGGTGATATTATTGATGGCTGGCAATTCAGCAAACATTTTTTTCCTTCATCACATATGCAGGTAATAAAAGAAGTGATGCAGATGATCACCAAAGGCACACGTGTTTTTTACATTACCGGCAACCACGATGAAATGATGCGACGTTACAGCGATACGCAAATAGGCAATTTTACCCTCACCGATAAACTGGTTTTGGAAATCGATAATAAGATGACCTGGGTATTTCATGGAGATGTGTTCGACAATACCACTAAAAACAGTGCAAAATTTCTGGCAAAACTGGGAAGCAAGGGATATAACCTGTTAATACGCTTTAACCGTCTGATCAATTTTATCCTGAAATTCTTCGGACAGGAAAGAGTCTCTATTTCCAAAAGAGTAATGGAAGGTGTGAATAAAGCAGTGAGTAAAATAAATGATTTTGAAATGATCGCGGCTGAACTGGCTGTTGAAAAAAAATATGATTATGTGATTTGCGGCCATATTCACAAACCCCAGAAAAAAATTGTGGAAACAGCAAAAGGCAAAGTAACCTACCTGAATTCAGGTGACTGGGTGGAACACTGCACTTCTCTCGAATATGAAAAGGGTGAGTGGAAAATATTTGAGTATGACCACAAAAAATTCCCTATTCAAAATAACGTTGATGAACAACCGAAATTAAACGTGGTTACAGATGAAATCAGTTTTTATATAAGCTCACTGGCCATTTAAATCAGGCCTGACAGGTTCTGTAAACCTGTCAGGTTTAAATAATATAATATGAAAATATTTTATGCAGTACAGGCAACAGGAAACGGACATATCAGCCGGGCAATGGAACTACTCCCCTTTCTTGAAAAATACGGAACAGTAGATCTTTTTCTTAGCGGCGCCAACAGCACACTTCAGTTAAATGCCCCGGTTAAATTCAGGAGCAAAGGGGTTTGCTTTTTTTATACCAGCACTGGCAGTCTTAATTATATAGATACGGTGCGCGAGTTTGCACCAATAAGGATATTAAAAGAAGCCAGAGATTTACCGGTTGAAAAATATGATCTTGTTATCAACGATTTTGAATGTATTACTTCCCTGGCATGTGCCCATAAAAAAATACCATCGGTAAATTTCGGGCACCAGGCCAGTTTCCAGTCGAACAAAGTGCCGCGTCCAAGCAAAAAAGATTTTATTGGTGAATGGGTATTACATAATTATGCAAGAGCTACCCAATACATCGGGTTGCATTTTCAGAGTTATGACAATTTTATTTTGCCTCCGGTAATTAAAAATGACATACTGAATGCCGAACCGAAGGACAAAGGGCATATCACTGTTTATCTCCCTTCATACTGCGACGAAATTATTTGTAAATATTTTCTGCAATTGAAGGATTTCCGTTTTGAAGTTTTCTCGAAAGAAGTAAAAAATAAAATACATATTGAAAATGTTACTTTATTTCCGGTCAATAAAAATGATTTCAATAAAAGCATGATTAATTGTTCAGCTATTATCACCAGTGCAGGTTTCGAAACCCCGGCAGAAGCCTTGTTTCTCGGAAAAAAAATATTAGCCATTCCAATCAGGGGTCAGTATGAGCAGCTTTGTAATGCAGCAGCCCTGGAAAAAATGGGAGTTACCTGTATTAATGCCATTAACGGGAATTTTATTTCAGCTTTTATAAAATGGGTGGATGAAGAAAAGAAAATAAGCATCTCCGTAGACTATTCCACTGAAGACAGTATCGGTTTTTTAATGAATCACTGTGACAGGCGCGAGAATAAAAAGCTTGATTTATTATATCCTGAGCTTGTTATTAACTGACAGTATTTTCAGTTTTAAAGTTTTTCAATTAAAAAATACAGCAGCCGTCAATCATTATCTTCTTTTGTTACAAAAACAAAAGCACTTCTTTTGGGCGAAGGCATTATACTATGCTCGCCCTTTACAGATTTCCAGATCACTTCATTTAGCCCGAGATCAGGAGCGCCATCTGGCTTTGAAAAATCAAAAGCGGAAGAACGGATGCTGCTTCGGGTAACGACTTTATTCTTTTCATTCAAATCTACCAGGGCGGGTTTTGCATTATAAGGCTCCATGTCTGCTTCCTGCTGAAAGCAGCTCCACATAGGTGTTGCTGCGGCATCATACTGGCTCATTGGGGGCAAGCCAACAATCAGTTCCATGGTACGGAGCATGGAAGATGTGGAATACATTGTGTGATTAACTACATGTTTTTTAATGTATGGGCTAATTACATACGCAACGGAACGGTGCGCATCTATATGATCAGGGCCATCCTGTGCATCATCCTCCAAAACAAAAATTGCCGTTTGTTTCCAGATGCTGCTGTGAGCAATATGATCAACCAGTTTCCCTAATGCGAGGTCATTATCTGCCACATAAGCAATAGGCGTTGGCGAATTAATAGTCATACCGTCAGTATGGTCATTCGGCAGATAAACCGTGTTGAAGTGAGGCACTGCATTAACGGCAAGTAATGAATCAAAATCATGCTCAAAAACCTGTTCGCGGTAAACGTCAGTAATGTCGAGGTTCCACCCCGGATATTTTGTGCAATAGTTAGCAGCTTTTTTCAGCACAGGTAAACTGGGGTAACCATTATCCATAAACTCACCGTAATTACGAAACGATATCCCGGCACGATCGCAATAATCCCAAATAAAGCCTTTAGTAGGATTAGCAACTGCGCGACTTCCATCGAAATCGTATTTACCGCCGCGGCCGCTGTAATTACTTGGCCAATTTTTCTCTACAAAATCAGTAGCATACGCAGCCATTGACCAGTTGTGGCCGTCAGCGCTTACTTCGGCATCCACATAAAAATTATCGAGCAATACAAATTGTTCTGAAATAGCATGCGCATTAGGGGTAACCTTTCTTCCAAAAAGACAAAGGCTGCTGTCACCATTACCCTGGGGCATGTCGCCGAGTACCTGGTCGTATGTACGGTTTTCTTTTAAAACGTAAAAAACATATTTTACAGGAGAGATATCCCCGGATTTCATTGGTATTACGTTTCCTGTTTCCCCGGCCGCTTTAGATTCCTTTTCCTTGTTATACGGAGTGTTACCATATACTTGCCGACTATAAAACTGTAATTCTTTTTCCGATGGTTCGTTAATCAACGATAATGTGCCATGAAACATGTTTCCTATATATTGCTCCTCCACTTCCTGGTTTGCTTTCTGATGTTCAGCTTTGTGCCTGATCTTTACCGGAACAGGGCCTTTAGGATTAGGCATAGATGACATGCCCTTACCGTTCAGCACCAGCAATTGTTTTCCGGCTACACGTACACAGGTCGGATACCAACCAGTAGGAATAAAACCTTTCGAATGACTATAGCCTGGTTTGCTTACATCATACACTGCGAGGCAATTGTTATCTGCATTGGCTATGTATAATACTTTATCGTTTGCTGATAATGCAACACTGTTGGTGGTAGAACCGATCAATGAAGCAGGGTATAATGCAGCATTTAAAATTTCAGCAACCTTTCTTTTTTCAAGATTGATTACTGAAACCGAATTGGCATTCGCGTTGGCAACAAATAACCATTTTCCATTGTGGCTGACCGCGATATCCGTCGGGTGATCTTCTGCATCAACTGAATCTGTGAGCATTTGAGAGGCTGTGTTCATGATCCAGATTTTCTTTCCGCCCCATGCAGAAATATAAAGTTCGTTGCGCATGGGATTCAGTGCACAGGTATATGCTTCAGCTGAAAGTGAAATTGTTTTGACAGTTTTCATGGAATGAAGATCGCAGATATATAAACTATTGTTCTCTTTAGTGACGACATATAATAAATGCTTTTTATCATCAATGCAAAGGCCTGTCGGGCTGATGATCTGCAAAGGGTCAGGTTGACCAAGTATGATGCTGTCATTTTTTATCAGCTTTTCATTTTTTAATACAAAGCGGATGATTCTGTTGTCATTTCCTGCTGAAGCATACAGGTACGGCCTGTTTTTTTCAAAAGCCAGGCCAAGCCACAGCCTGTTCATTTCCATTTGATAAATCGTCTTTTTTTTATTAAGGCTGACCAGGTCAATACTTTGTTTGCCATTGCCGTTGTTGGTTACGGCAATAAAATTTTTATCGGGCGATATAGCCATATTTAAAGGCAGGTCGGTACTGAGTTGAATAGATGAGCCCGCGGGGCTGAGCTGCCAGCCATTGGGAAGACGGATTTGTTGAGCACCCGGCTGTGCAATGCTTTGAGCAACTTTAAAAGCAAAACAAAGCGATAATAAAATATTGATAAGAATTGTTTTCATGATTATAGAATATGCATGAACGTTAGTTAGCATTGGTATACTTATTCAAATTTATTTAAAAAAAGAAGCTCCCGAAAAATTTTCGGAAGCTTTAGGACAAGGCTTAACTATAGTTTATTTTAGTAGCCACATTACCCCATTCATATCATCCGTGCCGCTGAACTGGCTTTGAATGGCTGTATTCAATCCATTATAACTGCTGAATACATTAGCAGGCTGCCCATTTAGAGGGTTTGCGAAACTAAACAACCTCGGGTCATTTTTTGCAAGCAGTGTGTCGACAAATCCTTGTTCCATTACTGCTCCTGTTCGCAAATCATTACTAAGGTATGTTGGGTAATAATTGCTCTCAGCCGAAGTATTAAACACTAATTGGGCATTATCATCATTGCTTGACATCAACGGATATTCGTTGCTGTTGATAACTATATTTTGAAATTGCTGCTTAATATTCAAATCCGCATCACTTTCTTTTTTTGAAAGGTGTATTAATATTCTCAACCGGCAGGCATTAATGAGTTGTTTCCATTCAAGAATTTCAGAGGAACTGTTGCCATAAATAATGTCTCCTGAAAGCCCTTTTGTTGGATCAAGCATGGAGCCGCTTTTTCCAGGCTTGCGAGACAACCTACGTACACATCTTTTTGTGCATCGCATTTTGGTTTGGTGATTCCTTCCAGAGCCTGCATGGATTGGGAATAAGGAATATCAACAAAAGTCTCAGTAAGCTGAATATAACAAACTACCCTGAAAAATTTTGCCAGGGCTTTATAATTTATATCCCCACTGCCGGATGCTGAAAAATCCATATCATTAATCTGTCGCAACAAATCGTAATTACCAAAACTCCCTCTCGTCCAATTGCACTGAACATCAGTACTCGGGCTTTCATAATAAGCAAGGAATCTTTCCGCATAAATGATACCCAGATTGCTGCTTGCCCCAAAAATATTCACTAATATATTGGTGAGGGCTAACGAGGATGTTGTTTGAGAAGGATAATTCGTGTTTATTTGATAATAGCTTTGTTTTCTGCATGCAGAAAAAAATAGTCCTGCAAAAACTGCTAAAATGAATATTTTATTTAAGTATTTTATTGTAATTTTTGGGGGGTATTTAATGCGCGAATGAGCTTATAATGAAAATAATTGCAGCTTATAACAAGTTTCATGAGGCTCAAATTAGCGGTTTATTCAATCGGAAATCAAGAGCGTAAACCGGCCGGAACCCACGCCAGTCAATGCAAACGTTTGATCATGACGATTCAATCGTTTGCACAATTTTTTATTTTTTTAGAAAATTGAAAGAGGGCGGAGAAGGATTTGATTCCTGTAGTATTATTTCTGCAAAAAATTACGTTTATACTTAAACGTTATCATTTTCTTTCATAAAAAAGCCACCTTCATAAAGATGAAGTGGCTGATTGCTGCATGAGAAATTCTAACATTTGCTTACATAACCATTATTAACAACTGCTAAATTGAGGCTAAGATAGACACAAGATATTATCGGGTTTTTACCGCAACATTACATTAATGTTAACCGCAGAGAGAAATTTTATTCACCATCAATGTGAATGTTTGTGTTTAAGCACCTTCGCTTCAAGATAAAAAATAATTTCTTCTGAAATATTTTTTGACTGGTCGCCCACACGCTCCAGTTTTCTTATTACTGAAAGAATATACAGAGCCTGGTTAAGATCTGCCGGATTTTTATTCAGGTATTCTTCTATCAGTTCATTCGCCCGGATATTGATGTCATCCAGAAATTCGTCTTTTTTAAAAACACTTCTTGCCAGAATAGTGTCTTCACTTTCGAAGGCATGTAAGGTATCTTCTAAAATATTAATCGACTCATCAAACATCTTTGTTACAAAAGTCTGCTCTAATAACTCTTTTTTAAAGGGCGCATCCACATCTAACATATATTTTGCTATCCCTTCCGCAATGTCCCCAATGCGTTCAAGGTTTGAATTAATCTTCAATACAGCAAGCACAAAACGGAGGTCAACAGCTACCGGGGTTAATAATGCAAAAATATTTTCGCAATCACGGTCAATTTTTAATTCCGCTCCATTCACCCTTCTTTCTTTCAGCACCACTTCCCTTGCCAGGTCTTTATCAAAATTCAGCATCGAGCTTTTTGCTTTCAGCAACTGCGAGCGTACAAGATCCCACATGTTAATGACTTCTTTTTTTAAAAGCTGCAGTTCGGTTTCAATCTGAGTCATTTAATTTACTATTTATGATATATAATCTAAATTACTTAATCTGAAAATGGCTCAAAACAAACATGCAGTAATTGAGTTATTTTCAAATTTTCTCATTGTTTAGCTAAACCTTCCTGTTATATAATTCTGCGTCCTATTGTCTTTTGGGTTGGTGAACATTTTTTTGGTATCATCATATTCAACCAGTTCCCCCATATAAAAGAAAGCTGTTCTGTCGCTCACCCTCGCTGCCTGTTGCATATTGTGCGTAACGATAATAAGCGTATAATTTTTTTTCAGTTCATGAAACAACTCCTCAACAGTTGAAGTTGATATAGGATCAAGCGCACTTGTAGGTTCATCAAATAAAAGCACTTCCGGCTGCATGGCCACCGCACGGGCAATGCATAACCTTTGCTGTTGCCCGCCCGATAAAAAAGTTCCTTTCTTCATTAATGAATCTTTCACTTCCTTCCACAACGCTACTTTGGTTAACGATTCTTCCACTATTTTGTCTTTCTCAGTTTTCGGAAGTTTGATGCCATTCAATTTATACCCTGCAATTACATTATCATATATGCTTAAATTCGGAAAAGGATTAGGCCGTTGAAAAACCATCCCTATTTTAAGGCGCACGAAAATCGGGTGCATTTGCATCACATCTTCATTGTTCAGTAAAATTTTGCCCGATGCTGTAGCATTGGGTATCAATTCATGCATACGGTTAATACCACGCAAAAAAGTGGTTTTGCCACAACCTGACGGTCCCATTACTGCAATTACATGATTTTTCGGAATTGAAATATTCACATTTTTTACTACGTGATTGTCGCCGAAATATGCATTATAATCAACTGCCTTTACAATTGTACTTTCCATCTCTTTGTTATCAGCTTTGTAGAAATATTTAATAGTAATACGAAGACGAGCAATATTAAAGATGCACCCCAGGCAAGGTCATGCCAATCGTTATAAGGGCTGGTAGCGTAATTAAAAATCAACAAAGGTAAACTGTGCATGGGTTTCAATACATTTGCGGAAAGATATGGATTACCGAATGCCGTGAATAAAAGCGGTGCTGTTTCCCCGGCAACTCTGGCAACAGAAAGTATAACGCCTGAAAGTATACCGCTGATTCCGCATGGAACGATCACTTTGAGGATAACCCGGTGAAAAGGCATGCCTAATGCAAACGCTGCTTCTTTTAATGAATCCGGAAGCAGTTTTAGTGTTTCTTCTGTTGAACGGATCACAATGGGCAACATCATAATGGCAAGCGCAACACTGCCTGACAATGCAGAGAAACCTCCAAGCGGCTTTACCAGCCAGAAATATGCTACAATTCCCATAACGATTGAAGGGACACCCTGCAGGATATCGACACATAATCTGCTCCAATAAGCCAGCTTACTTTTTTTATTTTCACTCAGGTAAATACCACACATAATGCCAACCGGAATGGCAATAATTGCAGCTACAACGATAATGATACATGTGCCGAGTAATGCATTGGCAATTCCGCCACCTGTTTCTCCAACAGGTTTTGGTATGCTTATTAAAAAGTGCCAGTTGATTTTTGTTATCCCTGCTTTTATGATAAAAAACAAAATTGCAAAAAGCGGTATGATGCAGGAAAATGCCAGCACGATGACAAGCCCCTGAAACGCCCGGCTTTTGCCGATCCTGTATTTAACATTTGCACCCATAATGGTAATTTAATCGTTCGTAAAACGGCTGATAACACGTTTTCCGATCATATTAATAACAACAGTTACTAAAAAAAGAACCAGGCCAAGCTCGATCAAAGCCGATAAATAAACAGGTTTATCCGCTTCAGTAAATTCATTGGCGATGACACTCGCCATGGTATTGCCCGGAGCAAAAATATTTTTTGGTATAATACTGGTGTTGCCAATAACCATGGTTACGGCCATGGTTTCACCCAGTGCCCGGCCGAGTGATAATAAAATACCTGCAAACAAACCTGATTTTGTGTAAGGAATAATAATATGCCTGATCACTTCCCAGCGTGTTGCCCCGAGTGAATATGCCCCTTCTTTCAATGCGGAAGGCACCATTTGTATCACTGATCTTCCCAAGGATGCTGCATAAGGAATAATCATTACCGCTAATATTAATGCCGAACTAAAAATGCCGACACCGTAAGGATCAATACCTAATTTTATTTCAAGCGAACGAACAAGCGGCACCAGTACAGCCAGCCCCCAAAATCCGTAAATCACAGAGGGAACGGCTGCTATTAATTCTACTGTGTTTTTTAAAAAATCCGGCAACCATCCTTTCGGGTAATATTCACCCAGGAAAATAGCAATAGCAACTGAAAAGGGAATGGAAATGACAAGCGCTAAAAAAGAAGTAAGCAGTGTTCCTAACAGAAATGGATATGCGCCATATATATCCTGCACAGGGTCCCATGTTTTACCCCACAAATATTTTGCCCCCAATGCTTTTATTGATGGCATTGATTCCACTATTAAAGTAAGCAGTATACCCAAAACAAGCAGTATCATAAGTATACCCATCAGAACAAGCATCCGTTTGAAGATGTTCTCTGTCCGTATCTGCCGATACAATCTTTTCACTTTCTGCCCAACATTAACCGGTGTTTTTACAGAACCAATTACCCCCAGTGAGCCATCACTGAGGGTAAGCATATTATTTTCAGCTGGTGTATCTAACATAAATTCTTCTTTTAGTCAGGAAGTCGGAAAGCAGATCGGTTCTCAGGGAATTTTCTTTCTGGCTTACCGGCTTTTAGTATCCCGGCCTCTTATTGCAAAATCGGTTTCCCATCATAGGTTGCCGACTTCAATATGGCAGCGCCCGTGCTCACTGCAGCAGCTGAAAGCGGTGCATAATTCAATGCGCCACTATATTGCTGACCATCATGTATCACCCATGATAATAATTTCAATAATTTGGCTGCCCTGTCTGCAGAACGATTATTATATTTCTGTTCTTTATAAATCAGCACCCATGAAAAACCTGAAATAGGGTACCCATCTGCTGCATCCGTATTGGTCAATGAAATTTTTGAATCTGCAGGAATCGTGACATTAGCAGCAGCAGTTACACTGGCAATGCTCGGTGTAATAAAATTGCCTGCTTTATTCTGCATTTTTGCATACGGCATATTATTTTGAATAGCATATGCTAATTCTATATAACCTATTGCACCCGGAGTTTGCTTGATCAATCCTGCAACACCTTCATTTCCTTTTCCGCCAAGTCCTACCGGCCAGTTAACAGACGAACCTTTGCCCACTTTTGTACTCCATTCTTCATTCACTTTGGATAAATAGGTAGTAAAAATATTTGAGGTACCGCTGCCATCTGAGCGGTGTGCGATAACGATACCGGTTGAAGGTAATTTAACACCTTTGTTTACTTCAGCAATTTTTGCATCATCCCATTTGGTAATTTTTCCGAGAAAAATATCTGCAAGAATAGCCGGTGTTAATTTCAGCGTATCTTTTACATCAGGTAAATTATAGCTCAGAACCACAGCGCCTGCTGTAACCGGAATATGAAGTACCGGTGCGGAAACTGCTGAATCCTGTTTGGCATTCATCGGCGCATCGGAAGCTCCGAAATCAACTGTTTTATTGGTGAGCTGAGAAATGCCTGCGCCTGATCCGACAGACTGATAATTTATTTTCAGGCCATTTGTTTTGTTGTATTCTGAAAACATTTTTGAAAACAAAGGGTTATCGAAAGAACTTCCCGCCCCGATTAATGCATTATCATCGCTGCTTGCAGAAGCAGTGCTGTCATTTTTATTTTCGGAAGACCCGCCACCGCTGCACGAAGCCAGGCTAATGAGTGCAAATGCCGCAATGGCTAATTTGATTTTAAATGTTATGAAACTCATCTTCATATTTTTATTTTTTAGGAGTGATATATTTTTTAAGTTATTTGCCAAAAACAAAATAGAAAGTCATACGCCAAACCAAATCGTAATTAGCATCGGAAGTTCCTGCCAAAACGCCTGGCGGATTGCTCAGCTGGGATTTATAATGATTATACCAGACATTTGGCATAAAATGAACTCCTTTATAAGGCGTAAAGTCAAGGCCGAGAGTCATGAATGTTTCTTTTGCGGTTGGATCCCCAGTACTTGTTGCGCTGGTAGGTGAACCGGTATTAGCACTGTATGTTAATTTATAACCGGAAGAATTATATCCGCTGGGAGATGAAACACCAGCGTAAGCTTTATAAGTATTATTATCAATATTTTTATTTGGATTGTATGTATCTACTCGTGCAAAAAACCTCAACTTGTTTTTTATAATGTTTCCATGAACATAAAAGGCTATCCCTCTTGCCTTGGTATCGATGGTATCGGCAGCGAATGCACCGGGCGGCGTGATATAAGTAGCTTTTGTATCAGCACCAATTGTATTCACATAACCTTCTACACCTACCGTTAAAGCCGGGTAGGCCTCTTCTGTTGAAGGGAAGCTGTAAGCTATGTAACCCTTCACCATATGGCGCTCATGACGCCAACCTGGTTGCCAGTTTAGCCTTTGATAATCCGCATAAAGATCGAGAACAAGTTGTTTATGCATGAAATAAGCATATACGTCTCCATAAAGCCATTTAAAGCTATTGCTTGCCGGTTTGTCACTGGTACCGTTAGCTATTAATAAGTTATAGCCATAGTTTTTTGTTTTTGGATCAAAAACACCACGCAAACCTATTCCCATATCATAAGAAGGGGTTCGCCTGATATCGGCAATAGTTCTTTCAATAGAACGATAGGCCCAAATTCTTTCTGTGATGAACGGGAAGGCGGGTGTAGGCTGTTCTCCAACAACTAGGTCCGTACCTTTCCATATATTTTTCCATTTAATATCAGCATATTTTATAAAAAAAGTTTCTTTGGAATTGCCAAGCTGATCTCCGCTGGCAGCAGTAGAACTCGGAGGATTATAAGCCGGAAAATTATCTTCAGCGGCCAACAATACTTCAGCAGAGAATTTTTTTGAAATATTATAATCATATCCAAGATAGAGACGCCTAAACTGAAAAGCATTCCTGTTTTGAGGAATACCTGTGTATTGATTATTACCTCCTCTATTCAATGAGTCGGAATGTGATTTATAATACCAGTCTCCAAATACATATCCCCATAATCTGCCGGAATTTGGCGCTCCTGCTTTAAAAGCAGAATCTGAATTCCATAAATATTGTGCCTTTACTGAACTAAAGCCAAATAATAAAACAACCAGGGTTGTTAGTAATAGCTTACAAATATTGGTTATCCTCATAAATAAAATACGTTTGTTTTGGGACACAAAAGAAGAACTGAGGAATGACCCAAATGTTACGGCAATGTTACCTTAATGTTAACAGTTCCCCATATTATGCCTAAAAAATCAAGAATTTAAAACTCGAAATTGGTGAATAACAACGAAAAGATTCAGAATCAACAGGTAAAAATTATTTACCCAAAAAAAATGGATTGTTGCTACGGTCAGTTTGAAGAGCAATTGGTTTTCCAATTTTATGTTCCGTTTTGAATTCGATATTTAATAATGAGGCAATGGTTGCGGCAATTTGTTTCTGATATATCTGTTGTTCGTTTTTCATTTCTCCCAGGGGCTCAACACCAGCGCCTAATAATGCGAGCCAGGTTTGAGAAGACCCAGTTGTAAACAAACTGTGGTTGGTCCAATTAAATTCATTTTTTCCACGGCCATGATCGGTGGTAATAATGAACGTGGTTTTATTCTTATAAAACGGGGTCGTCTGCACATAATACCACAGGTCGCTGATCATTTTATCTACAGCGTTTGCATGCTGCAGGTATTGATCATAGCGGGCTTCATGGGCAAATTCATCCGTTTCGCCCAAGCCTATAAAAACAATTTTGGGGTGATGCTGCCCGATGTATTCTTTTGCATTCAGGTAAGTAAGCAGATCATAACGGGTATTTGTTTTTGACGCAACATTATCCTGCACTTTGTTGATCAGTTGAAAGGTTGAATCTGCATGTTCATCCTTTATGTTTTCATACCAGCTGTTTACCGGGAAGCCGCTTCTTTCTTCATTCAAAATAAAGGGAAAAACATACCAGGAACTAAATGCCACTACTTTACCATGAAACAGATA
Organism: Puia sp.; assembly: GCA_035541355.1. Taxonomy (GTDB): domain Bacteria; phylum Bacteroidota; class Bacteroidia; order Chitinophagales; family Chitinophagaceae; genus Puia. The sequence continues at coordinate 583,341 of DATKNN010000014.1, read as the reverse complement.
TTGCCTGTTCAGGTATTCAAGAATGTTGGTGTTGGGATTTTTCTTTGGGTAGTTGATAATAATTGCAGGGTCTGTATATCCTGTAAAAATTTCATTGTACCCGGGGTAAGAAATTTTATAAAAATTCGCAACGTCGGATTTGTTGCCATATAAACGGTTACCGTAAAGCTGCCCTTTTTTAGCGATCACATTCCAGAAAAAAGGCAGCAGCATTTTGCGCCGCTCGCTCATGTCCTTGTGCCAGTATAATTCCTTGGCAACAGAAGTATCTTTAACAAATTCATTGTTGGCGATTAATGAGGAATCTGCTCCTGTAAAAACTTCCTGCCAACGAAAACCATCTGTAGTAATGATGAAAATATTTTCAGTTTGGGTATTTGATTGTGCGGCAACGATAACCGATAGCAACAAGAGTGAAAAACAACAGAAACCAGGTTTCATTTCCGGAGGTTTTACAAAGATCAATAGCAAGTATAAATAAATTTTTAAGCAAATGTTATGCTAGCGTTATTAATATGGCAAACCTGGCTTCTTTCATACATGTTTCTTTTGTAACATAAGTAGCCAAATTTCATTTTTTGGCGAAGGAAATTTGTGAAAGTAAATTTTGATTCAGATTAAATTTTAAGCAATCTTTATTATGAGCAAAACAATTTTAGATGTTCGTACACCTCAGGAATTTATGATGGGACATGTTAAAAACTCCGTTAATATCCCTTTGCAGGAACTTGAGTCAAGGCTTGATGAAGTAAAAAATTTAAAAGGAGAAATCATTTTATGCTGTGCTTCCGGGGTAAGGAGCGCAAGGGCTTACAGTTACCTGAAACAAAAAGGTTTTAATAAAGTATCGAACGGGGGGTCATGGATGGATATCGAATAAATTTCTCACTTACTAATTAAATATTCAACAAATGATCGGGTTATTAAAAAAACTTTTCAATAAAGGGCCTAAAGTAAACTTAGGTGAGCTGATCGCTAATGGCGCAGTGATACTTGATGTGCGCACAAAAGGCGAATATGCCGGTGGCCATATAAAAAACTCTTTGAATATTCCCTTAAACGAATTGCAGGGAAAGCTCGGGAAATTAAAAAAAGATAAAGCTATTATTACCTGTTGCGCTTCGGGAATGAGAAGCGCTTCTGCGAAAAATATGCTGAAATCGAATGGGTTTACAGATGTGCATAATGGTGGCAGTTGGATGAACTTAAACAAGTATGCAAAATGAACAGCATTAAAAAATTGATACTTTCGGATTGGCACCTGGTACGCATTATTCGGCTTGTATTTGGAATAATTATGGCCGTAAATGCCATTACTATGCGTGATGCATTTTCCGGAATCCTTGGCGCCATTTTTCTTTTCCAGGCTGTCACCAATACCGGTTGTTGCGGAACAAGCTGCGCTGCACCAATGCGCAGTCAAAACGCGACCGAAGAGAAAGAAATCGTTTTTGAAGAAGTAAAATAACCATAAAATGGAAACGACAAAAAAACAGCCTGGTTTTTCAGAAATTATACAATCATCCAAACCAGTATTGGTTGATTTTTCTGCGGAATGGTGTGGCCCATGCAAAATGATGAAACCTATACTGGATGAATTAAAATCAAAAATAGGCGATAAAGCAACCATACTGAAAGTGGATGTGGACAGGAACCCCGCAGCCGCAGGCGCTTACCACATTCAAGGGGTACCAACTCTTATATTATTCAAAAATGGCAATATACTGTGGAGAAAGTCAGGGGTAACTGGCGCAGACAGCTTAAAACAAATTATAGAAAAAAATTTATAGCTATGGAAACAGCACATTTTTATGAAGTGAACGTTAATTGGGAACATGGCCGGCAGGGATTAATGTCCTCGCCGGTGCTGAATAATAACATTGAAGTGGCTACACCACCTGAATTTACGAACGGTATAGCAGGCGTTTGGTCGCCGGAACATTTACTGGTAGCTGCAGTGAACAGTTGTTTAATGACAACCTTTCTCGCTATTGCTGAAAATTCAAAATTGAATTTCGTCAATTTTCAATCTGGCGCAAACGGGAAACTGGAAAAAACAGATGGGAAATACATGATCACGGAAATCACATTAATACCCGTGCTCACTATTGCTGATGAAAGGGAAAGGGAAAGAGCCGAAAGAATTTTGCAAAAAGCGGAAGCCGCATGTCTTATTTCCAATTCGGTAAAATCAAGAATTGTGATGCAGCCCGAAATAAAAGTTCAGCAAAACAACTAAAAATATGGTCCGAAAAAAAATTGAATGGGCGGTATGGTTAAGCAGGTTGCTGCGCTGGGGATTTGGCGGAATAACCATGTGGGCGGGAATACACTATGATTACCAATGGCCGGTCATTATTTTTGGCGCCATTTTCTTTATCACTGGTTTTTTCAGGCCAAGAAGGTGTGTGGATGACAAATGCAATGTGTAAATAGTTGAATGGTTGATAAAGGCATATAAAATATGGCCCATCATTGCAAGACGATGGGCCATATTTTCACCAGCATAAAAGTTCTAATTGACATTAATTCCTTCTTTAATTTCATCATTTGCATTGGCGATCACCTGTTCCCCCGGTTGCAATGCACCCACTATTTCAATTCTACCATTGGCTTCATTGCCGCTGATCACATCTATTTTTACTGTTTTCCCCTCTCTCACAGCGATCACATATTTTCTTTCCGTAGAAATAACAACAGCCGATTTAGGAACCACTAATGCATTAGGGTTACCGCTTGAATTAAATAACACATCTGCGTACATACCGGGCGCAAGTGACCCGTCAGGGTTGTATACATCCAACTCAATTCTTTCCGAGCGATATTGTGCATTGATGTTCATAGAAACCCTGCTGATCCGGCCTCTCCTTTCCATACCGGGATACGCAGTGAGGACGAAAGAAACGCTGTCATTTTTTTTCTTCAGGCTTGATACTGCATTTTCAGGAATATCTACCTGCAACCGCAAATGATCTACCTGCTTCAACTCCAGCATGGGCTTGCCATCTTTAGCTTCTGCGCTCACCAGTGCACCCGGGTGCACGTTTCTTTGTGTAATTACTCCGCTAAACGGAGCTGCCACGACCAGATAACCCGTCATGGTTTGCCGCATTTGCCAATTGGCTTTTTCCGCATTGGATAAAGAGCTGTCTGCTTCTGCTTTACTTTTTGCAGTAGCCAGATCGAGGGGGGAAATAGCGCCTGGTGTTTGCGAAGCTTCTTGCAATCTTTCATAATTTTCTTTAGAAATGGTATAATCTGATTTTGCACGTGCATAATGTTCTTTTGCTTCGGCAACAGCCTGTTCTAATTCAGGCGCTTCCAATATCATCAGCAACTGGCCTTGTTTTACATGAGACCCGACATCAACAGAAACTGTTTTTACATATCCGTTCACTTTCGGAAAAATGCTCACTTCCTGGAAGGCAGCCAACTGGGCCGGAAGTTTAAGTTGCTCGTTCACTATTGATTTTTCCACCTTTGTCAACGTATACTTTGGCTTTACATTAACTATATCCGTTTTACTTTCCGAAGTTTTGTTATTTGAACAGGAATAAAAAAGAAAAATAACCGGGGCGAGGATTCGAATCAATTTTATGAATTTACAGGATGAATATTTATTAATAATCATTGTACTGAATCTATATTTCATATTTTTTATTTGTAGAATTAAATATTTGTCTGAGAAATCATTTTAATCAGCCGCTAATCAGCGTTCAGACATTTTCATCTTCAGGTAATAATGAAACGCTGCCAAAAGATTTTTTCTGTTGAATCCACGCATATACCAAGGGCACAATGAACAATGCTGCAAATGTGGAAGCTACCAATCCCCCAATCACTGCACGTCCCAATGGCGCTGACTGATCGCCTGATTCCCCGAGACCACTCGCCATCGGTATCATGCCTGCAATCATGGCCAGGCTCGTCATTAATATCGGCCGCAACCTGATGCTCGCAGCAACTGTTGCTGCCTTAAATGGGTTTTTGTATTCCAGTCTCAGGTTTTCTGCATTGGTAACAATCAGAATAGCATTAGCTACTGATACACCCACTGCCATAATAATACCCATGTACGATTGCAGGTTGAGTGTGGCGCCGGTAATCAATAACATGATCATTGCCCCCGAAAGCACTGCCGGTACGGTAGCCAGCACAGAAACAGAAAGCCCGAATGACTGATAGTTTGCTGCCAGCAATAATAAGATTACAACGATGGCTGCAATTAAACCGCTTTGTAATGAGCCGAGTGTTTCCGTGAGCAAAGACGACATACCTTTTACTTCGGTAACCAAACCGCTTGGCGGGGTGCCCAATTCATCGACCGCTTTTTGTACAGCGGATGTTGCACTGCCCAAATCCTTCTTATAAATGTTAGCGCTAACCGTTACAAACCTTCTGGGGCCGCTTCTGTCATATTCTCCCGGAATGGTATCGAGGGCAAATGTCGCCACATCTGCAAGTACGGGCCGCATCTGGCCTGGCACCAGTGGAATTGACTTCAATTGTTCCGTCGAATTCATAATATATTCCGGGATAAAAATCTGTGTCTGGTAAGTGTAAGATGTTTTATCATCCAGCCACAGGTTCTTATTGGTGAAACGGCTTGATGAAGTGGCATCGGTAATACTTTTGGAAACATTATCAATAGTAAGGCCCATTAATGCCAGTTTTTGCCTGTCGATGTTAATATTGAAGACTGGTTCTTTAAGTGGTTGTGCAATCTGCACGTCACGTAAAAAAGAAATGGCTTTAAGTTTTTCCAGCAACCGTGATGAATAACTTTCAATATCCTTCATGTTTTTACCGGCGACGCGCACTTCAATGGGGGTTGATGCACCCTGAGCCATTATTTTTTCTGTCAGCTCAATAGGTTCAAAAGAAATTCTAATGCCAGGATATCTTTCTGCAATTTTCTTTCTCAATTCTTCTTTGAGATCATCCATCTTCACTTTGTATTTTTCATCCATATTCACCTGTATAACCGCTTCATGTGTGCCGCTGGAAAAAATATACAGGTTGCTGGTGCCGAAATTGCTCGGTATAACTCCTACGTGCGCAGAACTGATGGCAATGTTACCGTTAACTGTCGAATCAATCATATCAAGAATATTTTTTGTTGCGGCCTCTGTTACCTCCAGCCTTGTGCCATCAGGTTCACGGATCCGCAATTGCAACTGTCCGACATTGCTTTTCGGCAACAAGTCCTTGCCGATTATAACAAAACAAACGCCTGCCATACCAAATGCAACAATCAAATAAATACTGACAATAAACTTTCGACGAGGTATCCATTTTTCCAGGCGGGTTGCCAGTTTCATTTTTATTCTTTGAAAGAAATTGTTTTCTTCTGCATGCCTGGTATCATGTACATTATGCATCCGCACTTCATCAATTTCATTTTCATTCAATGCCAAACCAGCATGCGCATGAGGTTCGTCGTGTTTATACTGAAATTTTTCCGCTTTTAACAGCCAGTTCGAGATAACAGGAACCAATGTTTGCGCTGCAATGAAAGAAACAATCATAGCAAATGCAATGGACAATGACAAAGGAAGGAACATGGCTTTCGGAACGCCATTCATAACGAATGAAGGCGCAAATACGGCGAGGATACAGAGCAGGATCAGTAATAACGGAAATGAGATTTCCGAACATGCATCGAGAATAGCCTGCTTTTTATTTTTGCCCATTTCAAGATGCTGGTGAATATTTTCGATGGTAACTGTTGCCTGGTCTACCAAAATTCCTATAGCAAGCGCAAGGCCGCTCAATGTCATAATATTGATGGTCTGCCCGGTAAGGTTCAGGAAAAAGACCGCACTTAACACGGAAACAGGAATAGTGATGATCACTACTACGCTGCTTCTCCAGTCGCGCAGAAATAAAAGTACCATTAAACCGGTTAATACGGCCCCCAGTATCCCTTCAGTCATCAAACTTTTCGCTGAATTGATAACAAAAACCGACTGGTCGAACTCATAGCTCAGGTCGATATCATCAGGCAACAATGATTTCATTTCAGGAATCTTTTTTCGCAGCGTATTCACCACATCCAAAGTCGAAGCATCAGCTGTTTTTACTACCGGAATGTATACGGAACGTTTGCCGTTTACCAATGCATAATCAACTGTGATATCTGCCGCGTCGGTAACATGTGCCACATCTTTTACAAAAATGCTGGTTGAGCCATTACTCTTGATCGGGATATCATCAAACTGTTCCACTTTATCTTCGAGCGAATTGATCGTCGTCACATACATCATACTGTCAACACGCAAATTTCCGGCAGGCGTGATAGCGTTGTTTTTTACAACAGCTTCCACAACCTGGTCTGGGGACAAATTGAAACTTCTTAATTTCTGAGGATCTACATTGATCACAACGGTTCTTGCGTTTGAACCGAAAGGCGGAGCCGAAGACATTCCCGGAACAGTAGCAAATAAAGGGCGTATGCGGGTCAACGCAATATCGAAAATATCTTTCAGCGACCTCGTTTTACTCGAAAATACGAGTTCTCCTACAGGAAGGGAAGAAGCATCAAACCGTATCACTTGCGGAGGCAATGATCCCGGTGGAAAAAATGCAGAAACACGATTCACCTGCAATGCCACCTGTGCCGATGCTTCAGCCATATTCGTGTTTTCATAAAAAGTTAATTTGATGAGTGATAAGCCCTGCACATTTTTGCTTTCGATATTTTTGATACCATTGATATATAAAAACTGATCCTGCATTCTTGTAGCAAAAAAACCTTCCATTTGTTTAGGCGACATGCCGCCGTATTGTTCAATAACATAAATGGTAGGAAGGTTGAGTTTGGGAAATATATCAATCGGTATTGTGCGAATGGCTACCACAGAAAATAGCATAAGGCCCATGAATAACACAAGAATTGTAACCGGCCTTTTTAAAGCTGCACGTACCATGAATTACTTTTTTATTGATTGAATGAAAAAATTCAGATTACCTGTTGCTGCCGATTTGTCGAGATTGGCAAGCAGCCAGTCACTAAGTGTTTGCACATAATCCGACTGTGCGCGGTATAATACGAATGAAGCATTTGTCAAATCGATCAGGTTAATAATCCCTGCTTTGTATTGTGCCGTTTTCTGATCATAAGTATCCTGCGACGATTTAATTTGAACAGGGATTTCGAGCAGGTTTTTTACAGCAGTCCTTATAGCTTCATCGGCCTGGTTGTCGATATTCTGCAAAGAAAGTTGCTGTTGTTTCAATTCATCATCGCTGGCAACCGTGTTATAATGACTGATCGTTAATTTATCTTTTTTATGAACCAGATTGAACAGGTCGTACACCAGCGTAGCACCTACCATATAGTTGAAACGCTGGTAACCCAATCCTTCATTCAGGGATTTGTAATTCCCTGCATAATCAATACTGGAGCCCCGTGCCCACCCTGTAGCATTCAGGTAAAGCCTGGGTAAAAAAGTCTTCTTTACCAGGTTTTCCGTTTGTTTATACAGCAATTCTTCTTTGGTATAATAATCGATGAGCGGATTATTTAAACTATCCGGATAATTGTTTTTTGACAAAATATCCAATGCATCCAGATAGTTTTTTGTTTGAGAAGTATCAATAAAAAAATTATCTGGGCTTATCCCCGTTAAATAAGAAAGCTGCTGCTGCAACTGCCGGATCTGGCCGTTTGTTTGATTATAGGTAATCCTGCTTTTCGACAATTCAGCCATCGCAAGCGATGAATCGGCCCCGGGTTTTATACCACTATTGGTTACTGCTTCTATTACTTTATAAATTGCCTCATAACGGCTTACGTTTTCTTTATCAATGGCCAGTTGAAATTGATTTTTTAAAATGTCAAAATATAATTTACCTACCCTCCATTTCAATACATATCTTTCTTTTTCAAAATCAGCCTGTGTAAGATTGACATAAGCCCTGGCATTATCTACTCTGGATTTTTTTAAGCCAAAATCAAGCAGTTCATATTGGCTTTGAAAAATAGCAATGTTGCCGACTGCCGACTGGTAATCATTGGAAGGTCTTACACCGCTTGAAGTAGAAGGAATAATGCCATAAGATAAATAAGAGCCCGGAATAGAATTATCAGTTCCTATTGTAAGCTCATCTGCTATAAATGCATTTGGTAAAAAAGAGTGTCTCGCATCTGTAATACCTGCTTTAGCCGCATCTATTAACGCTTTTTTTTGCAAAAGCACAGGCATATGACGTTCTGCCGAATCTACAAGATCTGTTAATGAATAGCTTTTGTGCTGTGCCCTGACTCCATTAATCAACAATAATGTATATAAAAAAATACAAGTTGTCTTTTTAAACATAACAACCATGTAAATGATTTTAATGAAATAAATAATTACTAAAAAATCAAATGAGAATAATTAAGACCAATGAGAGGGGGGGCCTCTGAGGCAAGAAATATTTATATGGCTGGTATAAATGTAATGTTCATTCCTGAAACATTTCCGCTCAACAGCAGTATTGAAAGTTTTAAATTCAAAATTCCAAGACGGTAATATAATCGGTTCCTGGGGCTGAAATCTTTTGTTCAGGTAAACCAAAGGCTTGCCTGTCTTATCATTGCTTTTGAAAGCAATTACCGGGGTAGCAGTTTTGACAACCAGTTGCTTCTCGTAGTCCAAAGATTGTTGTGAGTGAGCAATGGCGTAACGCAAAAAAAACTGTACGCTGAAAAAGCAGCAATAAACCGTCAGCAGGAGTATCTTAAAAAAAAGCTTGGTATATTGTTTTTTGCCCAAAAACATGAAGCCGTAAAGGTAAATAAAGGTTCCGCTTTTTACACTATCCCCAAAAAAACTTGCAATCAGTTAACAAAACTATCAGCAATCATCTATTTTTACTGCAAATTATTATTCCATGTCGTTTAATTCCATTATGAAGATTTTTATACCAAAGGATAGGGTTTTCTATTCTTTGTTTGAAGAAGTTGCAGACGGGGTTTCTGTAATGGGCAAATTACTGAAAGAACTGGTTGCTGAGACTGATTTTGACAAACGTGCAGCCATTATCTCAAAAATTGAAGACCAGGAACATGTTAATGATGACCTTACCCATCGGGTGTTTACAGAATTAGGCAGGAATTTCATTACGCCTTTCGACAGGGAGGATATTCATTATCTTGCCACATCCCTTGATGATATTTGCGATTATATTTACGCCACCGCCAAAAAAATAAATTTCTATAAAGTTAACCCGAATGATACCGGCATTCAGAAAATGGCCGACTTGATTGATCAGGGTGCAGAACAGATAAAGGCTGCTGTAAAAGAATTACGCAATATGCGCAATATGAGAAACATCACTGACGCACTGGTAAAAGTAAATAGCATAGAAAACCAGGCCGATGATATTTTTGACATGAGTATTGAACGTTTATTTGCAACAGAACCAGATGCTAAAGAAGTGATCAAAAAAAGAGAGATTTACCAGGTAATGGAAATTGTGACTGATAAATGTGAAGATGCTGCCAATGTGATCGAATCTATTATTATTAAATACGCCTAATTAATTTCAGAATGTGAAAATAGCTCAACTGCTCAATCAATCAACAACCGTTATTTTCGAATTGAGTTATTGAACTAATGTCACATTGGCTAATTAACCGATTATGTCTTTTTTAGTTGTTATTATTATACTTGCATTTATTTTTGATTATATCAATGGCTTTCATGATGCAGCCAATTCAATAGCTACAATTGTTTCTACAAAAGTATTAACGCCGTTTCAGGCAGTGCTGTGGGCAGCAGTTTTTAATTTTGCAGCATTTTTTATTTCTAAATATTATTTCGGGGAATTTAAAATCGGCAACAGTATTGCCAAATCTGTCAATGAGCATTTCATTACACTGGGAGTCATATTGTCTGGTTTGCTTGCTGCAATTTCATGGAACCTGCTCACCTGGTGGTTCGGTATACCTTCCAGTTCATCACATACTCTGCTTGGAGGTTTTATGGGCGCCGCCTTGACTCATGCCGGAAGCTTTTCAGTACAAGGCAGGGATGTGATTAATTATTCAAAAGTAATTCCCACTTTTCTTTTTATTTTTTTAGCCCCTGTTATAGGAATGATTATTGGTTATGTAATAACCATTATCATTATTAATATTTGCCGGCGGGCTAACCCCTATAAGGCTGATAATTGGTTTAGGAGGCTACAATTGGTTTCATCTGCCTTGTTTAGCCTCGGCCACGGGGGAAACGATGCACAAAAAGTGCTGGGCATAATTGCAGCTGCGATGGTTGCCAATGGTAATTTGCATAACATCAAAGATGTTCCTAACTGGGTGCCTTTTGCTTGCTTTACTGCAATTGGTTTGGGAACATTAAGCGGAGGATGGAAAATTGTAAAAACGATGGGAACACGTATTACCAAAGTTACACCACTGGAAGGGGTAAGTGCAGAAACAGCAGGAGCCATTACATTGTTCCTGACAGAAAAATTAGGTATTCCGGTCAGCACCACACACACTATCAGCGGCTCAATCATGGGCGTTGGTGCAACACGGCGTTTATCTGCTGTTCGCTGGGGTATTACAATTAATCTTTTATGGGCCTGGATACTGACAATTCCTGTCAGTGCCATACTCGCAGCTGTATACTATTTTATTTTTCATTTTGTGAACAATCATTTCCTCCACCTGTAAAAATTCGCTGAAATCAGCAGGATCTTTATACAGCCGCATAGTTACATAAGAAGATCATTGATTTTTTATTATTCGACAATCTTTACTACTTTGCCTGCCGATTAATAAACTATGAAAGGAATAATTCTGGCAGGCGGTTCAGGAACAAGGCTTCACCCGATTACCTATGCTATCAGTAAGCAGATAATGCCTGTTTATGACAAGCCTATGATTTACTATCCGCTTTCCACATTAATGATGGCTGGAATCAGCGATATTTTAATCATTTCAACACCTCACGATCTCCCTCTATTTAAAAAATTATTTGGAAACGGATCGCAGTTCGGCCTCAACATTTCATACGCCGAACAACCACAACCAAATGGTTTGGCGCAAGCCTTTGTTATCGGAGAAAAATTCATCGGAAAAGAAAAAGTTGCCCTTGTACTTGGCGACAATATTTTTTATGGCTCCGGCCTTGGCAAACAACTTGAAAAAAATACCAGCCCGGATGGCGGTATTGTATATGCTTATCATGTCAGCGATCCTGAACGATATGGTGTTGTAGAATTTGACAAAGACATGAATGTTATTTCGATTGAAGAAAAACCGGCAAAACCAAAAAGCAATTATGCAGTTCCCGGTTTATATTTTTATGATAATGACGTAGTGGAAATTGCAAAAAACCTGAAACCTTCGCCGAGAGGTGAGTATGAAATTACTGATGTAAATAAAGAATATCTGAAACGAGGTAAGTTGAAAGTGTCCATCATGGACCGTGGAACCGCATGGCTGGATACCGGAACATTCGATTCATTGATGCAGGCATCACAGTTTGTGCAGGTAATAGAGCAAAGGCAGGGTATAAAAATTGCCTGTATTGAAGAAATTGCCTATAGAAAAGGTTTTATTAATAAACAACAGGTAGAAGCAATGGCTAAGCCCTTATTAAAAAGCGGCTACGGAGAATATTTATTGCAAGTGATCAATAATTAATTATTAAAATGGTGAAGAAAATTCTTGTTACCGGAGGCTGCGGTTACATAGGTGCCCATACTATTGTTGACCTCCTTGAAAACGGTTTTGAAGTTATTTCGGTTGATAATAATTCCCGTTCCAACCCACGCATATTGGAAGGAGTTGAAAAGATTACAGGGAAAAAGATTAAAAACTATAAAGTAGACCTCTGCAATTTCGACGATACATATGCAATTTTCCAGGAAAATGAAGATATCGATGGCATCATTCATTTTGCAGCTTATAAAGCCGTTGGGGAATCGGTTGAACAACCGTTGATATATTTCGAGAACAACCTTGTATCACTCATCAACCTGTTGAAATGTGTGCAGGAGTTCAATATACAGAATTTTGTTTTTTCATCATCCTGTACAGTTTACGGTAATCCGGATGAAATTCCGGTTACAGAAAAAACAGTGCCCAAACCTGCCGAATCACCTTACGGCTATACTAAGCAAATGGGAGAGCAAATCATCAATGAGTTTTCTAAAGCATCAAATGCGAAATGCATTTTGCTACGGTATTTTAATCCGGTAGGGGCACATCCTAGTACACTTATCGGTGAATTGCCAATCGGCAAACCTGCAAACCTGGTGCCGGCCATTACACAAACTGCCATTGGCAAAATACCGCAAATGCAGGTTCACGGTGATAACTATCCTACAAGAGATGGTTCCTGCATCCGTGATTATATTCATGTTTGCGATATTGCTCATGCACATACCCTGGGCATGCAATATTTGCAGAACAATAAAAATAGTTTGCGTTGTGAAGTGTTCAATCTCGGTACGGGTGAAGGCGTTACCGTACTGGAAGCAATCAAAGCTTTTGAAAAAGTGAGTGGCGTAAAATTAAATTATACCATCGGCCCCCGCAGGCCCGGAGATGTGATTGCGATTTATGCAAATAACAGCCTTGCTAAAACAAAATTAGGCTGGAGTACAAAATATAATCTTGAGGATATGATGCTTACAGCCTGGAAATGGGAGCAAAAATTAAAGGTGGATGAAAAATTTTATAACGGAAAGCATTCGCAGTTAAATTGAAGATTTTTCTCAAGAAATTGTTGTTCTTTGTTTGCTTTGGATGAAACTTTTACTTTTGCAGCTTAAATTAATCAGTAAATTCATTTCAATCTGAAATACATGTTAAAAGATATCCAGGTTACCGGAAAAAAAGATACACGCAGCGGTTTTGGCGATGGCATTGTAGAAGCCGCAAGAAAGAACAGTGATGTGGTAGCACTGACCGCAGACCTGGCAGGTTCTTTGAAACTCCAGCAATTCATTAAAGAATTCCCTGAACGTTTTTTCCAATGCGGCATTGCAGAAGCTAATATGATGGGCATTGCTGCCGGATTGACCATTGGCGGAAAAATCCCTTATACCACAACCTTCGCTAATTTTTCTACAGGAAGAGTTTATGATCAGATTCGCCAGTCAATTGCTTATTCAGGAAAAAATGTAAAAATATGTGCTTCGCATGCCGGATTAACGTTAGGAGAAGATGGAGCAACACACCAGATCCTGGAAGACATCGGCATGATGAAAATGCTGCCTGGTATGACAGTGATCGTTCCATGTGATTATGCACAAACAAAAGCGGCTACTCTTGCTATTGCCGAATATACTGGGCCTGTATATTTGCGCTTCGGAAGACCCGTATGGCCAATATTCACTTCAGATTTATCATTTGAACTCGGAAAAGCACAGGTTTTTTCTGAAGGAACGGACGTTTCCATTTTTGCCTGCGGACATTTGGTTTGGAAAGCCATTGAGGCTGGAAAGGTGTTACAGGAAAATGGTGTTTCAGTTGAAGTGATTAATATTCATACCATCAAACCGCTCGATGTCGATGCGGTAATCAAATCCATCAGCAAAACAAAATGTGCAGTAACTGCAGAAGAACATAATATCATCGGCGGACTTGGTGACAGCATTGCACAGGTTGCTTCCCGAAATTTCCCTATACCAATTGAATATATTGGTACGAATGATACTTTTGGTGAAAGCGGCACTCCTGACCAGTTACTTGAAAAATATGGATTGACTACAAACCATATTGTTGATGCTGCCCAGAAAGTGATGGCCAGAAAGAAATAATGCATCTGATTTTTATCCTGTTAAATTAAAACTTGTTTAATAATCAATACAACTGATAAACGTGGCGTCGCAATTATGCCTAACCGGAGTTACTAAAGCCGGTATCATAATTTTAACATCTTACCGTTTTAAACCTGTGTATTTATTTTTTGCCTAATTTCAACCCTTAATCAAAATGGCTAACCTCATGGCGGTACCGACAACAGATACCGAACTCTTGATCCAGTTCCGTGAACCTGCTACCAAGGAAAAAGCATTTACTGCTATTATTAAAAAATACCAGGAAAAGATGTATTGGCATATCCGGCGTATGGTTGTGGAACATGAAGATGCAAATGATGTGTTGCAAAATGTTTTTATTCGGGTTTGGAATGGCCTGGAAAATTTCAGGGAAGATTCACAGCTATATACCTGGCTTTACAGGATAGCCACTAATGAAAGCCTGACATTTCTGGAACAACAGAAAAAGAAAAGCGCTATTTCTTTGAGTGAAGTGGAAACCGGTCTGAGTAATAAGATAAAGGCCGATAGCAATTTTGATGCAAATAAGCTTGAATGGAAATTGCAGCTGGCTATCCAACAATTACCTGAAAAACAAAGAGTTGTGTTCAATTTAAGATATTATGATGAGATGCCATATGAAGAAATGAGCCGAGTGCTGGAAACCTCTGAAGGAGCGCTGAAAGCCTCTTACCATCATGCTGTTAAAAAAATAGAAGATTATATGTTAAATCATTAAACTTTTATTAACAAAATCAGTCTCAAGAACGTGCTAAACCGAATAGACATATTGAATGAATTGGAAGGGTTAAGCCCCTTCGTAGCATGCATGAACAGCGAAAATCCGTATGAAGTGCCTGATGGATACTTCGAGAATTTTGCTGCAGGAATGATGATTCGGATAAAAGCAGATATAGCCCGTTCCTCAAAAACAGAAATCGAAATTCTGTCAACATTATTGAGCAAAATTGAAAAGCGCTTTTTGTATACTGTTCCACAAGGTTATTTCGAAAATTTTGCATCCTCGGTTTTTCAAAAAATAAGCCAGCACCAAAAGGTTTCTTTTGTTGGCGGGAAAGATGAAATCTTCTTGGAGTCGGCAAAAAATCAAAAACAAAACCCCTTTGATGTTCCGGCGGGGTATTTTGAAAATTTTGCATCCAATTTAATGAACCGGATTAAAGCTGAGGAATCGGAATCAGTAGATGAAGAATTAAAAAACCTCTCGCCTCTGTTAAGTAAGCTGAATAGGAAAACACCTTTCAGTTTACCTGATAATTATTTTAAATCACTTGCCGGCAATGCTATAGCTGGTGCGAAAGCTGTTGAATTGGAAAATGATGAACTGGAAAACCTTTCGCCTGTGTTGAGCGAGTTGAAGACCCGGAAAGTGTACGGAACACCTGAAGGCTATTTCGAGAATTTCGCTGCAACATTTCTTCAGAAAATAAAAAATCAACAACCTGCAAAAGTTATTGCAATCAGCAAAAAAACCAACTGGTTTAAATATGCAGCTGCAGCAGCACTGATAGGGTTTATTGCAACTACAGTAGTATTTATTTTTAATGGCGGGAAGCATAATTCAGCATACAGCAATATTGCAAAAATTGATGATGCGCAACTAGCAGATAGTCTTCAAGGCACCAATGAGGCCGATATTTTGAAGTTTATGCAAAGCCAGAATATATCTGTTACGGATGTTAACAATATCAATAATGCAGTAGCCTCAAATGATCTGAATGATACTGATGCTGATAATATACTGGCTGATATTTCCGATAACGAACTGCAGCAGTATGTTCATGATTACGGAGGAGGATCACAAGTACCCACAACGAATTAAAATGAAAAATTTTTTACTCATATTAGGATTGATATGTTGGCTCACAATCACTGCCCGCTGCCAGGATAATAACCAGGCGGGGGGAAGAATTGAAGTTTTAAAAATTGGCTGGTTGTCAAAAAAGCTAAACCTTTCGCCTGAAGAAGCTCAAAAGTTTTGGCCCGTTTATAATCAATACTCAGCTGAAATCAGGAATGTACGGCAAAATGGGGAAAAGCAAAATGTTCCTGAAATTGTTATTGAACAGCAGGTCTTAGACATCCGCAAAAAATATAATGGAGAATTTATGAAAGCGCTTGGTCCCCAAAGAGCCGACCAGTTTTTCAGGCTTGAAAAAGAGTTCAGCGCTGTTGTAACAAGAGAATTAATGCAAAGAAGAGAGCTTCGTTTACAGCAGCGTCGCAATTTAAGGCCATAATATAAGCCCCGATATTTTGCCTGTTTACCGATTAATTTTATTCACAACTCTGTTATCGACGATATTTGATCTAGGTGTTTTTCATAGGTTAGCAACGGCCGGCTCTTTCAAGGGCAGGCCTTTTTTTTAAATAAGAAAGTTAATTTTCATTTCTTATTTTTTCTACCCCTGAAACACCGGTGTGCGGATATCATGATAGAACAAAAAGCTCCATTTTTCTTCCTGCCCTTTTTGCCACCATTGCTGCCGAAGTTCCATACTTTTTTTACCATCATAATCATACTTAGTTACAAAACGGCTTTTCATTTGCTGTAATTGCGGAGCGACATCTCCTCCAAAAAAAATCTTTTCTCCGCCATCAACAATCCAAAAAACCTGATGATAGGGACAATGAGCCCCTGTTATTTCACATTTAACATATCCATCAATAACTGTATCTCCGTTCAGCAAAACAACCTTGTTATTATTTTTCAGACATTCAAAATCTTCAGTAATGTAAGAAGGAAAACCTTTTTCGAAAGCAAAATCCATTTCCTGCTTTTGTATATAATGAATGGCTTGTGGAAAAGTGAGCTCCCTTTTACCGGTTAGTGGATTCAATTTACTTAATCCGCCTGAGTGATCTTTATGCAAATGGCTCATCAGCACTTTGGTAATTTTTGACGGATCAATACCGGCATTAATAAGATTTTGATGAATCTGCATCATTCCTTTTTTTTCAAAACCTAATCCGGCATCCAATAACAAAATATCTTCTGAGGTAACAACAACAAATGGCTGCACTTCTACCAATAAGCTTCCTGTTTCTCTTTGCTGCAGGTCATCATTTTCTTTATCAAACGGGAAAAAAATTTTCGTCTTACTAACAGTGAATGCGCCTTCGCTGAGGGGAATGATTTTCATATCAAATGATCCAAGTTACAGAAGATAGAAGTTAGGGTTCAGAACATACTCAACTTTCATCTCCAAATTTTCATGTTCCAAATTTTGTACTTTTTTTAAATCTCATCTTAAAACCATTTGCCTGTCTGCATCCAATCTAACCAAGATAAAAAGCATAATAGTAAATGTAAGTAAAGATGTTCCTCCATAGCTCATAAAAGGAAGCGGTATACCAACAACGGGCGCCAGCCCGATCGTCATACATACATTCACTGCAATGTGAAAGAAATAGACTGATGCCACTCCATATGCATAACAACGGCTAAATGTACTTCGCTGCCGTTCAGCGATAGCAACTATCCGTAAAAGCAACAACAGATAAATTCCCAGAAACACTAGGCTGCCTATAAAACCAAAACCTTCGCCAATGGTACAAAAAATAAAGTCAGTACTTTGTTCTGGTACAAATTCATAACGGGTTTGTGTTCCTTTCAACAATCCTTTTCCGAAAAAGCTACCACTACCAATTGCAATTTTACTCTGCTTAACATTATAATTATTGTCTTTTTTCTTGCCACTGCTTTTTTGTTCTATTTCTAACGCTGCTTCTTCATTTTTCGGAACATAATCTTTCCCAATGGCGTCATAAATTCTTTTTACCTGGTATGCTTTAAAAACATGATCAAATATAAAAGGCACTACAAAACGCTGCACCCCTACACACACAAACCAAATACCGATAATCACAAAAAGAATTCCCTTTTTTCTTTTTATTTGCCTCCGCAAAATATAAATAGCAACCAATACTATGACTGTTAAAATAATGGCAAGAATATTTGGATTAACCAGCAAAGTTGCTACTACAAGTACAGCGAACGAAAAACCAATGACCAGTACCGATGCAGGCAAACCTTCGCGGAACATTACCAGGAAAAAAGAAAAATATACCAGGGCGAGTCCTGTTTCTTTTTGAAGAATCGAAAGCATTGCCGGGCCAAGTGTTATGGCTGCGGCAATCAGCTGGGAACGCGTTTTATAAAAATCGGTTTCGATTCGGGATAAATACTTTGCCAGGGCAAGGTTAACAAAAATGGTACAGAGCTCTGCCGGTTGCAGTTGAAATAAATTACCGACCCGTATAATTGATTCGGTACCCTTCACCCTGGAATGGAAGGGGAACACAAGCAACATCAAAAAAATGCCCAAAGCATATCCGAGATTTGCAGTGGCTGTAAAAAATTTACTGTCGGTAAGTAGAATAAACACACCGAGAACACCTCCCATAATCACATACAAAAACTGCCTGCTATAATCGGTTTTTAAAGAAATAAAAGTCTGAAGAACACTATCGCCGTCTCTATAAGTTGCGGCGAAAATACATGTCACCCCAATGCAGCATAGTATCGCCCAAATCCACACAATTGGCCAATCTACACCTTTTGATATACCTGCGTTTCTCTGGTTCATAAAATTATCTTGCTGAATCCGCTTTTTGAGTTTTAGTAATACTTTTGGGTTTTATCATTGGGCTTTTGAAGCCTGTAGATATTATCGGGTTCGGTCTAAAAGTATCCAGCAATGCCGCCCTCGAAGCAGGTATAATATACTTCATCAAGTTGGTGCTATCGTGTGTACGTATTGCATGCTTTGATGCATTTGTTGAATCTTGTATAAATTGTACCCGCACAAGGTATTTTGGCATTAAATCAGTGTTTGCGATTTGTTCTGCTTTGGCAGCACTCTCGGACCTTAATGAATCATTAAGATATTTTTCTACCAGTAATGATCCTATGGGCGCAGCCCATGCATTGCCATATCCTGCATTCTGCACCACAACAGCTACTGCAATTTTGGGATTTTCCCTTGGTGCGAAACAAACAAACATGGAATTATTTTTCAACTTGGTTCTTTTGTGTTCTACTACTAGGTAATTTTCAGCCGTACCTGTTTTAGCGCACATATTTATCCCCGGTATCCTGGCAATTCTTGCAGTCCCTATTTCAGTTACATCCTGCATACCACTGATTACTGTTTCATATACATCATCAGGAATATGTGTAAGTACTTCATGTTTTACTTTATATTTATCGAGTACCGTATCGCCGGTTGTTTCCCCATCAATACTTTTTACAAAATGAGGAGTATAAAAATATCCTTTGTTTGCTACAATGCACATGGCATTGGCCATTTGAACAGGTGTTACCAGCATTTTATCTTGCCCGATTCCCATAGTAACCATTGTACAAGAATTCCATGAACGATTATAATCTTTATCGTAAGCTGAAGTATCAGGAATATTGCCCCCGTCTTCACTTGGGAGATCAACACCGATACGGTGCCCGAGACCAAATGCATTCACATATTCTTTCCATTTCATTAAGCCTTTTCGCGCACTATGAAATTCAGGATTATCCAATGTCAGCCTGAAAGTATTGCAGAAAAATGAATTACATGAATGCGCGATAGCAAGACGTAATGTTGCCGCATGGCCGGCATTCTTTTCATCGCATTTTACAGGATGATTGCAAGCGAGATAAACACCATGACAATCGTAGCCATTTGCAGGCGTAATCACTCCTTCATCCAGTGCAATTAAAGCTCCCAGAGGTTTGTATGTTGAACCGGCAGGATATTGACCTTTGATAGCCCGGTTCAATAAAGGAGCGGAAACATTTAATTGAAGATTTGCATAGTTTTTTTGTTTATCAGGCCCCGTTAATTCATTTGGGTCAAAATCCGGGCTTGATGCCATCGTGATAATACCCCCTGTTTTGGGCTCAATAGCAACAATGGCACCGACTTTATTTGAGAGCAATTTTTCAGCCAATTGCTGCAGGTTAACATCAATGTATGTACGCAAATTTTTCCCAGCAACAGCGGGTGTATCGTACATTTTATTTTCATAATGACCAACCAGCCTGTTTTTATTATCCTTCACCCAAAATTCTATACCACGCTGGCCCATCAGCTCCCTTTCATAATATTGTTCAAGCCCAGTTCGTCCAACATAGTCGCCAAGCTGGTAGCCGGTTGAGCGCCTCATAATCGCAGAATCAACTTCACCCACATAACCTAAAATATGTGCCGCAGCATTAAAAGGATAAAGTCTTACTGGCCTTTCCTGGAGGTTAAAGCCTGAAAAACGCCAGATATTTTCTTCCAGTTTAGCATATAAATCCGGCGGCAACAAATCTTCAAAAATGGTTGGCCGGAAAGGGCCGTTTTTAAATTTTGCATCCAGAATACGGTCGCGGAAATCAGAGGTATCAATCCCCATTATCTGGCAGAAGTAAGTTGTGTCAATATTTTTAACCTGTGATGGCGTTACCATCAGATCGTACAAAATCGCATTGTTCAAAATCGCTTTATTATTCCTGTCAAAGATGATACCCCTGTTCGGATAAATCCTTTTCGGGAAAAGCGCATTTTCCTGGGCTAACTTCGTGTATTTTCCTGAATAGATCTGCAAATTAAATAACTGCGCCGCAATGATCAGGAACATTGCTGCAAAAATCAAGCGAATAACATTGCTGCGCGATTGATTGAAAACAGACATCTAAAGAATACGATTTACAAGATTTTTTCAGAAACAATAAGTAAAGATATAACGGCATAATTGTGCTGCATAGTAAAAATTAAAAAGAATTTTTTAAGAAATTTAAAAAACGCCCATCGTGAGAAGTGAAATGATAACTGTGAAAAAGATATCGAATGTCCGATCAGACACTCCCAAGCCCTATGCTGTGTTGGTCCTGAACCTTTCTTTCCGGAAAAATAAAAGTTCCGTCAGTAGTATCAACAGCAGGCTTATTGCAGTAGTGCCAATCACTTTTCCGATAAAAAACAGGAAACTGCCAAAATTCATCCATTCTAAAAACACAAGATAGGAGTGATGGAGCAAAGTCAATATCAACACATAAGTGGCATAAGGAGCCCAGCCCATGCTTATTGCAGAGGGAGATGCATAGTTCTTGTCAGAGCCTTCCTGAGAAATAAGCATATTAATAATAAAAGGGCGGACATAGGCTATTAGTGTACATGCTGCTGCGTGCAAACCGGGGGTATGTGTGAAATAGTCAAGTGTTAACCCAAATATGAACCCAATGAAAGTAAGCCATGGTCTGGGCATATTAAAAGGCAACCACAAAACGTATAAAAAATATAAATAAGGAATAATAAAACGGTGAAGTGGAGGCACCTTAAAAAGAATAAACACCTGAACAAAAATAAACAACACAAAACGGATTATATTTTTCAGCAGCTCACTCATTGAAATTTTTTGCGGGTTGAGTCTTCTAATTTCTTTTGCTCTTCAAATTGGGTATTGTCAATTACGTAAACGTACTGTACATTATAAAAATTGGTAGCTGTTTTTAACCGTACAACATAAAAATTACTGCTTTTATCATCCACAATTTCATTTACTGTACCTACTAAAATCCCGGGAGGGAACAATGATGATGTTTCACTGGTTACAATACTGTCTCCAGTATTCATTTTGGCACTTTTCGGAATATCTCTTAATGTTACAAATGAAGGGTCAACACCATCCCACTCTACCTTGCCACGTTCACCACCGTTTTTAAGTTTCACTACAACCGTATATTGCCTGTGCAGCATACTCATTACTATTGCAAAATTCGGGCTTGTGCTTACTACGGTGCCGACAATTCCCGAAGGGCTGATAACACCCATATTTGGTTTGATGTCTTGCGACGAGCCTCTGTGAATAGTAAGATAATTGGTTTGGGAAGCAACCGAACTGGCAACTACTTTCGCCTCCCGATAGACATATTTCTGGATTTTTTTAAGCGAGTCAATCATCACGGTATCCGTCATCAATTTGTTTAACAACCCCGGGGCTTCATAACTGCTTTTTAACAGCTGGTTGAGCTTTTCATTTTCCTTTACAAGTGCATCATTTGTGCTTTTAAGGCTAAAATAATATTCAATACCATTATACTTAGCATTAATCCGGCCCGTAATTTCAGCTGAAACATTAGAAAATGCCGCCTGATGGAACTTATTATACCGGAACAGAAAAGACAGCGCAATGATCTGCAACACCAAAAAGAAAAGAAAATTAAAATATCTTCTGATGAAGAGAAAAACATTACGCACTTGAAGAAATTTAGATTTAAGGCTATAATTCCAGGTTTAGGACTATTTACCGTTTACCTCCCGTATTTCGCCTTAATATATTTAACGCATCACAAAAGGATACCTGTCATAATTTTTAAGGGAAATACCTGTTCCGCGCACCACGCTTTTTAACGGATCATCGGCAATATGGACCGGAAGCTTGATTTTCTGGCTTAATCTTTTATCAAGTCCACGTAGCAAAGCGCCACCGCCGGTAAGGTATAAACCTCTTCTGTAGATATCACCCGCCAACTCAGGAGGTGTTGTTTCCAGAGCTTTCAATATCGCTTCTTCAATTTTGAAAATACTTTTATCCAAAGCTTCAGCAATTTCCTGACAGCTTACCATAATTTGCTTAGGGATGCCGGTTACCAGGTCGCGGCCGTTTACCGGGAAATCGTCGGGCGGATTTTCAAGATCTTTCATTGCAGCACCAACCTGTATTTTTATTTGCTCTGCCGTACGTTCCCCAATTAACAAACTGTGATAACGACGCAAAGCTTCCATAATATCAGCAGTAAATTCATCACCGGCTATCCTGATCGACTGGTCGCAAACTATACCAGCGAGTGCAATTACGGTAATTCCGGTTGTGCCGCCTCCAATATCAATAATCATATTACCCACCGGCTCCTCCACATCAATACCAATACCAAGAGCAGCTGCCATTGGCTCATGAATCAGGTACACTTCTTTTGCACCGGCCTGTTCAGCGCTATCACGCACTGCACGTTTTTCCACCTCAGTGATACTTGAAGGAATGCAGATCATCATTCTCCAACTTGGCGGGAAAAGCGGTTTTTTGGGATAGATCATTTTGATCATCTCTCTGATCATCAGTTCGGCCGCATTGAAATCGGCAATAACGCCATCTTTCAGGGGCCTTACCGTACGTATACTTTCATGTGTCTTCTCATGCATCATCAATGCCCGTTTACCCACAGCCAGCACATTTTTCGGATTGTTGCGGTCTAGCGCAACAATGCTCGGTTCATTTACCACAATCTCGTCATCATGTATAATGAGGGTGTTCGCAGTGCCCAAGTCCATTGCGATCTCTTGCGTCAGGAAGTTGAATAAGCCCATTTCGTGGAAAATCAGATTTTAAGTAATGCCTGCAAAATTGAAGTAAATAATCCGAATTAACAAAGTGACATTTTTTCCCCCGTAAGGTTTTGGCAATCTGTTAACTCTCACACATTTTTACAAAAAGCAGGTGAATGCCTTTACAACGATATTCTTTTGATTGTATTGCTTGATAATCTTATCTTTTAAAACTATTTTAACTGATGCCAAATAAGAATGTTGAGCCCGCAGCCTCACTGTGCGAGGGCCGGTTTTTTAAGGTGTAATTTATAACCGCCAAATATTTTTTATGAGAAAATTTTTATCGATAGTAATTGCATGTCTGTTATTACAATCTGCCTTGTATGCGCAGAATATGGACCAGATCAGAAAAGATTTTGAAACCCAGATGACGAGTGGCAAAGTGCCTTATGGCAACAACCCTGCAGCCGGAAAATATTATGATATCCGAGGTTTCAAAATGTATTGTGAAACCTATGGAGAAGGCCAGCCGTTACTGATTATTCATGGCAATGGCGGCTCCATCAACAATTTCATTTATCAGATACCTTATTTCGCCCAGAAATATAAGGTGATTATTGCCGACAGCCGTGCGCAAGGCAAGTCAAAAGATGATGCTGATTCTCTTTCCTACGAAATGATGGCTGATGATTATGCTGCGCTGTTAAGTGCCCTGAAAGTCGATTCGGCTTATGTAATAGGCTGGAGCGATGGTGGCATCAATGGTTTGTTGTTAGCCATTCGCCATCCAGAAAAAGTAAAAAAACTTGCTATAACAGGAGCTAATCTCGTCCCCGACACTACAGCTGTTCCTCAGGAAATCTGGGACATGGTTACACCAATATATGGGATGCTTAAAAATAAAACCGATAAAAAAGCCGAAGAAAAAAATGAATTCAAATTAATGCGGTTATTGGTGGAACAACCTCATATCCCAACCAGCGACCTCAACAAAATAAAAGCCCCTACGCTGGTAATTGGCGGCGATCATGATGTGATTGATCCCTCACACACTCTTTTAATTTTTAAAAACATTCCAAATGCTGATCTGTGGATTTTGCCAAATTCAGGCCACAGCACTCCTATTGTCTACAAAAATGATTTCAATAAAAACGTAGATGTATTTTTTTCTCAGCCTTATCGCGTAATTGCAAAAGAAGGCAGGTTTTTTTAAAGGGATGCCCCTGAAATACAGAATTTTTGTGCTTCAGTAGCAAAATCTATTTACAAACCCCAACCTCCTTTCCATTTCATTACTTAACTGTGGTAGCTTTTTTCTTTCAATCAAAAAACTGGTGAGCTGTGCAATTTCTTTGAAGATATAATGTTTGTTAAGCGCTGATTGAAGATAATTTTTTCCGGAGCTGCCACCGGTCCCGATGCGTGTTCCGATTGTTCGGTTAACCATGCTCATATGCCGGTAACGCCAGGTACTTAGCTGCTCATCAATTTCAAGCAATTGATTTAATAACTGATAAGGCAATTGAAGGACTGGATAGCCGCGATACAACATAATAAACAATGCCGAACGGTTGGCGATAGCTGACAAAGAATGTTGCTCAATATTATTATTAAAAACTTCATCAAACAAACTCAGATTATTTTTTTCTGAATCAGCTAAACTTTGCTGATATCGATTTTTATATTCGCTCCAAAATGGGTCAACATCCTTTTCACTTTTTGTATGCTGAAAATTTTTCCAATTTTCTTCTTCATTAAAGAAGGGCATTCTTTCCAGCCAGTTGTTCACCAGTTGTAATAATGATTTTTCTTGCTCTGCCATTTTTACAATTTCAATTTCTTCATTTTTCAATTGAGAAACATAATATTCCTGCCCGAAACGCTGTTCATATTTTAATCCCAACCTGCCTTCCAGCACTTTGAACTGCCAGCTCTGAAAACCCGAAGCCGGCCGGAGCATGTCGCGGAAATCCAAAAAATCCATAGGGTTCATCGTTTCGATTACATCAATCTGATGAACCAGCAATTTTAAGATTGTCACGCATCTTGACAAACGGTGAACCACCGTTTGCAATTCCGGCGAGTTATCGTTCACAGAAGGCCTTTTCATAATTGTACAAACAGAATCTACTTCATGCAATAATTGCTTGAACCAAAGTTCATAGCTCTGATGCGTAATAATGAACAGCATTTCATCATGCGCCGGCTGTTGAAGCTTATCGCTTTCAAGTAATTGTGCGTGAAGAATTTTATCAAGCTGCAGGTAATTGCTGTAATGAACTTCAGATGGCATGAAAATCTTTTTCGCAAAGTAATTAATCTCACGCAGAGGCAAGACGGCACAGGGAAATTTATTACCGTACAACAAGAGAAATGACAGCTATTCGAAAGGTGGCCACCTCTCTGCAAGTTCATCTCTGCGCTGGCGCGTTTCTGCAAGAAAAAAGCTAGTTCTTCAAAACTGTTTTCACATCAGCACCATCTCTTATTTCTTCAGTTGCTATTTTTATCAAGGTATCATTCAATGAAAGGTTTCCGAAAATTTCCTGTTTATTATGATCTGTTCTTCCCAATTGTATATTTACCCATTGCGCTTTATTGTTTATTACTTTTATCACAAAAGGTTTCACTGTCGAATTCACAACAGCCGTTTTAGGTACAATAAATGTATTTGCTGTTCCGGTCAAAGGAACAGAAACTTCTGCAACCATTCCGGGAAGTAATTTTTTACTGCTGTTATCAATATCCATTTCAGTCCGCTGTGCACGTAGCTTTGTATCTAACGCACCGGCAAGTCTTGAAACGGTTGCCTTGAAAATTTGATTAGGCAACCCTTTCACGGTAAAACTTACTGAGCTTTTTCCGCTCAGGTAACTTGCATATGCTTCAGGAACGCTGATAACCAACCTTAATTTTTTCTGCTCCTGTAAAGTGAAAATGGGAAGGTCCGAACCTTTACCGGATGGCCCGACATAAGCTCCCGCACTCACATTTCTTGCGCTGATCACTCCGCTGAAAGGTGCCCGTATTTCAAGATAGTTTTTTGTGTCGGCAATTTCTTTGTAAGCTGCTTTGTCAGCTTCCAGCTGTGACAGATCCGATTTTTCTTTTGCAAGGGCAACATCCAAATCATTTGGAGATACAGTTCCCGGAGTTTTACTCGTTTCAAGCAGCCTGTCGTAAGTGGCTTTGCTGGCAATATAAATGGCTTCCTGAGATTTTAATTTTGCATCTGCTGCTGATAGTTGAGAATTAATTTCCGGCGCTTCCATTACAGCCAGCACTTGCCCCGTTTTCACTTCACTGCCCACATCAACATATAATTTTTTAATGAAGCTATTCACTTTAGCATATAAGTCTACCTGCTGGAAACTCATTAATTCACCAGGCACCTGGAATGAGGAATTCAATTGACCACTTTTTAAATTGAAGGTTTCGAGCGCCGGCGCTTCAACAACTTCATTTTTCTTTTGCCTGGTTTCTTCGTTAGCGTTTGATGAGCCGCAGCTTTGAAGCGTTGACACAAAAATTATCAAAGACATAAAAACCTTAACCGTTCTAAATCTGAAAAGATTTATTCGTGTTACGCTATTCAATAATAATTTCATCTGAGCTGTTTTAGAGATTATTTTTCAGTTTTAATTTCCTGCGGGTTCTTCTTTTCTTTCATCTTCAAACAATGAAGCGATATAATGAACACTGTCTTTATCCTCAGGGTCGAGTGAAACCGATTTTGTACTTGCTCTTTCCTGCACCCAGGCAAATACCATCGGCAAAATTAGCAACGCCGCAAAAGTAGACGCGATCAGCCCACCAATCACTGCACGGCCCAGTGGCGCAGATTGATCTCCTGCTTCACCAAGCCCTGAAGCCATCGGTATCATGCCTACTACCATTGCCACACTTGTCATAATAATCGGGCGGATACGAACGGCCGCTGCCTGTCTTGCAGATAATAATGCGTTCCCGTTTTTCATTCTTAACTCCTCCGCATTGGTCACCAATAAAACCGAATTAGAAATAGAAACACCAACAGACATAATGATACCCATATATGATTGCAGGTTCAATGTTGACCCTGTTAGCAATAACAATCCCAATGAACCGATCAAAACAGCAGGCACTGTGCAAAGCACTACTAATGATACTTTGAATGATTGAAAATTTGCCGCAAGCATCAGGAAGATCACAACAATGGCAACCAGCAAGCCCGACTGAAGACTGTTTAATGTATCAGTCAAAACCTGCGATAATCCTCTCGTTTCAATAGTTAATCCCCGCGGCAATTCTCCAAGTGATTTAATTGCATTATCAACATCATGCGTGGCCCTGCCTAAATCTTTTTTATACAAGTTCGCAGTAACTGATAAAACAGGAATAGCACCGATATTATCGTTTTCACCATAAATGCTGTCAACACCAATCATCGCTACATCACCGATAACAGGCCTTGACTGGTTTGGGTTTACAGGAATTTCATTCACATCCTGGATACTGGTCATCTGGTTCTCGGGAATTTGTACCTGAACATTATACCCTAATCCGATTTTCTGGTCCAGCCAGATGTTTTTCTCCGTGAAACGAGATGATGAAGTGGCTGCAACCAACGATCTTGAAACATCATTCATATTTGTTCCAAGCTGTGCAGCCCTCACCCTGTCAACATCCACTTTGATAGCCGGGTAATGTATCGCCTGCCCCAATTGTACATCGCGCAGGTAAGCAATCTGTTTCAGTTTATCAATTACTTTATAAGCGTATTCTTCATTCTGCTTTTTATTTTTCCCTATAACTTTCACTTCGATAGGAGTAGGTGATCCCTGGCTCAAAATTTTATCCGTTAACTCTATCGGTTCAAAAGATAATTTCACATCAGGCAACAATTCTTTCATCTGTTCCCTGAACTTATCTTTCAGTTCATCCATATTTGTTTTGTAATCTTCTTTCAAAGCTACCTGCAACACAGCCTCCTGCGGACCGGCCATAAACAAATAAATCGGATTTGTAGAGAATGTTGGCCCGTGCATACCTATCATTGCCGAAGTTACCGATACGTTCCCTTTGCCCACCAAACCGTTCAACACTTCCAACGCTTTCAACACATCTAGCTCTGTTTTTTCTATTCGCGTTCCGTCTGCATCACGCAAACGGACCTGGAATTGCCCATTGTTCGATTTAGGCAACACATCTCTACCAATCATAGTTAGCAGGAAAAAAGCGAAGGCCAATCCACCAATCACATAAACAATTACAATCGGTTTTCTGAAGGGGATCACCTTATTCATTCTGTGTGCATATAACAAACGGAATTTATCGAAGCCTTTTATTCTTTTCTTCTCTTCTTTTTTTGCCAGCAACAAGTCTCGCTGTTGCCACGTATCTTTTTCCGATTCTTTCGGTATACCTGATTCCATGAAGGCAATATCATCAGCAGTTCTTCCTTTTTTAAAAAGTTCTTTTAACCCTTTTTTTGTTTTATCAACCGGATGGTCTTCTTTCATCATCCAGTTTGCCAGAACCGGCACCAGGGTTTGTGCCATCAGGTAAGAAGTGATCATGGAGAAGCCAATAGCAAGTGATAACGGAAGAAATAAAGAACCGGGAATACCGCCCATAGTGAATGCCGGGGCAAACACCGCAAGTATACAAAACAGGATCAGTAATTTTGAAAAAGCAATTTCTTTACACGCATCCCAGATAGCAAGCGCTTTGGGTTTGCCCATGTCCATGTGCTGGTGTATGTTTTCTATCGTCACCGTACTTTCGTCCACCAATATCCCAATCGCCAGGGCAAGCCCGCTCAGTGTCATGATATTGATAGTCTGATTAAAGAGCGTCAGAAATAATACGCCTGAAATAATACAGGTAGGAATCGTAAAAATTACAATCAACGCACCACGAAGGTCCCCTAAAAACAAAAGCACCATTATACCGGTAAGTATCGCGCCGATTATCCCTTCACTCAATAAACTTTTTACCGCATTGATTACGTATTTCGACTGATCAAATTCAAAAGTGAGCTTCACATCTTCAGGCAATAACGCCTGGAAACGTGGTAATGCTTTTTTTAACCCCTGCACCACATCCCAGGTGGAAGCCGATGCTGATTTTGTGATGGGCATATACACGGAACGTTTTCCATTCACCAACACAAAACCTGTTGTGATGTCTGCGCCGTCTTCAACTGTTGCTACGTCTTTCAAGTATAAATTCTGAACCCCGCCGGTGTAAATCGGAATGTTCTCGAAATCTTTTACATTCTTAATGCTTGTATTGACAGGCGTAAAATAATTTTTATCACCGATGCGGACAGTTCCCGCAGGCGTTGATTGATTATTGATACGCAGTGCCGCTACCAGCTGATCTGGTGTAAGATTATGTTCACGCAATAATTCAGGATCTGCTTTAATAACAATTGTCCTCGCATTTCCTCCAAAAGGTGCAGAAGAAACCAAACCGGGTACTGAAGTAAAGTTTGCACGCACATACACGTTTCCCAAATCCTGCAATTCGTTATTGCTTCTTTTCGGGCTACTCAATATTAGCTGACCGACCGGTAATGTGGAAGCATCAAAGCGAATAATAAAGGGAGGGTTGGTTCCTGGCGGAAAAATAGTTTGTGCGCGGTTGCTGAATGCAGAAACTTCAGCAGCTGCCTGCGCCATATTCGTTCCGGGGTAAAAGGTAAGCTTCATTAAAGTAAGCCCTTGTATGTTTTGTGTTTCGATGCTCTTTACTCCTGATACATACAACATCAGGTTCACATAATTCTTACCGAAATATCCTTCCATCTGGTCCGGCGTAAAACCCCCGTAAGGATGAGAAATATAAATTACCGGAAGATCCATATTCGGGAAAATGTCAATCTTTGCTGTCACCACTGCTTTTATACCAAAAAAAAACAAACCTGCCACCAGTACCAATATGGTGATCGGTTTCCTTAATGCCATTCTGATTAAACCCATAAAAATATTTTTTTCTAAGAGGTGAGAGGATAGGCGTGAAATAATGTCATCCATTCTCACGTATCACATTTACCGTCTCTCTTATTTTACTTGCTTGATAAACAAATCAAAATCCCCGCTGGCTGCAGATTTTAATAACAGTGCCTGCCACACATTAATATATGCTACACTCATATCAATTTCTGCTTTATTCAAATTGTACAATGCCTGTTGCACGTCTACAATATTGGTCAATCCGTTCTTATATAAAACAGTTTTCTGCAAATATGCATCTGATGCTGCTTTATATTCAACCGGAACTTCCTGTAAACTTTTTAATGAATTTTCAATTTGCTGCCCGCTTAATATCAATTGATCTTTCAGTTGCGTACTGATGAGATCATATTGGTTCTGATAAGCAGCTGTCACAAATTCCTGTGCCTTCACCTGTTGTTTTATTTTCGCCAGGCTCATAATATTCCATCCAATGCCGATACCCAAAATATAATTGTAACGGTTGGGGTTGATACCATCAAAATAATTCTTCGAATAATTACCGGAGAGCGGCGTATAATTATACTCAAACCCTGAACCCTTTCCCTGTAAGCTGCCAAACAAATTCAACCCGGGATTAATGCTTTTCTGTATATATTTTTCAGCAGATGAACTCAGGTCGACCCTGCTTTTATAAAACTGGACCTGCGGATTATTATCTACGGCAAAATTTGTGTTGTACGTTGTTGGCGATGCTGCAAAAAAGCTGGTATCAAGATTTAAATCTGAAGGAGTAATATTGATTAACTGGCACAAAACATTTCTTTGCTGTTGCTCTGCATTAATAGCTTGTATTAAAGAAAGTTTTGCAGAAGAAACATCAGCATTGGCTATTGAAGAATCTACACCTGCATTCAACCCTGACCTCGTTCTGGCAATCACTGATTGCTGCACGAAAACCGTTCTGTATAGATTGGATTGCGCATTTTTTATAAATCGCTGTGCAATCAATAAATTCAAATAAGCCCCGGCAATCTTTACGCCCTGCACAAATTTTTCCTGTGTTAAATCCGCCGAATCAAGCAGCAATTGCTTGTTCGCAGTTTCAATTTTCGAATGCAACCTTCCGAAAGAAACAAATTCCCAGTTGGTATTGATCAGATAAATAGAGCCAAACGCTGATGCCCAGTTCTGACTGGAATAAGTTGGCCCGGCTGATGCAATTGAACTCGGCCCTGCGAGAGAACTATAAGCCCCAAATTGACCATTGATAGTTCCGTAAGCCTGTTGAATAGAAGCTGTAACATCGGGCAGGTATTGGTTTTTGGCATTCTGCAGCAAGGCGGAAGAAGCATTCATGAAATTCCTTTTAGCCTGAATGCTTTGGTAGTTTGCTAACCCTGTTCTAATTGCATCAGATAGATTCAGCCGAGCCGACTGAGCCGTCGAAAAGCTGATTACTAACGTTAACGCACAACCTAAAAATAATATTTTTGCTAACAGTAATTTTTTCATCACATGCTGTTTCAAAAAATTTACATTAATCCAACCGGTAAAAGGCAAGCAATAATGTTATCTGAGTTATAATAAAATCTTCAACGCTTTTAACGCATTTTCAATAGGGGAAAGTTCACGGTAAACCTGGCACTG
Organism: Puia sp.; assembly: GCA_035541355.1. Classification (GTDB taxonomy): domain Bacteria; phylum Bacteroidota; class Bacteroidia; order Chitinophagales; family Chitinophagaceae; genus Puia. Next base: position 551,660 of record DATKNN010000014.1, on the reverse strand, counting down.
CACGGTAGCGCCATCAAACAACAGGAAAATCGTATTGGCAAAATCTTTTACCGAATTGCCCGGCACTTTTTTCAGTTTGCTTACCTGTTCAGCAAAAAATTCTCTTTGCTTTTCTTTATTCAGGACGGCCTGTTTATTGATTTTTGCACTTCGCTGAGGCATCTCCGCAATGATGCGGATATAGCTGCAGCCGCTAAAACCATTTTGCTGTAAATATTTCGAGCGGCACTCAAAACATTTGATAATGGCTTCTTTTGGGTCGCTAACGCCTTCGATGTATTTGGCAAGCATGGCTGACCATTTTTCACCTCTTCGTTTTAAATAAGCCACGCATAAATCTTCTTTAGAATGGAAATGATAGTACAGGCTTGCTTTGGCCACACCGGCTTCTTCAATAATCTGGTTAATGCCTGTGAGGTTGTAACCCTGCTTATAAAACAACCTGTCAGCAGTGGAAACGATCTGTTCACGGACCGAGGTATCTGTAGTAATCATAGCGCAAAAATAAAATAGTCAGACAAGTTTGTCTGATCTTTTTTGGATGAATGGCAATAATAATTTTTAACTCAATTCAAATCGGTAAATTTTAATTCAAAGAGTAAGTAAGAAATTATTGGCGCTCATCTAAAATGCATAACAGGCTATTTTGGTTTTGCCTGCAAAGCAATTGGCGCCACATCGGTTAGCTCAAGCGATTGCACCATATCCTTTACCGTTTCTTTATATTTTTTAAAATGCGCCGTTTGAGTATGCAGATGGTAAGCATTTTCATCAGCATAAATTTCAAAGACGGTTACATGTGTTGGATTGTTTTTATCATATACAGCATATAAACTAAGCACGCCGGGTTCATTTGTCACTGCAGCATGCATGCCTTCTTTCAATGCTGTTTTATAATTTTCCAATTGTGCAGAATCGACTACGATTCTTGCCACGCGCATATAATGGGTTTGTGCAGATGCGTTGGTAGAAAAAATAATTGACATCATAACCAGTGTTACTATCAGAAATTTATTTCGTACAGGTTTCCTTTCCATTGCCGTGAACTTTATTTGTTAATGAAACTGAGCATTTGTTGACACCTGCAAGATTTTGAAACCCTTGCAGGTTACAAGGTTCTATTTTCCCACTGTTTGCTGCAATTGCTGCGGATACCTTGCGCCCTGCACATTTATTTTTGAAAGAGCATTTTCAATTTCCCGTAAATCGCTTGTTGATAATTCAAGAGCAACAGCACCTGAATTTTCTGCTAACCTATGCAGTTTAGTCGTTCCGGGAATCGGCACGATCCATGGTTTCTGCGCCAGCACCCAGGCCAATGCTATTTGCGCATTCGTAGCATTTTTTCTGGCAGCCAGGTTCTCAATTACATGCACCACAACCTGGTTTGCTTCCCTGTTCTCTTTCGAAAAACGGGGTAATGAATTTCTAAAATCATTTTTTTCAAACTGCGTATCTGTATGAATGGTACCGGTTAAAAAGCCACGGCCCAGTGGGCTGAAAGGAACAAACCCGATCCCCAGTTCCTCCAGCACAGGAAATATTTCTGTTTCCGGTTCCCTCCACCAAATCGAATACTCGCTTTGCAATACTGCAACAGATTGCACCGCATTTGCTTTGCGAATGCTTTGCTCACCTGCTTCTGACATACCAAAATATTTCACTTTTCCTTCTTGAATCAAATCTTTCACCGTGCCTGCTACCTCTTCCACCGGTACGTTAGGATCAACACGGTGTTGATACAATACATCAATTACGTCGGTTCTCAATAGTTTTAAAGATGATTCAACAACAGCCCTGATCCGCTTGGGGTTGCTATCCAACCCTTTTGTGGCATCACCTTCTTTAAAACCGAATTTGGTTGCAATCACCACTTTATCCCTATAAGGTTTCAGCGCCTTGCCCAATAATGCTTCATTGCCACCCTGGCTATAGGCTTCGGCAGTATCAAAAAAGTTAATACCCAGGTCAACTGCCTGATGGATCAATTCAATGGCATCTGCTTCATTCACCGCAGCGCCATAGGCAAAAGTAAGGCCCATACAACCTAATCCCATCGCAGATACTTCAAGCCCACTGTTCCCCAATTTTCTTTTTTTCATCTTTTATAGTTTGAATTAAAATGGATAATTCCAGGTCATTAATTTGACAACGCAAATTTCTGAAGCTCTGGCAAAGAACCGCTTATACGGATTACTGCTTCTCTTACCAATATTACTGATATGGTGAAGCAGTCTCAACTGTTGCTCTAAATAATTCTTTAAATTTGTACCAGCAAAAAAAGTTATGGAAGAGATCATCAAAATTGAAACGGTTGCGCAATACAACCAGATGCGTGAAATGGAAACTTTGCACCCGCTGGTAACGGTATTGGACCTGTCGAAAGCGAAGCCGATGCCTGCAACCGCTTTTAATTTTGGTTTATACGCCATATTCCTGAAAGAATTAAAATGCGGCGAACTTCGGTATGGTCGCAGCCATTACGATTACCAGGAAGGCTCTTTGGTTTTTATTGCGCCCGGACAAGTGATAAGTGTGGAGACCAAAGTGAAAAATTTTGAACCTAAAGGATGGGCGCTCCTCTTTCATCCTGAATTAATCAAAGGCACACAGCTGGGAAAGCATATGCATGATTATTCTTTTTTCTCCTATGATGTGAACGAGGCCCTGCACCTTTCCGAAAAAGAGCGGCAGATGGTGCTGGATTGTTTTTCCAAAATTGAATATGAATTGCAGCATGCCATTGACAAGCACAGCAAAATGCTGATCGCTTCCAATATTGAGTTGTTCCTGAATTACTGCACTCGCTTTTACGACCGGCAGTTTATTACCCGCGACAATGCGCATAAAGGCATTGTAGAAAAATTTGAGGCTTTACTAAATGATTATTTTACATCAGGCAAGCCACAGCAAAGCGGTTTGCCATCAGTATCTTATTGCGCCGCTGCGCTTCATTTATCGGCCAACTATTTTGGCGACCTGGTGAAAAAAGAAACCGGCGCCTCTGCACAGGATTACATTCAAACCAAATTGATTGATGTGGCTAGGCAAAGAATTTTTGATATTGATAAATCCATCAGCGAAGTGGCTTACGAACTGGGCTTTAAATATCCACAGCATTTTACCCGCTTGTTCAAACAAAAAACAGGCATCTCTCCCAATGAATACCGGATGCTGAATTAGTGAGCACAAGAACCATGGCGATAGTATCAAACCCTCTAACACCAATGCCTAGGTGCAAGCTACAAAAAATGCAGCGTCGGTTTACCCGTGGGCCAGTGGTTTTCTGTGTATTTACAATTACAAATTCCCGATAGGGTGGAATAGTAAAACCTGACAACTAATTCTGCATACCACTAATTCCTGCATGATATGCTTTCCCATCTTGTGCAAGTACTACAGGGCTGGCAAAAAACGGCATAGGAGGGTTGGTCTCCCATATTAATTCACCTGTTTTAGCATTTAAAGCCCAAAACCGATCCGTTGATCCAAAATAAACGACTCCATTTGCCACAACCGGCGATGTCTGTATGCCATTATTACCAAGATAAGTATCAAAGATCCATTTTTGCACCCCGGTTTGCTTATTCACAGCATACACGACGCCGTTAAATGTTGTGGTATATACCAGGCTATCATCATAAACAGGCGAACCGACAATGGAGCCACCTGCCTTAAATTTCCAAACCTGATTATAATACATCAAATCTCCATTCTGTATTGCATAAAGAGCGCTGTCGCCCCCAACATAAACAATGCTATCATCAATGGTAGGACAGGAAAACAAATGGGTACCGGCAGGAAAATAGAAGGTTGCATAAAGACCATGATAGCTGGTACCATCCACAGCACTCAACTCATTCATTACAGGGTTGTCAATATCCAAAGTATGTACATCCGCTATTGCATACACCACTCCATTTTTTACACAGGGGGAATTCTGACTGTAATCAACACCTGAAGTAGTAGAACCCTGGTACCATATTGTATTACCCGTACTTGCATCAATTGCATAAAGGGTTCCGTCGTTTGAAGTAATAAAAATTGAATTATTATAATAAGCAGGCGATGATTGAAAATCACGCGGAAAATCACGGCTCCATTTAATCCCGCCGGTTTTTGCGTCTAAAGCATAAAATTTAGGCTCATATCCGGGAATATACACTGTTCCGTTGGTTACCACCGGTGACGAATAAAAAAAACCAAGTGTGGAATTGGTATGATAATGCCAAACTTCTTTACCAGTGAACGCATTCACCGCATATATATTTTGATCGCTGCTTCCGACATAAATGATGGAGTCATAATAAGCAGGACTCGAAATCATATCTGTCCAAACTCCTGAATTATTTAGCTCAAACGTCCATTTAATTGTTCCATTTTGGGCATCAAATGCGTATAATTTTCCATTGGCGCTTGGAGCAAAAACCATCAGGTTTTTATGACCGGGCAAAAGTGCTGAATCGACAGGTTGTGTGTTGCTGCCACCACCGGATTTTGCGCAGGCGCTCAAAAAGATTGAAGCTATAAAAAAATAATTTAGAAAGTTTTTTATTTTCATTCTGGAAGTACATTCATTATACAAAATACAATAACAACTACAGCTTTGCAAATATGGCAAAATGGGATTGACGAACTACTATTCAGCAGCGTTGCGCCGCTCTCATTTACATTTGGGATTCTATCCGGCGCTTTAGTAACAATAAGAGTAAAAGAAGGAAAATTTGATTCGACGAATGCCAAGCTTTTCCAAAGCTTATGCACGCTTTATGAAATTCGTCTTCAGCTTTGAAGCTTTGGAAAAGCTGTTCACCCGGCTTTCTGCACCAGTCCAGAACATGGCACTGTATGATATTACAAACTTATTCGCGACAAATCTTCCGAAGTTTTTAAAACTTCGGAAGCCTGCATTATATATTTTCTTTCCTGCAAATTAACTAAAACGGAATACACGCAGAGAACAGAGATCGCACCGGAAATTTTAATCGCTTTATGCCAGCAGGAACTATCTGCGAAAATCTACGCATAAAATCTGCAGTAACTGCTGGAGGTTTTTCATTGGCCATGGCTTGAAAAATATTTTTATCCCCAACTGAGAAGGCTAAATTTTTCATTGATCTGCCTGTAGGTAACACAAAGAGCAGGTGTTTGCAATAATATGTTCCTGACAATAGGAGATTTTCTTGAAAAATTTGCAGAAAGTTATATTTTTAAAAAATTTCCAAACCAGCTGCTATGAGAGAAAGCGATCTGTCCTACGAAATACGAGAATGTATTTTTAATGTCTACAACAATTTAGGTCCGGGGTTATTGGAGTCTGCTTATGAAGCAGCTTTATATTATGAACTCGTTAAAAAAGGAATACCATGTGCCTGCCAAGTAGGTCTGCCGATGTTTTATGAGCATATTAAGGTAGACGTTGGATACCATTTGGATTTACTGGTTGAAGACAAAGTGATTGTTGAAATCAAATCGGTTGAAGCTTTACTGGATATACACCACAAACAACTGATTACTTATTTGAAATTATCAGGAAAGAAACTGGGAATGCTCGTAAATTTCAATACTGACAGTATCGCACATTCCATTTTTAGAAAAGTAAACGGGTTATGATGGTTTCAAGTATTTTTTCCAAAGACCGGCTCCGGTTTTAAGAAAAAAAATATTTCTACATACAAGCATATTAAGCATAGGTTACCACCAAATGCCACCCAAGCAAAATCATAATTCAGCGGGAAATTTCTGATTATCATAAAATAAATTTTAACTTGATGCCACTTCTGACTAACCTGCAGGTACAGGCCTTTTATTCAATAAGACAAACCTGCAGATCTTTTCTAAATAGTTTAAAACGTGCCGGTATTATTAGAAACAAAAAAAATTACCCGCTGCTTCGGCAATTTCAAAGCTGTTGACAGCATTGATCTGACCATCGAAGCTGGAGAAATATTTGCGTTGCTCGGACCAAATGGCGCAGGCAAAAGCACTTTGATCAAGATGCTGACTACTTTATTGCCGCCTACCTCTGGCGACGCGTATATTGACGGGTATAGCATTACTACCCAACCCAATAAAGTACGCAGAATTATTGGTTATGTTCCGCAAATGCTTTCCGTAGACGGTTCACTTACCGGTTATGAAAACCTTTTCCTTTTTGCAAAACTGTATGATATCCCATCAAAAGAAGCCAGAAAACGAGCGAAAGAATCAATAGAGTTTATGGAATTGCAGCAGTCTGCCAATAAACTCGTGAGAACATATTCAGGAGGTATGATACGGAGGCTCGAAATTGCACAATCAATGTTACACGTACCGAGAATCCTTTTTCTTGATGAACCTACTACAGGCCTTGACCCCATAGGAGTAAAAATGGTATGGGAACATATTCTCAACCTCAAAAAAAAGTATAATACCACTATTTTGCTTACCACCCACATAATGGAAGAAGCCGACAAATTATGTAATCGTGTGGCATTGTTATCCAGAGGTAACCTGGTTGTAGCAGATACGCCTGAAAACCTGAAAAATTCCATCGGCAAAAAAGAAGCCACGCTCGAAGATGTATTCATACATTATACATCAGAAAGCCTTGCCAATGAAAACAGTTTCAGAGATGTAATGAGACAAAGAAAAACAGAAAACCGGATTCAATAAATGAACATCATTTTTTCGTTTATAAGAAAAACTTTGGTTGTTGCAGAATTGGAAATAAGGAAAATACTGCACGATCCAACAGAAATTTTTACCCGTGCAGTACAACCTGCTTTATGGATATTGATATTCGGCAGAGTATTTGAAAAGATGCACCCTATATCAGGTTCTGTAAATTACATTGATTTCATGACCCCCGGAATTCTTGCACAAAGTGTGTTGTTTGTTTCTATTTTTTACGGCATTGCCATCATTTGGGAAAGAGATTTGGGGCTGACGCATAAATTTCTGGCTACGCCTACTCCAAGAACTGCGTTGGTTTTAGGGAAAGCAATATCTGCCGGGGTCCGTTGCCTGCCGCTTGCCGTTATCATTTATTTAATTGCCGTTTTATTAGGGGTACATGTAAAGTGGGGCGTGCTGAATATCATTGCCGTTTTGATAATGGTGATTTTGGGCTCCATCTTTTTTTCTACTTTTTCACTCATTATTGCCTGCATTGTAAAAACCAGGGAAAGGTTTATGGGCATCGGTCAATTATTAACTATGCCGCTTTTTTTTGCAAGCAATGCCATCTACCCTATTGAAATAATGCCGCAATGGCTGAAGATAATTTCTAAAATAAATCCCCTGACATATATCATTAATGCCACCCGTACGTTGATGATTGCAGACGCTCCGCCAACATTTTTACCTGGCGATTTTGCTATTGTTATTGCGGCCTCTGCATTATTTGTATTCATTGCAGGAAGTTTATATAAACGGGTAATTGTATAGCCAACCGGTTTCCCTTTTTATAGCATATTTTATTTCACGGATAATCATCACCGATAGATTTTGCTTATGTAAAGAATGTTCGTTAATTCAACTGAATTTATTATGCATATCCGTCAGACTGATTATATTTACTTTGAATGAAAAAAGTATTTCTTATATCCCTCAGCCTTATTACTCTTACTTGTTCTGCCCAGACGCCGTTGGCAGATAGCCTGAAAAATATTTTACAAAAAGAGCCGAAACCGATAGCCAGATTTAACCTCATCAATCAGATTCTTGAGAATGAAGTCAACAACGGAGCCAACATTGATACATCGCTTTGTATAGAAATGGTGCGGCTGGCACAGAATTTAAACAACGATTCCCTGCTCGCTATTGGCTATAATATGGCAGGTTCATTCAATGCAAGAAAAGGAGATTATCCTACAGCGCTCGAATTTTTGTTCAAAGCCGCCCCGCTTGCTGAAAAAGTTAATGATAAAAGAAGAATTAGTTCATTGTATTTTGATATTGCCTTAGTATATATAATACTGAAAAATCCTAGAGAAGCCTATTATTATAATCTCAAAGGCAAAGAGAACCTCCCCGAAAAGTCTAATAAACTATACGATTTCATGCTGGCGCAATTTGACCGCAATATGATAAGGTATTATTTGCTGAACAATCACCCGGATTCGGTATTACCGTATTTACAACACCTGGAGATGGAAGGAAAGCTCCTGAAAACCCCTGTTATTACATTACCTTCTTTATTTTTAAGTGGCGCCGCTTATGCCCAGCTCAACAAGAAAGATTCGGCTGAATTTTATTTCAGCAAAGCTGCAGGATTCTCAGATTCAATAAAATCAATCGGGCTTAAATGGACCAACGATAAATATTATATCCCTTATCTTCTTCAAAATAACAGGCTTCAGGAAGCAAAAATCCGTGCATTTCATTTATTACATCTCGGGGAGCAGCATAATAACCTGGATGTGAAACTGACAGCTGTTAGCTTTCTCAGGAAAATTTATGACAAACTGAATCAACCCGACAGCGCTTATCATTTTTCAACATTTGAGCTTTTTATGAAGGATTCTGTTTTCAGCGAAAACAATCTGAATAAAGAAGAGGCGCTTGCATTTAACGAAAAACTACATACCATAGAAGCGCAGCACCAGGCCGATATAAAGAAAAAACAGAAAGAAGAGAACCTGGTATTGGGATCAATTGGCGCATTGCTCATTCTCCTGATCTTTTTATTTTTATTTCAACTGTGGGCCCGTCGCAAAGAGGTGGAAAATAAACTCGCGGGTCAAAGGGACCGGATTTCAAAAGAACTGCACGACAATATCGGATCGCAATTAAGTTATATAAGCGGAAATATTGATTGGCTCATCGATGCAAAGGGATCATTAAGCCATGAAGAAGAACTGAATAAACTGAATGTAGTGAGCGAAACTTCAAAAAATATTGTCAATGACCTGCGTGAAACCATCTGGGCGATCAGGAAAGAATCCATCCTGCTTGAAGAACTTTCAGACAGAATAAAATCGCTTTTGCAGGAACAGATAATGCTTTACCCGGAAATGGAAGTCGAAATTATTGAAGATATCAGGAAAGATTATTGTCTTCAGCCTGATGAATCGCTCAATACTTACCGTATCTGCCAGGAAGCCATCAGCAATTGCCTGAATCATTCGGAATGCAGTAAGATTATTTTGAAAATTTCTTCTGACAATAACAAGAATTATTATTTTTCCATTTCGGATAATGGAAAAGGGTTTGATATGCGGATACAGAAAGAAGGACATTACGGGCTGCTGAATATGCAGGAAAGAGCGAAAAGTTCAGGGGCAGAACTGATAATTGAATCCATGCCCGGAAAAGGTTCAACAATCATTCTGGCAAAGTATATAAAATCTTGAATTTTATACGCAGCCTGCCTCTGGAAATATTAAACGGATAAACCACAAAAATGATTATTGTTCTAATGTGTTAATGTTTGTGCCTGCCATTTAAGCCATGTTTGCAGCGAAGGTCTTTCTGCGCCTGCAGCATCCTTCAATCCAATGTCCTGCCAAATGCCGAATACATCTGAATAGAGGTTAAGTGCTTTTAATGTAGAATCCCCGGCATCATAATCCTTGCTGCAATACCAGATCAGCATTTTTGCCTGGTGGCTTTGACATAGCTGAAGTACCATCTCCAGATAAGCCTGCTGCCAGGCTTCAGTGCCTTGCTTGTTCAGGTTAAGAGAAGGAATGAAAAGATCTTCCGCAATATATCCTGTCTCTGCAAATAAAAAAGGTTTGCTGTTATCCAGATGGATGAATCGTTCAAAATAACCTGAAGGGAAAAGAGATGGATCGGTGTTGCCGTTAACAGATGAACTCACAGTTACGTAAGGATAGGCACTCAACCCAATAAAATCAGAATATGGTAACAGACTGTTTGCATTTGACAAACCCGCAGCACTTTCATCCACCATAAAACTCAAGAAAAAGGGTATGGACGGATATTTTGCTTTCAATTGTGCATATACCTGGCGCAGGAAATTGCGGTATAATGAGAATTGTGTCGGGTCCCACATCAGTGAATTACTTTCAACCCCGTAGTTTACAAAGGAAGGTTGTAACTGATCAATCAGGTAGCTGACAAAGCGTGTATAGGCCGCTACCATTCGTGGATCATCTACAGGAAGGTTGTTCCAGTAATTTCGCATACTGTCAGTAACAGTGTCTTTACTATAATAAGTTGCTTTTTGAATCCGGCTATGATCCAGGGGAGCAACGCTCAGTAATATTTTTTTCCCGGCAGCGGTTTTCGATTTCCTGACCTGCACATCCTGTATCAGCCCGTTTGGCATATCATTACCGCTGTACGCTTCCTCATAAGGAATGCCGTCATCAAAGTGATGCGACACAATATCACAGTGATTATTGATGAAAGCATAGGCAGTATCCAGTTCCGCATCTGTAAAATCAGCAGGCCAGGGAGTGACCCCCATGTAAAAACTTCTTCCGGCCTGTTGAGTGCTGCTTTTTTTACAATTTGCCAGTAAAAGAAAGGATACAATTGCCCCTAATAAAAAAATGATTCTTTTTTGTCTCATTGTGCTGATCAACGAAATGCGAATTTTATTATTGCTGTAAAATTTTCGCTTAATACCAAATGCTTCGAATAAGTATATACGTTATTTAATAAGAAAAGTTACTTTAAAGAGGTAATGTATTGAACAGGCATGGCTACTTTGGGTGTATATTGAACATATAACAGCCTACAGGTTTTTTTTGAAAATACTTGCTGTTCTTATACAAACAGGAAAAACCGCACTAAAATAACCCTGTTTTAGAAAAAACATTATCAATGTATAACAATAATTTGTTAGCCGAATGAAAATCACCTTTCATTTTATCCGTATTAACTAATTTAGTTCCGGTAATATTTATTCTATTGACAGAATCCGGTTGTTTCTATAAGCTTTGGAGCACATCAAATCTTTCTGTAAGATTCGGGGGTTGCTTTATCAAGACTTTCCTTATTTTTTTTATTTCAGTTTTCCTCTTCGCTTATCAAATAAAGGCTCAATACCATTTGCCGGGTGAAAATGAAAAAAAAACATCCCCGGACAGTCTGTTACAAAAAAAATTTTTGCTGGCATCAACGGGATTATTGCTGGCGGAATTGGTGCCATGGACCATCGATGAATGCATCAGGAAAGTCGATTACACTCATATAACCTGGCAAACCACATCTTACAATTTAAGTCCGGCTCACTGGACATGGGACAATGACGGATTTACCACCAACCAGTTTGGCCATCCTTACCAGGGTTCTCTTTTCTACAGTGCATTTAGGGCTAATGGTTATAGTTTCTGGCAATCAGCACCAGCGTCGTTTGCAGGTAGTTACTTATGGGAAACTTTCGCTGAAAACCAGGCTCCTGCTCCGAACGATTTTATCAATACCGGGTTCGGTGGTATTACATTGGGGGAAATGACTTATAAACTCGCCAATAGAATTCTTGATAACAGAAGCCGTGGACTGGAGAGACAGGTAAGAGAAATTTTCGCGTTACTTGTTAACCCGATGAATGGATTCAGAAGACTGGTTGATGGCAGATGGGGAAAAGTTTATGGCAATTCAACAGAACACGATTCTTCGATTATTTATACCGAGTTCGATTTGGGCTTGCGGAGCTTTAAGGTGAATAACAGTGATGGCGGATTCGGGTTTTATGGACATGTAAAACTTTTGTATGGCACTCCTTTTGAGAATTATAAAACACCTTTCAGCAATATTTACATTAATGCCGAATTGGGGCAAGATGACAGTTCCAAACTCAATATCGTGAATGTGTACGGTTCATTAAACGGGTGGCGTATCAGTAATAAAGAAAAATCAAAACACTTGCTGGTGCTTTCCATGAATTACGATTATATCAATAACGAAGCGTTTTTTTACAGCGCCCAGAGCGTAAAGCTGAATTTGTTTTCTGAATTTTCTCTTATTAAAAATATTAAAATCAATACTTCCATTGGCGCCGGGCCCGTAATATTATCTGCTGTACCTGATATTTATTTGTATGAAGGGCGAAACTATGATTTTTGTTCCGGCGTTGGTTTTCATGCAAATTTTTTACTCGGCATTGCCGGGCATTTTTTCTATGCTGTCAATTACAGGGGTGGATGGTTAAAAACCCTTAATGGTAATGCAAATGATTATTTTCTGAATGCTGTAACCAGTGAATTGAGAATAATGCTTGCAGATAATTTTTCAATATGCGCAGAACCGGGCTATTTCCGGCTTCATGCAAATTTTAAAAACTATGCCGATGTGAACAGGTCGTACCCTTATCTGCGAATTTCAGCAAGATATGGATTGAATCTTTGAATCAGGTTTTGATTATATTGAGAACGAATAAAAATCAACCTTTAAATATGATTTATGAAAAAAACATGTTTGGCCCTTTCGTTATTTCTTTTTCTATTCTTTTCTGCCCACAGTCAGTTAATGGTGGCAAAAAGACTTGGCAAAAATGAAAGCAATTCAAAACTTGGCTATGGCGTTTTTGCTTATATTGATTTTCCTTTGGGTGATTATGAAAACAGAAGCTTCAGGATAGAACTGCTTGACTTCGCCTTTTTCGGTTCTAAAAATGACAGCCTGCGTTCTCCTATCGGGTACCTTTCTATAAAGCTTGGCTACAAATATATTTTCAGCGAAACAAAAACCGGGTTTTATATCGAGCCACAAGCGGGTTATTGCAGGGTAGTTACTGATAATCCATACGACTTAACCAACCAGGCTAGTTATGGAGATGGGGTTGCTTTAGCTTTCGAAGCTGGATACAGTCTTGAAGTCGGGCAAAGAGGACATGTTATTAATTTCGGAATAAAGTATGAAGACGATATTGCCCGAACACCAAATACAATGGGGTCGGTCGGTTTCAGGATATCCTATGCCTTTAATATGTTCAGAAAAAAAGAAAGTTACTGAACATGACAGGTTTCAACAACCGGCTTTTTTTACATTGTTCAATGTTTTGTTTTTGCCCTTTCGTATTGTTCCGGCCATTTCACATCATCATTCAATATAAAAGCGCTGTACAAAGGAAAATTAGGGTTGCGCAAGCTTTCCCTGGCAATAAAAATAAAATCTGCCTGTTCTTTTTGTAGAATTTCTTCTGCCTGCTGCGGAGTAGTGATCAGCCCCACGGCACCGGTTAATATACCCGCCTCTTTTTTTATTTTTTCTGCAAATGCAGCCTGGTAACCCGGAGTAAGCGGGATCTTTGCTCCAGGCACATTGCCCCCTGATGAAGTGTCGATAAGATCAACTCCCTTTTTCTTCAGCTCAATAGAAAGACGAATTGAATCTTCAATTGTCCAGCCACCTTCAGTCCAGTCAGTTGCAGATATGCGAACAAACAACGGTTTTTCATTACCCCATTCTTTTTTTACAGCGTCAGTTATTTCGAGCAATAATCTAATCCTGTTTTCAAAACTGCCTCCATATTCATCAGTCCGGTGATTGCAGAAGGGCGAATAGAACTGGTGCAATAAATATCCATGTGCTGCATGAATTTCAAGCAGGTCATAACCGATTACCTTGCATCTTTTAGTTGCCTGCACAAATGCGTCAATTATTTTACCTATGCCGGGTTTATCAAGCGCTAAAGGCGCTTCCGTATTCTGAGTGAAAGCTACAGCGCTCGGCGCCACAGTTTTCCAGCCATTAATATGATCTGATGCTATCTGCGCCCCGCCCAGCCAGGGTTTTTCGCAACTTGCTTTTCTTCCCGCATGTGCCAGTTGAATACCAGCTAAGGAACCTTGTTGGTGGATGAATGAAACTATTTCTTTCCATTTATTAATATGTTCATCTTTCCAGATTCCCAGATCGCCGTAGGTAATCCTTCCTTCAGGAACAACGGCCGTTGCCTCCTGAATAATCAATGAAGCGCCACCTACAGCCCTGCTGCCAAGGTGCACCAGGTGCCAGTTATTGGCAAAGCCGTCTTCTGCCGAATACTGGCACATAGGCGATATTACGATCCTGTTTTTGAAAAATGTATTACGAATCCGGAAAGCTGATAAAAGTTTGCTCATGCTATAAAATTTGAAGCGAAAATGCTGACAGTATTAACAAAAATCTGAATGGATTGTTGCATTTCAATAGTACGCATTTTTAAATATATTGATTTTTCCTGCATGCAAACTTTGTTAGCAGGTAATCATTGGCGTTAAACAGAACATTGTTAAATTTCCTTTGCTAAGCCAATATCATCTGCGCCTGCGGCTCCATATAACAAGCCATTAAAAATATTCCCTCGTAAAGAATTGATTAAAGAAATACTTTTGCATTAAGGTAACCGTTAACCAAATGAATAGAAAAACTGGGGGGTTAATCAAGAATTTAAAATCCATTGACACGATTGTTATGCTTGAAAAAAAATACGCAGCAATTATACAGCAAGCCTGGGAGGACTATGATGCTTCAAAACCCATCAGCCAAATAGAAGATATCAGCGTGAAGGTATCCACCAATCACGTTTTCAGGATCACCTTTGAAGACGAAGATATCATTATTGCGAAGCTTTCCTATTTCGGCAAGTATGAACATTTTAAAGAAGATCATCGGATCATCCACAGCCTATCCAACAACCTGTTGTATCCTTTCGAAAATTTGCTGACCAAATCTTTATTAAAAAACAACAGGGTATACACTTACCGCTACAGGAAGGGAAAACTGGATGCCTGGGTAGTGTTTTATAATCCAACCAGGGTAATACAGCGTTTGCCAAAACGCCTGGAAGAACCGCATATTAAAAAATTCGGCCAGCAAATCGGTAAGTTTCATAAAGCCTGTTCCCGTTTGAGAAATGTGTTGCCAAAATCTTCCAAAACATTACGAACCGACATTCATACGTTGATGGAACAGCTTGAACAGGATGAAAGCAGGTTCGGTTCACGTATGCAGGCCGATTATATAAAATATCATTGCGAATTATTTTTAAAAAACCGCCTTAAGCTTAATGTTGGTTCTTTTGAAATTATTCCTGTTTTTATCGATTGGAACATCGGTAATTTTTCAGTAACCAATAAAATGGAATTGTATTCCAGATGGGATTATGATTGGTTCAGGATGAGTTATCGCACTATGGATTTCTATTTCTTCAGCCGCGTGGTTTCAGATGCCGGTGATAAAACCACGTTTAGTTATCTTATTGACCCGATGATGCAGGACAGGTTTATTTTATTCCTGGAAGAATATCATAAAATAAACCCGCTTACAGCTGACGAAATACGGTTTATGCGTGAAGCATACAGGTTTTTTATATTGAATTACGTGATCAAGGATGGTAATTATTTTTTTGCAGACCAATATGCCAAAAAATTACAGTCAGAAGCTTTCGATATTTACCTTCCTTCGGTTGACCGGGATTTTTATCCTGAAAAAATATTCGATGCGCTTAAAATAAAAGACAACAGTAAAATAGCCAGTTACGCCAAGTAAACATGATACCAACAGAGAAATTCAAAAATGTTATCGAAAAATACCAGTATATATTTTTTGATGCCTATGGCGTTTTAAAAAACAACAAAGGCCTTGTTGAAGGCATTGAGCAAACCTTTGCTCACCTGGAAGCAGAGAGAAAAGAATATTTTATAGTAACCAATGATGCTTCACGAAGCCCGAAACAACTGGCAGAATCTTATCATCGTTTAGGCCTTACCGTTATTGATAATGAACGGATCATATCTTCCGGCATGCTGGCGAAAGAATATCTCGATTTAAAAGTGAATGATGGAATTGTGGCATACCTGGGCACCGAAGACTCGGCCCATTATATTGAAAGCTCCGGACTGAGGACATTGCCGGTCAAAGAAATCAATGAATTAAATATAGAGCAGGTGAATGCATTAGTACTGCTCGACGATGAAGGTTTTAACTGGTTTGAAGACCTGAATAAAACAGTTAACCTGCTCCGTAAAAGAACCATTCCTGCCATTGTCGCCAATACAGATAATACGTACCCGATTAATCACAAAGAAGTCTCTATTGCAATCGGTGGTATTGCGACTATGATTGAAAGCATTGCCGGCAAACGTTTCATCAGGTTTGGCAAGCCCGATTCACAGATGTTCATGTTTGCCTATGACCTGATCAGGGAAAAAAAACCCGTGAGTAAAAGAGAGATATTAATGGTAGGAGATACACTGCATACTGATATCATCGGCGGTAATAAATTCGGGCTGGATACAGCGCTTGTATTAACAGGAAACACACAAGCTAAAGATGCAGAAACACGTATACATTCAACAGGTATTGTGCCTACCTATATCTGTGAAAATGCCGTAATAAGCTGAAAAGAAAATATTGATGATTGCATTACCAGGCAACTGGTGATATCAACCATTTTCCAGTTACATTTCAGAAATATTTGAACAGCATTAAACCTGGTTATAAAAACTCATACCCGATATCCCTTCTGTAATAAATACCGTCATAATAAATCTGCTCTAGTACTTCACGTGATTTATCGACTGCCTCATATACTGTTTCAGCAAATGAAGTAACGCAAAGAACACGTCCGCCATTGGTAACTACTGTCCCATCTTTCATTTTTGTACCTGAATGAAAAATCAAACTGTCTTTCGGAATTTCGGAATTAAGCCCTTCTATAACCTCGCCTTTTTCATAAGCACCGGGATAGCCGCGGCTAACAGCAACTATGGTAATTGCTGTTCTGTCATCAACTTTTATTTTAACTGCATCCAGCTCCTGATTGCAGGTGCTTACAAACAATCCCACCAAGTCATTTTCCAGTCTTGGAATAATAACCTCCGTTTCAGGGTCTCCTAACCGGCAATTGTATTCAATTACGTACGGCTCATCTTTAACTTTTATTAAGCCAAAAAAAATAAACCCTTTATAATTGATCTGGTCTTTTTGCAAACCGTCAATGGTAGGTTTGATAATTTTTTCTTCAACCTTCTTCATGAATACTGTATTCGCAAAAGGAACCGGGCTTACCGCCCCCATTCCGCCTGTATTAGGGCCCTTGTCTCCTTCATTTATACGCTTGTAATCCTTAGCTTCAGGCAATAAAACATAATTTTTGCCATCGGTTAACACAAAGGCACTCATTTCAATACCCTCTAGAAACTCTTCCACAACCACTTTTTTACCGGCATCCCCAAACTTCGATTGCTGTAGCATCAATTCAAACTCAGCAATCGCTTCCAGGTGGTTTT
Organism: Puia sp.; assembly: GCA_035541355.1. Taxonomy (GTDB): domain Bacteria; phylum Bacteroidota; class Bacteroidia; order Chitinophagales; family Chitinophagaceae; genus Puia. Next base: position 534,489 of record DATKNN010000014.1, on the reverse strand, counting down.
GACAAATCACAACTCCTTTTCCTGCGGCAAGGCCATCTGCTTTCAGAACAATGGGTAATGAATGCCCATTCAAAAACTTCACTCCCTCTTCATAATTGTCAATGGTAAATTCTTTATAACCTGCTGTGGGAATATTATGACGTTGCATAAATGCTTTTGCAAAAGCCTTGCTGCCCTCCAGTTGGGCGCCTTGTTTTGAGGGTCCTATAAAATAAATCTGTTCGAGTAGCGGGTCTGATTTAAAATAGTCATATAATCCTTTTACCAGTGGTTCTTCAGGGCCTACCACCACCATTTCAATTTTCTTTTCCTTGCAAAATTTTCCTATTTCATCAAAATCGCTGATATCAATATCCACATTAATACCGCATTGGGAGGTCCCTGCGTTACCCGGCGCAATATAAAGCGGATTTGTCCAGACACTTTGATTCAATTTCCATGCAAGGGCATGTTCACGCCCTCCAGAGCCTAACAATAAAATATTCATAAACAGCTATTCAGGTTCGAAATTCCAATTTCAAAACCAAATATCGAAATCAATTTGATAAATGGCAATAAAAGGTTCGCCACTTGTTTTCATTTTAATTTATTCAGTACTTTACGTAATTGTTAATTCATATTCATAAAACGCAATATCATGAACGAACAGCTCGCAAAAAAGGGACATCCAAAAGGACTTTATATTCTGTTTGCGACAGAAATGTGGGAACGATTTAATTTTTATGGCATGCGGGCCATGCTTGTTCTTTTTATGACAAAAGCATTATTGTTCGATCATGCATTCGCTTCCAATTTATATGGCAGTTATTTAAGCCTTGTGTACTTAACTCCATTATTAGGGGGTTATATAGCCGACAGATATTGGGGGAACAGACGTTCTATTATTGTCGGTGGTATCATTATGGCGCTTGGAGAACTGGTGCTTTTTCTTTGTGGTACAGTATATCAGTCAGCCCCCCAGCTTTCTACTTTTCTCTTTTTTTCAGGATTAGGGTTTATGATAACGGGGAATGGGTTTTTCAAACCCAATATATCTTCATTGGTTGGACAGCTTTATCCTGCAACCGATCATCGTAAAGATGCTGCTTATACTATTTTCTATATGGGCATTAATGTTGGCGGGGCACTTGGTCCGTTTGTTTGCGGCCTTGTAGGTGATACTGGAAATCCTGCTGATTTCAGGTGGGCATTTTTATGCGGCGGAATTGGTATGTGCATCAGCGTTATTGTTCAAAAATTATTTCAGCACAAATATGTTGTTGATCCCGATAAAAATGTTTTAGGACTTGTTCCGAAGAACAGCCCGAAAGCATTTAGCAATCCTGTTTTAATTGTTATCGGCCTTACCCTGCTGGTTCCGGTAATGATCGGGCTTTATTATCTGGATGCCAAATTCAATTACCTTTTTTATTTATTAACTGCATGCATTATAATTATACCCACAATTATTTTCATGGATAAAACACTTTCATCTGCAGAGAAGAAAAAAGTAATTGTGATTTTTGTGGTCTGTTTTTTTGTGATATTTTTCTGGGGGGCTTTTGAGCAGGCAGGCGCTTCTTTAACCTTTTTCGCTGATGAACAAACACAAAGACATATTGGATTAAAAGTTCCGGTTTGGTCTGTCAATCTTGTTTCGGTTTTACTATTATATTATGTTTTCGGTCTTTTTAAAAAAGTATCAAAAAATTTAGCTTCGACCTTTGACAGTCAGTTAAGAGTAACCGTTTATGGGTTACTGATTCTGCTAACCACAACCATTATTATCACAAATGTTTATTTGCTATCATCGGGTTTGCATTATGTTTCAAAAGAAGAGATTCCTGCAAGCTGGTTTCAATCACTTAACTCGGCATTCGTGGTTTTATTTGCCCCATTTTTTGCATGGCTCTGGTTGTCGCTTGGAAAAAGAGAGCCTTCCTCGCCAACAAAAATGGCAGCAGGTTTAATGCTGCTTGCACTGGGTTATTTATGGATAGCTAAGGGTGTAGATAATATTCAACCGGGAGTAAAAGTAAGTATGATCTGGTTAACCGGAATGTACGCCCTTCACACTGCCGGGGAACTTTGTTTATCACCCATCGGTATGTCACTCGTAAATAAATTATCGCCACTGAAATTTTCATCTTTATTAATGGCGATATGGTTTACCGCAAATGCATTTGGCAATAAAGTTGCCGGTGTGCTCAGCGCGTTATACCCCGAAGGCGGAAAAATAACTTCATTTCTCGGCTATCAAATGAACAATCTTCACGACTTTTTTATGCTATTTGTTTTTATGGCAGGAGCGGCTTCAATTATTTTATTCTTTTTAACATTAAGATTGCAGAAAATGATGAAAACGGAAGCCTGAAGATGGGCCGGATAAACATTTTTTAACTAATATTTGAAATTGATCGGACTATATTCATTGTTTGGGTAATTGCTGAATAGAAATACAACAGTAGAAGTGAGTGACACAACGATGTTGAACAGGGCTTCTTTGCCGGTCATAAAGCTTTCTCAACTCATTTTGAAAGGAACGATCATTTCAAAAGCGGGGATATTAACTTCAAAGGTTTTTTTTGTATTCAGGTTTTCCATGGTGTAAGTGCCATGCATTTTTCCCATTTCCGTGCGCAGGTTGCAACCGGAAACATATTGATAACGTTCTTCCGGGTTTAATGTAGGCTGAACGCCCACCACACCCTCACCCTCGACCTCACGGTAAGTACCGTTACTGTCGAAAATATGCCAGCGGCGGCGATGCAGTTTTATAGGAAAATGATTATGGTTCTCCAGTGTGATACGATAAGCAAACATATATTCCCCGGACATGGGATTGCTGTAGTCGGGCTGATAAAAAGTTTCCACGCTTACTTCTACTCCCTCAGAAATTTTGTTTATCATGGAAACAAATTTTAATAAAATTAAACAAATCGGGCATTCGTTAAAAGGATTGTTCAGGAAATAATATCACAATGCTCAATCTATCTTATTTTTACGCAAATTAGGCATGGATTTGAGTAATCCCGATACATTTTTAACCAATAATAGACTTTATTTACAAAACTTATTAACATGAAAATAGCCGTAGCAAAGGGTGATGGTATTGGTCCTGAAATCATGAACGCCGTACTGAATATTTTTAATGCCAGTAAGGTACCTCTTGAATATGAATTCGTAGATATGGGCAAATGGATTTTTGACAAAGGCTTTTCAAACGGCATGACACCGGAAGCGAAGCATACTATTGAAGAACTGGGCATTTTATTTAAAGGCCCAATGGAAACACCAAAAGGAAAAGGTGTGAAAAGTGTGAATGTAACGGCAAGGAAAACCTGGAACACTTACGCCAACAAAAGGGTTTTCCAGACATTACACGGAGTGGACACCGTTTTTTCCAAAGCCGGGATTCAGATAGACATTACCGTTGTTCGTGAAAATATTGAAGATACTTATGGTGGTATTGAACATATGCCTACTCATGATGTAGCATTGAGCCGCCGTTTTATTACCCGGCCCGGAAGTTTGCAGGTAATAAAGTATGCATTTGAAATGGCAAAGAAAAAAGGGACAAGGAGGATTACCTGCGGGCATAAAGCCAATATCATGAAACTGACGGATGGTTTGTTTCTGGAATGTTTTTATGAAGTGGCAAAAGAATATCCCGAGCTGAAAGCGGATGATGTGATTGTTGATGACCTTTGCATGAAATTAGTTACAAGGCCCGATACTTTCGATGTGGTAGTGCTGACCAATTTACAGGGAGATATCGTGTCCGACCTCTGCGCCGGGTTGGTTGGCGGACTTGGTTTTGCCCCATCAGCCAATATCGGCGACCATATTTCCATTTTTGAAGCAGTGCATGGAACTGCCCCTGATATCGCCGGAAAAAATATTGCCAACCCAACAGCCCTGCTGTTGAGCGGCCTCGCAATGCTACGCCATTTAGGCCTGATGGAAAATGCCGCAGTCATTGAAAATGCATTATTGTATACTTTAGAAAGCAGCATTCATACAGGTGATTTTGGCGATAGAAATATTCCGTCTGTAAATACCACAAAATTTGCCGAAACGATTATCAGCAACTTTGGTAAAACTCCTGCACAAGGGGCAAAACCATTACTGCCGAATATGCCCGTAACTCAAACCATGTTCAAGCTTGACCAAAATCCGATGCTGGTGAGCAAAGAAATGAGTGAAGAAAAAATTGTAGGCGTCGATATGTTTATCGAAAGTTCAGAACAACCTGAAATAATTGCTAAAAAATGCCAGCGTCACGCCGGGGTGAAATTCAATCTTATCAATATCAGTAATCGTGGAACCCAGGTTTGGCCAACAGGTTCGGTATATACCAATTTGGTTAACCAGTATAATGTTCGTTTTGAGAGCATTGATGGCTATCCGTTAAACCAGCAAGACGTTCTTGGATTATATGTGAGCCTGAGCGGGGATTTCAAAATTTGTTCTTCCGAATTATTGAATATGTGGGGAGATAAGAAAGCTTATTCATTGGCGCAAGGACAGTAATAGTTTTGAGTTGGGAATTTATAGTTTGTAGTTTGAGAATCAAGGTTCAGAAATAATTCGAAAATTCCTTTCTAGAGGTTTTTATTGGGGGAAACGGGCTTCTGTAATCCTATTGAAAAGTCTTGCGTAGCACACTTGTACATTTAATTCTCTGTTTTACTAAGGCATTAACCTTTATGTCTATTTGTGCTTCAGGGTTTCCGGGGTAACAATCATAAGTTCATATTAGAAAGCATCACTAAAACAATCACGCCGAGAAGAACAAAAACTAAAAGTGAAATAAAATGTACGGATTGAAACAGTTTTTCTTTCTCTTCCTGCTCCCGCATTCTTGCCTGTACGAATAAAATAAAACTGATACCAGAAATTATAGCTGTGATTATGCAAAACGCTATTACAAAGTGGAAAAGCACTTAAATTTTTTTGCTTGAAGTATAACCATTCTTCAACAACCATTGCAACACCTTATCTTTTTGATTTCCCTGGATGATGATTTCCCCATTTTTCGCTGAACCGCCGGTGCCACAGAATGATTTTAATTTTTTTCCAAGATCTTCCAGGTCTTCTTCTTTACCTATAAAGCCTTCAATCAGGGTAACCGCTTTGCCTGCACGGTGTTTGGTATCCAGCTTTATTTTTAGCTTCTGTTGTTTGGGTAAAAGTGTTTCCGGATTTCTCACTTCTTCTGCAAACTTAAAATCCGGATCGGTGCTGTAAACAAATCCGTGAGAATCAGGTTTATTTTTTTTGCTCATAAGTTCATTATTTTCTTTTGCCAATCCGCCCCCTATCGCATTATTAAATTAAAACTGCTTTCAGGCTTAAATCAAGGCTTTTTGCCTGGTGTATTAATGCGCCGATGCTAATAAAATCAACACCGGTTTTTGCGTAATCAATAATATTATCAAGGTTAATTCCCCCGCTGGCTTCAGTTTCATACCTGCCGTCAATTATTTTTAATGCTTCAGAAATTTGTGAAGGAGAAAAATTATCGAGCATGATGCGGTCTACCTTGCCAACATTCATTACCTTTTTCACGTCCTCCATATTCCTTGTCTCCACTTCAATTTTCAAATCTAATTTTTTCAATTGTATGTAGGCGTTAGCTTTTTCAATTGCTTTTTCAATGCTTCCGCAATAATCAATGTGGTTATCTTTTAGCATAATCATATCATACAGGCCAAAACGGTGGTTCATGCCACCCCCGATGCGTACTGCTTCTTTTTCCAGTAAACGAAAATTGGGAGTTGTTTTCCGTGTATCAAGAATTTTCGTTTTATACTCTTTTATTTTTTCGGTATACTGATGTGTTAATGTCGCAATACCGCTCATTCTTTGCATACAGTTCAGTACCACCCGTTCACATTGCAAAATAATATGAACCAATGCTTCCACTTCAAAAGCTTTTTCACCATATTTCATTACATCGCCATCTTTTTTATGGGAAATGAATATTGACGAAGGGTCTTTCATTTTAAAAATTCTCTCAGCCACATCGACCCCGGCCAAAATCCCGTCCTGCTTAATTTTTAAAACCGCTTTGCCTTTTGCTTGTACATCAATACAAGAAAGTGTAGAATGATCTCCGTCGCCGACATCTTCTTTCAGTGCCGCTGCCACCAGCGTTTTCAGTTGTTCATCAAAATTAAGCATGGGCAAAACTAAGCAAGAAAGCGGTAAATGAAAGACGGTAAGAAGATAAGAAATAAAAAAGCCCCGTAAACCCGGAGCTTAATAATTTTTTTTATTGAGCAGGTTGAAATCTTAATTCCTGTAACCATTGCCTGTCGCCTTTAAGTTTCATAAACAGCATCGTTTGATAATCGCCATTACGTGTTTTTAAAATGCCGATACAAAATTCTGACCCTGCATTTTCACCTTTGTGCCTGACCTGGAAATTTTGTACCCCGTTGTTCAAAAAGAAATCCCTGATCACCATTTCTGCCTGGGTTTTGCTGTATGTATCACTTTTGTCAGGCAGTGTTATATCCACCCTGTTATCTAAATACCCTGATAGCTGGTTCACATTTCCTGAGCGTATGGCTGTTGCCACATCATCGATATTAAAGTACGGCCTGAAGGAGACAAGGAATAGCGCAAAGAAGATTACTGCTATACCTTTTAATTTTTTCATAATAAAAAAATGGTTTTTCATAACCACCTATCCCAAAAATATGCCAAAGTAATTCCGGCATGGAAAAATACGCCATAACAGTTCAATACTTCATAACTTTGCGGCACAAAATAAACGCTTTATCAAACCTGTAAATGTATGGCAAACAAAAGGGCAATGCTCATTATCATGGACGGATGGGGCCTTGGCAAAGTAAAATCATCAGATGCAATTCAGCACTCAAATACTCCTTTCGTAAGTTCATTATACAAAAAATATCCACACACAACCCTAGTCACCTGTGGTGAAGCTGTTGGATTGCCTGACGGGCAGATGGGCAATTCCGAAGTTGGTCACCTGAATCTCGGTGCGGGAAGAATTGTGTATCAGGAATTGCAGCGCATAAATGTCGCCATACGGGATGGATCCTTTGCAAAAAATAAAACTTTGCTCGATGCGGTGAGGTTTGCCAAAACAAATAATAAGGCTTTCCATCTCTTAGGCCTGGTAAGCGATGGTGGAGTCCATTCGCATATCAATCATCTGAAAGCTATTATCGACATCTGCAAAAACGAAGGCGTAAGGCAGGTTTATGTTCATGCTTTTACCGATGGCAGGGACACCGATCCGAAAAGCGGCCTTGGTTTTATTAAAGAGTTGCAGGCACACCTTGATCATAATGTTGGAAAAATCGCGACTGTAAGCGGGCGTTATTATGCAATGGACAGGGATAAAAGATGGGAAAGGGTAAAACTTGCCTATGATGCAATGGCAAGTGGTATTGGTGAAAAATCGGCAAATGCTGTTGAAGCTATTGAAAAGTCTTACGCAAATAACATTACCGACGAATTCATCAAGCCAACTGTAATTATAGAAAATAATGAACCGGTAGCGACTATAAAAAATGATGATGTAGCGGTCTGCTTCAATTTCCGTACAGACAGATGTCGCGAAATTACCCAGGTACTTACGCAAACTGATATGCCTGAACAGGGGATGAAAAAATTATCGCTGCATTACACCACTATGACGCAATACGATCATACTTTTAAAAATGTAAATGTCATTTTTGAAAATGATGATTTAAAAAACACTTTGGGAGAAATTATTGCCAAAGACGGGCTCAAACAAATACGCATTGCCGAAACTGAAAAATATCCTCATGTATCGTTCTTTTTCAGTGGCGGAAGGGAGAAGCCTTTTGAAGGGGAAAAGCGGATTATGATCCCCTCACCAAAGGTCGCTACCTATGACCTGAAGCCGGAAATGAGTGCATATGAAGTAACTGATGCCATTGTGCCGGAAATAGAAAACAAAACAGCAGATTTTATTTGTTTGAATTATGCCAATGCCGATATGGTTGGCCATACAGGCGATTGGCAAGCTGCCATTAAAGCGGTTGAAACTGTCGACAAATGTGTTCAACGTGTGGTAACTGCTGCTTTGCATAATGGCTATACTGTTTTCCTCACTGCAGATCATGGCAATGCAGATTTTATGATTAATCAAGACGGCACTCCGAACACAGCACATACACTTAATCTCGTTCCTCTTTTTGTAATAGATAAAGATTGGAAGGGATCATTAAAACCTGGCAAGCTTGGTGATATAGCCCCCAGTATTCTCACTTTAATGGGCCTTAAAATTCCAAAGGAAATGACGGGGCAGGTGTTGGTGAGTTGAAAAGTATTATCCATGTATAATTGGCGGCCTTCATGTGAACTTTTCAACTATTCAGCCCGCCAATTTTTCCCCCGGTTTTTTACGAACAAAGCAGCTTTCGCATATAAAAATTGTCTAAATTACAGGCTACTAAACGTCTTTCATGACTGAGGAAGCCATTTTTCAAGGTTGTTTAAAAAACCAGGCTGCTGCTCAACGCGAGTTATATAACAGGTATAGCCCGAAAATGTTAGCAGTATGTTATCGGTATGCACACAATCGTGAAGATGCGGAAGATATGTTGCAGGAAGGCTTTATAAAGGTCTTTTCGCAAATACATACCTTCCAGAATAAAGGCGCTTTCGAAGGGTGGGTAAGAAGAATAATGGTTCATACCTGTATTAATAATTTAAAAAAGAACAAGCGCTTTAATGAAAGTGTTGATTTGATTTATGCAAGCACCATACAGGTAAGAGAGGAAAGTGTGCCATCGATTGTTCAGGCTAAGCAGGTGGTGGAATGCATAAGAATGCTGCCAATAGGTTACAGAACTGTTTTGAATTTGTACGCTATTGAAGGTTATTCGCACAAAGAAATCGGGGAAATGCTGGAAATCGAAGAAAGTACAAGCCGATCACAATATACCAGGGCAAAACAGATGCTGGAAGAAATTCTCATAAAAAAGAGAATTATTCAGAAAACAAAAGAAAAATCAGGATGGCTCGCCGCTATCAGATAACAATAAAAAAACTAATCCTTTGAAAAATTGCCCTAAAACAAATAATTGCGATGGAACGGAATTTCTATAATGAAGATTTTGAAGATCTGATTCGACAAAAGGCGAGCCAGTACAAAATGTATCCTTCTGATAAGGTCTGGAAGAATATAAATTCCTCACTGCATACCCGCAAACGATGGTTCATTGCAGGGATGTTCACGTTAATTACAGGGATTTTATTTTTTGCAGGTAAAGAGTTATTAACGCCTGCCACGCATATAGCAATCAACAAAAAGACAATTGACAATACTGGCAAGAACATCAATAATTCAAGTAGCCCTGTAAGTGATAATGAAAACGGCGACGATAATAATGCTGCTGAAATTTCGATTGCCCCCGCTTTCGTTGATTTTAACACTGCCGGGCTACCCGAAAAAAAGAAACCAGAAGTTATTGCTGTTGCACAAACAGATCCTTTAGCAAATATTATAGCCCCTCCTTCTTTAGCGGAAGTGCAGCTTCCCGATTTAGTGGTATCGGATATTTTTGACGAAAACGATATAACATCAGATGACAAACAGTATAATAAGTTTTATACCGGGAGATCCGTTTTAACACAAATCGGTAAAAAATCAATTGCTGTTATTGAAAATAATGTACCTGAACATATAAATCCGGATCAGAAAACAGTTCAGGCCTATTCAGCAGCAATGGAAGCTGATAAAAATCAAATGGATATTGTAGAAAATATTGCCCCATTCGGGTTAATATCACCAAAAAAGCAGAATAGAAAATACTGGCAGCTTTATATTACCCCCACATTTACCTACCGTACACTTTCCGGAGCTGCTTTTGCTGCTGCCAAATCGAACATTCAAAATGTGCCGATAGCATCAACTTCCCAGGATGCAAACCCGAATTTATATGCAAATAACAAACCTGCTATCGGATTTGAAATAGGTAGTGATATTTTATATCGGTTTACGAGAAATTTAAGTTTTAAAGCTGGTTTGCAATTCAATTATAGCAGGTATACGATCAATGCTTATGTTTCAAACCCGCAACCTGCAATCATTGCATTAAATGCTTTTAATGGCTACCCGGGAAACACGATTACCGCTTATACCAATATCGGAACAGTAGGCGGTAAAGCGACAGTTAATTTACAAAACCAGTATTTTCAATTATCTATACCCCTGGGATTCGAAATGAGAGTTATCGGTAATGAAAAATTGCAATTGAATATCGGGGCCACTGTTCAACCATCTTATCTTTTAAACAGAGATTCATACTTACTTACATCAGATTTTGCCAACTACACTCAGGAGCCTTCATTATTCCGCAGGTGGAATGTGAACGGATCAGTTGAAGCTTTCATTTCTTATAAAACCGGCAAAATTCGCTGGCAGGTGGGACCCCAATTCCGTTATCAGCTTCTTTCCACTTATACAAGTGACTATCCGATTAATGAAAATCTCAAGGGATTGGGTATAAAATTCGGCATCAGCAAAACCATCTGGTAAATAATTCAATACTCTTAATTTTGCAAAGCTGTGATGGTTAATCACAGCTTTGTTTTTATACAAACCGTTTAAATGCATTTGTAATGAAAAAATATCTTGCCATTTTTTTTATGGTAACCGGCTTCATTTCATCATGCGGGCACAAGAAAAAAAACAAAGTAGCAGAAGAAAAAAATAAAAAAAATTACTTTCCGATTGCAAACTATATTCAAAGTGAAATCAGTTATGTGGACTCTTTACCTATAGGCATTACTAAATATACAACACGTGAAAATAAAACAGATACCTCGTATATAAAATTCCCCGAGTTCAATAAAATTGCGGAAGAATTTATTTGCGACGAATTCAAACAGGAGGTTTTTGAAAAAGAATTTTCCGAAACCACTTTCCTGGATCAGACCACAAATTCTGCCACCCTTACTTATTCTACAAAAAACCCCAAGCTGGAGTTGCAACGGGTGGATGTAATTGCCAACACAAATACAACCGCAAATAATGTAACCAGTATCTATCTTGAAAAAGATAAACAGAGGGATGATACAGTCATTCAGGAAAAACTGCTGTGGAGAACAAGAACAAGTTTCGAAATAATAAAGAGCAAGCGGTGCAGAGCTCAAAATCCTGTTACTGAACAAATCAAATTGGTTTGGGGTGTTGAATAAGGCAGAGATTTTATGACACAAAACGAATTCCACCATATTGCACCCTCGCTCCCAAATCAACCCGGCATTTACAAGTATTTTGACGAAAAAAACGAATTGTTATATGTCGGAAAGGCGAAGAATATCCGTAAAAGAGTAAGTTCTTATTTTTCAAAAACTTTCATCACCTATAAAACACATGAACTGGTTCAGCGCATTCATAACATAGAATTTACCATTGTTAACTCGGAACAGGATGCATTTTTTCTCGAAAACTCTTTGATTAAACAATTTCAGCCAAAGTTCAATATTAACTTAAAAGATGATAAAAGCTATCCTTTTATCATTATTAAAAACGAATCATTTCCCAGGGTTTTTCTAACAAGAAAAAAAATTAATGATGGCTCTGAGTACCTCGGCCCGTTTACCTCTGTAGCCAAGGTAAGGGAACTTATTCAATTTATCAGAACAAACATACCTCTGCGCACCTGCAAGCTTAATTTAACGCAAACGAACATACGTAAACACAAATTCAAAGTGTGCCTGGAATATCACCTTGGTAACTGCAAAGGGCCCTGTGAAGCATTACAATCCGAAGAAGATTACCAGGAAGGACTGGAACAAATAAAAAATATATTAAAAGGAAATCTTGGTCCGGTAATATATAGTTTCAAAAAGGAAATGAGAGAAGCTGCCACTGAAATGAAGTTTGAAAAAGCTGAAATAATCAAGAAAAAAATAGAACACCTTGAAAATTACCAGGCAAAATCCGTAATAGTAAGCAAAAATGTGTCCCATGCTGATGTCTTTACAATTGCCACAGAAAATAATATCGCCTATGTAAACTATTTAATGATAGAAAATGGGACCGTTGTTCAAACCCATACTGCTCAAATTGAACGATACGTAGAAGAACCCATTACTGAAGTGCTTGCACTAACAATTGCCAGTTTACGTGAAACTTTCAATAGCAAGGCGAAAGAAATAATTGTTCCTTTTGATGTGGAATATCCTGAGGAAGGAATCATTGTCACTGTGCCAAAAGCGGGTGATAAAAAAAAGTTGCTTGATCTTTCTGAAAAAAATGCTGAGTATTTCCGACAGGAGCTGAAGAAAAGAAAAACATTGCAGCTTTATGATAAAACAGATGCTGAAAACATAAAAGTTTTGAATGAACTAAAACATGACCTCCAGCTACCGATACTCCCCTCTCATATCGAATGTTTCGACAATTCCAATTTCCAGGGAAGCTTCCCTGTTTCAGCGATGGTGTGCTTCAGGGATGGAGTGGCAAGTAAAAAAGATTACCGGCATTTTAATGTGAAAACCGTAAAAGGAATAAATGATTTTGCCACTATGCGCGAAGTCGTGTTCAGAAGATATAAAAGACTGATAGAAGAAAAAGAAGCTTTACCTCAGTTGGTTATCATTGACGGCGGTAAAGGGCAACTCGGTGCGGCAATGGAAAGTATTGATGACCTGAACCTAACAGGTAAAATGACTGTTATAGGTTTGGCAAAAAATGAAGAAGAGGTTTTTTTTCCGGGTGACAGAGATTCAGTTAAGCTCCCCTATAGCAGCGAAAGTTTGAAATTAATAAGAAGAATAAGAGATGAAGTTCACCGTTTCGGGATTACATTTCATCGCAAAAAAAGAAGTAAAGGAACTTTCACCAATGAGCTTGAACAAATAAAAGGGATCGGTAAAAGTACAGTTGATTTATTACTAAAAAAATTTCGTTCGGTTGGTAGCATTAAGCTTCTGACAGATGAAGAGCTTTCAAAAACAATTGGCCCGGCAAAAGCAAAGATCATTATTAAACATTTTGAAAAAGAGAAAAGCCAAGGTGGCTAACGGTAATGCATATCTTTTAAGTTTCATCCATAATAAAAGCCCCGTAATAATCGGGGCTTTTATTATGGAGTTGGTGCTGGTTTAATATACTGTTATTTGTTTAGGAGCAAACGCACTGTTTACAATTTCAACAAAATAATTGCCTTTGGCATAACCACTCAATGAAATAGTAGTTTGATCAGCATTCTTATTTAGCTGATATTGTCCCATTACTGCACCGGCTGCATTAATTATTCTTACATATCTACTGACTATTCCTGTATGAACAATGGTAATATGATCAGTAGCGGGATTAGGATAAATATTAAATTCTGACCCCGGCCCGAAAATTGCAGCAAAGACTGTTTTGCTATATGAAATCTTACCATTTTTATCTACCTCTTTCAACCTGTAATAATGTGTACCGGCAGAAAGGTTATAATGTGTGAAATCGTAACTAGAAGTAGCTGCCATAGCTTTTGCAGTCACATATCCGATGGAATCAAATTTAGCAGCATCCAGGCTATGCTCAACAATATATTTTTCCAGATCATCTTCTCCGGAAGCTTTCCAGTTCAATTCAATATTTCGATTAACTGGCGTAGCAGTAAAGCTTAATAAATCCAATGGCAACACGCCTGCATTGTTACCAAGCAAATAAGATTGGGAATAAACCCACGGACTATACACCTGGCCAAATGTTACCGCAGTTGATGCATACTGAATTCTTACTCTTACTTTGGTTGCAAGACTGTTGGCTTTAGTGATCAGGTTCTTTAATTCCATGCCACCTGCAGGTATGTCTGAATACGACACCTGCACACCTGAAGTATTTACATTATTTGTAATTGGGCTGCCCTGGAAACCTGTACCGTTTGGTTGTGTTTCCCATACTAAACGGCCTTTGACCCTGGCAAAAGGAGATTGGAATATAAGTCCTCCTCCAAATTGAGGCTGTGTAAGATTATCCGCCGCTATTGGGCTTGTAAGATCCGTTTCGTATAACTTGAATGCATTGCTTGCATTATGGCCGAGGCTATTGTTACCATAATATATATAAGCTAAGCCTGTTTTAGTACCCGAAGGCCCTAGCCCATTATCATCAGTGTACACACCTACAATCACATCACTATACCCATCTCCGTTCACATCACCTGCGCTTGCAACAGCATTATGGGCCACTACCCCATTGAGCGAGCTGGAACCTCCTATTTCGTAGTTGGTATTGTATTGCGCATCATTAAAGGTAGTAGCAGGTAAGCTGGATATACCTGAAGGGCTTCCGGTATAAATATATGTTGCTGCCTGGTTTACGATCGGCTGGGTAGCCCTGATGACTATATCACTATAGCCATCGCCATTTACATCCCCCGCACTGGCAACGCTTGCCCCAAACTGATCTTCAGCGGCGGGAACAGGAGCTGTTAAAACAGTAGTGGCAGAACTGTTCAACCCTGTGTTTTTTCCTAGAAAGATTTCCACTGCACCTGATTTACTGTTATTATCAGCAGAAGATGCACCCACAATTACATCTCCATAACCGTCCCCATTGATGTCCCCAGCACCCGCAACATTGATACCGAAATCAACCACATTGGTATTGGCATCACTCAACACATAATCTGCGCTTGCATTATCAGCAATACCCGTTTTTCCACCCTTATACACATTAGCATACCCCAAGCTATTCGCCAGGGTAGGATAATTATAACTTGCAGGAGCACCTACCACTAAATCCGTGTAACCATCACCGTTTACATCACCTGCTGCTGATACAGAATAGCCAAGTTGATCATAGGCATTTGTACCATTTAATGTTGCAGTTAGCGTGGCAGAAGATGAAAAGGTTGAGCTTCCGTTATAGATATATACTGCTCCGGCAAGGCTGTTCACTCCGGGAGCTCCTACAATTACATCACTATAACCATCTGCATTCACGTCGGCAACGGCCACCGAAAAACCAAAAAAATAACCTGCACCTCCTCCGTTCAATACAGTAGGGTAAGAAGGATTGCTAATGCCAGAAGAATTTCCGTAATAGATATAAACGCTGCCCGCATCAGTAGATGCAAATTTGGCACCAACGGCTATATCACTGTACCCGTCTCCATTAATATCACCGGCCGCAACACTCCATCCACTTTCAGATCCTCCGCTTACAGTCATTACTGTCGAGCTGGTGGAAAGCCCGGTACTACTTCCCATATAAAGGTATATTGCTCCATCCAGGGTACCCGCATTATAACCAATAGCGCCAACCACGACATCACTGTATCCATCACCATTTACATCACCAGCACTGGATACACTCAACCCGAATCTGTCGCCAGCATTGGCACCATGAATAGTAAGTGTGTTAGTACTTGGTGAACCATCCGGGCCACCTATATATATATAAGCCATTGAAATATCATAGGCCCCTACAATCACATCACTATAACCATCTCCATTCACATCACCTACACTTGCAACACTAAATCCAAATTTACCTGAACCTGTTAATGCCGTAGTTGCAGTTGCACTTGTACCTGAAGCAATGCCACTTGCACTGCCATTAAATACAAACGTTTTTCCATTTTCATCTCCCACAATCACATCAGCAAATCCATCTCCGTTCACATCACCAGCACCTGAAACACTAATACCAAAGTTTCCTGTACCGGTTAAAGTCGTTGCGGCTGTTGAAGACAATCCCGGAGAGGCAGACTGACCTTCGTAGATATACACATGTCCTCCATTATCACCAACAATAATATCGCTGTAACCATCGCCATTCACATCAGCTGCGTTGGCTACACTAAAACCGTAGTTAGGCCCTGCTCCAGGTTCTGCTAAAGTTACCGCAGCAGTAGTAGATACACCTGAAGCGCTGCCCTCATACACAAAAACGTTACCTGAAGCATTGCCCACAATCACATCACTATAGCCATCTGCATTCACATCACCAGCACCGGCTACGCTGGAACCAAAATATGTTCCGGTGCCAACCAACGTTTTTATAACTGTGAATGCCCCTGAACTATAGTGTGAATAAACGTTTGCAGTACCAAAGGCATTTCCAATAATTATATCACTGAGACCATCACCATCCACATCTCCGGCACTTGCCACACTTACCCCAAAAGGTCCTGTTCCGGACAATGTAATTGACGGAGAAGGAGATGCCCCTAAACCCGAACTGCTACCCAAATACACATAAGCATTACCGCTTAGGGTTCCGGGTTCCCCCACAATAATATCGCCGTATCCATCGCCATTTACATCCCCTGCGCCCGCAACGCTTGTTCCGAAATTTCCACTGCCTACTGATATAGTTGTCGCCGCACTTGATGACAACCCACTCGCACTTCCCAAATAAACATAGGCACTATGGGCAGCAGCTGAACCAACTATAACATCAGTATATCCATCACCATTCACATCTCCGGCGCTGGATACACTGTTACCAAAGGTTCCACCAGCAACAGACAACGTTGTTGAGGGAGATGTGCTCAATGGGTCAATCGTAACAGGATAGGTTGCCTTTTCAACATCCGCAATAATCTCAAAATTATTATTATCCTTAACTTCCATTTTTGCCAACAATGGTTTTCCATCAGCATCCCACGCCTCCAGATCGTTATAAACAATTTTATTGTTAAGCCCTCCTGTATTATTCAATTTAGCAAAATGAAGTTCTTTATCATGTACTTTATTTACCACCCAGTCACCTTCAAGTTTCAGACTAATACTCAGAGTGCGTGTAATCCCCACCGGTTTTTTTTGTATAACAAAATTTTGCCGAACGCCTTTGGCATCATTGTGGTATTGCACGCTGTACACATTATTGAAGTTATATTCTATATCATTAAATGAGGTGGTGCCAGAAATAAGACCGGGATCTGAATTTTGCAATTTTTTGCCGTCAGCATAAATTCCCTGAAATGAAATATTGAGTTGCCAATTGTTTTTATTGATTGAATGCCTTTTATCATTTGCTGTTGCTATCGGCTCAAGTACAAATTTTTCAGCAAAATAATCTGCCTTTAAATTTTGTGCATTATTAATACTGCTGAATGTTTTTTCTTTTTTTCCGGCAGTCATGAAATAGCTGCGCCTTTCTATATCCTTTTTTACTGTTTTAAACCAATCACTTTGCCGTAGCTGATTGGTATCAATTTTGTCTATTGGACTATTAAAAGACCTGCTTCTTTTGGAAACACCTTTCAGATCAGACATTTTATTGATCACTGATGTAAAGTCCTGTTTAGGCTGCTGCACTTTTATTGAATAAGGCCCGCTTTGATAAGTATTCTTCAGGATGAATAAAAGAAGAAAAAAAATTATAGAACAGGATAAAATTAATTTTGCCAAATACGCAGGCAATCGTTTTCCTGATAAGGAGTGTAACGTGATTCGCATGATGTAAGCTGAATTTTGAAATTGATAATTAGCTTTTGGTATGCACAGGAATTAAGAAACTAATTAGCTTTTTCTAAGATAGGAGCACTAAAGATAAACTGAAAATATCAATTGTGCAACCTATCAGTTTTCAAAGATTCTGAGAAAATCTGACCCGGATGGATATATAATATCAACACCCTGTGGAAAATATCTGCATAACCGTTTATAAATAAATATGTTGTTTTAAAAAAGATGCCGTAAGGAGAAAATTTACGATATATTTTATTGTAAGTTTACGAATGAGCATTATAAAAAAACAAAATTCATAAATATAATTCGTAGTATTTTATGGAAGAAATAGAGGTCCCCACGGAACATTTGCAAGAAGCAATTCACGAAAAAGCCGAGGAAAAAAATTATGAAGGAAAGGAAAAATGGGCTTTGAATGTTGCTTTATCAACTGCTGTAATGGCAGTACTTGCTGCAATTGCAGGTCTGTTAAGCGGTCATCACGTTAATGAAGCAATGATAGAACAAATAAAATCGTCAGACCAATGGGCCTTTTATCAATCTAAAAGTATAAAATCGGAAATCGCAGCTTCGTCTGATAAAATCATCCATATACTCGCTTTAAAACCTGTAGAAAACAATAGTGCTGAGATAGCCCGTTACGAAAAAGAAAAAGAAGAAATAAAAAAAGTTGCTGACGAAGATGCAAAAAGTTCTGAAGCACATTTGATCAAGCATGTAACCCTTTCAAAAGCCGTTACCATTTTTCAAATCGCTATTGCGATATCAGCCATTGCAATATTAACCAGAAAAAAATCACTCTGGTATTCGGCTATAGCGCTTACAATAGCCGGCTCTGTATTTTTAGTACTGGGAATTGTGTGATTTTTTTAAAAGAGCTGTTGTATGGCAGCTTTTAAAAAAGGAAATTTTGGAAGGGAATTAATAACCCTGATATCCTGAATAATGCTGCTCTCATTATCCAGGAAACAAAAAATATCGGTTACCCGGTTTTTATTGAACATACATTCAAAAATTTCCTTCCCTGAGATTTTCTTTGTTACTAACGTATTTAAGAAGACACCGTCGTAAAACTCAAATTTCTTTTTTTGAGTTTTCACACATGGCACACCATTCTTAACCATCGCATTCGTTATAACCGCAGTATTTTTTTGTATAAACTGAAAAGTGTATCCGCTGGAAGCTTTTGTATTGCCGCCGGAAGTTCCAATATTCAGAATATTTCCTTTTTTATTGTCAAAATCATGATTCGTCATCGGGATTATGCCAAATTCTTCATGCCGTAAAGAGTAGGCGCTAATATTAAGGCAGTTTAGCAGGTAATCTTGTAATGCCGTATTATAGTCTTCTTCAGTAAGTAATTTTTCAGAAAACACAGTATATTCTACTAAAGCCCTTTTTTTAGAAAATGGCATAACATAAAAAAAACACGTGCCATATTGTTGTCGCGTACGAAAATCCATCAGTATGGCTTCATGAGGGTTGAAACAATCACGAACTGTTTCGATTATATACCCTTTAAAATGCTGCAGCAACATAAATTGCTTCTTGGATACAGAAGGCTCCTGAAAAATGATGCTATTAAAAATGTAATCTGAGTTTATTTTCTTTTTATCAATAATTGCAAAGGTTTCGCTCCCGTAGCTGTTTATTTCTTCAACTGTAGCCTGAACAAATTCAATATTTTTTTGCTCATTGATGATACTAAAACAATACTCATAAAAATCTATTCCCCTGATCATTTTATATTCATAAGGAACAATATCATTTAATAATGTATGCTTATCTGAAATAAACCAAAGCTTGTTCCATCTTGAATACACTAAATTTTCAAAGAAACCTTCTTTTTTTTCCCAAAAACACCAGGTCCGGTCATTTAGCTTCTTGGCTGATTGATCAACCAGTAAAATTTTTTTTTCAGAAAATTTGCCCGATATAATCATTCGCATCAGTAAACTCAATCCTGCACAACCGGCTCCTGTAATTATATAATCATATTTTGCCTGCATTAAATAAATGGCCTGTATACTACTCTATAATACGATAATCGCATTTACAAATTCAAGTATTATGTGCTTTTTTATCTCGTTTGTCATTCAACACTTTTTTCCAGTATTTCCCGGCTACATACAACATGCCAAATGATTCTCCATCTTCCTTATCCAGATGCTTATGGTGCATTTTATGTGCCCAACGCAAAGCACGCACATAAGTATGATCGGATCTGGTGAACCACCTGAAACGCTGATGGATAATGACGTCGTGGACCAGGAAATAGGCGCACCCGTAAGACATTACACCAAAACCTATAGCCATCAGCCAATAAAAGTGATAAATAGTGGAAAAGAGGAGGCAAAAAAAAGTAGGGATAGCAAAAATGATAAAGAAAGTGTCATTCTTTTCAAAAAAACCCGGCCTAGGTTGGTGATGGTCCTTATGCAAATACCATAACCAGCCATGCATAATATACTTGTGAGTAAGCCAGGTAATACCCTCCATAAGCAAAAATGTAATAATAAATAAGATAATGTACAGCATCCAACTCATTTACCCGGCTTTATTTTTTTGAAATTCAGTTGAGGTTTGCTGCCATTTCCTGACCATCGGGAAAGCAATTTGAAACCATGCGCTGAATTTTTGTGGCTGGTTCATCAGTAAGTTTTCAATTGCATCCATTGCCATAAAACAATAATCACATACTTCTTCTTTATTTGGGGATATTTCACCATTATGGTAACCAATAAAAACATGATCAAACTCATATTCAGTAAGGCCATTTTCAAATTCATGTTTGTAAATAAAATGAAAGATTTCTTCCAAGTTAGTAGAAAATCCCATTTCTTCATTCAACCGTCGGGCCGCACTTTTAATTGTTTGCTCACCTGGTGAGGGGTGACTGCAGCATGTGTTCGTCCATAATCCTCCACTATGATATTTGTTAGTTGCTCTTTTTTGAAGCAACATTTCATTTTTACAGTTGAAAATAAAAACACTGAAAGCCCGGTGAAGCATAGATCTGCGGTGCACTTCCATTTTTTCCATTTTTCCGGTTACGTTGTCGCTTTCGTCAACTAGAATTACTTCCTGAAGCATCGTTTTATTATATTAATTTCAACCTGCTTTTTAATCCGGCATATACCACAATCATCGCTTTGTGATAATCGGATATTCTTATTCTTTTGTTTGCTATAATTGAAGAATGTGATTGCTTTATTTTTTTAAACAAAGACAAGTAATACCTGTAAGCCACATATACACCAAAACGTGCTTTTTCAGGTAATTGCAAAATGCCATTATACGAATGTTCAAAATCATACTCGATTTCATTAATAATTTTAGTTTTCATGCTTTCAGTGAAATTACCAAAATCAACATCAGGAAAATAAGAACGCTTTAATTGGTGATAATCTGCTTTTATATCCCTTAAAAAATTTACTTTTTGGAATGCAGCTCCTAATGATTGCGCAAACGGCTTCAGCCGGTAATAAATATCCTTATTGCCTTCACAAAAAACATGAAGGCACATCAAACCAACTACTTCAGCGCTGCCGTAAATATACTTCTTATACCTAGCCTGATCATAATTCCAGGCTGTAAGATCCATTTCCATACTTTCAAAAAAAAATTCAATCAGTTCTCTATCAATTCCGTATTCATGAAAAGTAATCTGAAAACTATGAAGAATAGGATTCAGGCTAACTTTATGATCAATGGCATTGTATGTTTCTTCTTTAAATTTTCTGAGTAATTTTTCTTTTTCAAATTCGTGAAAAGTATCTACTATTTCGTCTGCGAACCGCACAAATCCGTAAATATTATAAACGGGATTTCTGATATTTTTATGCAATAACCTTATTGCTGAGGCAAAAGATGTGCTGTATACTTCTGTTGTAATTTTACTGCATTGCTGGCTTACCTTATGAAATAAATCTATCATCAAATGATCATTGTTGAATATTAATTCAATTTATTTTATTCCGCTTGTAAGGTTATTTTTTGTTAAACTTTAAATACCGTTTTATATATAAATACTTTAACTAAGTTAACTAACTATTAAAAGCAGTTTTGATCACTTCTTTGGCAGCGACTTCACCGCTGATTATGGTTGGAGGTATACCTGGTCCCGGAACAGTTAATTGCCCTGCATAAAAAAGGTTTTTTACTTTTTTACTTTTACATGATGGTTTTAAAATTGCTGTTTGCATTAATGTATTGGCAAGCCCGTAAGCATTTCCTTTAAGCGAATTGTATTCCAGTATAAAATCTTGTTGTCCAAATGATTTTTTATAAATTATCGAATCCGAAATTTTTTGATTTATATGTTTTTCCATTCTGGCTATTATACCTTCAAAACATTTTTCCCGGATTTCGTGGTTATCTGAATCCAATCCGGGAGCAAGCGGCACCAAAAAAAATAAGTTCTCACATCCTGGCGGTGCAACTGTACTGTCACTCACAGAAGAAGCGCATACATAAAATAAGGGGTTTTCCGGCCATTGTTTTGCAGAATAAATATCATTGGCATGCTTTTTAAAATCAGCATCAAAAAACAAAGAATGATGGGTAATATTTGTCAGTCTTTTATTCAAACCGATATAATAAATGAGACAGGAAGGAGCCAGCACTCTTTTATCCCAGTATTTGTCCGAATATGTTCTGTATTGTTTTGGCAGCAACTGAGTCTCGATAAAATGATAATCTGCAGTTCCTATTACCGCATCTGCGTCCGTTGCATTTCCTGAACTGATTATTTTTTTGGCAACCCCGTCTTCTACAATTATTTGTTCTGCATTTTCATTGAATCGAAATTTTATTCCTAATTCAAGGGCAAGGGTATACATCGCATCAACTATCTTATACATTCCACCTTCCTCGGGATACCAGGTGCCGCCGGCCATATCAGCATAATTCATTAAACTATAAAGAGCCGGGGTATTTTCGGGCAATGCCCCCAAAAATAAAATTGGGAATTCTAAAAGCTGGTGGATTTTATGATGGGTAAAATATTTCGAGATATGCTTTTTTATAGATGTAAATACATCTAACCGGAAAATTCCTTTAATTACATCTCCATCAAAAAATTCAGTAATTGATTGACCTGGCATAAACACCAGCTTCTGCATACCTGTTTTATATTTGTATGCAGCTTCTGTAATAAACTTGTCCAGTTTTTTTGCTGCTCCTTTTTCCAGGCTTTCAAATAAGTTTCTCAGCTCCCTAAAATCTGCAGGAATATCAAGAGCGTCATCTGCCCAATAAATTTTATACGAAGGATCTAATCTTTTTAGTTTATAATAATCAGGTACTTTTTTCCCGAACTGACTAAAAAATCTTTCAAACACATCAGGCATCCAATACCAGCTGGGACCCATATCAAAAGTAAAACCTTCTTCTTTGAGTTGCCGGGCACGACCGCCCGGCGTATCATGTTTTTCAATTACAGTTACCTTCCACCCTGCTTTAGCCATAAAACAAGCGCTCGACAGACCTGCAAAACCACTACCAATAACTACAATCTTTTTACCCAAGTTTATGTGGAATTATAACTTTTCGATTTGTGATTTTAATAATTTCCTGGCAAAGTGTATTCTGCTTTTGATAGTGCCCAGCGGCTCATTGAGCATTTCTGCAATTTCGTGATATTTAAAACCATCAAAGTAAAGAAGAAAAGGATTCCTGAAAATTTCAGGAAGATTATGTATGGCGTGTTGAATATCTTTAATCCTTAGGTTACTTTCTGCTGTATTGGCAATAGCCACCTGATTAGAATTCAGCAAAAAATCATTTGGCGTTGCATCAAATATGGTGTTTCTTTTTGCTTTCCGGCGATAATTATTAATAAAAATATTACGCATGATAGTATACAACCATGCTTTGATATTAGTTCCAACATTATATTTATCCCTATTTGCCAATGCCCGGTACAAGGTTTCCTGGAATAAATCCTTGGCTGCTTCCGTATCCCTGGTTAGCGTTATGGCAAAAGGCTTTAAAAAATCAGCATTATTTACTAAAAGTTGATTGAATTCAATAGTTGACATAACAATTGTTTAACAAGTACTGTTCCAAATCTAAACAAAAAAGAATTCCTTCAACTCACCACTCATCAAAAAATATCTGCCCTAAAAAATAAAGGCAAGTATATCAATAAGTTGAACTTTAGATACCCTTGCATACGATAAAGTTTAACCAAAAATTTACAAAGCACTGACAAATTCCATCACCTCCAGCAACGACCTTTTGACATGAATAAAGTCAGGGTTTTTATTTTTGAATTTATGGCAGAGCTTACCTGAAATTATTAACTGACTTTCGGGCATGCATGAACGTAAGCTGGAAAAATATTTTTCAAGTTTAAAATCACAGGTGGTGTGAGTGTACAAGTAATCTGGTTTTTTGATTTTACAAACATTATTCAGATCCGCGACCGGAACATCAGCACCCATATACAGAATCTTTGCCCCGTGTTTTTTCAGAAGATAGGCCACATATAACAATCCTAATTCATGATATTCCCCTTCAGGAAGGAAAAGCAATACTGTTTTATTCTGGCTGATATGAGAGGAAACCCCTTCAATTCCTACTATTAGCTTCTGCCGGATAATATTTGTAATAAGATGCTCTTCTCCAGGGTTTATATGATTGGTCATCCATAAAATACCAATTCTGTCAAGAAAAGGAAATATAATCTGTGTAATGGTTTTATCAATGCCTTTTGAAAGAATATAACTGTCAAGAATGTTTTCAAATTTTTCCATATCAATTGCAACAGTGCATTGAATAAGGTCATGGATCATTCTATCCTGTTGCGCCTCCGCTGTTGACAATGAAAAAATACTTTTCCTCACATCTTCTTCGCTCATTTTATTAATATGGGAAATCTTATATCCGTATTTTGTTAGCAATGCCACATTCAATATTTTTTTAAGCTCCTGACTGTTATAATAGCGAATATTCGTTCCTGTTCTTTGTGGCTTTACAAATGAATATCGTTGCTCCCAGATACGTATTGTGTGAGCCTTGATACCAGTAAGGTTTTCAAGATCCTTTATAGTAAATGCATCCATATAATTACTACAAGTAATTAAATTTTTTGTTTAATGATTTATATACAAATCTTAAACTTTTTATTCAGTTTTACAAAAAGGAAACAATTATAACCGGGAGTTGAGGATTTTCCCGGAATCAAGCAGCTTTTTAATAATACCGCTATAAGAAGAGGATGCTTCGAGCATTTCTAAATGACGGCTATGGTGAAGGTCTGTGCCGATAAGATTATAATATTCTTGCCTGATGAGATATTGTGAGAGTTCAACTGCTGCTTTGCCATAAAACCCACTTAAAGAAAGAATGTTAAGTTGAAAAAGGCAACCTATATCTTTCATTTCATTATACCACTGTTTATTTGCTCCGAAATACAGGTAACGTTCAGGATGCGCTATCACGGGCTGATATCCCCTGACTTGAAGTTTAAACAAAACTGATTTCAGCTCAACTGGTTCCTTAACAAAAGAAAATTCAAGAAGGACGAGATTATCATAAAAAGCGAGTAAAGTTGTGGTTTCTTCATCAATTAATTTTTCAAAATAATCGTCTAACAGGTATTCTGCGGCTACTTCAAATTCGACAGCAATATTTTGTTTGGCAATCTCTTTTTTTACTTTTTCGTAACCAGCCAAAATAATATCGGGCGTATTCTTATACATGTCCCATAAAACATGTGGCGTAGTAATAAGTTTTTTATAGCCAAGATCCTGCAATCCTTTAATCAATTTCAAGGAAGTGGAAATATCAGGAGCCCCATCATCGATTCCCGGAATAAGATGTGAATGCATATCGCACCTGATTTCACTAAAGTTGACAGAAACATTTTTTTTATTTCGAAATATAGATATCATCTATTCACTAATAGAAAAGCTTGCCATATTATTTTACACGCTGGGCTTCAAAAAAATCATGGTATACTTTTGTAATTCCTTCTTCAAGCTGGGTTTTCGCTTTCCATCCCATAGCATGCAATTTGCCAACATCCATTAACTTTCTGGGAGTACCGTCTGGTTTACTGAGATCGTGTTCAATATTACCTGTAAAACCTACAATTTTTCGAATCAGGATGGCCAAATCTATTATGGAAATGTCTTCACCAACTCCAACGTTAATCAATCCGGGTTCATTATAATGCTGCATCAAAAAAAAGCAGGCATCTGCCAAATCATCTGCATGCAAAAATTCACGCTTTGGGGTGCCGGTTCCCCAAATATGAACTGTTGATTGACGATTGATTTTTGCTTCATGAAATTTCCTGATCAATGCAGGCAAGACATGAGAATTATTCAAATCATAGTTATCATTTGGACCATATAAGTTAGTAGGCATGACTGATATAAAATTGCACCCATATTGAGAACGATAGGCATCGCACATTTTTATTCCTGTTATTTTTGCAATTGCATATGATTCATTGGTAGTTTCAAGTTCACCGGTAAGAAGATATTCTTCCTTCAAAGGTTGTGGTGCAAACTTCGGATAAATACAAGACGATCCGAGAAACATCAATTTTTTTACCCCGGTTTTATAAGAGTAATGAATGACATTATTCTGGATCATCAGGTTATCATATAAAAATTCCGCACGGTAAGTGTTGTTGGCAACTATGCCGCCTACTTTCGCTGCAGCAAGAAATACGAAATCCGGTTTTTCTGTTTCAAAGAAATCTTCCACGGATTTCTGATTTCGCAAATCAAGTTCAGAAGAGGTTCTTTGTATTAAATTGTCAAATCCTTTTTGTCTTAATTTTCTGGTAATGGCTGAACCAACCATTCCACGGTGCCCCGCTACATATATTCTATCTTGCTTATTCATATTGATTCTTAACATTAAATCCCGATTCTTTTAATAGCTTCTCTCTCTTGAATATACTCAAATCAGATTCTACCATTTCCTTTACCAGCATGGATAAATCATATTTTGGTTTCCAGCCGAGTTTACTTTTTGCTTTACTTGCATCGCCAATTAATAAATCTACTTCGGTAGGTCTGTAATATTTGGCATCAACTGCAACCACTTCTTTTCCTGTTTCCAGTTTATATTCAGGGTTGTTGCATTTTTTTATTATTGCTATCTCTTTTTCATGCTTATTTCTAAATTCAAGCTCAACACCGACCTCTTCAAAAGCCATTTTCACAAATTCACGAACAGGTGTGGTAACACCGGTTGCTATAACATAATCTTCCGCAACTGGCTGTTGAAGAATAAGCCACATTGCTTCTACATAATCTTTGGCATGCCCCCAGTCTCTTTTTGCGTCCAGGTTACCCAGATAAATTTTATCCTGAAGACCTAAAGCAATTTTTGCAACGCCCCTTGTTATTTTTCTGGTAACAAACGTTTCCCCCCTCAATGGGGATTCGTGATTAAACAGAATCCCATTGGTTGCATACATGCCGTAAGCTTCCCGATAATTAACCGTAATCCAATATGCATAAAGTTTAGCTACTGCATAAGGAGAACGTGGATAAAATGGAGTTTTCTCGTTTTGCGGTACAGCCTGAACCAACCCGTATAATTCGGAAGTAGAAGCCTGATACAGCTTTGTTTTTTTAGTTAACCCAAGCAGCCTAACAGCTTCGAGTATTCGTAAAGTACCTATGCCATCAGCATTTGCGGTATATTCAGGTGTTTCGAAACTTACATGAACATGGCTCATAGCAGCAAGGTTATAGATTTCATCTGGTTGAATTTCCTGAATCAGGCGTATCAGATTCGTAGAGTCAGTCATATCTCCATAATGAAGCCTGAAATGTACATTTGAGTCATGTGGATCCTGATAGAGATGATCTATTCTGTCTGTATTAAATAAAGACGCCCTCCTTTTTAAGCCGTGTACATTATACCCTTTTTGTAAAAGCAACTCGCTTAAGTAAGCACCATCTTGCCCGGTTACGCCGGTAATCAATGCAGTTTTTGTCATGCTTTCAATGTATTAAGAATTGAGAAATTTTCCTGATCGGCTTTGCATATAAAGTGAAGAAATGCGGTTCAAGTCCATTCAGTTTCCATGCGAGCCTGTCTTCCCGGTTGGCCTTAATCCTGTTTCTAAATGAGGCGTTGCTCATACCTCCTGTCCTCATTTTTACGATTGTTTTGGGAATATAAGATGTTGGTATTTCGTATTTAACTAAAATACGCAACATCATTTCATAATCTGCCGCTGATTTCAAAGAAAGGTTAAACAACCCTACTTTTTCATACACAGCCTTCCGCACAAAAAAAGTTGGATGTGGTGGCATCCAGCCAAAATAAAAATTTCTTTTATTAAACTGACCGGCTTTCCAGGTGCGCACAATTTTATTCAAGTTATTAGTTTGTACATATTGAAGATCAGCATAAGAAGTCTGAACATCCGGATTCAAAAAGGTTTGCGCAATGGTTGCAATCACATCATGGCCTATATATACATCATCAGAATTTAAAATACCGATAACTTCACCACTTGCATTAGCAATTCCTTTGTTCATTGCATCATAAATTCCCTCATCACGTTCCGAAATTAACTTTGAAACATGTTCAAATTCCCTAACTATTTTTAAAGTATCATCAGATGAACCTCCGTCAATTATAATGTGCTCGATATCCGAAAAACTCTGCTGCTGAATACAATGTAAAGTATCCCTGACTGTTTGTTCGCAGTTGTAGGTAGCTGTGATGATAGAAACCTTCACAAAATATATTTAACGTGTTATAACACAATTTTCCAACACAAGCATATCCATGTTTGTCCGTAAAAAACATTCAAGTGCTTCAGCAGGGGAGTTTACTATCGGTTCGTTTTCATTAAAAGAGGTGTTTAACAGTATAGGCACACCTGTTTTATTATAGAATGTTTCAATTAAACGATGATATCTTGGTGATACTGATTTATCAACTGTTTGTAAGCGCCCTGTTCCGTCAACATGTGTTACAGCCGGAATTAATTTTTGTTTTTCAGGTTTAATAGGATACACTTTTTCCATAAAAGGCACATCATCTGCCAGTTCAAAAAAGTCAGCTGCATATTCTTTCAATATTGAAGGAGCGAATGGCCTGAAACTTTCCCTGCGTTTTATTTTTGAATTCAATAAGTCTTTGGCATCCGCCCTGCGAGGGTCTGCCAGGATCGAACGTGCGCCTAAAGCTCTCGGGCCAAATTCTGCACGACCATTGAACCACCCCACTACCCCTGCATTTATTAATCTCTGTGAAACCATTTCATATAATTCTTCATCAGATAGTTTCTCATAACCAATATTCCTCGATTGCAGGTATTTTTCAATTTCGTCATTGGAAAACCTGCTCCCGGTATATGCAGACCAGATCGGGCCTGATCTCGGCTGAGAAAGAACAGTATTGTAAACATATAATGCAGCCCCCATCGAAATGCCCGCATCGTGCCCTGCCGATGGAATATAAATTTTTTTAAAAGAAGTATTCCTGCTCAATTTGCCATTAGCTACAGAATTTTGTGCAACGCCACCAGCTACACAAACATTTTTTAACCCGGTTCTTTCTTGCAGTTTTTGCAGAATATGAAATATCAGCTCCTCAGTTATTTTCTGAACTGAAGCAGCAAGGTCTTTGTGGTATTGGGTGAGCGGTTCTTCCTTTTTTCTCATAGCCCCAAATTTTTTCATCATTAAGTCGGAAAATAAAACAGCTACTTCCGGAATATGATTATTACCGTATGAAATGATCCCGCTTTTTGCAGATCGAAAATATTTTAAATTTAACTCGAATAATCCATTTGATTTAAACAACAGAACATCCCGCAACTGGTCAGTATATTTAGCATGGCCGTAAGGAGCCAATCCCATTACTTTATACTCATCGCCATAATGCGGAAAACCGAGCAATTGAGTGAATGCGGTATAAAATATACCAACGCTATGAGGAAAGTCTACAGAATCGATTATTTCTATTTTATTACCCTTGCCCACTGCTGTCATTGTAGTTGTAAAATCTCCTGAACCATCAATAGAAAGCAAAGCCGCCTCTTCAAAAGGAGAAGCAAAAAATGCGGAAGCAAGATGACTACGATGATGTTCTACCTGATGAATTTTCTGCTTGAGTGTTTTTTTGGAGACCGATGCATCAATTGCTGCAAATTCATTTTCAAGAGATGAAACCTTTTTAGCATTGCGAATTCTTTCCGAAACAGCATTCCACCCTCCACCCGGGTTTTTGAGAAGAAAGAATATTTTTTTCTTCAGTTTTGCCAAAGGGTCTCTGCCTATTGCAATATGTTCAACATCGTTTAAACCAATACCTGCTTCTTTCAAACAAAATTCTACGGCCATTGAAGGAAAGCCTGCCCAATGTTTTGCTCGTCTAAACCTTTCTTCTTCTGTAGCTGCAATCATTACTCCATCTTTAAAAATTGCAGCAGAAGCATCTGCATGGTAAGCATTAATTCCTAAAATATACATCAACTAAAAAGTTTAAGATAATCTCCTTTTAAATTTTTATTTGCAATGTAGGTTTTTGCATAATTCCAGGCAGAGCTGCACCATACATCAAACTCATCCTGGTCAAATGCGGCGGCATTCCTGATTATTTCGCAAAATAACCCGGGGCTATTTAATGGTAAATCCCAACCTGCTTTTTTCCCGGCAAGTTCAAGCCAGGGAGTTTGATCACTGATCAATACCGGTCTTCCGCAAAGAAGAGATTCAAAAATGGAGTGTCCAAAATTTTCTCCTTCTGTCGGAAGTACGAATAGGTGATGCTGCAATAAGATTTCGGCAATTTCATCATTTCGTTTGGGTCCGAGATAATCTATATTAATATTGTCAGGTAATTTTGCAATCTTATTTTTACATTCAGACCAGTAATTTCTGTCCTCAACAGGTCCGATTATAGTCAGGCTAACATCTTCGTGTATATTTTTCAAAACGTTTAATACAAACAACAAATTCTTTATCGGCAATATCCTGGCTATAAAAATACATTTCAGCGAGCCCTTCTCCTTTTTGCATCGAACAAAAGCAGGCTGATTTGTATTAGGTAAGTTATCCGCAATGATGGTTTTATTACCCGGGAAAAATTTTTCTATTGCTTTTTTTTCTCTTTCATTCGTAGCATGAAATGTAATTTTTTTCTGCATATTCAACCACCCAAATAACCTGATAAAAGGTTTTTTCTTAAAAGATTTTACTGCAATTGCACTATTATATAATGCACCTCTGGGACACAATACAACTTTACTTTTTAGAATACCGGAAAACTTCAACCACAAAGGATATATTACAAAATAAGGGGAATAGAAATGGTTAAGATAAACATAATCCGCTTCTGCCTCCAATATAATTTGCCTTAGTTGTTTCAGGCCCATTGTACTTTTTCTGGTGTAAAAAATCTTGAACCCATTGTCATCCGTCCAGTTGTTAGATATAATATTTTGGTATGGCTCTTTTTCACCATGATCTGTATCCGTGGTTAAGACATAAATATCAAAATCATTTTTCAAAGCAAAAGCAAAATTTACACAGGATTGTATGGGCCCCCCTGCTTTGTATCCTGGAGCGAACCAATCCACAAGCAGCAGGATTTTTTTTTTGTTATCCCTTTTCAAATTATCCTTAACCAACTTCCCGAATTAGTTTTGCTGGGTTTCCGGCATAAAATCCGGGTTTATCAATATTTTTTACAACCACCGCACCTGCTCCAATAACAACGTTGTCACAAATTGAAACCGGCAATATAGTTGCATTGGACCCGATTGAAACCTTATTGCCGATTTTTGTTGACCTCCATAATTCAGAATTGCCAGAAGGCCCTCCCTCAGTAAAATTATCATTTATGAACACCACACCATGCCCGATAAAACAAGATTCGCCTATTGTTACCAGCTCACAAATAAAAGTGTGCGACTGAATGCGTGTATTTTTTGAAATACAAACATTTTTCTGAATTTCTACAAAAGGACCAATGAATACATTATCGGCAATTTTACACCCATATAAGTTTACAGGGTTGATGACGGTTACATTTTTACCAAATTCAACATCTTTAATTTCAATATTTTTAAAAACGGGGGGCATTAGCAGCTTCGTAAATTTTTTCGATTATTTCAACTGTTTTTAATCCATAATAACCATTGAATTCATTCTTTATGCCTTTTTGCAAAACATCATTAACATGTCGATATATCAGGTTATGATTTGACATTGAACCTGTATAAAAACCGTAATCATTTTCTCCGTTACCGGTAGAAAGTTTTTCAATTGTATAATTTTCAATTTGCTGATATTCTAATTTATTCAGGTATTCGCCGCCAATTTTTATGGTTCCTTTTTCAGCTATAATAGTCAAAGACCCTTCCATATTTTTTTTATAGCTGTTAATGGAAAAATGGATACTTCCGAGTGTACCACTTTCAAATTTCAGGCAGGCAACACCTGTATCTTCAAATTCAATGGTCTTTTGATGGGCTAAATTAGAAGTTATTGCAGTAACATATTCCACTTCACCAAACATCCAATAAAGCAAATCGATAAAATGGCTGAATTGAGTAAACAGTATGCCTCCATCCAACATCTTCTTTCCCCTCCAGGAATTAAAATAATATTCATCGTTCCGGTTCCATATGCAGTTAACATGAACACTGTAAATCGTGCCAATTTTTTTTTTGTTTAGTAATTCTTTTACTGCTATTACCGCAGGGTTAAACCGGTTTTGCTTAACTATGAACAGTTCTTTGCCCTTGCTTTCGGCTTCTGCAATCATCGCTTTGCAGTCAGAAATATGAATTGCCA
This sequence comes from Puia sp., assembly GCA_035541355.1. Classification (GTDB taxonomy): domain Bacteria; phylum Bacteroidota; class Bacteroidia; order Chitinophagales; family Chitinophagaceae; genus Puia. The sequence goes on along the minus strand of DATKNN010000014.1, from coordinate 502,285 downwards.
TTGGTTTTTCACAAACAACGTGGCCGCCATGTCGCAAACAAGCTACAGTATGTTCTTTATGTAAATAATTAGGTGTACAAACAGCAAAAACATTTATTGATTTTTCCCGACTTAGCAAATCATCGATATTATAATAGGGCTGTGCCTGATATTTTTTTCCCAATGCATTTGCTTTACTATGGTCAATATCACAGACAGCTATTAATTTTCCGCTTAATGAAATTTGTTCAGCATGTTTTTGTGCAGCCTTACCACATCCGATTATACCAAAATTCATTTAATAACAGCATTAGTCATTAGCATGCTAATCATTGCACGTTATTTTTTTCCAGCCAATATTCCAAAACCACAAAAAGCCATATCTCTGCCCATCTTATATTTTTATCACCCTGCAAAAACCGTTTCCAAAAATTAAACAGCTGTTTGCTGTTTATGAACGGGCGTTCAGATATATTTTTAATATGCGCTTCACAAAACGTTCGTAATTCGTTTCTCAACCACATATTCCATGGGAAAAGGAATCCTTGCTTTTTTCTGAATACAATTTCATCTGGCAATAAGGGTTTAACGGATTCAACAAGCAGGCTCTTTGGATAAACCGGTTTTTTTAATTCATCCGGCATTGCCAAAACAAATTCAACCAAATCCTGATCAAAAAATGGTTCACGCACTTCCAAAGCAACAGCCATACTCATCTGGTCTGTATCTTTCAATAAAGTATGCTGTGTGTATCCAAAATATTCGGCTATGGAAACCTGGCTCAACAATGGAAATTTCTCTATTTCCTGTTTTCTGCACAGCAATTCCTTTTGTGTTGAACTGATGAAAAGATTGTTTGCATTTAACAAGGTTAACTGCTGCAGCTGCCTGGGAGATAGTATTTGCCGGAATATCGGATAGGCATGTTCAATTGAACAATCATCAAGCCTTAATAATTGTTTAAACCGGCTTGCTCTTGATGTGCTGTTCAAAAAAAAGGATGAAAACAAATCCCTGCTTATCCTTGGTAATTTCCAAAACCATTTTTTTTGTTGCATTCGCAAATATTGTGAAAAGATCGGGTAACCGGCAAAAAGCTCATCTCCTCCAATTCCAGAAAGCGCCACAGTAATACCCTTCTGGCGAATAGCCTTTGAAACAATATAAGTATTAATCCCATCTCCGGTTGGCGTATCCATCACGTCGAGGGCATTTTGCAACTCATCGAGGAAGATGTTGGGTCTTAATAAAATATTGGTATGATTTGTATTAAATTTTTTTGAAACAATACCGGCATAATATGATTCATCAAATTCCTTCTCACTAAAAGAAATATTGAAAGTATTGGGCGGTGCAGCACTTGCTTCGGCCATTAACCCTACTACCACACTTGAATCAATTCCGCCTGATAAAAACGCGCCAACCGGCACATCGCTTACCAATCTCCTTTTTACTGATTGCAACATCAGTTCTTTAGTATGCTGATGGGTTCTAGTTGTGTTGCTAAAATCAAAATCAATATTTGTTCGTGAAACATCCCAATAAGTCAGCTTCTCAACATTCCCCCCTTTTATCTTTAGCCAGCAACCGGGTTCTAACTGTTCAATTCCTTCAATAACTGAATAAGGACAACTTACTGACTGGTAGCTGAAATATTCCATCAAAGCCGTTGTGCTGATTCTTCTGTGTACCAAATTGCTCGCCAAAATAGACCTCAATTCTGAAGAAAATAAAAGCTTTTCCTTGTCTACAAAATAATAAAGAGGTTTTACACCCATTCTGTCCCTGCATAAAAGAAGCTCACGTTGATGCCTATCCCAAATAGCGAATGCAAACATGCCCCTGAAATGTTTTATACACTCAGCCCCCCATTTTGCATAAGCAGCAATCAGTACTTCGCTATCACCATTGGTGCGGAATGAGTAATCCCTGATGGTATTCTTTACTTCTGCATAATTGTACATTTCACCATTAAATACCATTACATACCTTCCGGAATTATCAATAAAAGGCTGGTTGGCTGCCGAAGAAAGATCAATAATAGATAAACGTCGGTGTCCCAATGCCACTTCATTTTCGATAAAAAAACCATCTGCATCAGGTCCCCGGTGGGATACTGCATCGGTCATTTTTTTAATAACAGATGGGGCAGTTTTTGCCTCTTTGAAACTCAATATGCCGGTAATCCCACACATTAATTTAATAGTGTTTTTCCAAATTTCTTCTTGAACAAATCCTTATAAAGAGAAATATATGCTCCCGCTATTGTTTCAAGTTGAAAACGTTCAACATTTTTAAAGCCTTTTTCAATTAATTGAGAACGATATTCGGGATCATTAATCACTTTCATTATTCCTTCACGAATGGATGAGATACTAAAGGGATCTATAAAATGCGCAGCGTTTCCTGCCACCTCTTTCATGGGAGACAGATTGCTTGTTAAAACGGGCCTGCCCACTGCTTGTGCTTCAATAATAGGTAACCCAAAACCTTCATAAGTTGAAGGAAAAGCAACCAAGTCGCAACACATATACTTTTTGAACAGGTCTGTATCAGTTAGTCCGCTAGACTGCCAATAGTTTATTCCTAATTTATCTAATCTTTCTTTTTGCGTTTCGTTCAGGTAGCCTACAATATCCAATTGAACATGTAATCCTTGAAGTGCCTCCGCCAGGCGGATCAGGTTTTTATTTTCAGTTGTACCAATAAAAAGAATTATTGGATTTTCTTTTCTAAAAACATATTCACAAGGTTTAAAAACCGGATCAACAAAATTTGGAATCACTTTTATCTTGCCGGCATCACAGCCGGTAAAGCGCATTAGTTCACTTTTAGTGTTCTCAGAAATAACTGTAACCGCATCTGCTTTTTTTACCGGCCACTGGTACCAAAGCCATTTATAAATCCAATATTTCAGATTAAGGGGGGATGAATGCTTCAGTAATGTACAATCATGAACTGTAAGCACATTAATATTTTTTTTGCTACATCCCAGAATGGCATAATGAATATCTCCTGTTATATGATTAATATTACCCTGGTGCCTTTTTGCAAACATAAAATTTGCGGTAATAGTTTTTAATTTACTTGGGTATGGTAAATGCAGGTTTTGTATGTTGAAGTCAGGATACTTTTTTTGATCAATAAATCTTGATATCTTATCAAAAATTTTTTCGATACTGAAATAAATGGAACTCGGGCTGCGGAAAAAATAAATAACTTGAACCATTAAAGATCAATTCTGAACAACTTGCGGAACAGCCAAAATACAATCCATGTAAACATCAGGGCTTTAATCAATGATCCCATCGTCGTCAGCAGGTCGGTTTCCATTGTTATGGTATAAAAAAACAAAAAAGGAAGCCATAAAATTAGCGTAGGTCTTTTTTCAGCGTACTTTATAATACCAGATAAAAGTAAATTAAAAAACAGCCCGTAAAAAAACATATAAATAATACCTCCAGTTACATCGAAATTACCATATGCCTCACCCAAGGGTCCAATGTTCATGCTATATCCTACAAGGTTATATCCCCAGAAACGTTTAAGATTAGCTTTGCCACCAGACTCGGGCTTGTCTGGCCATAAAAAACGGGGAACAATAGCCGCAGCGACAGACTGCCAGATGGTTTCGCCGTATGCAAATGTATAATGTTCCGGAACGTTATACATTGTTCCTGCCACAAGCCAACCTTGGTTTAAGCGAACAGCTATCCCGAATAATTGCTTCGGTTCAATAATTTTCTCAGGATCAGAAATTCTGTCGCCTATGAGGCTTGCAAAATAAACCGGGTCTCCGCCAGTATGTTGGCTATTGACTTGATTTCTATATTCAACTTTTACCGACTGAATTAAGATGATGAACACCAAACCCAATAATGCTACTGAAAGTTTTTTTATGTAGCTTACTTGTTGGGATAACAAAATCAGCACTGTTGCACAGGCAAACATATTAATCATATCCCCAAACATTCCAGCAAGAACAGCTTGAACAAGCATTAAAGCAAAGGTGGAAAGAAAAATAAGTTTTTTTCGCTTGTGCGGCGAATACAGTATATAAAATGCACCAACATAAGTTAAATGCGCCATTAAAAAAAATACTTGAGCCAACTCACTCGGTGCTAAAAAATCTAAAATACTTGATATAAGACCTACTGCAATAAGTATCAAACCCAGTTTAGGTTTACTTTGTAAATATAATTTTGCATTTTCGATATATCTTTTTGGCTCTTTTCTATAAGCCAGTTTAACAATCGGAACTTGAAGCCCTAAATACATAGATAGCATAGCTGGAACCACAAAAGAAAAATACGTATCTGATTGAATAGGCATATATTTAACCCATAATCTGGCGAGAAAGTTATCCTTTGTGTATTCATGATAAAAAACAACAGGAACAAGCAAACAAGTTAACAAACCCATCAAAACAGCCATATCCATGATAATGATCTTATTACCTAAATCATCCAAAAAGCTTAGGAAAAAATAGTTGAACATCCAAATTGCTACCGATTCCCAGGCAGTAAGGTTTGTAAGAAAAACACAATAATTAAATATTAAAAAAGAAATGAAAAATATTATCTTTTTCATTTAGCACAATTGTGTGAACGAAATTGCTTATATAAAAACAGTACTAATGTCTTAATTAAGCAAAGTTTCGTTTAATTTGTTTAATACCGATTCACAGGAATAATCATGAATAAGAAATTTCAAGTTGCTTTTATCAGTTAAAGTTTTTAACGAAATAGCAGAAATATTCTCAAATTTTATCGGTATAACCTTGGGGAATGAATTAGCGGTAATAAATCGATGAGCCCCTATCATTTGTTCTGGAAACCAAACATCGAGGCCATTTACATAATATTCAAACAATTTATTAGGTGCGTTATAAATATAATTGGGTATATGACCTTTATATAATATCACCCCAATATCATAATTCCTTAGCACCACCGGAAGGTCTTTATATTCAACAGCGTTTTTCAAATTGATGAATCTGGTATTAAGTGAATCCAAAAAAAATTTTGTCTTATTATCGGCTACAAACGTATAGATGTCCCATATAACATTTCCTTCTTGATGAAGGACCCATTCGGAAAATTCCCTTATATACATGGTTTCTAAACCTACAACACCGGCAAGAATAATTTTCAAAGGTGTTCCAGCAGAACGAACTGTTGAGACCTGCCAGTTTTTAGGAGGATAATTTGGTAAAATATGCGGGTTGCCAATTACTGTTGAAGCTTCATCATCTGTAAATAATTTCATTCTATAATCATTGGTATGCGATATCCACAAAGCATGAGGGTATAAGTGCCTTTCACCTTCATGAAAAAACTTATTGAGCTTCATTCCCTCCGTAATCTCTTTTGGAGATGAATATTCGTGATAATGTATTAATATCTCTGTTGCTGTATTAAAATATTGCTTGTATAAATAAACCGGATAGGATGAAAGGGTTTCAAAATATAAAATCCGCTGAGGTTTGATTTTTATTAAATAAATCAAACTGAAGAAAAAAAAATTGAAATAGCTAAGGTATCGAAGCAAGGGATTTTTAATACCAGACTTGCCTAGTCTGCGGATTTTGACACGCTGGGTTTCACATTGAAATTTGGAAATATGCTGAACAGCTGCCGTTGTAAAAACTTCTATTAGATAATTGTTTTCAGCTTTGCCTAAATAATTGAGCAAATTCTGCACAGGCGGATATAATTCTACAGGCTGAAAATGAATGATTGCCAGTTTCCTCATATTTCCTTAAATAAATGCAAAAACCTTTTATTGATAAAAATCAGATTACAATACATTTCTTTAATCGGTTTAAAATTATCAGAAATCAAACTGATTAAATCTTCTTTATCAGTATCACTGTCAAATTCAACACAAATAATTTTAGACTTGATTATGGTTTGCATTGCTCCTTGCAGAACTTCATAGTTCATCCCTTCAACATCTATGCTTACTAAAAAAATTTCTTTGATATCTATGTGCTGTATTGCTATGTCAAGAGGCAAGACCGCTGTATATTTTCTTTTACTCCCGAAATGTATATCAGCATTTTTAAAACTACTGATAACAGGTGTCGGAGAAATATAAAATGGCAAAACTTCCGGATTTTTACCACATCCAATTTCAAGAGCGATATCTCTTTTCCTAAATATATTAAACAAATGAATCAACTCTTTATTAGGTTCTATTACTATTCCGCTATAGCCCTTTTTGTAAAACAAATATGTATTGGATATATCTGTTGGGTGATTAGCCCCTACATCTATATAAATATTATCTTCCTTTCCGGCCTTTAATTGTTCTACAACGCCCAATATATATTTATCTTCCTGATATTGTGAATAACTTGTTTTAACCGGCGAAATGCTGTCTACAAAAGCTTTTAGAAATCTTTTGTACTTTCCGAGTGAAGGGAAGTTCCGAATTAAAAAATTTTTCATGGCATATATTAATTTCTGAAATGGATTCACCCTCAACTAAATTTTTAATGCAATCTCAAGCAATTTTATTAGGTTGTATAATTTGAAATCTTAAGAATAATTCTATCCGTCACTTCTAACAAATATTGTATCCGCCCAAACAATATTCCCTTTTCCATAAAAGGGGTCATAAAAATCCTGCAGATGGTAACCAAAATCTCTTAAAAAAAAACTTATGTCCTCAAATAATGGCTGAGCTATGTATTGCTCTACAAAAAAAACTTCGCTATATATTAGTTTAATTCTTTGATCCTTTAATAATTTAACAGCGCCTTTTAAAGCATTTAGTTCACCTCCCTGAATATCCATTTTCAGAATATCAATGTTTTGGATATTGTTCTCCTCACAAAATTCATCTATACTTATACAGTTTACCTGAATAGTAGAAACATTTTCAACAAGTTTATCTGATGAAAGACCAATTGAATTTGACTTGTATAGTGAATTGGTATCTGCACTTCTGTTTACAAAAAAGTCTTTTGCCTCTTTCTTAGAGGAAATGGCCATCTGTACGCAATTAATATTTCTTATTGATTCAAACCTTTGTTGCAAATTCTCAAAACATTCCGGGAATGGTTCAAAGGCATAAATTTTCGCTGATGGAAACAATTGAAAATATTTTTCTGAAACATCACCTCTGTTTGCCCCAACATCGAAAATTATTTTTGCGTTTTTTTTAAGCAGCTCATATTGCACTTCAAATGCATCTTTCTGAAAATCTTTTTTCGACATTTTTTGCAGGTAGCTTATTCCATGAACTTCAAATCCAAATTTGTGCAAAATGCTATTAATTCTTTTCTTCATTTCTTTTGAAAAAATTTAATTCTAAAGCGCTTTAATATAGTTGTATAGCTTTTCATCATGAACATTGAGAGGCCCTTCATATAAATTTTCAGATTGGGGTAATCTTATTTTACAACTGATATGTTCCGGATGCAGAATTATAGGTGCATCGGATAAAAAACCAGCCCAATAACTAAATGTGCTTGATGCAGAAGCAATTATTATTTTGCTTCTGCTTAGTAGTAATAAATCTACAATGTCCGGGTTTCCTTCGGAGAGCGATACGCCTGGCATACTCAAAATGTTCATAAGTTCCTGCTTTTCCCCGTCACTGAAAACGATCACGGGCAGCTCCGTTCCATTAATTTTCCGGATATCTTCAATCGTCTGTAAAAAATAATTTTCCGGAGTTCTTGTTGCTCCTGCTTTGCTAAAATCTTCACCGGGAAGCAATTTTCTGAAATCCCCCATGCGCATATGGACGCCAATAATAGGCGTGGTTAATTTTTCTTCATATTTCTTTATAGCAGGAGATAGTATATCAAGTAAAATTTTTTTAACTAAAGCCCTATATTCATTAAGCTCATCGAAATAGTTACTCCAGTGTGGAATAGTACAAAAAAGGAAATCATTCTGCCCGATATCAGCCTTTTTTTCCAAAACAGGCTCATTCTGAAAACTTGCTTTGGGAAGGGTGCGTATTTTAAGTTTGTCTTTAAATTCGATGAACAAATTTTTTTGAAAAATGAAATAGTTGCGGTATCTCCGCTTTGATTTTTCCCTTCTTAGATACGGGCCAATTTTCAATTGGTGATAACCTACAACGATCAACGGCAGGTTATTCAGATGCGCAAAAACATGCGCTTTCATTAATGGAAACAATTGGTTTCCTAAACCTGCTTTTGGTAATTTACAAACCACTACGCCCATTACTGATAAGCACTTTAAATGACTTTAAAACAATATCAGCCCGATCCTTATAACTATAGCCTGAATTGACGGACCTGTTCCTTGCATTGGTTCTGATTTTATCAGCATCTTCACCTGAAATGTGCAGTATATAATTTATTTTCCTGATGCAATCATCAAGATCAGTGAAAAAAAAAGCTTCTTCGTTATCTTTAAAAAAAAGCCTGTGTTCAGGAGTCTCAGGCGCAATCATAATTCCCCCAACACCGGGAATTTCAAAACTCCTCATATTATGTGAATTTTTGTTGTGCATACGCATTAAATTCAGTTGAACCCGGTATTTTCTTAATACTTTCCAGAATTCATTATTGTACACCGGCTTGAATAATGACACTTTTGAATGATTGATAAACTTCTCCCAATCATTTCCGTAAATATCTATTTCAATTCCACAATCAACCAAATTATTTATGAATAAAGCACGTTCTTTATCTGGGTTACCGACAAAGCAAAGCTTCACCATTTCCTGTTGTGCCGCACATTCTTGATATAAGCAAGTATTTAATTCGAAACCAAATGGAAGATAAGCAACCCTACACTGATATGCCATTTCCAGCTTTTCCTTAATCTCATTATTATAAGTAAAATGCAAATCGAACCTGCTGATTGAGTTTGTAACATTTTTGTTACCACTGCCACTGCCTGAGAAAATAAATGGATTGTCCGGGTTATAATTCGCCACCTTATTACCTGCCTTCTTTAATTCATCAATTGTTTCAGGATAAATTTCCATTCCTTTAAAAACCCAGATAATATCCGGTTTAAATTCCGCCGCTTTCTTTTTTAATTGTTCATTTATCGATGAAAAGATATTTGAAATACCTGCCTTAAAAAATAATTTGTTTAATAAATTCTTTCGATAATAATTAATAAAAAAGCTTTGCGCCGCGAATAGCTCTGCGTCAAAACCAAGCTGTTGAAGATATTTCAAGTAAATACGCTCAATTGACCATATTTCATCTGAGCCAACCATCAAAATTTTCCGGGAAACTGTATTTTCAGCACACCCTATTACCATCAAAATTTAGGTAAGGAATTTACAATATTATCTGCAACTGCTGTTATTGAAAACCTCCCAACTATTTCTTTTGACCGCTTGCCTGCAGAAAAACGGAATTTTTCATCGTTCAGCACAAAATCCAAAAGCCTGGCAAGATGTTCAATATCTCCCTCCTCAAATGAAAAACCATTAATACCCTCCTCTACCAAATCAGTGCTGCACCCGCAAGTTTTTGACACAATCACAGGCTTTTCAAAATTCATTGCTTCATTTACTGACAGGCCCCATGTTTCACCAATACCCGAGCACATAACAAATACATCAGCTATTTCATAGTATTGAGCAATCTCAGATTGGTTAACAAAACCGGTGAGATAAACATGTTGCAAGGATTGCTTCTGAATGAAATGCTCCATTTGCTTTCTTAATTCTCCTTCCCCGACCATAACCAATGCATACTCACTGCATCGCGATCTTACATACGCCATTAATAAATCAAATGGCCTTTTTTTTTCAATATATTTTCCTGAAAAAAGAATAATCTTTTTATCTGCAGGTAACCCCAATTTTATTTTTAATTGAGCAATATCGTTTTTTAGACTATTATGTTTGTTATTGAAAAAAACATTATCCACTGAATATGGAGTATATATCAATTTTGTTTCCGGTATCCCGTAAAACTGGAAAAAAAGTTTACTCTCCTTACCGATATAAAGACATTTGTCTATAAAAATTCTGAATAAAAAATGTTGTAAAAAAAATTTTTTGATAATAATTTTCTTTTTCGACTTTTTTAACTCCTGGTTTAATGGATTTTCCGCCCTTACCCATATTTTTTTACCAACCAGTTTTCCAAAAAAAATAACCAGTAAAGTTGAACTATAGGACCACCCGTTAACAATAATAACTGAAGCCTTTGTTTTACACAATACTTTAACGACACCCGGATTGAAAACATCAAAAAATTTATTGTCTAATGCTTTTCTGCGGGAATAGTTTTTTAGAATAGTAAAATGATATCCATTCAATAAGTCCGTATCCCATTTTATTTCCCTCCCAAATCCTTTATCAAAATTTTCGCTGATGCCAGCATCAGAAAAGTAATATACCTCCAACTCAGTACTCTCTGCAATTGACTTAAATAAAGGCGAAAAGTATTGAATGGGATGGCTGAGGAAATAAGCTATTTTTTTTTGAAACACTCTATCAAATACTTTTAAGTAGCTGTGCTGTTATGCCTAATTGGGTAAAATATCGAATCCTATAACTGAAAAAAGACTGATTTTTGTTACGGATTATCAAAAATTCCGGATATAATTTAAAATAGGTTTACTTGTGCTCTATAAATGTTTACTTAAAAGATATTTATAAGTATTCAATATGCCGGTATCTATTGGAATAAGACCTGCCTTTTTAGTTTTACGGATAATTTTTTTGTTGCTTATCCTTGAAATCGGAATATCAGAAATCCGTTTAGAAACATAATTGATTTCAAAATCAATATTCAATACAGACTTCATAATCTCTAAAACTTCATTTAAAGAATATGATTTCCCTAAACTAATATTATAGATATTGGATTTGTTTTCATTTCCCTGCACGCTATATGACATTAGTTCTGCCACATCACTTACATAAACAAAGTCTCTTATATTGGTTCCATCACCAAATACTGTAACTTTTCTGTTTTTGATTATATTTTCAATGGCTGTATTTATAAATCCTAGACCCTTCTTTATATTTTGCCCCTCGCCATAAACATTGGAAATCCGGTAAATATCATAATCCAGATTGTGGCTGTATTTTGCATTTTGTAAAAAACTTTCAATAGTCCGTTTAATAATTCCATGAGGAGTTACAGGAATTGTGGGAGAATTCTCATGATTAACTTTGTTGTTAATGCCATAAACTGTGCCTCCACTGGAGGCAAAACAAATTTTCTTTACCTTATTTCTTATAGCTAATTCAATCAGATGCAATGTCGGACTTAAATTTTTTGATATTTCAATTTCATGCTTTTCCCAGCTATTAGCTGGTATAGTTCTTGAAATTAAATGATAAACGATATCCTGCTTGAATAATATTTCATTCAACTGCTTGACATCTTCAAAATCCCCTTTTACAAAAAGAAAGTTTTCCGGGTTATTCATTTCAAACCCGCTTGCAGTTCTCCCAAACGCCGTCACAAAATGATTGTTGGCAAGTAATTTATTAATTAAATGATTGCCAATAAAACCATTTCCGCCAAGTATAAGTATTCTTTTCACTTTCAAATGAATTAAGCCGGTTATGCCTTAAAAGGAATTTTATTTGCCGAGTTGGTTAAATACTTTCTTTATCAAATCTATTTTATCAGACATTAAAATAGATTTCAGGAATAAACTGAAATTCGCTAATACCTTTTTGTCCTTTATTAATTCGAGCATGATTCCGGTATACAGTGTTGAAATATGCTGTTGTACTTCTCCATTATACTTCTTTTGTGTGTAAATATTTAGTTGACTATATAAAGCCAATATTGTTTGCAAATTTCCTAAAACATCTATTTTAAAAAGATTGGATGTGCCGGCATTATGCTTTCGCCAGACACTCAATGTTTCATTGATAAAAATGGTATGCCCTTTTTCATTCAGCATGACCGGCATTATGGAGTCTAACCGGTTCGGGAAATCGAATACCCAATCCGGCATAGGATCCGGTAAAATATTATTTCTGAAAAATATACTTGATGTTCTGACAAACCAGCCCTTCATAAAATCTTTACAGGTATAAATTCTATTCTCAAATTTTGTCTCGGTATCTAGTGAGGCATCTTTATGAATTTCTTTCACGTTGTGAAAACAAAGAACTGCACCGGCATCTGCTTCCATTGCATCAAATTGCTTTTGCAGCTTCTCATTACTACAGAAATAATCGTCACCATCAATAATAGCAATATATTTTCCTTTTGCCTGATTGAAAGTTCTATTCCAGTTCTTAATTAACCCTTCATTTCTTTCGTTAAAGCTTAACCTGATTATATCGGGATATTTACGGGCATAATCTAAACATATTGTTCGTGTATCATCAGTAGAAAGATCATCCCCAACAATTATTTCATAACCGAAATTTGTTTTTTGTTGCAAAATACTTTGTAGGCAGTGCTCAATATATTTTCCAAAATTGTAAGCAAAAACACAAACACTTACTTCAATCATGCTATTTTCGATTAACTATATAAAATAATTTTCCTACATCATCCTAGTGTCTATTAGAGGCATACTGCTTTCTGTAAATATTCCTGTACTATACGCCGGAACTATTATCGAAATGAACCCGATTTCCGATTATCGACTCTTATAGGCAATGGTAAGATCGCTGAAATTGAAATATAAAAAATTGTTCTCTTTTAATATACCGTATACAAAATTCCTGGAGATGCTTTCATCATGGATTTCAATTGCCAGAATTTTTGTTATTGAAAGAAATTCCCTCACATGCTCTTTATTATTAAAAACCTTAGTTTCCGCGCCCTCTATATCAATCTTTAACAAATCGATTTGCTCTATTTGATACCTCTTCAATAAATCAGGTAAACTAATTCCTTGTAAACCGGTATCTTCATTTGTTTCGAGTACGCGTATACCCCATTCTCTGCCATCGCCATAATTCCTGTCAACTTTTAAATTGATGGTTTTATCCCACAGGCCAAATTTTAAAGGAATAATGTTTTTAATATTGTTCATCCGGATATTTCTTTGTAAGATTTCATAGTTATCTTCATCAGGTTCTATGGAAACTATCTTAGCCCCGGGAAAGCAATCATTAAAATAAAGTGCCGTGTACCCTGCATTACCGCCCGCATCAATTATATTATATTGTCTTTGTGTTTCATTATTATTTTTCAAAAGTTCACATGATTTCTCATATTCTTTTCTTCCCCAAACCTGGTTAAACACTTCCAAATCACTACTACCGTTTTTCCGTGCAACAAATTGTATATTACGATTATTACGAAAATAGAAGTATACATCATCAATTTTGTTGCTATAACAGTCACAATTGATCAGAGTCAAAAAGTAATAGTTCAGTAAATTTTCATTTTCTGAAGTAGAAGCCTTAATTCTTTTTTTCAGGTAGAAAAAAAGAATTTTAAGTGAAGTGGTAAAAGGGATCCTTCTGAAATTACCCAATCGCGACAGGCGTTTACGAAAGAGATCTTTTTTTGAAGTAACTGTAAAATGATTTTCCCGCGGCATATTAAGCCCTGATTCTTTTATAGAATAAAGCGTTTTTTAAAAAACAGGGCTGAAAAAAAATCTGAAAATTTCAGCTTCAGATCAGCCTGGATAGATTTTGCTTTTTTGTATTCTCCTTTTTTTATTAAATGCAGCAAACCCATTGCCGAAAGCCTTTTATAATGTTTCATTACAATTCTACTTTCTTCTTTTGTGAGGGGACAGGCAGCTGACAAGAAGGCATTTGAAATTACCCCAAGTTTCATATTAAGATAAATGCCATCTTCAATTCCTTTAAAAAATTGCTGCCCTTCATGGATACGCCAAAAAATCAAACCAGGTGCGATAAGCACGACCGGATGCAGGGCTGATATTTTTAGCCACAGCTCGAAATCGCCGATCATTGTTTTCCCCGAAAAGCCTCCCATCAGTCTGAAAATGTCAGTACGAATAATTACACCGGTAGGGCCAGTATCCAATATACCTCTTTTAAAAAAATGGGTGCGATAAGCATCTGGCGAAGTAAAAAAAACAGGATAGGGATTATCTTCCTGCACACTTTGGCTGCTTAAACCAATTGCAGCACCAGGAAACATCTCCATACTTTTTACAAATACAGCTAAGCCATGAGGATAAATCAAATCATCCGAATCCAGGTATTTCAAGTATTTCCCGTTAGCATAAGAAGCGGCTTTGTTCCGGTTTGGATAATCTCCCAGGTTTTTCTCGTTCACATATATCCTGATCCGTGGGTCTTTTTCAGCATATACAGAAGCAATTTTTACGGTATCATCTCTTGAGCCATCATCGACAATAATCAGTTCAAAATTAGTGTAACTTGAGGCGAGTACACTTTCTATAGCTTGGCCAATATATTTTTCCCGGTTATACGCTGTCATCAGCACACTTACCAAAGGAGAATCATCTCTGCTCACCTGTCAACGTTTTTGCTGTTTATAAAAATGGCATCAGCCCAAAGATTTTTGCCATTCAGCTTGGTGTCCCAATGCATATTATATAGTCCGAACGACCGGTAACCAAAATTTCGCAGGAACAAGGCAATATCTTCATAAAAGGGCTGCCCGGCATAAGCCTCCGTGAACCAGACCTCTGCATAAATCAGGTTTATCCTGTTTTCTTTTAATAATTTTTCGCCTCCTTTCAGCACCTGCAGTTCTGCTCCCTGCACATCCATTTTCAGGATATCAATATATTCAATACCCTTGTCGAGGCAATAATCATCCAGTGTGGCGGATCTTACTTCATAGGTTTCGGCTATAATGGTGTGCCTATCTACAAAAGAACCGGACTGCACGGAAGGCAGCAATGAACTGGAAGCTTCTTCGTTCGTTTTATAAAATTTTTTTAGTTCGCTTTTTTCTGCCAGTGCCATGTTGTGGCAATAAATATTTCCGGAATTTGAAAAACGGTTGTTCAATTGTTGAAAAGATTCCGGCTGTGGTTCAAATGCATGAATGATGGCGGAAGGATAAAGTTCCAGGTACTTTAAGGTTACACTGCCTTCGCTGGCCCCTACATCGAATATCACCGGCTGGTCTGCTGTTACGATCCTTTTCTGCACTTCAAACGCATCCAGGTACCAGAGGTTTTTTTTTAAGGCGAAACTTATGCCCAATGAATCAAACCCTTTCCTGATCATATTTTTTAACATACTCAAAGTTTCAGAACTATTGCTTCACCATTCGTTACCGCAGCAGCAGTTTCGGAAAATGAACTCCAGTAGCTGCAATATAATTTTTTACATTTTCCGAGAAGCACCCAATCTGCCAGGGCGTCCTGGATGGCGGCTACACTCTCTCGTCCGAATTTTTTCGGGAACGCCAATATACGTTCCGTGCCGAATTTACTGATGAAATGTTTTTCTGTTGCAGCATTATCTGTAGCCAGGAAAAAAACTACCCGTTCATTCTTTTTTATCTCCAGCTCAATCACCTCTTCAAAAAGTTTGTCGGGACTAAGAGAAGAGGAGGCAGCATTATCGGTTCTGCGCAAATGCAGGCCGATGGTATTGTCGGGAATCATTTTTGATGCAAAGGCTGTAATAGCTTCGTTAATATGCGACAGGGGTTTAACCCATGAGAATCTGAAACGGTATGGATAAAAATCATGGCAGGAGTGGATGTAGATATTTTTCCTGTTTTGTATTAAGGATCTGATATCCCATTCACCGGGCCTCACATGCGCTGCAATATCAACATCATTAAAGGCCATGTCGATCCCGGAAACCCGGTTGATGATGTTGGCCAGCGGCTTTTTAAAACCTTTAAGCGAAAATGAACTTCTGCAGAATTTGTATTTGCCCGAACGGGTAACCGTAAAATATTCACTGGGTTCAAAAAGTTCATGATAAGCTGCCCGCATTTGCCAGTCGGTGATCCAGTTTACCTGGGTACTGCCATTCATGTCCTTCGACAAGGAAACAGCTGATTCAATAACCCGTAATTTATTGGCAAGACCGGCTAATGGTTCAACAATAATTTTCATGAACAATATGGTATCGCTCCTCGACGAACTGAGATGCTAATTTGATGGAGGGGCAATCTCATCCTTTAACTTCCTGATAAAAGATACCAGCGGATTAGGAAGCCATTTCCTGTCCAGCATGAATCCTATAGGGTCAACTGTTGAAGAAATCCTGTGCACATCATCTTTGAATGAGGAGAATTCAAGGAGCAACTTAAAATAATTGTCGGCAGTAATTTTGATATTAAATTTTTCAACGGCGAGTTGCCTTGCATGGGTCCGCAACGCCAGCAGCATTTCCCTGTTCTTATGCAATGCCATGATCGTTTCCGCAAAAGCGCCGCAATCTCCAACAGGAACCCTCCTTCCTGCTTTTTCATGTACAATTTCCCTGATACCTCCCGGCAAATCACTTACTACAGGCGCAATTCCTGCTGCCATGGCTTCCAGGATCGTAACCGGTGCCCCTTCAAAACGCGAGGGCAATATAAAAATATCGTGCCTGCTCATTAATGCCATCACTTCTTCATTGGTATCGGGCGATGCAAATTGTATATTTTCTGAATCTTTCCATTGTGCTTCGAGCGATTCCTTCATCGGGCCTTTACCTATGATCGTCCATTCAACATATACACCGGCCTTTTTTAGTATAGCATCAATAGCAAACAGATCCTGAACTCCTTTGCTTTCCACAAGTCTGCCGGCAAAAACTATTTTTAAATGATTGGAGGAAATCTGAGGCGCTACATTATCGGGAATATTTACCCCATGAGGCAAACAGAATGCATGAATGTGTTCAGGGTCGGCAGATTGCAATACTTCCTTAAACAAATTGGTATGCGTTACATACACATTTGTTGCTTTACCAAACCTTACTGCCAGCTTAATATTATAAAAATCATGGATGAACTGGTAAACGGTTTTATTTGTTCCGTACACACAGATGGATTCCATTTCCAATTTTTCGTTGCAAAAAATCGCGCCATGCTTTGTACCAAAAGTTTTATTCAATCTTTTTAATACAGCATAAATATTTTCATGATTTCCGTACCTGAAATGAACCACTTCATCGGCATTAAACTGATCGGTGATGGAAGGGTGGCTCCAGTCATCTTTTCGCACCAGTATCACTTTTACATAAGCCTGCGAACGCAGTGAGGTATTATTAATAATGTTTTTATTGAGGGAAGCTACCCCACCCAAAATATCCGGCAAAACAAAAACAATTTCCGGCTTTTCAGCAATGCTCATGAATTAATGTTTTAATCCCCTCTTCAAGACTGACTGCCGGTGCCCATCCTGTGAAATTTTTTATCTTAGTAATATCTGCAAGCAGGTGTAACCGGTCCGTTTTCCTTACCCTCAACATATCTGTTTCCATTTGAAGCGGCCTTTCCAATACCTTTTCAAAAGCCTGTATCACTTCTATTACTGAATATTCCATGCCTTGCCCTAAATTGAAGGTGTCGAGGCCAGCATTAAATTTTTGTATTAATAAGGTAACCGCATTGGCCATATCCGAGGTGTGTATATAATCCCGTTTAGGCACCGTGTTACCTATTTTTATAATGCTGCTACCTGAAATCACCTGATCAAGTATTGCCGGAATAAGATGCGGGTTGGTTTCATTGGGGCCGAATGCATTAAAGAACCTGCATATGATAGTGGGTACTTGTGTTTCCAAAAAGAATTTTTTACAGAGTTCTTCCCCGGCAAATTTCGATAAACCGTAAATATCAGATGGTTTTGGATCGAGTGTTTCATGTATGGCGCCATCATATACAGGATAAACTGCTGCAGTTGATGCGAATAAAATTTTTTCCAGGTTCGGCAGTTCCTTACAGGCATTCAGCACATTTGCCGTTCCGAGAATATTGATGTTTGCCGAGTCAAAAGGATGTTCGTTGCAATAAGGGATAAAATGGATAGCCGCCAGGTGAATGACAATATCCGGTGAAAACTTAATAAGTGCTTTTTTTAAAACATTTCCGTCAAGTATGTTTTCTTTTGCGAATTGTGCATCACAAATATTTACGAATTTCCTGCTGCCAAAAGACAAATCATCAAAAATGAATAATGAATGCCCCTGCTCCTGCAATTTTTTGACTATAGCCGAACCGATAAAACCTGCCCCCCCGGTAATAAATATTTTTTTTGTCATTTTAAACTGCTATAAAACTTAATAAGGGATGTGAATTATACCCCATATAACAATATTCCGGCAGCCTTTTTTGCCCTGTCGGTGAAAGTAAGTTCTGCGGGTTTTAAAAAATTTTTGTCTTTAAGCGGGCCAAAAAGATCAGCAATAAAGATGGAAACATCGTACACATTTTTCAATCCAAATTTGGAGGCATCAAGAACAAGATTTGCTCCATTAAAGCCAATCTCATTGCTTTTGCCATTAAAAACTGCAGAGGGATATTTCGCATTTTTTTTTTGAATATATTTTTCAACCCAATGATAAAATTTTTTGTCATTACGAGCACTTTTCAGGATAACTTCTTTTTTCTTTTTTAAATCATCCTCGTCGATGCTTTCTAATTTGTCAATGATAATCTTATAAATCTCCTTTCTTGATATATAACTTTCCAATTCCGGAAAATAATTTTTTAATTGAGTAAAGGGTTCTATTACGCCAAGATAAACATTATTAATTTCCGGGATCGATGTTGGCCATTTGATAGAAGAACTTTGAAATGTTTTCCAATAGTCTTTCTTTACTGATTCATCATTAATAAGGTGAGCAGCCCCATTGCTTTTAGAAGATACTCCGTTAATACTGAGGGGTTGACCTATACTAATATAATTTTTGAGTAAATGAGCAAATGCATATCCTGTGTAAATATCAGGTGATGCAGCGTTGAAAATTCTGCCAGTTTTTTGTTTAAGCAGGTTAATTGTTTCTTTACTTACTGCTGAATTGTAAAACATAGGAAGGTACCTGTAATCAGCTTTGTAAGAAAGTATTTTTTTTATATAGGTTTTACTATTAACAATACCTGTGCTATGGTTGTATGGGATAGTTATAAGATTGGCATGCTCCAGAGGTTGCCTGTCAGGCCAGCTATATTCAATCCTTGCCCAGCTTACCAACCTTGCATTAGTTTCTTGGATAATGTTATAGATTTTGCTTAATGCCCCTTTTACTAATCCATCATCATCCCCAAATACGATAATGAATTGCCCCGAGACTTTTGAAAGGGCGAATTCCCAATGATCACTCATGGCCATTACCTGCGGAGGGCGAAAATATTTTACTCTTCTATCGTCTTTATGTTCATTAGAGAATTGTCGCTGTGTGCAAATCTCCTGATCGGAATTATCAGAAATAATAAGTTCGAAAGAGGAGAAATCCTGTTCAAGAACAGTACGGATAGAATATAGCAAGGTTTCGTACCTGTTACGGGTTGGGATTACAATCGAAAAAAAAGGGGTATTCATTTACCTGATTCTTTTTAAATACCCGTCCGGCGCAACAGTAAGGACTAGTTTATGATCAACAGAATGGTCTATTTCGAATTCAGGGTGTGTTTTAAGAAATTCCCAGACAGCAGTTTTTGGATTGTTGCTTTTCCCCCAGGGGCGTGTTCCCCAATCATATTCTTCGGGCATATCTTCAACCAGGGTATCGAACACAACGCAATAACTCCCTTTGCTAACGAAGGGAGCATATAATTTTAGTTCTTCCAATACATGATCGTGAGTATGGTTCGAATCCAGGCAAACTAAAATATTTTTCTTTTTCGTGCATATCTCCTTCACCTGACTTATTACTTCGCTACTGATTGAAGAGCCCTCAATTAATTTAATTCTTTTCATCATAGGGTGAGCTTCTATCAAATCCCTGTTATGTTTCCTGATATCAATATCTATCCCCAATACTATCCCATCTCCTCCCACAAGTTCAAGCAGGGATGCGTAATACACAATAGATCCGCCATGAGCAACCCCTGTCTCTATAACCAGGTCCGGCTTCACTTCCCATATAATTTCCTGCATCGCAACCATATCCTGAGGAAATGCAATAATGGGCCTGCCCATCCAGGTAAAATTGTAAGAATATTTGTATTTGCCTATTTTATCGACAATATCTATAGCTGATCTTTTTATCTCTTCATCTTTACCGATACCGGCAATGTTTTCGATCTTTTCATTATTAAACTGTTCTATCGGATTCATTGTATTATACCTGTTTTTGTAAAAAAAATTTATGGTTGATGGTTGATGAAATTATTCTGTTAATGCCTGATCTGCCTTCATTGGCAACCAGGTCAAGTATTGAAACATGTGGATTGAAAGCGCCGAATAATTGCGAATAAGGTATTCTTTGGTAATCCATAAATTCTACCTGTACGTTGTTTTCTTCAAACAAAGCCGCATCAAGATAATTTTTTGCTCCATGTCCGGTTATATACGTATCCCCGCCAAAATGTTTTACAATATCCAAAACACGCTGATAACTTTTACCAGGAATGTTCAGGTCAGAAGATTTGGAAATCAATACATGCTTATCCAGTTCATAATATTTTAAAACAAGCTCCATGCTTTTAATGGTGAATAAAGAAAGGTTGTTTGTAGCATAGTCGAAAAGTTCGCCAACAATTTCCATCATATCAGCATAAAAAGGAGCTTTCTGGTAACATGATTTCAACAAATCAAGATGCTCGTTTTTCCAGTTCTTTTTATTGCAAATTTCAATTTCATTAATCAGTGCACCAAGCTTCAGACCTTCCAGTGGAATGGTCAGCCATTTAAATCCTTCGCCTGTTCCTGTTTTTACCTGAACACGGTTAGTAAAGCTGCCTTTGGAAAATTGAACATCATCATAAAAAACAAATACATTGCTTAACCGAACTTGTTCAAACATGCCTACCCATGGGAAATACATCGGCTGTGATATAACAATGTTCATTTATTGAATTTGTTTTTCCATGATCAACACATCATGAAAAAAATTTCTCTGGTAAAAATGTTCTTTGTAAATGCCAACCTGCATGTAGCCTGATTTAAGGTAAAAATTAATAGCAGAAGAATTTTGCTGCAAAACCTGTAGTGTTATTTTTTTTATATTGAATACATCCTTCAAATAAACTTCCAGCAAAGACAATGCATTCGCAGCATAACCTTGTCCTTGTTTTGCCGGATCAAGACATATCCCTAATTCTCCACGGCGATTTAAAAAATCGATATTCACAAACTGCAAGTAACCCGCAAGCTGGTTAGTTGATGCATCCGCTATGATGAAAAATACAGAAGACTCATCGCTCAATTTTCTTTTCAGCCATTCATTTATTTTTTCGCTAGTATTAGGCTTTGCTCTTGACATCAGTAGTGACTGGAGCTCTATATTATTCCTCATGCTTAATAAAGCCTGTATATCTTCTTCAATTGGCTGCCTTAGTATTGTATTTGCTTTAACTAACATAAGCGCAATGACCTTTTTATTATTTTAGAAATCGTCATGTTGTATTTACGGGTTCCGATTTTCATAAATAAACAAAAGAGAGATTATTTGCTTTTTCTGCCTGCAATTTCGACATTGCATTTTTTGCAATTTTAGGATTAAGGCCTACATAAATTACTTTAATGTGACTGGGAATTTCATTCGGCATGAACACAGGTTTGTTCAGTATTTTTTTTCCTTGCAAAAGCGGGTTCTGATCAATGAAACATTCAATTTTATCAGAATCCCTGAGTGTTGTGCCGATAAAATTTCCATATACACCTGCACCATAAATTGCTGCGGGACTGTATTTCAGCGCATTTTCAAACTCAAGTATTTTCAATTGAATACCTTCCCAGTAAGCTGCAATTTTTTTAAATTCAGTATTTGTTTTTTCAAGCTCGCTTTTATCTGCTGAAAAAGTTACCTGTTCACCTGACTTTTTTTTCCCGATGATTATAAAAGCCGCAAAATGAGACGTTGTATCTATTTCAAGTGTTTCAAACCCGGCTTTTGCCAACATGTAACGTAAAGATATTTCGCTGTAGTGGTGAACATGGTCTGCAACAATGAAATCGCCTACATTTTCAAAAACATTCGGAACTATCAAATACACCAACCCGCCTTCTTTCAAAAGATCCCTGATAGTAGATAATTCTTTGAGTGGATCAGGGGTGTGTTCAAAAGCAAAAAAAGAAGTAATGAGATCAAATTTACCTGCCCATTCTTTTTTGGGCTGATAGGATGCATAATGATCAACCGTTAAAAATTTTTGCCATAGATGAGTATACGTCGTACTTACATCAAAGAGGTAAGGATTTATGTCGGGTCTTTGTGCATGCATCCTTTTAAGCACTGTACCCTTTGCACACCCATAATCCAATATCTGCATTCCGTGCTGCAAATCCACTTTTGCCATTAGTGTTTCTACCTGGTGCTGTTGCCTGAAAATTTTTCTGTCTTTTTCTATTTTATAAAGAATATCATCTTCCTCGCTTTCATTAAAAAACTGGTATTGCTCATCATAATATTTATCGATGCTTTCCACTTCGTTTGTTTGCAAATGCCCGATTTTCTCATCAAGATAAACGATAGTAGGGCCATCATAAACTGTGCTTAGCGAAGTAATTGATTTGTTACCGCTGGATTGATAAATAGGGTCCTTAATTTGTTCTCCTGACAATTTGCTTATTTGCATTTAGCTTCTTTAAAATTTAAAGCTTTATGATATCTTTCGCCTGAAAATCCATTTAAAAGAATAATTAATTCTCTATTACCAATTCAGGATGTACATCTTTTAATTGGACACCATTTGCAACACAGCCTGTCCATTTTATTTTTATTCCGGTTGGATCATGAAAATTAAAATACCTGAACTGCATGCTCCACCTTGAGCGATCAGAGATGTTTTTACCTGAAGAGTGAATAGTCAGGAAGTCCATTAATACTAGATCGCCCGGATTGGAAAGCGGGGCTACAACGCCGTATTCTTTTAGTATTTCACTTTCATTTTCCAGCCTCATTGCATAGGCACCTGATTTTTCAGGATTTTCAGGATCTTTTAAGTATGATTTTCTAAGGCCGCCTTTATGAGATTTAGGGCATATTTGCACCGGCCCCATATTTTCTTTTATACTCACCAGAGGGCTCCAGAATACAATGCCATCAACACTCCTCAACTGGTCGCGGTATTCATAGTGCCATAGTGAACGATATTTTTCTTCATTTGGATTATCAATCCTGATCCCATATCCCAATGCAGCAATGCCTGGCATATCAGTGCCGCGTAGTTCTGAAAAAAGCAGTTCATTTTTTTTTAGACTGAACAGTCGCATGAACGCCGGTATTTGTTTGATCGCATCATATACTTCACCGCCATATTTTCTGTCTTTTGCAATCAATTCCCGGTAGCCATAATCAAAGGTTTCCAGGGAAAACGCTTTGCGGGTGACATCGATTTTATATTTGTCAAATAAAAGGTTTAGTATTTTCCAGATACCAAACTGAATGGGTTCGATTTCATGTTCAACGTCATAAAAATCTTTTATGACCAATACACCTTCATTGTTAAATTCCTTTATTTGCTCAGGAGAAAGTATTTTATTCATAAAAAAAATGCTTTAAACAATTTACTACTCTTTCTGCGTCTTGCTTGGTCAGGTCATGAAAACTTGGAAGATTGATGCCCCTTGAATAAATACGATTGGCAATATTATTTTCAATTCTTTTTTCAAACATGGGCAAAGAAGACAACGGATAAAAGAATGGCCTGCTGTCAATATTGTTCTGTTTGCACAAAGCAAAAAAATCATCTCTGTTGAAGTCAACAGATTCATCAAAAACAACTGTAGGCAACCAATAGCTGTTCAATGTTCCCGGATGTTCGGGGTTCAGGCTGCAGGGAATTCCATCAAGTAATTCTTTATACCACCCGAATATGGTTCTTTTTTTTGCCACCAGCTCTTCTATTCTTTCTATTTGCCCACAACCCATGGCGGCCTGCAGGTTGCTCATTTTATATTTGTAACCATAGTTTCGCATCCAGAACATTTTATTTTCCGGATCTTTCGAGTTACGGCCGTGATCATTCAACACTTTGGCCTTTTCATAAACTTCAGTACTGTTTGTTACAAGCATTCCCCCTTCGCCGGTAGACAATGTTTTCGTTCCATGAAAAGAAAAAACACCTGCATGTGCAATGCTGCCTGCTTTTTTTTCATTGTATAAAGAACCAAGCCCTTCCGCTGCATCTTCCAGGACCACCAGGTTATGTTCATCTGCAATCTTCATGATGGCATCCATATCACACAAATTCCCATACACATGCACGGGCAAAATGGCTTTTGTTTTTGAGGTGATTGCTTTTTTTATCTTTTGCGGATCAATGCACCAGGTGTCTTTCAGTATATCAACAAAAACAGGTTTCGCGCCGATATATAAAACCGGCTCCACACTTGCGATCCATGTAATTTCAGGAACGATCACTTCGTCACCTGCCTTAACACCCAGCGCCATTAATGCCAGGTGAATGGCGCCCGTGCAACTTGCAGTAGCAAGTGCATGTTTGGTGCCTTCGTATGTTGCAAAGTCGTTTTCGAACCTGTAAATGTAGTCATAACATTTTTCACCCCAACCGTTTGCAATAGCATCGTTTACATAATCTATTTCAAGTTGTGTGATGGAAGGTTTATTAATGGGAATTTTTTTCATGGCAGCCGTTACAGTATTCATAGTATTTGCAATTCAGGTATTGCGATAACAAATTTCCCATTCCAGTCTCGTATGTATTTTAACTGTTCCATGATCTCGCTTTTGATATTCCATGGAAAAATAACAACAAAATCAGGTTTTGCATTTTTTATTGATTCCTCGGAGACCACAGGTATATGGCTTCCCGGCAAAAATTTATTTTGTTTGTTGGGGTTCGCATCGGCAACAAAATCAATAAGGTCGATTTTAATGCCGCAATAGTTAATCAGTGTATTGCCTTTTGCGGCAGCACCATAAGCAGCAATCTTTTTTTTCTCTTTTTTTGCTTTCAGCAGAAATTCCAAAAACTCATTTTTTATGGAATTTACTTTCTGCTGAAACCCCTTGTAATATCCGAGGCTGTTCATGCCTTTACTTTTTTCTTTCTGCAATAACTCGACAACGGCCTTTGTTATTGCATAAGCTGCATTATTGTAATGACAGGCAAAGATCCTCAACGAGCCTCCATGAGTAGATATTTCCTGCACATCAAATATCTTAAGCCCGTGATAATTGAAGATAGTGTTTACAGACAAAAGTGACAGATAAGAAAAATGTTCGTGGTAAATAGTATCGAACTGATTTAATTCTACCAACTTCATCAGGTGCGGAAATTCCATAGTGATGACACCCGAAGGTTTTAATGCAACGGCAAGGCCTTTTACAAAATCATTGATATCCGGAACATGGGCAAGCACATTATTGCCGAGTAACAGATCAGCCTGCTTGCCTGCTGAAACAATTTTGTTTGCAAGCGGTAACCCGAAAAATTCAACCCATGATTCAATTCCTTTTTTTCTTGCTGCTGCTGCTGTATTTGCAGTTGGTTCAATACCAAGTACAGGTATATTTTTTTCAAGGAAATATTGAAGCAAATAACCGTCGTTGGAAGCAATCTCGATTACCTGGCTTTCTTTGTTGAATCCAAACCGAGCTGTCATCATGTCCACATAATCTTTGCAGTGCTTAAGCCAGCTGGTGGAGTATGAAGAAAAATACGCATAATCATGGCTGAATATTTCATCATGCTTTTTGTATTCATCTACCTGTACAAGAAAACTTCTTTCGCTTACAAAAAGCTTAAGCGGATAGTACATTTCAGGCTGGTTCAATTGTTCCTTCACCAGGTAAGAATTTGAAGCGGGGCTAAAACCAAGGTCAACAAATTCGTGCGTAACAGGAAGGCCGTCAAATCTACAGTTCATATTATTAATGGGTTACGATATATCTATTCCGCTGAAAGATGGATTCAGCAATGGATAATTTTTATCTTTTTCAGAAACATTCAAAACAGTTAATGGCCATTTTATTGAAACCATGGGGTCATCATATCGTATACCGCCTTCGCTCTCTTTGTTATAAAAATCAGAATGAAAGTAGATAAGTTCGCTATTATCTTCCATGGTTTGAAATCCATGCGCACATCCTTCTGGAATATAAATCATATTATGATCATCGGGTGTCAGTATTACAGAATGCCACTTTAAAAAACCAGGGGAGTTTTTCCTGAGATCAATGACTACATCAAATACTTTTCCCCGAATGCAGCTTATCATTTTTATTTCAGCATGCGGGGGAAATTGAAAATGCATTCCACGCACCGTTCCTTTCTGTTTATTTAAAGAATGGTTTACCTGCCTGATATTTTTTGTATGGCCAATCTGTTTTAATTCATTTTCGCAAAACAATCTGGAAAACACACCACGCTCATCAGCATAAGGGGAAAGTTTTATCTCGAAGACGCCTTGTATGGGTGTGGTTTCAAACTGCATACCTTTCAGGATGCCCAGGTTGCCTTTTTTGCGATAGCATCGCTAATATATTCCTTCAGGTTATTGAAAGAATTCAATGAATTATTTTGATAAAAATTTTTATACCAGCTGGCTGTTTTCTGCACGGCAATTTCAATCGGCCAGACAGGGGTCCAGCCAAGTTCATAAAAAGCTTTTGAACAGTCAAGCCTTAGCATATTCGATTCATGATCCTTTTTGTTCATCGAAACATCTTTCCACAAAATACCCGGCCAGTAATGACTGAATTCATTTAATACCTGTGCAACGCTCAAACAATCTTTTATATCAGGGCCAAAATTCCAGGCGCCTTCTGCCAATGCATTTCCTTCCAGTAAATGCTGCCCCAGCATAAGATAACCTGATAAGGGATCAAGTACGTGTTGCCAGGGCCTTACAGACTGAGGGTTGCGGATCTCAGTTTGTTCTGATTTGACAGTTGCTTTAACAATGTCAGGAATCAGCCTGTTTTCAGACCAGTCACCGCCGCCAATGACATTACCCGCCCTTGCCGTTGCCGACAAAATGCCAAGTTCTTTAAAGTAAGATTTTTTATACGATTCATGCAAAAGCTCCACACATGCTTTTGATGTGCTGTACGGATCATGGCCGCCCAGCCTGTCTGTTTCCCTGTATGGCCAATGCCATTCATGGTTTTGATAAACTTTGTCAGTTGTGATATTGACAATTGCTTTTACCGATCTGCTATTCCTTGCCGCTTCCAAAACATTTACGGTTCCCATCAAATTTGTGTTAAACGTTTCAAGAGGGTCGCGATAAGATCTTTTTACGATTGGCTGTGCCGCCAAATGAAAAATAATATCGGGTTGGAAATCTGAAACGGCTTTACTAACTATATCGTAATTCCTGATATCTGCTACAGAATTTTCATCAAAAAGATCGAGTAACGAAATGTGAGCTGGTTGAGTAGCTGGTTCAAGTGAAAGGCCTTTTACTGTAGCGCCTAATTCTTTAAGCCAAAGTAAAAGCCAGGAACCTTTAAAACCGGTATGACCGGTTAACAGCACTTTTTTATTGCTATACGTATTATTAAACAATGAATTCATCACCAGGTTTTCCATTTGGCTTTTCCTGAATTCCAGATTTCTTCCAGTTCTATTTTATCACGCAGGGCATCCATACACTTCCAAAACCCACGATGTTGATAAGCCACCAGTTGATTGTTTTTTGCAAGCTTCTGTATAGGCAAATCTTCCCACATAATATCTTCTGAATTCTCCGGCAGGTAATTAAACACTTCCGGTTTTAAAACAAAGAACCCTCCATTGATCCAACCCTCGTCATCTTTAGATTTTTCCTTGAACAACTCAACGGAATTATCTTTTTGTATCTGCATTACCCCAAATCGCCCAACTGGTTGAATTGCTGTAACTGTAGCTACACGGTTATGTGACTGGTGAAACAGCAACAATTTTTTGAGGTCCACATCGGCTACCCCATCTCCATAAGTAAGCATAAAATCTTCTTCCCCTAAATGTTCACGTATTCTTTGAAGCCTGCCTGCTGTTTTTGTGTTAAGCCCGGTATCCACCAGTGTAACTTTAAAATCTTCAGCATTAGAGTTGTGTACATTTACGGTGTTGTTCTTCAGTTCTATGGTAAGATCAGAATTGTGCAGGTAATAATTAAAGAAATATTCTTTGATAATATAGCCTTTATAACCTAAGCAAATAATGAAATCATTAAAGCCCTGCGAGGAAAAAATTTTCATAATATGCCATAGAATGGGTTTTTCTCCGATTTCAATCATTGGCTTAGGCTTCAAATAGGATTCTTCTGAGATCCTTGTTCCCAAACCGCCGGCAAAAATGACTACTTTCATCAGGCTATTTTATTTTTTACTGATTTCAACCTTGATTTGCTTAGTACAATAAAATATTTCATTCTTTGTTTTATACCACTGCCCACTCCTTTAAACCTTTTTTGTCTTGCCTCCTCAATCCAGCTAAACATTGTTTCATCCATATAATCAGGCCTGAGGTAAACAGGTATCTTATTGTTTGCAAAAATGGGTTCTTTAAGGATATCTTTTGCCAATATTTTGTTGTTCTCAATTTCTATAACCCTTTTAACTGTATCATCAAATTGATGTATACCGGCAACACTGATAAAGCGTTTAAGATTAAAATCCAATCCCACTTGCGGGTCACCCCAGTAAATAGGGATACACCCTGCCATTAATGGCTCAATCAATTTTTCAGTGGTATATCCCGGATAAGAACTGTTTTCAAATGAAATCACAAACCTGTAGTCTTTAATAAAATCAAGTTTGTTATCCGTACCCGGTAATAGTTCTTTTCCGATATTATTATTCCATCTTCCTGCTGAATCTACTTTTATTTTTGCATTGAGATTTTTATAAAAATCTATGCGTTCTTTAGCGTGTTCATTAGAAACAACAATGCAACAAAAATTTTTCCTGTTTTGCCATTCTTCAAATTTCCTTTCCAAATTCTCATCTTCTGCAAACTCATTTTTATAATATAAAGCCCAAAGTGGCATGCGCAAATGCCTGGGGTCATCTAAAAAATCAAAACTAATGGCATAATCAGTTTTTGAAAAATCTGGCCGTATATTCTCCGGGCTATACAATATCCTTGTGCAGGGATATTGCATATAACGGGTTCCAAAATGCGAGTAAAACAAAACATCCGGGGTATCAGAAAATTCAACATGATAATTTTTTGAAAGTATTTTATAGAAAAAATTGCTCTTTTCATCATTCATGTCAACCCAAAAATCAACAAATTTTACCCTCAGTTTTTCTTTCACAGCAAAAGTTTATTAATCAGATATTCGGCAAAATCCTGATGATATCATTCTCTACCGAAAGGGTATATTTTTTCCCGGACTTTTTTATAATTTTTTTTATCTGATAAACAGAAGGGTAATCGTTCAGGCCCGTAAATCCCCTGGCATCATCAATTAATATAACATGATAAACAGAACTGGACAATATTGCTTCCAATTCGTCTTTAACAGGTGTGTCTGTTTTGCCTTTCGCTGTTTTGATCAGCACATCGCCCACGAAAAATTCTGATGAATAATGTCCGTCTAACCAGAATAAAACCGGGGTATTGACTTTCTTAATTAATTCCTTTAGTACCTCCCCGCTGTCGCCCTGAATAATTTCTACATTACTGTCATGCCTGAATTTTTCCTTTGCCTGTTTGGCTAGGTTTTCAGATAATTCGATAGAAATAACATGATCAAAAATATTTTTAAAATACTCCACGGTTTCGCCCATGAATGTTCCCGTTTCCACAAGGGTTTTTAATTGATATTTCACTCTGTAACCATTTAATATGGATCTTTTGGTTTCATAACCAGGAGGTATGACAGGCTTTGAAAAATAGTTTTTTAGCTTACTTTTTATTTTATAATAGGTCTTCATTGTTTAGTTATTTTCCAGCCTTTCAAAAATAATTTCCATGGCCCCGTTGCCCCATTCCTGGGCAATGCCATAATTCCGTTTAGCCGCAGCATCGTGCGACAATTCAAATTCTATGCAGTCTTCGAGGAAATCCAATTGCTCAATCCCAGGAAAAACCATCTCAATGCTCAGTTTATAACGACCGGTTGCGAGCGGTAACCGAGTGGTAGTAATTTGCAATAAATTTTCGCCTTTATTAATTGAATGTAATTCGGGAAAAAAATAATGGGAACAGCCAAAAGCTACCGGAAAGCCCATGCCATCTTTTAGCTTTAAATTTATACCCACTTTGTTTTGCTCGCTTGAAATAATTTTCAGATGCAACTCTATACAAAAAAAGTCCTTAGTCAAATCATCAACAAGGGAAGCCTCTTTGATATAGATTTTTTTTGCCGGGTCAATTGCCCGGGCAAAACTAGCTGAGTGGCTGAATTCTGACTGGTCAAAAGCCATGTATTTCGCCAATGATTCAAATACATCTCCTTCAAAAAGCTTTTGGCCTTTATGTAATACGATAGCCTTGTTACATAATGATTTTACTGCTGCCATATTATGGCTTACGAACAACACCGTTTTTCCTTCTTTTTTTCCGGCATCTTCCATTTTGTTAAGGCATTTTTTTTGGAACTTTGCATCCCCAACCGCCAAAACCTCATCTACTACTAAAATTTCTGGCTCCAAGTGCGCCGCCACGGCAAAGGCCAGCCTTACGTACATACCGCTACTGTATCGTTTCACAGGAGTGTCGAGGAATTTTTCGATCTCCGCAAAATCAACGATCTCATCAAATTTTTTCCGGATTTCATTCCTGCTCATTCCCAAAATAGCCCCGTTTAAAAAAATATTTTCCCTCCCCGTTAATTCCGGATGAAAACCTGTCCCCACTTCCAATAAACTTGCCACCCTGCCATGGATGGTAATCCTTCCATAGGTTTGCTCTGTGATACGGCTTAATATTTTCAGTAAGGTACTTTTACCGGCACCGTTTCTGCCAATAATGCCCACCCGGTCCCCTTCAAGAAGTTCAAAACTTACATCTTTCAATGCCCAGAATATTTCCGTAGATTTTTTCTTTTGAGCCGGTCTCATTGATTGATCAAATGAAAATATTTTTTTTGCTTTTTTAGCAATAACATCCCTTAATGCAGTATACCGCTCAGGATTTTCATGGGCAATAATATATTGCTTTGAAATATTTTCGACCTTAATAACAGGTGAAGACATAGTAAACATCAAATATTGTCGGCAAAACTTTTTTCAGTATGCCTGAAATAATAAACACCTAACCACAAAAACAAAAAAGAAACTGCGGTTGAAATCAATAGTCCGGGCAAATACACATTTTGCCCCAAAAGACTCCAGCGAAAGCCATCAATGACACCAGCCATGGGGTTTATATAAAAAAGCAATTTCCATTTTTGAGGAATAATATCGCTGTTAAAACCAACTGGTGTAATATAAAGGCCAAACTGAACAATAAAAGGGATAATATACCGGAAGTCCCTATATTTTACATTGACGGCAGTAAGATATAAGCCGATGCCGAATGCAGCAACAAAAGCTATCAGGATAAAAAAGGGAAGGAAAAATATGTTAAGGGGAGGAAGAAACCTGAAAATGACAAACATACCGATCAAGATGATAAAAGAAATAGCCAGATCAACGAGCCCGGTGATTACAGAACTGGCAGGTATAATCATTCTGGGGAAATATACTTTGGTTATCAGGTTAGTATTATTGATCAGGCTGCCACTTGCTTCGCTCAGAGAGTTTGAAAAAAATTGCCAGGGCAACATGCCAACAAAAACCATCAGCACATATGGCGCTGCGCCAGGCGACTGCAGCTTAGCAACTTTATTGAATATAAGTGTAAATATAATAGTGGTGAGCAAAGGCCGGATGATGCTCCATGCAGCCCCAATTATCGTTTGCTTATACCGAACTTTTACATCGCGCCAACTTAATATATAGAAAAGCTCACGGTACAACCAGATATCTCTCCAGTAATTCTTTTTAGAATGCCCTGCCTCTATAACAAGCTCGTAACCCTGATTTTTAATCAATTTTCCAAAATTTTAATATCAGGCAAACCATTTTTTCAGCCATCGCCTGGTTTTTTTTGTAAATGACCGGTTTGCTTTTTTAGTTGATTCAGCTTCAAAATAACCCGATTCAAAACCATAACTGTAGCCTCCGTAATAGCCATAGCCGCCATAGTAGCCGCTGTAATATCCACCTTCTGCTTTCACATCGTTCAGGAGCAGAGAAATAGCCGGAAGTTTTTTTTGCTGGTACAATTCTTCAATAAGGCGTAATTGCTTTTTGAAAGTAAAGCCCTGTCTTACAATATAAATTGTACAATCAGCGAACCTGCCGAGGTTAACTGCATCGCTTACCAGGCCCACTGGGGCCGTATCCATCACCACCACATCAAAATGCTCCAGGGCTTCTTTCATTAACAAATTCAATCTTTCATCGAGTAAAAGTTCAGAAGGATTGGGTGGAATAGGGCCGCAGGGAATAACAAAAAGGTTTTCCATCCCTTCTACCGGCAATACTAATTCGTTGAATTTTGCTTTCCCAATAATGTAATTTGTGATACCCATTTTTCTCTTCAGCTCAAGCGAAGCTACAATTTTAGGCTTCCTGATATCAAACTCCATAATCACGGTTTTTCTTCCTGCAAGTGACATCACTGCGCCGATATTTGTACTGATAAAGGATTTACCCTCGCCACTAAAAGATGAGGTAACCATAATAACAGGCTTCTCTTTTTTAGCTATGAGGTATTGGAGATTACTTCTTATAATACGAAATTGTTCCGAAATGAACCTGCGGCTGTTCTTTTTAACTACCAAAGTCTGCCCATCATCAGAATGACCGATTTCCCCAATAACGGGGGCAGAAGTCCTCTTTTCCACATCAAACCGGTTGTTTATTTTATCCTTGAACAATTCTAACAAAGCAATAATGCCGACCGGAATACAAATACCAAAAATGAGGTAGAAATAATAAATATTCTTTTTGTTGGGTTTCACAGGGACAGATGAAGAAGAGGCCGGCTCCAAAATTTTTGAATTGGATACTATTGATGCTGAGGAAATGGCCGTTTCAAATTTCTTCTGCAATAAAAATGAATACAAATCTTCCAGTATTTTTTGCCTGCGTTGAATATTGCTCAGGCCCATAGCTTTACCAGGTAAAGATTTAAGTTTGCCCTGGTATTCATTACTCTGCCTGTCGAGGTTGGTTTTAGTGAGCGAATAAGCGTTTTTTACACTGGTTAGCGCTTCAATCATGTCATGCCTTATCCTTTCCAGAGAGCTGTTTATGTTCTGTATAAGAGGGTTGTTTGGAGTGGTTGTTTTTAGATTTACTTCCCGCTGAATCTGTAATGTATTGTATTCAGCCAGGAGCTTGGTATAAACCGGTTCTTCAATGCCCAGGTCCGTCGGTACTTGTTTATAAATATTTTTCTCATTTTTTATATACGTAAGCAGAATGTCTGCTATTTTAATTTTCATTCCCAAAATATCGGCCTGCCTGGTAGCTTCATTAATGGTAGAAAAATAATTGGTAGATTGACCGGCTATATCAAATAAGTCATTCTTCTGCATATAACCTTTTATTGTAGTTTCAGCACCCCCTAATTCCCGTTGAAGCGTATCAAGTGTATAATCAATAAAATTCAAAGTGTTTAAAGACATATGCTGCTTATCCTCTACTACCAAAGAATCGTATACATCCATTAACAAATTGAGCATATTTCTACCAATCGCTTCATTTTCCCCTTCGTATGATAAGTTAACGATATTGGATTGTTCATTGGCCTGAACTATTTTTAAACCCTGCATAATATTAGCAGCTACCTGAAAATCGGGTACCCACTTAATTCGAAAAACACCGTTATCTGAAAATCCATTCGCGTTTACCGATTTATTGCGAAAAAGCACAAATCTGTTTCCGTTTAATTCAATGGGTTCCCCAAATAAGTATGTTTTTTTTAAGGTGTTTAATAAAAATTCATTGTCATTAATAATTTTTATGGAATAACTAAACCCAACTGCCGAATCTGCAATGGTAATTGTTTTCATATAAAAAGGGCTCAGCGGATACAGCAAAGTAGATCGTATTTTACCAGTGCCATAATATTGGATTTGAAAATCGAGATCTTTTACTACCCTTATTATTACCGGGCTTGACCTTAATATAGGTATTTCATTACTAAGATTGGGGCCTGAATTTCCCAGGTACAAATCCTGAAACCTGTCATTTTTCCCATTAACCTGGTCACTTTTAATAATCATTGAAGATTGTACGTGATAAATAGGGGTGGTATACCGAATTTTTATGTATGCAAAAATTAATGCCAATGCAGCACAGATAAGCACCCAGGGTAAATACTTGATATACTTAAAAATAAATTCTCGCGGACCCACAGTCCATGAACTATCTTGCATTGGAGTTTTTCCAGCAGATCCGTTTTGGTTTATAGTACTATTAAACTCTGTGGGCATAATATCATTTCTTTAATACCGTATACAATATTGCAAAAGCAGATAACAGGGCGGTAGCAATACTAATATTCCTCATAGTAATCTGGTCATTAACTACTGATTTCTTTTTATTCTGCTCTATATATACAAGGTCGTTTTGTTGCAAATAAAAATATGGAGATTTTAAAATGTCAGGTTTTGTCAGGTCTAACCTCCCCCATTGCCGTTTCCCGTTTTGCTCCCTTATTACCAGCACATTATCACGCCTGGCAAAATAGGTCATATCGCCGGCTATTGATAATGCTTCCAGAAGGTTAATATGATCGCTGGGTATGGAGTACAGCCCTGGTTTATTTACTTCTCCAAGCATGGTAAACCGGTTGTTTAAAAACCTGATATTATAATATGGATTTGTTAGCAGTGTATCTTTTAAGGTGGAATCCAATAATGCCCTTATTTGATTACGGGTCAATCCTTCAATATGTAATAAACCCAAACCTTGAAATTCAATATTGCCCTTTTCATCTACGAGGTATCCGGCAGATGTTGGAGAAGCTCCGCTCACACTTTGGGTAATAACTTCTCCTCCGGCTGAAGCCCCTCCATTACTTCCGGCACCTGCCGTAGTTATTAATGATTGATTATAAATTTTCGTGGCATCCGGATTATCGCTGTAAACAATTATACTTATCAAATCTCCCTTTTGCACAACCGGTTCAATGAGTGGCACATTATTCATTGCCGCAGTATCAAACTGGCCCTGCATATATACGTAAGGCCTGGTTGTTCCGCAGGAGCTGAAAAAAAATAAAACTGAGGATAAGGTACTCAACAGAAAAAAATTTCTTCTGGAAAAGAAAAGAAATGGATGCATTAATAAAAATTATTTTTTCAAAACTAATACTTTCCTGCTACAGCTATATTTGATTTATCAACATATGCAGTTAACGAGTACCCAATGCTTTCAATAATAATCTGCACTTTATTGTTCATCACTTTTACTACTGTTGCTTCTTTATTCATCAAAGCGCCACGCTCAACCCTCACCTTCATATTTTCAGCAAGCTCCAGCGGTTCTGCCTGCACATTTTCGTATTCGTCCAGAAATTTTTTTATGTCTACAATTTCATTTTCCCTTACCACTGCTGGCTTACCCAACCAATACACGAAATTCACCACGCCGTTTACCATCCTTACAGCAGTTTTTTCTTCTTCAGCAATTTTTATGAATACATAAGATTTAAATAACGGCTCGTGCACCGTCTTCATTCTGTCACTCCATTTTTTTCTTACTTTATTCAATGGACAATAATTCTCAAACCCCTTTTCATCGAAAAGGCCGTGTACTTTTTTTTCCCAGCGGGGCTTTGTGTAAACTACATACCATTTTTTTTCAGAACTCATTTCACACGCAAAAACGATGTTAAAATGCAAGGCTTCGCCACCTCGGTCACATTTGCTTTTTTTGACCGACTAATTACCTTTGATGCTTTATCAAAACCACAAATAACAAAAAAGGCATAAGGAAGCATTCATACGAAATACTCCTTATACCTTCCATATTATAACTTTTTATAGCAATTACGCAACAAACAACTTCTTCTCACAGGAATTTTTATAGTTAATAAAGGTCTCGGGGTTAACTCACACTTTTGCTTATAAAAGCTGCCGTATTTCCTCTAAAATCAAGAATCATTTTTGCAATTATTCAAGCTGCAAATATAGGTGATTTTCACTTGTAAAAATTTTTTGCTCCCTCTTGAAAAACAAGCTTTTATTAAAAAAATCTGCCGAAAACTTAACTTCGTTTACAAACAAACATAACTGCCGTGAAAGAAAGATATTTTTCGCTTGATGTTTTCCGGGGAGCTACCGTTGCATTCATGATTTTGGTAAATAACCCCGGCGACTGGAGCCATATTTATGCCCCGCTTGAACATGCTGCATGGCATGGCTTAACACCTACTGATTGTGTTTTCCCATTTTTTCTTTTTGCTGTAGGCAATGCAATGGCATTTGTTTTTTCAAGGCCCGGGCAGCCAGGCAATATCTTCTTTATTAAAAAAATTATCTGGCGTTCATTATTGATTTTCCTGATCGGGCTTTTTCTGAACTGGTTTCCTTTTATAAAATGGTCTGATAACCATTTAATTTTTAAATACTGGGTAGGCCCGGACAATCCTGAAACAGGGATCCGCATTTTAGGGGTGCTTCAGCGTATTGCCCTCTGCTATTTTTTTGCTTCATTTATTATTCATTATTTTAAAATCAATGGTGCTGTTTGGTGGAGCATGATTTTGCTATTGGGTTATTGGTTATTGTGTTTTGTTTTGGGTAGCCAGCCAGACCCTTATAGTATACAAGGATATTTCGGGCTGCCTATAGATAAAAAAATTTTAGGTATCCCTCATATGTACAAAGGAGAAGGTGTTCCTTTTGATCCTGAAGGAATTGCCAGTACCATACCTGCAATTGTACAGGTAATTATCGGCTATTTTGTTGGCCATTATATCCTGATAAAAGGAAAAAATTATGAAATGCTGTCCAATTTATTGGTAGCAGGAAGCCTTCTTCTTTTTGCAGGCTATTGCTGGAATATGGCATTTCCTATCAACAAAAAAATATGGACCAGCTCATTTGTAATATGTACATCAGGACTTGCCATCATGGTGCTGGGCCTACTGATTTACCTGATTGAATTTAAAAATGCAGCCGGCAGATGGAGCAATTTTTTTATACCATTTGGAAGGAACCCGCTTTTTGTTTTTGCACTAAGCGGATTAATCCCCCGACTTTTGGGATTGATCAGGTTAGCCAATGGCGCTGACAATACCGGTGCAGCTGTGTATTATACCCCGCTGCAATGGTTCTATCAGCATATTTGTATGCCGGTTTCTGAAAACCTTAAAAACGGTTCTCTTTTATTCGCAGTTATAAATGTAGGGTTTTACTGGCTGATCTGTTTCTGGCTTGATAAAAGGAAAATTTATATAAAAGTATGAAGAATATGCCTGTTTTTATCGGGCTAACGTTAACGGGTATCTAAAAACAGTTGTAGTAAAATTTTTTATATCAATTTTGTCTTCCCTTTTTTTAGGGAAACAACAATAATTTCTGAATACCTGACCTTCCCATTATCATCAATAGTTTTTAGCCGGTAATAAACTAGTTTATTATCGGCGTTTATTTTATCTGCATAACTAAACTGCCTGATAGTATTGGCCTCTGACTCAGGTGTAAAAATCACAGCGGCATCAGTATATTTAATCCCGTCTTTACTGTGCTGCACTACAAAATGGCTGGCTTGTTTTATATTTTGCCATTTTAAAATGGCTTTATCATGACTGACAATGGTGACAGTCAGGCCACGCTGTTGCAGACCAGCAGGAGCAACATAAAAAAGCTCGTCAGTTTCCGGCATTTTCTCTTTTGCGCATACAATTTGGATAAATGAAAAGCTTATAATTAATAAAATATAAAACTGAAATACATTTGTTTTGCAGAATAGCTTTGCAACCAGTTTTTTAAGATAGGCTTTCATAGAAGATAAGATTTAAAAAACATTCTTCCATTTCCTTGCCAAAATTTTAATTTACTATTTGTCAATATTTTGAAATAATTCAGGAAATACTCACTTATCCCAAAATGAAAAATAAAATTTTCAATTGGGAAGAATTCATTAAAGCGCTAAGGTGATATGCAATTAGATACCGTTATTGCTGTTTAATGACATTATT
This sequence comes from Puia sp., assembly GCA_035541355.1. GTDB lineage: Bacteria > Bacteroidota > Bacteroidia > Chitinophagales > Chitinophagaceae > Puia. The sequence continues at coordinate 464,193 of DATKNN010000014.1, read as the reverse complement.
CACATAAGTTATTACCATATGCATAAGTCTTGAAAATCGCCTGATTGGTTTTATCTATTTTCGATTTATGGTTTCAGCTACATGGGCGTTATACAAAAATGCCTATACAGGCCTGGCAAAAAAAACTTGGTATCTGTCGCTGGTAATGTTGGTGAACAGAAGTGGTACAATGGTCGTCGCCTTTCTTACTGTCTATTGTAGCACACAACTTCATTTCAATATCCAGCAATCAGGTTTTATTGTTGCACTTTTTGGTGCAGGTGCAATTATTGGAGCATCCTTGGGTGGCAAGATTATAGACACCTGGGGCTTTTATCCGTTGCAGGTAGCATCACTTATTCTTGGCGGTATTATGTTTATTGTAGTGGGTTATTTAAAAACATTTGGTTCTCTGAGTATCGGGGTTCTTATTCTCAGCATCTGTAACGAATCATTCAGACCGGCCAATTCCACTGCTATTGCCTATTATAGTTCTGTTGAGAACAGGACACGTTCTTTTTCGCTGAACAGGCTATCCATCAACCTTGGGTGGGCTTTTGGCAGTGCTTTAGGAGGTTTTCTTGCTTCTTTTAATTATCATTTGCTTTTTTGGGTAGATGGTTCGACCAATATACTTTCTGCCCTTTTGTTACTTAAATTATTACCCTATGTAAAAACAGGTTCCAAGCAACATAAACATAAGGACCATACAAGGGTAAGACCCCCCTATCGGGACAAGGTGTACATGGCATTCATCATGCTGACTATTTTATTTGCATCATGCTTCTTCCAGTTATTTACTATGATTTCGCTGTATTTTAAAACACAGTGGCATCTGAATGAAATATTTATCGGCATGCTTATGGCAACTAACGGTCTTATTATTGTTGCCCTTGAAATGGTGCTGATATATTCAATCGAAGGAACGAAGCCGCACACTTTTTTTATAGGCATGGGCATAGCTATAGCAGGCCTCGGTTTCCTTTTATTAAGTATCATGCCTCACTTGTTATGGGCAGCAATTATTTGTATCATTATTATAACAATCGGAGAAATAATGTCGATGCCATTTATGAACTCATTCTGGATAAGCCGCACCAATGACCTTAACCGTGGCCGTTACGCCGCCATGTATACCATTGCATGGAGTACCGCACAGATTGCAGGGCCAGGTTTTGGAAGCGAGATAATTGCTTATAGAGGTTACCATGCATTACTTTGGACAATATTCAGTATTTGTTTGATCGCTTCGCTGGGGTTCAATATACTGGGCAGGTATTCGGGCAATTCCTTTATTCATACACAAAAATCAGCTAGAGCAGAAACTAACAGTAATACATAACCGGTAATTATCGGATTCGGTTTGCTGACCAGGCATGTTTGTTTTATAAGTTAATTCTTTTCATTGTTGGCACGAGAAAGTGCATAATGAGCCATGCTGACAAGTATGCACAACCGCATATCAGGAACATGATGTAATATCCTGTTTCAATTTTATCAAGATGTTTATAATAATCGAACAATAAGCCGGCCAGTTTGGCCATAAGCATGCCTCCGATAGCGCCAGCCATACCCCCCATACCCGTTACCGATGCGACAGTTTCTTTGGGAAACATGTCAGATACAGTAGTGAAAATGTTAGCAGACCATGCCTGATGTGCTGCTGCTGCAAATCCAATAATAATAACAGACATCCAAATATTAAACGTACCCAGATATTGTGCGAAAACCACTGGCAGGGCGCAAATAGCGTATATGAACATGGAGGTTTTCCTCGAACGGAATAGGGGCCACCCCTGTTTTATAAATTTCAATGGCAGCCAGCCACCGAAAACACTTCCAACTGTAGAAAGGATATACACTAAAGCCACCGGAAAAGCTAACCCGGTTCCTTCCAGTTTATATTGAGCTTTTAAAAATGCAGGAAGCCAGAATAAATAAAACCACCAAACAGGATCAGTCAGAAATTTCCCTAATATGAAAGCCCATGTTTGTTTGTAACGAATAAGACTAGCCCATGAAAAACTTTTATCTGTTTCCGCTTTGGTTGTTGAATTCAACTGGTCAGCATCGCTGTTAATATAATCGTGCTCAGCTTTCGAAAGTTTTTTAAGCTTCCCCGGAACCTGATAAATAATTGCCCAGAAAATTAACCAAACAAAACCAATTGCCCCGGTTATTACAAACGCCCATCTCCATCCCATTTTTTCGGCAATAAAAGGAACACTAAGCGGCGCTGCAATAGCGCCAACTGCTGCACCGGAATTAAATATTCCTGTAGCCAGCGCCCTTTCTTTTTTAGGAAACCATTCGGCAATGGTTTTAATTGCTGAAGGGAAATTGCCTGCTTCACTTATACCCAATGCCGACCTCGCCGCAATAAACCCAAATGTGCTTTTTACCAATGCATGACCTATAGCAGCAACGCTCCACAAAATAAGGGAGCATGCATAACCCAGTTTTGTTCCGGCCCGGTCTACAAACCAACCAGATATTAACAAACCTACTGCATAGGAAAACTGAAAAGCGACAACAATATCGGAGTAATCCGTTTCAGTCCATTTAAAATCCTGGTCGAGATAGGGTTTCAAAAGGCTGATGACCGCTCTGTCCAAATAATTAATAGTTGTGGCAAAAAAAACCAATGCACAAATAATCCATCTGTAGTTTCCAATCCCTGCTTCGCCATGGTAAAGGCGGGCGGTATTTTCATTGAATCTGTTTTCTGTCATGATCAGTTGTGATATTCAAAATTTCCGTCTTACTTATACCATTCTATGACTTTAAATATGTGCCCAGTTAAAATAATTTTTGGCGTTATAAAAACAAATATCCTGTATTAGTTTACCCGTCCACTCGCAGTCATCCGGAAGCTCGCCTTTTTCCATTTCTTCTCCGAGAATATTGCATAAAATGCGACGGAAGTATTCATGACGCGGGTAAGAAAGAAAACTTCTTGAATCCGTTAACATACCTACAAAGCGACTTAGTAAACCCATATTCGATAATGCATTTATTTGTTTTGTCATTCCGTCTTTCTGATCAAGAAACCACCATGCAGAACCCCACTGAACCTTTCCGGGAACCGAGCCATCACAAAAATTTCCGATCATAGTTGCCATCAATTCATTGTCTGCCGGATTTAAATTATATAGTATGGTTTTTGTGAGTTTGTTTTCTTTATCGAGATAGTTGAGGAACTTTGCTAACTGTTTCCCTTGTGAAAAATCTCCGATAGAATCCCAGCCTGTATCCGGACCAAGCTTTTTCAGCATACGACTGTTATTGTTGCGCAAAGCTCCTAAATGGAACTGTTGCACCCAGTGCTTTTCATGGTCCCATTCTGCAAAAATTCTCAGCATTGCAGATTTAAATTTTCTGATCTCCGCAGGCTCTGCATTTTTCCCTGAGTGAACTTTAACGAAAATACTTTTTACTTCAGCCTCAGTACAATCATCAGCATATATTTCTTCCAAACCATGATCGGAAACTGAACACCCGTTCAATGCAAAAAAATCGTGACGCTTTTTTAAGGCATCAATATAATTATTAAACGAGCCGATAGTAATATTAGATGCTTTTTCCAGTTTGGCCAAGTATCCTTTAAACATTTCAGGAACATCTACGTTCATGGCTGCATCAGGTCGAAAAGCAGGAATAATGGGTATTTCGAATTTTTCCTGCTCCAGTTGCTGATGATATTGCAAGCTGTCAGTAGGATCATCCGTGGTGCAAACGGTTTTTACATTCATTTTACGCAACAGATTGCGGACACTATAGGCACGGGTATTCAATTTTTCAGAGCAGGCTTCATAAATTTTCCCGGCTGTTTTCCGGTTCAGCAATTCATGTATACCAAAATATCTTTGTAGTTCAAGATGCGTCCAATGATATAAAGGATTACGCAAGGTATATGGCACGGTTTCAGCCCACTTCTGAAACTTCTCTTCATCGCTGGCATTCCCTGTTATAAATTTTTCATCCACTCCATTTATCCGCATGGCTCTCCATTTATAATGATCTCCTTTGAGCCATGCCTGGGAAATGTTTTCAAAAGTACTGTCTTCAGCAATTTCCTGTGGCGACAAATGGCAATGATAGTCTATCACAGGCATTGCTTCTGCATATTCATGATACAACGCTTGTGCCGTTTTGTTATGCAGCAAAAAATTTTCATCAAGAAACTTTTTCATCAATATGTATTCTAAGAATTACAATTTATAAACTTACTCAATGCAGAGAAGGTTTTTATAATGGGTCATTAAATTAAAACTATGTATTGAATTTTCAATTTTTATCCGGCGCAATTTACAAGGATGCTGAAAGAAAAATAAAGGCATCAACAATAAATTTTTAAAGCGCCATCCGGGAATAAACCGAGATAGGATTTTGTAGCCTCGCCTGGAATCGAACCAGGATCTGGAGCTTCGGAAACTCTTATACTATCCATTGTACTACGAGGCCATACCTGTTTGCAAATGTAATAAACAATGCCTAATTGCATTCATAGCACTATCTTTGCAATCCCTAAAAATCAGGTGTTATGAAGTTTTACGCCTTACTCATCAAATATCGCCTTCAATTAGGCATCGCATTTATTATTATCGCAATTGTTACCAATATTTTCTCTGGTTTCTGGCCTGCGTTTCTTCCTTACCTCGTGGGCGTAATTTTAATTTTCGGGCATTTCTTTTTTGGACCATTGAGACTGATTCAGGAGTTTATGGAAGCCGGCGATGTGGAAGGCGCCGAAAAAGTTTTAAATACTATCAAATTCCCCAATCTTTTATATAAGCCTATCCGGTCTGTTTATTTTACATTAAAAGGCAATCTGGCCATGATGAAGCAGGATTTCGAAGGCGCTGAAAAAAATATGAAAAAAGGGCTTGATCTGGGTATGCCGATGAAAGAAGCAGAAGGGGCCAGTCTCTTGCAAATGGGGTTGCTCGCCATGCAAAAAAATGATTTAAAACAGGGAGAAAGTTATATCAGGCAGGCTATCAGGAAAGGGTTGCCAGATAAAGAAAACCAGGCCGCTGCTTTTTTACAGTTGTGTTCAATTATGATGACAAAAAGAGAATTCAGGGCTGCAAAAGATTTTTTCAGGAAGGCTAAAGCATTAAAACCAACCACGCCCCAGATAGTAGATCAGATCAAACAGATTGAAAAATACATTTCAAGAATGCCAGGTTAGTCAATTTCTGAAATTTAGTATACACTCGGTGAAGAATGACTATTGATGATTTGCTGTAATAATGGAAATGTATGAACGCTTTTTTCAAGATATTCAAAAGAACCGTACCGTGAAAAATTTTCCTTTTTCTTTAACTCGGGCTCTGCGGAAAATAAAACCACGAAAGCAGAAGAATTAGAACTTCTTATTTTTTGTATGGTATCAAGTCCGTTTATTTTCCCTTCTAACATGTAGTCAATAATTACAATTGATGGGTTTTTATGCAAATCTTGCAGGCAATCTTCACCGGTAGTGTAAGCATGTACATCATTGCTGATGGGTTCCAGCATTTTTAATATCAGCCCCTGATAAAAAGGGCTGTCTTCTACAACAAAGATTTTGGGTGAGTTTTTAAATTCCACGACAGTGATTTTCTGAATAATCCGGAAAAATAGTGCCGTATTTTTTCCTCCTATAATTAATTCAAAGACAAGTATTTAAAAATAGTTTAGTAATTTATTTTTCCTTGATTGGGAATTTTTGATACCTGTCTGGAAAATGTGTCGGAAGAAATTTATAGTTCTGTTTGCAATTGCTGAATTGTGTGATCAATTACCAACTTAACTTTTTCCACCAGTGTTGATATATTCTCTAAATTGGTTTTTTGTTTGGCACCGGCTTCGATTGATCGTATATCCTGGTGAATGGATTTAATACCCATTGAATCGATAGTGGATTTTAGTTTATGGGCAATTTTACCCACCTGATCCCAATTCCCCGCTTCTGCAGAAGTTTTTAGTTCGTAAATATTTTGCGGAACAGTTTCAATAAACAATGCAATCATTTTTTTAATAAAATCATGATTACCTCCGGACACCGAAACCACCATTGAAAGGTCATACAATTTTTCTACAGAACTGTTTTGTTGATTTGTTTTTTTCTCTGGCACGTTTTCTTTTTCTTTTTGACTGCTTAAAATGTTTTTTGTGATCACAGCTAATAATTTTTCTTCATTAATGGGTTTGGAAATACAAGCATTCATTCCTGCTTTCATATACCTGTTTTTATCACTATCAAGCGTGTTTGCAGTTAAGGCTATTATGGGAATGGATGACTTTTGGGAATCCGGTAATTTACGTATCATTTCAGTTGCGGAAACACCATCCAGTTCGGGCATCTGTACATCCATCAAAATGCAATCAAAATAATTTTCAGTTAATAAATTCACCGCTTCTTTACCATTATTGGCAATAGTTACATCACATCCCCAGGATTCGAGAATACGTTTTGCAATGTATTGGTTCATCTTAATATCTTCAGCCAGCAAAATTCTTTTATTACTGAGACGCGTATGTTCTGTCAAACTTTGCAAATCTTTTTCACTCATAAGCAGTTCTGATAGTTCGGGGATTAATTCCTGTTATTCTTTATTTCACTTTAAGCTCTCCAGCCTGGATCATCCGGTATAACGTGGATTTACCTACATCCAATTTTTTGGCAACAAGCAGTACATCTTTGTCATACTTATCCAGGAAATGCTGTATCAACTGAATTTCAAATTCTCTCAAAGTAAGTTCTTTACTCAGCATACTGGTAATATTGGAAGTAGTATTCATCGTGATATGTTCAGGTTGAACAATATCGCCATCTGCCATTACAGCCGAAAGTTCCATAATAGATTTCAATTCCCTTACATTGCCGGGAAAAGAGTAATTGAGCAATTTTTGCTGTGCCTCGGAAGAAATGGTTTTCTTCGGCATTTTGTTTTCCTTGCAAAACGCATCAATAAAATGTTTTGCAAGAATAATAATGTCGTTAGCTCTTTCACGCAATGCTGGTATTTGAATAGGTAACCCTATAAGCCGGTAATACAAATCTTCTCGGAAGTTTTTGTTTTTTACCTCTTCCATTAAGTTTTTATGTGTGGCAACAATAATGCGCACATTAATAGCTGTAACCGTATTACTTCCCACTTTAGTAATTTCCCTTTCCTGCAGTACACGCAATAACTTGGCCTGAAGATTAATATCCAGTTCGCCGATTTCATCTAAAAACAAAGTGCCTTTGTCTGCTTCTTCAAATTTTCCTATACGCCGTGTAACGGCGCCGGTAAATGCGCCTTTTTCATGGCCGAACAATTCGCTTTCAAGCAAATCGCGTGGAATAGCGGCAACATTAACCGCAACAAAGGGTTGTTTATGCCGGTCAGAATTATAATGAATGGCTTTTGCCACCATTTCCTTACCCGAACCGGTTTCCCCTGTTATAGAAACAGTAATATTTGTTTTGGATGCTTTTTCAATCAGCGCAAACACTTTCTCGATAGCTTCGCTTTTTCCAATAATAAATTGGGAAAAATCATACTTGTGGCCAACCTGGCTTTTCAAGGTTTCCACCTCCTGCTTCAGGTCGCTTATTTCACGCAGGTTTTTTATACTGTTCCATAACCTGTCCTTGGTGTCTTCGTCTTTCACTATATAATCATAAGCTCCGTTTTTCAAAAGGTTGATCGCCGTAGCCACATCTTCCTGCCCTGAAATAATTATTACCCGCAGGTCAGGGTTTTGCTGTTTTATTTTTTTGAGCACCTCGGCACCGTCACAATCAGGGAGTGAGAAATCGAGAGTGATTACATCCGGGGATTCGTGCAGGTGCGAAAAAAATTCGTTTGGCGATTCAAATCGTTTGACAATGTATTCAGGATTAAGGGAAAGATAATGCTGGAGCATGGAGCCATACCAGGTATCATCTTCAAGGATAAAGACTTTAAATGCGTTATTGTTTTTCATCACCGAATTTTATCTGAGCTATAACGCAGAAATAGCAGGAAAAATATTCCCGAAACAAGAAAATTTCCAAATTTTATTGAGTTTCTGCACAATCATGCCGCTTAGCTTAACTTTGAAATATGTCAATAAACAGGGAAGTAACGAATCAGAAATTCAGGGAAGAATATGAAAAATTGAATGACAGGCAACGCCTTGCTGTTGATACTATTGAAGGCCCAGTAATGGTAATCGCCGGCCCTGGAACTGGCAAAACTCAAATACTTGCTGCAAGAATCGGTAAAATATTGCTGGAAACCGATGTGTTGCCGGAGAATATTTTATGTCTTACATATACTGATGCCGGCGTGGTGGCCATGCGTAAAAGATTGCTCAATTTTATTGGCCCCGATGCCTATAAAGTAAATATTTACACCTTTCATGCTTTCTGTAATGATATTATACAGGAGAATCTTTCGCTGTTTGAACGAAACATCCTTGATCCGGTTTCCGAACTGGAAAGAATTGAATTGTTAAAACAGCTCATTGATGCTTTTCCTAAAAATCACCCGCTAAAACGTTACCGTGGTGATGTGTATTTCGAGATGAATAATCTGCAACAGCTTTTTTCAGTAATGAAGAAAGAATATCTGACTCCTGCATTTATCAACCAGAAAATTGATGAATATATCCAAAGCTTTCCTTTAAGGAACGAATACATCACCAAACGCGCTACCAAAGAGTTCAAAAAAGGCGATGTGCGCACCGATAAAATACAGGAAGAAAAAGAAAGAATGGAAAAGCTGCGTGCAGCCGCAAATGAATTCGACAACTTCCAGCGCCTCATGAGGAGCCGCAACAGGTATGACTTTGACGATATGATCAACTGGGTACTAAAGGCCTTCAAAGAGAATAAGCAGTTACTTGGGAACTACCAGGAACGTTATCAATATATACTGGTTGATGAATATCAGGATACCAGCGGTACGCAGAACAAACTGGTTGAGCTGCTTATTAGCTACTGGGACAGACCGAATGTATTTGTTGTTGGTGATGATGACCAGAGTATTTTCCGTTTCCAGGGAGCAAACGTGGAAAATATGCATGCCTTTATTAATAGTTATGATAATCTACTCACGATCGTTCTTGAAAACAATTATCGGTCCACACAGCCGATACTCGATATTGCAAAAACGCTGATCGAAAAAAACGAATCAAGGCTCATCAAAACAAATCCGGAATTAAAGCTTACTAAAAATTTAATTTCTTCCAACGCACTGATCAACTCATTCACCAATCAACCGGTAATTGGCGAATACGAAAGTCAACGACAGGAAATGGCCGGAATTACTATGCAGGTGGAAACAATTATCAGCAGTGGCGTTCAGCCGGGGAAAGTTGCCATTATTTACCGGGAAAATAAATATGGTGAAGAACTGGCAAAATTTCTTTCGCTCAAAAAAATCCCTGTTTTCAGCAGGCGTAATGTGAATTTATTTGAAAGCCCTCTGGCACAAAAAATTTTTTTAATACTGAACTATCTCGCCGCAGAACATGATACTCCATATGGCGGCGATGAAATGCTTTTCGAGATCCTGCATTTTGATTTTTATAAAATACCCCCGATTGAAATCGCAAAGCTCTCTGTTGAAGTAGCAGATAAGCAATTTTCTGCCGAAAAAACTTCAATAAGGAAACTGCTTTATGTAAAAGCCAATTCGCCGGCAAAAAACCTTTTTGATACAGGTATTCATGAAGAATTAAAAAAGGCAAGCCATGTTGTTGAGCAATTGATTGCTGATGTGCCGAATGTTACTATTCAAACCCTGGTTGAAAATATCATCAGAAAAGCAGGAGTGCTTAATTACATTATGCAAAGCCCGGATAAAATTTGGCTATTGCAGGTGCTTACCGCTTTATTTGATTTTATAAAAGAAGAAAACCGCCGCAATCCTTTAATGAAGCTGTCGGAACTGGTGAAAATGATGGAACTGATGAAAGCAAACGGAATTCCTGTTCCGCTGGTACAGGTTAGCGGCAGTGAAAAAGGAGTAAATCTTTTAACCACACATGGTTCCAAGGGGCTTGAATTCGAATATGTTTTTTTCGCTGGATGTAATGCAACCCTCTGGGAAAAAAAACGCTTACCCGGCAATGGCTATAAAATGCCTGATACCCTTTTGACTTCGGCTACAAAAGCAAGTGACGAAGAAGAATTGAGGAGGTTGTTTTATGTGGCTATTACCAGGGCAGAAAGACATCTTTCTATCTCTTACTCAAAGTTCAGGAACGATGGCAAAGAACTTGAGCCCTCTATGTTCATTGCTGAAATATTAGACATGCATGATTTGAAAGTCAAAAAAATCTCTATACCCAATGATCTTCTGATGGAATTTGAAGCATTACAATTTAACGAAACCGCCCCTGAAATAGGAAAGGCCGAAGAAGATTTTATCAGCCATATAATTGAAAAGTTTGTGCTGAGTGTTACGGCTTTGAACAACTACCTTAAATGCCCGCTTGAATTTTATTTTAAAAATCTCATCCGCATACCTTCGCCAAAAAATGAAGCATCTGAATTTGGATCTTCCGTTCATTATGCATTGCAGAAATTATTTGAGAAGATGAAATTGAATCCCGAACAAAAATTTCCGGCAAAAGAAGAAATGCTGGAAGATTTTAACTGGTATATGCACCGGCACAGGGAAAGCTTTACCAAAGAAGCATTTGAAAGAAGACTCGAATATGGAGTAGAAGTGCTTGGAAATTATTACGCCAAATATGTAAGCTCCTGGAATAAAATCTCTGTGGTTGAAATCAATATCAGGAATGTTATCGTAAAAAATGTTCCTATTAAAGGCAAACTTGATAAACTGGAGTTCAATGGAAAAGAAGTGAATGTGGTGGATTATAAAACAGGTGATGTCGAAAAAGCTGTCGATAAATTAAAAGCACCCAATGAAAAACAACCTGATGGTGGTGATTACTGGAGACAAGCTGTTTTTTATAAAATTCTTATCGATAATTATAAACAACGGGATTGGAAAGCGGTAAGCACTGAATTTGATTTTATAGAACCAGATAAAAAGAAAAACTACCGGAAAGAAAAAGTGGTTATTACCCCTGCAGATATCGAAACAGTTATACAACAAATCACAACAAGCTGGCAAAAAATTCAAAACCGCGAATTTTATATTGGTTGCGGAAAACCCGACTGCCATTGGTGCAATTTCGTAAAAACAAATAATATGGCTGTTGCTCTGCACGAGTTACCGGATGAGACAGAACAGGAATAAGGCAAATAAAGCCGCCTTGAAATATCCATTAAAAGAAACCGAAATTGCTGAAAGTTCCTGATGCTGAAATTGTTTTCCCTGATGCAGTGGTGCCGGTTAACGTAAAACTACCACTAACAGTTAAGCTTACTGTATCTTTTATATTAGTGGTAATACTGAAAGTAACCGGTTTAATCATATTGGCCCCGTCAGATGCCGTGTAATTAATAACCAGCGAGGTTTCGGAAGAAGAATCTGTTCCCTGAATAGTCTGGTTATAAGAAGGCACGCTGAAAACAATATTATTAACGGCATCTGAACTATAATCGTAAAAAATAAAATAATGGGTGCTATCGTGATTCGAAATATAACCTGCCGGATAAGAACCATAGCCGGAAGAACTGTTATAATAAAATAACCCGCCGTTTATGTTCGAATAATCCGAAAAACTATGGGAAACATCATTCGTGTCAATTAATGTATAACCGAAGTTGCCTGCATTCGGTGCACTTGTTTTTTTACAACTAAAAATCAAAAATAAAACTGAAGCATAGAAAATGATGGCAATTAGTTGTGGTTTCCTGTTCATGCACGTTTGTTTTATTGTTGCCGCGAAATTAGCAGTAAGCAACCTGTCATGAAAAGAACCCTATCTCATTAACCGGGCATTAATAAATCGTTTACAATTCGTTTGCAAATTCTATAAAGCGCTAAATCAAAATTGTTTGAAGATGATTTTTAATATGGCTCCATTAACCCGGCGATACCAAAGTAATAAGATGCAGATTTTTCTGATATCAGTAACACTAGTGTAAACAATATTTTTTTAACAAAGGGCATTAAAAATATTTAAAATATTATTATAAAAACAGGAAATGCCGATTGTCACAAACAAGTTAAGTTTGCAGATATTCGTTGAATAATTGATATGAAATTTATAAGAAACCTAACTTGTCTTTTAATACCAGCCTTCCTGTTTATCAACATAATCGGTAGTTCAGGTTGTGCAAACATTATTCCGCCAATGGGTGGCCCAAAAGACACACTGCCGCCTAAATTAGTAAACGTTTCCCCACATGACTCTGTGGTTAATTTCCACAATAAAACTATTGTTTTCAATTTCGATGAGTTTATAGAAATTGACAATCCGCAGCAGAATGTGCTTATTTCCCCTACGCCGAAAATAAACCCGTTCATGGAACGCCACCTCAGGACATTAACTGTAAGACTGAAAGACACCTTGTTGGAGAATACAACTTATTTTTTTGACTTCGGGAAAACAATAAAAGATGTGAATGAAGGCAATGTGCTAAAAAACTTTAATTATGTCTTTTCAACCGGGCCTTATCTCGATTCGCTTAATTTTAGTGGCAACGTCATCGTTGCGGAAACCGGAAAAACTGACAGCACCCTGATCGTAATGTTGCATACCAATTTAGATGATTCGGCTGTGATTAAAGACAGGCCAAGATATGTAACACATGTTGATACGGCGGGCAGGTTCACTTTCCGGTTTGTTGCACCAGGTACTTACAATTTATATGCCTTAAAGGATGAAGGTGGTTCAAAAAGATACCTGTCAAAAACTTCCTTGTTTGCATTCAACAATAAACCTGTTCAGATAGGGGCAATAAATGTTCCCGTTACCTTATATGCATTTACTGAGAAACGGGAGGAAAAGAAGCCAACAGCCAAAACTTCCACCTCAGGTAAAAAAGAAGAAAAAGAAAAACGGTTGGTTGTCGGAACTAATCTTCAAAGCGATAAACTTGACCTTTTAGGCAACCTTGAATTACAATTCCAGGAAAAGCTGAAAAATTATGATTCTTCAAAAATTCATTTTAAAGATGGAAGCTTTAACAACATTACATCTTATCATTTAACTAAGGATACTACGGATAAAAAATTAACTCTTGTTACGAAATGGGTGCCGGATTCAGCTTACCATCTTATTCTTGAAAAAGACTTTGCCCAGGATTCATCGGGGCGAAAATTACTTAAAGCCGATACAATCAGTTTCAGGACAATGAAAGAATCTGATTATGGAGAAGTAAAATTTCGCTTCAGAAATCTTGATCTCTCTAAAAACCCGGTACTCGAATTTGTGCAAAGTGATGCCGTAAAATTTGCCTTCCCGCTTAGCACTCAGCAATTCAACAAAAAACTTTTTACGCCCGGCGATTATGATTTAAGGATTTTATATGATGATAATAAAAACGGGATCTGGGATGCCGGTGAATTTTTTGGTAAGCACCAACAACCTGAAAAAGCAGTTCCGGTAATAATCCCGATGAGAAATAAAAAAAGAGTGCTGACTATAAAAGCAAACTGGGAAAACGATTTCGATTTTGCTTTGTAATGCCTGTATCTTTACAACATGCAATTCTCTTCTTCATTGTTGGAAAATGCGGTTAATGAATTTGCAAAGCTGCCGGGTATCGGCAAAAAAACAGCTTTGCGCCTGGTGCTCCATTTATTAAAGCAGGATGTAGCTGCGGTAAAAAATTTTGGTGAGACAATTATCAGGATGCGGGAAGAAATAAAATTTTGCCATCGTTGTTTTAATGTGGCCGATACAGATGTGTGCTCCATTTGCGCCAACCCCATGCGGAAACATGAAATGATTTGCGTGGTAGAAAACATCCGTGATGTAATTGCTATTGAAAGTACCCAACAATATAATGGCATATACCATGTGCTTGGAGGCATCATTTCGCCGCTGGACGGCATCGGTCCCGATCAGTTAAATATTGAACCCCTCATTAGCCGGGTAAAAAGGGAAAATGTGCAGGAAATTATTTTTGCTTTGAGTCCTAATATCCAGGGCGACACCACCATTTATTATATCCAGAAAAAATTAAAAGAACGGCCTGTAAAAATCACTACTATTGCCCGGGGTATTGCATTTGGGGGTGAAATTGAATACGCTGATGAAATGACACTGGCTAAATCCATCACAAACCGTATGCCTGTTGAAAGTTATATGAGCCGTTGACAGTAAAAATTATTTAGTGTAATAAGATTCTGCAAACTGATACATATTAAACGTTTCCTGGTCTAATGCTTTTTTGATATCATTTTCCAGCTCGCTTTTATTAATGTGTTTTATCTTTTCCTGAACAATGAGCTGGTAAACTTTTTCGGTCAGTATTTTCAATTTTCGTTTATACGTTACCGCCGGGTTATTTGCCAGTATGGCTGCCAGTTCTCCGGTACCTTTCTTTTGAATTGCAATTGTTTTTATTACCGGAATTTCCTTATGCTCTTTGGAATGCTTTCGCATCTGCTCAAGATTCGCGATAAATTGTTCCGCACCCGGCCGGTCACATTTGTTTACAACAAAAACGTCTGCAATCTCCATCAGGCCTGCTTTCATTGCCTGTATATCATCCCCCGCTTCAGGAACAAGAACAACGATAGTAATATCGGCCAGGCTGGCTATTTCTATCTCACTCTGACCTACCCCTACGGTTTCAACAAGTATATAATCAAAAAGGGAAGATTTGAGTAATTCAGTTATTTCTATCATTTTAGGATGCAATCCTCCTAAAGAGCCATGACTTGCAAATGAACGTATGAAAACACCGGGGTCATTATACCAGTTATTCATCCGTATACGGTCGCCTAATAATGCACCTTTACTAAACGGTGAGGATGGATCAACACAAAGAACAGCGACCCGCTTGGCATTTTTTCTTAATTCTCCAATAAGCGCATCTGTAATTGTGCTTTTCCCTGCGCCAGGAGGGCCCGTGATGCCAATAACCGGTACTGGTTTTGCTTGTAAAGACTTTAGCAACATTACATAATCTCCGCTATCATTTTCAATAAAACTGATAACCCTGGCCAATGCTTTACTGCTGCCCTGTTTAACTTCTTCCATATAAGCAATTGCTTCCGTGATCATGCAACACCCAATTGACTTATTAAATCAGTATATTGTTTTGTGATGTATGCTATGCTATGAAACTTGTTAACATAATCATATGCTTGATCAGTCATTGGCTTGATCATATCAGGGGTATCCATTAATCGTTCCATTCCTTCTGCTAATGATTCGGCAGAATTTTTTTTACAAAGTATGCCCCTGCCATCCTGAACCAGTTCGGCAAGCCCGCCTGCATCAGTAACCACTACCGGCACTTTGTACATAAAAGCGTCCAGCACACTACTGCCTAATCCTTCTAAAATTGAACTTCTTGTGAACATATTCATAACAGAAAAGAAATCTTCCGGGTTTTCTTTAAATCCGATCAGGTAATACACATTATTCAGATGGTATTCATCAATTTTTTTTCTCATTTCATTTTCCAGATCTCCGCTTCCAAAATGAAGAAACACGAAATTCTTCTTTTTTTGAAACAAGATACGAATGGCTTCCAGCATTACTAACGGCGCTTTTGTTTTAGTGACTGAAGTCGTTGTACCTATAATAAAAGTACCTTCTTGAATATTAAGATCGTCCGTCAGCTTTTTTGCGCGGGCAATATTCAATTCTTTTTTTACACAGGCATCAGAAATCAATTCAGTTTCGCGGTTAATAAAATTTTCAATTACCTTTTTCACCGCTTCACTGATAACAACTATTTTGTCAGCGATTGAATATTTCCACCTTGTAACCGCTCCCTTTGGAACATTATCAATTCTTCTGGTGAAAATAATTTTAGCCTGGTGAAGAAATTTAGTGATTACTGCATAAGTTAAAATATGTGATGCCTGCACCTGCATAATATTATATTTCCTGCATCTGAATGCAAGAAAAAAAGCAGCGCTGATTACATTTGAAAAGGCAAATGTCTCAAACCCTGCCTCATTCGATTTTTGAGCGAGCGGACAATTTTTTCTGCATAAAAGCGCTACTTCATAGCCCGAGTCGCGAAAGCCAATCATATTAAACAAAGTTTGCCGCTCGCCGCCACCCCATCCTTTCTCAAAATTTAACTGCAACATTTTCATACCATGCGTTTTAATATTCCGCAAATTCCTTTATAGGGTTTTCTGCATATTTGGAAATTCCGTTAAGGCAAAAAATAATCCCTTTATCTCTTTTTTTGTTAATAATATCAAGATTGTAATCTGTATCTTTTTGCGAGTAATTAAACCTATGATATAAATGATATTGAAGTGCTTTATTCTTCATGGATATAAACTCAAAGCCCAATGCCCTGAACCGCCATTCGATATCATCATCTTCCCCTGCTGTAGCTCTTTGATAGTCTTCATCAAAACCATTAATAGAAAGTATATCTGTTTTTAAAAACCCCATGTTGCTGCCCTGCACGCCCTTATTTCGCTTTTTTCTGAGGTAACCAGGGATACCCGGTAAATACAAAACATCTTCTATCCTGGAGGAACCACTAAAAATGAGGTTCAAGACGTTCAGCTTATTTAAGTTTTTCAAGAGTAGCAATTTTTTGGTAAAGCTTTCACTTAAAAGCGCCCTTCTTCCAAAAAGAACAGCTTTAGGTTTTATTGCTTTTATATATTCCTTAAAAAAAGCTTTGTGCAAAATACAATCCCCATCAATTATGATTATCAGTTCGCCATTAGCTACCCATATTGCTTTGTTCAGCATCTCATTCTTCCTGAACCCTTCATCTTTTTTTTGATACACATGCAACAATTTAAAAGGAAGCTTTTTGGTGATATCACAAAGAAATTTTTTCGTTTCGTCAGCATTATCATCTTCCGCGATGATTACTTCGAAGTTTTTATACTCCTGGTTTAAGAGAGACATCAATATCAGCTCCAGGAAATCGAGTCGTTTATAAAAAGAAATAATCAGTGAAATTTTCATAAATGATTAATAGGGAAGAAGCAGGCTTTCCAAGAGTTTATAAACTATTTTCAAAAATAATAAAAGCTACTTGTTTATCTGGAAATATATTTGTCGGGCAAAAATGCAAATGCATTTTCTGCATTCGTATTTTTGATTTCAGTTGAACACAAAAAACATGACCAATTTTATTCCTATATTCCCATTGAGCATTGTGGTATATCCCGGCGAAAGCCTTAACCTGCATATATTTGAGCAGAGATATAAACAACTGATCAATGAATGTTACAAAGATGCAAAACCCTTTGGTATACCATCAGTAATTAATAATGAAGTACAGGAAATGGGAACGCTCGTAAAAATAACAGAAATAGTAGCAACCTATGATAACGGGGAAATGGACATCAAAACAAAAGGTGTCAGCGTATTCCGGATTCTTGAGCTGATCAAATCAGTTCCAGATAAATTATACAGCGGAGCTATCGTCAATCATCCTAATAACATCCTGGGACCAGGTCAAAAAGAGCTGATGCAAAAAGTGCTTAACGCTATACGAGAGTTACACCGGTTGCTGAAAATCAGTAAAGCTTTCCCGAAAGCCGATGATGAATTAACAGCTTATGATTTGGCCCATCATGCAGGGCTTTCGCTCGATGAGGAATACGAACTGCTGAAACTTCTTCGTGAAGAACAGCGGCAGGAATTTTTAAAACGCCACCTGGGCAAGGTTTTGCCTGTGATTGCGCAAATGGAGACATTAAAAGAACGCGTAAAGCTGAACGGACATTTCAAAAACCTATCTTCATTCAAGTTTGAGGATTAAATATTTTATTTTTCGGATTACACTGAAATATTCTTTTCATGCCAATAACATTGTGCTTTGATTTTGGTAACACACGCCTTAAATGTGCCGTTTTTTCAGAAGGGAATTTTATTAAGGAAATTATACTTGATCATGCTGATGAAAAAACAGTTGGGCAATTGGTCGAAGCTTATCGTCCTGAAAAAACCATTCTTTCTTCTGTCATTCATCATAATCCGGAAATAGAAAGTATTCTAAGCAAGTCATCACGGTTTCACAAGCTTGACCATAACTCTAAATTTCCGGTGAGTACGCCTGTAGGGAAACCTGAAACGATCGGGTCCGACAGGATCGCATTGGTTGTCGCAGCCGTCAGTCTTTTTCCCGGAAAAAATAATTTAGTGATTGGCCTGGGTTCAGCCATTACTTACAATTTTGTAAATAAATATAATGAATTCCTCGGCGGTGGTATATCGCCGGGAATGGAAATGCGGTTCAGGTCATTAAAGGAGTTTACAGCAAAACTTCCGTTGGTAAAAGCAGACTGGAACTTTCCGTTGGTAGGTTATGATACCCGGACAAATATTCTAAGTGGAGTTATATTCGGCATGGCCAAAGAAATTGACGGAACAATTGATGCGTATGCAGAAAAGTACAATAACTTTAACGTGCTTTTAAGCGGTGGCGACACTTCTTATTTCACCCGCTACATTAAAAACAAGATATTTGCAGACCCGTTTTTAATCTTTAAAGGTTTATATGCCATCAGTGAGTTCAATCAATAGTATGCAACGGAAATTTTTCTTATTGATGGCATTTATCTTCACCTGCTTTTTTTTTATTTCCAGCTGTACCAATAATATCAAAGACATACCAACAGTCGGTAAAAAACAGCTAACTATTGAGGAAGGTTGGAACATTGAAAGCTATTACAGCATGGAAGCAAAAGTAAAAGCAAAGCTTATTTCTCCTTATATGATCCGTCATATTACAGACTCCACTTACGTTGAGTTTCCCAAATCTTTACATGTGGATTTCTATAATGATACTATGAAGGTAGAAAGCAAGATGGACGCGCTTTATGGCAAATACCGGGAATTTGAACACAAAGTTTTTTTAAAAGATTCCGTTATTGTAAAAAATATTTTAAAAGGAGATACCCTGCATTGTGATGAACTCTGGTGGGATCAAACCACGCAAAAATTTTATACCGATAAAAAAGTCCGTATCAACACAAAAGACAAAATCATATTTGGTACAGGCCTGGAAGCTGCCCAAAATTTCAGCTGGTATGTTATCAGCCGGGTTAATGGAACAATAATGACTTCTGGCAACGAATTGCCAAAATAAAATTCCGGTTAATAACCGGTCACAGCTTTTCTTATTTTTTCTTGATCGGCGCATTATCTTTCCATTTCCATAAATGGATGCATGCATATGTGCGGTATGGGCTCCATTTTTGTGCAATACGGATCATCTCATCTTTAAATTTCTTTTTATTTGAATTATCCAGTTTATACAGTTTTATCATGGCATTTTGAATGCCGAGGTCATCGACTGCAAAAACATCTTCCCGCCCCAAAGCAAACATTAAAAGCATTTCAACAGTCCACCTGCCGACGCCCTTTATTTCCGTAAGGTATTCTATCACTTCTTCGTTACTTAGTTTGTTTAAATGATTAAGTCCGATCCCTTTTTCCATGGCAAACCTGGCCACGTTGTACACGTAATTTGTTTTGGCATTTGATAAACCTATGGACCGTAAAGTTTCAAATGGAGTTGCTATTATCTGTTCAGGGGTAGGTTCTTTCCGGTCATATAAATTTAAAAACCTGTTATGGATAACATCGGCCACTTTTGTCGAGAGCTGCTGGCTCATGATAGAAGCACACAGATACGTATGAATATTTTTCCTTTTCTTCAGCCTGAAAGGTTTGCTTCCGCCGATCAGCTTTTTAAGTTTTTTATCTTTAGAAAGATGAGTGATATATTCCATCTTCATTTTTACATTATGTAAATACTTCACATTTCCGGTTTCTCACTTCGCCTGTAAATATAGAATTTTGCAGTATGCAACGAAAAATAATAATAACCGGCGATGGTTCACATTCCATAGAAATGGAAGGGACGAATGATATCTACCATTCCAGGCATGGAGCAATCAGGGAATCATTGCATGTTTTTATTAATAGCGGCTTAAAATCCATTCTGGACGAATACGAAACCCTTCATATTTTCGAAATGGGTTTTGGAACAGGTTTGAATGCATTATTAACTTTCATAGAAGCAGAAAAAAACAGTCAAAAAATATTTTATGAAACCATCGAATTATTTCCTCTCGAAAAAGAATTGTCTTTTTTATTAAATTATTGCGAGGAGTTACAACCACAAAATCTTAAAAAAATATTTGACACTATGCATACCTGTGAATGGGGGAAACAGATTGAGCTTTCCGCATCTTTCTATTTCAAAAAAAACCATTCCAATCTCACTGATCATTTGTTTTCTTCTTCTTTTAACCTGATTTATTATGATGCATTTGCCCCTAATACCCAACCGGAATTATGGACTAAAGAAATTTTCCTGAAATTATTCAATGCATTAACTGTAAACGGGGTACTCGTCACCTATTGCTCAAAAGGTGAAGTGAGAAGAAATATGCAGGCAGCAGGGTTTGCTGTTGAAAAATTACCCGGTCCGAAAGGTAAAAGAGAAATCCTAAGAGCTGTTAAAATGGATAGAACGGGAATAGCACCTGATTGACTTTATGAATCATGCCGTTTGTTGCCGGAATATTTGTGGTGATCATTGATGCTGCAGTAGAATCACCTTTACTTTGAATTGTCAGCCCAATCGATGCAGATACAAACAATGAATCCGGGGTTGGCGAATAAATAGAATATAATGTATCCGTTGAAGAAAGGTCCGATGAAAATAACCTGCCCGTAATAATATGAGTTTGCAGCAATCGCGCTATTGAATCGGGATTGCCGGCTAAAATAATTGCTGATGTTGAATCGGCAGTTAACCGGAATGCATTATTGGTGGGAGCGAATATCGTATACACACCACTTGAAAGCAAATTGTAAATATTACTGTAAGCTGTACTGTTTTTCGCAACTAAAATGGCTGTATCCAGAAAGCTTAACGTAGTATCGCTTTCTATCACCGCAAGGAGGTTTCCCTGTGGAGGATAATACAGCCCTGCCAAAACTTGTATAACGCCGTTGTTGGCAATAACATCAGCTTGAGAAATACCTTTGCCATTGATGTAACCCATGCCACCTGAAACTGTGCAGTAGACAGTATCAAGGCTATCTATCATTTCCAAAGGATGATTAGGTCCTGCCGGCAAACTGCCGTCGGCTAATTTCAATGCATTTCCCTGGTAAATATAATAGGCCAGAAATTTTCTCAAAGAATCCTTGGTCATTTTATAAACTGATGAATCCGTAAAACCGGCACTTAAGCAAGCGGCATCTGTGGGAAGAAATAAAGTGAAAGGGCCACTTTGATTAAGAAGGGAATCCAACAGACCTGATTTTGATAATGCACTATCGAATATGGTCACATTCGATCCACCTTTTACAATTGCTGCAATGGTGCTTGTTGAGGGTGTCAATGGTGCTATGCTGGTGTTTTTTACACAACCCGTAGCAACAACCAACAAGGTAAAAGCACAAATAAAAATTTTTTTGTTCAAGGTACTTATTTGCATAAACCGGTTTTCATTAACAACTGAACTACTTTGAATCTATGATAACTGATTTTTTCATGTAATACGGAATAACAGTAGTCAGGGTTGTGGAGTTAGATCGACTTTATTAACGACAAACATGAAAAATAATTATTCAAAACTATAGCTTACTTTACCGTCTTTTTCGTCTTTCATTAAAATACCAAGCTGCTGAAGCTGATTACGTATTTTATCCGATGTAGCATAGTCTTTTTTGGCTTTTGCTTCTTTTCTTATATCGGCCAGCAAATCGAGTATTCCTTTTAATTTAGTTTGTTCGTCTTCTTCTTCATTCTTCAATCCCAGTATATTTTCGATATAATTCCTGAATTGTGTTTTTACATAAGCAAAGCATTCTGCCGACATAGTTGTTTTCTCCAATGAACCGCTTTTAAAAGAATTAATATGATTCACCAAAGAAAACATATTGGCCAGCACTTTTGCCGTATTAAAATCATCATTCATGAAATCGTCCATTTCCCGGCAATATGTATAAAAATGATTCTCCAGTTGTTCATTCCTTTCTTTTGAAGAATCGAATTCAAGCTTCGTTAATTCCCGGTAAGCTTCCCACAAACGCTTCAATCCTTTTTCAGCGGCCTGCAATGCATCGTTACTGAAATCGAGCGTGCTTCGGTAATGTGTTTGAAGAATAAAAAAACGGATCGTCATTGGCGAATAAGCCTGTTGCAATAAAGGATGTTTACCCGTAAACATTTCAGTGAGCCTGATCTGATTATTATAGCTTTTGCCCATCTTCTTTCCATTAATCGTAATCATATTATTATGCAACCAATAACGGGCAGGTACTTTGTGGTTGCAGATTGTACTTTGCGCAATTTCACTTTCATGATGAGGAAACTGCAGGTCCATACCGCCACCGTGAATATCAAATTGGTCGCCCAAATATTTTGTACTCATGGCAGAACATTCGATATGCCATCCGGGAAAACCTTCGCCCCAAGGGCTTTTCCATCGCATAATGTGCTCAGGCGCTGCCGATTTCCACAATGCAAAATCCTGCTTGTTCTTTTTTTCCTCCTGGTTTTCAAGATGACGTGTTGTTTCCAGTAAGTCGTCTATTATTCTTCCGCTCAGTTTTCCATAGGGATATTTTTCGGCATATTTTTTTACATCAAAATAAACAGAACCATTTACTTCGTATGCATATCCGGCTTCAATAATTTTTCCGATCATATTAACCTGTTCAACAATATGCCCGGTTGCCGTTGGTTCAATGCTTGGTTCAAGATTATTGAATTTTAACATTGCCCAATGAAAAAGGTTACTGTATTTCTGCACCAATTCCATCGGCTCCAGTTTCTCAATCACTGCTTTTTTTGAGATTTTTTCTTCTGCCTCACGGCCCTCCTCCTCAAAATGACCGGCGTCTGTAATGTTGCGTACATAACGCACTTTATAACCTAAATGAATCAGGTACCGGTAAATAATATCAAAGGTGATGAATGGCCTCGCATGACCCAGGTGGCTTTCACCGCTGACTGTTGGCCCGCACACATACATTCCCACATGGCCTGCGGTTATAGGTTCAAAAACTTCTTTTTCCCTTGTATAGGAATTATGCACTTTTAATGAGCTCATATCCTGAATTTCTGATAAACAATTCTTAAATACGATGGATAAATAAACAAATGCGCTATCTGAAATCAACGCAAAAATAGGCTATCGCAGACAAACCCTGCCACAACAACTACAGTAATACGTGAAAGGTATTTTATTGGAAAAATTCATATGCTAAAAATACAAATTATTTTGAAGTTTCCGATAGCTGAATATCTGCAATAACAGGATGGTGATCGGAATATGGGAGTTTAAAATTTTTGCATTGAAGCACTTTGAAATTGTCAGAAGCCATGATATAATCAATCCGGAGTGTCGGGGAAAGATTAACATAAGTCCTGCCAATGCCAAAACCTTTTTTAATAAATGCATCCTGCATGTTTGCTTTGATGGTTGAATAAGTATAGGAATTAGGCACGTCATTAAAATCTCCGCAAATAATGCTAGGATATGGGCTCGCATCCATCGCCTTTCTTACCGATTCGGCCTGCACAGCGCGGAATCCATAAGCCCGCTTTAATTTTTTTATAATAGATTTTGAAGCCTGGAACATACTGTCGTCTGCATTCCTGATAATATCAATATTATGGTAATCCTTATTCCTGAAAAGCACTGATTGCAGATGTGTGGTAAATATTCGTATGGTTTGTCCATTCACATCAACATCTGCTGCAATAAGGCTTTCCGTTGCCCTGATATTGGCCACTTTCTGAAATTTCTGCTGAATGGTATCGCTGATCGGATATTTTGAAAAAATAATCACCCCTGTTTCATACATGCCGCTGTAGTGGCGGTAATCGTGCGAAAAAAAATAGTACGGACAATTCAGTTCTTTCTGGATGCGGATAATGTTATCAGGAAGCTTTTTGGGATTGTGAGATTCAAAAAATTCCTGGAAGCATATAAGATCAGCATCCTGCTGTTTAAGAAATAGCAGCATTTTTTCCCAATGTGAAGTATCCGGTTTTGCTTTTATGAATTCATCCCATTCATGCACATTCCAGGTAAGCACGCGTAATGCACCTTCGGCTTTGTCATTTTTAAATGATGCGCCGATATGGAATGCAAAAAGCGAGTGGATATTTGGCCATCCGAGAATCAATGCAGTTAACGAAATCAGTGCCCAACGCCGCGATGTCATAAAAAGCCAAAAGACCAAAAATCCAAAAACTATAAAGAACAAAAGCGGGAAAACAAGGCCTAATAAAGAAACAAGCCACCATTTAGCGGGATTTAAAAAAGAGTTGCAGCATGCCAGCAGAAATATCAATACTGCAATAACATTTGCAACGATTACAATCTTTTTGGTGAATTTGCGCAGTGTTGCCATTTAATGGCTTGTAATTTACAAATCTTCCTTGTCAGCAGCCCTTTTCAGAATATCTTTTTCTTCATCTGTGAGTAGGCGATAGCCCTGCTGATTGATTTTATCAAGAATATCGTCAATCCTTTTTTGAGTGATGTTGGGAATTTTTTTATACGGCTGCGTGCCTGAAACTTTATAATAAAATTCGTCTTTAGGATGCCTTATCTTTCGTTTCCTGTCCGGATTAAAAAGATCGTTAGCCCAATCGAAAATATTATTTATCCAAAGCCCCCAGTCATTTCCCCTTTTCATCTGATAAATAAAAAGGAACCCCATCGCCGCACCGGAAACATTAGCGATATAGGCCCCCGTACCAGTTCGTGAAATACTCGCGAAGTCAATGAGGATATATATCAACGTTAGTACCCACAAAGGGATACCCCCGTTGATCATCGGGAAAATCCTGTAATCAGGAGCAACCGTTGTTGTTGCAACGGCAATGGCAATAACGGCAGGGCTTGCGCCAACCAGGTATACCAACGGTATTTGTGACTGAAGTTTTGGAAAAACGTAATAAGAAAGAATAAAAAACACAGCGCCCGCCAGTCCGCCATAAAAATACACGGGGATCAGTTTTCTGTTGCCTGCCAGATCCTGCAGAACATAGCCAAAGCCCCATAACCAAAGCATATTTGCCACGAAGCGGAAAACAGAATCATCAGAAAACATAAAAGTAAGCACCACCCACGGCCGGGTTGATAGCTTTTCGAGGTCTGCAGGAAGAACAAACCAGTAAAAAACATTTTTATTATATGCTGCTATGTCAAGTGAAGTGAGGAGATAAATTGAAAAAATAAATTTCAAGATAACAAAAACTACCGCGTTCAAAACAATAAGCTGAATTAGCGCATTTCCATCCTGCCCGAGACCCATTTTTTTACGGTAACTGTCTTCCATGGTGCGCATATTGTCTAACATATAAAGTTACTAAAAACACCTGCTTTGTATATGGATTGAATATTCTATTTTATTAACAACAAAACAATCTAACTGTTTAATAAAAATTTCGCCTGTTTCTTTTATTCCAATATACCACAAGTATCAATCCCACTAATGCCCCTCCCAAATGGGCCCAATGCGCCACATTATCCCCTGCCGAATTCCTGACCCCCAGGTAAAGCTCCATGGCAGCATAAAAAAGCACAAACCATTTTGCTTTAATAGGTACAAAAAAATACAGATAAATAAGGCTGTTAGGAAACAAATACCCGAATGCAGCAAGGCAACCGAATACTGCGCCTGAAGCTCCAACCGTAGCTTCATTAACAGTACCATATACTTTTTCAGCCATTAGTTGTTGTTGTTCCGGACCCCATGAGTTAAATGCATTCAAAAGCTGTGTGTTTTCATAATATAAAACAGCCAGGTGTGATACCGCTGAGCCCAATCCGCACAGTATATAAAAAATCAAAAATCTTTTTCCTCCCCATACATTTTCCAAAATGCTGCCGAACATCCACAAGGCAAACATGTTGAAAAAAATATGGTCGAACCCTCCATGCATGAACAAATGTGTGATCAATTGATGGGGACGGAAGTAAACAGAATGAATATCATGAAGGGCGAACGTATTATCAAAATCAAAATAGGGATTATGTGCAAAAATCTGTTGTGCAATAAAAACCAGCACATTCGCGATAATGAGATTTTTGATAACAGGCGGTATCATCTGAAAACCGCCCGGCCGAAATTCAGTCATAATTTTTTATTGTTAGATTGCAAATTACAATATTGATGCACATTACAAATTCTTCCGGTTTAATTCCGCTCAATCTTTAATTTAAGCTGTACCACGTTTTCGATATGATGCGTATGAGGAAACATATCCACAGGCTGGATTTTTGTTACCGAATATTTTTCACTCAATAACCGCAAATCCCTTGCCTGTGTAGCCGGATTACAACTGACGTAAACAATTAATGGCGATTCCATATCCAGCAGTTTCATTACTAATTTTTCGTGCATACCGGCACGGGGAGGATCGGTAATTACTACATCCGGTTTTCCATGTGTGTCAAAAAAAACATCATCGCAAACATCAATTACATCACCGGTAAAAAAATGAGCATGATGAACATTATTAATTGCAGCATTTTCCCTGGCATCCTGTACGGCTTCATCCACAGTTTCAACACCTATTATTTTTTTTGCCAGTCTGCTTACAAAAATGCCGATGCTTCCGGTACCGCAATACAAATCATAAACAGTTTCCCGGCCTGTTAGTTCAGCAAAATCCCTTGCAACGGTATATAAACGTTCGGCCTGCCTTGTATTGGTCTGAAAAAATGATTTTGGGCCAATCTTGAACTGAAAGCCACCAAGGCTTTCCATTACATATCCTTTACCGTAATATGCTTGCGGCGTAAGTCCGTAAAGGCTGTCATTCCCCTTTTCGTTGATGGTATACAGCAACGTAGTTAATTCCGGAAAGCTTTTCAAAATATGTTCCAGCAACGATATTCTTTTTTCTTCATCTTCGCGGCCGAAAATAATATTTACCATGATTTCGCCTGTTGTACAGATACGGATTTGCATATTGCGCAAAAAACCATAGTTCAGCTTGATATCATAGAACTGGTAATTGTTTTTATACGCAAACTCTTTCACCGCCATACGCAACCGGTTTGAAGGTTCGCTTTGGAGATAACATTTTTCAATGTCAATTACCTTATCAAATATGCCTTTGGCATGAAAACCGGCCACATTTTGAACGGGGGAAATGGAGGCATCGTTCAGCTCTTCTGCCAATAAAAACCGCCTATTGCTGAAAGTGTATTCAATTTTGTTGCGATAAAACTTCGTATCCCCAGCCCCCATGATAGGTAATATTTCGGGTAATTCAAGTTTGCCAATCCGTTGAAGATTATCGGCAACCTGCTTTTGTTTGAATTGCAGCTGCTTTTCATAAGGCAGTATCTGCCACTGACAACCTCCGCAAACGCCAAAATGAGAACAGAATGGTTTTACCCTTTGCGCAGAATACTCATGATATTTTGTTACATATCCTTCTGCCCAATCTTTTTTATTTTTGAATAAACGTACATCAACTACATCACCGGGAACCGTATTTTCAATAAAAACTACTTTCCCTTCATGCCGGGCCAGGGAGTTACCGATGGCTGCATAATCCTCAACCAGTATCTTCTCTAAAACTATATTTTTCTTTTTTCTTTTCACGGCGCAAAAGTAGGGAATACTAAGCCTTAAACATTTTTCGTTTTATGGTTTTATACAAGGGGCAAAATTCAAGCCTGAATGACTAAAAATATCTTAAAGTTCGAACTGAAAACGGGAACATTCAGACATTGATTATCCTGTTGTGTTAAACAAAATCTAACTTCGCCAAAATTTAAAAAAGGATATGCACCTGAGAAAAATGAGATTATTGACAGCATTTATTTTTATTGCATCCTATACTGCTGCACAGGAAGGGTATAAAATTAAACTGACATTAAAGCCTTACACCAACAGCCTGGTTTATCTTGCTTACTACTATGGAAAACTAAAAGCAGTAGCCGATTCTGCAATACTTGATGCAAACAGCACCACTACCTTTCAGGGCAAAGAGAAACTGCCCGGTGGAATTTATTTTATCGTTTCCCCTAAAAAGGAAATTCTTTTCGAAGTACTGATTGACAAACAGCAAAATTTTTCGATAGTTGCAGATACAAATAACCTTACTCAGAATTTAACTTTTAATGGTTCATCTGATAATACCCTTTTTTTCACTTATACCCGAACAATGGCGAAATATGGAGAAACAATGAACTATCTGCAAAAAGAATTCGCTAATGCCAAAAGCAAAACTGATTCAACAAATACAAAGGCAAAAATTATTAAACTGAACCAGGAAGTTCAGGAATACAGGAACGATATCGCTAAAAAAAACCCCAATTCCATGCTGTCTGTTTTACTGGCGGCAATGAAAGAGCCTACTGTGCCACCGGCATCACAGCAGCCAGGCGGAAAATATGATACCATGTTTGCTTACCATTATTACAAATCTCATTACTGGGATGATGTGTCTTTCACTGACGACAGGTTGGTGCGTACCCCCTTTTTTGAAAATAAGCTGGACAAATATTTTAAAGACCTAGTCTCTCCTGTTCCCGATTCCGTTGAAAAAGAAGTTGACTGGATGTTGTTGTATTCACGGACTGCAAAAGAGTTATATAAATATCTGATGGTTCATTTTGTGCAGAAATATATTAACCCGGAATATATGGGGCAGGATGCCGTGTTTGTACATATTTTTGAAAAATTCATTAATACCGGAGAAGCGGATTTCTTTACTGAAAAATACCGCAAGATTATTAATGACAGGGCATACAGCTTAATGGCGAACCAGATCGGTCAACCTGCGGCTAATCTGGATATGGTAGACACCGCCGGAAAACCGGCTCCACTTTATGAAGTGGATGCAAAATTCGTTGTGGTATGTTTCTGGGACCCCACATGCAGTCATTGCAAAGAAGAGGTACCGAAATTCGATTCTATTTATCAGGCGAAATGGAAAGCCGAGGGTGTACAAATGTATGGCGTAATGGTGGAAGGCGGTCAGGATAACTGGCGCAAATTTATACGTGATCACAATTTGAAAGATTGGATACACGTTTACCAGCCAAAAGAAAAAGCCGATGCGGATGAAGCAGCAAACCGACCCGGTTATAGGCAGTTGTTTGATGTATATCAGACGCCTACTTTATACCTGCTGGACAAAGACAAACATATCATTGCAAAAAAACTCACATACCAGCAATTTGACGAAGTGCTGACATTGAAATTAAAGAATGGAAAATAAAACCGCTATGAGGAAACTTATTTTACAATCTTTCGGAGCATTTATTTTTTTTCAGGTTTCTTTTTTTAACGGAAACGCTCAAACAATTTTCACGTATGGCGACAACCCTGTAAGCAAACAGGATTTCCTGAAAGCATATACTAAAAACAACAGTGAAGGCAAAAGCACAGAAAAATCTTACAAAGATTACCTGGAACTGTATATCCGTTATAAACTCAAGGTAAAAGCAGCCTACGACCTCAAACTTGATACACTATCTTCACAAACTACCGAATTAAAGAATTTCCGCAACCAGGTCGCTGATACTTATATGAATGATGAAGAGAGCCTGAATAAGCTGGTTAATGAAGCTTATGACAGAAGCCTGAAAGACATACACCTTGCTTATATTTTTGTAGCTGCGCCGCAAAATGCAACACCCGCTGATACGCTAAAGGCATCTCAGAAAATAAACAACATTTTTGACATGCTTAAAAAAGGTAAAGATTTCGGTGAAGAAGCAACTGCTTTTTCCGATGATGCTTCTGCCAAATACAACCACGGCGATATAGGGTGGATAAATGTTTTCACACTGCCTTATGAATTGGAAACACTCGCCTATACTACTCCGTCTGCTCATTTTTCCAAACCTTTCAGAGCAAAGGGGGGGTATCTTATTTTTAAAAATCTGGGCGAAAGAAAAGCATTTGGCAAAATTAAAGTGGCCCAGATACTTTTGGGGTTACCTCCTAATGCAGCTGACTCCATTAAAGAGAAAACTAAAGCCAAAGCAGACTCTGTTTATGAAGCAGTAACTCATGGGGCTAACTTCGGTGAGCTTGCCAGGAAATACAGCAGTGACAATTTATCGTATCAAACCGGTGGAGAAATGGCTGAGTTTGGCGTAGGTAAATATGAGCCTTCATTTGAAGAAGAAGCTTTCTCATTAAATAAGGAAGGCGAAATCAGCAAACCTGTTTTAAGCATGTTCGGTTATCACATTATTAAACTCATTTCAAAGCGGGGTATTCCTGAAAAGAATAAAGAGACGATGGAAGGCTTAAAACAAAGAATAAAAGCCGATTCCCGGATTAATGTAGCTACAAAAAAATTTCTTGACCAGATTTTTAAACAAACAAATTTTAAAAAGTACCCTGTTAATGAGCAAAAACTATCGGTGTATACCGACAGCATCCTACAGCACAGGGGGGTCGCGCAATTTCCACAGTTTAATGATAAAACAGTCCTGTTCTCCATAAACAAAAAAGATTACACTGTTAAAGACTGGATCAACTATGTACGGGGCGCTAAAACCAATCCTGTATTAGGGAGAAATACGAATATTGAATTACTTGATAAGTTTATTGAAATGAGTGCACTTACCTATTACCGTGAACATCTTGAAGAATATAATAAAGATTTTGCTTTCCAGTTAAAGGAATTCAAAGAAGGCAATTTATTATTTGAAGTAATGCAGCGGAAAATCTGGGACAAAGCTTCTGTTGACAGTGCCGGCTTAAAAAATTATTATAACGCCAATAAAGATAAATATTGGTGGCAACCGGGCGCTGATGCTATTATGTTTACCTGCACGAATGAAAAAGCTGCAAATGAGGTAAAAAATAAATTACAGGATAATTTTTCGGTATGGCGAAAATTAATTGACAGTTCGAATGGTTCTGCCCAGGCTGATTCAGGAAGGTTTGAACTGGCACAGTTACCAATGTGCGATAAAAAAATAACGGCCGGTCAGTTTACATCATTCACGACAACACCTCCTGATAATACTGTTAGCTTTGCTTATATTATTAAATTATATACCGGTAAAACTCCAAGAACCTTCGAGGAAGCAAGAGGTTTTGTGATTAACGATTACCAAAACTATCTTGAAGACAAATGGATTACTGAATTAAAACAAAAATACCCGGTGAAAGTGAATGAACCGGTTTTAAAGAGTTTACCTAAATAGCCGGGAACGCCAAAAGTCAGAAAGGGTGTTCAACATGAAAGCTATGCAATAAAAAAAATTACCTGTATTCTTTACCCGAATCTCTAAACAACTTCTTTCACCACATTCCTGATTAATTTAGGTTTACCTAAAGTGTAATAATGTAGCACAGGAACATTCGTTTTTTTCAGTTCTTTACTTTGCGCAATCAGCCATTCGGTACCTACAATTTCTACCTCATCATCAGTTTTACATTTCATAATTGCACTGGATAATTCTGTAGGAATATCTACATGGAACACTTTAGGAAGTATTGACAACTGCTTTTTATTGGTAATGGGTTTTAAGCCAGGGATAATTGGCACTTCTATTCCCATCGAACGGCATGATTTTACAAAATCAAAATACTTCCGGTTATCAAAAAACATTTGTGTAGTGATATATTCTGCACCGGCATCTACCTTCGCTTTGAGGTGCATTAAATCAGTGTCCAGATTGGGGGCTTCAAAGTGTTTTTCAGGATAGCCAGCCACACCAATGCAGAAATTAGTTCTGCCGCCGTTTTTAATATCTTCTTCCAGGTAAATTCCATGATTTAAATTAACCACCTGTTTCAGCAAATCAATGGCGTAAGCATGCCCATCGGGCTCGGGTTCAAATGAAGATTCATTTTTTGCAGCATCACCGCGAAGCACCAGCACATTATCAACTCCTAAAAAATGCAGGTCGATCAAAGCATCTTCCGTTTCGCGTTTGGCAAAACCTCCGCAAATCAGATGGGGCACCGCATCTACCTGGTAATGATTCATAATAGCAGCGCAAATGCCCACTGTGCCTGGCCTCTTGCGCACTTCTACTTTTTCAAAAGTGCCATCAGCTTTTTTCTTAAACATCGTTTCGCTGCGATGGTAAGTCACATTTATAAAAGCAGGCTTGAATTCCATTAACGGATCAAGATGATCATAAATGGAGCTGATGGTTTTGCCTTTTAACGGAGGCAGTATTTCAAACGAAACCTTGGTATCTTTCGACTCTTGTATGTGATCTATTACTTTCATGTTAAATCGTAAATGGCCAATGGCGATCTGAGCATCTGAACAGCTGTGCCAACCATTCAACGGGTTGCAAACTTAATTCAATAGGCCCAAGAACGCAAATAGCTGTTAAAGTATTTCGCCGGGTTTGTTCCTTTCCATTTTGTTCCGGTATTTTTGCAAAAACTTTTTCATTGAGCCTAACAATACACACAAAAGACCTGGTAAAAACCTATAGCAGCCGCACAGTGGTAAACCATGTTTCAGTAAATGTAAAGCAAGGTGAAATTGTTGGTTTGCTTGGCCCGAATGGTGCAGGCAAAACAACCACCTTTTACATGGTAGTGGGGTTAATAAAACCCGATGAGGGTAATGTGTGTTTAGATGAAATTGACATTACCAAAATGCCGATGTACAAAAGGGCGCAAATGGGAATCGGTTATCTTCCCCAGGAAGCGTCAGTATTCCGCAAGTTAAGCGTGGAAGATAATATCAAGGCCATTTTGGAGATGAGGAAAATATCCAGGCAGGAACAAAAAGAAAAATTAGAAAGCTTGCTGGAAGAATTTGGGCTGAACCATGTGCGCAAAAACAATGGAGATTCATTGAGCGGCGGCGAAAGAAGAAGAACAGAAATTGCACGTGCCCTTGCTGTTGACCCGAAATTTATTTTACTGGATGAGCCCTTTGCCGGTGTTGATCCTATTGCCGTGGAAGATATACAAACAGTTGTCGCCAAACTGAAATATAAAAACATAGGCATATTGATTACCGACCATAACGTAAACGAAACCCTCTCCATTTGCGACCGGGCTTACCTGTTGATTGAAGGAAAAATTTTCAAACATGGCACCGCCGAAGAACTTGCCAGCGATGAACAGGTGCGCCGGTTATATCTTGGACGGAATTTTGAATTGAAAAGAAAAGATTATTTGCATGAGGAAGCAAGGAATGAAATTTCCTCAGCAGATTGACTATAGAAAACTAACAAATGGTTTTCTTATTTCGTTAGCTGCCGAGTAGAATTACTTTCGCAAAAGCGAGTGTGGAAACGATATTCAATAGTAGCGATGCCGCCAAGTACCTTATGAAAAAAATTACTCACCGAAGGCATCATAGCATAAACCCGCTGCGCCGAATATACCACTGTTCTCCAGTTCAGATAACTCAATCTTTAGTTTTTCAATCGATTTATGAAAGGCGAAAGTATTAATGCGCTGCCACATTGTTTCAAAAAAATAAGGATAGGCGAAACGCACCGATCCCCCGAAAATAATTAACGAAGGGTCGTAAGTGTACATGATCATTTTAATAGCATTGCCAAGATGTGTGCCCATTTCGGCATACCATTGCCTTGCCTGCGCATCGCCGTTTTTTGCTTTCTCAAAAACTTCCTGTCCGTTGGCATGATAAACGTTTGAAAAAAATTGTCCGCTGGCATAATATTCAAAACAATGATCGAGGTAATCGACCATTCCGAATTCACCGGCGCCGCAATTAGGCCCTGCATATAAACGGCGGTTAATAATAATCCCGGCACCGAGGCCCGTGCCGATAGTAAGCCCAATAAGGTTTTGTACGCCTTTGCCTTTGCCGAAATAATATTCTCCCAACGCAAAGCAATTGGCATCATTGTTTACAAATACAGGAATGCGGTAACGTTCTTCCAGTATTTTTTTTAAGGCCACTTCTTTCCAGGACGGTATATGCACCACATCATAAACGATGCCTTTCTCCACATCCACCACGCTGGGCACGCCAATGCCGATACCGGCAATATCATTATTCATCAACTGATCGATGATGAAAAACACATCGCCCATTACTTCTTCTACATTTCCATCCCTTTTTATTTTTCTTGAAATGATTGGAGATAGTTCTTTTCCGTTTACTGACCCGCCGCGGATATTGGTAGCGCCAAGATCAATGCCGATTATGCTTTTATCAATCATTATAAATACTTGTTCCTGTTGAATATTATTTTTCTTTTTTAAACTGAATGGTTTTATTTGTAATAATCGGCCTGGCCCAAAAGCCGATGCTTAAAATAAATCCCATGGTAAGATAAAGAAAGCACATACCATACCTCAACCCGATATGATCGCCTAGCCAGCCAACAACAAGCGGTACAATTGCTCCGCCAACAATACCGGTTACGAGAATGCCGGAAAAAGAACCATGATGTTCCTCAACGGAATTAAGGGCTAATGAAAAAATAATCGGGTACATCACAGAAGCAAAAAAACCCACCATCGGAAAAGCAATTAACGCAAAACTTCCCGGCCCAAATAGTGCCAAAGTTAAACTTACCAAAGCCAAAGCTGTAAATAAAATCAACACTTTTCGGCTATCCATCAACTTTACCAGCAACAAACCTAAAATTCCTCCGGCTGTCATTAACCCCCAAAAATAAGCCACTGTTTCTGCACCGGTTTTTTCCGGATCATATTGATGGTAGGTAGAAAGGAATTGTGATATCCAGTTTGCGACACCCTGCTCGGTGCCCACATAACAAAGCAGGGCAATAAAAAAAAGCACCACCACCCTTTTTTTAAACAGCATCATATAAATTTTCAATGCCCCGGGTTTTTCATCCGAGGTTAATTCTACTTTAGGAAACCTCGACAGCAGGATAATCATAATCATAGCAACACAAATAACCACGAAAAGCCAGTACATCGAAATCCATGGCAGGTCTGTTGGTGTATGGCTGGCAAGCGCATGTAGCACAAAACTTCCTGATGAATTTGCTTTCAGATGAGAAACAATTCCGGAATATACCAAAGGGCTGATGAATGATGCCAATCCGAAAATAAGTTGTGCCATGATTGAATAAAAAGCATAATGTTCCTCGCCGCCCGATGTGCGCAATAATGGATTGATGACTACCTGCAGCATAGCCATGCCGCAACCGATCAGGAACAAAGAACTAACCGCAGAAAAATAACCCGGGGAAGCAGCAAGGATCAGTGAGCCCGCAAATGCCACAACGAATGAAGCGACCATGATTTTCTTTTCACGGTACTTTTCAATAAGCATTCCTGCAGGAATAGACATTACACCATAAGCTATAAAAAAAGCAAACGGAAGAATAGCAACCATCGTTAAGCTCAAATGGAATCCTTTAATGATATCGGGAACAAGCGGGCCAATAATATTTGTCAAAAAAGAAATGACAAAAAAGGTCAGCATAACAATACCAACCATATAATAACTTCTCTTCATGCAAAGTAGTTAGAAGGGTTAAAATTTTTTATTGTCACAATCTTACCTTAAAATATTCAGGCAGCCAAATCAGAAAAACAGCCACCTTACCAAGTCAATTTGTGTACCCAATTTAATGAAACGAACAATTTAATCTTAAATTAGCTTTTTAAATTAAACAACGATATTGCCATGTTACCTAAAAAAATTCTTTACGGTTCCACATTTACCCTTTTGGTTTGGCTCATGTATTTCGGCGGAAAGCCGGCAGACAATCCATGGGTGCAAATTTTTAATGGCAAAGATCTTTCCGGCTGGAAACAGGTAGGACCAGGAGAGCACTTTGTAGAAAACGGGCTGATTGCAAGCAAAGGGGGGATGGGGCTTCTTTATTACACTAAGCAAAAGTTTGGACATTGTGTGCTTCGGGTTGTTTTCAAAATGCAAAAATTCAACAGCAATTCAGGCGTGTTCATCCGCATTCCTGTTGAGCCAAGAGAAGCTTGGATGCCTGTTCACTATGGTTATGAGGTGCAAATCGATAATCATCCTGAAACTTCGAATGAAGATGAATATCACATCACCGGAACTTTGTATTCTCTTACCAAACCGCTGGCAAAACCCGGTAAGCCCGGACCTGAATGGAACACCATGGAAATTACCATTGACGGACCCCATACTATGGTGTATGTAAACGGCGAAAAAGTTACCGATTATCATGAAGGCGATGCAGTTCCGGAACGCAAATTTGATTTTGAACCTTTTCGTGGCAGAAGGCCGGATACCGGTTATATCGGCTTACAAAATCACGGTGATGAAGACATAGTCTACTTTAAAGAAGTAGCAGTAAAAAAATTACCATAACGATTTCAAATGCTATAAAATGAAAAAGAAAAATATCAGGCGATCGGAGTTTATTAAAAAAGCTGCTATCGCAACAGCAGGTTTGTATATCGTACCCAGGTTTGTTCTGGGGGGAAAAGGTTATTTGGCACCAAGCGACAAATTGTACATTGCTGCGGTGGGTTGCGGTGGTGAAGCTGAAAATGATATTCATCATTACGCTACAGCCCCCAAAAAAAATGCAGTAATGTCTTTTTTATGTGATGTGGATGACCGGCAAGCTGCGCCAAGGCGTAAAGAATTTCCGGCGGCAAAATTTTATCACGACTGGAGGGAAATGTTCGAAAAAGAACATAAGAATTTTGATGCAGTTACTGTAGCCATTCCCGATCACAACCATGCTATTGTTGGGTTAAGCGCCATGCAACTCAACAAACATTTGTATTTGCAGAAACCACTCACACATGATATTTATGAAGCAAGGGTATTAACACAGGCTTCCCGGAAATATAAAGTGGTAACACAAATGGGGGACCAGGGTTCTTCCTGCGATGGCATGCGCACCATGCGTGAATGGTTTGAAGCCGGATTAATAGGTGATATCGAAAAAGTATATTGCTGGACTGACCGTCCTGTTTGGCCTCAGGGCATTGCATGGCCCAAAGTCAAACCTCAGGTTCCACAAGAACTTAAGTGGGACCTTTGGCTGGGTACCGCAGCTTACACGGATTATATTGATAACCTCGTACCATTTAACTGGCGTGGCTGGTGGCAGTTTGGTACAGGTGCTTTGGGCGATATGGGGTGTCATATTATCGGTCCGCCATTTAAATTATTAGGATTAGGGTACCCTACTGAAATTTCAGGCAGTGCAAGCACCGTGTACAGCGGAATTTTCAAAGAAGGAATTTACCCCGATAGCGGACCTGTGTCCAGTTCACTAAAATTCAGGTTCAAACAACAGAATGGAAAAGACCTTGATTTATATTGGATGGATGGGGGTATTACGCCGGAAAGATTAACAGAGCTTGATGCCAATGTTAACGCTAATGAAGCCCTTAGCGATTGGCCCGGCGAAAATGATTTTGAAGGAGGGACTTTGTTTATCGGAACCAAAGGAAAAGTCTCCTGCGGATGGGGCGGAAGCCATCCGAGATTATTGCCCGAGCCATTAAACAAAGACGTACGTATTCCTGAAAAATATCCAAGGGTGCAGGGGGGAATGGATGGTCACTGGTGGCAATGGGTAGATGCCTGTATTGCAGGTTATGGCAATATGGAAGTGGATTCACCATTTGTCGGTTATGCAGGACCGTTAACCGAGACGGTTCTATTAGGCAATTTATTGTTGCGCAGTTTCAATATCCGCGAAAAAATCAAACGCAATGATCCTGTATATGGAAATATGGAAGGATACCAGTTCAGCGCAAGGTATAAAGCCCTGGAATGGGATGGTGAAAATATGAAGGTGACCAATTTTGAACCTGCCAACCAATTTATCAGGCGCGAGTATAGAAATGGATGGGGGCAGGTATCCCTGTAAAATAATTCTCATCACTAAAAAATCAATAAACAAAATTGTTGCCACGACAGCGATGATTTATATTCATCGCTGTCGTTTTTTCGTGCTAAAGCTTTATGGAAGAACAGCATTACTGATAACAAATGCGCGACACAACGACACTCAATGACAACATTAGTCTTGTAAATGCATAAAAAAGCAGCTGATTTATTTCTGATTTACTTTAATGCTGTTGTTATTCGTTATCAGGCTATTTACTAAGATTCTCTTCGGTATATGGCAATGATTCGTTATTTTGCTCTGGCATGAAACTGCTCAGTCCGGCGATATCACGGTTGGCCCGGCTCAGGCTCTGGCAAATGGAACAATGGGTGCAAGATCCTATTTCTGTGCAGCGTGAAGTATTGCAGCACCTGGTTACTTCAGCACAATACACCGAGTTTGGCCGTAAGCATGGATTTTCAAAAATTTTTTCTATCAAAGAATTCAAAAAAGCTGTTCCGATTCATGAATATGACGACCTGAAACCCTATATACAGCGCATCATGAACGGCGAACAGAATATTTTGTGGAACACACCCATAAACTGGTTTGCGAAAAGCAGCGGTACCACCAGCGACAAAAGTAAATTCATTCCCGTAAGTGAAGAAAGCCTTGAAGATTGCCATTACAAAGGAGCCAAAGATGTGTTGACCATGTATTATATGTTCAATCCGGAATCGGATTTGTTAACAGGTAAAGGCCTGGTGATCGGCGGCAGTCACACCATCAGTCATTTAAATGAAGATGCGCATTATGGAGACCTGAGTGCATTGCTGTTGCAAAATTCTCCTTTCTGGTCGACATGGATACGGACTCCTGAATTAAATATCGCTTTACTTGATGAGTGGGAAGAAAAAATTGAAAAGCTTGCTCAAAGCACCATTCACGAAAACGTAACTTCCATTTCCGGTGTACCAACATGGACACTGGTGCTTATAAAAAGGATTCTCGATATCACAGGTAAAAATAATTTAAGTGAAGTCTGGCCATCACTTGAATTGTATATTCATGGCGGTGTTTCGTTTGTACCTTACCGTGAACAGTTCAGCAGACTGATGGGTAAAGAAATCAATTACCTCGACATGTATAATGCGAGTGAAGGTTTTTTTGCCGCGCAGGCTAATCCGATGGATGATGGTATGCTTTTGTTTTTAGATCACGGGATTTTTATGGAATTCATGCCGGTGGAGGAATATGGAAAAGCTATGCCGGAAACCATCGGGTTGAAAGATGTGGAGATAGCAAAAAATTATGCATTGGTCATCAATACCAATGGCGGATTATGGAGATACCTTTTAGGAGATACTATTCAATTTGTGACAAAAGATCCATTCCGGATAAAAGTAAGCGGCAGATTGAAACATTATATAAACGCTTTTGGCGAAGAAGTGATAGTTGATAATACAGATAAAGCGGTTGCACTTGCAAGTGAAAAAACCGGCGCAGTGGTAAATGATTATACGGCTGCACCGATCTATTTTTCCGATTATAATAACGGGGCACACGAGTGGTTGATTGAATTTGATAAAACGCCGGAAAACCTGGAACGTTTTACTTATGAGCTGGATTCGGCATTAAAAAACATCAATAGTGATTACGAGGCAAAACGGCATAAGGATATCGCATTGCGTATGCCGCTCATAAAATCTTTACCAAAGGGATTATTCACTGAATGGCTGCGCAGTAAAGGCAAGCTGGGCGGACAACATAAGGTGCCAAGACTTTCGAATGAAAGAAAATATATTGATGAAATACTGGCCATGCTTAATAAACTTACAGCTTCACTTCAATAGCTTTTTATCAATCATGCATTAACCGGCTGCTAATTGAGGCTTTCCGGAATTGCCCCTTAAAAGCACCGAAGCTATTACCAGGCTTACAAAGGAAGAAGTAAAGAAAAGATACATGTACGGAACATCTATAAAGTTGTAGAAAATTACAAGCGATAGTTTTAACGCAGCAAGCGGAATATTGGCTACAGGAATTTCTTTCTTGATAGTATAACAGAATAAAACAAATGCAGACGGAACAATAAATGATAAACAAATCAGCAGCAAATGAAGGTTCTGCATTTTCTCCGGGCCGAAAAATTTGGCAAAACCAATATAGTTAAGAAAAGTTTCAGGGCTGTCGTGCCACACGCGTTTTGAAAAATTAATATAATAAGAAGGCAATTCTACCAGGCGATGAAATACATCCCATCCGAAAGGGATAATTAAAAAAAACAACAAAAAGAATATTCCGATTGCGACAAAAATAAGGGCCTGTTTGTTTTTTTTCTTCAGCACCAAATAAATCAATAATGCGGGCGCCCAACCTATAGCCGCATACCTGCTCAACAGGCACAGGCACGCAGCTGTGCTGATAAAAACAATATTTTCAGAGATCAATGCAAGAACAAGCAGGATATAATAAACAATAACCACCGCCTCCTCGGAAAAACTGATCAGGCCATGCGTGTCATCTTCCGCAAGCAACCAGCATAAAAGCATCGCAGCTATCAAAATGATGATGAAAGATTTCTTGTTCTTAAAGGAAATTAACAGAAAAGAAATTCCGAATGCAATCACCAGGCATCCCGCTGTAACCCATCTCACATCAATATTTAGTGCAACAGCAGGTGCAAATGGCAGCCACATGGCAGGTAAATAAATCGGGGCACTACCGTTCCATATATCGGGAATAACATCATAAACATGTCCCCACTCTCCGTTCAGAAAACGTTTATCCATTGTTTTGATTACAGGAAGCATATCTGCATCGTGATAATCAATCGGGTTATTACACAATATTAAAAACGAAAAATAACAAATCAGGGATCCGGCTGCTGCAATTAAAAAAAATTTAAGGATGTTCTGAATCCTGTTATCAAAATCGAATAAAGGCACAACCGGTTTCGGCAGATATAAAGTAATTATTGCCATACCAATGCCACAGATAAAATAAATAACTGATACAAATGCGGCCAACACCGTTATTTTCATCAAATAAGTAATACATAACGTTTCTGTTGCAAAAGCAATGAGTAAAAATTTTTGCAAAATATTTCTGTCTGGCATCGCTCTATGAACTTATTTATTTATATATGGAAATAAAAACAATAATCAACAAATGGCACAATATCAAAAAGCATCGTACTACACAAAAATCAAAGATTATTTTATTTTAGCGAACTTCAATATTTAAAAAACAGTAATGGCAGTTTTAGACACTCTTAAACAACTCAGGATGGTGCATTGGTTATATAACCTGGTGCATTATAAAAGTCTCCTGCATAACAAAGCTGCCTATAAAAAATACAATATCCGCAAAACGTTAGCTGCTTCGATCTCCAGTAAAGATTTTCCTGATAAAGAATCAAAAGCATGGCTCGACATCGCCCATTCAAAAAATTTGGTTTTTACAAAAGAAAAATTCAAAGAATTTCCGGCTGAAGTGCAGGAACAATTATTAAACTGGTCCGATAATGGTTATATTATTCTTTCACGCTTTTTTGATGAGCCAATCATTGAACCTATCAATCAGGAAATTGAAAGATTAATCAGGCAAAAAAAAATTGAGCCCACATATTTTAACAAACTCCGGTTTGCGAATAAAATTTCCCCGCCGATCAAAAAATTCACATTTGACCGAAGACTCACAGATATTTTATCATTTATTCTTGATAAAGAAGTCGTTCCGTTTCAAACCCTGAATTTTATTTACGGAAGCGGACAACGTGCTCATTCCGACAGCATACACATGACGACATACCCTTTAGGTTATTTAATTGCAGCATGGATCGCGCTGGAAGATATGAATATGGATAATGGCCCTTTGTTTTATTATCCCGGCAGCCATCGCATGCCTTTTTTGCTGAACAACGGACTGAATAATGCAGGAAATGCAATTTCAATTGGCAAAAAGGATTATACAGGATATGAAGACCTGACTGAAAAATTAGTCATCGAAAAAAACTTCGAGAAAAAGATTTTCCTTGCAAAAAAAGGCGATGTGCTGATATGGCATGCTAACCTGGTTCATGGCGGGTTACCTGTCGCTAATCCTGAACTGACCAGAAAAAGTATGGTCATTCATTATTATGCAAAAGATGTGATCAAATATCATGAAATATCGGAAAGGCCTTCGCTGATAGAAGATTGATGTTATAAAAATTCTTTCTTTTATCTTGCACAAAATTCCAACGAACTTAAAATATCAGGCATGAAATTGCTGGAAAACAAAATAGCTATAGTTACCGGCGCAAGCCGAGGAATCGGGGAAGCCATTGCTTTGAAACTTGCAGAGCACGGTGCTAGCATTGCTTTCACTTATTTAAGCAGCGAAGAAAAAGCTAAAGCGCTGGAAGAAAAACTTTCAGGTTTTGGTGTAAAAGCCAAAGCTTATAAAAGCAACGCTGCCGTATATGCGGAATGCGAAACTTTTGTAAACGATGTGGTGAAAGAATTCGGCACAGTGGATGTTTGCGTCAACAATGCAGGTATTTCAAAAGACAACCTCCTGCTTCGCCTTACGCCTGAGCAATGGGATGAAGTAATAAACATTAACCTGAAAAGTGTATACAATGTTACGAAACAGGTTATCCGCCCGATGATGAAAGCCAGAAAAGGGAGTATTGTGAACATGAGTTCCATCATAGGTATTAAGGGCAATGCAGGCCAAAGCAGTTATGCTGCTTCCAAAGCAGGCATTATCGGCTTTACCAAATCAATGGCACAGGAGCTGGGAAGCCGTAATATACGTTGTAATGCAATTGCCCCGGGTTTTATAGAAACCGATATGACCCATTATCTCAAAGAAGGAGATGCATCCAAATCATTTCTCGAAAAAATTCCGCTGGGAAGATTTGGCAGAGCAGAAGAAATTGCAAACACCACTTTATTCCTTGCCAGCGACATGAGCTCATATATAA
This sequence comes from Puia sp., assembly GCA_035541355.1. Taxonomy (GTDB): domain Bacteria; phylum Bacteroidota; class Bacteroidia; order Chitinophagales; family Chitinophagaceae; genus Puia. The sequence continues at coordinate 421,455 of DATKNN010000014.1, read as the reverse complement.
CCGGCCAGGTGCTGAGCACCTGCGGAGGATTAAATATATGATTTACTGCTCCGGTACCCATACACAATTTCAGTAGGAATAATTATATTATTTTTTGTTAAGATTCCGAACAGCATTTCTTTTTTTAATCTTCGGGATATAGTTTTGCCTACCACATAAAATTGAAAAAGGTCATATCCATATCTCTGATCCTGGTGTTAGGTTTGCAGCTGCTGCCGGTTAAACAGATCGTAAGCTGGCTTACTTCGGCACAAATGACCGAGGAAATCGTTCATGCAAATGATTCCGGGAAAAAAATTCAGGGCTGGACGAGGTCCACAAACATTTACCGCCCCAGTCAAATTCAATTGTTGCTCATTCTGATTTTTCTTCTTCCGGTTCAATTTATCATGATGCAGAAGCTTTGATACGCAGGCATACAGATGATATACCAACACCTCCCCCGAACTGCTGACTTTTTAGCATTTCCATTCATTACATTTTCTGAACAGAATGATTGATTGCAGCAATATCATTCAATACTCTTAATTTATTAATCATCATGAAAAAGCTGTTTCAAAATGCAGCAGCAGATATTCCTGCTGCTGTTGTAGTATTTCTCGTTGCATTACCTCTTTGTCTTGGCGTTGCGTTGGGTTCAAATACCCCCTTGTTTTCAGGAATCATTGCGGGTATTATCGGCGGTATTGTTATCGGTATATTCAGTGGTTCGTCATTAAGTGTTAGCGGCCATGCTGCCGGGCTTACTGCAGTAGTAGCTAATGCAATCGGAAAATTGCCGGAATTTTACAGGTTGTTTTCGGATTTATCCGTGCAGGTATAATCGGAGATTATATACCCAATTCGGTTATGCGAGGAATGCTTGCGGCCATCGGTATCATTCTTATTTTAAAACAAGTTCCTCATTTTGTGGGTTACGATAAAAATTTTTCCGGAGATGAAGCCTTTATACAGATGGACAGACAAAACACGTTTTCAGAAATGCTATATTCATTAAATTACCTGTCTCCGTTAGCTATTTTGATTGGTATTGTTTCCGCGGCTATTTTAATTTTATGGGAACGGCCATTTTTCAAACAATGGAAAATATTTCAATATATTCCGGCACCACTTATTGTTGTTTTATTTGCGGTTGGTATTAACAGCCTGTATATTAATAACGGGTCGTGTTTTGCTGTTGAAAGCAGCCATCTCGTTAATCTTCCTGCAGCTAACGATTTCCGTTCGTTTTTCAGCCTTTTCAGTTTCCCCGATATGAAATATCTTGGAAACTCACAGGTATGGACAACCGCTGTTACGATCGCTATTGTTGCAAGCCTTGAAACATTGCTGAGTATTGAAGCTGTCGACAAACTTGACCCTTATAACCGGATCACACCAACCAACAGGGAGTTGAAAGCGCAAGGCATTGGCAATTTTATATCCGGCTTATTTGGCGGGTTGCCCGTAACATCTGTCATTGTGCGGAGTTCTGCCAATGTAAATTCCGGCGCAAAAAGCAAGCTTTCCTCCATATTTCATGGACTGCTTTTGTTATTAAGCGTATTATTCATTCCTCAATTGCTGAATAAAATACCATTAAGCGCATTAGCTGCCATCCTGATTGTTACCGGTTATAAACTAGTCAAACCTACTTATTCAAAGAGTTTCATCAAAAAGGCTAGGACCAGGTTGTGCCCTTTGTGGTTACTATTGTGACAATTTTATTAACTGATTTACTTGTAGGAATTGCTGTGGCTTTGTTTTTTATGATAAGAAGCCATTTCAAATCCTCTGTAATGGTAGTCAATGACAGCAGCAGGTACCTGATGAGATTTAGGAAAGACGTATTTTTTCTCAATAAGCTTATTGTAAAAGAAAGCCTGGAAGCGGTGCCTGAAAACTCTTATGTGCTGATAGATATGACAAGAGCTGATTTCATTGACAAAGATATTATTGATGTGATGAACGAATTCCTGCACCATGCACATTTAAAAAATATCCGGGTGGAGGTTAAAAGAAGCCAGTTTAAAATACTTCATCAGCTGGTAAACAGCCAGAATATGTTTCAGCAAAAAACAGCATGAATATGTTGAACAAATTCGCCTTCCCATTTAAAAGCAATTATTTTTACAAAAAATTGAAATTTTATGCATGCAATCGATAAACTGTTACTGGAAAATAAAGCATGGGCAGAAGAAATAAAAGCACATGACCCGGAATATTTTGAGCGGCTGGCCCATTTACAAACCCCTGAATTTTTGTGGATCGGTTGCAGCGACAGCCGTGTTCCGGCCAATGAAATTACGGGAACACAGCCCGGTGAAATTTTTGTTCACCGTAATATTGCCAACCTGGTAATACATACAGATGTGAACCTGCTGAGTGTGCTGGAATATGCAGTTGTTCACCTGAAAGTAAAACACATTATTGTTTGCGGGCATTATGGCTGCGGCGGTATCAAAGCGGCTATGACAAACCATGATTTTAAGCAGGTGCTGAATATGTGGCTGAGAAATATTAAAGATGTATACCGGTTGCACCGGGATGAACTACAAGCCATTGATGATGTTGAAAAACGTGCAGACCGTTTAACTGAACTGAATGTGCAGGAACAGGTGATGCACTTGGCAAAAACATCTATCATTCAACGCGCCTGGAAACATAAAAACAGGCCGCACCTGCACGGATGGGTGTATGGACTGAAGGACGGAATTATTAAACCCGTTTTCAAAATGACTTCCGGTTCACATATTGATTCCTTATATGAATATGATGATCTCTGAAAAAATTTTTAATAACAAAGGCCTTGAAATTTCAAGGCCTTTTGATTGTTTAAACCATAACTATACACTGCAAAAAGTTTATTTCATCCACCAGACTTTGATATTGGAATTATTGCCTCCCATCTTATTCACCTGTGCATTATAATTGTCAGCATTATTTACTGCTTCATCCTGTGCATATGGTAAACGATAAAATGTGGCATAGGTAGAAGAAGGATTACTATTGGGATCAACCGGTGTATTGCCGGTCCTTCTCCATAAATTAAATGCAAGCCATGGCTGGCGGAAGAATGACAGCCATTCCTGTGCATATATTTTAGTGACAGCATCATCAGCCGCCCCTGTGAATTTTACTTTTGGGTTTGCAAATAAATTATCCATTTGTGTTTGTGTCGGAACCGGGGGTGCCGCGGCTGACCAGTTTTCAGTTACATCATCTGTATTGGCAGCTATGTTGTACCAGAAGTTTACTGAAGAAGTAATACCGGCCTGGTATTCAGTTTCAGCAGTAGCAAGGTCCTGACTTACTCCCAACCCCCTTGCATAAGCTTCGGCTTTCAGGAAATGAACTTCAGCTTCTGTCATAATCAGTTCAGGAATGTACCATTCATCGCGGATCAGGTACCAGTTAAGCAAAGAGTAGATACAATTGTTTTTTGCAGTTGGGTCAGTTGAAGATGCCGGATCTCCGCCATAAGCATTAATAGCATCACCCGTGCTCACTCCGATGGTAAATGGAGCCCACTGGCCTGCCTGATTTGTTTCTACAAAAAGCAGTGCCCTGGGATCAAAAATACCTGCTGTTGTATTATTGTCTGAAACCAGGTTCCACATGGTGCTGCTCATGCGCACAAACCCTGCACCGCCAGACGAAAGACTCCACCATCTTACCCAAAGGTCAAAGCCTCCCAATGCTTTTGGCCACATGCAAACATCATTTCCTGCATCAATTAAAGGATTGGCCAATGCATCCTGTATAACAGGCGTAGCAGTTGTCGGATCTTTCTCTACCATTTGCATAGCATATCTCAACCTAAGGGAATTCGCAAATTTCAACCACATGGTCATATTGCTTCCCAAAAAAGTATCAAAAGTGCCAAGGCTTACATATGGGTTACCTGCCGATGTTGTAGCACTATTATCAGTTTTTATATTTTTTACAGCCCATGTAAGATCAGCAAGTAATGAATCATAAATAGCCTGCTGAGAATCATAAGCAGGTCTGAAATCTGCCGAATTTCCTGTATAAACCATACCTGCTTTGAAATAAGGGATATCGCCAAACTGGTCAGTTACCCTGAATGTTTTATATGCTCTCAGGGTGTATAATACTGCCTGCACATTATTCATAGATTCTTTATCTGCAACAGCATTTATTTTATCCTGTATGAGGTTCATATTCTGAAGAGTGCTGTAATAATCATTCCAGATATCATTGACCCCGTTTGACAGAACATATCCTGAAACACTCGATGTTGCAGCCAACTGAGTAACGGGGTAATAATAATCATTATGAACAGAAGCCTGTTCCTGCCCACGCAGAAACAGTGTGCTGATGATATTATTCATCAAAGGGCCGATGGTAGTTGTTGAAGGTTTATCATGCGTTTGATTTAATTCCTGAAAATTTTTTGTACAAGAAGACAACGCAAACACACCTGATAATAAACAGAAAAATATATATTTTGAATACTTCATATTATTAAGACTTTAGACTGTGAATAATTGCTGATAATCGTTCATAGCTCAGAAAGACAGTCTTAACTGAACTCCCAATGAACGGACTCCCGGTAAAGAAGCAAATTCGATACCCTGGGCATTGCCTGCACCGTTCACCCCTTCAGGGTTGATATGGTCAGGCAATGAACTGTAGAGATAAAAAAGATCTCTTCCAACCAAAGAAACAGAAGCTGCCTGGAAAGCTTTGGTTTTTCTCACTATTGCCTCAGGAATTGCATAATTAATCGACAGTTCTCTTAATTTATACCATGTATCATTTAAAACACCGGTTCTGTGAATCCACTGGCTGTTATTAGGGCCACTGCTCCAAACCCCATACTGCATGTATTTATAGTAGTAATGCACTACAGTTGTATTAGGGGTACCATCAGAATAAACCCCGGGTAATATTACCCCCCAATTTGTAGATGTTCCATCAGGAGTTGTATAAGGAAGCCCTCCCCCGTTTCTTTCTTTTAAAGTTTCCGGCGCTGTTCCTTGTTGCATCATGGATGCATAAGTTCCGCTCCATATCTGGCCACCAATTTTCCAGTCAATTAATGCACTTATGGAAAATCCGCCTTTAAACGTGAAAGTATTCGTCATACCACCACGGAAATTCGGAGTAGAATTACCTACGGGAACCATTGCAGTTGTGGCTTGGTAAACTGTTCCTTTCATTGCAGCAGCAGTAGTTGCATTTACCCCAAAGTTTTGCATAATCTGGTTTTCATCCTGCAGTAGTGGTTGATGTGTCTTTGAATCATACAAATAGTCATAGCTCAATATGCTTCCGAATTGCTGACCAACTATTGCTGAAATATACACCCCGCTGGCGCCCCATATATTATTCATGTCATAGCGTGTTACACCTGGAGCCAGGGATATTAACTTATTGTAGTTTTTGGAAAGGTTCAGACTCAGATCCCACTTAAGGAACGGCAGGTCAACTACCTTTGCATTTAACATCAATTCTATCCCGGAGTTTTGAAGAACCCCTGTATTGATATTAATACCAGTTACGCCTGAAGTCTGCGGTAGCGGTGAACTGAGTACCTGGTTTTTTGCTTTGCCGTTATAATACCTGAAATCAACATTCAGGCGGTTCTTAAGAAATCCCAAAGTCAACCCAAAGTCTGCTGTGGTATTAATCTGTGGTTTGTAGTTAACAGCCGGCAGGTAATTAGGCAGGCTTGATGTAGGGCTTCCCGCAAAACTTCCGGTATTATACACAGTATTAATTAAATTATAAGGCACATCCACAGCTCCTTCTGCCCATGCGGCTCGTAATTTCCCAAAGCTCAGCACTGAAGGGTCTATATTAAGCGCATCTGTAAATATATAACTGGCAGAAAAAGACGGGAAGAAATATGACCATTGGTTTTTTGGCAAGGTAGAAGACCAGTCGTTTCTTGCTGTTACATCTAAGTACAGGTAATTCTTATAAGAAAGATTCAGGAAACCATATAATGAATTCAGCTTTCGATCATACCATGTCTCTGTCGGGACCTGATACGATTGAGCTGTTCCGGTATAATTTCCGAAATAAGTTAAATAAGGAACAGCATATGTGAAATTACTACTGTTCCCCACATATGAAGAGATTCCGTAAGAAGACCTTTTATATGCGGTTCCACCGACAGAGAATTTTGCACTGATATCAGATTTTGCAATATTTTCTTTATGCAGGGTTGCGAGCCAGTCGTAATTATTGGCCACATCTTTTGTCAATCCGTTTGCATAGTGGCCGCCTACTGTTCCGGTAGCATCTATCGGATCATTAATAGTTTTGTCCTGATTATTATTTGCATCGATGCTTGCACGCAACATAAAATTCAAAAAGCTGGTCGCTTCATAATTTAATTGAGCAGAACCAATCAGCTTATTTCTGGTAACCCATTCATTACTTGCATAAGTATTCCAGTAAAGGTATTGTGCATTTCCGTTTCCTGCCCATGGGAAACCGCTAAAACTGTTGCGGGACCCATCCGCTAATCTATAATTACCATTATCAGCTTTGCCCTTATAATCCCTGCCATAAGCATAAACAAGGTTTGACTGAAGGCCACTCTCCGTATTTCCCAATGCAGGTGCATTATGATAAGTATTTGTGAAATAGGAAACATTCACAAGTATGTTCACCCTTTTTGTAAGCTTTGCAGATGCTCCTAAATTAAAAGTGTTTTGATTATAGTCAGAATTAGGAATGATAGCCGTATTATCCAGTCTGGTGTAAGATGCACGCAGGGTTCCCCATTCATTTCCGCCGGCAACAGAAACATTATGCGATAACTGGTTGCCTTCCCTGTAATAAGAATTGATATTATCAGGCTGAGGATTATCAGGCCTCATGGTACCATCCCACCACTTAATCATTGTGCCATCCATTTTATGACCCCATGAAACGCCTGTACCCGGCCAGCTCACCTGGTTCCATGTATCAATGCCATAAGGGCCGGTACCTGTTTTGGGGTCAACAAAAAGACCATTCCATCCATCAGTAAGAACCGGGTTTCCACTTCCGTCAGTTACATACTGAGGGGCATTTAATGATACCATTCCGCCCGCACCATACTCATTCTGCATTTTAAGGAATCGGTAAGGGTGAACATCTTTATAAGAAAGATTATAATCTACGCCAAGGCCTTGCTTTTTGCCGCCTTTTTTTGTAGTAATCAGAATAACGCCATTAGCGCCGCGGCCACCGTATAATGCAGCAGCAGCTGGCCCTTTCAGCACACTGAAAGTTTCAATATCCAGCGGGTTAATTAAGTTTATAGCGCTGCCCCAATCTTTGGGCGCAGTTACATCCTGCGCAGCTGATGGTATAGTATTATCCATTGGCATACCATCAATAATAATCAAAGGTTGGTTATCCTGGCTGATAGAGTTATTGCCGCCAATCAGAATTCTTGTACTACCGCCATCCACACCATTGGGAGATGTAATATTTACTCCAGCCATTTTCCCTTCAACCGCATTAATAACATTTGGTGCGTTCGATTCGGTCAACTCGCTTCCTTTAATCTGCTCCTGCGAATAACCCAATGCCCTTTTCTGCCTGGAAATACCCAGGGCGGTAACCACCACTTCATTCATTGATGTTTCCGCTTTTTGCAGCACAATATTCAATGCTGTTGAAGCGCTTATTGTTATTCTTGATACTACATACCCAACAGATGAAATTATAAGTACTTCCCCTTCATTAGCCTGAATCTGGAAATGGCCTTTTTCATCTGTTACGGTTCCCCTTGTTGTTCCTGCAATGCTGACGCTGGCACCCTGCAATGGCGCTCCTTCCGGGCTGGTTACTGTACCTGTAACGAGCTTGAATTTTTCTTCATTGCTGTCATCCAGTTGTGCTACCAATTTCAGATCGCTTCTTTTTAATACAATCTGGTTGCCAATTACTTCAAATGAAATACTGAACGGATTTAAAATCCTGTTCAACAGGTCGCCTAATCTTTCATCATTGGCAATGACTGTAATTTTCTGCTTGTTCGGAATGGTATTATTGCTGTATGTGAAACCTACCTGTGTTGTTGTTGAAATCGTTTTCAACACAGTTTTGATTTCTTTGGACGACAGGTTCAGTGAAACTTTCTTATCCAACACATCCTGCCCGTTTGCCTTTTTTGCAAACGAATAACTAATGAAGCTTAATGTAAGCAGGATTTGAAGAAGAGAGACTTTCATAATGAACAATAAAGCATGTTTTGGTTCTCCGTTTTTGTTCATAACTTTAAACAGTTTTGTCGGTTAAAAATGTGGCAAAATGAAAACCCTATTTAGCCATTACCAAATGACAGATAGGGGAATTTAAAAAGCGGCGGTGTTGCAGCATCGCCGTTTTTTGTTTTAAAAATTTCAAGTCATTACTATATTTATTTTCTTAATAAAAATTGTTTGGTTATTTACAGCCCTTGCCATTGATTGATACCTCGTTATTTCCGATGGAATAACCCGCATTAATCGCTTCACAAACGATCTTCAGCTTTTCTTCGAAAGTTTCGTTGTTCAAAGAAGTGGTTACTATACATTTTGAAAATAGCTCCTCATCATAATTAATCCTGATGCCGTAAGCTTCTTCCAATGACGAAAATATTTTTGCCACGGGCGCTTCATCAAAATTAAAGTTTACGGGTTGCCCGGTTACCGGTTCTTCATGTAAAAGTTCTTCATCACGCTCTGATTTGACGATATTCTGGGTCTTCGCCGTATATCGTATACTTTCATCCGGAGTAAGAATAAATTCCGCATTTTTCAGGTTGTTATTCTTATAAACTGATACCTTACCCGTTTTGACAAGTACAGTTACATTACCATTTTTTTTATTGGTGGTTACATTAAAACTGGTGCCGAGTACCCTCAGCACAATATCGTGCGCGTATACATAAAAAGGCCTGTTTGCATCTTTGGCCACATCAAAAAAAGCATCGCCGTCCAGGTACACTTCACGCTTGTCTTTCCGGAGAAAAATTTCATGTGTAAGAGAAGCTCCGGGCTGTAAAGTAATCTTTGTTCCATCAACCAGGTAAACCACATGACTTTTAGAGGTGCTGTTCGTATGCCGCAAATTGTTTTTTTCAACGCTGCTGGCAATTGATTGTACCGATGAAGCCGGTTTATTTTTATTAATAGTATAAAAATAAAAAACAGCAGAAAAAATGAGCGCCAGTGCCGCAACAGATGCAGCAACCATGAAACCTCTTCTTTTGCCGGGAAGCTGCCGGATGCTCACCACATTTTCATGCTGGCCGATATTCAGGTTAATCTTATCCCAGATCTCTCTGGAAAATTTTTCTGCGCCCTGTAATTTTTGAGCTTTTATTATATCAATGGCTAATTTTTTTGCCTGGAGCAGGTCGTCGATATGGTCAGGGTTTTCTTTCATCCAGTTACGCCAATAAGTATCAGACTGCTCATCAGCATTGGTGACCCATTCAATAAAATGGTCATCTTCAAAAAATGAGAAAACGGTTGAATCAAAATTCTCCACAGTAGTTGGTTAATGCTTAAAAAAGCTTTGTAATTAAAGAAGTGTAGCCAACGCTGGTTTTATACTCAATAAAATGAAAAAATATTTTTTATAGGAAAAGATGAAATGCGGCGATAAGCGCTGCGGTAAAAACCGTTGAAGGCTTGAAATTGGATTTTATGCGATGAAGCGCTGACTGTAACAGGTTGCTGACTGACTGATAATTCATTTCCATCAGTTCCGCAATCTGGCTATTGCTGAAACCCTGGTAAAACCTTAATTGAATGGCCTCCTGTTGCCGCCTGGTAAGTGTAGTAATTGCTTTGCGGACGGCATTAACCCGCCAATCATGTATTTCTTTGTTTATTATTTCATCTTCTACAGAAAAAGCGGACCTGTTTTCATCCTCTTCCTCAAGATGGAGCTGAACATGAATATGACGTTGCCTTTCTGTATGGATAAGTTTATACCGAAGCGCCTTAAATAAATAAAACTTTACACAATCGGGCACACAAAGGTTTTCACGGCTGTTCCATAATTCAACAAACAGGTCCTGTATATTATCCTTCAATATTTCCTTATCTGTACAAAGCCTGGTTCCATAACAGATCAGTGATTCAATATGTGCATGGTAAATTTCTGCAAATGCCTCTTTGTTGCCCTCTTTAAACTGCAACCAACATAATATGTCGTTTTGGTTATCTCTTTTCATCAACAATGGCTTTCCTCTGTAACTGAGCAGGCATTAACAAAAGAGGAACTGCTATAAATCGTTAGAAACTAACTTTACTATTCATGACAAGCCGACATTACTGCATGTTGCTTATCTTTTGTTAATCCATAATCTTAAACTAAAGATATAAAAATTATGAAACATTTATTTACCACTCAGCAAAAGAGTTTAGCCCGTCTGTATTTTAATATTTCTTTCTTTAATGTAACTATGCCACAAAATCATGGCTGCAACGGAGCGGTAAGGCTTCCATTTTTCCGACAGTAATACAATTTCCTCCTTAGTAATATGCCTCGCAAGGTGTTTTATTTTTTTCAGGCTGTTCAGCACGGCAAGGTCGCCGGTTGGAAAAACATCAGAACGCTGTAAGGCCATCAGCAGAAAGATGTCAACAGTCCAGTCGCCTATGCCTTTTATTTTTTTTAGTTCATTTCTTATTTCATCATCTGGTAGTAAAGCGAGTTTCCTGATTGACAATCGACCATTGACAATTGCCGTTGCGAGGCACTTTGCATAAATTATTTTCTGCCTGCTGAAATAGCAGGCCTGTAACTCTACCTCTGATAACAACAACAATTTTTTCGGAGTAACTGTGCCTATCTTTTCTCTCAATTTATTCAGCGCGGCTTTTGCTGAAGCGAGGGACACCTGTTGCTCAAGTATAATATGGACCAGCGTTTCAAAACCCGGCTTGCGTTTCCACATCGGCGGGTAGCCATACTGGTTAATAATCTGCCTTAAATGTTTGTCTTTTTGGGCAAGCTTATCGCAGAGCTGCTGAAAATTTTCTTCACTGAATACATTATTCATCTGCCGGTTAGCTGTTACATCATTTCTTTTTAAATTTTTCAATTGCTCTTTTTGCATGCCCACTCAATATCAGTTTACCACTGATGGCAGCACGCTCTAGCAAAAGTTTATCCCAATGTTCTGTTCCCTGCCAGAATATTTTTTTCATTTCAGCCATCGCTTCCGGGTTTGAATGCGCCAGCAGTTCCAACAGCCTTCTTATGGATTCGTCCATGCCGGTTACATCGGGATGCACTTCGGCATACAAACCCTTTCGCCTTGCCCAGTCTGCATTGCGCCACATAGCTGCATCAATAGCCAATTGTGAAAATGAGGAAAGGCCGATTTTTCTTTCCACGGCCGGGCCTACCACAAAAGGGCCGATACCGATAGCCAGCTCACTGAGTTTTATTGCTGCGCCTTCCGCAGCAATGGCATAATCGGCTGCGGCCACGATGCCCACACCGCCGCCCACACACTTGCCCTGTACCCGTGCCACAATAAATTTCGGACATTTGCGCATAGCATTAATAACATGGGCAAAGCCGCTGAAAAATTCCAGCCCTTGTTCTTTATTATTAATGGCTAGCAATTCGTCGAAAGAAGCGCCTGCGCAAAAAGCCTTGTCGCCACCCGAGCGAAGCAATATGAGTTGGGTATCGCTGTCGTTGCCCGCAGCATGTATTTCTGAGGCCAACTCTTCCAGTATTTTAGCCGGCAGTGAATTGCTTTGGGGGTGAAAAAATTCGATGCTGGTAATTCCGCTATGTTGATCAACTTTTACATAGCCGTTTTGTATTTCGTGAAGCATACAGTGCAGTAAATTTAGGATAATCAAATCTACTGCGAAAATAGATGAGAAAAGAATTAGGTAACCGACAGGCAGCTACTATTTGGCTTTACTTGCATCGCCCTTTTTGTACGGTCATTTAAAGAATACAATTTCTGTTCTATCTGTTTAGTCTAAAATATTTTGTCAAATTTATTTTTTATTTATAAAATGCGAGTATGTTTTAGTACACAATGAGCAAATTTTTGAAGCATTTCTATAAATTGAATCTATTCATTTTCAATTTATATATTTGGATTACTCAGAAAATTTTCAACAGCTTTTCCCAAATCATTCTCCAAAAGGTTTTTTTTAATTAATATGCGTTATTGGATGAAACACATCCACAGGATAAATTTGCCGCATTCCATGATGAACAATGTCAGCAAAACATATATTCTATTTTTGTTTGCCCTGTTGCCCGGCAAGGCCCTGCTGGCACAGTCTGCCTGGGAGCTGAAAAAAGACAAGGACAGCATACGCATTTACACCCGCAGCACCGAAGGTTCAAAATTCAATGAACTGAAAGTGGTGTTCAACCTACGCGGCAACTTTGAACAGCTGCGTTCCGTTATCAGGGATGTGACACATTATAAAGAATGGGTGTACGCCAGTAAGGCAACCACCATCGTGGAAAGAAAAAGCGAAGACGAAATAGTGTATTATGCCGAAGTAGCGGCGCCATGGCCTTTATCGAACCGCGACTACTACAGCAATACCAGAATTTGGATAGACTCTGCCAAAAAACAGATGCACATATCTGCCGGCAACCTTGCCAACAAATACAAAGAAAATGAACACCTGGTGAGGGTGCCCTTTTTAAAAGCCGAATGGACCATCAGCATGCTTACCACTTCCCTTATGCAGGTTGAATATATTCTGGACTGGAACCCCGGTGGCAGCATACCTGCCTGGATTGCCAATATGTTTTCTACCACAGCGCCCTATCAATCTTTCAGCCAGCTGCAGAAAAAAATGGCTGGTTTGAATCCATAAAAAACTCTGCGGTGCGAAGGATTTTCTAATTAGCAATATTCCCTGTTTTATATAAAAGGGGGTTAAAATGGTTTAGTATTCAAAGCGCCATTGGTAATATAATATGGCAAAATGCGGTGGGGGATTGCCGCCATATGTTTATTTTGAATTTTTTTCCCGTGCTGTTTCACTGAGGCTTTCGTGGAATATCATTTTGTCGCTAAGGCAACTGGTAATGGCAAAAAAAGATTGCGTTTATTAAGCAGAAGCGGCCAGCTCTTTTAACGCATTCACCAGCACATCCAGCTCCTGTGTGGTGGTAAATACATTCGGTGTAATGCGGCAGCCATGCACATTGGCATAATCAATAGCGACGGTGTAAATTTTATATTTTTTCAGCAAGGTTTCAGCCAGCAAAGCAGGTTTCATATTTTCAATGCCCACATTGGCAATGGCACATGCTCGAAAAGCTTCTGCAGGCGTGTTCACTATTACTTTCGTAATATTTCTTACTTTACTTGTCCAGTATTGCTGCAGGAAACGCAGGCGCTCTTCTTTTTTTTCCGGGCCAATTTTTTCATAAAATTCAATTGCGTTCGCAATCGTGAGGTCGGTATGCGCCGGGTGTGTACCGATATGATTGAGCCTTGAAATATCATCATCGTTTTTCTCGCCCTCTGCCAGCAGCGGCCATAGTTTACGGATATTTTCTTTTTTCACATACAACATACCTGCTCCTAAGGGAACGCTTAGCCATTTATGCAGGCTGGCGCCATAATAATCACAGTTCAGTTCGGCAATGGAATATTTAAAATGGGCAAATGCATGTGCTCCATCCACCATTACCTCCACTCCTTTGCTGTGAGCCATATCGCATATTTTTCGCACCGGTAATATCTGCCCGGTAATATTAATCATGTGGCAAACCATCAACAGTTTTGTTTTGGGGGTGATGGCATTTGCATACAGTTGCACAATTTCCTCATCGGATTTTGGGTGATTAGGAACGGAAACCATTTTGTTGACCACCCCATAACGTTTTGCCACCAGTTTAAACATTTCGAGCATGGAACCATAATCCTGTTCGGCCATCACAGCCTCATCGCCTGCATTCCAGTGAAGCCCGCCGATAACAATATCGAGCGATTCTGTTGCATTTCGGGTGATCACCAGCTCATCTTCTCCACAGCCCGCAAGTTTTGCCAGTGCGGCACACATTTTTTTCTTATTATCAAACTGAACGGTGCGCATATAATAAGCCCCCTCGTAGTTCACCTCACGCACATGGCTGATGAAATTTTCCAGCGTTTCTTCCGGAAGGATATTATAATAACCATTCTCTAAGTTGATATAATCAGGTTTCAGTTTATACCCGCCGCGGATGCTGTTCCAGAAATCATCATCGGATGCAATTTCACTAGGCGGTTTTTTTTCCGCCTTTTTTACCCACTCTGCCAGTAAATTACCGGAAGCTGAAGTGCCGATGCCCGCCAAGGCAAGGCTTTTCAGGAATGTACGTTTATTCATAACCCGCTATTGATTAATAACCGAAAAGTACCGAATAAAACAGAATTGCTCAAAATCTTTTACCGGCTGATTAACGTTTACCTGTAAACGAAGATATTTTTACCGCCGGGAAACTATTATCTGCTGAGCAATATAACCAGCAATAATGTAATGAGCGCAGGCAAAGCCTGTACAAAAAAAATTTTTTTACTTACTGACCATGCTCCGTATAAACCGGCACATACCACACAGCTTAAAAAGAAACCGGAGATATTTCTTTTCCACTCATCATTGCTTATAAAAAAAGTCCACAACAAACCTGCTGCCAGGAAACCATTGTACAGCCCCTGGTTGGCTGCCAGTTTTTTTGTGGGTTTGAAAAGTTCCTGGGGCATACTTCCCTTAAAAACTGTTTTAGCTTTTGTTTCCCAGGCAAACATTTCAAGCCATAAAAAAAAGACATGTTCCACAGCTACAATCACTATAAAAATTTGCAGAACGATTTTCATGTTACTGGTTTACAATAAAATTAGAAAAGAAATATTTATAAGGCATTTTTCTTTCTTACCATCGTAAGGATGGTTGCCAGCCCTGACAGTTCATCCGTTTCATCAAAAATTTCCACCAGCCATTTCACAATGCCCTTAGGTATATCATCACCACGTTTGGCATCTTCAGGTTTTTCTATTTTGCGCGGGTCGTTTGGCAATTTTTCTTTGCAGGTGAAGCGGACATATATTTCCGCGCCGGGATAAACAGGTTTGGTGAACCTCAGTTCATCAATGCCATAATTCAGCAGTACAGGATTTTTTTCATAGCTGTCAACAAACAGACCCGCAGCAGCACTCATAATAAAATAACCATGTGCCACCTGTTTTTCAAACATGGTTCCGTTAAAATCAGTTTGCCCGATATGGGCATAAAAATGATCGCCGCTTATATCAGCAAAGCGGTTAATATCTGCTGAAGTGATTTTTCGCTTTTCAGTAATCAGTTGGTCGCCGACATGCAGCTCCTCAAAATATTTTCTGAAAGGATGGATGCTGCTTTCATTTCCTGCTGCATATTGTTGGTACTGATGGGTAACTGCTGTAATACTTGTTGGCGAACCCTGAACAGCTACGCGTTGCATATAATGTTTTATCCCGCGGACACCACCCATTTCTTCGCCACCCCCGGCACGGCCCGGCCCGCCATGCACCAGTGTTGGTAATGGCGAACCATGACCGGTACTTTCTTTTGCGCATTCATTATTTAAAATTAAAATCCTTCCATGATGCGTGGCTGCGCCAAGCACATATTGCCCGGCAATTTTATGATCGGCAGTAACAATGGTACTGCACAATGAGCCTTTCCCCTTTTTTGAAAGTATGATCGCTTCATCAAAATTTTTATACGGCATAATCGTAGCCACCGGTCCGAATGCTTCCACCTCATGCGGTTCGTTTGATGTAAAAGGGTGTTCATTCAATAGTAATAACGGGCTGATGAATGCACCTTTATTTGCATCCGCATCGATCGTTTCAACACTATCCAAACTTCCGTAAATAATTTGTGAGGAAGCAAGTAATTGCAGAACCTGTTTTTTTACTTCCGTGCGTTGTGATAAACCTGCCAGCGGGCCCATACGCACTTTTTCATTCAGCGGGCTGCCTATAGCTGTTTTTGATAATGATTGGCTGATGGCTTTCCACAAATCTTCCATTTTATTTTCAGGAACAAAAATTCTTCTGATGGCCGTACATTTTTGCCCGGCTTTCACCGTCATTTCTTTTCTCACTTCCTTTATAAAAATTTCCCATTCAGGCATTCCCGGAACAACATCATTGCCAAGTACAATACAGTTCAGCGAATCCGCTTCCATGTTGAACGGCACATTTTCTTCTATAATTTTTCTCTTCGATTTCAACATGAACCCGGTTGATGCAGAACCCGTAAATGTAATTACATCCTGCGAAGTAACATGTTCCAGTAAATCGCCTGCGCTTCCGCAAATCAGCTGCAATGCCCCGGCCGGAAGGATTTTTGAAGCAATGATTTTCTGTACAACTGCCTCCGTCAAGAACGAAGTAATTGTTGCAGGCTTTACCACTGCCGGAACGCCGGCTAATAAATTCACGGCAATTTTTTCCAGCATGCCCCACACCGGAAAATTAAAAGCATTGATGTGAATGGCAACTCCTTCTTTGGGCACCAGTATATGTTGCGCCATAAATGTGTTGGCCCTGCTTAAATTAATTCCTTCACCATCAGTGCAGAATATTTGATCAGGAAATTTTTTGCGCAGCGATGCGTAAGAAAACAAATTGCCGATACCGCCTTCAATATCAATCCAGCTATCGGCTTTTGTTGCACCGGTTTGATAACTGACAGAATAAAATTGATCAAGATGTTCTTTCAGGTAAAAGGCAAGCGCTTTCAGCATATTTCCCCGTTCATAAAAGGTCATGCAGCGCAATGCAGGGTTTCCTTTTGTTCTTGCATAATGCAGTATTTCCTCAAAATCCAATCCTTTTGCTGAAGCTGTGGCTATGGCATCGCCTGTTACGGCGTTGAATAATACTTGCCCGTCACCATCGCCTTGCATCCACTTTCCTGCTATATAGTTTTGTAATTTTTTCATATCAGCTGCATCGTTTATGTAACAAAATTAATTTAAAAGATATGACCCATATCATACGGAATTGAACTCATTATGACTTAGTTTTGCAACCAATAATTTCCAGTTGAAACTGCATGCAATGATATTAAATAAGGTTTATGCATTGCTGATGTTAATATCGGTCTTCGGCACCACATTCAGCAAAGTAGTGGTGCAACTGGATTATTCCATCAATCAAAAATATATTGCGGCTGCTCTTTGTGAAAACCGCAACAAACCAAAATGCTGTTGTCATGGAAAATGTTTTTTGAAGAAACAACTGCAGAAAGATGAAGGAAACGATAAAAACCGGCCTTCAAATACAAAAGAAAAATTTGAGGTCAGTCTTTTTTGCGAAACAACCACACAAAAAGATACAACCGAAATCAACATCAAAAATAATTTCCGGGAAAACTATCTTCTGAAGAAATCATCTCCGTTGATTTCTCCTGTTTTTCACCCCCCGGGGGTAGCCCAGGGCATTTAACACCGGATATTTTATTCGTGAGGATATTTTTAATTATTATTAGTATGTATGCAGCTGACTTTTAGACGCTGCCGATGCTATTAATATTTATCGTTCACGGTCCATCTTCAACTAATTTAATTTTATGAGAAAAATATTATTCATCCTGATTATTACGGCATCTGCTTTCAACACGTACGCTTGTGATATTTGCGGCTGTGGTGGCGGAAATTTTTATATGGGGCTGCTACCCAATTTTAAAAACAAGTTCATCGGCTTACGCTACCATTATGTTCAGTTTTATACCCGGCTTGCAAATGATGCAAGCCAATTCAGTCACAATTATTATAACAGCATTGAACTTTGGGGTGGATGGAATATCGGGAATAAGTGGCAGGTACTGGCTTTCGTTCCCTATTACTACAACAAACAGGCTGATGATGATGGCACTTCATACAAAAGCGGATTAGGCGATATTACCTTAATGCTGAATTACCAATTATTGCATACCCGTTCAATGAATAAAAATGGCAAAAGCGTGGAGCAGGTATTATGGTTTGGCGGAGGCATAAAATTGCCAAGCGGAACATTTAAAGTAAATCCAAATGATTCAACTACGACACTTGCCGATATTAATGCGCAAATTGGCACTGGCAGCACGGATTTTTTACTGAACGCCCTGTATAATGTGCGCATCGGTTTTTTTGGAGTAAATACATCTGTAAATTATAAAATCGGTACCACTAACAGCTCGGATTATAAATTCGGGAACAAGTTCACTACCAACAGTATTGCATATTACCGCTTCAGGACTGCAAAAGGAACTACCATCGCACCAAATGCCGGATTGATGTATGAACATACTGACATTAACCTGTTAAATAATGAAAAGGTACAGTATACCGGAAGCCATGCATTTAGTGCATTGGCTGGAGTGGAAGTAACTTTTAACAAAATTTCAGTAGGTATCAGCGCCCAAACTCCTTTAGTTCAAAATTTTGCTGAAAACCAGACCAAAATGCAGTTGAGGGGGTTAGCACATATTACCTTTGCACTGTAAAAAATAGATTCACAAATTAAGGGCTGCTCTATGAATCAATGGCTTAAAAAATAAATTATGAAAATAAATAGAAAGGTCTTTTTCGGATTGATGGTGATGATAGCAACATGCATTTTTGTTGCCTGCAATAATGTCCCGAAAGAAGAAACAAAATATGTTTCTCCTGCTACAATAGCAAAAGATTCGGTACAGGAAAAATTTAAACTAACGGATGTAGATAATAAACTTGACCCATCCTGTATGATGCCGTTAACCGCAGGCATCGGAGATACCGCACATTATAAAAATTATGTGCTTGGTTTTTGTTCGGATGAATGCAAAAAAGAGTTTCTTAAAAACCCGGAAGCAGGCCTTAAACTTGCGCAGCTAAAGAAATAGTTAAAATTTGTAGAACAGCAGTTGCATATTTTACGGGGTTAATTTATGCAACTGCCGCTTTTTGCGGTAAAAATTTAATTTCAATTCAACTAACTGAAAATATTTAGTTGGCCGGTGTTATAAAAATCAGGCAATTTTTTTTACATCAATTTCCTTGCAAAGCAGATTGAAGATTTCATCAATACTTCCTTCCCCATGAACATATTCAACTTTGCCGAATTTTTTATAATGTTCTGCTACAGCGGAAGTCTTTTTTTCGTATTCTGCAATGCGGGCGGCAATCACTTCTTCGCTCACATCATCAACCCTGTCGGAAGTACGGCCGCGGTTCAATAATCTTTTTATCAATTCTTCCTGACTTACCTGCAAAGCCAGTACCAGTCCTATTTGAGTTCCTTTTTGAGCAAGCAACTTGTCTAGCGCCTCGGCCTGCGCAGTAGTACGGGGGAAACCATCAAACAAAAATCCATTAACATGAGGGTTATTGTCAAGCGCAGAATTGATCATTTCAATTACAATTTCATCCGGCACAAGCTTTCCTTCGGCCATCAGGCTCTTTACAGCAAGGCCAAGCGGGGTTTGCCCGGCAATTTCACTTCTTAAAAGGTCGCCCGTGCTTAAGTGTTTCAAACCATATTTTGAAGTTAATTTTTCTGATTGGGTGCCTTTTCCACTACCGGGGGGCCCGAACAAAATTAAATTGAACATGTTGATTGGTTACTGTTGTGAGCTAACAAACCTATGTAAAAATGCCGAATATGCAAACAGAACAATGTTTTTTTAGAAATGATAAAAATCAGGAACAGGTACTTGGTGAGGTGTAAAGTTTATAAAATTTCCATTTACTTTTATCTAATTACCTTATACCATACCCGGCATCTTTCCTCTTGAAACCTTATAGCTTTGTTAAGCCCGTTTATTTGTCGCCATACAGACAAACCGTGCGAACCCTTGCTCCGTACATTTGTTATTTAATTAGCACCATGAAAAGTATATTCAAAACAACTGGTATGATTTTGCTGAGTTTTATTTTGCAGCACTGCACATATTCTCAGTCTGCCCTTAATCAGAAAAAAAGCGATATGGATACAACTAAAAAAGAAAGCAACCCTGTTTATTCCCACACAGATCAGTCAAAAGTAAATCTGACCAATGAGGAATGGAAAAAGATACTTCCGGCTGAAGTTTATAATATTGCGAGGTTAAAAGGAACCGAGCGGCCCTGGACAAGTAAATACGAAAACTCGCATGAAGCAGGAACTTATTATTGTGCGGTTTGCGGAAACCCTTTGTTTAAAAGCGATACTAAATTTGAAAGCGGTTGCGGCTGGCCAAGTTTTTACGAACCGATCAGCAAATCAAGTATAATGTATGCTGAAGACAATAGTTACGGTATGCAAAGGACCGAAGTAATGTGCGGGCGATGCAAGTCACATTTAGGACATGTATTTAACGACGGGCCTCCACCAACAGGATTAAGATATTGCATTAATGGCGTGGTGCTTGATTTCGGAAAAGCAAAGGAAGCTGAAAAAAAATATAACGAACAAAATAAACATTTATAAAAATATCAGGGGCGGTTATAAAACTAAAAGCAACTTCAGATTGAAGTTGCTTTTATATATGCATTTCAATTTATTTTACGCTAACCGCATTAGCTTTCAACAACACAACTCCATGTGCAGGAATTGACAAAGCAATAACATTTTTTAATATACCCAGGTTTTGCTGCCTCCATAAATCGCGCAACATAATTTGTGCAGGAAGCTTTATATCTGAAAAATTGAGTGTTGTTGTAATTGCTTTATTCTCCAGGTTAAAGACACCGATTGCTTTTTTACCGTCTTCCAGATCTTTCATCCAAACCTGGATATTATCTTTCACAAAAACTTTTCTGGCCGACTTACCCAAAGCATCCTGGTCAACTGCCAATACTTCATCATTTGTCAGCAAATTCAAAGTAAAATCATCAAGCTGACTCATATCACACCCAATTAATAACGGAGATGATAAAAGACACCATAAGCTGATATGCGTATATTGTTCATCAGGGGTGAGTTTTGTATTGTGCAGGCTCGGTCCCCATCCAACCTTTCCTACTACAAGCATATCCGGATCATTAAAATGACCGGGCTGTGCATATTGTGCTGGTTCATCCTGGCCGAAGCCGATACCCGACACACTTCCCCACGAATCATTAATATCACCTGTTGTACGCCAACTATTGCCACCAATAGATGCCCCCCATTTCCAAACATCGCCCATTCCATACTGGCAAAAGCTGAACATGATATCACGGTTGGTTTTGTTTAGGGCATTACGCATTACTATATATGGTTTTTGATAATCGTCAAGCGAAGGATTTTTAGGGGCAATATTCCCGTAGGAACACCAATCGTATTTCAGATAATCAATGCCCCATGCAGCATAGGTTTTCGCATCCTGTTCTTCATGCTGGTAACTTCCCAGGTAGCCACCACAGGTTAGTGTGCCCGGAGAAGAATAAATCCCTATCTTCAATCCAAGGTCATGAACATAATCGGCTAACGATTTCATGTCGGGGAATTTTTTATTGGTCACAATTTCGCCATCAGCGTTTCGCTTGCTTTCTTCCCAACCATCATCAATATTGATATAACTCCATCCATGGTCTGCCAATTGCTCAGTCATTTGCTTTGCAGATGCTTTTACTTTTTCATCATTTACACTTAGGCCCCAGCAGTTCCAGCTATTCCATCCCAATGCCGGAGTGAGCCCAATCAGATCACCACAAACAATCTTAAAATTTTTACTGGCCGACCCTTTTTTATTTTTAGCAACAATTTTCACTTTGTAATTTCCTTTAGCAGCAATTGTTCCCGTAATAATTCCTGTTTGTTTGTTTAATTGTAACCCTTTAGGAAGGCCAACAGCATCATAAAACACCGGCCTTTCGCCGGATACCGGAATTTTATACAAGAAAGGGGAGTTCATTCTCACGCCATACACATTCGCCCCATTAATTTTTGGTGATGCGGAAGGTTTTGGCGTTAATATGTATGGGATTCCTTCGGAAATACTGATTTCTTTATTAGTCCTTCCTTCTTCAAAAACATAAGATACCGTGTATGATTTGCTTTCGGACAGATTTGCTTTATATGTATATTCAAATGGCCTGTCTTTGGCAAAATCTACCCCAATGGTTTGTTTAAAAACAACTGAGTTTGCTGCAGGGTCCTCAACCTGGATTCTCAGTTTCCCGTTAAAATCATATTTATCGCTGGTGGACTGCAGGGTAATTTTTTTTGAAACCTGTTTACCATTAAACTGAAAGTCTGCGCTGGTATTGATATTGATATAATCTACTACATCCATAACGCTGATGCCATATTTACCTTCGTACATACCCCCATCCCCGCCGCCATCCCAAACCCGGATGGCTATTACATTTTCTTTATCCCATAAAATTCTTGAGTCATTAAACGACAACACATAAGTACGCTGCGCATCGTAGGGCCCTTGTTTTATATCATAGGTTTTATTGGCATTTCTTCCGATCAGCATCCCGTTGAGATACACTTCATCCCCATCATCGATCTTGCCAAAATCAAATTTTATTTTTTCTTTCAGAAAAGACTTTTCTTTTATGGAGGAAGGGATTATAATATGCAAACGGTACCAAGCATAGCCATCATAGTTTTTATATCCCTGGTTTTCCCAGGCTTCTCCAACTTGTATAGGCGCCCATTCTTTATCATCCAGGTTCTTCGTTGCCCAAACTGCTGAATCACCTGTTTTGAATTTCCATCCTTGAGTAATGATGACGTCTTGCGCAGTTAAATAAGCCGGAACAAAAATTAAGAAAATGAACCCTATTTTTTGCATAACAGAATTTAAAGAAGCAATTTACAAGGTTTCCGCAATGAGAGACTATGGTGTTGAGAATTACTTTTGCTGAAAATATATTCCGGATACAATTACACTCCGACTGACCCTTGCTATTTGTAATTATTAACGTATCTGTTATATAAAAAATTTTGTCAAGAACGGATCATGTAAATAGCAGAATCATAAAAAATTGAAGTTCAAAATTATCATAATTCTACTGATTATTCCGTTAGCTGAACTATCTAAAAAAATATTCCCGGGAATATAATAATACCCGGGAATGATTATTTAAAATTGAAATTGCCCCGCTGAATAAATTAGGATTTTTTAATGTCAACATTAATGGTAATATCAACATCTTTACCCACAACCAAACCGCCTGTTTCGGTAGTTGCACTGAATTTTAGATTATAATCAAACCGATTAATTGTTGTTTTAGCCTTAAAGCCGGCATGAGTCCCACCCATCGCATTTACCAGGCCACCGAAAGTAACATCAAAAGTTACGGGTTTTGTTACATCGCGGATAGTAAGGTTGCCCATAAGTTTATATTTATTTCCGCCAAGTGGCTGAAAAGAAGTGCTCTCAAATTTCATTTGAGGAAATTTAGCGGCATTAAAAAAGTCATCTGACTTCAGGTGGTTATCCCGCATGTCATTGTCGGTGCTGATGGAATTGACATCAACTGTGAATGAAATTTTTGCATCAGAAAAATCAGGTTTGTCACTTTCCACAGAGCCATCAAAATTCTTGAATTTACCTTCCACATCGGAAACCACCAGATGAGAAACGGAAAAAAGTATATTGGTATGGGGTTTATCGAAAACCCACCTGGATGCTAGCGGAGCAGGTTTGTTGATTTTTTTTGTTCCTGCAGTATCAGACGGTTTAACAGGTTTAAATGCCATCATTGCTGACACAGCTACTGTTACAAGCACTGTAATTGATAAAATTTTTTTCATGTTTGTTAATTTGATGTTTAAACATTAATCAAAAATAATGCCGGATTTTAATCCAGCCCTGCTGCTGCCAAAATTCCGGATTTTATCTGTTCTCTTGTGTTTTTATAAATGTAGTAGATATGAGAGACGTTTTATCTTAACAAGGTCATTTACTTATACTTCTTTGAGAATTTCATTCGAAAACAAAGTAACATACCACCAGAGATTAATGCCATTACATGTCCGGATTTAAAGCCAGAAAGCCGATAAAAAGTTTTGCTTAATCCTCATCTATTTATTATATCGATTCAAAAAATCATTAACTATTTTTGCAGTCCGTGCTTAGCCAACTTAGCTCAGGTGGTAGAGCATTTCATTCGTAATGAAAGGGTCGTCAGTTCGAATCTGATAGTTGGCTCAGATTTTTCCCGGAATTATTTTAATAAAGGGCTTTTTACCAAGAAGAATTTTCGACTTGCTCGGGATAAGCGGGTCCATCCGGTCGGGTATTACATATAGTACAATAACAATCAATACCGGGAAAATAGCATAACTTATAGCCCTGGCCCAGATATTATAGAAATCATCTACAATTGCATCTGAGGGATTATCTTTTTGGTAGAGAACAGAAACAGCCTGGCCTTTTGTTAAATCAAGATTAATATAGCTGTTAAAAGAAAGGGAATCTTTTCCTGCCTTAAAATCAATGACTGCATAAGTTGACATTCCCAATGCAGAACCCCAGTCACTATGGCTAATAAAGGCCATAGCCCCTGTTGTTTTCCTTGAGTTTACTAACCAAATAATCCGGGTCATCAAAAATGGAACAGTAACTACCATGAATAAAACAACAAAAAACTGATTCCTGCTTAACAGCATAGTTTGAATTTTCATTCATCCCAATCACAACCAATCGGCGCACCGGGAGGCATTGCTTCATGTTGGGTTAGCGGTTTTGCTTTTTCAGGCGCCTTCATTCTTTCCATTACCAATAGTAAATGCGCTTTGTAAGTATCGTCAATTGTTGTTTTTAATTGCGCTTCCGCAAAAATTTTAATTTCATTTAACGCTTTCTGAACAAAACTTCTTGAAGTAAAAGAAGCATTATCGTTTACGGAAACAGATAAAAGATAAGTAAGCATCAGTTGTTCATTCTGCAATTGCACCAGTTCTTCAAAACCTTTTTGCCTCGGGGTTTTCCATAATTTATTAATCAGTGTGGTTATCATCTCATCCGCTCCCAACCCATTGTTTTGTGTTTTATACTGAACCATTCTGTTAAGCCTTTCGGTATTGAATAAAAATGACAAAGGAAAATCAGCAGCGGTCTCTGCAGCAGCCAGCGGATCAAAAGCCAGGCCTGTTCTGCGGTTGAATAATTCCCGATGATATTCATAACCGGCAGGCCTGGGCGGAATCAGTTGAATAATATTTTCAGGAATGGATAAAAACTTCGGGGCCATACAATCAATAACCGCATTTAATGCACGCATTTGTTCTTCTTTTGATAAAGCTTTAGTTACCATTTGTCCATCCCCCCGCAATGCATAAGTATAATACATGCCCCCCACCATTTTCGTTACTGCTTCCAACTGGTAACGATGAAATAAATATACGGGCACCAAAACGTCTTCCAGCATCGCCATCGGTGTTCCTGTACGAATGCTCCTTTCGCCAAACTGTGATAATGCTTTCTCCCTCACTTTCATTACTTCTTTCAGTTCGTCAACAGCGTCTGTTCCGTTATCCCACAGATGTGCCTGCGGGTGCAAACCTCCTGCAGCCCTGGCATCCCTGTCACTAATGAACTGCAGTCCTTTATTTGTGGCATCTGTCAAAATCTTGTTCAACTGCGCATCTTCATCAGTTACATTTCCAAAATCGCGATAACCCCAATCAATCGATACTTTATCCCATTCACCGATTCCATGACTGTAAGCATTGTTTAAATCAATTTCACCTGCGGTATTTAACCTTACGAAAGGATGAGGATAATCCATCACGCTGGCCCGGTTGTTAACACTTGATGCATAATTGTGCATCAGGCCTAATGTATGACCAACTTCATGCGCAGCTAATTGTTTCAATCTTTCCAATGCCATTTTCAGCATCTTATTGTCAGCAGGCATGCCACTTTCAAATGGCGCTAATAATCCCTGTGCAATAAGGTAATCCTGTCGCACCCTTAATGAACCAAGTGTCACATTCCCTTTTATAATTTCCCCTGTCCGGGGATCGACCACTGCGGCGCCATAACTCCAGCCCCTTGTAGAACGATGCACCCAGTTGATCATATTATAACGAATGTCCATTGGGTCTGCACTATCCGGCAGGATTTTAACCTGGAAAGCATTTTTGTAACCGGCTGTTTCAAATGCCTGGTTCCACCAGCCTGCCCCTTCAAGCAATGCGCTGCGTATAGGTTCGGGTGTCCCGTTATCAAGATAATAAATGATTGGTTTTACAGGTTCACTGATTGCCGCATCAGGGTTTTTTTTGCTGAGCCTGTGCCGGATAATAAAATATTTATCGATAGGTTCGGAAACAGGTGTGCTGTAATCGAAATAAGAAACTGGAATGAAACTGGAACGTGCATCGAATTTCCTGGCACGATAATTATTATCAGGCAACTGCACAAAAGAATGGTGCATGCGTACCGTGATGGCTTCTGAAGAGGGTGTTACCGATAGAACATAGTTACCCACGTTTCCATCAGCATTTACAAACGTTATAGTTGTTTCTATTTCTGTATTCAGCGGAAAATTTTTTGTGCGCGGAAGATAGATTGCCGACCGGGTTTTATCAAGAGTATAATTGCCCTGCTGCATGCTTTTTATCCTGTTGGCGACATGAATAGCATCCCTCAAAATAAAATCTGTAGCATCTACCAAAAATTTATTATTGTTTTCCGCCTCAATCACAAAACCCCATAATACAGATTGTGCGAAGGATTGTTCAACTGCCTTTTTTTCCGATCCATCGTTGGTGATGGCACGATAGTCGTAGTTCGGTTGAACCATCAATATTTTTCTTCCGACTTTGGAAAATTTAACAATGGTGGTGTTACCTAACAAACCACGGTCAAGGCCAATATCATTAGAGCCCAATCCTGCTGGTAAAGAAGTTTGATATAAAATTTCGCTGTCGAGCTTATCAATTTCAATAAATATTTTTCCTGCATTTTCATCCCAGTAAAAATTGAGGTAACCTTCATATTTTTTCAGCCCATTTGTCTTTTCTTCAATTGTGGGAAGTTTTTGTGCATGCAAAAAGGAAGTGCCGAATAAAAGCAGTAAGAAAAAATATTTCATTCCAGTAAGTTTTATGTTACAAGATACTGCAATTGCAAAATCAAAAACCAGTGTGAGAAATATGAATTATTTTTTAATAACTGAAAGTCTGCTAAATTTCTTTATTGCTTTTCCACCACCTGTAGCCAATAAAACCGACTACAGAAAATGGAATAAAAGCGAGGTAAAGAATAGCGGCGTTTAAAGCTTTTGCCGGTCTTTCACCTTGTTGCTGTGCTGTACGGGTGCAGATGGAGCACTGGGCATATAAAAGTTGAAAGGATAGAAGCGAGAGGAATAAAATCAGGCAGCACTTTTTCATTATTTAAGCTTTACGCAAAGTTAATGCGATTTGGAAATTTTTCAAGCAGAAAAAAACCTTCACCAATTATGAATGAAGGTTAATATTTTAAAAGACAATATGCCTTACACTTCAGCTGCCAGCTTTTTCTGCATCCGCTTTCTGTCTTCTTCATTCAATATCACTTTACGCAGGCGGATAATTTTGGGCGTTACTTCAATGCATTCATCCTGCTGAATGTATTCCATGCATTCTTCCAGTGTCATTTCAATTTTAGGGACGATGCGTACCGAATCATCGCTGCCGCTTGCCCGCATGTTGGTAAGTTTCTTGCCTTCTGTTGCATTCACCACTAAATCGCCGGGTTTGATATGTTCTGCAATAATCTGTCCTACATAAACATCTTCCCCCGGGCTCACAAAAAATGAACCTCGGTCCTGCAATTTATCAATGGAATACGCTGTTGTCTTTTCCTGATTTTTCGAAATCAATACCCCATTATTCCTTCCGGGAATTTGCCCTTTCCATGGTTTGTATTCCAGGAAGCGGTGCGCCATTACTGCTTCGCCGGCAGTGTTGGTAAGCATACTGCTGCGTAAACCGATTAAACCACGTGAAGGGATTTCAAATTCCAGATGCTGCATCTCTCCTTTTGTTTCCATCACTAACAGTTCGCCTTTGCGTTGAGTAACCATATCAATCACTTTACCGCTATATTCCTGGGGAACATCCACTACCAGGATTTCATAGGGCTCGTGTTTCTTTCCGTCAATTTCTTTTACTAAAACTGTAGGTTGCCCTACAGTTAGCTCAAAGCCTTCCCTGCGCATGGTCTCTATCAGAATCCCCAAATGCAAAATGCCTCGGCCATACACCAGGAAACTATCAGCACTATCTGTATCTTCTACGCGGAGCGCAAGATTTTTTTCAGTTTCTTTCATTAATCTGTCACGCAATTGGCGACTGGTAACAAACTTGCCGTCTTTTCCAAAAAATGGTGAAGTATTGATACTGAAAAGCATGCTCATTGTAGGTTCGTCCACACTGATTACCGGTAATGCTTCAGGATTTTCTGCATCTGCAATCGTATCACCGATATTAAAATCTTCCAGTCCGACTACTGCACAAATATCTCCGGCATTCACTTCTGTTGCTTTTGCTTTGCCCATGCCCATGAAAGTATACAGTTCTTTTACTTTCATTTTTTTGTTCGTGCCATCTGTTTGCATTAAAGTAATCTGCTGATTTTCTTTGATCGTGCCCCTTGCAACTTTCCCCACAGCAATTCTTCCGAGGAAAGAAGAATAATCAAGAGAAGTGATCTGCATCTGCAAAGTTCCTTCCGAAACCCGGGGCGCAGGAACATATTGAAGAATTCCGTCTAATAATGGACTAATATCGGCACACTGCTCGTTTTTGCTATTGAACCAGCCGTTTTTTCCGGACCCGTAAAATGTCGGGAAATCCAGTTGTTCTTCAGTGGCATCAAGATTGAAGAATAATTCAAACACGGCATCATGTACTTCATCAGGGCGGCAGTTCGGTTTGTCAACTTTATTAATCACCACAATCGGTTTCAAATTCAGCTGCAATGCTTTTTGCAGCACAAAGCGTGTTTGCGGCATCGGCCCTTCAAAAGCATCTACCAGCAACAGCACCCCATCTGCCATTTTCAGTACACGCTCTACTTCGCCACCAAAATCGCTGTGGCCTGGTGTATCAATCACATTAATCTTAATACCCTTGTATTCTACTGCAGCATTCTTGCTAAAAATAGTAATACCTCGCTCTCTTTCAAGATCGTTGCTGTCCATGATCAGTTCTCCTGTTTCCTGGTTTTCACGAAACACTTTAGTAGCGTGCAAAATTTTATCCACCAGAGTGGTTTTGCCATGGTCAACGTGAGCGATGATTGCAATATTCCTGATATTCATAATAAATTTGATCGGTTGAATAATTGAGCAGTCGAGTTTTATAACGCACAAAACATAAGCCACATTTCAAATATGCTCAAAAATTTGAAGCCGCAAAGGTACAACAAAACAATGGCAGGGCAAAGAAGTAAGGGAAACTTAATTTAATAATGATTTAGAGGGAGTTTACAATTCCTTGAAGGTATCTGTACTTATTAAGTAACACTTTTTGTTAATTCCATAAACCCGAAACTGCAAAATGTAGACTGGCTACTGATTTACACCCTGACGTAAATTTTTCTTTTATCGAGGATATAGCCAATACTCCAACAAAAAAGCATAAAGCTTATAGCAAAAAGTAAAGAGCCAAAATATAAGCCAGCATGGCTAAAAATATTTTGATAAAGCCAGGTATGCACCGGAACTTTTGGCTGTGCGTGCAGTACATATAATATGGTTGCCCCTAATTCGGATAATAAATAAATAAACAAAGGGTTTTTACCAAATACTTCAAAGAAATATGTCCATTTTTTGTAGCTCAAAAAATCAATCAGATAAATAACTGCTGAGATGATTATACAATCAAGACCTACCGTATAAAGTACAAATGAACTTGTCCATAGTTTTTTGTTAATAGGGAAGCCGAGGTCCCAGAAATAGGCAATCGCTAATAAACCAAAACCGGCAAGCATCAATTTCGTAAGTCCTTCATAGGTTTTTCCTTTCTGCTGAATGAATTGTCCTGCCACATAACCGGCAACAACATTGCCAACGGCGGGTAATGTACTAAGCCAGCCTTCCGGGTCAAAAGCAATACCTTCTCCATGATACATATGATGTTCCCCCATCAGCCATTTATCCAGTTTTAATCCGGCATTTCCCGTCAGGCTTAAAGGATCGGAAGGATCACCAAAAAAATACATTACTGGCCAATATAAAAGTAAAATAACGATACAGATAATAACAGATGCTTTGGGTTTCAGATAGTATATGAGCAATGAGCCAATGCCATAGCAAAGTGCAATACGTTGAAGTACTCCAAGAATCCTCGTATGCGAAATAGGGGATAGAATTACGTTTCCAGTCTTATCCATCTCAATAAAAGGGAACCAGTAAAGCAGGTACCCGCACAAAAAAATAATGCATGTTCTTTTAAATATTTTCCAGAGCACCTGCGATTGTTGCATGCCGCTCCATTTAACCATTACAAAGCTCATGGCATTACCAACAGCAAATAAAAAAGAAGGGAATACCAGATCCGTTGGCGTAAAGCCATGCCATGAAGCATGGTTCAGCGGTGCATAGGAAAACTGGCCACTGCCGGGTGTGTTCACAATAATCATAAAACAGATGGTCATTCCACGAAAAACATCGAGCGCCTGAAAACGTTGGCTGGAAGAAGACATAATCGTTAAGTTGGTTGGTTGAACAAAAGCAGGAATGAATTTCGGAAAATTATTCATCAAATAATTACCTGAAAGAAAATAAATATTCTTATTAACAATCATATTTTTCTGATGATGCGAAGCATAACAAAAACAATCAGGCTTAACAAAATCATGGTGGTTATGGGAAAATAAAATCGGAAGTTTTCCTTTTCAATCCGTATATCGCCGGGCAAACGACCGATCCAATGCAGTTTATCATGAAAAAAATAAATGATTACACCTGCAATCAAAATTATTAAGCCGGTTAAAATAATGTATTTGCCGGTTTCAGAATTCATGTTATAAAAGTCAATCGTGAATGATGAACAGGCTTCTAAAAATAACTATATAAAATGAACTTCAAATTTTTTAATTCACTATTCACAATTCACAAAGTTTTTTATAAATTGAACAACAAATTTATGCCATGCGAAAAAAATGGTTATGGGCAATACCCGTAATTCTAATTACCATCTACCTGTTGGGCCCTGCACCCGTCAAACCTGTTTATAGAACTGAAATGCCTGCTGTTCCTGCTGATCCGGTACAGTTAGAAACATATATTAAAAATAATGAGGCGGCACACAAAATAAAACCCGATAATGAAGCAAGAGTTAGCTGGTATAATGATTCCGCGAAACAAAAAACCGAGTATTCAATTGTATATCTGCATGGCTTTTCGGCATCTCAGGCAGAAGGCGATCCGGTGCACAGGAACCTTGCAAAAAAATTCGGTTGCAATTTGTTTTTGTCAAGGCTTGCCGAACATGGCATTGATACCACCGATGCCATGATCAATCTTACTGCCGATGAATACTGGGAATCGGCAAAACAGGCACTCGCTATTGGAAAACAAATTGGCCACAAAGTTATACTACTGGCTACATCAACGGGGGGAACTAACGCTTTGCAACTTGCAGCGGTTTATCCGGATGATGTTGCAGCGCTTATATTGATGTCACCGAATATCGCGATCAACAATTCAAATGCATGGCTGCTTAATAATCATTGGGGGTTGCAGATCGCGCACCTTATATTAGGTTCGGATTATGTTACTACAAAAGACAACAGGCCGATTTATAAACAATACTGGAACTGGCAATATCGCGCAGAGGCGGCAGCAGCACTGGAAGAAATGCTGGAAACTACAATGACAAAAGAGACCTTTGAAAAAGTAAAGCAACCTGTTCAGCTTTTATATTTTTATAAAGATGAACAACACCAGGATAGTGTGGTGAAAGTTTCTGCTATGTTAAAAATGTTTGATGAACTGGGCACGGCAGATAGTTTAAAAAGAAAAAAAGCTATGCCAAACGCAGGTACACATGTACTCGGATCTTATATTAAATCTCATGATGTGGAAGGCGTGCAGAAAGAAATTGAAAAATTTATGACAGAGGTTTTGAAGATGAAAGAAGTTTCCAGATAAAATACTATTCTATATACCGAATAAGAATTAATAAGGGCTGAATGGTGTAATGCAACCATACTTTATATTAGTAATACCGCCGTAAAAAAAATTTGTGTAACACTACCTCAATGGCAGTTTTCGTAAATTGCCTTTTACTTTAAAGTTTGCTGTATGTTCCTCTCAAAAATTGCCGGCATTGGAATGTATGTTCCGAAAAATGTGCTTACCAACAGTGATATGCTTAAATATATGGATACCAGTGATGCGTGGATACAGGAGCGAACCGGTATTAAAGAAAGAAGATTTGCAGACAGGACCGGAGAGACTACTGCAAGTATGGGTATCGAAGCCGCAAAAATTGCGCTTGAAAGAGCAGGCACTACTGCCCAGGATATTGATTTTATTATTTTCGCCACACTTAGCCCTGATTACTATTTCCCAGGTTGTGGTGTATTGGTTCAACGTGGCTTAAAGATGAAAGAAATTGGCGCGTTAGATGTGCGAAACCAATGCAGTGGTTTTGTGTATGCATTGAGTGTTGCCGATCAGTTTATTAAAACCGGCATGTATAAAAATATTTTGGTAATCGGCAGTGAGAAACATTCTTTCGGACTGGATATGAGTACAAGAGGCAGAAATATTTCTGTGATTTTTGGTGATGGCGCGGGTGCTGTTGTGCTGCAACCTGCAGAAAAAGAAGGGCAGGGCATTTTAAGCACCCATCTTCACAGCGATGGCAATAATGCCGAAAGCTTAGCCATGTATAATCCCGGCACTCATGCCAATCACTGGACAAAACAAAAACTTGCCGATTTCAACGAAGCAGAAGTGGCTGATATGTTCATGAGTAAAACCATGGTGGAAAAAGAACAAAATTTTCCATACATGGATGGGCCGGCTGTTTTTAAAATGGCTGCTATAAAATTTCCTGAAGTAATTAATGAAGCTCTGAATAAAAACGGATTGAAAATTTCCGATATCGATTTGCTTGTGCCACATCAGGCTAACCTTCGTATTTCTCAATTCCTGGAGCTTGAGCTAAACCTGAAAGGCAAGGTTTATAATAACATTCAGAAATATGGCAACACCACTGCGGCTTCCATACCGATTGCACTATGCGAAGCATGGGAAGAAGGAAAAGTAAAAGAAGGGAATTTGATTTGCCTTGCAGCTTTCGGAAGTGGTTTCACATGGGCAAGTGCATTAGTACGCTGGTGAGTAAGGAATGAGGGGTGTTGTTCACGGGTATTTTGTGAACTAATAAATAATTGTCTGAACCAATTTGGTTTTTCCGTGTTTCATTGGTTTACTGGCAATATTCACTTGCTATAAAAACAAAAAGTTTTAACTTTTAAAAAATCAAACTGAGACATTACTCATTTGGTAATAAGGATATGACAAGAAAAATAGTTTACCTTATCAATCCTATTTCAGGCACAAAGAAAAAAACTGATTTCAGGCAACTGGTTTCAAAAAAATCAAAGGAGCATGGAATTGATTTTGACATTGAACCAACAAATGCAAATGGAGATTACGATTTCCTGAAAAAAAAAATAAAAAAAGATCAGATAACTGATATTGTCATCTGCGGCGGTGACGGAACGGTAAGTTCAGTGGCTTCAGCCTTGATTGGCGAACAGGTGAATATAGGTATTATTCCGCTTGGCTCCGGCAATGGTTTAGCACTCGCAGCAAAAATTCCAAAGCAACCTTCGAAAGCACTTGATCTTATTTTCACCGGTAAGGCTTCCTTCATCGACGGATTTTACATCAATAATGAATTCTCCTGTATGTTATGCGGGCTTGGTTTTGATGCATTGGTAGCCCATGAGTTCGCGAAACAAAAAAAACGCGGGTTGCAAACTTATATAAAAGTCGGCGCTATCAATTTCTTTAAAACAAACCCCTATTCTTTTGAAATAGAAACAAAAGATAAATCACTTGCATTAGAGGCATTCTTTATCAGCATTGCTAACGGAAATCAATTCGGTAATAATTTTACCATAGCGCCTAAAGCAAGCCTCGAAGATGGCTTAATCGATGTGGTAATTGTAAAAAAAATGAACAAATTTCTTTTGCCTTTCTCCATCATTAACCAGATAAGCGGTATCAATGCCATGCAAAACCTGAATGATTATGCGGAAAAGAAAAATATCATTTATTTTCAAACTCCTTCTTTGACCATTCATAATATTCATAATGCACCACTGCATATTGACGGAGACCCGAAGGAAACCGATAAAAAATTTGAAATAAAAGTGGTGCCGAAAGCTTTAAAGCTCATACAACCCTGAACACAACTATGCTTTAATTTCCGGAGAACCTGTTATTCATAAAATTCCTAACCGTCTTAAAGCTTTTTTGGTTTTCTGTGCTGTACATGGCATCGGCAATATCTATTTTTTCTTCCCGGGTTAAATGAAAATTTAGTGTAGCAGCTTCCTCTTCATTTGCGGGAACATACTGAAAAATTGTTTTGTAAAACGAAAGCCTCAGGTCGTTTTGGGAAAGGCTAAGTAAATCGTCTTGGTTATACTCCTGCATTTTATACCAATTGTATTGCAGTAACAATAATGGCTTCATGACTATTTCAGTAATATCATTGGATTCGTAAGGATTTTGCCAGCCTCCGGTTTTTCTGTCACGGATCTGGATCAGCACAATACCGCTTGTATTTTCAGCCAGCCAATCTTTAAACACATTAATAAACCTGATGGCAGTCTGCTCTCCAAAATTATCCCTGAATCCAGCGTCCATTACGTCAATTACCGGAGTCGTAGGCAACCATACATTAGGCAACACATAAGGGAAAGTTGCATTCATGCGCAATGCCGTAAGTAAACGCAGATCCATCGGGTTTTGTTTATAAAAAAAAGCGTTGAAATCAATAGCATCAGGTGACATTGCCGGTATGCGCGTACTGTCATATACTGGCCTCATCAAAAAGCTGATTGGTTGTGTACTTATGATCATTGACCGGCTGTCACGCGTTACAACAGAACTAAAAAGCATTAATGGAATCCTGGCATTTTTTTCATCCTCATACAGGTCTTTCATCTGCAGGTCAAGAACACCATGTGTATTGGCAGCAAGCTTTTGTTCAAAAGCATAGCCCCGGTCTTTAATATATTCGAGATTACCCACTTTAAATCTTTGCGCTGGCGAAGCGAGGTCTCTTGCAACAAATGACGAGAACAATGGGTTTAGCAAATCACGTGAAATAACATCAACGTATTTGCGGTTCTGGAGGTTAATTGTTTTGTCGCCATCTTTTTTTAACCGCGAAAGTTCACGAAAATAAGCAGCGCCAAACATTCCGCCCGAGGCGCCGGTTATCAGAAATGTTTTATCCATCAGCCTGCCGTTACAGATACTATCCAGATGCTGAAGCACATTCATTGTGAATGTAGCGCTTCTGTTTCCGCCACCGCTTGTATTAATAATGTAAAAAACCGGTTTATCTTCTTTTTGTTTTCTCTTCCATTTTTCCAGAATTGAAATCATATTCTTCTTGTCCCTTTCTACATTTTCAGGTGCACATAACTGCAATAAACCTTCTTCGCTATAAGAAGGTCTTTCATTTCTGTTAGTATAATCAAGCCCATATGCTTTATTAGTCGGATCAATTACATCATATTTATACAAAATATTCAGTATAAAAAAAAGAACAAGCAAAAAAGGGATACTCCAATTTTGCAGAAAATAAGAAAAAGCTCCAGTCAATGAAATCAAAATTGCAAAAAAGATGAGTACGCTTGATGCGGCGGGTATCTGGAAAAAAGGACTGTCCATAAAGAACCCAACTAAGATCAAAAAAATAAATGCGATAAAAACAGAAAGTATGGCTGAAAAATGGTGACGGTTGAAAATGCTTTCAATAAATTCTCCGCTATAATGCGAAACATCACGTACTTTTTTTACTGTTAACGGAGAATTGAGATACCATTGCACTTTAATAAGCCTGCTCTTGTTCAGCTTTACCTCCTGCTTGCGGAATTGCGATTTGAATAACTTAGGGTCACTGATAACCGGAGCCATTTGCCTTACAATCGTTTTATCGGCACGAAAAAAATAAATGAGTGAAAAAGCTATCATAATGGCCAGGCCGATCAAAAAACCGCATATAAGAAAAAATATTTCAGCACCTGTAAGCAGTTCTTTCGTAATGTCGAACCTTAATGCTTTTATAAAATAAAATACGAGGAAAAAAACAGGAATAATAAAATTGTTAATACAATATTTTAAAAATGGTTTTGTTGTGGTTGCCAAAAACCTGAAATGCCTGCTGAATAAAATAAAAGTGGTGATGTTCCAGCCCATAATGAACATACCTGTACCGGCACCAACAATGCCTGAGCTGATGGCATTTACTTTACCAAGGTATTCTGGAGAGAAAAACAAGGCGTTTGCTCCGAAGGAGCGCATAAAACCACCGTTGATGGTGCTGAATAAAATTGCCCAAAATACCAGTAATACCTGGAACCTCTTAAAATGCAATAACAGCAGCTGCACCGGAAATGAGTAATAAACGGGCCGTATATATTTCATCATGTGGTTTAGAATGCTTCTGAAAGTAATTTACAACATATAACGTGTTTTCAAAAGTGCTTAGTGCATCATTAACCGAAACAAAAAGATATGAATTATTTTACTGTGGTACAGGTCTGGGAGAGCTGATCAGGTAATTTTTAAAAATTCTTATCCATTATTATTTTTTCTTACTATAAAGAGCATATAAATCATGCACAACAAAAACATCATGCCTGTTATTTGATGCAATTGTGCGAGCCATTCAAAAGTGCCCCAATGGTTGGCAACAATTTTTGTGCTGACAATTATTGTTATGATACCAAGAAAAACCTGAAGCGATACCAGGAACACCGGCAGCCACCTGCATTTCCGAAAATACCCGGCAGGCATAATTTTATATGCGTTATAACTCCAGATCAGCACCAAAAAAAACAACAGGTAAGCTAATCCCCGATGTACAAAATGCACAGTTATTTTATTATCGATAAAATTAAGCAGGAGGGGGGATGTATTGAATAAAGAAGCCGGAACCCAATCACCGTTGATGGTGGGCCATGTCGGGGCAGCAATGGCTGCCTTATGTCCTGCCATTAAAGCGCCGAACATCAATTGAAAAAAAAGAAAAATGATAATTACCCGGCTCCATTTATTAATCCTCCTGTTTATTATAATTTCTTTTGCAGGAATCAATAACTGAAGGGCAAACCAAAATGCATAGCTAATCAGCCCGAGTGCCAACACGAAATGAATGGCAAGTTTGGCAGGCTTTACATAAATCGCATCACCTGTTAATCCACTGGCCACCATTATCCAACCTACTGCGCCCTGCAAAGCCCCAAGTGTAAAAAGCATCAGCAATGGTCTTATCATTTGCTGCTGCATTTTCTTTTTCCAAACCAGGTAAACAAAACCAACAATAAAAACAACCCCTACCATTCTTGCCCAGAAGCGATGGAACCACTCCCAGAAAAAAATAAATTTAAAATCAGATAAAGTAAAATCTGCATGCAGCAGATGAAATTGCGGAGTTTGTTTGTACTTTTCAAATTCGGTTATCCATTGCTGTGAATTATGCGGGGGAAGAAATCCGGTAATCACGTCCCATTCTGTAATTGATAATCCCGAGCCTGTCAGTCTCGTGATACCGCCCAGGATCACCTGCACCAGTAACATAATAACGCCGATGAAAACCCAGTTGGCAACTACACGCGAATTATTTTGTGTTATTGATTTTTTCATGACGCAGGCAAAGGTAGCGAGGGAAATGAAAAACGGAAATCTTCGTTTCTCAAGTTTTGAGTCTTTTGATAAAGCAGTTATGAAGACTTTTTCCTACCAGCTATTTCTTTTGCTTTTTGGATGGGAGCGAATGGCCCGTATTTATGTTGTTGTTCTGAAAAACTGTCTGCATATGGTCCAAAAGGATGATCGTAAGGTTTTTGAGCAATGTTCGGCCAATCTTCTTTAAAAACTTTTTCCGGTCTTGGCTGAGAGTTTACATAAGCCGCAACATCCCATGCTTCCTCGTCCGTAAGCTGCGAAGTTTTATAAGTTGCCCCGAAAGGCATATTATTTTTTATATAGCCCGCAAAGCGCGACAAACGGTAAAGGCCGGCGCCGGTATTATAACTGTGCTCGCCCCAAAGTGGGGGATATAAATAAGTGATCCCATCTGCGTTCAATTGCCCTTGGCCGTTTGCCTGGTGGCATTTTATACATTTCGCATCAAAAATTAATTTTCCTTTTTGCTGATCAGCGGGTCTGTTCAAAAAAACCAATTGTGCAATACCGCAACCACCTGGTTTTTGCCCTTTTGGAACATCTTTACCAAGCCATTTTATATAAGCAAGTATAGCCTGCATTTCATGACTGTTACTATCAAGAGCACGGCCATTTAAACTTCTTTCTAAACAATCATTGACTCGTTGAATAACCGTTTCAATTGCCCCACGCCTGTCGCGGTATTTGGGATAGGTTGAAAATACAGCTCCGTAATTGTTGCCCCATGGTTTTGCGCCTGCATCCAGGTGACAGTTCTGACAATTCATGCCATTTGTTGAATGAGTGATTTTTCCTTTAGGCCCAAGATAATAAGCAGTGTTTGCAATCAGTAACCGGCCGTAACGAATCATATCTCCTTCGGGAGTTTTGGAGATAGAACCAGTGTCCGGGGCCACCCAGATACTCTCGCTTATTGTTGAAGTTTTTAATTTTTCTTCCTTGATTTTTTGCGTGAAGAACCTGTCAAGAACAACAACAATGATAATCACTGACAACAAAATCAAAAGGGATGTTGAGAATTTTCTTTTCTGCATTACTAAATGGGGTTATAAACACTATTATACGAGTACTGCCAATTTTTGAGACATCATGATCACACTAATTTCCTTTATTATTTTTTATTCTGTTCAGTTTACTTCAAAAAAATCAGAATAAGTTCGACGGTCAAGGAAGATAAAAGGTTATACCCTATCATCGCAGTAATATTGTACCTAAAAATTATCTTTGCGCATCAATTTACATTGGTGGAAAAATCAAATTTTGTTGACCAGATAAGAATTTTCTGCAGAAGCGGGCATGGTGGCCCGGGAAGCAGGCATTTCATGCGCACCAAATACAATGCCATGGCGGGTCCCGATGGGGGCGATGGGGGGCGTGGGGGGCATATTATTTTACGTGGCAACAAAAATTTATGGACACTTCTTCATCTTCGTTATTATAAAAATGTGCTGGCTGAAAACGGAGAAGGCGGAAGCGGTAATAACCGCACAGGCAGGTTTGGAAAAGATATTGTTATAGATGTACCCCTCGGCACAATTGCCAGAGATGAGGAAGCCAATAAAAAGGAAGCGGAGATTCTGGAAGATGGGCAGGAGATTATTTGGATAAAAGGTGGCCGCGGAGGATTGGGTAATGCCCATTTTGCAACGGCTACCAACCAGGCGCCCGAGCATGCGCAACCCGGCGAGCCCGGCGAAGAAGGATGGAAAGTTTTAGAACTGAAAGTACTGGCAGATGTAGGACTGGTAGGTTTTCCAAACGCAGGTAAATCCACATTACTTTCTGTAATTACTGCTGCCACACCAAAAATTGCAGATTATGCTTTTACCACTTTAGTTCCCCAATTGGGCATGGTTGAGTACCGTGACGGCAGAAGTTTTTGTATGGCCGATTTGCCTGGCATTATTGAGGGCGCTGCTGAAGGCAAAGGATTGGGCCATCGTTTTCTCCGTCATATTGAACGTAATCCGGTTTTGTTATTTTTAATCCCGGCAGACAGTAAAGATCACAAAAAAGAATTCGGGATACTGGTTAATGAACTGGAAAAATATAACCCTGAATTGCTGCATAAACAATTCATTATTGCGATCAGCAAAAGCGATATGCTTGATGAAGAGCTTAAAAATGCCATAGCAAAAGAATTGCCTTCAAATATCCCGCACATTTTTATTTCATCCATCACCCAACAGGGTTTAACTGAATTAAAAGATTTGTTATGGGCAACACTGAATGAAAAAAACGCGTAATGAGGTTGATAAGTTAAAAAGGCTGGTTCATGTTTGCCGTTCACATATCAGCATATCAACTAAAGCCGTAGGTTTGTTATATCAAAACATCTCCATTAATATGAAAAAAACATTTTTAGCGATTGCTTTGCTCATTTTGGGTTTCAAAAGTTTTGCAG
This sequence comes from Puia sp., assembly GCA_035541355.1. Taxonomy (GTDB): domain Bacteria; phylum Bacteroidota; class Bacteroidia; order Chitinophagales; family Chitinophagaceae; genus Puia. The sequence continues at coordinate 381,251 of DATKNN010000014.1, read as the reverse complement.
ATGAAGGCATGTGGCTCCCCCTGCTTCTTGGCGAGCAGGTTTATGCTGATATGGTGAAAAGGGGGTTGAAGCTGACTAAAGAACAATTGTACAGCATCAACAAAGCATCCATCAAAGATGCCGTGATTATTTTTGGCGGTGGCTGCACCGGAGAAATAGTAAGCAGCGAAGGATTAATCTTTACTAATCACCATTGTGGCTACGAAGCCATTACTGCGGCAAGCTCTATCGAACATAATTATCTGCATGATGGTTTTTATGCCAGGAGCAAACAGGAAGAAATACCTGCCCAGGGCTTATATGCAGATTTCCTGTTAAAAATTGAAGATGTTACCAAAGAGATAGAAGATTCTGCAAAAGGGTTGACTGATGCGGAAAGGGCTGCCAAAGTGCAGGCAGTAATAACGGCCATTAATAAACGCTTTTCTGACGAATCGAAAAGTATTATGGCTAAAGTGAGTACCTTGTTCAAAGGAAACCAGTTCCTCGTTTTTGTGTACCAACGTTATAATGATATACGCCTTGTTGGCGCACCTCCTGAAAGTGTTGGCAAGTTTGGCGGCGACACCGATAACTGGGAATGGCCAAGGCATACAGGTGATTTCTCCATTTTCCGGGTTTATATGAGCAAAGAAGGAAGCCCATCGAAATATTCGCCGGATGATATACCCCTGAAACCGAAATATTTTTTACCGGTATCTATTAAGGGTTTTAAAGATGGTGACTTTGCTATGATTTATGGTTATCCCGGCGGCACCAACCGTTATGAAACTTCTTATGGGGTTAAACAAAAAATTGATATTGACAACCCATCGCTTGTTAACCTCAGGGATATGAGATTGAAGTTTATGTTCGACCAAATGAAAAAAGACCCTGCCGTGAAATTGCAGCTTGCATCCGGTTATGCCACAATAGCCAATTACTGGAAATTTTATGACGGCGAGTCAAAGCAACTTATCAAATATCATATTTACGAACAGAAAAAAAATGATGAAGAAAAATTTCAGCAATGGGCAAAAGGAAAACCGGAATTCGAAAATATTTTTTCTGACTGGGCAAAAGTATACGACACATGGAGGCCATATTCAAAACACCGTGTTTACCTGAATGAAGGGATTTTTGGTTCCCCATTAATTGATTTTGCAGCAGCATTACAGCAAGCAGAAATTGCCCTGGTAAGGCAAGGTGGCGGCGATGTAAAAAAAATAATGGAAGAACTGAATGCGGAAAGAAAAAAATTTTTAGAAAGTGAAAACAAAATTTCAGACGAGGAAATCGTTGCAGCTGCAACAATGATGTTCTATAACGATATTGATAAAAACCAGCACCCTATCGGTTTCTTCGAAAGTTTAAAAGGTGGTTTCGGCGACCTGAAAGATGAAAACACTTATAAAAAATATGCTGCCGCTTTGTTCAGGAACACAATGATTTTTGATGATGCCAAATGGAAGGCATTCAATGCAAACCCTGATGCTACCGTTCTGCAAAATGATCCTGCATATGCGCATGTAAATGCTTTTTTGAAAAACTGGCAGGGCAAGTATTATCCTTTCTATAAACAGTTTGTAGCCCGGAATAATGAACTGGGAAGATTATACCTGAAAGGCATTATGCAGATGGACCCTAAAAAAGTGCGTTATCCAGACGCTACTTTTACCATGCGTGTATCTTACGGTAATGTAAAATCATATAATCCCCGCGACGCGGTTCATTATGATTATGCCTGCACTATGAAGGGCGTGCTGGAAAAATATGTGCCGGGAGATTATGAATTTGATTTGCCTGCAAAACTTATTGAGCTTGCCAATAAAAAAGATTTCGGGCCGTACATCGATAAACAACGAAATGACCTGGTAGTTACTTTCATTACGACCAATGATATTACCGGCGGCAATTCAGGCTCACCCGTTTTAAATGCGAATGGTGAACTGATTGGGCTTGCATTCGATGGCAATTACGAAGCATTGAGTCATAAAATCGCATTCGATGCCGTGTATAACCGGACCATTTGTGTCGACATCAGGTATGTGTTATGGTGTATTGACAAGCTTGGCAGCGCAACAAATATTATTAATGAACTGAAACTCATAAAGCCACTTGCAAAATAATATTGTTTGCTACTTAAAATAAAGGCCCCGCAAGTTTGCGGGGCCTTTATTTTTATCCATTTTTAAAATTATTAGTTAGTGTTCTTATTAGTATTCAGGTTAAGCGCTTTTGAAATAACACTATAATCAATGGCTTTCAATTGTTCTTTAGTATAATTTTTCAAAATGCTGTTAGTAACCAAAATCGTTCCCGGAATAAGCACAAAACGAACATAACCTCCGTTTGTGAGGTCGACATTATATGAATCAATTGTCATTTTTCCCACTGCATAGTATACGTCTAAAAATCCGGAATAATTAGATATATCAGAAATATTACCGTTGTTATCCTCAATATAACTTAAAACTAACCCGCTGTCCAATATTTCCTGTGTAATATAAGTTGATGTAATTACCTGCTCGTAAACACTGTCAGTGCCACCACTTGAATTAGGAAAAGTTGCGGCCAAGGGTGTATTTAATGCAATCCATGCAGAGTGATATACACTATCAGGCCCTGCAGGACCAGCCGGGCCTTGCGGGCCAGTATCGCCTTTTTTGCAACTAACAATAGAAATAAAAGCAAGTCCGATAAGCGCAAGTGAAAATAGTTTTAATTTTTTCATGATTTCTGAATTTAGTTTTAACCGGTAATATGAAATACTATACGTTTAATTAGGTGTAAGGGTTTATTCAAGTGGCAAGAAATTTTGCAGATTATTACAAATATAAACTGCAAAGTCAAATGAAAACGAATTTAATTTCTTTCCATTTCCGTCCTAAATTTAAAGTGCATAACGGGAAAATTGTTTATTAATTGTACCCTTATCACATAAACCATATACGCTTGAATCAGCAAATTACACGACCGTTTTTCCGAAGGGCATAAATGAAAGCTCCATTAATTTAAGATGTTGCCGGGCAAACGGAATTCCTATAATAGTAATAAATAATATCAATGCAAAAACAAGATGAACGATTGCCGTATAAAGACCGCCGAAAATAAGCCAGATAATATTGCAGAAAACAGAAAGGCACCCCATGCGGCTTCCGGATGCTATTACTCTCTTCCCGAAAGGCCAAATCATCAGACCTGCAATTTTAAAGCACTGCATACCCCAGGGTATTCCAATAACGGTCAGGCATAACATAAAACCGCCGAACACATACCCAAAGGCGGCAAGAAAACCTCCGAAAATAAGCCAGATGATATTGCCGACAAAATTCATGATGTGAAATTAATGATTACAGGATTTCAAGCAAAGAAGCACAAATAAAACAAAGCAACTACGTAGTTCTCATATATCCTTTGTTTCGTTGCTCGAAATAAAAAAGGCCCCACAGGGGGCCTTCATATAGATTTAGAAAATCAGCTTAGTATCTGCTTCTGCTGAAGTTGTTGTTGCTTCTTTTCTGAAAACCGCCACGGCCACCGCCGCCATTGCTGCGTTCTTCTCTTGGTTTAGCAACTGATACACCGATGTTCCTGCCATCAACCGATGCGCCATCCAGTTCCTGGATTGCTTTTTGCGCGGCGGCATCATCCGGCATTTCAACAAATGCAAACCCACGTGATTTCTGGGTGAATTTGTCTTTAATAACTTTAGCAGAAGTTACTTCTCCGTACTCTGCAAAATAATCTTGTAAGTCTTCGTCTGTGACGTTGAAACTTAAGTTTGAAACGTAAATGTTCATGTTTAAAATAACTGGTTAAAAAATAATTAAAGCTGAATAAAATAGCAGAATAGAGAAAACTAACAATTCGCGGACTAAATACTAATAGCGGAAATAATTGTTCACTTACTAAATGCTGTCAACTCAACTGAAATGCAAAGATAATCCTTTTATTCAGATTATCTAATCTTATACGATCATGACAAAAAAATAACAATTGATTAATGGAAGCGCTTTATTTAAACTATACTATTCAGCTTTATGTTGCATCTGATGTTCTGTTTTCAGCGTTTTGTAAGCCACCAGCGAGCTTACCAGTAAAAATATAGCTCCTAATAAAAACGGCGCACCCGGAAACTGGGAATGGCGGGGAAGGTGGGTGAAATAGGAAAATATATTGGTCATTATCGGCGGGCCGATAATGGATGTGGCACTCATCAAGCTCGTCATTGAGCCTTGCAATTCTCCCTGTTCATTTGCAGGAACATGCAAAGAAATAATAGCCTGAAGTGCAGGCCCTGCAATGCCGCCCAAACAATATGGAATCAGGAAAGCGAACATCATCCACCCTTTTGTGGCAAAAGCGAACAACAACATTCCGATAGTATATAACATCAATCCAACATAAACGCTTTTTTCGTTTCCTAATCTGGGGTTAACAAATCTTACCAAAACTCCTTGTACAAGCCCAACCAGCAAGCCGATAACGCCTAATGAAATTCCGATCATTGAAGAATCCCAGTTAAACTGGTACATGGTGAAAAAACTCCAGTTACTCTGAACAGCATGTGCAGCAATATAAACCAGTGTTAATGAAATGAACAATCCCACCAATGCGGGATATTTTTTCAGGTGCATCAATGCTCCAACAGGGTTGGCTCTTTTCCATTCGAATGGCCTCCTGTTTTCTTTTTTTAAAGATTCTGGCAAAATAAAATATCCGTAAAGCCAATTTAACAAACACAGTGCAGCAGCAGCATAAAACGGAACACGTGGGCCAAATTTCCCCAGAAGGCCGCCAATGACAGGTCCGATGATAAAACCTAATCCGAATGCTGCACCTACCATTCCAAAATTTTTTGCCCTTTCTTCCGGGGCACTAACATCTGCAATATACGCACTGGCTGTAGTGAAGCTTGCGCCTGTTATGCCCGCTATGCTTCTTCCTACAAATAGCCAGGTAATTGTGGGCGCAAAAGAAAGGAACAGATAGTCGATTCCAAAACCAAATAACGAAAAAAGCAACACAGGCCTTCTTCCATATCTGTCACTCAAATTTCCAATAATCGGCGCACAGAAAAACTGCATAAAAGCATAAGCGAATGTGAGCCAGCCGCCATATTTTGAAGCTTCGCTCACGTCACCATGTATAAGTTGTTCAAGAAGCTTAGGGATCACTGGAATGATAATGCCCCAGCCTGTTATGTCGATTAGCAAAGTCACAAAAATGAACCCTAATGCAGCATTACGAGATTTTGCCATAAGCAGTTATTGAACAGTAAATATAAACCAGGTATAGAATTTCGTGCCATAAAAAATGGCCGGCGAGAAAAACTGATGATCACTTAATCTACATCATAGCGTATTCCGGCTACAGCCCTTATCCTGTCCAACGTTTCCATAATCAGCAAGGTTTCATTATATGTCATCACAGGGCTTTCGGTTAGGCCTTGCCGTAAGCATTCGCACACATGTATTGCCTGGTATTGATAACCATAACCGGGTTCTGAATGATGTGGGATAATTTCCCTTGAATCTGTTCTGCCTGAATAAAACTCAATTACCGCAGTTGTAGGGTTGTAAAACCTTGGTGTTAACCTTATACGCGCTTTTCTTCCGCAAATATCGGCTTCTGTTGCCAGGTTAGCAGAAAAAGTGGAAAACAACTGAGCAATCGCCCCGTTGTTATATCTGAATGTTGCTGCACATTGCTCATCAACTCCGGTATTTGCAGGAGTCATGCTCGCCTCAATAATATCAGGCCTTCCCAAAACTGAAAGCACATAAAAAACATTATAAATACCGATATCCAGTAAAGAGCCTCCACCCAAAGCAGGATTATATAATCTTGCCGGAAAAGGCGGCGCAGGTATAAATCCGAAATTGGCAAACATACTTTGTATTTCACCCAACTCTTCTTTTTTAATGATCTGCTGAACTATATTATACTGTGGGGTGAATTTCGTCCATAAAGCTTCCATTAAAAAAACTTTTTCTTCTTTTGCCACAGCAATCATTTCCTTCGCCTGTTTATTGTTGATGGCAAAGGCTTTTTCACAAAGCACAGCTTTTTTATGTTTCAGGCATAACAAAGTATGCTGATGGTGCAGCCCATGCGGCGATGCCACATAAATCACATCCACCTCATTGTTATTTACCAAAGCCTCATAACTACCATGACTATGCGCAATTCCGAATTTTTTACAAAACTCATCTGCAGCAGCCTGACTTCTCGAGCCGGCGGCAATGAGCTCGGCGCCTTCCACAAATTGAAGATCAGAGGCAAATTTTCTGGCAATGTTGCCGCAACCTAAAATTCCCCAACGTATTTTTTTCATATTGGTAATATTTTTCTGTTCACAAAGCAATATTAATTTATTCGCAAGGAAAAGCTTTGAAAGAAATTGTCAATTCAACGCTGTTGCTTCATAATCTTTATTTTTGCTGATTCATATACTACTATGGCAAGTAATTTATACGATTTCGGGATGATCGGCCTTGGCGTAATGGGTCGCAACCTTTTATTAAACATGGCCGATCACGGTTTTAAAGCTATTGGTTTTGATAAAGATAAAACCAAAGGGAAGTTACTGGAAGCCTCAGCTACACCTGGTACGATAGTCAAAGGGGTAAGTACTTTAGAAGAAATGATCAGGCTATTACAAACGCCACGGAAACTGATGATGCTGGTGCCTGCCGGCAAACCTGTCGATGATGTGATTCATGATTTGTTGCCTATTTTGGAAAAGGGTGATATTATTATTGATGGTGGTAATTCGCATTATACCGATACTTTAAAAAGGCTGGATTACCTGAAGGACAGCGGCATCCATTTTATGGGTATGGGCATTTCAGGTGGGGAACATGGGGCAAGAACGGGCCCAAGTATTATGCCAGGCGGGGACCCGGATGCATACAAAAATGTGCAGCCCGTTCTGGAAGCCGTTGCTGCAAAGGTGAATGGAAGTGCATGTGTGGCACACATGGGTAAAAATGCAGCAGGGCACTATGTAAAAATGGTACATAACGGCATCGAATATGCGATTATGCAACTGATCAGTGAAGTATACGATTTGCTTAAAAACGGGTTGGGTTTGGATAACGATGAATTGTATAAAGTTTTCAAAAACTGGAATGAAGGTGAGCTTCAATCTTTCCTTGTAGAAATTACCAGGGATATTTTTTTGCAGAAAGATGATAAATCGGATAACAGGCTTGTCGATATGATACTCGATAAAGCAGGCGCAAAAGGCACAGGTAAGTGGACTTCGCAGGATGCGATGGATCTTGGTATGCCCATTACTGTTATTGACACTGCTGTAGCGATGCGAAACCTTTCTGCTTATAAAGATGAAAGAAAGCAGGCCTCCGCCCTGTATAATACTTCGGCACATGCCATTGAAGCCCAGAAAGATGTTTTTATACAACAGGCCGGAGATGCCCTGTTCTTTGCAACAATAATCTGTTATGCCCAGGGGCTTTCGTTGCTTTATAAGGCATCCATAGAATTGCAAATGGAAATACCCATACCCGAGGTGGCACGCATCTGGCGGGGTGGGTGCATCATCCGTTCTACTTTATTGGAAACTTTTTTGAAAGCATACACGGCAAACCCACAGCTCCCGAATTTGTTACTGAATGCGGATATTGCCCAACTCTTACAAAAGAAATTGCATAACATGCGCACAGTAGTAATGCATGCAACACAAACAGGATATCCTGTTGCGGGGCTCATGAGTTCGCTCAGTTATTTTGAAGCTTACAGATCGGAAAAGCTGCCTACCAATTTAATACAGGCTCAACGGGATTATTTCGGTGCGCATACTTACCAGCGTGTAGATATACCCGGGATATTTCATACAGAATGGCAACCGGCATAATGATTCGTTAACAGGTTTGAGGTAATTCAAAATGAGTTTCCCATTCCTTTATTTTACAAAAACTCATTAGCATGAAAAACATATTCATTATTGCAGTATTTATAGCAGGTAGTAATTTTTGTTTTGCACAAACCAAAATCGAAAAATATTGTTAGGTAAGGGCATATCCACAGAAAATTTTTTTGATTAAAAATAGTATCACTATAAATCTTGGCAACTCAAATCTTTATTTCAAAGACAGCGCAATAAAAGCAAGTTTATTAGCTGTAAACAATTTTAAAAATACGGTAGATGTTTTAGATTATATGTACAAATTGGGTTGGTCTTTGGTCGGAACTAACAATTATGGCGATATTAGGTTTTTTTATTTCAAGAAAGAATTTGATAAATCAGAATTTGCAATAGACAGTAACTAAAAATATTCAGGATAATCATGCAAAATCATAAACGGCCACCCGCTTCGTTGCTTTTCATTTTCGGAGGCAGTGGCGATTTGAATTACAGGAAATTGTCTCCCGCACTTTATAATCTCTTTATAGATAACTGGATGCCTGAGAAATTCAACATTATCGGCATCGGGAGAACGGTTTTTACGGATGATGCCTATCGAAATAAACTTTTAGATGGTATCAAACAATTCAGCAGAAGAAAAGAGGAACAAAATGGCAAGTGGCAGGAATTTTCGCAACACATTTCTTACCTGCAAATGGACGCCGAGAATGAAGAGGAGTATAAAAAAATCGCTGATATCGTAAAAACAAAAGAACAGGAATACGGCTCCCACCCGAATGTGATTTTTTATATGGCGGTTGCACCACAGCTTGTTCCAGATATCGCCAAAAAATTAGGGCCGCTGAATATTTGTGCTGACACCAAATGCACCCGTATTGTAGTTGAAAAACCTTTCGGCCATGACCTGCAAAGTGCACATGAACTCAACAAATTGCTAATGGGCATGTTCGATGAAGAACAGATTTACCGCATCGATCATTATCTTGGCAAAGAAACGGTACAAAACATCCTGGCGCTTCGTTTTGCCAATGCATTGTTCGAACCGATATGGAACAAAAATTATATCGATCATGTTCAGGTTACTGCAGCAGAAACTGTCGGTGTAGAAGGCCGCGGCGGTTATTATGAAACGAGTGGCGCATTGCGTGATATGGTGCAGAACCATATCCTGCAATTAATCTGTATGGTAGCAATGGAAGCCCCGGTTAGTTTCGATGCGGATGAGATCAGGAATAAAAAAGTGGATGTGCTGAATGCGGTCCGCAAGATAACCAAAGATGAAGCGCATGCATATGCCGTTCGCGGCCAATATAGCGATGGCTGGATGAAGGGTGAAAAAGTGCCCGGGTACCGGCAGGAAAAAAGTGTTTCACCTGATTCGAATATTGATACATTTGCTGCAGTAAAATTTTATATCGATAACTGGCGCTGGCAGGACGTCCCTTTTTATGTACGCACCGGAAAAAGACTGCACGATAAAACAACGATTATCACGATCCAATTTAAACCTGCACCACATTACGCATTTCCGGAAGAAGCCACTGAAACGTGGAGGCCGAATCGCTTAACCATCAGTATTCAACCTGAAATGGACATCAGGCTTCGTTTCCAGGCAAAACGGCCGGGGCAATTTATGATACTGAATCCGGTTGATATGATCTTCAGTTATAAAGACGCCTATGACGGCGATGAACCCGAAGCTTATGAAACTTTGTTGCTGGATGTGATGGAAGGCAATGCCACATTATTCATGCGCAGCGACCAGGTGGAAGCCGCATGGAAGATTATTATGCCGGTACTCGAGGCATGGGAAATGCGGCCACCTGTTGATTTTCCGAATTATGCTCCTGATAGCTGGGGACCAGAAGACGCAGAAGCATTAATCGCCAGAGACGGCCACAACTGGATTACATTGCCGCCGCTTCACCAGGAATAATATTTTTTTTCTGTGCCCAGCGCCGTTGCTACTATTAAACTTTACTTGCGTCGCACTCTTGTATTAAAAAAATCCTGTTCTACAAAATGCAAGTTGCGATATAAAAATTCAATCCATGCATTTACATATTTTCAAAACAGCCGATGAATTCAACCATGCAGTTGCAGACTGGATCGTTGATTCAATTGCAAAAACTTTAAAAATACAGGACAGGTTTACTCTAGTGCTTTCTGGCGGCAATACGCCCAAAGCACTGTACCAGTTATTATCGGCTACAACTTACCGTGAAAAAATAGACTGGAGCAAATTGCATGTTTTTTGGGGCGATGAACGGTATGTGCCTTTCACCGATGAACGCAACAATGCAAAAATGGCCTATGAAAATTTATTGAACCATGTTTCAGTTCCTGCATCACAAATTCATGTAATGCAAACAGAAAATATTTCTCCTGAAAAATCTGCCGAAGAGTATGAGAAAGCTTTGCATCAATATTTTCCATTCACCATTCACGATTCACCATTCACAACTTTCGACTTGGTACTTCTCGGCATGGGCGATGACGGTCACGTTCTTTCGCTTTTCCCGGGAACATCCGCTGTGCATGAAGAAAAAAAATGGGCTACATCGCTTTGGCTGCAAGCACAGGATATGTACCGCATTACACTTACAAAAACAGTGGTAAACAAATCGAAAAAAATTGTTTTTTTAACAACAGGCACAAATAAAGCACATGCTTTGAAGGAAGTCCTGGAAGGGCATTATAATCCTGATCTGTACCCATCACAGGAGATTAAACCTGAGAACGGAAAACTGCATTGGTTTGTGGATGAAGCAGCGGCAAAACAGTTATCAGTTTCCGGCTTATAGTTTAGAGTTCTCTAAATTTTCCGAAGCTGATTATGCCTGCTAAAATTCGCCGATGATTTGAAGCCTTGGAAAAGTTCGTCTTACACATTTACTGAATCGTATACCACTACTTTATTCCAGAGGTGCGAACATTCTTCTATAAATTTTTTATGCAGCGGATGCGGTTGATAAATTTCTTCATCTTCGAGGCTATCGAATATCAGCATCCATGAAACAGAATAAGAGCCATCAATTACATCACGGCTGGTTCCGGCGGGCCCGCCAATATGGAACTGTCTTATGGTTTCAACTTTGGATAATTTTTTCAACCCGTCTATCAATGCAGCTTTGTCTTCTTTACTACCGGGGTTTTTTAGCCAGAAAAAAACATGATGAATAAAAATTTTTTTCAGTTCCATTCTTCAAATTTTAAAAGAGTTCTTGAATAAGTTTATTGGTCAGTTTTCGTTCCTGCTTTGTCCAGAAACCATTTGGTGGCGGAAATTCATTGATATTGTATCCGCCTTGTTTTTCAAAATCAAAAACGGCATGGCATTCATCATTCAATATCAATGCGCATTTCAGCCAGTCCTTCGTCCAAATGATTTTAATATTGATTTCTCTACTTTGGTCAGCCAATTCTTCGGTTTCAAAAATATGAAGCGCATCTAAAATACGCTGCCCTTTTGTTTCAGCATCTTTCTCTATTGCATAAAAATATCCTGTTTCTTCATTGCTTTCAAAAACAACCCCGAAATTATTTTCGGGTGACAGGCTTTCAACAAATACATCATCGCCTAAAACAATATTTTGCTGCTGCATTAAATATCCTCTCATTATTTTATTTGTTTTAGCCAATCAACAATTCCCAGGTAAATCTTCTGTGCAACCGCCTTCTGAAATTTCGGGCTGAGTATTTTTTTTTCGTCGTCCTTATTGCTCAAAAAAGCAACTTCTACCAAAGCATTTGGATATTCGGTAGGCCCGCTCAATGCAAAATTGAAATTACCGACATTACCGAACTCGTTCAAACCTAATGAAAGCATTCTGTCCAATATCGCTTCGCTCAGCGGGCGAAATCCGATATAACGATAATAAGTGCTGGTTCCCCGGGTTGTATCCGAGCCTGCTGAATTTAAATGAATGCTCACCAATAAATCAGGGTTATATTCCCTCAACGCTAATATTCTTTCAGGCATGCTTAATGATGTATCCTTTGTCCGGGTCATGTAAATGTGTTTCACACCAATTTTCTTGAGTATTTTCTCTAATTCCTTTGCAAAAACAAGTGTATAATTTTTTTCAAGGATACCGCTTACCACTCCGCTGGCCCCGCTGTTATCGCCACCATGACCTGCATCAATGGCAATTTTCAATTTACGTATATCCATTACTGTTGGCTGCCGCTTGATTTTGACAATTAGTTTATTGCCAGCAGTATCATAAGTGATATTATGGCCCCAGTGTTGCGTATGTTTGAGTTCGATAAAAACACGCAACACATCATCTTCTGTTTGCTCATACCAGGTATTTTTTATTTCCTTAACCGACCTGAATTGAGTAACCCAGTTAGTATTGGATGTTACGCCGAAAATATCTACCACAATCCTGGAAGGGTTGATCAAATGAAAACTCCGATAAGGCAAATGTTCATCAAGATTAATAGTAACATAATCATATACAGAGTCTCCAAATACCTTGAAACTTCCGCTTAGGTGCGTATTGTGAACGGCAGGCACATTAACCTGCTTCCCGATCAGTACTACACTTTCTTTAGCGATATAACCGGAATGATATTTTGAAAGTTGTACTTTGTAATCAGTTTTAAAACTATCTACGATCCTCAACAGGATATTCGAATCAATATAACCCATTTTTGCACCACCGAGCCTGTCATCGCCGATACCATATTCAATAAAAGGAAGTTTGCCCGTACTTCTGGCAAGCCAAATGCTGTCTTGTGAAAAAGATGAAAAGCCATATATAAAAAAAAGAAAGGTTAAAGCAGCTAATCTCATTAAAAATTTTTATAAAGATAGTTTGCTTTCTTAATTCATAGGCCACAAATAAAAACCTGCTTTGCAGGTGCAAAACAGGTTCATATGTTTAAATTTAAGGATTACAACGAATATTTATTCTCCGCAATCAACTTATTTGCGATTCTTCTCTTCGCATCTTTACTATTAAATGAGTCGGCTTTTGTAAAACGTTTTAACCCGAGCAGCATCATTCTTTGTTCATCGCCATCTGAAAATGCATTAATGGCATCCTTACCGGATTTGTTGATGTGGTCCGCGGCATCGTATAAATAAGTGCGGACAATATCCAGCTCATAAGCACACGCGGCCTCGCCCCGTTGGTCAACCAATTTCATAGCACGTAACAAAGCACTTTCTGCATTGAAAGTTTCGATTGCCATATCAGCGATATGCATCAATATTTCCTGTTCGCTCTCAATCTTCATCATTAATTTTTGGACAGCTGCGCCAGCAACCATCAAAATGGATTTTTTAAAATTGCTAATGAGCTTTTTCTCTTTTGCAAATGGCGAATCGTCACCACTGCCAAAATCAGGAATGCTCATCAGTTCTTTTTGAACAGCCATCGCAGGCCCCATCAAATCTAATTTGCCTTTCATCGCACGCTTCAAAACCATATCAACAGTTAGTAAGCGATTAATCTCATTTGTTCCTTCGTAAATGCGGTTGATCCTTGAATCGCGGTATGCTTTTGAAATGACGTATTCATCGCTAAAACCGTTGCCACCATGAATTTGAACGCCTTCATCCACCACAAAATCCAGCACTTCACTGCCAAATACTTTTAGCATGGCACATTCAATCGCATATTCTTCTGCTGCGCCGAGCAATGCTTCATTAAATGGTTTGCCTTCATGTTGCAATTCTGTTTCTTTATCGTCAATCCATTTGGCAGTCCTGTATAAAGCGCTTTCAGCCACCCATATTTTAATGGCCATTTCAGCAATCTTGTTTTTTATTGCTCCAAAATTTGAAATGGAAGTTTTGAATTGCTCACGTGTTACTGCATATTGAACAGAAATGGATGCCGAACGCTTTGCACCGCCTAATGCAGCGGCACACAATTTCAATCGTCCGATATTTAAAATGTTGAATGCAATGATATGCCCTTTGCCGATTTGCCCAAGCAAATTTTCTGTTGGCACCTTGCAATCCTGAAAATATAATTGCACGGTTGATGAACCTTTGATGCCCATTTTATGCTCTTCCTGTCCCTGTGTAAAACCTTCAAACCCTCTTTCAACAATAAATGCTGAAAATTTATCCCCATCAATTTTTGCGAACACCGTGTACACATCTGCAAAACCACCATTAGTGATCCAGCATTTTTGCCCGTTTAATATATAATATTTTCCGTCATTAGAAAGCTTTGCTGTGGTTTTTGCCCCAAGTGCATCACTGCCGCTGTTGGGTTCTGTTAATCCATAAGCTCCTTTCCATTCTCCACTGCCGAGCCTTGGAATATATTTTTGTTTTTGTTCAGGTGTTCCGAAATATAAAATGGGTAATGTGCCGATACCTGTGTGTGCAGAAACTGCAACAGAAAAAGAAAACCCTCCGCCAAGCCCTTCATTCACCAATGTTGATGTAATAAAATCTTTTCCCAACCCGCCATATTCTTCAGGAATGGAAGTACCCAGCAACCCCTGCTCACCTGCTTTTGCAAGTAGTGATGGCATTAAACCGGGTTCAAGTTTGTCAATACGGTCTAAGATCGGCAGCACATCAGCATCCAGGAATTGCGCACACATATCTTTCACCATTTGTTGCTCTTCATTATAATCTTCGGCAATGAATACATCGGACGCAGAGCTTTCTTTGATCAGCCATTCGCCGCCTTTCAGCAGGTTTTTATTTTCAGTGGCAGTACTCATAAAAAATATTTATCGTTAAAAATTATTTCAGGTTGTCGTACACTTTTTGCAATACTTCTTTGCAAAGATTGATCTGGTCTGCAGGTACCCCTTCCAATGCATCATTCAAAGTTTGCTCTGCAAGTTCCATAGTTTGTTCCTGTAGTTTTTGCCCCTGCTTCGTTAAACAGATTTTATTAATGCGCCGGTCATTTTCTGAAGCCACTCTTTTTACCAATTGCAATTTTTCCAGGTTATCAACCAAACGAGTAATGCTTGGCTTATCTCTGAATGTGGCATTGCACAATTCCTGCTGGCTCTTTCCGTCTTCCTTCCATAAATGATACAATACGCTCCATTGTTCTATCGTCAGGTTCAGATTTGCTGTGTTGAATTTTTTTTGCAGCCGCCTGGCAATAGCCGTCGATGCCTTTCCTGTAATAAAACTGTATAATTCCCCTTTCTTAAAATGGTTGTTTGGCATATAGTTAGTTAAACAACTATTCAAACCTACCGATATTTTTTGTAACCTGCAAGAGATTGCCAATAATTATTTTGTTAATTGATTTTAAGTAACATGGATTAATAACTCTCGTTTTATGATGTACTAAACAGCATTGCACCTATGAAGCATCCCTGCGTCGCACACCTGAACTGAAGTAATCCTATTTTACCATGTGCAACAACCGGCCTTACTTACAGCATGAATGTAGAAATTCTTTGCGTTCTTTGCATTCGTCATCCCCCTGCTTAAACAATATGCATTCATTCGAGCTTTCATACAAATCTTCCATTATTAACTATTGCAAAGCAGGCAATGGACAAAAATTATTGTTTTGTTTTCACGGATATTCACAATCATCGCAGGCATTCTCTTTCATTGAAAAAAAGATTGCCAATGATTTTACGTTAATCGCTATCGATCTTCCTTTCCATGGAAAAACTGTTTGGAATGAAGGTTTGAATTTTACCAAAGATGATTTATTGGAAATACTCGTGAAGATCAGGCAGGACCAATCACTGAATCAAAAAAAAATTTACCTGCTCGGTTTTAGCATGGGTGGACGGGTTTCGCTAAGCCTGCTTCAGGAAATTCCTGAACAGATAGAAAAAATTATACTGGTTGCACCTGATGGAATGAAGGAAAATTTTTGGTACTGGCTGGCGACACATAACCAATGCGGAAATAAATTTTTTAAACATACCATGGAAAAACCGCATATTATGTTTCGCTTTCTCAGGATCGGCAATAAGATGGGCGTGGTTAATCAGAGTATTTATAAATTTATCAATTATTATATTTTCGATAAACAAGTGAGAAGTGAATTGTATAGACGATGGACGACCATGCGTCATTTCCGCCCTGATATTAGAAAAATAAAAAGCATTATTAAAGAAAAAAAAATACTCGTCGGCTTGCTTTACGGAAAACATGACCGCGTAATCCGTTATGAAAGAGCCAGAAAATTTATACAAGGAATTGAAAGTTGCTGCCAGTTAAAAATTATTCCTGCTGGGCATTTATTATTGACCCATGAAAACACTGATACAATTATTTCGCTGCTGAAAGATTAGCGTGTTATATTTACAAATGATCTTCTTCATTTCATTGTGCATTTTACTATTTGCCATCTATGCATTTCTCCTGATATTTTACCGGAAGGCTTGGAGTTCCATCCCATATTTTAATATAAATGCAGATAAAACCGGAGGCTTCAGCACCAGAATTTCTGTAGTTATCCCGGTTAGAAATGAAGAAAATAATATACTGGGTTTACTAGAATCCCTTGCGGTGCAATCGTATCCCAAAAACTTATATCAAATTATTATTATCGACGACCATTCGACCGACAATACTTGGAATTTGTTACAAAATTTTTATCACCCCAACCTCAGTTCCATATTCTCGAAGCTCTCCGATTTTTCTGCGGGATTAAAATCACCTGCCTATAAAAAACTGGCTATTGAAACAGGCATTCAGCTATCAAGCGGTGATATTATTGTTACTACAGATGCTGATTGCATACCTGCGAAAGACTGGCTGAAAACCATTGCATCATTTTACCAGAAAACAGGCGCAAAGTTTATTGCAGCGCCGGTAAAAATAAGTGCAGGCGAATCTATACTTTCCATTTTTCAAACACTCGATTTCATTGCCCTGCAGGGGATAACCGGCGCATCAGTTTTCAAAAAGTTTCATTCCATGTGCAATGGTGCGAACTTGGCTTACGAAAAAAATGTCTTTCATGAAGTAAACGGGTTTCGTGGCATTGATAATATTCCTTCAGGCGATGATATGCTGCTGATGCACAAGATTTATAAAAAATATCCTGACAAAATTTTCTTTTTAAAAAATGAAAACGCAATTGTCAGTACGGCTGCGGAAACAAACTGGAAAGGATTCATACACCAAAGAACAAGATGGGCAAGCAAAGCTGATAAGTATGATGATAAAAGGATTTTTTGGGTGTTGTTGTTAGTGTATGTTATTAATCTTTTGTTCCTGATTCTAGCCATTACCTCTTTTTGGAACTATGCTTATTTTGCTTTGCTGATTACATTGTTGATTGCAAAAACTATTATTGAATATCCTTTTGTAAAATCAGCAGCTTCATTTTTTCAACAGGAAGAACTGATGAAATATTTTCCATTGCTTCAACCGGTTCATATTATTTATACAGTTTTTATTGGCTTTCTTGGAAAATTTGGAAGCTACCAATGGAAAGGGAGAAAAGTTGTGAGCCGCAAGTTGTGAGTCGTAAGACTGGCACAATACTTACAATGTGCAATTTATTACTCCTTGTACACCTGCACATTTCTTACAAAACTTTCTTCCAGGGAAATAAATGTTTCCGTTCTTTCAATGCCTTTTATTTTCTGCAATTCATCATGAAGCACGAAACGTAATTGATTAATGTCCTTACAAACAATTTCTGCAAACATGCTGTAATTACCGGTTGTATAATTCAGGCGGACAATTTCAGGAATCCTTCTCAATTCTTTAGCGACACTGTCATACAAAGAACTTTTCTCCAGATAAATTCCGATAAAAGCAATAACATCATATCCCAGGTGTTTAAGGTCAACGCTCAAACGTGTACCTTTAACAATCTTCAGTTCTTGCAATTTTTTTATACGCACATGGATGGTGCCACCTGACACAAATAATTTTTTGCCCAGATCTGCGTATGATATCTCTGCATTTTCCATCATTTCATGGATGATCTGCAGGTCTAATTTGTCCAGATTCAATTTTGTTCCCATTTAGCAGTTAATTATTAAATGTAATCTATAATAATAAGCAAATATTTGGAATATTTCTAAATATTCAAAATTTTTATTGGAAAAATTATAATGAATACGTTTTTTGATTTAATATTGTGCCATCAAGTTCATTGAAACAATACTGTGGAGTGATGAAATTTTGGCAGACATGCCCTCTTGTCTCGGGGGTGGGGATTACGGGATAAATATAGTGTAATGCCTGTTCCGCCCAAAAGCGGAGCCGACTGGGGTTGACCACCACACATTGCGCTACGGCTAACCGCCCCGTGGAGGTTCGAATCCTCCCTCTACAGCATCTAAATTCTCATGTGTGTCGTTTTCTTATTGCTTGCCCTTCATTTTTGAAGGGCATTTTATTTTACACACTGAACGGCAAAACCTTCTGTAAATCTTCCATAGTCTTCTACCAAGTCAAACATTTTATCGCCGCTGTCGCCAAAATTAGCCAGGCGTAAATCACTAAATCCGGTATTAATCAATTCTTGCGAAAGTGAAGGATAATCCCACATCCAAAGCGGGTGAGAATTTCCAAAGTAAGAAATGATCAGGTTTTTAAGGCCCCTGGGTCTTTCTTTTTTACCGAAAGAAGTAGTAACCCCTACAAAATCGAAACTGGCATATTTATTTCCGTTTTCCAGGTCTTTTAAATAATCTCTTGCACATTTCTCCAGGTCTGTTAGAACACAACGGAAAACCCCTCCTTTTTTTAGTATTTTATATGTATTTGCCAGGGCTATCCTGAATTCATTTAATGACAAGAGCGTTAGGATATGAGAACAAAATACGCCATCACAGCTATTCTCTTTTATTGGCAAACCTGTAATAATATCGCCATATCGCACATTATCCGGGAAAACTGTATTTAATTTATTCCGTATTAATTTTCCCAGTATTGGTATTTTTTGAATTCTCAGTGTCGGAGATACATCAAAATTGACCCATTCTTTTGGTGCGCAAAGCCCACATCCGTATTGCACATATAAATTTTCCATCAGCGATACTTTAAAAATATACAATGTTACTTCATGGATTGATAACTTGTAGAATGGTTGAGTATTTTGTAATAAATTTTTATGTAAACTTTAATATTCCTGAATCATGCAAGTCTTTTGTCTTCAATCATTATACATTATGATATTCACATATAAAACTGATGCCAGAAATTGACATTTTTTATTTTCAAGTTGCTCTTTAATTACTTTTGCTTTTATGGCTCAAAAAAAATTAGTTCGATTCGAAGCGATTAAATCTTTCGCTAATGTGCTGCAATATCCGGAAGGAATGGCTGGCAAATGGAACGTTTTTTTTAAAAACGGAAATCCAATTTATTTAGAATTGGGCTGCGGTAAAGGGGAATATACGGTAGCCTTCACAAAAATGTTTCCTGAAAAAAATTTTATCGGTGTCGATCTAAAAGGGAACAGGATATATGTAGGCGCTAAACAATGCATTGAAGAAAATATTTCAAATGCGGCTTTTCTGCGTACACAAATAGATAAGATCAATAACTATTTCTCAAAGAATGAAGTGAAAGAAATCTGGCTCACATTCCCTGATCCGCAATTGAGGAAATCAAAGGCAAAGAAAAGATTGACTCATCCAAGGTTTCTTCGTCTATATCAACAAATTCTTTCCGCTGATGGGTTCATTCATTTAAAAACCGACTCACCTGACTTGTATGAATTTACTTTGCTGGTAATCGATATGTTTGGGTTGATATTATATGAGAGCATCGATAACATTTATGAACAACCGAATATTAAAGATGAACTGAAAATAAAAACTTATTACGAAGGGCTTGATATCGCAAAGAGCCGGAAGATACATTATATCCGTTTTTCATTGCCGGAGCTTCCGCTTCCAGAGTTGGATGATATTCTGCAACAAAGAATAAAAGACAATGCAACAGCAATTAACTGAAGGGCTGGATTTTTATTTTGACGAAAACGGATGGATGGTACTTACTGAAAAATATCATCTTGAAAAAGGATTTTGTTGCGGTAATGGTTGCAGGCATTGCCCTTTTGATTATGAAAATGTTCCCGAACCGAAACGAAGTGAATTATGTCAGAAAAAGAAAAATTGAAATCAATCAGGCCGTCTGGTGAAAAAGATGAAAATTTTTTTGATCTTGTTTTTCAGGTGGCAAGGCAAATTCCAAAAGGCAGGGTTACTTCCTATGGAGCGATAGCAGCATGCTTGGGCACAAAACTATCAGCCCGAATGGTTGGCTGGGCAATGAACGGTTCACATCTTGCCAAACCCAAAGTCCCTGCTCACCGGGTCGTGAACAGAAATGGATTATTAACAGGAAGGCACCATTTTTCTCCACCGGAAAAAATGCAACAGTTGTTGGAAAAAGAAGGCGTAAAAATTAAAAACCACCAGGTGGTGGATTTCAAAAAAATATTTTGGAATCCGATAGAAGAAATTACCTGAGTTAATAATATTTACTGATCATTAAATAAACTATTACCCCTGTAACCGCTACATAAAACCAAACAGGCCAGGTAATTTTTGCCAGTTTCCGGTGCTTATCAAATTTTTCCTGGAAAGCCCTTTGCAGAGTAAACAGCACCAATGGTACGATTACAGCAGACAAGATAATATGAGACGTGAGTATGAAATAATAAACATAACGTAATATACCTGCCTGTAATTTCTCTTCTGTGCTCAAAATTCCATCATGATTGAGATCACCGAATTTTGTAGAAGGATTTGAAGCATGGTAAATTACATACGATACAAGAAAAACGGTACTCAGGGCAACGGCGATCAGGTTGGCAGTTTTATGTGCTTTTATTTGTTTACTCCTGATAAAATACAAACTGGCCATTAAAAAAATAGCCGTTGTCGAATTCAATATGGCATGAAATAACGGTAATGCATGTGTGTTAAATCCGAAATTAATTTTTACATCCGGAGCCAATAATAACACTGCTACTGCCGCGGGAATCGCAATAGAAACAATAATGATCGGAAGCGTAAGGTTTTTTTCTTTCATGATTATTTATTTTTGCCATTCGATTACCCGAATTCAAGAAAATTTCAAATCCGACTTTGTTAACACGATTTCCGGTTTAATTAAACCGGAACATTTTTAGACTTTCTGGTTAAATAATACACGACTGCCGCTGTTGCCAAAAGCACAAAAATAAATATGGGCAACAAAGGTTTTAATTCAGCTAAAGCGGATTTGCTGTTTTTGTCTTTTTCAAGCATAATGAAAACAATATCTTTTGCAAGTTTTGAGAGCGCAACACTATCAAGCCCGTCGTAATATCCCCGTACCACATGCTCTTTATCCAGCAGCACCATTTGCTGTGTGTGTATAAAGGTTGAATCAACACCAGAGCTATCTGCAATGCCCATTTTCAATTCATGCAAAGCAAAATCATAAATTTTTTCTTTTTCACCGGTGAGCATCCACCAAACATCAGGGTCAACTCCAGACTTATCGGCGTATTTTTTTAAAGAAGCTGCAGAATCTCTTTTCGGGTCAACAGTAAAAGAAAGAAAATGAACAAATGGAGTGTCCGTTCTTTTTGTTTCATCTTTTAATTTCAATGCGTCCTGCAATTGTTTCATGTTCCTGGTGAGTATAGGGCAAATGCCGGGGCAGTGGGTGAAAAAAAAATCGGCCACAACCACTTTGCCTTTCAGGGAATCCAGAGAAACCGATTGGCCGAGCTGATTGATAAGTGTTATGCCATTTACTTTATGCCAAATGGTATCGGTAATTTGTTTACCATCTTTCATCCTTACTTCTACGGAATCGTAAAAAAAGCGAGGCGGCATGGCAATTGCTCCATCACTGGCTGATTTTACCATGAAATAACTTACAAGCGGAATTAACACCGCTATTGCTATTGCCAATAATGCTTTCTTACTCACAAACCTCAGAATTTAATTGTTCCGAACATACCACAGATCTGTAACAAATCAATGAGCCTGTGGTTTTAAATAGTTATATAAAAAAACCATCCTCACAACTGGGATGGTTAATGTAATTCATTTCAAAATCAGTTTGTCTTTTATTCCACGCCAGGTTTTTTTGCAGCAGGTGTTTTACTCTGTTCAAGATGGTAAGAATCGTATTTATTACGCAGGTCTCTGTATGAATTCCCATCCCACAAAAATGCAATCAAAAACCAGATAAATAATAATGAAGGGAAAACAAGGCTTAATATAAAATTTTTCAATTCATGCCTCAGGTGCATAAATTCGGCAATAATAAAAAATGCTTTAGCCAATGTTCCTATCACAAACAAACCGTTCAGAAAATGCTTTGGCAGGAAGTGAGTTTCATAATATACAATTGCCAATACCAGTTCCACTAAAGTAATAATAAGCAATATCCAGAAAGTTTTCCAAATTGCTTTTGTAGAAAAACTTGGTTCGGCATGGCCTGCGGCATCGATATGAACTTCGCTCATAGTAAAAATTATTTCTTTTTAATTTATAACAAGTAAAAACATGTAAATACGAATACCCAGACCAAATCCACAAAATGCCAGTACAAGCCGGCTTTTTCAATCATCAGGTAATGTCCTCTTTTTTCAAATGTGCCTTTCATAGTCATGATCAGCATAATAATATTTATAACAACACCCGAAAACACATGAAAACCATGAAAACCTGTAATAGTGAAAAAGAAATTGGTAAAATTGGTGGATGACTGTGTGCCATCAATATTCATGAAAGGGTTTCTGCCCCACCATGCCCTTTCTGCATGAAGATGTGTCCATTCCCAAGCCTGGCAGCTTAAAAAAGCCAGTCCGCCTAAAATGGTCCAAAACATCCATTTAATTACCCCTTGTTTATCATTATTATGTCCGGCAGCAACAGCAAGTACCATCGTTACAGAACTCATGATAAGAATAAATGTCATCAAGCTTACAAACGCAAGCGGTATATGCATTTCACCTATAACAGGAAAGCTCCTGAACACATGGTTCGGATCGGGCCATGAATTGCTGGCAAAACGGATGCTGCCGTAAGAAATAAGAAATGCTCCGAAAGTGAATGCATCACTCATTAAAAAAAACCACATCATCAGTTTGCCATACTCCAGATTGTATGGGCTTTTGCCACCACTCCACCACTTTTGTCCTGCCTGTGCTACTTGAGACATAATTCAATTTTATAGGTTCACAAATGTATTTCAACTAAAACAAAAATCAATGTATCAATAAAAAGAAAATAAACAAGTAAATCCAAAGCGCATCAACAAAATGCCAGTATGTGCTGATTATTTCAATAGGCACATTGTTATAACTTCTGGTTATTGTCCGGAATGCCCTCAATAGCATTACAAACATTGCCACCACACCGCCAAAAACATGAAGTATATGCAGGCCTGCTATTACATAAAGAAATTGTGCTGCACCTGCCCCGCTAAATGTCAATCCTGTTTTCCATATCCGATCAAATCCTAAAAACTGCAGTATTATAAAAATAATACCTAAAACAGCAGTTAACATAATCATCCTGAGATAGGCCCTTATGTTTCTTTCTTTAAACGCTTTTAGTGCCATCTGTACAGTTAAACTGCTTACCAATATTGTAACTGTGGAATACCAGAAAACACGAGGTATATCAAAACTTGTCCACCCCGGTTGCTGTCGTTTCACGATATATGCACTTGTAAGGCCGGCAAACATCATGATAATGCTTCCAATGGCTATCCACATCGTAAATTTATGCGGATGTATTTTTTTTCTTTGTTGGTCCACGTTTTCTTCTACCTCAATAGATTGTATCATTATTATTTCTAACTATATTTTTATCTTATCAGCCAATAATGCAAGCAACACTATGGGCAGATAAATATAACTGCTGAACATTACCCTTCGTGCAGCCTGTAAGCTCATTTCTTTATAGAGCCGTACACATTGCCATATCATAAAACAATTGGCGATTAACACAATTGCCAGGCTTATTATACCGCTTACATTCAGAAAATATGGAAGAACTCCTACAGGTAATAACAGCAAAGAATAAATAATTGATTGTATTGCTGAATATTTGGTCGGGCCTTCCACCGAAGGAAGCAGTTTAAATCCGGCAGCTGCATAGTCTTTATGGGCAATCCATGCAATAGCCCAGAAATGCGGGAACTGCCAGAAAAACTGAATAGCAAACAAAGCCCAGCCACCCCAGTTTAAATCATCATTACCTGCTGCCCACCCTATCAGGCAAGGTAAAGCCCCGGGAACTGCACCTACAAGCACTGAAATGGAGTTTACTTTTTTCAGCGGCGTGTAGATAAATGCATATAAAAATAAACTGAATGCAGATAATGCTGCTGTTAAAAAATTAAAATGCCAAAGCATCAAAGTGCCTGCAATACCAGCAATTACTGCAAACGACCACCCTTCATCAACACTCATTTTCCCATTAGCGATGGGTCGTTTTGAAGTACGTTTCATCATTGCATCGGTATCTTTCTCCACGATCTGATTGATCGCATTTGCGCTGCCCGTAACAAGCATGCCACCTATAAAAAAAAGAACTATCGATTTCCAGTCATAAACTGTAACTTTCGGAGCAATCAGGTAAGCAATAACCGCAGAAAAAACAACCATAAAACTCAGGTTGAATTTTATGAGCATTTTATAATCCTGGAGCTTGCTTACAATTTTAAAAGAACTTGAACGCTTCACTGTTTCCTGCTGCATCAAAAGAAAATTATTTTTATTAGTTACAGGCCTGAAAGGCTCTTTTTTACTTTATTCCTTCTTGCTGTAAAAGGCTCACCATCTACTTAAAAATTCTACCTTGTTTTTCGGATATTTTAATTTCAAACTGAAAATCCGAAAGGCAGCAAACACTTTTTACATTCCCTGTCTTTCGGACTTAGTTGATTTATGAGAAACTTTTAATGCTTGCTTTCACTGCTGCCAACAGGTTCTGTCTGAGGAATGAATTCCCTTCCATCTTTTCCGTAATCATAAGCCCACCTGTGCACTTCAGGGATTTCACCCGGCCAGTTGCCATGCCCCGGTCTGATTGGCGTAGTCCATTCGAGTGTGGTCGCACCCCACGGGTTTTGTGAAGTGACTTTTCTTCCTTTAAAAATGGAATAAAAGAAATTGAACACAAACATCAGTTGTATTGCGAACACCACCATTGCAACTGTTGATATAAACCTGTTCAGCTCTGCAAACTGCTTGAATGATTCCCAGTTTGCATAATCCATATAACGGCGGGGCATACCTGCTAATCCTTCGTAGTGCATTGGCCAGAAAATAAGATAAGCGCCGATTAATGTTACCCAAAAATGGATATATGCCATGGTATTATTCATATACCTACCATACATTTTAGGAAACCAGTGATATACTCCCGCAAACATCCCGAAAAAAGCAGAAACACCCATTACAATATGGAAGTGGGCGATTACGAAATAGGTATCATGCAAATGAATATCTAATGTTGAATTACCCAAAAAAATACCTGTTAAGCCACCCGAAATAAAAAGACTTACAAAACCAATTGCAAAAAGCATCCCCGGTGTAAATCTCAAATTTCCTCGCCACAATGTTGTGAGCCAGTTAAAGACCTTAATAGCCGAAGGAACCGCAATCAACAAAGTCAGCAAGACGAACACTGATCCAAGGAAAGGGTTTAATCCCGTAACAAACATATGGTGCGCCCAAACGAGGAATGCAAGAATGGTGATTGCAAAAATTGAACCTACCATGGCCATATATCCGAAAACAGGTTTGCGTGAATTGATAGACATGACTTCGGAAACTAGTCCCATTGCCGGAAGGATAATGATATAAACTTCAGGATGGCCCAGAAACCAGAACAGGTGCTGGAAAAGAATAGCACTTCCGCCTTCATTTGGTAAAGCTTTCTGGGTCGAAGCTATAAATATATCTGACAAATAAAAACTTGTTCCAGCATGACGATCAAATAACAATAAGATCAATCCTGATAAAAGAACGGGGAAAGAAAGTACACCGAGTACTGCTGTAAAGAAGAGCGCCCAGATGGTTAGCGGAATCCTGGTCATGCTCATACCCTTGGTGCGCATATTTAAAATAGTAGAAATATAATTCAACCCGCCAAGCAGAGATGAAACCACGAACAAGGCCATACCGATAATCCAATAATCCATTCCGGCCTTTGACCCTTCATTCGCATCTCCTAATGCGCTCAATGGAGGATAAACAGTCCAGCCACCGCTGGCGGGTCCTGTTTGAATAAAGAGTGAACAAAGAATTACAACCCCACCCAAAAAGAAAAACCAATAAGAAAGCATATTAAGAAATGGTGAAGCCATATCTCTTGCTCCGATCTGTAGCGGAATTAAAAAGTTTGCAAATGTTCCGCTTAATCCGCCGGTAAGCACGAAGAAGACAAGAACTGTTCCGTGCATAGTAACCAATGCATAATAAAATTCCGGTTGTATTTTTCCTCCTTTCGCCCATCTCCCAAAAATATCTTCAAGAATCGGGAATGTGGAATCAGGATAACCTAATTGTAAGCGGAAAAGAACAGACATCAACCCTCCGATTATAGCCCAAACCATACCCGTGATAAGAAACTGTTTACATATCATTTTATGATCCTGGCTGAAAACGTACTTGGTAATAAATGTCTCTTTGTGATGGTGCGCTCCATGCTCATCATGATGAACATCGTGTGAGGTAATCACGTCTGAATGTCCATGCAAAGTTGCTTCGTTGCTCATGAGAAAAAATTTTATTCGTAACCTTTGTTCTTAATTCAATTTGCTTTAGAGGAGGCTTTAGCCAGTGCATTTTTATCAACTATAATTGCAACCGCTTTTGTGCTGTCTTTTGCAGGTGCTGTTTCTGGTGCAGGAAAAACCATTGCATAGTTTGACTTCTGCTTTGCTCTCCATAAAATAAATTCATCTTGCGTAACTACCTTGATAACCCCCTTCATTGTATAATGGCCCCTGCCGCACATCTGGTCGCAAGAAATTTCATATTCAAAATCAGGGTTATTTGTTTTCTTTTTCATTTCTTCGGTAGTAAATAATGGGGTGAACCACATGGTTGTTGGAGTTCCCGGCACCGCATCCATTTTCATCCGGAAGTGAGGAAGACCAACATCGTGTATTACATCCCTTGAATTAATAATCAGTTTCACAGGGCGATTAACGACTACATACATTTCCTGGTTAACAACAATGTCATCGTGAGTGGCAGGGTCGTCCCAAATCAACCCAAGTGAATTATTTTTCCCGTCATCAATATTTTTAAAGAATTTTTTTCCAAACACATCGTCTTTACCGGCATAACGGAAAATCCAACCGAATTGTTTCCCAGTTACTTCAACCTGCAATGCATCTTTTGGAGCATCTCCTGTGATACGGAACCAGTACATTAATCCAAAACCAACAAGTACGGTTAAAGCAATGGCAGGAATTACCGTCCACACCACTTCAAGCCTGTTATCATGAGGGAAGTAATATGCTTCTCTTTTTTCAGAATACTGATATTTATAAGCAAACCAGAATAATAATATCTGAGTAAGAAAAAACACTGCACCGGTTATGGCAAGTGTTATATAAAGCATTTTATCAATAGCCTGACCGTGTTGTGATGCAGCTTCACCAAGAATCTTTCCTTTAAGTAAATCATTACACCAATACACACCAATCAGCCCTATCACCAAAAAAACAACCATTAAAAACCCGTTAATTCGGTTCTGTTGCTCGAAAGCTCTTTTTTCACCTTTCAATACAGCAACATATTCACTGGCTTTGGCAATCTGAAATGTTATCAGGAAGCCAAGCAACAAAATCATTATGATAAAAAAGTTTGACATGATTCTTTATAAAAATTTTAGCCTGAATTTAATTGTTGTTCTTTCTGTTTAACACCTTTCTATGTATGATGAATGATACTTTCTTTCAGGAAAGGATGATTTTTT
Source organism: Puia sp. (assembly GCA_035541355.1). Classification (GTDB taxonomy): domain Bacteria; phylum Bacteroidota; class Bacteroidia; order Chitinophagales; family Chitinophagaceae; genus Puia. The sequence goes on along the minus strand of DATKNN010000014.1, from coordinate 353,503 downwards.
GGGATTAACGGGTATTTGCTTAACACTCTTGCCGTGTTCCACATTATTAATCCTATAAATCCCGCAGCCAGGCCAAAATCAAACAGGTTCATTGGCACATGATCTTTCATTGTACTGCCAAATACCATTTGATAAAAATCAATCCAATGCCCGAACAGCAAAGCTACTGACATAAATGTTACGATGGCATAATTCCTTTTTGAAGTGCGGCTCATATATATCAGTAAAGGAGCGAGAAAATTAATCACGAGGTTCAGATAAAACAAACCTGCATAAGGGCCTTCAAATCTTGTCTTGAAATAAATTGTTTCTTCAGAAATATTGGCATACCAGATCAGCATGAACTGAGAAAACCATAAATAGGTCCAGAAAATAGAAAATGCAAACTGGAATTTTCCAAGATCATGCAAATGCTCGTTGTTGGTGTATTCGAGGTATCCTAAATTTTTGAGATAGATAACAAATAAAGTCATTAGTGCAATGCCTGCAACAAAACTACTGGCAAAGGTGTACCAGCTATACATAGTAGAGAACCAGTGAGCATTGATGCTCATCAGCCATAACCAGGGCGTTACTGAAGCAACAGTTAATGCGAACCAGAAAATAAATACCGCAGCCCAAACTGTATTTTTGAAAATATATTTTTTACCTTCTTCCACACTCAGAGAAGTATTATCAATTTCACGAGAAACGCTACGAAGTTTTACCCCCAGTATTGTCCACAAACCAATGGTAAGTACTGACCAGATAATAAAAAAGCTTGGACTAAGGAAACCGCTTTTCCCTTTCAGCGCCTCGTCTTTGCTTACCAGGTCCTTATTAAGCCATTCGTAAATATTGCTTTTGTTGCCAAAAACAATTGCCAGTAAAATAATGAATGTGATAGCGCCGATGGGAATAACTGAAGCGGAAATAGCTTCAGTAACCCGGCGAAAAGAAATCTGCCAACCGCCCCAGGCCAGAGAAGTTGCCGCAAAGAAAAACATAGCTGCATTTACCACCAGCAGAAAATAAACGCTGTTTTGCAGCAAAGCAGACCAGAAGCGGGTACCATTGTCAACATTACCATACAAAACATATCCGATTATCAAGGATAATACCCCAACTCCCATTAATCCAAATGACCATGTTTTAAACCGTGATGGGGTTTCAAAATTTTCTTTAATTGACATTCTGCAAAGATTTTGTATTCGTATAATTCTCTTAAATCCAGGGTTTATTTTTTTGTTGTTGAATCAGACCCGTTACCTGCCGATGCTTTTGATTCCGCTTGCCTTGACTTTATATAATAAATTACCATCCAGCGTTGACGGGTATCTAACTGCGATGCATAACTACCCATTTTATTCTTGCCATAAGTAACAGAATAAAACATTTGCCCTGCCGGCATGGCGTCATATTTTGCATCACCTACCAAAGTTGCAGGCTTGGCAGCAAAAGGCCCCTCTCCACCTTTGTATAAAGGGCCATTACCGTCTAATTTGGCGCCATGGCAAACAGCACAATTAACAAGAAATAGTCTTTCCGCTTCAGCAGATTGAACAGAATCAAGGCTCGTAACAGGATTCTGAATTTGTTTCGAAGCAATGTAATTAGTAGTATCGCCTTCTTTATCTTTGGTCAGGGAAAATGGGAACATTTCTCCTCTTTTAATAGTACCCGGAACAGGCATGTTACTGAAATTAATATCATGCCTCTTCAGCGAATCTCTCACTTCTTCAGTAACGGAATAACTTTCGTAAGCCCTGCTATAAGCCATATCCGGCATATATACCCTTCCCGGTTTCCTTCTTACTTCATTGCAACTAATAACAACTGCTGCCGCAATTAAAATCGATGATATGATAGATATTTTTTTCATCTGCTGATAATGTCTGTTTCGTTTATGCCAATGAAGCATTTTTCTTTTCAAATGGTTTCGTGTCTTTATCATACCTGCCAAGCCACCATCCTGTTTCTGCTTCCTGCACATTAATTTCTTTTGCATTAAGAGTACTCAAAAATGCAGACATATCTGCTTCATTATTTTTTGCAGTACACTCCAGTACCATTACAAACAGGTCGTCTGTAGCTCGTGGATGAAAATGATGTTTTTTAACAAAAGGAGCCATTTGGCACAGATAACAAAATGTAAGCACCATCCCTACTGAAGCAAAAAGCACGGTAAGTTCAAAAGTAATCGGTATCCAAGCTGGTAATGAAAAATGTGGCTTACCACCGAAGTTTATTGGCCAGTCACTGGTAAAAATCCATCCGATACCACTTAAAGCTGTAGTAGTACCTGTAATGCCATAAATAAATCCGGCTGTATGGAGGCTCGTGTCGCGAAGCCCCATGGCTTTATCCAAACCATGAATTGGCATCGGTGTATACACGTCATGAATCTTATATCCTGAAGATCGTACTTTTTTTATTGCTGAAAAAAGAGTCTGTTCATCAGTAAAGCACCCAACAACAAATTTTTTTATACTCATATTTTTTAGCTTTGCGCTATTAGCTTTTGGTTTGTAATTCCAGTTTAATGTGCATGGGCCATTTCATGTGCAAATTCTTCAACCGATTCTTTTTCCGCTTCGTTCATTTTTGCCTTATAGTTTTCACCGGATTTTTTCAATATATGCTTGATTTCTGCTACAGCAATTACCGGGAAGAATTTTGAAAACAAAAAATAACATGTGAAGAATAACCCGAATGTTCCCAAATAAAATCCGATTTCCCAGGGCGTCGGGCTATAATAAGTACTCCAACTGCTGGGAATATAATCCCTATAAATAGATGTAACGATAATTACGAAACGTTCGAACCACATACCTATATTGACGATCACCGACATAAAAAAAGTAACTGTCAGGTTCCTTCTCATTTTCCTGAACCAGAAAATCTGTGGTGATAATACGTTACAGCCCATCATGAGATAGTAACTCCATCCCAACGGAGAATTCAGATTAACACGGTTCTGCATAAATGCCCAGCCTTCAAATTTATTTTGCCCATACCAGGAAATAAATAATTCAGTGAGATAGGCAACGCCCACAATAGATCCTGTCAATACAATAACTTTATTCATTACATCAATGTGCTCCATGGTAATATAGGCTTCCAGCTTCAGAACTTTTCTAGTTATTACGAGCAGGGATTGAACCATGGCGAAACCCGAAAAAATAGCTCCGGCAACAAAGTAAGGAGGGAAGATGGTGGTATGCCAGCCAGGAATTACTGACGTGGCAAAGTCAAACGATACTATGGTATGCACTGATAACACCAGGGGTGTACTTAGACCTGCAAGTACTAATGATAAAGCTTCATGTCTTTGCCAGTGTTTGGTTGATCCCGTCCAGCCGAATGAAGTAACCCCATAAAAGAATTTTCTCCATTTCAGTTTTGCACGGTCGCGAACAGTGGCGAGATCAGGCAACAATCCCGAATACCAGAACAATAATGAAACGGTAAAATAAGTGGATATCGCAAATACATCCCACAACAATGGCGAATTAAAATTTGGCCATAAAGAACCGCGTGTATTTGGATAAGGCAACACAAAGAAGGCCATCCAAACACGACCCATGTGCCAGATAGGGAATTGGCCTGCGCACATCACGGCAAAAATGGTCATCGCTTCAGCAGCACGGTTTACACCTGTTCGCCAACCCTGACGGAAGAGTAATAATATGGCTGAAATCAAAGTTCCTGCATGACCTATACCTACCCACCAAACGAAGTTGGTAATGTCCCATCCCCAACCTACTGTTTTATTCAGGTTCCATTGGCCTATCCCATAATCCACTTCGCGATAAACTGAATAAGCCCCAAAACAAAGCAGACCAACTGCAATCAAAAAACCTATCCACCACAATTTGCTCGGGTTCGTTTCAATTGGCCGAACAATATCTTCCGTTACCTGATGATAATCTTTTTCTCCATCTACGAGTGGCGGCCTTACTTGAGATTCGTACTTTAATAATGCCATAATTCGATTGGCTTTTAGCCTTTAAAAATTATTTTTTAAGAATGCTTTTCAGTTGTTTCTTCTTTGTTCTCTGATACCAGCCCTGCAATGACTTCTGTATTCCTGATTTTTGCGAGATAGTTTACATTCGGTAAAACATGTAGCTCTTCCAGTGCGTAAAATACTCTTTGTTCATGCTCTTCTCTTGTTTTTGCAATGAGGCTTTCTTTATCGCCTACATTACCAAATACAATTGCCCCGGTCGGACAGGCTTGCTGGCAGGCTGTTTTTACATCTGCCATATCTTTTAATGGACGATTTTCTTTCTTTGCTTTTAGCTTACCTTCCTGCAAACGTTGCACACAGAAGGAACATTTTTCCATTACCCCTCTTGAACGAACCGTAACATCAGGATTCAAAACCATACGGGTCAAATCATCATTCATCATCATTACCGAATCATCGAGGTGGCCTTCCTGGTTATCAGGGAAACTATCTGCACCTGTATAATCAGCCCAGTTAAATCTTCTAACTTTAAAAGGACAATTGTTTGCGCAATATCTTGTTCCTATACAGCGATTGTAGGCCATCTGGTTTAAACCTTCTGTACTATGGTTTGTTGCCGAAACCGGGCATACATTTTCGCAGGGTGCATTATCGCAATGCTGACAAAGCATTGGTTGGAAAACTGTTTGGATGCTGTTTGCATCATAAGGATCTCCGCTGAAATAGCGGTCAATCCTTATCCAGTGCATATCATGATAACGAAGTACCTCACTTTTACCAACAACAGGAACATTATTTTCTGCATGACAAGCTACGACACAAGCGGAACAGCCGACACAGGAATTCATGTCAATCGACATCCCCCATTTTATGCCCGGTTTATCATACGGCGCATATAAAGATCCCTGAGCAGCATAATCTTTCAAACCTCCGTAGGGCTTTAATTCATTATCCCGCTCTTCGAAAATTTCATCTGGAGATTTTTTGAAATCTGTAAAAGTCATTTCCTTCACTACTTCAGTACGGCCTTCATAACTATTGTGTGTTTGTATCTGGGCAATTTTGTATGTGATACCTGTTTTTTCTGCAGTTACATCAGTAGCATGCATCTCTATAGTAGAGCCATTAAACGTAGCTAAAGGAAACGCATTTTTCCCGACACCAACAACTGCTCTTCCTATATAATCCGCTGTGTTCTTTTCATTCGCACTTTGTCGCCCATAACCCAAAGCAATACCGATCACATCATCATGAGTGCCCGGTATAATCAGAATAGGTAATGATATTTCTTTGCCGCCAACTTTTACTTTTAACACATCTTTTTCCGGGTTCACTTCATATTTGTCAGCCTGCTTTCTGTCTTTTATATCAATACCCAAGGTCGCTTTAGCATATTTGGGAGAAATTACCACATAATTGTCCCAATCCGCCCTGGTAATCGGATCAGATAATTCAAGAAGCCAGGGGTTGTTGGCATGGTCGCCTATGCCTGCAGCAATTGTTTTATAAAGAACCAATTCGAGATTGCCTCCTTTTTTAATTGCAGCAATTGCAGACGCAGCTTCTGAAAGCTTTGCATTGCTGAAAGTAACTGAACTTGCAACAGAAGATGCCGGTTCCACCACACCATTCTGTAGTGCTTTTTCATACGCCTCAACACTGCCTGTTTTTTTGATCCAATATTGCCTTACATATTCTTCATGATTTGTAGTACTGCCACTCCATTTCAACAACGCGTCTTCAAATGGCCTTGTTTTAAATAAAGGCATAATTGTAGGTTGAAGCAAGCTGAAATAACCTGTTTTTGGTTCAGCATCGCCCCAGCTTTCCAAATAATGTGGAGAAGGAATTACATATTTACAGAGTTCGCTTGTTTCATCTAACCTGTCGTTAAAAGAAACCGTAGTTTTTACTTTTTTAAGCGCTGCTTTGAATTTATCAGCTTCATAATAATTATATGCCGGATTCACATTATAAACCAATAACGCTCCAATCTTTCCTGCGTCCATATCTGTAATCAATGAAGTAAAATCACTATCAATCCCCTGCCTGGTTTGAAGCGTAACCGACCAGTCGATAGTTGTGCCGTTTGCCCCGATCGCCTCATTAATTGCATTAACTACAATCTGAATATTCAAATTATTGCTACCGGAGATTACCAGTGCCTTTCCCTTATTTGACAGTAAATCTTTTGCTACTTTCTTTATCCCTTCTTTTAATTTTCCATCAAGGGGGGGCGCAATAACATTTCCCCCAAGTTCTGCGAGCAATGCTAAAGCAACAGACCCGCTTTCAGAAGGACGATGTGTAAATCTTTCATCAGCATTACTACCGGTTAATGACATGATACTTTCAAACTGGTAATGTTTACTCAGTTGGGGATTTTTTTCATCTATTTTTCTTCCTTTTGCATATTGACCTGCAAATTCAATCGGAGAAAGCCATGTTCCCAGAAAATCAGCGCCAAGGCTTACTATTACTTTGGCTTCATTGAAGCGATAGGAAGGAATTGATTTTTTACCGTAGGTTGCTTCATTTGCAAGCAATATGCCGCTATAAGAATCAGCATCGTATTGAACATGCTTGCTGCCGGGGTATTTTGCAAGGTAAGAAGCGATAATTTCTTTTGTTGTAGGAGACGTAACAGTACCCGTCAATATTACTAATGAAGATCCTGACAATGTAGCCAGTTCATCGCCTACCATTTTATCAAATGCATCGAAGGTGCTTACTTCTTTTGGGCCGTCGGCAGCCATTTGTACGGGATAACGCAAACGGGCTGTGTCGTATAAATCCAGCACAGAAGCCTGAACTTTTGCCGATGTACCGCCTTCAGTGATCGATGATAATTCGTTCCCTTCAATTTTTATCGGCCTTCCGTCTCTCACTTTTGCCACAACCGATACCACATCTCCTCCTGTAACATAAGTAGTGGCGTAATAATTCGCCACACCCGGTATAATATCTTCAGGTTTATTTACATAAGGGATTACCTTTTTTACAGGTATTTCACAGCTTGCGGCGAGTGCTGCGGCAGCGGTACTGAAACCAAGGTATTTTAAAAAATCCCTGCGAGGATGTTTTGAATCGAATAAGCCTTTATCATCAAGCCCATCCGGTGAAAGTTCCTCCCTGAATTCATTTTCAGAAGACTGTTTCAAAGCCTCACTATTGTTGTGCTCCCCGAAACTTTGCCAATACTTTTTATCACTCATTTATAATACTATTTGAAGAATTTGACATTTTGAAACCTGAAGAGGTTATTCTCTTCTTAATCATGTTTTCAGGCCGGTATTAGTAATGACATTTCTGGCACTCAGTTCCTCCAATTTTTTCAACAGTAATGCTATCACCGGGTTTCAGCTCTTTATGAAACTTTTCGTATATGCTGTAAAATTTATTGCCATTATTTCCTGTTGAATCTGGGAAATCAACTTTTGAATTACGATGGCAGTTAATGCACCACCCCATGCTCAGATCGGCAAACTGTTTCACTTCATTCATCTGTTGAATTGGCCCGTGGCAGGTTTGGCACTGCACTTTGCCTGCCCGTATGTGTTGCGCATGACTGAAAAATACATGATCAGGAAGATTATGTATTTTAATCCATTCAACAGGTTTACCCGGCTTGGTATATTTACCAGCTTTAGGGTCATAGCCTGTGTAGCTGTAAAGCTTCTGAATTTCGTCTGTGCCGTTTACCTCTGTTCCGTCTTCGCGATATAATTTTTCTTTCCCTGTATATTCGTTGATTTGCATATGGCAGTTCATACACACATTTAAGGAGGGAACAGATGCATGTTTGCTTTCCCAGGCACCGCCATGACAATACAAACAACTTATTTGGTTAATGCCTGCATGCACTTTATGTGAATAAAAAATGGGCTGTTCCGGTTGGTAATCTTTGGTTCTGCCCAAACCAATAGCGCCCTCTACCACCCAATAACCTCCTAGTACAAATAATATCAGGATCACAAAAGTGATATATGCCTTGTTCCTGTAAAATGGTATGGGTTCAGCCGCAGGAATTCCTTCTTTATCGTCTGAAAGTTTTTTGAGGTTGCTGTTCACCTGCAGCAATGTGAGCATAATCACAGCCAGAATAATAGTCAGGATTCCATATAATAAAGTATTATCACTTTCCGGTGCTGTAGCTCCTCCGCCTGCAGTTGGGGTTTCTGTCGGAGCCTGATAAGAATCCACATACTTAAGAATTGCATCAATATCGGCGTCACTTAGGTTGGGAAAGGTGTTCATCGGGGTCTTGTTGTACTGATTGTACAAATCACTGAAATACTTATTTCCCGATGCCAGAACAGCTGTATTGTTTTTTATCCATGCATGCAATAATTTACTATCAGTAACCCTGCTACCAACCCCTTTTAATGCCGGGCCGATAACTACTTTAATTGGGTTATGGCAGGAAGCGCAGTTTGACTGGAACAACGCCTTACCATCCTGTGCCGATAATTTGTTACTAAGAGCAATTAGAGCAAGTAAGAAAAAACTAAAGAAAGTTTGTTTTGCAATTAGTCTGTAGCGCATATTTACAATCTGTGGCTTAAATGCGGAAAAATTTCCTTGGCCGCGTGCAAAAATAAGTTATGATTTCAACAAAATATCAACATGTTTAAAAAAATTTTTCCCTTATCCGGCGTGGGTTTCAGCGAATTGTCAGCAATTGCTGTTTATTAGCGTCATGATTTTGTAATCAAAACAAGGTCATGCAAACGTTTTAGAAAAAGCCGTTCTTTGCATCATTTTTTGAGTTGATTTTTATTGAAATTCTATCTTGCAATCTATTCATCAACTTTTTCTTAATGCCAACATCAGGCCTTTGGTTAACCAATATTGCAGTTTTTGCATCAGGAACAGGAACTAATGCAAAAAAAATAATTGAATATTTCAAAAATCATCAAAATATAAAAATTGCGCTGGTGGTTTGTAACAAACCGGAAGCCGGTGTTTTGAAAATAGCCGAACAAAGTGCCATTCCTTTTTTAATTATTGAAAAAGAAAAATTTTTCAGGGGCGATGCATATGTTCCTGAATTAAAAGATAGAAGAATAGATTTCATTGTGCTTGCTGGTTTTTTATGGAAAATCCCATCAGCACTGACAAAGGCATATCCAGAGAAAATTATCAACATTCACCCTGCTTTGTTACCAAAGTATGGAGGAAAGGGCATGTATGGAAGAAGGGTTCATGAAGCAGTTCTGGCTTCAAAAGAAAAAGAAAGCGGAATTACGATACATTATGTTGATGATGTATATGATCATGGAAAAATAATTTTTCAGGCAAGATGCAAAGTAGAAGAAAATGATACTCCAGATACGTTGGCACAAAAAATTCATTTTCTTGAACATGAAAATTTTTCGAGGGTAATTGAACAGTGTGTACAAAATATAGTTAAAACATAATGATATAAATTATTAATTGCTGTTTTGGTAGTAATATCACGCCATAATTTTTTGTCATTGCGTCTTTTTAAATGCAATATTTTACCGGCTGTTTTATTGTTTTGTTTGTTGGTGGTCGTTAATCAGCAAACAAAATCTCAGATCGTTGTAAAAGGTACCGTATACAATATGAACCGCACCAAACCACTTGAAGCGGTAAGTGTGGTATCTACTTCCGGCGTTGGCGTTATTACCGATTCCAATGGAAACTACACCATATCGGTTAGGGAAAAAGATTCCATTTCGTTTTCATACCTGGGAAGATACACCATGAAGTTTCCGGTAAATATGATCCTCACTTATAACAATTTTGACGTTGCCCTGCACGTGGAACCAACAGAATTAAAGCAGGTGAGGGTTTCGCCAAGAAATTATCACATGGATTCATTGCAAAACAGAAAAGATTATGCAAAATATTTTGATTATAAAAAACCAGGCTTTAAGTTGACCGAACCATCAAGCGGAACCGGTGTCGGGATTGATCTTGATGAAATCATTAATATGTTCCGTTTTGCCCGTAACCGGCGAATGCTTGCTTTCCAGCAAAGGTTATTACAGGAAGAAAGGGATAATTTCATTGACCATAGGTTTAGCAAAATGTTGGTGAGAAAAATTACACACATGGCCGGTCCCGATCTGGATTCATTTATGGTCATCTATCGCCCTACTTATAATTTCACAAAAACAGCAACCGATTACGATTTTGATGACTATATTAAACTTGCTGCCAGGCAATATATATTTTACAAGAATAAAAAATTTGGTGAGATGAAAAAAGAAAAGCTGCCGTTTTGATCTTCTGTGAAATCAACCCGCCTGCCGGACTTTCCTTCAATTTACTTATCTTACTTCTCCATTTCTCTAACCAACAAAAATTGTAGTCATGAAAAAGCTGTTGCTTGCTTTCCTGGTTGTTGCCATCGGAGATATCTCCGTTTCTTTTGCTCAAAATGAAAAGCCTGTATTAACCACACAAATACAGATTGATTCCAGCGGAATGTCGGAAGACAGGTTGATGCGTATTGACCATATTGTTCAGGAATACATAGATAAAAAATGGCTTAATGGCTCAGTTGCTATTGTTTATAGAAATGGAAAACTTGTGTATTACAATGCTTTTGGCTATAACGATGCGGATAAAAAGATTCAAATGCACAAGGATGATATCTTTCGTATTGCTTCACAAACAAAAGCGCTTACCAGCACTGCCATAATGATTTTGTACGAACAGGGTAAGCTGCTCCTTGACGACGCGGTTGGCAAATACATTCCCGAATTCCATGATCAGCAGGTGCTGGAAAAATTCAATCAAAAAGATACCACGTACACAACTGTTGCCGCTAAAAGAGATATCACGATTCGTGATTTACTTACACATAGTTCCGGCATTGGTTATGCCGGAATCGGCACCCCGGAAATGAATGCCATTTATGCAAAGAACGGCATACCTGCAGGCCTCGGTGCAGTTAATGCATCGTTACTGGACAAAATGAAAACATTGGCCAAACTGCCTTTGCAGTTCCAGCCGGGTGATAAATGGATGTATGGATTGAATACGGATTTACTGGGTTGTTTAGTAGAAGTCATTAGCGGCACCAGCCTTGAAGATTTTATCAGAAAAAATATTTGCGAACCACTCGGCATGCATGATACCTGGTTCAATTTGCCTAAAACTGATGCCAACAGGCTCACTACTGTTTATACCGAAGATTCATCAGGACATATTATTAAATGGAAGAAAGACCATTTCGGCGTTGATCCGGATTATCCGTTGTTTAATAAGCATTATTTCTCCGGCGGGGCAGGCCTGTCTTCAACCGCTTATGATTACGCCATTTTTTTACAGATGTTCTTAAATGGCGGTATGTATAATGGTCACCGGATTCTTTCAAAAAGAAGCGTTGAAATGATGACTAGCGGCCAACTTAATTTTATGTTTGACGGAACCAATAATTTCGGGCTGGGGTTTGGAACCGTATCACAACAAGGCGGGGCGAAGGGTCCCTGGAACGAAGGAAGCTTTTGGTGGGGAGGATTTTTTGGCACCAGTTATTGGGCTGACCCTAAAGAAAAACTTGTTTGTTTATTCATGACCCAGCAGACTCCAAACAGCCATGGCGATATTGCGGAAAAATTTAAAGAACTGGTTTACCAGGCTATTAATGACTAAAAAATATTTTAATCAATTATTTAAATGGATCAGCTTACACTAGGAATCGGCACAAGGCTTCAACATACGCAATATGGCCCGGGAGTAATTGTTGGGGTCAGATACGCCACCTATCTTATTGCATTCACCAATCATGGAACTAAGGAAATTGACAAAACGGATACTCATCTTGATGAAATTATTCCGGAAAATATAACTGCAGAAATTGAAACGTCATCTGAGATAGAAAAATCATTATTAAAAATTCTTAGGTTATGGGGTAATGTTAACGAGGTCGTTCCACTCGGAGAAAGATGGATAGGGGGAACGATGTTACTACAACCAAAAGATAAAACCCAAAAACCGAAAGACATCCCGATAGATGTTTTCTTTCACAAAATTGTAATGCTTCGTGACAGGCTCCGCGTTCTGGAGCAGCAAATTAATGCCCATAAATTGTTAAGCGATGAAGACAAAATAAATTTACAGCAATACATTACCCGTATTTACGGCTCACTCACTACTTTCAACGTTCTGTTTAAAAACAAAGAACATTGGTTTGTGGGAGAAAAAGGAAGCAAGGAAGATTAATTCAATCCATCAATTTATCATCATGAGAAAGAAAACTTTTAAGGCCTTTATTACCCTGTTGTTTCCCTCTTTTGTTTTTGCGCAATCGTATAAAACAATTCATGAAAAAGCAATAGTGGCTGACACGCATAATGATGTGCTTTCTACCATTACCATGAACGGCCTGAATATTGAAAATGACCTTACCGGGCTATCCCATTCAGATCTGGCACGCTTTAAAAAAGGCGGGGTTGACATTCAGATGTTTTCTATTTTTTGCGACGATCACTATGGCAAAGGAACTGCTTTCAGATATGCCAACTCAGAAATTGATTCGTTATATGCTATTGCAAAACGTAACCCGGGCAAAGTGGAAATGGTTGCTACGCCAGCCCAGTTAGAACATGCATTAAAAAATCACAAGCTTGCTGCCATGATGGGCGTTGAAGGCGGTCATATGATAGAAGATGACATTGATCACCTTGACAGTTTATTCAAACGAGGGGTCAGATATATGACGCTGACATGGAACAACAGCACATCGTGGGCAACATCTGCAGCAGATGAATCAAGAAAGGCATTTTCTGTTACCCCATACGGCCTTACAGAATTTGGTAAACAAATTGTAAGAAGAATGAATGAACTGGGTATGATGGTCGACATTTCGCATGTTGGTGAAAAAACTTTCTGGGATGCGATTAATACTACAACTAAACCTGTTATTGCATCACATAGCTCAGTATATGCCATTTGCCCGGTGCCAAGAAATTTAAAAGATGACCAAATAAAAGCAGTTGCTAAAAATGGGGGGGTGATCGATATTAATTTTTTCTCAGGTTTTATTGACAGCACTTATTTCAGAAAACGTGATATTTTTTTTAGTAATCATAAATCGGAATTCGATTCTCTGAATGCAGCGAAGGCGCCTGATTATAAAATTGGCGAATACATGGCGAAAAAGTATCCGCAGGAAATTGCAGCTATACGCCCCCCCCTGTCATTACTGATTGACCATATTGATTATATAGTGAAACTGGTTGGCGTGGATTATGTGGGCCTGGGTTCTGATTTTGACGGTATTGATTCTGCGCCGCTTGGGTTGGAAGGTGTCCAGGATTTCCCAAAAATCACAGAAGCATTATTGAAAAGAGGCTATTCAGAAAAAGATGTTGAAAAAATCCTTGGCGGAAATTTCATTCGTGTATTCAAGGCCAATTCAAAATAAAATTAACCTGAAAATTAAAAACAGCTGATAATCGATTTTCGCGATTGCATTGTGTATTGTTCTGCCAAAAATTTTATGCTGCTTACCTGCCTGTATTAAACCTTCAACTAAGAATACATGTAATCCAGATTTTTATTAAGCACATTACTCATGGCATTTAACAAATTTTTCTCTCTCAAATACCGGTTTACCTGTTTTCAGTAAAGCACATTTTTGCTATAAAAGTTTATGACCAACAAAACGAAATACCGCCTGTTTAAAATGATCATTTATATAATGTTTGGTTTCGGGCTTTCATTTTCTGGCATGAGATGAGAAAACGATATGGTGAATTGGCAATGAGATGCTCAATGTTTACTGTTCACTGCTTACTTTCTGCGCTCAATAGAATTGTTGACGTTGAAGAGTGCGACCCGCCAACTTTGTCGGAGGCAAGTGCAACAATGATGAATAAAGTTGATGCCGCTGGTTACCTCAAAAAGAAAATTAAAAATAAAAAGGCTAAAAACTAAATAAAAAAATTTCGAATCGAAGGAATCGTAAATCTCAAAATCAGGAATAAAAACAATCAATACACTGCATGCCAGCTTTCTTTTATTTCTTCTTTTAATTTATTTACTACATCATCTAATCCTTCATACCAATCCAAATGCGGGCTCCATTTATCGCAGCCGCCTGCATGGATCACACATTGAGTATCTTCCCAAACTTTACCACATTGCGGGCACCGTGCGCCGGTTGAAAAAGTGTTCCACATGGTGCCGCAGGTGCATTGCCAATAAGGCTGTCCATCAGGCTCCCATTTACATTTTGGGCATCTTATACGAATATTGTCCATAATAATATTTTTTCACAAAGGGGCGCAGAACCTGCAATTGCTTTTATCCGAATTTTATTTTAAAAGCTATCTCCTAAAAATCAATATTGAATTAATTTGTGCACATACTCACCTAATCTCGCACTGGCCAAAAAATTTTTTTCCAGCTCAATGCTGAAAGGGATTGGGGTGTCAAGCGATGCACATCGCATCACGGGCGCATCCAATAATTCAAAACAATGCTCGCTGATCCATGCGGATATCTCTGCTCCAATACCGCCAATCAGTGTGTCTTCATGCAAAATCAAAACTTTACCTGTTCGTGAAACTGAACTTTTAATTGCATTATAATCCAAAGGTAAAAGTGTCCTGAGGTCAACAATATCCATTGAAAGACCAGGATTTTCTTCTGCGTATTTTAATGCCCAATGAACACCGATACCATAGGTAATAACTGAAATTTCATTTCCTTCCCGAATATGTTTTGCCATACCGATCTCTGTTTCATAATATTCCGCCGGTACTTTTCCACTGATACTTCTGTACAAGGCCTTATGTTCAAAATACATTACCGGATTAGGATCGTTGATTGCTGCAATTAATAATCCTTTTGCATCTGCAGGGGTTGAAGGGTAAACTATTTTCAACCCCGGAACATGCATAAACCACGCTTCATTACTTTGAGAATGGAAAGGCCCTGCGCCTACTCCTGCACCTGTCGGCATGCGGATGACAACATCCGCATGCTGTCCCCAGCGATAATGAATCTTTGCGAGGTTGTTCACAATCTGATTAAAGCCTACTGTAACAAAATCTGCGAATTGCATTTCCATCATGCTTTTGAACCCTTCCAAGCTTAATCCGAGTGCCGCCCCAACAATAGCGCTCTCGCAAAGCGGCGTATTGCGCACTCTTGCTTTGCCGAATTCATCTATAAAACCTTCAGTAATTTTGAATGCACCGCCATATTCAGCAATATCCTGCCCCATTAAAATAAGATTGGGGTGTTGCTGCATAGACTGAAACAGTCCTTCTTTGATTGCATCAATGAAACGAATCTCATTATCCGGTACACGATGCTGAATTGCTATCTTTTTACTCCTTATTTCCGGCTTCTTTGCATAAACATCATTTAGCTCTTTATTGCTATCAGGTACCATTTCTTCCGCAGCAAAACCAATCTTCAGGTCT
Source organism: Puia sp. (assembly GCA_035541355.1). Taxonomy (GTDB): domain Bacteria; phylum Bacteroidota; class Bacteroidia; order Chitinophagales; family Chitinophagaceae; genus Puia. The sequence goes on along the minus strand of DATKNN010000014.1, from coordinate 338,140 downwards.
TCTTCAATGTTTGACTTTATTTCTCCACGTATATGCATAACCGAAGTTTCTTCAAGAATTTTTTCTTCTATAAGAAATTGCTCATAGCTGAGAACCGGATCTTTCTTTGCCCATTCTTCAAACAACTCTTTTGGAACATATTTGGTTCCGCTTGCTTCCTCATGTCCGCGCATACGAAAGGTCATACATTCAATAAGATAAGGCTTCTGATTTTTAATACAATATTCCCTAACTCCTTTTACTGTGTCATAAACTGTCAATACATTATTGCCATCAATCTGTACTGCGTCCATTCCGTATCCTTTGGCTTTATCAACCAAACTTGTGCAACGGTATTGTTCATTCACGGGCGTACTCAATCCATAACCGTTATTCTCTATAATAAAAATCACAGGAAGATCCCAGACTGCCGCAACATTTAATGCCTCATGAAAATCACCCTCGCTCGTCCCCCCATCGCCGGTAAATGCCATTGAAACTTTATTTTCTTTTTGAAGTTTATATGCCAGGGCTACTCCATCTGCAAGGGCCAGTTGCGGACCCAGATGAGAGATCATTCCGCAGATATGATGTTGCTTTGAGCCGAAATGAAAACTTCTTTCCCGGCCATTACTATAGCCGCTTTTATTCCCCTGCCATTGCATGAATAATTTACTTAACGGCATTTTCCTTGAAGTAAAAACACCCAGGTTTCGATGCAAGGGCATAATCCATTCATCGGGTTGTAATGCCAGTGTGGCGCCTACTGCTATCGCTTCCTGACCAATACCGCTAAACCATTTGCTGATTTTGCCCTGGCGAAGCAAAACAAGCATTTTTTCTTCAATCAATCTGGGCAGTAAGATACTTTTGTAGACATGAATAAGTTCTTCGCCGGATAAATTTTTCCTGTCGAAATGCATAATACAAACCTATATGGTTTTCTGAAATGAGTTTTAATTATTCTTCTTTTCCTTTTGTCCGCCTTCTTTTTTATATAAAAGAGAAGTAAGAGTAGATAATAACAAGCTGAACAATAAAGCCCACCAAAAGCCATCTACCTTGAAACCGTCAATGAACTCTGAAGCCAGCATTATTATTAATGCATTGATCACAAAAAGAAACAAACCAAATGTGACAATAGTTATTGGCAATGTAAGAATAATAAGAAGGGGTTTCAAAAAAGCATTGAGCAATGCCAGAACCAGCGCAAGCAGCAATGCCGTAGTGAATTCGTTAATGTGTATACCTTTTAAAATATAAGAAAGGGCGAAAGCAACGACTGCGGTGATTATAATTCGCAAAACAAAATTCATATTACTTAAATTCCCCAAAAGGTAATAAGTTTTTGCGGCATTATACCACTACCAATTCATAAAAGTCTTCCGGCTGTAAATACCTGTCGGCAAGTTCACGCAGTTCTTTTTGAGTAATCGTTTTAATAACGTGGATACCATTATAGAAATAATTTTCATCAAGATTATTGAGAATAATATTTTTCCATCTTCCGGCAACATGAAAAGGACCATCCAAATCACCTAAAATTGAGCCGATCATAAAATTTCTTGCTGTTTGCAATTCTTCTTCATCAATCAGTTCTTCCCGCAATCGTTTCATTTCTTTGTATACTTCATGAATAGCGGCATTACAGACATCTTTACCGGCCTCCGTACTGATTATCCATGCACTCTCCTGGATATGATTCATAAAATAACTGTAAATGCCATAAGTGTAGCCTTTATCTTCCCGGATATTTGCCATAAGCCTTGACCCGAAAAAACCGCCAAAAATATTATTGAGAACCCCTGCTTTTTGAAAATCAGGATGATGCCTGTTTGGAAAGTTTCTTGCGATGCGCACGGAACCCTGAACACCGTTGGCATCATTCACTATATTATACTTTTTTTCTTTTGCAGGGACAATTGGATGGTTCACATTATCCAGCCTTTTATTCCAGGTATTTAACGGTAATTGACCAAAACCGTTTTCAAGTGAATGAATAATATCCTTTGGTAATTTTCCTGCCAAAAAAATAACACATTTGCCATTCTGATAAAACCGGCGATAAAATTTCTTTATTTCGTCCTGCTGTAAGGCTGAATAATCTTCGAGTGAGCTATATTTTCCATAAGGGTGGTTTTCACCAAACAGGTACGAATCGATTAAACGGCTTGCAACAAAATCGCTTTTTCTTAGACTGACCTGCAAACGTTGTTGCGAATTCTTTTTATAAATATCCAGTTCTTCTTCAGGAAAAACAGAATCCGTAATCATTTCTGCAATTACCGGCAATAGTTCATTAACATATTTTCCCAGGCAATGCAATGTTATTTCTGCAGTTTCATTCTGGCAACTCCTGCTTAATGAAGAGCCGTAATATTCAAAATGTTCATTGATCTGAAATGCGTTCTTCGAAGAAGTGCCGTTCTTCAACAAATAGTTTGCTGATGCTGCTACCAGGTTCTTTTCTTCAAACCAATTGCCGGCTGAGAAAACAAAATTTACCATTAAAGTGTCAAGCTCTCCGAGATTAATAGCATATACTTCTACCCCATTTTTCAATACATATTTTTGATAGGGTGACAATGAAAGATGAAAATCTACAGCATTTGTAATGGGTGGCGCTATTTTTCTGTTCAACATAAATTTTATGAAAAAAATATTTTGCTTTTTAATTATGCAGATTTATACTCTTAAAAATCCTGTTATTCGTGATTAGTGAAAAGTCCTTATAATTAATCACATGGTATATAATATCAATTGTTGCTGTAATAATAGATTGTATTCGAATTCCTGTTATCAAATATTTTCCGGCTTTCACATAAAATATCATCAGTGGTCACCGACTGATATTTTCCGAGCTCTGTGTTCATCATGTTTGCATCACCCAGCAGTTCATAAATAGCCAGACTGGCTGCGCGGTTCATTACACTCATGTCTTCAAATACAATAGCGGCCTCTGTTTTATTTTTTACTTTCGCCAATTCTTTTTCATCAACCTTTTCAGTGATTATTTTCTGTATTTCTTCTTCAACGGCCCTGTCAGCACCCTGCATATCAACGCCTTTAATCAGCCTGCCTTCTATGACCAATAACCCGGGCTCAACTGACCCTGTCTGGTAGCATTCAATATTGCTGAATAATTTTTTTTCCTTTACCAAAGACTGAAAAAGCCTGGAAGAATTGCCACCTCCTAAAATTTCTGTGATCAGTTCAGCAAAATAGTAGCCATCTTCTTTTCTTGAGGTGATATGATATGCCTTATACAAAGCATCAAGTGGAACATCTGCCTTTATTTCAATTTTTCTTGCTTCCTGTTGTACCGGCTCCTGCGGTAAATTTCTTTCATATTTTTTCCCTGCAGGAATATTACCAAACCATTTTGCTGCCAATTCTTTTACCTGGGGCGTTTTTACGTTCCCGGCAACAACTAATATTGCATTAACCGGACAATAATGTTTAAAAAAGAAATCTTTAACGTCACTCAATTTTGCGTTTTCAATATGGCTGAGTTCTTTACCAATGGTCATCCATTTATACGGATGTTGTGTATAGGCAAGTTCCCTCATTTTAAACCACACATCTCCGTAAGGTTTGTTTATATAATGCTCTTTAAATTCTTCGCAAACCACCTTGCGTTGCACTTCGAGGCTTTTCTCATCAAATGCAAGTGAAAGCATTCTGTCGCTCTCTAACCAAAAAGCAGTTTCAATATTTTCCGCCGGCAATTGCATATAGTAGTTCGTAAAATCATTTGTAGTAAATGCATTGTTTTCTCCGCCGGCAATCTGCAATGGAACCTCAAACTCTTCAACGTTTATGGACCCCCCGAACATCAAGTGCTCGAAAAGATGCGCAAATCCGGTCTGATCAGGGTTTTCATCCTTGGCTCCTACATCATATATAACATTCAACACAGCCATTGGTGTTGATGGATCTTCGTGAACAATTACACGTAATCCGTTCTGTAATTGGAATTTTTCAAACTGTATCATATAGTCAACAAAAGAAGTGCAAATTAAGGAAGAGTAATTTATTTGCAGTAGTATTAAATTAATAGATGCTTTCTACTTTCAGTTTCAACTCCACTAACTCATTGTTCCTCCTGATTACCACCCTGATTTTTTCACCTACAGACTGAAGCAGATTCTTGTAGGCCTGGATGTTTCCTGTAAAATTATTGCCTACCCCAATAATAATATCTCCTGATTTGAAGCCCGCCTTTTCGGCAGGCGAATTTTTTATAATATCTGCCACTTTAATTTCTCCATCTATCCAATAGATATTAAGACCAGTATAGGAATAATCGAACAAATCATGAAAGTGGGAATTAGGCATGAGGTAAATTTCCCTTCTGGCATAATTCAGGATTACATTAAACCTGCGCAAAAGATCGTTACCGATCAAACCGGCCAAAGACGGATATGATGTAATATTATATTCATCATCAAAAATATAAGCGGGCACATTTCTGAATTTATAAGGCCCCAGTTTGAAATCCTTCATGGTTGTTTGGCGCATGGTCATTTTACCTCCAAGACCCTGGGCAAGGGTTTCCACCGGTTTCTTTTTTTTATTGGCAAAAAAAGAGCTGTCCGTTACAAAATCATTTGACAGCAGCAAGCATAAGCCTGCCCCTGTATCGAAATAAAATCTTGCAGTTAAATCAACATTATCCCTTAACCGTGCTGTTTCGATAGGAAGGTTTACGATAACGGGCCTGCTTAAATAACCTCCCCTGGGATATTTTAATGAACCTTTTGAATATACATAAATATAATTACTGTCGTAATCAATTTTAACGATATATCTGTTTAAAAAACTATAACCAATTATGCCATCTATATCTTCTCCGTATACACTCGACAATATGTTATAATCATTTACATGAAAATTCAAGCTGTCAACATCAAGCAATGGCATATGTAAAGTTTCATTGTACACAAAACTAACATTCCGAATGCCTGCAATGCCCCGAATGGTTTTATCAGATGGCACAGGAATAATATGCAATCGTTCACAAGTTGCCGAGTCTAAAGAAATACCCCCGCTACCGGTGTCAAAAATAAAGTTGAGTGAATCTTTGTAATTTCCAAGTTTACATTTTACCAAAATAATGCCGCCATTGAGCATGCGGAAAGGTAAAGTACTAAGTAAATGTGAAGGAGGGGGCACAAATTCTTCCTGGGCACTTGCACTATTGCAAGTAAAAGCAATGCTATAAGAAAGCAGTGTTGTTAATAAAACAGATTTGAGGCGAAAAGTTATAAATAACGGCTGTTTTTGTTTGGTGCTTAAAACATATGGCATGATAAAAAATTACAGTCAGTTAGCAATTCGTCACATTATTCTCTTTAAATATATCACAAGTTTATATCTAAGGCAAGCCGTTTATACAAAATGTTGCATTAAGGCTGATCTATATTATTTTTGCAATCATTAAATAATTTCCATTGAAATTAGCTGAATTGTACCATAGGGCATTAAACTTTGAATTTTTGAGTGCTGCAGAAGGAGTTTTTTTGTATAAACAGGCTCCTCTTTCTGAGTTAATGTATGTTGCCGATGAACTGCGTAAAGTTCAGGTACCTCATGGTAAAGTTACCTGGCAAATAGACAGGAATGTTAACACTACTAATGTTTGCATTGCTAATTGTAAATTCTGCAATTTTTATAGGGTGCCTGGCCATGCTGAGGCATATATAACGGATATAGACACTTACAAAAGAAAAATTGAAGAAACTTTTCGTTGGGGCGGAGATCAATTATTGCTGCAGGGCGGACATCATCCCCAATTAGGATTAAGCTTTTATACTACGTTATTCAGGCAATTAAAAGAACTGTTTCCGGTACTTAAGTTACATACTCTCGGCCCGCCAGAAATTGCACATATATGCAAATTAGAAAAAATGAGCCACCATGATGTGCTAATGGAACTTAAAAACGCAGGAATGGATTCTTTGCCAGGAGCGGGGGCGGAAATTTTAATTGATCGGGTAAGACGCCTCATCAGCAAAGGAAAATGTGGTGCACAGGAATGGCTCGATATTATGCATGAGGCCCATAAGTTAAACATTACTACTTCCGCCACAATGATGTTTGGTCATGTTGAAACCATTGAAGAAAGATTTGAACATCTGGTGAAGATCAGGGAAGTGCAATCAAGGAAACCTAATACAGCTAAAGGTTTTTTGGCGTTTATCCCCTGGACTTTCCAGGACGTGGATACATTGCTAACAAAAATTCGCGGAGTACATAATCTTACTACACCGGATGAATATATACGAATGATTGCTATAAGCCGCATCATGCTTCCTAACATAAAAAACATACAGGCATCATGGCTTACAGTTGGAAAGCAGACCGCACAGGTTTGCCTGCGTGCCGGGGCAAATGATTTTGGAAGCATTATGCTGGAGGAAAATGTAGTAAGTGCCGCCGGCGCCCCTCACAGGTTTACTGCCAAAGGCATACAAGAAGCTATCCGTAAAGCGGGTTTTGAACCACAATTGCGTAACCAGCAATATGAATGGCGTGAAATGCCCGCTGTAATTGAAGAGCAAGTAATCAGTTATTGATAAACTGTTAATATTAGCATTTTGCAGGTTTGGTATAACGTTTGGTGAATTTTTGATATGTTAAAACAACCATCATTTTTATTTTGTGTTTTAATGGATGCTATTGGATGCGCAACTTATTTACTTCCTGGTTTCGGAGAGTTTGGTGATATCATATGGGCTCCTATTTCTGCAATCATCTTTTATAAAACTTTTGGAGGATGGAAGGGTGCTTTTGGAGGCCTTTTCAATTTTATCGAAGAGCTTTTGCCTGGTACTGACTTTATTCCTTCATTTACTATAATGTGGTTTTTAAAATACCGGTTGAATTTATACAAATCATCAGTTACAAGATTGTAATAAATTATTATTTTCCGCTGTTACAACAGGCCAATTTATTGACAATACAAGCAATTTTCAGTAATTTTTCCCGTTTAGAAACTTAAATATTGAGTTTTACGTTAAAGTATCCGGAAATCCTCTGAAAGACAATGAAAAGCCCTTTTAGAAAGCTTATAAGAATATCTGTAGTACTATTTGCACTGGTACTCCTCTTCAATTTTTTTGGCTATTACCTTACACATGTAAAATCTGCAGAAGACCAGGAAATAACCGAAGCAAAAAGTATTGCCGGCAGGCAACAAACTTTGAGCCAGGTTATTGCCAAAAACAGTATTCTGATTTTAGGTGAAACTGAAGACACCAAACAATATGAAGCAGCCAAGGACAGTCTTCAAAAAGCACTTGTTGCTTTTAAACAGCAGCAGGAATTTCTGAAAAAACAAATCAATACCCAGCAATTACCGCTGCCGCAACCGGTTTTTCAAATCAGATTATTACTATCGTCTGTACAGCCCTATTATCAAAACCTGGTTGCTGTTGCTGATGAAATATCTCAGGCCGATTCATCATTAATCAGCATTAACAGAAAATTATATCTGCGCCAGATTTTACACGATGAAGACAGGTATTACCCATTAATGAGAGATGTTACTACTCAATATGGAATTGTAGCCAGTGAAAAACGAACTGAATCGTCTACAATTGATGCCAGTAAATTTCTATCACTGGTTATCGCGATAATATGTCTCATTATACTAGTGCTTGAACCGGCATTCAAAAGAGGTGAAAAGAATTATGAAGAGCTGCAAAAAGCAAGAAACGAATTACTGCAGGAAAAACAATACCTCAGCTCCATACTTCAATCTCAAACCAATTATGTTATCAGGATTAACAGGGTTGGCAATTTTACCTATGCCAACCCCTCGTTTTTAAAAACTTTTAAACATACCAAAGAAGAGCTGGCGCATAAATTTTTTTATGAAACCATCTTCCCAAAAGATATGGTACGCTGTCAACAGGTAGCAGATGAATGCTGGAAAAACCCTGGCAAAGTTGCCCGCCTGCTCATCAAAAAACCAATAGGCAGCACACGTGATTTTTTGTGGACGGAATGGGAATTCCTGGCATTAACTGATGACCGGGGCCGTGTTAAAGAAATTCAGGCAATAGGCCTTAACGTTACTGATAAAGTGGAGGCGCAGGAAGTGAAAGAGGAGGCGATCCAGACTTTATCATATGCCATGACTTATGCAAAGATGGGCTCCTGGAAATTCGATTTTATATCAAAAGAACTTGAACTCAGCAAAGAATTAAAAGAATTGCTTGGCTTAGACCAGGATGATGCGAAAACGATAAGCCTCCAGAATTTTATTGATACCTCTGTTGTACCTGAAGACCAGTTGAGTGTAAAAGAAGAATTCATGAATGTGGCCGGCAATAACGAAAACAAAGATTTTGAAATTTCATTTTCATTCAGGATTATTACTAACCAGGGATGGATGCGCTATCTCTCTTTAAAAGGGATAGTAATGGACAAACAAAACTGTTTCGGGGTAGCGCAGGATATTACTGCCCAAAAAGAATCAGAAAATGCATTGTTGAACAGTGAACAAAAATTCCGCCTGCTTGCAGAAAACTCGGGCGATATCATCAGTGTTCATGCAGCAGACGGCACTATGTGGTATTTATCTCCTTCTGTCAAAACAATTCTCGGATATGAAGTTGATGAACTTTTGGGTAAATCCATTTACCAGTTTATCCATCCTGAAGATATTCATAAATTTTTCCCTACAGAAAAAACAAAATCTTATTCCCCGGGCACAGAAAGCATCATAATACGCTACAGAATTTTACGAAAAGACGGTACCTATATCTGGCATGAAACTATTGTAAAACCTATTATTGATGACAATGAAGTGATAAAACTGATTTGCACTTCAAGAAATATAACGGAACAGAAGGCTGTACAGGAAAACCTGAAAAAGAAAGACCAGTTATTACAAGCAGTAGCAGATTCAACCCATAGTTTTTTAACAAATTCCGATCTTGACCAGGTGATAAATGAATCTCTACAGGTACTTGGTCGCAAAGCAGCTGTTAGCAGGGTATATATTTTCCGAAACCATTTCGATGAAAAAAATCAGGAATGGCTGACATCAGAAAGTCATGAATGGACAGAAGATCCTGCCGATCTGAGGTTGCACAAAGATGTTATACAACGTATACCATTCAGGGAAATAAAAAAAATTATAGAGCCCTTAAAAGCCAGGCAATCATTTATTAGTTATAAAAACTCGGAAAAAGATCCGCAACTCAAAGCAATTTATGAAAGAACTCAACTGCTTTCGTCTGTTGCTGTAGGCATTTTTATTAAAAATGAATTCTGGGGTTTTGTTGGATTCGATGAGTTCAGGAGAGAACGCGAATGGACCGAAGCTGAATTTTCAATACTCAGATCTTACGCGTCTTCTTTATCGGCCGCTATAGAACGTAAAGAAATTGAACTTGAATTAATAAAAGCAAAAGAAGTTGCGGAATCTGCGAGCCAGGCAAAAAGTGAATTCATGGCAAACATGAGCCATGAGTTGAGAACTCCAATGAACGGTATCATTGGTTTTACGGATCTTGTACTGACTACAGATCTGCAAAAAACGCAAAGAGATTATTTGAATAACGTAAAGAAATCCGCACATGGCCTATTGGAAATCATTAATGATATCCTTGACTTTTCAAAAATCGAAGCGGGTAAGCTTGAAATAGAAAATACTCTTTTTAAACTTGATGAACTGGTTGAAGAGACAATTGACTTGCTGACCGTTAAAGCCTATGAGAAGAAACTGGAAACTTTGTTTAAAGTTGATCCTACCATACCGTCACAGTTTTATGGTGATCCTGTTCGTATAAGGCAAATTATTGTCAATCTTCTTGGCAATGCTATAAAATTCACAAGTGAAGGGGAAATTTTTGTCAATATTAAGAAGGGCAGTGGACCATATTTTGAAAATGATAAAAAGTTTATGGGCATAATCGTCCAGGTAAAAGATACGGGTATCGGTATTTCCCACGATAAGATGCAGAAAATATTCGACAGCTTTACCCAGGCAGATACATCTACAACACGAAAATATGGCGGTACAGGATTAGGTTTGACTATATCAAAAAGCCTCGCCGAAATGATGGGCGGACAATTAACCGTTGAAAGTATGCCGGGAAAAGGAAGTATATTTTCTTTGCATTTAAAGCTGGAAATTGCAAACGAGCAACCGGAAATTGCCATGCCGGAAAAACCATTACTCAAAAAAGTTTTGGTCATTGATGATAATGCAAGCAACCGTCAGCTTATGCAGGAAATGTTCCGGCACATGGATATTTACTGTGAAACCTCTTCAAATGAAATTGAAACCATTTTTAAGGTCAGTGAAGCAGAAAATAACGGGCAGCCTTTCGATTTAATTATTGTTGACCATTATCTCCAGCACACTGACGGAATCAGTTTGATCAAAAAAATAAAAGATCTTCCCTCAACCAATAAAAAAATTTTTGTGCTGATGCTTTCTTCACTCGAGAAAAACATGTATCAACTCGAGGCAGATAAAGCCGGCATCAACAAATTCCTTTCTAAACCTGTAAAACTGCATGAACTGAACAGCACTTTGTTGTCACTATTTGAAAAACCATTACAGAACGACAATCTTCATCCTTCACTGCCTGTTGTTGAAAAAATATCACAAACAGTAAGTATAATGGTTGTTGACGATGAGCCCATCAATATGCTTTTGATTACTGAAGTAATGAAGAGGATGGGGTTCGATGTTATTCAGATGACTAATGGAAAAGAAGCCCTGGAAGCATTACCGCATTACGATCCGGTACTTATTTTCATGGATGTAAATATGCCCGAAATGGATGGGTATACCACTACCCGTCTTATCCGCAACCTGCCGGAGCCTCATTGCAATATTCCAATTATTGCACTAACAGCTGATGCTATGAAAGGAGATAAAGAAAGATGCATTGAAGCTGGTATGAACGATTATATTTCAAAGCCTTTCAAGCTTGAAGATATTGAGGCGGTACTTAAAAACTATATGCTGTTGATTTAATTACCAGAACTTATTGCAGGTTCATCTTCTTTCATATCCTGGTCGTATACACTCAGTGAAAGTTTCCATTCAGTAATCTGAGCCTGGAGGGAAAGGTCAATTTTTACTTTTTTCATTTCCCCGACTGCCGGTAATAATTCAAAGACGACAGTTGTAAATTTTTTCTCTTCTGACGGCACTTCATATTGCCCATTCAGAATATAAGGTTTATCCCCGTTTAGTTTAATGATACTGTTCTTTATCTGATTAAAGATTTCCCTGAACTTATTTTTTGCGGTGTTGAAATCTTCGGTTTGCAACAGTATACATTCCCAGCTGTAAACATCATTTTTCACAGAATTATAACGGGTAACCGTACACGAAGAAGAGCCGGGGACATGAACCCTCGACTGATATTCTGTAGTCTGAGGATTCTGAACAATTACTTCCCCTTTGATATCCTTAAAACGGTTAGGATAATCCCGGATTACTTTTTCAAGGGTTGCACTTGTAGTGTTGGTAAAAGTTCCCTGCGCAAGCAAGCCCGCATAAAAGGAAAGAAAAACCAGAGAGGTAGCGATTTTTCGCATAGGTAGCCAACAATATTACTATAAATAACACGGTATTGCAATAGAAAAAATACGGTCTGCAAACCGGCTCTTTTATAGGATAATAATACGACAGAATTTTCGTTACAAATAATTATTTTGTTGTGCAATTTCAAAACCAATATCAAAATGTCAAACATTAACCTTCAGTTGAACACAAAAAGAGCCGATTCATATAAGAGCAGTCCAAGGCATACATCCCTGTCTTTTTTTATGAAGAGCTTATTGTCTGTAATTGTTATGGGAAAATCACCCGTAGGAAGCATCAGCTATTACAGGATTAAAAAAACAAACAAATAACTTATTCCAAAAATTAAAGCACTTACTTCTGAAACCATAAATGTATGTGCCTCGCCCTGCTTCATGCGGGGCTTTTAATATTAATGGTTACCTGCTGCTCATCGCTTCAGCCCCTTGCACCTCCCCGCCAGCCACCCGGACGGAAATTATTGAACATACCCGGCATTCTGTGCTGATTGGCCCCGGCAAAGTTGTTGAGATTATATGTGAAGGTGAGCATTGCATACCGGCTAAGTACATTTGTTCTTGTATCAACCACCTGATTGGTAGAAACCGTTCTGCTTACCGCAGCATTCTGATTGAGCAAATCAAAAACACTTAACCGCAATTCTCCTTGCTTTTTCTTGAACAATTGCCTGGCAATACTTGGGCTTAACAAAGGCACACTCGCATTATATCCTGCCGGCCTGTTTCCATAATAGGTATAATCAAATGTTGTGGCAATAAGCCATCCATTATTGGTGTATGCTGTTATTTCAGTCGAAAAAACCTGGTTGTAATAATTCAGATTATTCTTTGGCTGTAGGGAATTCCTGGCAATATTGTAGGTAATTCCGTAGCTGAAATTCATGTCGAAATTCTTTTTGATATTGGTCGTCCACGAAACGGTTTCGCCTAATGTAGTGTTTCTGACATAATCACTTGTATCATTTAAAAGGCTTTGGCTTTGGTTATAGTTAAGATTGGACATAAAATTCAAATTTGATTTTGGCTTCTTTAACGCAAACCCATAATTGAAATAGCCCGATAAATTATAGGTCCCATTCAGGTTCACATAAGTGCTGGTTCTTCCCCCGTTTTTGTTTTGCGTTATAGCACTTTGAATGTCATTGACCACTGTGCTTGCATTAATAGTAGCAAAAAGAACGCGTTGTGTTGAAGGCTCAAAAGAGGTATATAACATACGCAAAGTGTGTGTGAATTGAGGCTTTAAACCCGGGTTACCAACTTGAAAATTTATTGAATCGGATGTAGTCAGCAGTGGTTGCAACTGCATGGCTGTGGGAGATCCTGTTCTGCCCATATAATTTAAACGCAATCTTTTCGTGCTTGAAAAACTGTATTGAAAATTTACAGTCGGCGTAAGGTTAACATAGTTGTGAGCCACCGTAATGCTTTTTGTAGTATTAATGCTACTGAAATCAGTAAACTGAACACCAGATCCGAAACTTAAATTATATTTTGGGTTTTGAATACGATAATTTAAGCTCAGCCTGTTGGAATTTGAAGTAAACCGGTAGGAATTACTGAATAAACTGTCGAAAATATTAAACCCTTTGGCATTTTCATCATAACCATAGGTATTATTGATACTGTGGTTCCTGTTATAGGTATAATTATAATTGAGCTCAATGATCTGGTTTTTACCAACAGGTTCTGTATAAGAAAGTGTCGGACTGAAAGTGAACGAATGCAGCGAATCAGTATAAAACTGGTTAATGGTATCGATTTTATTGTACGGTACAAAAAAACTGTTGATTGCATACGTATATCCATCGCCGTTATTCGCCGCCGCACTTGTATTCAGATCAAGGGAAATGGTCCTGAATTTTTTTGCGAACTTATGCCTGAACTGCAGGTTTGCCCCGTTTATGCTATAACCACTGTTTGTGCTCGAAGAATTATTGACAGAGTTGTATATAGCCCCTCCTTTATCATCAATGGTAGATATGCTGGATGTTGAATTTGGTGTAGTATTCTGAAAAGTAACATTAGGCCGGAAAATCAAAGAATTACTGCTGTCAAAATTCTGTTCAATATTAAAGTTGATGCGATGGTTTTGGGTACGCTGTATGCTATACTGGCCTTGATTATTATAATAAGAAGAATCGGGGGTAACAATATTTTGGGTAGCTGTTTGCTGACTTGTTGATACATGCTGGCTGTTAAAAAAATAACTGCCATATGCTTCTGTATTCGGGCTCCAGGCATCACGATAATTAGCTCCTCCCGCCCATACGGTTGTTATTCCGCTGCTGTTGGAACCGCTTCCGCCAATATTACCGCCACCACCGCGTCTGCCACCTCCTGTTGAGCCCAATATATCCTGAATGGTGAAGTTTTGTTTATTAATATCATTTGCCTGGCCAAGTAAAGAAATCTGGCGATCCCCCTCAAACCGGTGCATATTTGCACTTAGATCGTATGTTTCATCAGTGCCCACACCGGCAACCGCTTTGCCAAAATAGCCTTGTTGCTTGCTTTTTTTAGTGGTGATATTAATTGTCTTTACCCTGTTACCATCGTCAAAACCTGTAAACTTACTCTGATCGCTCAGGTCATCAAACACCTGTATTTTATCAATAATATCAGGTGGCAAATTTCTGGTTGCCAGTTTGGGGTCGTCGCTAAAAAAACGTTTGCCGTTTACCAATACTCTCGTTACTGTTTCACCCTGAGCAGTGATATTTCCGCTTTTATCCACCTGTACACCGGGCAATTTCTTCAGCAGGTCTTCTGCAACTGCATTAGGCTTTACAGCGTATTTATCAGCATTGTATTCTACAGTATCCTTTTTTATACGTACAGCAGGCTCTTCAACAACAACGGCTTTCAGCGTATCACTTTGTCTTTGCATAGCCATATTTCCAAAATCAAATGAAGTGTCTGAAGCAGAAATGGAGAATCGTTTATCGAGATGTTCATACCCCTGAAAAGTAACCAGCAACCTATAATTTCCTGTATTAAGATTTCTAATAAGAAACATTCCATTATCATCAGAAATGGTGAAGGTATGTGCATTGGGGTCGGAAATACCAACAACAGTAACTGAAGCGCTTTTTAGTTTCTGCCCCGAACTATCCACAATTTTTCCTTTCACAGATCCTGAAATGTTATTCTGTGAAAAACAATCAGTAATACTAACCACTAAAAAAAAGCTTAATAAAACAGTTATTTTATGCATAATAATTTTATCGGAAATACTAAGATAGTATGAATCACATGGCACTTTTAAAGAGATGTACCAATGGCAAAAAGCCGGATTTTGTTAGGTGAATAACAAAAGTTAGCTGAAGAGATATTCTACATCCTGACGGGTAAGTGCTTTTACAAAACCCTCATCATCGGTAATAAGGTCTTTTGCAAGCACACGTTTCTTTTCCTGAAGCTGAATAATTTTATCTTCAATAGTATCTTTACAAATCATTCGGTAAGCAAAAATATTTTTTGTTTGACCGATCCTGTGGGTTCGGTCAATTGCCTGTTGTTCAACTGCGGGGTTCCACCAGGGATCCACAATGTATACGTAATCTGCTGCAGTAAGGTTTAGTCCAACCCCCCCTGCTTTTAAAGAAATCAAAAATACACGGCATTCATGGTCATTCTGGAAACTTTGAATAGCCCGTTCCCTTTCCTGGGCCGAAGTACTGCCATCAAAATATTCAAATTTGACATCAAGCTCTTTCAATTTGTGCCTGATAAGGGCCAGCATTCCGAGGAATTGAGAAAAAATAAGCGCTTTATGATCGCCAATATTTTCCGTTATTTCTCTGGCAAGTTCTTCCAACTTAATGGAGTGATTTGGATATTTGTCTGTTTCATTCAAAATTGCGGGAGAATCGCAGATCTGCCGGAGTTTCATCAGCCCTTGCAAAATAGTAAGCTGGGATTTCTGAATACCTTGCGATTCAATAGTTCCCAGAATTTTATCACGGTAATCATTTCTGTATGCATCGTAAATTTTTCTTTGTTCATCTTCCATTTCACAGAACAAAATGGTTTCTGTTTTTTCCGGAAGATCCTTGGCAACCTGTTCCTTTGTTCGCCTTAATATAAAAGGGTATAACAATTTCCTGAGATGATCTTTCCTGTCCTGCTCACCGAATTTATCGATCGGTACCGCAAATTCCTGGCGGAAAAATTCGATACTGCCAAGCATTCCCGGATTCAGGAAGTTCATTTGAGCAAAAATATCGAAGGTATTATTCTGCAGTGGCGTACCACTCATGCATAAACGATGTTTTGCCTGGAGCACACATGCTGCTCTTGTTACTTTACTGGCCGGGTTTTTAATAGCCTGCGACTCATCGAGTACTACATAATCAAATGGAATTTCCACCAGTAATTTTATATCACTACGAAGTGTTCCGTAAGTGGTAATAATAATGTCATATTCATTCAGCGCCTGGTTATTTCTTGCTCTTTCCCCGCCATGATGAATATAATATGACAGTGCGGGTGTAAATTTTCTTATTTCGTTTTCCCAGTTGAACATGAGTGTAGTCGGGCAAACTACCATTGCACGCAAACTTCCGTGCGCATGCTTATAATAATGCAGAAAGGAGAGGGCTTCAATGGTTTTACCCAAACCCATATCATCTGCAAGAATACCACCCCAGCCGATTTCGTGAAGATAATTGAGCCAATGAAACCCGTGCACCTGATACGGCCTTAATATATGCTGTAAATGTTCAGGCGGGTCAATTTCTTTAATGCGGTTAAATTCTCTGAGCTGTTCATATTTCTCTTCTAATTTTATAACAAGCTCCTCTTCATTCCTGTTTTCGTACAATTCATCTATCACGCTCATATGGTATTTTGACAAGCGCAACTGGTTGCTTTTGCCTTCACCAACCCTGAAAAGGAGTGAATACTTTTTTATCCATTCTTCTGGCAGTACTCCTAAAGTACCGTCATTAAGCGGCACAAATTGCTGGCGGTTTGCCAACGCTTTTTTAACATCTGCAATAGTTACTTTCTGATCTCCAAAAACAATATCCACTTTTGCATCAAACCAATCAGTGCTGCGGCTGATATGTATTTTCGTTTGCGGCTTGGCCGTATTGAAACGGAAATTTTTTAGTGCATCGTATCCATAAACCGGAACTTTCATTTCCTGCATAGCATCGACAAACAAAAAGAACCAGTTATTTTTTAAAACATCACTTCCTTTTAATGCCAGGCTGTAAGAACCTTCAGGCTGAATAAACTGCGAATGCAACGCTTTCAGTTTATTAATAAATTCAAGCTCCACTGCTTTATTTCTTCTTACCACCATTACTTTATCATTATCGGGAACCACCAACTCTTCTTTGCCCCCGGGTTTTGTTTCAAAACCTTTGTAGACAAACAGTGGCTGAAAAACAAGATAGTCGCCTTTTTCCTGCAAAACCAGTTTTTTCTCCGGTTCGCCATCTTTCACTTCTTTCACCAACCCGTTTTCAAATTCTACATGATATTCTTTTGTTAATGGCAACACAAATTCTTTCAACTGCTTCGGCCAGTCTGTTTTTCCAATCTGGAATTTCTTTTTCCCGGAAAACTTTTCAACCAGCATGATGTCATGAGGTTTGTTCCACAGGTATAAATTATGATTATAAAAGAATAATGCAGTTGAATTGCATTGGTTGGCATTAATATCAACTGTTTGCCCATAAATTTTTGTAAAACAGGAAATCTCTACAAAATCATTTTGCTGTGCAACTTTGAAGTATGGCTCAATCTTTAATTGAGCCATTCCTATGGGTTGCAGATTTTCTGTTTTGAAGGCTTTATGACCGTTAAGAAAAAAAATAAAGGAGTTATTTCCCGTCTCGCTAAAAAGTTTTTGCAGTTTGGGATGAAGATATTCAACCATCAGTGATTTTGTCTCTTCTGGCAATCCTTCATCTTCCTGGTGAATAATATTTTCCCAAATTCCGCTGAAAGGAGAATTCCGGTTAAGGTACCTGGTTATTTCAGGCTCCTGCATTTTACGAAGTGCAGAAATCAATTGTTTGTCGGTTTCATTGAAAGAATCAATATCAACAAATTTTGTGAGGTCAATTTTTTCAACCTTGCTTACATAAGATGTCTGTTCATCATTGCTTTCGCCCGAAACTGCATCAAGCGTAAAACCCGGATAGTTAGTATTATTGAAATTAAAAACAATACCAAGCCTTTTGCTTACCCCTGCTTTAGGTTCTTCATCCATTTCCAATTTTGTCTCGGCTACGGAAACAATTTGTTTGGGCTTACTTGAGACAGGCTGAACAATCCGTTTGATTGATGTATCGAGTACCCTTAAAAAAGGCTTCCCGTCTTTATAAGTAAATTCAAATTTGTTAGTCAGATCGTCATTAAGCGAATAGCCATAGGCTTCCAATAATTTATTCTTTTCTTTATCCCAGTTTCTGATGCTGTCAAAATAGTGAGGGCCGTATGCATGCAGCAACTGCAGGAAGACTATCACTTTTGGGAGACAAAGAGGATGGGCTTCATCTTCGTAATTACTGCTCGTATCAAAATTTCTTTCTTCGTTTTTTCTGATAATGACTTTGTATATTTTCCCGTCAATATTTACAGACGCTTTCACAATCTCGTCTTTTGCAAATTCAACAGATGCTTTATGGTTCTGCAAATATTTTTCTGCATCAATGTAAGTTTGGGCGGAACAGAGAAGTCGAAGCGTTTTTAAATCAATAAATTTCAGCTTTACGACAGTATGTTCCTGGTCGTAAAAAACCTCTTCAGCTTTTAATAAATTCCGGTCTAGTAATTCCTGTAGCTGGATAAGCGCTGCGGCTTCATGCCTGCAGATATCTCCAAGGTTATAAGGGCAACTGCAACGTACCGAAAGTGCTTTTGCGTCTTTAAATTTCGATATATGCACTTTATAATAAGTCGAATAACTATCGTCTTTCACACGAAAGGCTACAGACTCAAAAAGCTCGTCGTATTCTATCAATTCTACATAACCAATGGCGTGAATTTTTTTCCCACGTCGGATTACTTCATCGGTTCCATTGGTATAAACATATTTGATCAGGTGCGGTAAAGCCATGCAAATTCCCAGGTTTAACGAACAGCAATGCATTTATTTTGTGTATTGCTGTCTGCCCTTGTTAACAAAAAGACCAATCTGCAAAAGTAAAGGAAAATAACTGAGCTAATAAAAGATTTTAAAACTTATTAATGTTGAAATAATATTCCCTTTTGTTGAAATAAAAAAGTTTTTAGTCTGCTTAATAACGATATTTCTGCAAAAACAAAAAAGCAGCAAACGGAAACTTATCTACCTTTGCGCAAACCAAATCTTCATGGCTCGTATTATCCCGGTTGCATTATTACTGGCTCTTATTTTTTCTTCCCCAGCCTTAGCTCAGAAATTAAAAAAAGCCGATAAAGAGTTGATTGCCTCACTTGAAAAAAGCATTCATTACCTGGCAGATGATAAGCTGGAGGGACGCAGGGCCGGAACAGCTGGTGAGAAACTGGCCAGCGACTATATCAGCAGCGAATTTCAAAGTGCCGGTCTTTACATGTTGGAGGGGAATTCATGGCTTCAGCCCTTCGAAATCGACGATGGTAAACAAATTGATAGCTCTACTCATTTTATTGTAAACAATAAAGAGCTGGCAGTAAGCAAAGATTATTTTCCACTTGCATTCAGCGCCACAAAACATGTTTCAGGCACACTGGCAATCGCATTGCAGGAAAGTGGGGTTCCCTGGTTTGTTGATTTAAAGGATATGCTTGAAGAAAACCATGACAACCCCCATTTTGATTTAGGCGAAGCATTACATGTAAAAGTAAAAGAATGCGCTAAAAATGGCGCGAGTGCCGTCATTTTTTATAACGATTCCAAGTTTGATGACGATATTTCTTTCAATAAAAGAGATAACACAGACGTCGAGAAAATTCCTGTTTTATATATTACTGCAGATGCAAAGAAGAAATATTTTAAAGATGAATCAGCATCATTAGATGTAAAAATAGGAGTAAGTATCAGTGAAAAAAAACGTACAGGGCATAATGTAATTGGTTTTATTAATAATGGTGCCGATAAAACAATTATCCTTGGTGCACATTATGACCATCTGGGGTATGGAGAAGACGGCAACTCAATGTATCGCGGTACTGATAGACAAATCCACAACGGAGCTGATGATAATGCCAGTGGTACCGCGGCTTTGATTGAACTGGCAAAGATTTTAAAAAAATCGAAATTCAAAAACAATAATTACCTATTCATTGCATTTTCAGGAGAAGAACTTGGTCTTTTTGGTTCAAAATATTTCGTTGAACATTCTCCCATTGATTTAAAAGCCGTGAATTATATGATCAATATGGATATGGTGGGCCGGTTGAACGATAGTTCACATGTGCTTACTATTGGCGGTTACGGCACTTCACCGGAATGGGGTGAGCTATTTAATCTGAATAACAGCGAAAAAAAATATTTCAAGCTCAGTTATGACAGCAGTGGCACGGGGCCAAGCGATCATACTTCGTTTTACAGAAAGGATATTCCCGTATTGTTTTTCTTTACCGGATTGCATAAAGATTATCATCGCCCCAGCGACGATTTTGATAAGATAAATTATACAGGAGAGCTTCATGTGGTAAAATATATTTATCAGCTTATTGAAAATTTAAACAATAAGGGTAAACTTGCATTCAGCAAAACAAGGGAAACGCAAACTACAAGTTCTGCAAGGTTTTCCGTTAGCCTTGGCATTATGCCTGATTACACTTTTACAGGCACCGGCGTTCGTGTTGACGGCGTGAGTGATGGCCGGCCAGCACAAAAAGCTGGTTTAAAATCGGGTGATATAATTATTCAACTGGGCGAATACAATGTAAGTTCTTTGGAAAATTATATGCAGGCGCTTTCCAGATTCAAAAAAGGCGATTCCACTTCTGTAAAATACAAACATGGTAATGATGTTGTGGCAGTAGCCGTGCGGTTTTAAATCGTAACTTCATACCATAATTTCTATATCATGAAATTAAAACTCGATGTAGAAGAATTAGCTGCTGAATTTTTTGAAGATGTAAGGCTGCTTGGTATTGTAGCGCCTTTAAAAGATTACCAGTTTTGCTGGAATGTGAATAACAGGTTACGCTTTAATTTTCGTAATAATAACGATATTGAAATTCAGCTTACAAAAAAGAAGCGTGTTTATTTTTTCAGTGTTTATCAATATGAGGAACCCAACTGTTCGCTAAGTCATTATTTATATAAAAATCATTTTGACGGAGAATATTTATTGCCTGAATTCAAGCATCTGGATTACCTCTGGCTTTTAAAGGGAGATGTTGTTGATGATAATGTGTTGTATGAACTTATGCATTCCATCAAAGTTCTGAATGCTGTTCAATTAGTTACCGAACTCACTAATGAGAAAATAAAAAACAAAGGAAATTTAATCTTTTAAATGCGTTGTTATGTGGCAAAAAAAAGATAATTCGCTTTATAAAAAATTTGAGTTTAAAAATTTTTCCGAGGCTTTTGCTTTTATGACACGCGTGGCTATTGAAGCGGAAAAAATGGACCATCATCCTTTATGGACAAATGTTTATAACAGGGTCGAGATATGGCTTTCTACTCATAGTGCGGGAGATGTTGTAACAGAAAAAGACAGGAAGTTGGCAGAAAAAATTGATGATTTATTATAACATTGTTTCTTTGCCGGAGCTATTTTATTTAACGTCAAAATAAAAGTTTTTATAAACAGCTTTGCCATCATCCGAAATACCCTGAATTATCCCTATGTATTTTCCTTTCTCATCTGATGAATAAAAAGATACTTGTGCTTTTCCGTTTTTGTCAATATTCACATCCGGTGACCAAAAAAGAACATTCCTGAAATCAGGTAAGCGGCTCTCTTCTTTTTCCTTTGTGTCATAAACAGGCGAATAAAATTCACGCTGCAACTGAAGCCCCTGATATTTCAAAATAAAAACATTCGGATCGAACTGGAAGCCTGCCAAGTCTCCATTATAAGTAGTATAGCTTATGATACCGTCCATCACTAAGGGGCCTAAAAAATATCTCCGGTTCATGAGTTCAATTTTCTTAATCTTTAACGGATCGAAGGCCATAACCTTATCAATATTGGAAACAGGCACGCCATCTATTAAAACCATCGGGTCAATCTCAAAAAATAGCTTATATGGGTAGTTTAATACTCTGAACCTAAAATGTCCTTCATGTTTTCGAACAGTTATGTTAGTTATATATTCACGCATTACTTCTTCCATTGTGGTAAACCTGGTATAATCATCCAAAAAGTATTTCTGGTCAGGCTTTCCATAAAACACAGTACTGTCTGTCATCTTATGTGTATAAAACTTTTGTAGTTGCTGGCTTTCGTATACATTTTGAACCTGTATGCTAATACTTTGGGCTGTTAGTAAATGATCAAGGCTTTTTGCGGGTTTGAACTTTGGCAGGTTAAGAGAAGAGAATTTTTCAGAAAAGGGACTCGCTATGTCAATGCGATAATTACTATCATCTGAATTTGCTGTTTGCACCACAACTTCATCTGCGCCAAAAAAATCTTTTAAGTCATAATGAACAATCCCATCCTGGTTGCTTACTGCCCCTTCAAGTATGAATCTTTTGGCAGGTACAGAAAGATATGTGCTAATACCTGCTGCAGGAAGGCCTGAGCTTTTATTTATTACTCTCCCAATAATTATATGCCCCTCATTTTCGGGGGCGAATTCGAACATTGTTGTTGTTTTGTCTTGCAAAATATTTTCCCATTTAAATCTTCTCCAGCCATGGGTCAGCATTAAATTATCAGTAGCCAGAGCAACATCCGAATCATTTGACTGCATGTAATATTCCGGTGATTGCACATTGCCTTTCAAACATGATGTGAGCGATAAGTAATTAACAATACTGTTTTCATCAACCGTTGGCGTTGAATCAAGTTTATACACTGACATTGACATATTCGCTTCACCTGGGTTTCCTGCCATGTCTTTTATTGAAAGATCTATTGCAACTTTTTTCCTGATTCCGTATTTATCATTATCGGGTTTGGCATCTAGAATTAATTCCACTGACGGCCTTTTAAAATATAAGCGTTCACAAACTGGATGTTTGTCCTTGTTGAATAAAGTAAAGTAAGAAACCCCTTCGTCAAGATCTTCTTTGGCTATAATAAATATGGCCTGGCCATCAGATAAATATTGCATTTGTGCATATTTTACATGTTTCCCATCATGAACAAACAGAAAACAAGGGAAGTTCACAAAATCAGCACTTGCTTTCACATTAATGCATATCCGATTATTTAAGGTGTCTTTTAACATCATAACATACCCTTTATCATAAATTTCAGTTAGTTTTGAATAAGTTAGCCTCCCATCCATGGTTCTGATTACCGCCTTGTACTGTTCACCCGTTAGAGGAGTAAAAACGAAATTTCCAATTCCGAATTTAAGTGGATGGAAATGTACAATTGTATCATTTTTGCTATTGATAACTGCCCCATCAAAATCAATTCCATTACCAAACTTGTCTTCTGCTTTGAAAGCAAGCTTTGCTTGCATGCCATAAACCAGGTTGCCACCTTCAGGAAAAAAACTTATTGAATATTGCAACGAATCCTGATCAGGCTTCAAATCGAGTTTTTTGAAGGTGTTTATTATGGTTATTTTTCTTTCAAAATAAATTTCAGGGCTGAAATTCTTCATCCAGCTTGTATATGACCTCAATATATAATTTCCTGAACGGGTCGAAAATGGAAGAAAAAATGATCCGCTGCCAAGCCCATGCTTCAAAGCTATTTTGGCCTGAAGAACAGGCTTGTGGTCTTTATCAATTATTTCAATGTAGGCTACTTTGCTTACGTCAATAAGGTTATTAAATCCTGCATCAACATTATAAATTTTGAACCAAATTATTTCTCCGGCAACATAAAATGACTTATCCGTGTGAACAAAAATTTTCTCCTGTAAATATTTATGCTGATAATTAATAAAGGACTCCTGGATATTATTTAAACTTTCAGACTGAGAAAAAATATGCTGGCAAAAAAACATCGTTACAATCAGGCCAAACTTGCCATGCTTCATAGTCTTCAAAAAAAACAGCCATCGTTTTTTCATATCGTTATTCTTAATTTGGCCAGAAAGATGGTTTAACATTAACGCCTCCCTGTGCTCTGCAATCTGCACAAAACAGTGTTGAGTATAAAATTTGCTGGGGTATACCAGCTGTATATGTTACAGGTACATGATTAAACAAATCACCAATATTTTTCAAAGTATCAAGGGCGCAACCCTCAGGTGGTGTATATTTCCAGCCCTGCAAAGCACTGCTATCAATAAACATTCTTTGCTGCTGAACTGAACTGGCAGACAGATAACCAATCACCGGCTCATCCGGATGCGTAATGCAATGAATGTTCCCTTTGAGTTGAGAGGGTTGCGCACCAAAAATTGATCCGAGTTGTTCTGTATTTAATTTTTGTGCCTGCCAATAAGCAAAAGCATCTGATGTAATTGCATATTGCTTAACCAAAATACTATATCCGATATTTAATTGCTGTGAATTATCGGAAATCAGCAAAAGGGGAAATTCATAAACAACATCTGCGGTTAATTTCTCAGTACTTGCAATCAATACGGATGTGGATGAATCTGTTCTCCAGCAATGATAGATTTGTTCTTGGGGTTGTCTTTCATAAAAAAACCCGTTTACATATTCAAGGCCGGAATCGAATATTGACTGATATTCCCAGGTCTCTATATATTCCCAACGATAGTACGTTGTCTTATCGGTATCATCGTGAGCATTTGCATATATCGTAACCCCACTGACTGACCTTTTCCAGTTAATACTGTCGATTGCAGGGGATAATTTCACCGGCACATAATCAGATTGATATTCTTCGCCATTGGACCTTAGAATTTTCAAACTGTACATTTCATTCTGATTAAGCTGCAACGGAGCAGAGAAATATTTTCCATCTATTAATTCATTTAACGGATAAATCTCCCCGTTTTGTCCAACAATGTTTATCAGGGCTCCCTTTTCAGGAGGAAACGTATATAATGAATCACTCAAATTCTGCGTACGCGATAGCCTGATCACAGTGGAATCTCCTCCGGCATCCATGAATCCGTCCACCACCAAATAACCACTTGCAGATTTGATTTGTGGGGGATTATATGTCTGTTTGCATTGCCATTCCGTCAGTATCATAATCAGCATAACTGATACTCTGAATAATTTAGGCCGATAAAGAATGAATGCCTGCATAATAAAAATTTTATGGCCAAAATGCTGGTTTTTTATTTACCCCTCCCTTTAAAGTGCAATCCACACAAAACGCTGAAGAAGCATCGTATCCTTTAAAGAACCCGCCCGAATAATCTTCAGATATAGGAATATAATTCGGACCGCTAAAATAAAAGTCCAAACTATCTGGAATTGGTGGCACCACAAAAGACCCGCAAGACAAGGATGGAGGTTGATAACCCCATCCGGTCAAACTGAGATTATCAATAAAAATTCGCTGTTGTTGCAAGGAACTGATGGAAACAAACCCAAGCACTGGTTCATTACTGTTAGCCGTATTATAGATATTTCCTGTTAATTGAGAAGGTTGCGCATCAAAAACAGAACCTGTTTGCTCTGTATTTTTTTGAAGTGTTTGGAAATATTGGTACGCTTCTTTTGTAAGTGCATATTGATTAACCGAAATACTGTATTCGATACCGATCATTTCCGAAGCCTTGGGAATTTCTGTTAAAAGCTTTTCATAAATTACATCTTCAGTAAGATTGGCTGTAGACCCCAAAAACATTTCTGTGGAAGAAATCGTTTTCCAGCACGTGTAAACATGCTGGTCCGGATTCCTCTGAACCATATTGCCGTTATCATATATAATATATGAGTCGTAGGCAGACCTGTATTCCCATGTCTCAGAATAGAACCATCTGTAATAATTCGTTTTTTGAGTGGGGTCATGAGTGTTGACATAAATCTTAACCCCGTCATTTGAATATTTCCATGAAACACTGTCTATCGGCGGACATGTTTCTACAGACAAAGGTTCTGAAAGATACTCATTGCCGTTAGAGGTAGTTATTTTAAGCTGGTATGGTTTAGTAGAATCCAAATTCAACTGGCCTGCAACATAA
Source organism: Puia sp. (assembly GCA_035541355.1). Classification (GTDB taxonomy): domain Bacteria; phylum Bacteroidota; class Bacteroidia; order Chitinophagales; family Chitinophagaceae; genus Puia. The sequence continues at coordinate 312,406 of DATKNN010000014.1, read as the reverse complement.
GTTCCGTCACTTTCTTCAGTCAAAGGATAAGTTTCAGCATTGGGTCCTATCACACTAACCTTGGCGCCGGTTTCTGTTTTCTGGATGTATGCGGAATCTGTAATATTTTGTGTTCTTGAAAGCCGGATCACTGTGCTGTCATTCCCTGAGATAATAATGCCGTCAACAACCAGGTAACCAAGATTTGATTTTATGACCGGAGGAAAATACTGCTGTTTACAGCTATAAACGTCAATTATGAACAAAATAAAAAATATTCTGTATGCAATTTCTTTCATTGTTAAAATTTGAAATTGTAAGTAATGAAAGGTATTGCGGTTCCGAATATAGATAGCTTGTACCCCTTGATTACTCCATTTTCTTCAATAAAGTAGATGGAGTATGGGTTTTTTCTCCCGGTAACGTTATATACCCCAAGCGACCAGGAACTATGTTTGAATTTTTTGACCTTGTGATTTCCTTCAATATTCATTGAAAAATCTGTCCTGAAATAATCGGGAACCCTGTATTGATTTCTCTCAGAATAATAAACCCGTTCCGAACCTGCCAGATAATAAATAGCAACAGGTAGTGTTATTGGCCGCCCCGTGCTATAAACTATATCAAGCGACAGGCTGAAACGATGCGAGACCCTGTAATTCCCGATGAAATTTACGCTGTGTGGTTTATCAAAGTCTGCAGGATAATAATTTCCATTATTGATGGGCTGGCCCCCCAAAGGATCATCCTGTTTTAAAAAGGTTCTTGAAAAAGTGTAGCTAATCCATCCATTCAGCTTCCCGGTAAGCTTTTTTATCATAAACTCTATGCCATAAGATTTACCCTTTGTGTTCACAACATCTGTTTCAATATGATGATTAAGCACCAGAACTGCCCCGCTTTTATAATCGAGGTAATGTTGCATAGTTTTATAATAAACCTCAACAGAAGTTTCGATGGTATTTGATTTTAAATTTTTATAAAAGCCGAATGAATATTGACTCCCGTCTTGTGGTTTTATGTAAGGATCGCTAAGTTTCCAGATATCGGTAGGAGAAATCGTTGTGGTTTCAGTAAGTAAATGAAGGTATTGTCTTAATGTGTTGTAGCTTATTTTAAAGGATGCATTATCAGACAAAATATATCTTGCTGATAACCTGAATTCCGGTGCAGCATAAGTTTTGATAAACGCATTTTGCCTATAATGAATAGTATCCTGTAAGCTATTTTCATCCCGCGGCAGACCGGCTGCATAGGTATAAACATCGTGAGCCCCAAGATAATTGTAAATAGAAAAACGCACTCCCCCCTGTAATGAAAGGTTAGAACTGATTTCATATTTGTCGCCAACATAAACAGCAGTTTCATTGGCTTGTTCTGATTGTAGTACGTCGGGTGCAACCAACGATTGTTTGCCAATAGGCTCATACGAACCGGGATGCAGCTTGTAATAAATATTAGATATTCCAAAATCCAGAGAATGTTCAGAACTGGCGGCAAAATTGAAATCAGCCTTGATATTTGTTTGATTAATGTCAAAAACAAGATCGTAAGCATTCACCGGGTTAGCTGTACTGGCTATGGAATACTGGTAACGGTCATAGCCAACCGTAATCAGGCCGTTTAGTTTATTATTAAATATATGCTTCCATTTCAGGTTTATATTCTTGTTGTTGTATTTGTATAAGGTATCACTGTTTAGCCTAAACTGATCATGGCTTAGATAAGCAGTTAAAAACAGTTTGTTTTTTGTGTTTATTTCATGATTCACACCAAGGTTCATATCGTAAAAGGATGCTGAGCTGTTGCTATAATCTGTATTTTTTATGCTCCGCAATAACCAGTCTGAATAAGTTGTTCTTACTCCAATAATAAAAGATGTTTTGTCTTTAACAATAGGTCCTTCCAGTGTAAGTCTACCTGTTAAAGCACCGATGCCACCCTGTCCTGAAAGCTTTTTAATATTTCCCTCCCTCGATGTTATATCAAGAACAGAAGATAACCTTCCACCGTATTTTTCAGGTATACTGCTTTTATATAGCTCTACATCTTTTATTACATCAGGATTAAATGCAGAAAAAAAGCCAAACAAATGTGAGGGGTTGTAAATTGTTGCTCCATCAAAAAGAATAAGGTTTTGATTGGAGGCACCACCCCTGACATTAAATCCTGTGCTTGATTCTCCGGCTGAGGTTACACCGGGCAATGTTAAAACAGATCTGAGCACATCAGCTTCACCAAAAACTACCGGAATTTGTTTGATGATTTTCATGTTAAGTCTTTCAACCCCCATTTGAAGCCCTTTGACATTAGAGGTTTTTTCAGACGAAACAATTACGGATTTAAGGCTTTGCACGTAATCTTGCATTTCAACATTTAGTTTTCCGTCTGAATATAAAATAACCTGTCTTTTTGTATCTCTCATTCCAACGCTACTGATCATAATAACATGTCTGCCTTTAGGTAAAGTCAGAGAATAATACCCAAACTGATCAGTAACCGAGCCAATTCGGGGGTTATCAACATAGACAGCTGCGCCTATCAAAGGCTCGCCTGTTTTTATATCGCGAACATATCCTGCAATAGCTGCATTTCCTTTTGCAATATTATTTGTACGAATCCCGATTATGTACAATTTATTTTCAAGAGAAGTGTTCAATTTATTTTCATCCCCTTCGTCGGTATTCCGGTTAGCTAATAAGCCTGCTTCAACTGCTGAATCCTCATTTTGTCCTGGCTCAAAAAATCGGGGAGGGAGTTTTGTGAGGATTTCAATTTTCCTAGAAACAAAAACATGCATATCCTTATCAATAGAAAAACGAAAGTCTGTTTTATCGAATAAATGCCTCAATATTCCAGAAAGAGGTTTTTTGTTAACGCTAATCGAAACAGTGATTGAATTGGTCTGAGCCGTATCAAAAAAGAAATGATAGTTAGTTGAAGATTCAATTTGCTGTACAAATTCTGTGAACTTTATATTTTCAAAGTTCCCGCTGACCAAAGAATCCTGTTGCGCAGTGAGCTTAGTTACACTTATAATCAGAATAAAAAAAAACAGGCTCTTTTTGCAGCAAGCATATTTCATTTTTAATCTTTTAATTTGTCATAATATACAATTGCTGCTAAAATTGCCGTTTCCTTTTCTTTCCTGAATTTAATTTTGTTCTTCCTGAGGTATTTTTTTATCTCTTTTTTTTTGTCATTTAACAAATTAAATAAATCTGATTCTTTTTGAACAGGGTAATAAGATTTATCTTTATGAATGATATAAGCATCATTTTCCTGAAACCATCTCTCATTTTCATTTCCTTCTATTTTCTCCATTATTATTTTTTTTCTCCTAGCATATAATTTTATTTGTCCGTTGTAAAGCCGGTCATAAAATCCGGTAGGAACAGAGGTTTTGTTATTACTATCCTGAACAAGTCTTACAAAAAAATGATCAAGCCATAAAAACGAATCAATTTTTTCCTTTGCCAACCTAATACGAACATTATCATCATTCTTCAAAATTATCAATGCATCTTCAACAATATCATATGCCATATCTATTTCATCATATAATGTTCCACAGTACATCACATTACCTTTTTGAAGTGTGCCGGATTCAAAATAAGGGTGGCCTTTGATACGAAAATCGTATGCTACATATTCGCTTCCGTTATTTAATCCGATGTTTTCATCTATGTATTTCCGATAAAAAGTAACAGCTGCTTTTGAAGCTTGTAATTGAGTTGAAGTTGATTCCTGTGAATATAAAAAAGAAGATATACAGATAAAGATTGGTAAAAAGAAAGTTCTAAGCATTTAGTAATGGCAATTAAACAGGTTTTAAATTACCATTTTTTTTCCCAGAATTCTTTAAAAAAGAGAAATTTTTCTGTCTTATGATTTTAGGATAAAAAATTATTATAGTTTATGCAAATTTTATCTTCTAATAAACTATTTTTTTTATTTGAGACAAAACAAATAATTTAAAATCATTATATCTTGTCATCCGTTCATGCTTGCTAAAAATTCTTCGTTGCTTTTGGTACCGCGCATCCGTTTCAGCAATTCATTCATTGCTTCTTCTGTGTTCATATCATTTAAATAAACCCTGAGCAGGTTCATACGTTGTAATACGTCTCTTTCAAGCAATAAGTCATCGCGGCGTGTTGATGATGCGACAAGGTCAATTGCCGGAAATATTCGCCTGTTAGATAAACGCCTGTCAAGCTGTAATTCCATATTTCCTGTTCCTTTGAACTCTTCAAATATCACTTCATCCATTTTACTGCCGGTATCAATCAATGCGGTGGCAAGAATAGTTAATGAACCGCCATTTTCAATTTTTCTGGCAGCGCCAAAAAATTGTTTTGGCTTCTGCATAGCATTTGCCTCCACACCACCAGATAATACTTTTCCGGAAGCAGGCGCAACTGTATTGTGAGCCCGTGCAAGCCGTGTAATAGAATCAAGCAATATGACTACATCATGGCCGCACTCTACCAGGCGTTTTGCTTTTTGCAATGCAATTGTCGAAACCTTTACATGTTTTTCCGCCGGCTCATCAAAAGTGGAAGCAATCACTTCCGCTTTAACGCTACGTTCCATATCTGTAACTTCTTCAGGTCTTTCGTCTACCAATACTACCATTAAATAACATTCCGGATGGTTTTCTGCTATTGCGTTAGCAACTGCTTTTAAGAGCATGGTTTTCCCGGTTTTCGGTTGCGCAACGATTAATCCACGCTGCCCTTTGCCAATTGGAGTAAACAGATCCATAATGCGTGTGGAGTAATCACTGGGGATAGTGAATAGGTTCAACTTTTCAAATGGGAATAATGGTGTAAGATAATCGAAAGGCACACGGTCACGTACTTCTTCTGGTCCTTTACTGTTTATGCTTTCTACTTTCAAAAGTGCAAAATATTTCTCTCCTTCTTTTGGCGGACGAACAGATCCGTAAACCGTATCACCTGTTTTTAATCCAAATAATTTTATTTGTGAAGGGGAAACGTAAATGTCATCGGGAGAGGAAAGATAATTATAGTCGCTGCTTCGTAAAAAACCATAGCCATCCGGCATCATTTCCAACACACCTTCAGCCTGTATTATACCATCAAATTCAATATTGAATGAATCATTGCGCCGTTGTGGATATGATTTGTTAGGTTGAGTTTCGATTGATTGATTTGCCTCGGCTTCTGGTGCAATGTCTATTTCTTCGGATATTATAGCGCTATCTCCTTCATCAGGAACACTTTTTAATAATTGCTCTGCTATAGCAGCGCTTTCATCATGCTCCGTTCCGGCTTCAACAGAAGATTCTTCTTTTTTCCTCGGCTGTTTTTTAAGAACAGGTTTATCTTCTTTTTTCCTCGGCTCCTTTTTGAATTCCTGGGGTTTTGCTTTATTATCTCCGCTCTCCACAAAAGCTTCTTCACTTGAATTAGCTGTTGTGGTTTTCACTATGCGTTTTCTTTTGGGCTTGTCTTCACTTGATTCATTCTTGGTTTCATTTGAAGCTAATGCTTGCTTGTCTAATATTTTGTACACAAGTTCCTGCTTGTCTAATTTTTTAACATTTGGGATTTTAAGTTGCTCTGCAATATCTAGCAGTTCGGGAACGAGCATGTCGTTCAGTTGTAGGATATCATACATAATTATAAAAATACTTGAGAGTTAACCGCTGGGTTCAAATCCAGATTCTTTTATTGAAAAGGTTTTGAAAAATGAATTTTGATTATTGGCGTATGGAATGGGTAAAACTGATTGTCTGTGAGCTTTGGATAAGAACTTCAGCTTAATTCCGCCACAATGTTAGCACATAAAACGCAAAATGTAAAAAAATATTTTGTAATACTTTATTTTAAACTGATCAATACTGACAATACTACCATATTCCGGTAGAAAATGTCTTCCTGCCGATAAGTTTTTATCTTTGCGCCCTCTAAAGGATAAATATGTTTAATAAAAGATCGAAAATAAAAGACCTGCTGGCCGGGGAGCCTAAAAATGAAGAAGTAATTGTTATGGGATGGGTGCGCACTTTCCGCAATAACCAGTTTATTGCGTTGAACGACGGCAGCACCAATAACAATCTTCAGGTGGTAGTGGACCTTGGTTTGTATGATGAAGTTTTTTTGAAAAGAATTACTACCAGTGCTTCATTAAAAGTTACCGGAGAATTGGTGGCTTCGCTTGGAAAAGGACAAAAGGTGGAGTTAAAAGCTAAAGCAATTGAAATTCTTGGCGATTGTGATGCAGAAAAATATCCTCTTCAACCTAAAAAACACAGCCTTGAATTTTTAAGAGATATTGCTCACCTGCGTTTCAGAACAAATACTTTTAGTGCCGTGTTCCGCATTCGCCATGCCCTCGCATTTGCTATTCATAAGTTTTTTAATGATAAAGGATTTGTTTACCTGCATACCCCAATTATTACTGCATCAGATGCAGAAGGGGCAGGTGAGATGTTTAGGGTAACAACGTTGCCTTTTGATAAAACCCCTCGTACCGAAGATGGTTCGGTTGATTTCAAAGAAGATTTTTTTGGGCGTGCTACTAATTTAACTGTGAGTGGGCAATTAGAGGGCGAACTTGCAGCAACTGCATTGAGTGAAATATATACTTTCGGTCCTACTTTCCGCGCAGAGAATTCAAACACGGCAAGGCACCTTGCAGAATTCTGGATGATAGAGCCGGAAATGGCTTTTTATGACCTGGAAGATAATATGAACCTTGCTGAAGAGTTTATTAAATATCTTATCCGCCACGCAATGGAATATAACAGAGAAGACCTGGATTTTTTAGCACAACGTTTAGAAGAAGAAGAAAAGCAAAAACCACAGGTTGAACGCAGTGAAATGGGATTGATACAAAAGCTCGAATTTGTTATTAACAACAGTTTTGAAAGGATTTCTTACACGGATGCAATAGATATTTTAATGGCATCGCCTGCATATAAAAAGAAAAAATTCAAATACGATGTAAAATGGGGAATTGATATGCAAAGTGAACATGAACGTTATCTTGTAGAAAAACATTTCAAGAAGCCGGTTATTGTTACCGGCTACCCTAAAGATATCAAAGCTTTTTACATGCGGCAGAATGAAGATGGTAAAACAGTTGCCGCTATGGATATTTTAGCCCCGGGCATTGGCGAAATCGTAGGTGGTTCCCAAAGAGAAGAAAGATTAAATAAACTTGAAGAAAGAATGAAAGCTATGCATATTCCTATACAGGAAATGTGGTGGTACCTTGATACACGCCGATTCGGTACTGTGCCCCATGCCGGTTTTGGCCTTGGCTTTGAACGGATGGTGCAGTTTGTAACCGGTATGACGAACATACGCGATGTGATTGCATTTCCGCGCACACCTAAAAATGCAGAGTTCTAATTTTGTCTGAGCTGTGATAGGGAAGGTTTTAAGATTTATGGATCATGAATGATGTAATCTCTAATGTAGTTATTCCAAAATCCCAAAGATTCTTCATTACCTAAATAATTTCATGGAGTTTCTCCTATAAAATTAGCTCATGCAGGCGTAGATGGCACATTAACAGCTAAAGATGCAACACTAACATTACTCGCAGCTAAAAACAATAAAATATTTTATTATAATAGCATGCTTTAAGGTTCATTAAAAAACCTTTCATTCGGAATTACCGATTATTCCATTCAAACGGGAATCAGTGAAATCATCAGAAAAAACAATTACTGATGGACAGCACTTATAAAGGCGGCAGAAAAGAACTGATGGTGGTTATTAAGCCTTCTGCCGAATCAAACTATGGAAATGTCGTAAACCTACTGGATGAAATGCTTATTAACCAGATACGAAAATATACACTGACAGATTTGGACAATAATGAAAAAAGAATAATTTCTGATAAAATAAGGTGATCAATTTTTCGCCCGGAAAGATGCAATTCTTACATGAAGGTTCTGCCTGATGTTTACATAAAACAGATTGATATCGCCAATGTGATAATTTCTGGATCTGTAAAGAAAACTGCCCGGAAAATGCGGCCGGTGCAGCCATAAAACATTTTCATGTATTTGTGCATCGGCAGCACTTCGAATAACCTTATCAAAATTAGTAACTACCGCACCAAGGTTTTTGTCTCTCGATGCATAAGTATCGGTGTTAGTCCAGGTTAAAGGGTTAGTAACATAACATTTCTTTGTTTCTTCTTTCACAAAACCCGGCTCATACCCATATTTGAAGCTTCGCCAACCGATAAAACAACCTGTTTGCAACGAATCATTGCACTGTGGCAAATTTTTAAATTCATTTTCAGGAATGAACATACCGATGAGATAAGCAGCAATCAATTTTTTTTGTAATGGTTTTTCATCGAAAAATTCTTTGAGTAACTTTTGGGCATGTGTAGTTCCCTGGCTATGCGATACGATAATGATCGGTCTTCCCTCGTTGTAATGTTCAAGGTAATATTGAAAAGCATTTTTCAAATCCTGGTACGCCAGGTTAAATGCTGCTAAAGCATGAATAGTATCTTTAGTATAATATGCCCGAAGGTTCGCCTGCCTGTAACGGGGGGCAAATACCCTACATTCATTAAACGCACTTGCCTGATAAAGAATGGTACTGTAATCTGTTTTTGCGTTAATGGTATCATCATTTATATCTGCATTCCATCTGTGGTCCTTCATGTCATCGAAGGTAGTGGGATGAAGAAAAAAGACATCTACTGACGAATCTTTCACAAAATTATTCCGAATCAAACTTGGCAGACTGTCCGATAAACTCTTTTTGTATGGGTGTGCAGCCCAATATTCAAGGCTGCTGTAATCCGGTTCATCCAATTTTGTTTTAAAACGGTAATCTTCAAGATGCGAAATATATTTCGGTGAACAGGAAAAAAATGAGCTGATGATGACCATTAAAACCAATCCGGGATTTCTTTGCATCAAAGTTTTTATTTTTACAAAGTAAATCTAATTATAAAATTTCTTAACTATAAAACTTGCTGTATGGGCATTCCTGTGGTTGACCTCCGCGATTTTTTGAACGGTAATACACAAACGAAGTCTGCATTCGTTCAGTCTTCAGGCAAGGCTTATGAAGAAGTTGGTTTCGTTGCAGTAAAAAATCATGGCGTGCCTGATGATTTAATTGCCGGTCTCTATAAATATGTACAGCAATTTTTTTCTTTGCCTTTAAGTGAAAAGAAAAAATATGAGAAGCCGGAGCTTGCCGGGCAGCGGGGTTATACTTCATTTGGAAAAGAACATGCAAAAGGCAGCGACACCCCTGATCTGAAAGAATTTTTTCAATTTGGCCAAACAGTAGAAGATCATGACGCGGTGAAAGAAGAATATCCTGAAAATGTTTTCGTGGATGAAATGCCACAATTTACGCCGACATTTTTCAAAGCATACCGGGCATTCGAAAAATCAGGAAGTGTATTGTTGCAAGCTATAGCTCTGTACCTCGGGCTTGATGAACATTATTTTGACGGATTTATTCACAATGGAAATTCTATTCTTCGCGCCATTCATTATCCACCTATCACGCAGGAACCTAAATCTGCTATTCGTGCTGAGCAACATGAAGATATAAATCTCATTACATTATTAGTGGGTGCATCTGCTGATGGTTTGCAGATTCTTACCAAGCAAAATGAATGGATAGGAGTAACTTCTTTGCCTGAGCAGATTGTGGTGAATGTGGGTGATATGCTGCAAAGGCTTACTAATAATAAACTGAAATCAACCACTCACCGTGTTGTAAACCCGCCGAGAGAAAAATGGAACACATCCCGTTTTTCCATTCCGTTTTTCCTTCATCCCAAAAGCAGCATGAGCCTTGCCTGTTTGCCGGGCTGCATCGATGCAAACCATCCCAAAGCATATGCAGATGCAACGGCTGGCGAATATTTGGATGAAAGGTTGAGGGAAATCGGGTTGAAGAAGTAAATACATTGGTTACTGTTCGTGTAAGCCATTTACTTTTTGGCCAGGATTTCCTGTTTATTACTGCCATTCGTTAGTATTTTCCACCGTTTATCAAATCCTTAAAAAAATTTTTTTGATCTTTATTTATTAGCGAAACCCGCGACCACAGAGCATTAGCAAAAAAACTTCATTAGCTGTTTATAAAGATTACCTTCTTTAAAATGGTACTTTGTTTTGCATAGTACTTAAATCCGTCTTATATTTGTTCTGGAATTAGGATTTATACCATTAGTTCTCTCTAAAATGATAATAATATGAATATCGAGAACACGCAAAGCCAGATGAGAAAAGGGATCCTGGAGTTCTGTATTTTTTCCATCATCCGCAGAGGTGAGGCCTACCCTTCGGATATCGTCGAAGAAATGAAAGCAGCCAACCTCCACATCCTGGAAGGCACGTTATACCCCTTGCTGACAAGGCTCAAAAATGCAGAAATGCTTACTTACCGGTGGGTAGAAAGTAGCTCTGGCCCACCACGAAAATATTTTTCATTAACGCCGAAGGGTGAGCAGTTCTACAAGGAATTAGAGTCAACCTGGAATGAACTGGCCAATGCGGTTAACGCCCTTGCTAATAAAAACGGGAAAACAGAAGCGCCCGGCAACAACCAAACCTTCTAAACTTCAACCAACTAATACGATTTACAATGAAAAAGATTATTAATATAAATTTTCACGGCAGGGTAGTCCCGATAGAAGAGACTGCTTATGACATACTGAACCAGTATGTCGAAAGCCTGAGAAAATATTTTGCCAACGAAGAAGGACGCGATGAGATTATCAACGATATCGAAAACCGCTTCGCTGAACTTTTTTCTGAGCGCCTGAAAAAAGATGCAACCTGCATTACAGATGCCGATGTAAATTCGATTATCGCCAGCATGGGCAGGCCCGAAGATTTTGAAGCCGCAGATGTTGAAAGCGGTCCCGCGCCAAAAACTGACCAACAAAATACAAGTAGTGCTCAGCAGCAATCTCAAAGATCCTATTCTTATACCACTCCTCCTTCCAGGGGAAGATTATACAGAAATGCAGATGATAAAATCCTCGGGGGTGTATGCAGCGGTCTTGCTAATTATCTCGGAATCGATCCAGTAATCTTACGCATCGTCTTTGTAGTTTTAATCGGTGCATTATTCTGGGTGTATATTCTATTATGGATAGTAGTACCTTCTCAATCGCAACAGTCAAACATTACTAAAAGATTATACCGCAGTGCGAATGATAAAGTGATTGCGGGCGTTGCAGGCGGTCTCGCTGCTTATTTCAATATCCAGGCATGGATACCTCGATTGATTTTCGCTTTGCCTTTTGTACTCGGTTTAGTATCAGGGGTTTTCCATGCTGCATTTTGGGACTATTGGGATTTTGCCCCACGTTTCATTTCAGGTGGCCTAGGCAGCACATTAATTATTTCTTATATCATATTGTGGATAGCCGTGCCTGTAGCGACAACAGCTTCTGAAAAATTAGAAATGCGTGGTGAAAGGGTAGACCTGAATTCTATAGCTAATACTATTAAAGAAGACCTGGAAGGCTTCAAGGGCAAAGCCGAAAAATTAGGTAATGACATTAAACAAGGTGCCCAAAAATTTGGCACTGAAGTGGGGAATATTGCCCAGGAAAAATCCAGGGATCTTTCTTATGAAATCAGCCAGAGGAGAAGCGGCACAGGAATAGGTCATGTTATTGGCATTTTATTCAAGGCTTTCTTTTTATTTATCGCGGGTATAGTTGCTGTGGCTTTGTTTGGCGCACTTATCGGTTTATTGTTTGGTGGGTTTGCGGTATTTCCATTTAAAAACTTTTTCTTGTCTGGTGCAACGGAGAACTTTTTAGCCTGGTTGAGTCTGCTATTATTTCTCGGCATTCCGCTCATTGCTATTCTTACGTGGTTGGTCAGGCGTATTATGGGTGTCCGTTCAAAAAATCATTACCTCGGTTTTGTATTCGGAGGGCTTTGGGTAATTGGTTTAATTTCAATGATCACCCTTATTAGCATGTTTGCCAGAAATTTCAGGACGAGGGATTATGTCGAAGATAATGTTTCGATTGTACAACCAGCAAACGGAAAGATATATGTAGGCCTCACTGACGCCAGAATTGGCAACCATTATTTCCCCCGCAGGTGGGATTGGTCGGATTGGGATAACGATTGGCCAATTTTTGGCGACAATTATGATTCTCTGCTATTAAATACTGTTCGTTTGGACATTGTAAAAAGCAAAGACTCACAATTTCATGTTGAAAGACTCAGATCAAGCAGAGGTAAATCAAGTCAGCAAGCACAGGGCCTTGCAGAAAAAATCAACTTCAATATTCAACAACAAGACAGCTTGTTACTTCTACCCAGAGGCGGTTTTGCTATTAGTAAAAATGATAAATTCAGAAACCAGCAGGTACTCGTAGTGATTGAAGTGCCGGTTGGTAAAAAAATTGAAGTTAACAACAATGTTGAAAATTATCGTTGGTTCAATATCCATGTCAGAAGAAATGGCTGGAATATTAATGACGATGATGACGACTGGGACGGTTATTTGAATGACAGGTACCACTGGACAGGTAATGTGGAGTATGTTATGACAGAACATGGTTTGGAAAGAACAGATAAAAAATGGAATGAAAACAATGAAGAAGATGATCAAAAAACAATTACTCCAAAATCAGGTAAGGGTTACCGTTACAAAGCTGATGATAGCTTAAAAAGGAATTATGAAAAAGATTCTGCTCCAAAAAAAGACTCTGCTTTGCAACAAAAGTCGGTAGTGGTGGTCGAATCTGTACAACAGGTAAAAACCAATGCAAATGTCGAAGGGGAGGCTTCTTCACCCGCCTACTTCCTATCATTGCTTTTGCAATCATAATCATATTTAAGTTTTCGTTGAAGTTGGAACATGGGGCCTTACGCCGAATGGCGGGGCCCTTTTACTTAGGCAATTCAGGTAAAATGGTTACTTTGCTTATAACATGATCAATCAAATTGACTATAACATTTTCAGATGCCCGATTACGAATGAAGACCTGTTTCCTGCCGAAGAAGCTGTTGTCAGATATGCCAATTGCGTTTCAGGAATTGAAAACTGTTTTGACTATGGTTTAGTAAATCAATCTAAATCTTTCTTTTTCCCGGTTAAACACGAAATTCTTTTTTTGCTTGACCATTATTCCATCCCGCTTAATCAAAAAACCGGTATTATTAAAAAAATGCATTTCGACAAGCAAAGAATATTCAGTTATTTTTCAGCGATTGATTTTTTTGAATTTGAGGGGCAACAGATATATGCGGATGCTTATAAATTTGTCGATTTCAGGCCTTTTACACTGGAATACACGCAGCATGGCTTTTATAACACAAGACAATATATTAAGCAAAGAGGCAAATATTTTGTTGATGTTGGCTGCGGACCCGTAGCGTTTAAAGAATATATATTTCTAGCTGAAGGATTCGATTGCAGGATTTGTATAGACCTTTCTGCCAACGCCTTGATGCAGGCAAAAAAAAACCTGGTAAAACATAATCAGCCTGGCATTTTTGTTTGCGCAGATATCATTAACCTGCCTATAAAAGATAATATTGCTGATGCGGTAATTTGTCAGCACGTACTTTTTCATGTACAGAAGAATTTACAACTTAAGGCAATGGAAGAATTGGTAAGAATTGCAAAGCAGGAAACAAAGGTTGCTATCGTATATGATTGGTTTTATCATTCTTTGTTAATGAATATAACATTAGGACCTTACCAATTGTACAGGATAATCAGGCATTATGCAGGCAAAGTGTATGCCCGGTTTTTTAAAAAGAATAAACTTTATTTTTATTCCCATTCCCAGAAATGGTTTTTTAAAAACCATCCGGGACGAAAATTGGATATTTATATTTGGAGGAGCATAAACAAACATTTTGCAGATATTTTTCTTCACGAAAAATTGGGCGGCAAAAGATTGATAAAATTTATCTGGAACATAGAAAAAAAATATCCTGAAAAAATGGGGAGGATCGGAGAATATCCGGTTATTGTGATAGAAAAATAATTATCCGCTTACTTTTGCAGCCTATAACCAATTTAAAATCGATTTTAATGAAACCGACCCCGTTTACTAAAAAACATATTGCCCTTGGTGCAAAAATGGCCGAATTTGCCGGTTATAATATGCCCATCAGCTATAGCGGTATTAATGACGAACATTCCGCTGTACGTAATAATGCCGGTGTTTTTGATGTGAGCCACATGGGAGAATTTATTTTGAAAGGGCCGCATGCCCTGGAACTTATCCAGCGGGTAACGAGTAATGATGCCTCTAAACTTACCGACGGAAAGGCACAATATAGCTGTCTTACCAATAATGAAGCTGGAATTGTAGACGACCTGATTGTGTATTGTATACAATATAACAAGACGTACATGTTGGTCGTGAATGCTTCAAATATTGAAAAAGACTGGAATTGGATAATGGCCCGCAACTCCGATAATGCCGAAATATATAATATATCTGATAAAACATGCCTGTTGGCAGTCCAGGGGCCGAACGCTACAAAAATATTGCAGCCCTTAACGGAGATGGATATCCTGAATTTAAAATATTACACTTTTGCAAAAGGCAAATTTGCGGGCGTGGAAAATGTACTGGTAAGCGCAACAGGTTATACAGGGGCGGGGGGCGTGGAAATTTATTTTGAAAATAAAGATGGAGCAGCTGATAAAATATGGGATACAATTTTCGAAGCCGGCAGATCTTCTGGTATTAAGCCCATTGGTCTTGGCGCAAGAGATACTTTAAGGCTGGAGATGGGTTATTGTTTATACGGAAATGATATTGATGATACTACTTCTCCTTTAGAAGCCGGTCTTGGCTGGATCACCAAATTCTCGAAAGATTTTACCGCTAAAAAAATCCTGGAAGGACAAAAAGAAAGTGGTGTACAAAGAAAATTAGTCGGTTTTGAAATGCTTGAAAAAGGAATTCCAAGGCACGACTATGAAATTAAAGATTTTTCTGGTACAACGATCGGGAAAGTTACATCAGGCACACAATCCCCTTCATTGGGCAAAGCAATCGGATTGGGTTATGTCACTACCGCATTTTCAAATATCGATACCAAAATATATATCAAAGTTCGTGACAAGTTATTGCAGGCCAAAGTGGTTAAACTTCCATTTAGCTGATAATTTGGAACGATTTTTTCTATTTCATATCCATCCACTATTATCCATTTGAAGCCATGCCATCTATTCATCTAACTACATTTATTGCTGCACCGATTGAGCGGGTATTTGATCTTGCCCGAAGTATAGACCTTCATAAAAAATCTATGGCGCATACAAATGAACAGGCTGTTGCCGGAACAACAGCCGGATTAATTCAGCTGCAGGAAACTGTTACCTGGAAAGCAAAACACCTGTTCAAGACAAGGGTTATGCGTGTTAAGATTACCGAAATGAGCAGACCGTTTTCATTCACAGATGAAATGATGGAAGGGGATTTTAAAAGTATGAAACACGAACACCATTTCAAAAAAATTGAAAATGGCACACTAATGATTGACCTGCTGCATTTCACCGCACCTTATGGGAGGCTCGGTAATATGGCCGGCAAATTTTTTTTAACTGATTATATGATAAAATTACTGGAGCATAGAAACCATGTTATTAAAGAATATGCGGAATCAGATAAATGGAAATTCCTGTTACAATAACTTTCCAATACATGGATTCATAATTATTAACTTCATTTTAATCATTCATTCCCATTCCCTGTTTTTCATTTTCTCCCTATCTGCTACATTTGCAAACCATGTCTGACTCAAAACCCGCATTACATACCTGTTTGTCTCCGGCCCTCCTTCATTTGTATGATGTTAACAACTCAATCGTAGTAATTATTGATGTGCTTCGCGCAACATCTACTATTGCAACAGCTTTATATAACGGAGCAAAATGTGTAATTCCTGTCGACAGTGTTGCCAAGTGCATTGAGCTTGGGAAAAAAATTGACAGCATTACTGCGGGGGAACGTGACGGGAAAATTGCCGAAGGGCTGAAACATGGCAACTCTCCTTTTGAATATCCCAAAGAATTTATTAGAGGGAAAACGCTAGTGCTTACAACTACAAACGGAACCAAATTAATGCACATGGCATTGGATAAAGGCGCAGATCATATCGTAACCGGTTCTTTCCCTAACCTTGATGCTGTATGTAACTATTTGCTTTCCAAAAATCAAAATGTATTACTCGGCTGCGCTGCCTGGAAAGACAGGATAAATATGGAAGACCTGCTTTTTGCCGGAGCCGTCATCAACCGCATAAAGAATAGGTTTTCTATTAATTGCGACTCCTCTCAAATTGCTGAAACTTTATACACTACGGGCAATAATAATTTGTTTGAATTCATCAAACAAAAGAATGCGTCCCATTATCACAGGCTCTCCGGCTTCGGCTTAGAGAAAGATATCAGATATTGCCTTACTCCTGATGTTGCCAATGTTCTTCCATTTTATGAAAATGGAAAATTAATAGTTCATAAAAGCTCAAGCTGAGCACTTCATTATATACTTTGGTATTTTGTATAATCAATTCACAACAGCGCTTGTTTGATCAATTGCTTTTATGAAATTTCAATCGCTCCCGATTTCGTAAGCACTGTTATATATTAGGTGTTATTTTTGCAGACTGATTTGCTTTGAAAAAGAATACTATTCATATTGCTTTGGTGGGAAATCCCAACAGTGGCAAAAGCTCGTTATTTAATTCCTTAACAGGTTTGAATCAGAAAGTTGGTAATTTTCCTGGTGTCACTGTTGATAAAAAATCAGGAACAGCTAAATTGGATTCCATTCCTTTGGCAGATATAACAGATCTTCCAGGTACTTATAGCTTGTATCCGAAACGCGGGGATGAATGGGTAACCTACAAAGTTTTATTAAGACAGGATAATGATGTAAAACCTGACATGGTAGTATTACTGGTAGATGCCAGCAATTTGAAACGTAACCTTCTTTTTTGTTCGCAGATTATTGATTTAAAAATTCCTGTTGTAATCGCCCTTACCATGATGGATATAGCGAGCAGAAAAGGGATTGAAATAGACGTGCCTGAATTGGAAAGGGAATTGGGTGTACAAGTTGTTCCTGTTAACCCCAGAAAAAACAAAGGCATTGCAGAACTGAAAAAAATAATTGCACAAACAGCACAACAAGTTTACCAAAGCCCTGCAAGAGATTTTATTCCCAACAGGGCTCTGGCTCCTGATGCGGTACAAAATGTAAAAGATTTATTTCCTCATATCAGTGATTATACAGCCATTCATTACCTGATTAATCATGAAAATTTCAATTTTGGTAATGAAATACAGAATAAAATTGAGCATATTGAATCTCAAACCGATTTTAATCACACAAAAGTGCAGGCTGAGGAAATTATGCAGCGTTACGGCCGTATCAAGCAAATTATGCAGCTTGCGGTCTCAGAGCCTGCTCCTTTACAAAAAACATTGTTTACTGAAAAGCTGGACAATGTGCTTTTACACAGAACCTGGGGTTACATTATATTATTAGCCGTGCTCTTTATTCTTTTCCAGTGTGTTTTCTGGATCGCTCAATTTCCGATGGACGCTATTGACTGGACATTTTCGCAATTCAATAACTGGTTGAGTAATTTATTGCCACAAGGTTGGTTTAGTGATATATTAATAAACGGCGTACTCGCCGGATTGGGCGGCATACTTGTCTTTATTCCCCAGATTATGATTTTATTTGGGCTGATTACCGTTCTTGAAGATACTGGTTACATGGCGCGTATCAGTTTTCTAACAGACAAGCTTATGCGTAAAGTTGGCCTCAATGGAAAAAGCGTCATGCCTATGATTAGCGGTTTTGCCTGCGCTGTGCCCGCTATTATGAGCGCCAGAAACATCGAAAATAAAAAAGAAAGATTACTTACTATTCTCATTACCCCCTTAATGAGTTGCAGCGCAAGATTACCTGTTTATACTATTTTAATAGCCCTGGTTATTCCCAAAAAATTAGTTCTTGGTTTTATCAGCCTGCAGGGGCTTGTGATGATGGGGCTTTACCTGACCGGGTTTATAATGGCACTTATTGTTTCTTACGTTGCAAAGTGGTTTATTAAAATCAGTGAAAAAAGCTTTTTTATCCTGGAACTGCCTGTTTATCGTGCACCTCGTTGGAAAAACGTAATGGTGACTATGGTAAATAAAGCTAAAATTTTTATTACAGATGCCGGCAAAATTATCATGATCATCAGCCTGGTATTGTGGGCGCTTAGCACTTATGGTCCTAAAGAAAAAATGAACGCAGTAGCTCAACAATATGAGGAACAGGCTAAATTAAATCCGCAACAGGCCAAAGAGATTGAACAACAAAAACAGGCAGCATTATTACAAAACTCATATGCAGGTAATCTTGGCAAATTCATTGAACCGGTAATCAGGCCGCTTGGTTACGATTGGAAAATCGGTATTGCGCTTATAACTTCTTTTGCCGCCAGGGAAGTGTTTGTCGGAACGATGGCGACATTATACAGTGTGGAAGGAGGTAAAGAGGCGGACAAACAAACGCTCCGGCAAAGAATGGATTCAGCAAAAAGACCTGATGGCAGTAAAGTATACTCCCTTGCTTCAGGAATTTCCCTGATGATTTTTTATATGCTTGCCATGCAGTGCATGAGTACACTCGCAGTAGTCCGCCGAGAAACAAGATCATGGAAATGGCCTTTGATACAACTTATTTACATGACAGGTCTCGCTTATTTAGCAAGCTTTCTTGTTTACCAGCTACTAAAGTGATAAAAAGTCTTTTTTTGTCAGACGTTATTGCAACAGCTGATTTTATAATAATAATTCTAATTTTCTAAATTATTACTGAAAAAAATTCTATGGTAACCTGTAGAATTATACTTCGCCTATAATTTTCGATAATTCACTCCTGAATTGCGGAGGCGACTGAAAATGGATGACATGAAAACCCAATTGCTTTGCCGGAAAAAGATTCCGTACATTATCATCAATATAAACAGCCTTTGAGGGAACGATATTGAATCTCTTTATAAGTAATTCATAAATTTCAATAAAGGGTTTTCTTGTTTTTTCCTCACCTGAAACAAGCCTTCCATGAAACCAATGCAGGAATTCATAACGGTCAAGTGCAACCGGAAATGTCTCTGCACTCCAGTTGGTTAAAGCATAAAGCTTGTAATCTGTATGATGTTTCAAATGTTTTAATACGTCAACAGTTTCATGTATCGGGCCGCCAAGCATTTCTTCCCACCTGCCATAGTACATGCGGATAATTGTTTCATGTTCCGGGAATTGTTTAACCAACTCTTCCGTTGCCTGTTGCAGGCTTTTTCCGGCATCCTGTTCTTCATTCCATGCCGGTGTACAAATATTTTCATAGAACCAGCGTAGTTCTTCTTCAGTAGAAAATACTTTTTTGAAAACATAATCAGGGTTCCAGTCAATCAGCACTCCGCCTAAATCAAAAACGATAGTATCAATTTTATTCATAAATATTTTTTTGTCATTTAATCTTTATTAACTTTTCCACTGCTTTTTCCAGCGTCTCTTCTTTCTTGGCAAAACAAAAGCGGACTGTTTTATTGTCGGTTCCTTCTACATAAAATGCAGACACCGGAATGCTGGCAACCCCATATTCTTTGGTAATCCTGATCGCAAAATCTTTATCGCTTTCATCACTTATACTGTCATATTTATACACCTGGAAATAACTTCCATAACTGGGTAACGCCGCAAATTTTGTTTGCTTCATTAATTCCTGGAAATAGTCCCTTTTCTTTTGCATAAAAGCAGACAAAGAAAGATAACTATCCTTATTTTTCAAAAATGTGGCAAGTGCAACCTGCGTTGGCGAGTTACAGCTAAAACAATTAAACTGGTGCACCTTCCTGAACTCCGCCATCAAATCTGACGATGAAATACAATAACCCAGTTTCCAGCCGGTGCAATGATAAACCTTGCCAAACGAGAAACTCACAAAGCTTCGTTTCATTAAATCCGGATAACGTAAAATGGATTGGTGTGGAATGCCATCGAAAATCAGGTGTTCGTATACTTCATCAGATAAAATAAAAATCTCTGTTCCTGCTACAATCCTTCTTAGTTCTGTTATATCATTTTCCCGCAAAACAGCCCCGGTAGGGTTATGTGGCGAATTCAGCATAATCATGCGGGTTTTCGGGTTAACGTTCTTTTTCACTTCTTCCCAATCAATATTATATCCGGGGAATTTCAAGTTCAGCCGAACTGCTACGGCACCGTTCACTTCAATATTCGGTATATAGCTGTCATAGGCCGGTTCAAAAACAATCACTTCATCGCCGGGCCGGAGTACAGCAGTAAGTGCAGTATAAATTCCATAGGTTCCTCCAGGTGTTATTGTTATCTGCGTCTGTGCATCGATGTTGCTGTTGTATAAAAAAGAAATTTTTTCGGCAATAGCTTCCCGCAGTGGCATATAACCCTGCATGGGGACATATTGATTATAGCCGCTTTTCATAGCCCCATTAACTAATGCCACCAGTTCTTCGCTCATTGCATAATCGGGAAATCCCTGGCCAAGATTAACCGCATTAAGTTCAGTGGCAAGTCCGCTCATCACTGTAAAAATAGTAGTTCCGACGTTTGGAAGCTTGGACCGTATTGGCAAGACGTTTGTTTTATTTAAGATTAAAATGATGGTAAATTTATGTTGATTTATGAAATTGCCTTCACCTGATCTTTCTATAAAATTTTTAAAGTGATTCCTGAAAAAACGAACATCAAAGAAAAATTCAGTTTATTTAATGATTATTGGAACCCGGGGATCGTTGGAAAATTAAACAGACAGTTTGTAAAACCGGAAAATTCCCGGGTCAATTTGTTTGGCATAAACAGGACCCGGAAGATGAACTGTTTTTAGTAGCAGATGGGGCCTTTAACATGAAACTTCGGGGATAAAACCATCATCTCGAAAGAAGATGATTGTACGATCTTTCCAAAAGCCACAAAACACAAGCCTGTTGCGGAAAAAGAAGTGCACGTAATGTTATTTGAACAGGAATCAATATTGAATACAGGAAATGCGCTGCAGCCCGAATTGACAAAACAACAACTCAAAGAATTATGATTTGACCATCTTCTGAAAACCCACTACAGAAGCCTGTTTCAATTGATGTTCACAATTTGTTCATAACCTAATTTCCCCTATTTTTGCAATCCTTTAAAAAATCGGTTTAATAAAGAATTTATGTCAGTAATTCAGCAAATTCGTGATAAAGCAGCATGGCTTGTGTTTGGCCTCATTGCGCTTAGCTTAATTGGTTTTTTGGCGATGGATGCTTTTGTCGGAAGAAGCAGGCTTTTTGGGGGCAACTCAAATGTTGTTGGCAGTGTAAACGGTGAAGACATTGAATACCCGAAATTCCAAGCATTGGTTGAAGCAATGGAGAACCAGTATAAAGCACAGGGTTATCCTGTTAATGATGCAATGTCGCAGAATATCAAGAACCAGGTATGGGATCAGTTTGTGCAGGACGATATCCTTGACAAAATTTATCAAAAAACAGGGATTGACGTAGGTGATAAAGAGCTTAACGATATGCTGGCAGGTCCAAATCCTGTACAAGGCATCAGGCAATCTTTTACTGATAAAAAAACAGGTCTGTTTGACGCGCAGGCCGCAGCGTCAGCAATTAATCAATTAAGAACGATATATAAAAGCAACAAAAAAACAGATAACAATTACAACAATGCAAAAAGGCTTTTTGAAGAGCTGATACCGCAATGGATAAAGGAAAGACAAAAAGAAAAATATTTTGCCATGTTGGGCAACAGCGCCTATGTTCCTAAATGGATGGCAGAAAAAATGGTTTCTGATCAAAGCCAGATTGCTTCTATTTCATATGTGAACACGCCTTACTCTACTGTAGCCGACAGCACCGTGAAAGTAACTGATGATGAAATCAATGATTATGTTCAAAAACACAAAGATCAATATCATCAAGATGAGTCAAGAAGCATTGCTTATGTTACCTTTAATGCAGCCCCAACTTCAAATGATACGGCTGCGGTTTTGAAGCAGCTGATGGATCTGAAACCAGAATTCGACACTACACATAATGTCCAGGTTTTTATAGCAAGAAACGGTTCAGAGCTGGAATACAGCGATGCTTATTATCCTAAATCAAAAATCCAGGTACCTAAAAAAGATTCCATTTTTGCTTTACCAAAAGCTGCTGTGTTCGGCCCTTACCTTGATGCAACTGATTACGTACTGGCTAAAAAAATAGATGAGAAAATAATGCCTGATTCCGTAAGGGCAAGACATATACTTATTGCCACTATTGACCCCAAAACAGGAGAAGCATTGCTGGAAGACAGTATAGCAAAAAAGAAAATCGACAGTATTAAAAACCTGATTGACAACGGTGCAAATTTTGAAGCGCTTGCTTCAAAACTTTCCGATGATGAAGGCAGTAAAGTAAAAGGCGGTGATCTCGGTTACTTCACTTCAGGAACAATGGTAAAAGAGTTCAACGATTTTTGTTTTGACGGAAAAAAGGGGGATAAAAAAATTGTAAGAACACAACTCGGTTATCATTATATTGAAATAACCGATCAGAAAAATTTTGAGCCTGCTTATAAAATTGCCTATATGGCTAAAAAAATAGAAGCAAGCAGTGCTACTGATGATGCTGCTTCTGGTCTTGCCAACCAGTTTGCAGGCGAAAGCCGCAACGCCAACGCATTTGATAATAATGTAAAAAAGAACAATTATCAGAAACTGATCGCATCAGACATTCAGCCAACGGCAAATACTATCCCCGGGCTCGGTGCTAATCGTCAATTAGTGAAATGGGTTTACGATGACAAAACAAATGTGGGCGATGTTTCCGAACCATATTCTGTAGGTGACAAGTATGTGGTAGCCATGCTTACTGAGATAAATAAGGAAGGCACAATGCTCCCTGCAAAAGCAAGATTATCTGTTGAGCCAATTTTACGCAACCAGAAAAAATCGGAACTCATCATTAAAAAAATAGGAAATGTAAATTCCCTGGATGCTGCTGCTAATGCCACGGGCCAGCCTGTTTTGAAGGCTGACAGCATTAGTTTCTCTTCACCTTTTATTGCAAACGTTGGCCAGGAGCCCAAAGTAATAGGCGCTTCATTCGATAAACAGCTACAAGGGAAACCCGCATCTCAACCAATACCTGGCAATGGTGGTGTGTTTGTGATTAAAGTAGAAAACGTAAGCGCTAAATCAAATACCGGCGCTAATGCAGATGAGTTGCGAAAAAACCAGGAACAACAGGAAGCCAGGCTTATATCTTATCGTGCCATAGATGCGTTGAAAAAAACCGCAAAGATTAAAGACAACAGAAGCAAGTTCTTTTAATTTATACAACACTAAATGATAAAAAGCAGGCTTTAGATCCTGCTTTTTTATTTTGTCACCTGCAGAGATGCTTCGATTAAACATTATTGCGATGCCCGCTCATTTTTTCTTCTCCTATTAAACAAATTCAAATCTTTTCTGTGCCTGAATGCTAAACATTTTCTATTATATCTTTGTAATGAAGTCAGAAAAAATTTATGGACGAAGAGATCATTAATAGAGTTGCACAAAGCCAATTGGTATCAATTAACCTCGAAGATTATTTTCCAAAGGAAGAGATCAGTGTTTTTGACCTTAAGCCTTTTCTTTTCATGGAACTGATACTAAAAGAAAAAGATTTTCGAGAAGCTTTACAAAAAGCAGATTGGTTAGCATACCAGGATAAAATTGTTGCAGTTACATGCTCCGCCGATGCCGTGATTCCTATGTGGGCTTATATGTTGGTTGCTACTTACCTGCAGCCCTTTGCAAAAGAAGTGATCATGGGCAATGAAAAAAAAGCTACGGAAGAAATATTGCTGAAAAACATCAGGGCTATTGATTCGGGTTTTTTTACAGACATGCGCATAGTAGTGAAAGGCTGTGGTAAGTTACCTATTGGCGAATCCGCTTATATGGAGATCACAAAAAAACTCAGGCCCGTAGCCAAAAGCATAATGTATGGCGAGCCTTGCAGCACGGTGCCTGTGTATAAAAAGAAATAGTTAAACCGGTGCCGATACATCGGTTTTTTTATGCCTGTTATAATGCCGCTCGTTCATAAAAGATTTGTGAATCTGTGGCAATCCTGTTCAGCAAAACAATTTTTCATGAGTGTTGAAATATTAGCCAGGCTCCAGTTCGCATTTACAATCGCTTTTCATTATATATATCCGCCACTGAGTATCGGTTTGGGATTGATTATTGTTATCACCGAAGGGCTTTACCTGAAAACAAAAAATGCTTTATATGAACAGGCCACACGTTTTTGGATAAAAATTTTCGCTTTGATTTTCGGAATAGGAGTAGCCACCGGTATTATTATGGAGTTTGAATTCGGAACGAACTGGTCTGCCTATTCAAAATATGTCGGCGATATCTTTGGCAGCGCATTGGCTGCTGAAGGTATTTTTGCATTTGCGCTGGAATCAGGTTTTCTCGGCATCCTCATATTCGGCTGGAACAGGGTAAGCTCCCGGGTGCATTTTCTTTCTGCAATTATGGTGTTTCTTGGTTCATTATTTTCTGCTGTGTGGATTGTTGTTGCCAATTCCTGGCAGCAAACACCTGCAGGGTTTCATATTGTTGGGGAAGGAATGAATGCCCGTGCAGAGATTACTGATTTTTGGGCAATGGTACTGAATCCTTCAAGCGTTGACAGGCTTTTGCATGTTTGGGTAGCGGCCGTTTTAACAGGTGCATTTTTTGTGTTAAGTATCAGTGCCTGGTATATTTTAAAAAACAAACATTTACCGATTGCAAAATCATCATTCAGGATTGCGCTTTCTGTAGCCACTATTTTTTCTCTTGTCCAATTATATACCGGAGACAGAAGTGCAGATATTGTTGCCAAATACCAGCCTGCAAAACTTGCCGCTGCAGAAGGCCATTTTGATAGTTCAGCAAAAGCTGATATGTATCTGTTTGGCTATGTCAATAATAAAATGGAAAAGACAAGCGGGTTAAAAATCCCCGGCGGGCTTTCTTTTTTAGTAACCGGGAATTTCACTGCCCCTGTACAAGGACTGAAAGCTTTTAAAAAAGAGGAGCGGCCCTCACAAGTCAATACGGTTTTTCAATTCTATCACCTGATGATCATCATTGGTATTGCCATGATCGCATTGTCTTTGTTGGGCTCTTATTTTTGGTGGCGAAATAAATTATTCGATAAAAAATGGCTGATGAAAATTTTTGTGTGGAGTGTTTTGCTGCCGCAACTCGCCAACCAGGCAGGATGGTTCACTGCTGAAATAGGAAGACAACCATGGATTGTTTATGGATTATTAAAAACATCAGATGCATTGTCGAAAGCTGTAACAGCCAATCAGATTATTTTCTCTTTAATCCTGTTTACTGTAGTATATATTTTTCTTTTCGCTCTTTTCCTGTTTTTACTGAACAGAAAGATTCAGCACGGTCCGGAAACTTATACTACACAGGAATCGATTGGCGAAGCCGCAAAAAGGGATAACCCGATTATGAAACATTGATGTTTGCCGCTTGTCGCTGATACTTCTTTTTTGTACAAACAAAACAAATGTTGATGGAAACATTTTTAGGCATAAGTGTAAATACCTGGTGGTTTCTTGTTTTCGGTGCAACCATCAGTGGTTATGCCATTCTCGACGGTTTTGACCTTGGTTCGGGTTCATTGCATTTATTTCTGAAAAAAGAGCAGAGCAGGAGAATTGCTTTGAACGCTATCGGCCCTGTTTGGGATGGAAATGAAGTGTGGCTGGTAATTGGAGGGGGCGCATTGTTCGCCGGGTTTCCGGTTGCTTATGCAGCCATTTTTTCTGCCCTGTATATTCCTTTCATGGTTTTTTTAATCGGCCTGATTTTTCGTGCCACTGCGATCGAATTCCGCAGCAAGGAAGAAATGAAATGGTGGAGGCAATTCTGGGATTTTATGTATTCTGCATCCAGTATTGTTATCTCACTTAGTCTTGGATTAATGCTGGGAAATGTTGTGAACGGGCTGCCATTAAACACACAGAAAGAATTTTCCGGCAACTGGCTTTCTTTTTTCAACCCCTTTGCCATGCTTGTTGCTATTACCACACTTGCGTTATTTATGATGCATGGCGCCATTTTTCTCACCATGAAAACTGAGAACAGGCTGTATGTCAAATTGTATGTACTCGCTAATAATTTCATTATTTTTTTTGTGGTAAGTTTTGTTATAACAACACTGTATACCTTATTATATATTCCCCACCTAAGTGATTTTTTTAAAAGTAACCCGGCTTATTTTATCATTCCTTTATTAATGACACTGGCCATTGCAAATATTCCCAGGCAGGTAAAAAGAGGAAAATACCGTTATGCATTTATCAGTTCTTCCTTGACCATTGCCTTGTTATTAATAATGGTTGCACTTGAGGTGTTTCCAAACCTGCTGTATTCTCCACAAGTGCCGGCAAACAGCATTACTGTATATAATGCAGCTTCCTCTGCAAAAACTATGAAGATATTATTACTCATCGCCGCCATAGGAACACCACTTGTAGGCATTTATACCTCTTTTGTTTTCTGGACTTTTAAAGGGAAAGTTGTTTTAGACGAAACAAGTTATTAGGTATATAGAGTTTGTATGTGCTAACTTTATTCCGTAAATAATCATTCCAATGGTCATTATCAGAAAAGCGGCCTCCGATGATTTGCCACAACTTTCAAAATTATTTGATCAGTATAGAGTCTGGTATCGCAAACCATCCGATATAGGCAGGGCAAAACAATTTTTACAGGAAAGAATTAAAAACAACGAATCAATAATCTATGTAGCTGAAGAAGAAAAAGAGTTGCTTGGTTTCACTCAATTATATCCGCAGTTTTCCAGCACAAGAATGAAACGTTCCTGGCTGTTAAACGATTTGTTTGTTTTACCGGAACATCGTGAGCGGGGTATTTCAAAACAGCTAATTGCCATGGCCAAACAACTTGCAGTTAATACCGGCGCTGCTGGGGTTTTGCTTGAAACTGAAAAAACAAACCTGGTAGGCAATAGGCTTTATCCTTCAACAGGGTTTGTTTTGTATGATTTGGTTAATTTTTATTGGTGGGAGAATGTGACCGGCAGTTAACATTTGAAAATTTTTAGAATACGTTTTGAATTTAAACAGCCATAGTACTGATTGCTTACAGCAACTTTCCTCTCATTACAATATATGCCACGGTAAAATAAATGATCAATCCTGTTACGTCCACAAGTGTTGCCACAAAAGGGGCCGATGAGGCAGCAGGATCAGCACCCAGTTTTTTTAATATCAGAGGAAGCATAGATCCCGAAAGTGTTCCCCAAAGCACCACGCCGATTAATGCAAAAAAAACGGTGGTAGCCACAAGCATCCAATGTTGTCCGTAATCATACCAATGAAATTGCTGCCAGATGCTGATGCGCAAAAAACCAACAATCCCGAGAATAACACCAAGCACTATACCTGATGAAATCTCTTTGCGCATCACCCTCCACCAATCCCTGAAACCGATTTCCCCGATCGCCATGGCACGAATGATAATAGAAGATGCCTGCGAACCGGAGTTTCCTCCACTTGAAATAATAAGCGGAATAAATAATGCCAGCACCACTGCTTTGCTGATCTCGCCTTCAAAATGACCCATAGCTGTAGCTGTAAGCATTTCGCCTAAAAATAAAATGATGAGCCAGCCTGCACGTTTTTTTATCAGGTTGGGGAAAGAAATGGTAGTGTAGGGTTCATCCAAAGCTTCCGAACCTCCGATTTTTTGAATTTCCCGCGTGTCTTCTTTTTCAGCAAGCCTGAGTACATCATCAAGTGTTACTATTCCTAATAAAACCCCGTTATCATCAGTAACCGGAAGTGCATAACGGCTACTATTCCGGAACACATGGATCGCTTCTTTTTGTGCATGGTTAACATTAAGTGCAATAAACTGGTAATCCATTATCTGTTCAACAAGCGTGGAGGGTTCCACCACCAAAAAATCCTTGATATTTATATCATCGATCAAAACGCCCTGCTCATCCACCACGAATAAAAAATTCAAAGTTTCGGTTGCCCTTCCCCGTTGTTTGATGATGTCAAGCACCTGCTGCACCGAATCTTTCTTATCGATGGCAACATAATCCGGCGTCATCAACCTTCCCACAGAACCTTCAGGATAACCTAATAACTCAAGCGTTTCTTCCCTTGCTTCCGGGTTAAGGATCTTCAATAATTCTTTTACTGCATTACCAGGTAATAATGAAAGAAAAGCCGTGCGGTCATCCGGTCTTAAATTGTTCAACAACTCAGCGGCTTTTTCTTCTGGCAACGACCTGATGATAACTTCCTGTTTCTTTTTCTTCAGGAATTTGAACGCCCGGGCGGCCTGTGTGGGGTCAAGATGCTGGAACAATTTAACCGCCCACTGCGTATTGCGGTTGGTAAAGTCAACAATATCTTTCGGGGATAATTTTTTCAGTTTAACAAATTCTGTGATTTTGTTATGCTGGAGCAGGTTTTTAATATCGTTCAGGTTCATACTGAATGATTGAAAAATTAAACAATAAGGTAACGCCAGGGATTACTTTGCAAAATAAAGCCCGAAAAATTAAGGATTAAAATTGAAAGAAAGGAATTTGGTAAGGATTAAACTTTTGTTACAAGGTTGCACAAATTTTTCGAAATGGTATACAGAATTACGTTATGTGCTAAAATCAGAAAAGTGCTGGTCTTGTAAATATTTATAACCTTTCGTATAGTCTTCTCAATTTTTCTCTGGTCATTATTTTCTCCCAGTCTTTTCCTAATGCATTTTCCCAGAGCGGTTTCATGCCCAATGATACATTGATCATGGTATCGAATTGTTCATCATTCAATCCTTTTGTAATATGCTGCGGAATATCAATTTTATTCTTCTCTGCCATTTTTTTGAACTCGTACACACCATCGGGATAATATTCTTCCAACTTATCAAACACAATACAATTCCCAATGCCATGTTTGGTACCAAGTAAATAACTTAACCCGTAGCTCACGGCATGTGCTACACCTACTTGGGAATACGCAATGCTCATGCCGCCTGCATAAGATGCCATCATCAACGCATCGTCACTTTCATCATCCCAGTTTTCTTTTTTGACAAACACTTTTTGACAAAGCTGCAATGCCTTTTCGCCATAAGATTTACTGAACTCATTCAAGTAGGTGCCCTGCAAACTTTCAATGCAGTGGATATAACAATCCATCCCCGTATAAAAACGTTGGTTAACCGGAGCATTGGTTGTCAGCTCGGGGTCCAGCAAGATTTGATTGAAGGGTGTGAAATCCGAATTCATCCCTAATTTTTTTGTCGGCCCGGTAAGTACCGTTGTTCTTGAAACTTCAGCCCCAGTTCCACTTAGTGTAGGGATACCAACTTTATAAACACCAGGATATTTTATAAGGTCCCAACCCTGGTAATCAGCAGAAGAGCCCGGGTTGGTCATCATCAACGAAACCGCTTTGGCAAGGTCCATTGTTGAGCCTCCGCCAATACCAATAATGCCACTCACTTTACCGAATTCATTTTTTAATCCATGGGCAATTTTATCAACACCGATCGTTTTGGGCTCATAAGTTACATCGGCCAGGATTATTTTGTCATTGCCCCGTAAGGGAATTCTATTAGCCAGAGGTTTATTTTCAAAAAAATGATCTAATAAAAAAATCATTGGCGCCTTATCTTTTCTTTGGGGCGCTAAAATTTCATCAAGCTGGTTAAAACTTCCGCGGCCAAACACCACATAATCCACCATCTTAAAGTTCCTGAATTTCATTTTTACCTGTTTAGTGTGCGAAGGTACATTAATCAAAAAAATGTCCGCATTGAGATTTTTGGGGATTGACAGGTCAACTCAATCGCCGGCTGATGATATTATCTTCAAATATCCGTAAATTACAGAAGACATAAGTTATGAACCGAAGAGTTGCGATATTATGGTCAGTTCTTTTGAACAGCTGCTTCATTCACGCCCAAAAAGTCCTTTATTCTCCGGTTATTGATGACCGTTATACTTCCCATTTTGAAATTGCCGGAAAAACTTCTGCTTTTTATTGGGTGCTAAAAGAAGAAAAAACCAGTTCGAAACATTATGCTTTTCCGCGTCAGCATTTTGAGATATTTGACTCCAGGTTGAAACCGGTTAATAATCAACTTGACTTCATTCTTACAGGAAATACAGAAAAAGAATACCTGATTGCAGGTAAGAATCATTTTGACAAAATGCTGATAATCGGAGATACTGGTAAAACTGATATTTCCCTGCAAAGGTTTTCAGAAGACGGCTCACAGTTCAGCCCTAACAAAATAATACTGAGCTTGCCTTTTAATGAACCCGGAAACAGCTTTTTGCTTCTCCGTTCGGAAGATAAAAGCAAAATAATGCTGCTATGCTTTGAATCGGTTCCGGATTCCCCGCCAAAATTGCATACGATTTTGTTCGATGAAAACTGGCATCAGCTTCTTTATAAAACTTACCAGCATCCCTTCATAACACAACCTGTTATACAGGACGATTTCACATGCTACCCTATAGAAAGTTTTGATTGTATGGCTATTCAATTGGCCAATAATGGCCAATGGCTGATGGCGGCTCCGTCAAGAACCAGTAATAATTTCCTGCTTTTTCATTTTTGTGATGATGGCAGCGGTTTTTCGTATAAAGAAATTATGCTTCCTCCGGCATCAGATCTGGAAGACCTCTCTCTGACTATTAATAATGCCCGGGGTGAAGCTTCTGCAGGCCTCCTTTCAAAATTTCATTATCGTGCGCTGAAGAATATACAGGTAGTTCATTATTCCATGGTAACCCAGGGGTTCGATTTTGATTCTGCCTATCGTTTTAATACCCTGTCGGGAAGCAGTTTCAAAAATGAAAACCTGGTGCAGGAGCGGCTTGTTGCCATACCCGGTAGCGGTTTCTTATTACTGAAGGAATATGGAAGAAGTTTTCAAAGTACCGGCGAAGACAATGGATGGGACCCTTCCTTATTCTTTGCTGAAAATGTATTGACCGATAACACGGTTTCCATTTATTCAAACAACGAAGTATATACTAAATTCAATAAACTTGCTTCAGGAAATAATGAATATCACAGGGGCGATCTTGCGCTTTTTTATTTCCCTGCCCAATCGAAAGACAGTTGCTGGAGAGCACTCATCAGTAAACAACAAATTACAGAAATGAATTCTCCCAATCTTTCTTATGTTCTTTTTCCTGAAAAAGAAAAACTGGCTTTGTTATATAACAGCTTTTTAAATGATGGTGAAGAGCAATATGGAAGTTCAACTTTTCTTGACAAACAAGGCAATATTATTAATGATGGCGGGATAATTTTCTGGAAATTTAATGTTATGCTCAATTTTCAACAGGCCAGGCAAATTAGCGGGGATGAAGTGGCTGTTCCTTATCATAACAATCAACGTTTAGGATTTGCCATAATCGGATTTTAGATTCATCCCCTGTCTTAAAAAAGATTTTTTTATTCCTATCCCGATAATTTAAAATTCTTCTTTACCAAATACTTTTCATTTCCCAGATTTTCACTTCATCAAAATTATTTTTTTCATCATTACTGAATAAACCTATTTTGTTATTTCCGGTGTTAGGGAATATCTGAGCTGTTATAGCCACTTCGCCGTCATTGGCAAAAACTTCAATTATGCTTTTATCAAAATAGATATGAAGTTTTAACCAACCATCTCTTAAATGCAATTTTGTTGCGTACCGTGAGAGTCCCGCATAAGCCCCGTTAAAAGAATTATTACCCGCTTCTGTCCGGTCAATAAAAAGTTTGTCTTTTTTTGCATTATATCCAATCATAACAGGCTTCCCTTCACCAGCAGCAAGTTTAATGCCGGAAGTGCTGTTTAAGGAAGGCTTCCAGTTGATTTCTATTTCACATTGATCACTTTGCACATTCAATGTTTTCTCTTTATCAACTGCAATATTTTTATTCTCATAAATTAAATTTTCACGAAGAGACTGCAGGTATTCTACAGGTTGCTGCATCAATATCCATTCATTCTCCATTTTTTTCAACGATAGTGTTCTTGGCAACGACATAGCGCCCTTCCAAGGATCAGTCGGAATATCATTAGCATAATTCCAGTTATTAACCCAGGCTATCGAAACGGGATTTTTACCCAACCCTGTTTCATGATAAGAAATGGCTGCATAATAGTCCGGCCCATAATCAGGCCTGAAAATTTTATTAACAGGATTTTCATTTACAAATTTTCTACCGTCAAAATCCCCGACAAAATATTGCATTGACGAATTTTGTGATAACATCAGCACCCATTTGCTTTTGCCTTCCTCGCCGATAACCGGCACCTGCATCAGGTCGGGGCACTCCCAAACACCGGAAGTATCTCCCAGAGGACCAAAATTGCTAAGCCACTTCCATTCCTTTAAATCATTTGAAGAAAAAAAGCTAATCATCTTTTCTACCGGCTGGGAAACAGTCAGCAACCAGTATTTACCTTTGGCATACCATGTTACATTAGGATCGCGAAAATCCTTTTTATGCAGATCAATAACAGGGTTGTTTGCATATTGAACCCAGTTTTCCCCATTATCCAGACTATAAGCAAGCTGCTGTGATTGGTTCTCTTCTGTATGCGCAGTGTACATGGCAACTAATGCCGTTTGTTTTTTATTTCCAAATCCGGATGAATTATTAAAATCAACCACTGCTGAACCTGAAAAAATCATGAATTTCTTTTCTTCCGGAATTGCAGTCGGCAGGTTAGTCCAATGCAACAGGTCTTTACTGGTTGCATGTCCCCAGCTCATGTGTCCCCATTTGTTTTCAAACGGGTTTTGCTGAAAAAAAAGATGGTAAAGGCCATTATGATAAATCAAACCATTGGGGTCATTTGTCCAGTTTTTTGCAGGAGAAAAATGAAATTGGGGTCTGTATTTTTCTTTATATACATTATTCTCCTGGGCAAATGAATTTGCAAAAAGCATGGTTATGCTAACTGTTAAAAAAAATTTCATACAGCAATTTTTATAATCCGTTTTTTATCTTGTCAATAATTTCTCTGCCCGCATTAAGTCTTCCGGCGTGTCAATTTCCACTCCCATATATTCGGTTACCACCATTTTTATGGCCACACCATTTTCGAGATAACGAAGGCATTCCACCTTTTCAGCTGCTTCGAGTGGTGTTATTGGCCAGTTTGTAAAATCAAGCAAGGCTTTTTTGCGAAAAGCATATACACCGATATGTTCGTAATAAGTAATTATCATTTCCTTGTTTCGGGGATAAGGTATAACACTTCGGCTGAAAAAAAGTGCATTCATATTTTTGTCAACAACAACCTTCACATAATTAGGGTCATCAATAAATTTCTTTTCTTTTAAGACCTGCATCAATGAAGCAACCTGCACATTTTTGCCTTCAGCCTCTTTAAATACATCTAATAATATTCTTAACGGTTCTTTCTGCACAAAAGGCTCATCTCCCTGTATATTGAGGATAATGTCAACATCCATATCTGCTACTGCTTCTGCAATCCTGTCGCTTCCGCTTTCGTGTTGCCGGATACTCATTTTTGCTTTACCCCCGTTCGTGGTAATCTCCTTGTAAATAATCTCACTGTCGGTAACTACCATCACTTCGTCAAAAAGTCCTGTTGCCACAGCATTATCATAGGTGTGGCGGATAACCGTTTTGTTCCCAAGCACCTGCATTAGTTTAGCAGGAAACCTTGTGGCTGCATAACGTGCAGGAATCATTGCAATGATGCTCATTATTACAAATTTGGATGCTAATTTAATTGTTTAACCGTCTTGCCAATGCATTCGTTTGCTTAAAAAAATTTTCGATAAAGCTGGTAAAGCCAATTTATTTTTTATATTTACTTGTATCTGAATGATTGCCTGCCGGAATATCTAATTTTCCAAATTTTTTTCTATGCAAACCAGCGAACTGCTGAACAATTATCATGTTGATGCAAACACATGGGACGAAATGTATAATCATTCCTCTGTCCGTGAACAGTACAAAGCTGTGGTCGATTTTATGCAGCAGTTAAGTTTGGAAGAGCTGAATAAAAAAGAAGAATTAGCCAAAGGCCTGTTCATGACCCAGGGAATTACATTTACAGTATACAGCAGCGGCGAAGGCATTGAGAAGATTTTTCCTTTTGACATTATTCCCCGCATTATTACAGCAACTGAGTGGAAGTATATTGAAGAAGGAATAAAGCAAAGATTAAAGGCGCTTAATCTTTTTTTGAAAGATGTTTATAACGAACAGTTTATTATTAAAGATGGAATTGTTCCTGTTGAAATGGTCTATAGCTGTCCTCATTACCTGCGTGAGATGTATAAATTTCCGGTTCCTCATGATATTTATGTCCATATTGCAGGTATTGACCTGATCAGGAATAGTGATGGTTCATTTTATATTCTGGAAGACAACCTGCGCACACCAAGCGGAGTAAGTTATATGCTTGAAAACAGGGAAATAACAAAGCGGCTCTTCCCCGATCTGCTTCCTAAAAATAATGTACGTACAGTAACCGAATACCCGAATATATTGCATAAAAACCTGGTATCGCTGTCCCCAAGGCAAATATCCAACCCAACTATTGTGGTGCTTACGCCGGGCATTTACAATTCCGCTTATTTTGAACATACCACCCTTGCAAGACTTATGGGTGTGGAATTAGTTGAAGGGAGAGACCTTGTAGTAGACAATCACCGTGTATATATGAAAACTACTGCGGGCAGGCAACAAGTGGATGTTATTTACCGGAGAGTAGATGATGAGTTCCTGGACCCGCTTGTTTTTAATTCGGGCAGTATGCTCGGTGTTGCCGGAATTATGAGCGCCTACAGAAAGGGTAACGTTGCCATTGTGAATGCAATCGGAAATGGCGTTGCCGATGACAAAGCCATTTATGCATATGTTCCGGCCATGATAAAATATTATTTGAATGAAGAGCCTATTCTGAAAAATGTTCCCACTTACCAATTAGCTAATCCCGATGAGAGGGAAACTGTTTTTGCGGATATGCATAAAATGGTAGTTAAGAAAACTAATGAAAGCGGTGGTTATGGTATGTTGATGGGAAATGCGGCAAGCGGTGAAGAGATTGATAAATACAAACAGGAAATAATGAAAAACCCCAGACAATTCATTGCCCAGCCAATCATCAGCCTTTCGTCCTCACCATGCTACATGAACGGAAAATTAGTGCCGAGAAGGGTTGACCTTCGGCCCTATGCACTTTGTGGTCCGGATGGCATTGAAATTGTTCCCGGAGGATTAACCAGAGTGGCATTAAAAGAAGGGTCGCTCGTCGTTAATTCTTCTCAGGGCGGGGGGAGTAAAGATACCTGGGTGCTGTCAGTGTAAGTTGTGTATTGGCATTTCAGGTTAAAATATTTTTAATTTGAGGATATTTAAGCTGAAAAAATAATTATTACTTACAATCGGTCGCATCAACGATGCCGGGAAACAATAAATCATAACAGAGACTGATGAAAGCCTTTACCTAAAATTTAAACCAATGCTAAGCAGAGTTGCAGATAGTTTATATTGGATGAGCCGTTATCTTGAACGGGCTGATGGCATTTTGCGTATGCTAAAAATAAATTATGCTTCATCTCAGGATGATATGCATGAGTTTTCGTGGAAACCCGTGCTTCGCATTTTTACTTATATGAACGAAGATGAGGCAAACGCAATTGCCCATAATTCAAGGGCAGTACTTGAACATATGGTAACCGACAAAGAAAACCCAAATTCTGTTGTTAATATTGTAACGCATGCGAGGGAAAATGCCAGATCTGTACAGGATCATATTACCAAAGAAGTGTGGCAATGCCTGAATGATTATTATCATGCAGTAAGAGATGAAAGATTGATACTCTGGCTTCATAAAGAAGATCCGGTTTCCGTATTGGATGTACTTATAAAACAAGGCCTTCTTTATTACGGAACCGCCGATATAACCATGGCAAGAGGAGAGGGCTACGCATTTATTAATATAGGAAAATACCTGGAACGTGGGGTTCAATCTGCCGACATCCTTGATGTAAAATTCAGTGATGTGCATTTTGATTTTTCAAAAACGCCCACAACCTACTGGAAATACCTGTTACTTTCTATATCGGGCTATGAATTATACCTTAAGACTTACAGAAGCGGGTTTGACGCGAAAAATGTAGTTGACCAGATTGTGCTGAATAAAGACTTTCCCCGGTCAATAATCTATTCCGTAAACAGGTTGCATCGCTATTTTGAGCGATTAAGGAATCAAGGAAACAAACAAGGATATGACACTGTCGAATTTCTTATAGGTAAATTAAAAAGCGAAATCAATTACACTACTGTTGATATGATTGAAGAAAGCGGGCTGCACGATTTTCTGTTGAAAGTTAAAAAAGAGCTTTCAGATGTTGCTAACGCTCTTAACAAAAATTATTTTGCATATAGTTAACCACTCTTTATTTCTTAAGGAGTTTTTTGTTTTATTCTTAAATATTACCAAGAAAGTTTTTTACCTGATGCCTAAATTCAAAATACACCATATCACGAAATATACTTATGAACTGCCTGTAAGAGACAGCGCTAATCAGATACTTCTTTTTCCGGTTAAAGATGAATACCAGCAAGTAACAAAACAAGAACTTTCCATTACCGGTGAACCCGGTGTAGATATTTATAAAGATTATTATGGAAATGAAGTGGGCTCATTCATGAATGCAGAACCGCATCTGGAACTGGTTATAGATACCAAAACAGAAGTAATAACCAAAACAAGGCCACTGCCGGCAGATGATATGCCTGTTGATGCTCAATGGAACGAACTTCAAAAAATCCGGACTCAATTTCCCTATATCGATTTTTTAAAACACGAAAAATTTAACGCCTTTGATGAAGTATCACAAATTGTTCAATCGCCAGAACGGAAGTTGCATACCCCTTTCCATGCAGCAAAGCAGCTAAATGAATTCATTTATAAAAATTTCAAATATAATAAAGGCGTAACAAATGTAGAGACCACACTGGATGAAATATGGAAGTTAAAAGCCGGTGTTTGCCAGGATTTTGCTCATCTTTTACTCGCTTTGCTCAGGATTATTAATATTCCCGCCAGGTATGTAAGCGGTTATATTTGCCCACATAAAAACGGTATGCGGGGAGAAGGAGCCACTCATGCATGGGTAGAAGGATACATTCCGTTTTATGGCTGGCTTGGTTTTGACCCCACAAATAACTGTGTAGTTGACGGAGTTCATGTACGCCTTGCAGTTGGCAGAAGCTTCAATGATTGTTCTCCCGTAAAGGGCACGTATAAGGGAACATCAAGTCATGCACTCGAAGTAGGCGTATCTGTTGCATATGAAGACGGTGAAACAATTGATGAAGCACCCGCCATACTAATGCCTCAGCCCAGAAAAAATAATGGTGCGCAGGAAAATTCTTACCGGAAATATTTAGAAATGATACAGCAGCAGCAGTAGTAAGCTTTTAACTGGTTTTACCCGACGCCTTTTTCTTGTTCTCTTTGTTAAATTTTGCTCCTGCTGGTGGATGGTATTCATCAAACGGAATCACCAATAATTTTTTTAGTTGATTATTTTCCTTTTCTTCAGGATAAATATCAATGCCGTATTTCAACTCGTTTACATTTTTTACCTGTGCAAAGGTCTTAAAGATACGGTCCCAGAAAGAAAAAATATTTCCGTAATTCGTATCAGTTAAGGGTTGCACATAATGGTGATGCACTTTATGCATATCTGGTGAAACAATAATCCACGCAATCGTATTGTCCATCCATTTTGGGAAAGCAATATTAGCATGATTGAATTGTGACAACAATACAGATAATGTTTGATATAATAAAACAAGCCACATCGGCGCCCCGGAAATGATCACAGCAATCAGTGTAAAGATAGCCCTGAATACACTTTCGCCGGGATGATGACGGTTTGCAGTTGTTGTGTCTACCCAAGTATCTGCATGATGAACTATATGGAATTTCCACATCCATTTTATTTTATGCAGCAGCCAATGAATAAACCAGGCGCTGATCAGATCTAATAACATCAGGCCGGATATTAAAAACATCCACGAGCAAGGAGGAAAAAAATACAAGAGACCAAATTTGTAAGCAACAACAAAATTGCTCGCCTGCACAATTATAAAAGCAAATATGAAATTGATAATAACCGTCGTCAATGTAAAAAACAAATTCAGTCCGGCATGTTTGTATTTTTTATACGTAAAATGAAACAGCGGAATTATTCCTTCAATAACCCAGAAAAAAATAAGCCCCCCGGCTAATATTAACGCTCTTTGCCATGATTGGATATGCTCAAAAAAATAAACAAGCCTTTCCATGAGGAATTGTTAGCGCTTTACTCGGTAATTTACTTCATGGGGCTGGAATAAGAAAAACAAGCTTTTTAGTTTTGTAAAGAGTTATTGTTTGATATCTGTTTGCTTTAATAATTCCAACGCCCTATTATATTGAGCTTCGTATACCATTATCTTTATTCCACCCAAAGCCGGGCTCAATAGTGGGTCAATAGTTACTGTATATTCATCTTTTAAATGACAATTAACTCCTGCTTCCTGTAACATACCCAAAATAATATTTGCAGTAACGTAATTATCAAAGGAACAAAGCTCAATAAATTTCATGTGTGAATTTAAAAAAATGCCCTCGTGTAGAAACACAAGGGCTTAACCATTAAACCTTATCTATGAAAAAAAATTTGTCTTCTGTTTTGAGGATTACAATGTTACAACAAAATTAAATATCAAATTTTTTTTTTCAAAAAAAATTTCAGACAGGGGTAAAATTACGCGTTCAGCATTAACGGCATCACAAGCATCAGCAATTCTTCATTTTCATCCTGTTCAACAGGCCTGATAATTCCTGCTTTTGTAGGCGTGGAAAGTTCAATGCGTATTTCATCACTGTCTGTTGCGCTCAACATTTCAATCAAAAATTTTGCATTGAAAGCTATGGCCAGGTCTTCCCCGTCATATTGACATTTCATCCGCTCGTTGCCTTCAAATGAGAAATCGACATCCTGTGCTGCGAGTTGTAATTCACTACCTTGAATGTTCAGGACCACCTGGTTGGTGCTTTTATTACTAAATATACTTACGCGCCTTAAAGCCCCCTGAAAATCTGTTCTGCCAATAATTAGTTTATAGGGGTTATCTGAGGGGATCACGACTTTGTAATCAGGAAACCGCGCATCAATCAAACGGCAGCTCATGGATGTTGTTCCATGTGTCACGAATAAATGATTGTTGTTATAATTAATTGTAATTTCATCTTCATTGAGTGGCAAAGCTGATTTTAGCAGGTTCAGTGGCTTTTTTGGAACAATAAGCGCATCTGTTTTCGGGCAACTGACATCTTTGCGTTTATATTTAACTAACCTATGCGCATCTGTGGCTACAAACTGCAATCCTTTTTTATCCATTTCAAAATACACCCCTGTCATAGCTGGGCGGAGATCGTCATTGCTTACCGCAAACAGTGTTTTATTGATTGCAGTCAATAATGCGGAGGATGTGGTAGTGAAAGATGTGGTATCATCCGCAGCAGGTTCTTTAGGGAAATTATCCGGGTTTTCGCCCATAACCTTGTATTTGCCATTATCACTGGTAATTTCAACTGAAAAATTTTTGTCAATATTAAAAGTTAGTGGTTGATCGGGAATGTTTTTGAGAGAGTCTATTAAGATTTTTGCCGGAATGCAGACTTTACCGCTGTCTTTTGCTTCAATATCAAGATGAACTTTCATCACTGTTTCCAAATCCGTGGCAACAACGGTTAATCTGTTTTTCTCTACTTCAAACAAAAAATCTTCTAAAATCGGCAATACTGTATTTGCATTAATTACCCCGCTGATTTGTTGCAGCTGTTTTAATAAAGCTGATGAGGAAACAATGAACTTCATGTACTTATCTGTTTCAGGCGAAACTACTGATTTTTGGGAAAAACCAAACAGTTATGTTCCGATTAAAGAGAATGTGCATTTCTTTGTGATTAATGCGTGGATTTCGAATAAAACCACACAAAGGAAAATATTCTGATGCCTTACGAATAAGCGACATAAGCCCTTCTTGTTGCTGTTATAGAAAGGTTTTGCTTTAATTTAGAAACATATCATTATCTCATTTGACAGATATTTGACAAATGATCCCGCAAAAAAAGCTCAGCAAGGAACAGGCTTTGCAAAAAGCAAAGCATTTTTGTGCTTACCAAGAACGCAATCACATGGAAGTAAAACAGAAATTGTATTCGTTTGGCCTATGGAAAAAAGATGTAGAAGAGATTGTTTCCACATTAATAGAAGAAAATTATTTGAATGAGGAGCGGTATGCCATTGCTTTCGCAGGCGGAAAATTCAGGATGAAGCAATGGGGTAAAACAAAAATCAAGTATGAGCTAAATAAGAAAAAAATCAGCCCTTATTGCATGAAAAAAGCAATGAAAGGAATTAATGAAGAAGAATATCAGCAGACTTTCTTAAAGCTTGCCGGCAAGAAATGGGGTTCTTTAAAAACCGAAAAAAATGTTTTCGTCAAAAAAAGAAAAACTCAGGATTATCTGTTACAGAAGGGTTTTGAGCAAGAATTGGTAAGCAAATTTTTAGCGAATCCTGTACAAAATAATGCCTGATCAGAAGCAATTATAATTCTTAAAGTATTCTGTTAATTTTACAGGTATGATGTCCACACTTACGATAACCATTATTCAATCACATCTGCATTGGGGCGATAAATCTTCTAACATCAGCATGTTTGAAGAAAAGATCAACAACATTAATGAAAAAACAGAACTTGTTGTCCTCCCGGAAATGTTTAGCACTGGTTTTCAGATGAACCCCGAAAATTTTGCTGAGAAAATGGATGGAACAACTATTAACTGGATGAAACAAATCGCCTCATCAAAAAAAATTATCCTGACTGGCAGCATTATAATTGAGGAAAATGGAAAATTCTTTAACAGGTTGATATGGATGTTGCCAACGGGGCAATTGGGTTATTATGATAAACGGCATCGTTTTGCCTTTGCTGGGGAAGATCAAAAATATTCCCCTGGTAATAAACGTTTGATCGCATCAGTAAAAGGCTGGAAAATAAATTTATTGGTTTGCTATGACCTGCGTTTCCCCGTTTGGTGCAGGCAGTCGGTTAATAATGACCCGGAGCTTGAATTTGATATAATGATGGTTGTGGCTAACTGGCCCGAGCGACGTAACCATGCATGGAAGAGCCTATTAACCGCTAGGGCTATAGAAAACCAAAGTTTTGTGGTTGGTCTGAACAGAATCGGAGAAGATGGAACAGGATTATATCATAGTGGTGATTCCATGATTATTGATCCGCTTGGCGAAGTTTTATATCATCAGGCTCATAATGAAGATGTTTTTACCTTTTCTTTCTCAAAAGAAAAATTATCTGAGGTTCGTGACAAGTTTCCGTTTTGGAGAGATGCAGACAATTTTTTAATTCAACCTTGATCAAATTATGCAAATAGCATTTGTTGCCGATAAAATTTTCACCGGAGCTGAAATACTAACAGGTTCTGCTGTATTGGTAAAAGATGATGAGGTTACAGGTATTGTGTCTTCTTCGGCCATACCACAACGATATAACATAAAAAATTTAGGCAATCGTTTATTAGCTCCCGCTTTTATTGATTTGCAGATTTATGGGGGAAATGGAAAATTATTTTCATCAGATTTGACAACAGATGCCCTGGAAGCAACTTACGAATATTGCATAGGCGGTGGCTGTTCCCGGTTTATGATAACCATGGCCACCAATTCCATTGAAAAATTTTTGGTCGGTATTGAAAAAGTCAGGGAATATTGGTCAAAAGGCGGCAAAGGTTTGCTTGGTTTGCATCTTGAGGGCCCTTATTTAAATCCTGCTAAAAAAGGGGCGCACATAGCAAAGTATATCAAGAAACCAACTGTTGATGAAGTTAGTATGTTGTTGCAAAAAGGCAAAAATGTAATAAAAATAATGACTCTTGCTCCCGAACAATGTGATGGGCAAATTATCGAAATGCTGATAAAAAACAATATTCTTGTGTCGGCAGGTCACAGCAACGCAACTTATGCGGAGGCTATAACAGGTTTTCGGCTAGGTATCCCCGTGGCTACTCATTTGTTCAATGCCATGTCTCCTTTGCTGGGTCGCGAGCCTGGGATGGTTGGAGCAATTTATGATTCAGGGGTTATGAGCTCGGTGGTGTGCGATGGTATTCATGTTGATTTTGCCTCGATCCGCATCAGCAAAAAAATGATGAAGGAAAAATTGTTTTTCATAACCGATGCTGTAGCTGAAGTCCGGCATGGTGAATACCAGCACCTATTTAATAAAGACCGGTATACCCTACCAGACGGGACACTATCCGGTTCCTCTTTAACAATGCTGCAGGCAGTAAAAAATGGGATCAATAATGTTGGGATTGAATTAGCTGAAGTTTTGAGAATGGCTTCGCTATACCCGGCAAAACTGCTGCATCTTGAAAAAAAATACGGCGTCATTGCCGTGGGTTCAAAAGCCGATTTTGCTGTGCTTGATGAAAATTTAAATCTCGACATGATAA
The DNA here is from genome assembly GCA_035541355.1 of Puia sp. GTDB lineage: Bacteria > Bacteroidota > Bacteroidia > Chitinophagales > Chitinophagaceae > Puia. The sequence goes on along the minus strand of DATKNN010000014.1, from coordinate 269,734 downwards.
TTGTAGATGGAGAATAAATTTTTACCTGACAGATGCACTGTTTAGCTGTTCTCTATTCCGTATTAATTCAAGCGCTTTTTCTGCTTTAAAATCTACGCCTTTCCTGATCGCCTCAACAGTAGGTAATGCAAGTACATCGGGCATAACCCCACGGCCGTTTTTTATTCTGTTTTTATCTATTACCAGTCTGAATTTTGGCAGTCTGAAACGTAACCCTGTATTAGGGAGTGTAACATCCGGTATCATCCATGCATTATTACCATAGTATCCGCCACCGGTTTCTTCGCCGACAAGTGTTACGTTTTTTTGACCTTTTACGGCCCCAGCAAACAAAGTTGTTGCTGAAAACGAGTTTCCGCCAATTAACAGATATACATTACCGTTAAAATGATGATGGGATTTGGGTTGAAAATAATGGCGTTCAAAATACCCAAAGTGATATTTACCATCATTCCTTTTACCGGTCAGAAAGACCATTAGCATCCTGTAAAAAAAGCTTTTGTCGATATATTTATCATACCTGCTATGTCTGGTTACAGCATACAATGAATCTGCAATCTTGAATTTTTTATCAATAATAAATCTTGTAAGGAGGGTAGAGTTGCTGGCTTCCCCACCCCCATTGGACCGAAGGTCAATGATCAGGTTCTGAATTCGCTTTTTATCGAGTGTTTTAAATGTCCTTCTAAAAAAAATTTTCAATTGATTGCCATGGCTGAAAGTATTCAGTACCATAAAAGCAGTACTGCCGCTTGTATCTATCTGCAAATTCCTTGCATTATATAGTCGATATTTTTTCCCATGTTTTATCGCATGCATGGTAAAAGATCTTCTTGATGAAGAAGAATCCCTTCTTAAAGTATCTTCAGCAGGATTGTATACATATGCAATTCCGTGCATGATATTGCCATCATTGTCATAGTAATCAACATTCAGGTTGCTTTTGAGTCCAAAAATTGTTGAATACCAGCTTCCAAAATTAAATCCGTTACTGATTGACTGGTATTTGCCCGACAGGCTATATCCATCAGTAACCGTGTATTGGAATACTCTATCCCTTAGCTGGGGCGCCGTTAAACCATTGATGCTTTTAATCACTGTTCCCCGTTTAATGAATGAATCTTTTCGGCTGATATTTGCCGTTACAATCATCGTATCGCCCCAGAATTTCATTGCAAAAGGAAACAATTTTCGTTTGGCCGTATCCAGGTATGCAGAATACCTTTTTGAATATTTGATAGAGGTGTGGCCACAATCGATATTGGTTACTACATAGCTTAATAGTGCCCTAAACTGAGGTTCGGTCATCGAATCTTTAATCTGCGAATACCCATAGTCAAAAAAATAATTCATACTGTCTTTGGGTGTATACCAATAAAGCCCCGGATGTGATTCTTCTAATATTTGCCTGAATAAGGAATAGTCTTCTTTAAGTTTTTCTGGCGCAATCTTTTTTTCAGGACTAAATGCCTCTTTGCTTACTGTACAGGACAAAAAAAGAATATTTACATATACGAAAAAGAAGTAAATAATTGTTTTCATCAGTCGCTCTCTTTTAGCGAAAAGCATTCCAGCCCTGCGCAGTAATATCAAACGTATTGCCGGCTTTGGTTATTATCTTTTTTCCATTTTCAGGGTCTTCCATATAACCAATTACACTAATCTGTTCATTAAGAATAATTTTATCGTAATCGCTTTGCGATATCGTGAATAACAGTTCATAATCTTCTCCACCGCTTAATGCACATGCGGTAGGATCGAGTTCAAATTTAAATGCTGCCAGCCTGGTTTCTTCGGCAACAGGAATTTTTTCCTCATACAACACACATCCAAGTTGGTTTTGCTTGCAGATATGTAATATTTCAGAGCTTAATCCGTCGCTTATATCCATCATCGATGTAGGAATCATTTCTGCGTCACTGAAGAAATCGATAATATCTTTCCTGGCTTCCGGTTTCAGCAGTCTCCCGATTACGTATTTTTCTCCTTCCAGGTCTGGTTTAATTTTTGGATTTTCCAGAAATATCTTTTTTTCTCTTTCTAAAAAAACCAAGCCAAGGTAAGCTGCTCCCAAATCCCCGCTGCAGCAAACCAGGTCTCCTTTTTTTGCTCCGCTTCTTTTTACAAATTTGTCTGGAGCAACTTCTCCGATTGCAGTAATAGAAATTACAAACCCTTTTTGTGAAGAAGAGGTATCCCCTCCAATTAAATCAACTTCATATTTCTCACAGGCTGCAAAAACCCCTTCATAAAATTCATCCAGGGCCTCGACACTAAACCTGTTACTTATTCCTATACTAATTGTTATATGAGTGGGCGTGGCATTCATAGCATATACATCGCTCAGATTCACAATAACAGATTTATATCCCAGATGTTTCAGAGGCGTATATGCCAAGTCAAAATGAACTCCTTCAATCAGTAAATCTGTGGTTATTACTGTTTGCTTTCCGAAATGATCAATTATAGCTGCATCATCACCAACACCAATAATTGTGGATGCGTTTTGAATCTCTATATTCCTGGTAAGGTGATCAATTAAACCAAATTCTCCGAGAGATGATATTTCTGTGCGATTTTCCATGTACTATTAAGAACAATTGTTTTAAAGCGATTTTATTTGCGACAACGAGACCTTGCTCAGGAAATCTTATTGTTAACCCACTTAATCAGTTCATCATGAATTTTTCCGTTACTGGCAATAATATGCGGTTGATATGGTGAATATTTTTTCCCCGAAAAATCAGAAACCCGACCCCCGGCTTCTTCAACAATCAAAAACCCAGCAGCACTATCCCATGCATTTAATTTATGTTCATAAAATCCATCAAATCGCCCGGAGGCAACCCAGCACAAATCCATTGCGGCAGAACCAAGCCTACGCACAGGAACGCCTTTTCTTATCAATCTCGAAAAAACTTCAAGCGGGCCGTTTGGTTCGTTGATATACGTGTATGGAAACCCTGTTACCAGGCAGGCTTTTAAAACCTGTGGTTCTTCACTAACCCTTATTAAATTCTCATTAAGTGTTGCCCCAAACCCTTTTTCAGCGAAATAAAATTCATTAATAAAAGGATTAAATACGGCGCCCAATATCATTTCTCCATCGCGTTCGAGACCAATTGATACACAGCAAATCGGAATTCCGTGAGCAAAATTCACAGTCCCATCAATTGGATCGACAATCCACTTGAAACTGGAATTGGTAACTATTGCTCCGGCTTCTTCACTTAAAATAAAATGATCGGGGTAATTTTTTTTTATAACTTCAAAAATTGCTTTTTCCGAAGCATGATCGGCCTCCGTAACCAGGTTGTTTACCCCTTCTTTGTTTGATATTTTAAACTTTCCCTGAAAAAATTCCTGCATCACTTTTGCTCCTGCTTCCGTTGCCTTGATTAATGTAGATTTAAGCATAGTGCAAAGATAACTGTCTGTGTTCTGATTTGGAGAACCTGAAAGTTATTATGATGCCTTGGGGTTTTGTGCTACCGGTTTACGCTATCCATAAAATTAGCAGGGTATCTCAATCCTGCCGCTATATTTTTGGGTGCAATGTTTTCAATTTCTTTAAGCTCTTTATAAGTAAACTTTATATTAGTTGCGCCAACATTTTCTTCAAGATATTTTACCCTTTTGGTGCCGGGGATTGGGAAAATATTTTCCCCCTGGGCTAAAACCCAAGCTAAGGCAAGTTGTGATGTTGAACAATTTTTGTTTATAGCTAACTCTTCTAATTTTATAACCAGTTCCAGGTTCTTATTAATATTTTCTCCCTGGAAACGCGGCGAATGCCTGCGGTAATCCGTTATGTCAAGATCTTCAACTTTTTTTATCTGCCCGGTTAAAAACCCTCGGCCAAGGGGGCTGTAGGCGACAAAGGCTATTTCCAATTCTTTGCATGTCTGTAAAATTCCATCTTCCGGGTCTCTTGTCCATAAAGAATATTCAGTCTGAAGTGCGGTAATCGGATAAACGGCGTGTCCTCTTCTTAATGTTGCTGAAGATGCTTCTGACAATCCTATTGCTTTTATTTTACCTTGCCTGACAAGATCGGCCATTGCAGTTACCGTTTCCTCAATCGGCGTATCCGGATCTACGCGATGTAAATAGTATAAATCGATTACATCAACTCCTAATCTTTTGAGGCTTCCTTCAACTGAAGATTTTATGTAGTCTGGTTTTCCGTTTACGCCTCGTTTAAGCGGGTCGTTCATATCACGTACTATGCCGAATTTTGTAGCTATTGTAAGTTTGTTTCTTTTTCCCTTTATCGCTTTGCCAACTAATTCTTCGTTGATATACGGTCCATACATATCTGCAGTATCAAAAAAAGTAACCCCTAAATCAATTGCACGATGAATAGTCCTGATAGATTCGTTATCATTTCTTCCTGCGTAAAATTCACTCATGCCCATGCAGCCTAACCCTATTTCAGAGGCCGACAGGCCCCGAGAACCTAATAATTTTATTTTCATAATTTATTGTTTTGAAACTTGGCGGGACAAAGTTACTTCGCATATTTATAACCATGCAGATTATCATGTCTGTATTTGAAAATGATTTTACAGCTTTGATTTTTTGTCTAAAAAACTTTTACTTCGTGTGAATAATATAGCAAGTGCAACTGTCAATTATTATTGTTAACTACAACGTAAAATACTTTCTTGAACAATGCTTGTGTTCTGTAAAAAAAGCAATTATAGAAATAGATGCCGAAGTTTTTGTCGTTGATAATAATTCTTCTGACGGAAGTATTGATTATCTGAAAGCTAAATTCCCATGGGTAAAATTTATTATCAATGAAAAGAATGAAGGGTTTTCAAAAGCCAATAACAAAGCGTTGCGTTATGCTTCAGGAGAATATGTTTTGTTTTTAAATCCTGACACCATTGTTGCAGAGGATAGTTTATCAACTTGTTTTTCTTTCTTCCTCGCTCACCCCGATGCGGGAGCTGTCGGGGTAAAAATGGTTGATGGTTGTGGTTATTTTTTAAAGGAGTCAAAACGCGGATTTCCTTCTCCTTGGGTTGCTTTTTGCAAGCTATTCGGGTTAACGTCAATTTTTCCTCATTCGAAATTATTTGCTCAATACTATCTTGGTAATTTAAGTGATAATGAAACTCAGGTCACCGGAGCGGTTTCAGGAGCATTTTTTTTTACAAAAAAACACATTTTGGAAAAAGTCGGTGGCTTCGATGAAATATTTTTTATGTATGCCGAAGATATAGATTTAAGTCTTCGGATTCAGCATGCTGGATATTGTAATTACTTTTTGGCTACAACCACCATAATTCATTTTAAAGGTGAAAGTACAAAACGTGATTTCGGGTATATAAAATCGTTTTACGGTGCTATGCGGCTTTTTGTAAAAAAACATTTTCGCAGCAGTTCGTTTTTGCTTTTCTATTTTTTTATCAGTGCGGGTATCGGTATTCGTAGTGTTTTCGCGTTTATAATGAGTTTCGCGGAAATAATCGGGCGCAAAAAAAATAACAATGATTCATTTTTCCTATCTGGTGATGGTCTATCCGTTTCCTGTCTTGAAAAAAAACTGTCATCACAAAACATCCCGGTTAGAAGAAACCAATCGGAATCAAATGCAATTGTTTTTTGTGAAGGTCCTGATTACTCATTTAAAAATATTATCTCAGAAATCCAGATTTCTAAAAAGCCTTCCTGGAATTGCAAATTCCATTCTTTTGAAAGCTTTTCGGTTGTTGGTAGCCAGAACAAAAAATTTCAGGGTAGCTGTTTTGAATTAAATCCTTAAAAATGCTTTGTTTTCTTTCTTCCTGATAAAATTCAAGAGACTTTTATAATTTATCATTAACAAGACAATAATAATAAACAACCAGATCAGGACCAATAATGGCGTTCCGGAAAAAATATCTTCTTGAAAAACATCCCTCTTTAATAAAAAATTTAATCCGATTGTTACAACTAAAGTCTTAATTAGGTTTGGTAATATCAAAAATGCCGGGATAATAATCCATTTTTCTATTTTTGTTTTAACCATTTTAATAGCCCGGAATAAAGGGGGAATGGTAAATATAAAAACGATCAATAATGCAATAATAGAAATAACATCTCCGTTGCTCCCTTTTTGTGGTTGAAATATCAGCTTCATACCATAGGGAATATCACCATCTCCGGAAACTACCTTAATAATATTTACAAAAGGATTAGCAGCAAAAAGCAAAGAAAAACCAGCTGATCGAATAGCCCCAGAATTTCTTTTATTCATCATCGCCCTCGCAATCCACGCCAATAAAACAGTAACTGCCGGTCCAGCAAACCAAACTAATGCCAAAATATTCCCGGAAACCTCACAATGATCACATAAAGTCCAACTATCAAACCCCTTTGATCCAAAACACCCGCAAAGCCAAGTTCCAACAAAAACATGCGACCAGTCATGCAGTTCCTGACATAAAAAAACAAGCGAAAAAAAAGCGATCAGAAAAGAAAAAGACAAAGAAAACTTCATGGGTTAAATATAACCAAAATCAAGAGTACAATTATTTCAAAAATTTTTTTTAACCCCCTCTGTTATTAACAGCAAATATGCGGATCATAATAATTTTGTTTATATCCCCGGTTTTAGTTCGCTTTTTTGTGGATAAACAATAAAGAACTTTTTTCCGTTAGCCCTTTTTTCTTTTTCTTTTTTATAATACTAAGATTAATATGTAAGTATTAACATCTATAGAAAAAAAATTTTTTTCAGATATTTTAAAATCCACAGAGGTTGATAAGTTGGTCGAATCCTTATCCTTTGAGAAAAGTTAAGTGTTAATTAAATGAGGATTACTGTTTAAAAAGCAATATTTATTTATAAAACAAGTATTTATTATTTATGTTGTCACCTATTCACTGTTATAATAACAATAATTAATTTTATAAAATAAATATGTTTTTAATATTATGAAAGATATTCACATTGGTTCCGCTGTTTCGAAGTTAGAAGAATTGGGGTTTTTAAATATTGAAGTGGATGCATCTCTCGATCTGTTTGCAGAAATTAAAAAGCTTAAAGAAGAAAAGAAAGCAATTGTCTTGGCGCACTATTATCAAGAACCTGACATACAGGATGTCGCAGATTATATCGGTGACAGCTTAGGGTTAGCACAAGAGGCAGAAAAAACAAATGCGGAAATTATTGTTTTTGCTGGGGTTCATTTTATGGCTGAAACAGCTAAGATTTTGAATCCGGAGAAGAAAATTCTGTTGCCGGATTTGAAAGCAGGCTGTTCTTTGGCTGATAGTGCCCCTGTTGATGAATTTAAAAAATTTAAGGACAAATATCCTGAGCATATTGTTATTTCGTATATTAATTGCTCTGCGGGGATTAAAATGTTGAGCGATATTATTTGTACATCAAGTAATGCGCAAAAGATAATTGAAAGTGTGCCTATGGAGCAAAAAATAATTTTTGCTCCTGATAAGAATTTGGGAGCTTATCTTATAAAAAAGACAGGTCGTGATATGGTTTTATGGAATGGATCATGTATGGTTCATGAAATTTTCAGCTTGGAAAAAATTACAAAACTGAAAATAAGGCACCCAAATGCTAAAATTATCGCACACCCTGAGTGTGAAGAGATGATTTTGAGTATTGCTGATTATATAGGATCCACAACCAGCTTGTTGAAATATACTCAATCTGATAGTTCAAATGAATTTATTGTTGCAACAGAAACCGGAATATTACATCAAATGCAACAATCTTCTCCGGAGAAGACATTTATTCCTGCACCTCCTAATAATAATTGTGCATGTAACGACTGTCCGCATATGAAATTAAATACTCTTGAAAAACTCTATCTGTGCATGAAATATGAACTTCCGGAAATAAAAATGAGTGAAGAGATAATTTCCGCAGCTAAGAAACCAATCGTAAAGATGCTTGAAATAAGTAAAAAGTATGGATTATGATCATCTTCCCATATAAACCATTAGGATTTGAACATCTGTAGGATTAACGCCACTTATTCTACTCGCCTGCCCTAAAGTACTGGGTTGAATTTTTCTAAACTTTTGTAAAGCTTCATTTGAAAGAGAAGAAATTTTACTATAATCAAAGTTTTTTGGAATTGAAAGAGTTTCGAGTTCCTTCATACGTTCTGCCAGTTCAGCTTCTTTTTTAATATAGACTTCATATTTAATTTGTATTTCGGCTTGTTCAAGGGATGCAGAAGAAAAGTTCTTTAATGATTCACCAATTTTAGAGATACCGTTGGCTAAAGATTTTATTGTTACATCAGGACGTAATAATAATTGCATTGCTTTTTGCTTTTGAAATAAAGGGGCGGAATTGATAGAGGCGAGAAATTTTTCTGTTTCTAAGACATCGACAGATAAAGAGCTCAAAATTGACTGAATTTCTTTTATTTCCTTTTGTTTTGAAGAAACACTATCCATTCTTTGCTGGGATGCCAAGCCAAGGCGATAGCTAAATTCGGTTAGCCGCAAATCAGCATTATCCTGCCGCAGAAGCGTTCTGAATTCTGCGCGGGAAGTAAACATTCGATATGGTTCATCTGTGCCTTTATTAATTAAGTCATCAATTAAAACAGCTATATATGCTTCGCTTCTTTTAAGAATAAAAGGTTCTGAATTATTAATTTTTTGATGAGCATTAATTCCGGCAATTAAGCCCTGGCTGGCAGCTTCTTCATATCCGGTTGTTCCATTTATTTGTCCTGCAAAAAAAAGATTAGCAATAAGTTTTGTTTCCAGGGAGTTGGTGAGTTGTGTTGGTGGAAAATAATCATATTCAATGGCATAACCAGGGCGAAAAAATCTAACAGATTCAAAACCAGGTATATTACGAATAGCTTCGTATTGTACGTCTTCTGGTAATGATGTTGAAAACCCATTAACGTATATCTCTACAGTATTCCATCCTTCAGGTTCAACAAAAATCTGATGACGGTCTCTATCAGCAAAGCGATTGATTTTGTCTTCAATACTTGGACAATACCTTGGCCCAACACCATCAATCCTTCCTGTAAACATAGGGCTTCTGTCAAAACCGGTTTTAAGAATATCGTGCACCAGCTGATTAGTATAGGTTATCCAGCAACTTTGCTGGTGGTTTGGTTTTTTTGTATCAAGAAAAGAAAAGCCGACAATTTCTTCATCTCCTTTTTGTTCAGCCATTTTTGAGTAATCTAAAGATCGACCATCAACACGGGGTGGTGTTCCTGTTTTAAGGCGGGCTGATTCAAAACCATAGGTAATTAACTGTTCTGTAATTCCGGTAGAGGCCCTTTCTGCTACCCTGCCACCACCAAACTGTTTTTCTCCTATATGTATTATTCCGTTTAGAAATGTTCCGCTTGTAATAATAACCGCTTTGGACCGTATATAATGACCCAAATTTGTAATAACACCAAAAACCCGGTTATCCTTTATTATTAAAGAATTTACTGAATCCTGGTAAAAATCTACGTTATTAGTTTTTTCTAATAACTCCCGCCATTTTGCCGCAAATAACATTCGGTCATTTTGAGTTCTTGGACTCCACATAGCGGGCCCTTTCGACCTGTTTAACATTCTAAATTGGATCATACTCTCATCAGATACTATACCTGAGTAACCACCCAAAGCATCTATTTCTCTGATCATCTGTCCCTTTGCAATACCACCCATTGCAGGATTGCAGCTCATTTGAGCAATGGTTTGCAAATTCATGGTTATAAGCAGCGTTTTTGAGCCCAAATTAGCAGCAGCAGCAGCAGCTTCACAGCCAGCATGACCAGCCCCAACAACAATAACATCGTATTCGGGAAACATAATTAACAAAAATACGAGGATAATTAATGGGTTTTTGTTTCACGTGAAACAATAAAAGGGCAGAAGGTAAAAATGTTCCATGTGGAACATTAAGCAAAAAACTTCTGTAAGTAGAAATTTTCCTTTTTTGTCATCCTCGCTTTTTCATTAATTGTCTTATCTGCATAACCAGATAAATGCAAAGCACCATGAAAAATTACCCTATGAAGTTCCTCAAAAAAGGAAGAGTTGAATGTTTTAGCATTGTCTTTAACACGATCAATACTTATATAAATTTCGCCTACTATTTGGTATGTTTCTGAAAGATCAAAGGTTACAATATCTGTGTAATAATCATGGTTAAGATATTCCTGGTTTATTTTTAGTAAAAATTCATCAGAACAAAATACATACGAAACATGCAAAAGTTTCTTCCTTTCCTTTTTAAACAAGAGCTCAATAAAAGATTTAAGTTTTCTTCGGTTAGGAAAAAAAAAATGCTTTTGCCCTATAAAATGAAACTGTACTTTACTGTTTGTTTTTTTCATTTCCGAAAATCGTAAGGATGTAACAAATTTCGAAAGTAATTTTGTCAATCCAATAAAATGAAAAGATTATCACAATTGTCAGCAGGATCAAAAGCAAAAATTCATTCTTTTGAAAATAACGAACTATTTCTAAAATTAATGGAAATGGGATGTGTTCCCGGAGAAACAATCAGAATTGAACAAATAGCGCCACTGGGAGACCCAATTTCCATATCTGTTGCAGGCTATAGCCTTAGCCTGAGGCTAGATGAAGCAGAAACCGTTTTTGTTGAGGAAATTATTTAATTGATAGTCAAACACTTAAATGAAAGTTGGATTATATTTTGGTTCATTCAACCCCATTCATCATGGTCATTTAATTATTGCAAAATATGTGCTTCAAAATTCCGATTTAGACCAAATCTGGTTTATTATTTCTCCTCAAAACCCATTAAAATCATCGGGCTCGCTGTTAAATGAATACCATCGTTTATATCTGGTTAAATGTGCAATTGAGGGGGAGAACAATCTCAGGGCGAAGGATATTGAATTCAGGCTTCCCAAACCCTCTTATACTGTCAATACGCTGGCATATCTGCAAGAAAAACATCCCGGATTTGAGTTTTCGATTATTATGGGCAGTGACAGTTATTTAAATATTGGTAAATGGAAAAACGCTGAGTTTATTCTGAAGAATTATAAAATTTATGTCTATAAAAGATCAGGAGATGAAGAACAGGCTGTTAATAATGGCAATGTTCATGCGGTTTTTCTGAATGCGCCGCTACTTCAAATTTCGGCTACATATATCCGTGAAAATATCAAAACAGGAAAATCTATCCGTTATCTTGTTCCGGAAAAAGTTCGTGAAGAAATAGAAAGAAATGGCTATTATAAATAACAGGCTGTTTTATATCAATCCTCTTTTTTCCTTATTTGGAATAGCTTGAACAATTAGTAAATAAGATATGTCTATCATTTCTTTGATCAGTTTTTTCGACAAGGTTCCATCAACAATGATAGTATTCCAATGTTTTTTGTTCATATGATATCCCGGCTGAATTGCAAGATATTGCTCGCGCAGTTCAACAGCTTTCTCCGGATTACATTTTACATTGAATTGTAAAAACAGACGATTTAAAGAGGCAATCAAATAAATTTTTTCTTTTACTTTAAATACTAAAGTATTTTCACCAAAGGGAAATCCTTCAGATGTTCCTTTTTTTGATAAGCAATATTCACGAAGCTCTTCTATATTCACCTGTAATTTTATTTTGTATTGTACATATAATCAACAACGAGATTACACAAAGACCGAACCCCTAATTTGAAACCGCTTTCATCAATATAAAAGTCAGGAGTATGATGAGATGGCGCCTTTAATGGATCTGCACCTTTTGGCATCCCCCCGAGAAAAAAAAACAAGCCAGGAACTTTTTGTTCAAAAAAAGAAAAATCTTCTGCGCCGGTTACAGGTGGTTTTTCCATCACATTTGCTATCCCTGCCGAGTTTTGTAAGGAGGGCAACATTTTTTCAGTAAGCGAGGGGTCGTTATATGTTACAGGAAAATGAGAGCTATATGGTGCTTTCACTTCTGCCGTAGCACCTGCGCTTTCCGCTGTTTTAGTCGCAATTGCAATTACCCTGTCGACAACCAATTTCTCATCACTACTGCTTAGTGTTCGAATGGTACCCAGCATTTCTACTTTTTCCGGGATAATATTTGAACGATTACCACCATTAATAGCACCGATAGTGACCACTGCAGGGTTTTGAGTAAGATTTATGTTTCTGCTTACAATGGTTTGCAGATTGTTAATAATCTCAGCCGAGGCAACAACAGGATCAACAGATGACCATGGTGCTGCTCCATGCGCAGATTTACCTTTTACCACAATCTGAAAATCATTTACGCCAGCCATTATTCCACCCGACCGATAAGTAATTTTACCGATTTCTGTTTGTGAATTGATATGTAATCCAAAAATAACATCAACTTTTGGGTTTTCTAGAACTCCTTCTTTTATCATTAATTCAGCGCCACCTTCTTCTCCGGCAGGAGCACCTTCTTCTGCAGGTTGAAAAATGAATTTCACAGTTCCTTTCAAATCATCTTTTATTCCAGATAATATTTTAGCTACGCTCATTAATATTGCCACATGACTATCATGACCACAAGCGTGCATTACACCAACTTGCTGCCCATTATACGTTGAGGTAACTTTTGATGCAAAGGGTAAATTAACCCGCTCTACAACAGGAAGCGCATCCATGTCTGCACGAAGTGCAACCACAGGACCAGGTTTCCCTCCCGTCAACAATCCCACAACTCCTGTTTTTGCCACCCCTTCTTTTACTTCAAGGCCGAGCGAACGAAGAAAATCTGCAACCAGTTTCGCTGTGCGAAATTCATTATTGCTTAACTCCGGGTGCTCATGAATGTCTCTTCTCCAGGCAATCGTTTGTTGCTCGATTTTGTCCGCAGCGGCATCAATTTTTGAATGCAGATTTTTTATCTGGGCGAAAGAAGAAAAACAGGCAGATGAAATAATAAAAAAGAAAATTTTTCTCATAATCTTATTGATTTGTAAAAATTAAATGTACTAAATAACCATAATAATTTTTTGTTCTCCGATTGATTTTGATAATGTTTTCAACAATTGATATATTGTATTTTTTTAGCTACATTAATTATCTGTTTGATGGTGTTGTTTCGCCATATTCCTTTTTTAAGGGCAGTTTTTTTTCATAGTATTACTGCTTTTGGCGGCCCGCAAGGACATTTGGGGATGATGATAAAAACATTTGTTCACAGAACCCCGTATATTTCTGAAGAAGAGTTAATGGAATATAACGCATTTTGCCAGATGCTTCCGGGAGCATCATCAACTCAGGTATTAACGTTGATTGGTTATAAACGAGGGGGAATTCCATTAGCCGTACTTACGTTGGTTATCTGGATATTACCGGCATGCATATTAATGGGAGCGTTTTCGTTCTTCCTGGAAAATATTAGCCAGGGGAATACAAAAACGAATGTGTTTCGGTTTATGGGTCCTATGACGGTTGGTTTTTTGTTTTATGCTGCAACAAAAGCATTCAATATTTCCATTCATAATACGATTACAAGAGTCATAATGGTTGTAAGTACCCTTGCAACCTATGCGCTTTTTAAAATGCCATGGGTTCTTCCTTTATTAATTTTCCTGGGAGGGTTTGTTACTAACCTCAGCAGCAAACGTATTCCGCAAAAAGAAGAAACGCGTTACAAGGTTAAGTGGGCAAATATCTGGCTTTTTGCTATTGTCTTTATTGTTGCGGGTGTTATGAGTGAAACGGCAAGAAAAAATAACTGGCACAACAGGAGACAGATCAACTTATTCGAAAATATTTACCGTTCAGGAAGTTTGGTTTTTGGGGGAGGTCAGGTATTAATACCAATGATGTATGAACAATTTGTTGCAAGACCGGAATCACAACGACTGTTGCATCGTAACCCCAATATTATAAAAATAAATAAGGAGGACTTTTTTACAGGCTCAGCAATGGTACGGGCGATACCGGGTCCTGTTTTTTCTGTAGCATCTTTTATGGGCGGAGTAGCCTTGAAGGATAAGGGGACCAGGTTACAGTTATTGGGTTGTGTTATCGGTTCTGTTGCGATATTTCTTCCAAGTGCTTTGCTGGTGCTTTTCTTTTTCCCAGTATGGCATAATATAAAAAAGTATGCAGTAGTATACCGCGCACTCGAAGGAATTAATGCAGTTGTTGTAGGCATCATGATTGCTGCAGCATTTTACATGATGAAAGATATTGCCGTAACCGGATGGAAAGATTTTTTTCTCGCTTTGCTGGTGCTTGTTACTACGTGGTTCCTGCTTACCTACTCTAAACTTCCTTCGCCTGTTATTGTCACAATCTGTCTTTTTTTAGGATGGATTTTATGAAATGCTTGCCCCGACATGTGATAGAAAGCGAAAGCAGACTTTATTAAATCACTACTAAACCGTAACTTCATTAATTGATTGCTTGCTGAAATTTGAAGAAGACCGGATTTGCTTTGATCTAACAACCAAAATCAAATCTTGCGAATTAATCAGCAAAAGCACTTCTTTTCAGAAAGCTGTTTATTCATCGCAAGGCTAAATATAATATGACAGCCGAGCATCAGAGACTTACAGTTAACTCCACAAAAAAAATACCGCTTGAACAATGGGGCCCTTATCTAAGCGAAAGACAATGGGGTACCGTTCGTGAAGATTACAGCAACAACGGGGATGCATGGAATTATTTCCCTTATGAGCATGCGCATTGCCGAGCTTATAAATGGGGAGAAGACGGAATAGCGGGCATCTCTGATTTTTTTCAGACATTATGTTTCTCTGTCGCATTATGGAATGGCAAAGATGACATCTTAAAAGAAAGGTTATTCGGACTTGGTAATCACCAGGGCAACCATGGAGAAGACGTAAAGGAATTATATTATCACCTGGATAATCTTCCCACACATTATTACATGAAGTACTTATACAAGTACCCACAGCAAAAATTCCCGTACAAGGATTTAATTGAAGAAAACAAAAAGAGATCAAGGAACGAGCCCGAATATGAGATCCTTGACACAGGGGTTTTCAATAACAATGAATATTTTGATGTATTTATTACCTATGCAAAACAAAACTCAAAGGATATTTTTATAAAAATAGATATCCATAACCGTTATAGCAAAGCTGCAGAAATAACAGTGCTGCCAACATTATGGTTCCGTAACCGGTGGAGCCACGATGCCGAAAGAAAAAAACCCTTTATTAGTTTAAGAGACAAAACTTCCGTTAAGGCTGCTGATGAGAGACTGGGAACCTATTATCTCTATTTTCAGCCGACAACCGAGTATATTTTTACAGAAAATGACACCAACCGGTTGAAAGTCGAAGGCAAACCCAATTCTTCTCCCTTTGTTAAAGATGCATTTCATGATGTCATCATAAAAAAAGAAAACAGCGATATTTTCCGTAATAAAAAATCAGGCACCAAATTCGCACCGGTGTATCATTATAAAATTGAACCCAATGGCAGTAAAACCATTTATCTGCGCTTAAGCAGCAAGATCATGGATCACCCCTTTCCAGCCGGCGCTTTAAATATTTTTAACGAAAGGCAGGCCGAAGCAGATAGTTTCTATGCTTCTATTTTTCCTTACGAAATAAATGGGGAACTGGCACACATACAAAGGCAGGCGCTTGCCGGGTTATTATGGAGTAAACAATATTATCATTATGATGTTGAGAGGTGGCTAACTTTTTCCGATGGCATTACGCCGGTCAACTCGTCAAAACTTTGGGGGCGAAACCACGAATGGAAACATTTAAAAAATCAGGATATTATAGCAATGCCCGATAAATGGGAATATCCATGGTATGCAGCATGGGATCTAGCCTTTCAATCCATAGCAATGGCTCTGGTTGACCCCGTTTTTGCGAAACACCAGTTATTGCTGATAATGCGCGAATGGTACATGAAACCAGACGGACAATTGCCCGCCTATGAATGGAATTTCAGCGATGTAAACCCACCTGTACAGGCTTGGGCAGCGCTGCAGGTATACAAAATTGAAAAAAACAATTCAGGTAAGGGAGACATAGGGTTTCTTAAAAAGATTTTCCAAAAGCTACTGATAAATTTCACATGGTGGGTTAACCGGAAAGATGGAAACGGCAACAATATGTTTGAGGGGGGGTTTCTTGGCCTCGATAATATTGGTGTATTTAACAGAAGCCATCAGCTGAGAAGCGATATGCAACTGGAACAGGCTGATGGAACAAGCTGGATGGGTATGTATGCATTGAACATGATGGATATTGCCTTGGAAATAGCTGTGAAAGATGATGCGTTTGAAGACACCGCTACGAAATTTTTTGAGCAGTTTGTGCTTATTGCTGAAGCGCTGAATGAACAAGGCATGTGGAATGAAGAAGATAAATTTTTTTATGACACCCTTTCAATCGCGAATTCTTCTCCGCTTCAATTGCGCATATTTTCAATTGTCGGATTAACATCGTTGTTTGCTGTATCTATCATGGAAAAGAAAATGCTTGATAAATTGGGGGACTTTAAAAAAAGGATTTCCTGGTTTGAAGATTATCGTTTGAAAAATAACAAGTATTGGCCCAATGAAGAAAAAATGGACGGGCAAAAAATATTATTATCACTGATACCTAAAAAGAAACTGGTGCATCTCTTGGAACGGTTGTTAAATGAAGATGAATTTCTTTCAGCTGTAGGTATCAGGGCGTTATCCAAGCATCATGAAACAAATCCCTACACCATAAATATCAGTGGGGTTAATTATACCATACAATACGATCCGGGAGATTCCACATCTGATTTGTTTGGAGGAAATTCTAACTGGCGCGGTCCTGTGTGGATGCCGATTAATTATATTATTATCCAATCAATCAGAAAATACGCAGAATTTTACGGAGATGATTTGCTGGTAGAGTGCCCGGCTGGCTCAGGAAATAAAATGAATTTACATCAGGTTGCGGATGAACTTACCTGTAGGTTAATCAGCTTGTTTGAAAAAAACGACTCCGGGAAACGGCCGATTTACGGTAAACATAATTGGTTTTACCAACAACATGGAAACGAAAATTTGTTCTTATTCTTTGAATATTTTCATGGGGATAACGGAAACGGGCTGGGTGCAAGCCATCAAACAGGATGGACTGCATTAGTTGCTGAATTAATTAATGAAATGAACAAAAATAATCCGCCATCTGAAAGCTTCCTGTCAACAAGAACTGTAAAAAATGAATTCCTGAATGAAGAGTGAAAAAAAGCTTAAACTAACTACTTTCCGTGAATTTTTTGATCTTCTCATTAAATCTGTTATAGCCAATTAACTTTACAGAAACTAATGTTATGAGATATTTTTTACTGCAGGCAGATCTGATAAACCAGGGAACCGGCATCGCTTCTAAATTCCTCAATTCAGTGATAGCCTATATGCCTAAAATTTTAGGTGCCGTTTTGTTTTATGTTACTGGCAGCTGGATAATCGGGCGGCTTGCAGCTTTTTTAAGCAAAACATTAAATGCAAAAAAATTTGATCCTTCACTCCGTTCTTTTCTGGTTTCATTTTTTAAAATAATTTGTCTTGTACTGCTTGTTATTACCATTTTTGGTATTCTCGGTGTTGACACCTCTTCTTTTGCCGCATTGATTGTTGGAGCAGGCGTGGCCATTGGCTCAGCACTTAACGGCACTCTCGGCAATTTTGCCGGAGGCGTAATGATGCTCATTTTTAAACCATTTAAAATCGGAGATATTATCGAAGCGCAAGGGGTAACAGGAACAGTAACAGAACAAGGAGTGTTTAATACCACATTACTGGCTCCGGATAATAAAACGGTTATATTGCCCAATGGACCACTATCAACAGGCGTAATTACAAATTTCAACAAGCACGGTAATCTTAGGGTCGATTTAACTATGGCAGTTGCTCCAGACATTCGGTTGATAAAGCCCGGAAAGTGGCATTGCAGGCTATACAACAACACCCAAAAGTGCTGACCACACCTGCACCGGAAATAAGTGTTTTAAAAGTTGCAGACGGAATGACGACTTTAGCCATCAGGCCCTACAACAACGCAAACAGATTACTGGGATGTTTACTTTGGGGTACAGGAACTTGTTAAAACAGCATTTGATACAAATGGCATTGCAGGACCAATACCACACAGGGTCATCATCCAGAAATAAGATATTCTTGTCGGACAATTGTTATTAGCGTAAATAGTATTTACTCTAAACCGACGTCATATTTTGTTTCTCACCATACAAGAAAACTCTCAATGGATATTTTTCGTGATTTTATTCAGGAAGCATACATTACGCGCTTATTATTTATCCGGAAATTTGATCAGCTATATAACAAATATTACTGCATGAACGTTTTGTTCACAGAAGAAAAAGCTGCTTTTTAGCCATTTAAACTGAACCACGCCGAATGAAATCCATCTACGCAGTTATTATTGTATTTATCTTTTTGCCTTTTACTTCGGTTGCTCAACATATTGAGCTCATTAATTCCGGTGAAGAAATACAAAAAGGAATAGAGCTGTATGATTCGGGCAAATACAAACAGGCCTTGATGTTGTATGATCAAATTAACCGCAGCGATACCAATTACGTGAGGGCGCTTTATGAAAAAGCCCTAACCTGCGAAGCAGACAGTCTATATGAAAAAGCAATTACCTATTGCCGCGAAGGGCTATCGCTGCAACCTCAACGGGAATATGAACCTGAGCTTTACAACACCTACGGAAATATATTGTTGGACATCGGAAAAAAAAATGAAGCTATAAAGGTTTTTGATGAAGCAATTCGGAAATATCCGGCATTTTCTTTGTTTTACTTTAATAAAGGGGTCGTTTATCTAACATCGGATCGTTATGATGAAGCGGAACAAATGTTCCGGACAACACTGCTGATTAATCCATACATGTACAGCGCCCATTACCAGTTGGGCATTGCAGCATTACGACAAGGAAAAATCATTCCGGCATTTTTAAGTTTTATCGGCTATCTTTTGGTAAGCCCAGATGGCAAATACAGCGGAAAATCAATTTCTTTATTGAATGAAATTTCAAATAGTACGGACGCCATTGTTGATTTCAAAAATAAAAGAACAACCGAAACAGATGAGCATTTCCAGTCTGTAGAAGACATTGTGCTTTCCAAAATAGCGCTCGACAAATCGTATAAACCGATTATAGCCCTTGATGACGCCATTTCACGCCAGGTGCAGGCGGTATTTGAAAAGCTGGAGTTTAAGGAAGAAAGCAATGATTTCTGGATTCAATATTATCTCCCCTTTTATAAACAGGTACTCAGCGAAGGAAACTTCGAGGTTTTTATTAACCATATATTTTCGAATGTAAATCTCAAAATCATACAGGAATACAACAAAAAAAAGAGAAAAGAACTGCAAGCTTTTGTTGACGAAGCCGTAACCTACTTTAACTTGTTGCGTTCCACCCGCGAGTTGTTTTTTAAAAAGCGCCAGTTAATTGACGAAAAATATTTTTTTGAAAACGGCAATCTTATCGGAAAAGGTAATATCAGTAATGATGGCAAAATTTTAAAAGGGCCCTGGCAGTTTTATTACAGTCCCGGTAATTTGAAAAGCATAGGACAATTTAATAATTCAGGCGGCAGGGAAGGAGAATGGAATTATTACTTTTTTTCCGGAAAGCCCAAGGCAAAAGAACAGTATAAAAACGGGAAACTCGAAGGCGAACAGAATTATTATTTTGAAAACGGGCTACTTTCATCCAAAGAATTTTATTCAAATGACCAGCCTAATGGATTAGTAACTACTTATTACTTAGTAGGAACAATAAAATCTGAAACACATTACAAATCGGGCAAAAAAGATGGCGAGGAGAAAGAATACTATTCAAACGGAAATGTTCTTTCTGTTAACAATTATTCAAATGGCACAAACACGGGAGTATCTAAAACATTTTATAAAAGCGGGCAGCTAAAAGAAGAACAGCACTATGTTGGAGATAAGCTTGATGGCATATATCAATCGTACTATGAAGACGGTTCATTAAATGTTCAGGGCCTGTTTGTAAACGACAAAGCCCAGGGCGAATGGAAATATAATTACGACGGCGGCAAATTGAAAGAAAAAAGAAATTATGTTGATAATGAACAGGAAGGCAAGTATGAAGAATATTATGAGAATGGTCAGTTGTCAACTTCATACATAATTAAAAAAGGAAAAATTAACGGGGAGGCTGATTATTACGGAAAAGACGGTAAGATTTTTTCAAAAGCCATATTTGAAAATGGTGTTGTCAGGGCAACAACATATTTTAATAAATCCGGTAACGCAATAAGTTTCTCAGAAGGGAAACCCGGCAGCGGGTTTGACATAACTACTTATACAGAAGAAGGATTTAAAAAATCTCATTACAATGTTGATAAAAAAGGTAATCTAAGCGGACCGGATACTTTGTTTTATGTATCCGGGAAAATCAACCAGGTCAATCAATACGCTGATGACACAAAGAATGGGCAGTCGGTTACTTACTATCGTAATGGGAATAAAAAATCGGAAATAGATATGCAGGATGGAAAAGAAAATGGCTATGCAAAAAACTATTATTTCAATGGGCGTTTGCAGTCTGAAGGTTGGTTTAAACATGGGGTAGCGCAGGGCGAATGGAATTATTATGATGAAAAAGGGAGACTTAGTTCGAGGGCAAACTATCTTGATGGGGAACTTTTTGGTTACAGGGAAGAATTTTTGCCAAATGGAAAAAAAACGCTGGAAGAAAAATATAACAGGGGGTGGCTTGAATATATGACCCAATTCGACAGCACTGGCGAAAAAACGTTAGAGCTTGACTCCTTTCCACAAGGATCAGGCAAATTCGTGCTTCGTTATAATAACGGGCAGAAAATGATTGAAGCAGATTATGTGAACGGAGATTTTAATGGTAAGTACAGCACATATTTTTTTGACGGCACCCGTGAATCACAGATGTTTTACAAAAAAGGACTCGTTGATAGTATATATATAAACTATTATTATGGCGGGATAAAGAACACAGAAGGGCAGTACAATTATGGTCAAAAATCTGGTACCTGGAAGTTTTATGACGAGGATGGAAAACTATTAAGCACCACTGATTATGTGAATGACCAGGCAAATGGCTATAAAAAATATTTCTTTCCAGACGGAAAAACAGATTTTGAATTGCATTTTAAAAATGATGAAAGGGATGGGATAAGCAGAAAATTTGAAAATGACGGAACTTTATCTTACCAAACAAATTACGAAGAGGGTGATTTGATAAACTATACCTACCTTGGAAAAGACGGAAAACTGTTGCCTGCCATTTATATTGCTGCTTCTCATGTTATTCTGAAATCTTACTTTCCAAATGGGCAATTGTCCAGGCAATGTACATTCGATGATAGAAAACCGAACGGGACAGATATATTGTATTATCCCAACGGACAGCTTGGCTCAATAGATACTTCGGCTTATGGTATTTATATGGGGTGGAGAAAAGAATATTATGAAAATGGAAAGTTAAAGTCTGAATACCATTATAACTATGATAATACAGATGGCGTATCTAAAGAATATTATGAGAAAGGAAGTTTAAAAAAAGAAATAAATTATGACAATGGCCAGTATCACGGGCCGCTAAAATATTATAATGAAAACGGAAAACTGATTATGACTAAGCTTTTTTATTATGGAAAACTAATATCGGTTAAGAATGAAAAATAAAATTCACGGGTACCTTTTAATAATCTGGATTTTTGTATCGGTATTTACCAGCATTTCATCGGCACAAAGTTTCGAATCAATAAAGCAACAATACCCTGATGAGAAAGCAGTAATGCTGAATAAATTGGAAGAATATAATATTAGTGTAAAAGACGGATTACCTTACGTAGAAAGTCATCAAACAGAACAAATTGAATATCTTTCCAGTGATGCTGCGGCATTCATGGGCGAATATGGTTTTTTTCACAGCGATTTCCAGCAGCTTGTGGCCTATGAAGCATACACACGCACCCCCAACGACAAAAAATTAAAAGTAAGTGAATTCAAAACAAGTACTAATAAAGAGAGTTTTGTTTTTTATGACGATGTAAAAGAAACCACGTTCAATTTTCCTTCTATAGAACCCGGTGCAGTCGGGAATCTGGAAGTTTCCTATTTGAATAAGAACCCGCATTTATTATCCCCTTTTTATTTTTCGAGCTATCTGCCTGTAGTAAACAGTGAACTGAAGATTAACGTTTCAAAGGATATCTCCCTCAAATATTTTTTACTTGGACTGGATAGCGGCAAAGTTTCGGTAAGCATGGAGAACAAACATCATAATAATATTTACACATTCACCTATAAAAACTGCCCGGCAGAAAAAAGGTATGCTGATGCACCCGGTACAGCCTGGTATGCAACACATGTTATTTTTTATATAGAAAATTATAAGGACGAAAAAGGGAAAACTATATCATACCTTGCCAGCCCCGCAGATCTGTATACACTCAATTACAGTTTTGTCAAAAACATTAATCACCAAATAAGCCCGGAACTGAAACATATTGTTGACTCATTAACTGCTGGAGAAAAATCAGCCGAAGAAAAAGCAAAAAAAATTTATGCATGGGTGCAACATCAAATCAAGTATGTAGCATTTGAAGAAGGGATGGAAGGATTTGTACCGAGGGATGCGAACCTGGTTTGCAGCAGGCGTTTTGGCGATTGCAAAGACATGAGCAGTATTCTTACCACAATGATGAAAGCTGCAGGCGTACCGGCATATTTTACATGGATAGGCACACGCGACCTGCCTTATAAATTCAGCGGAGTGCCCTTGCCATTAGTCAGCAACCACATGATTTGTACCATAAAGCTTAACGATAAATATATTTTTATTGATGGAACTGACCCTACCTGTGTTTTCGGTATGCCACCTTATGCCATCCAGGATAAAGAAGCCATGATTGCTGTTGATGAAAATAATTACAAGATCATGAAAGTGCCGGTTATTGATAAAAATGAAAACGTGCTTTCCGATTCAACATGGCTTGAATTGACGGATAAAGGCATTAAGGGAAGAATAAAAAAAGATATGAAGGGATATTATGCTATGGGTATTTACGGTATGCTCATGTATCAAAATGCAAAAAGCATTAAAGATAACATCAAGGAAGAGTTTCAAAGAGGCTCAAATAAATTTCAGCTGGATAGTTTCCGGGTTAATAAAAAAGAAACTAATGATGATATAAGCATCTCGGCAAATTTTACATTACCCGACTATTCAAAGAAAATCGGTGGCGATTATTACCTCAACCTTAACCTCTTCAAATTTTATGAACATGAAGAGATTGATTATCCGAAAAGAAAAATGCCTATTGAATACAATTTCAAATTCAAAAAAAAATATGTTACGCTGTTGAAAATACCCGAAGGATACCAAGTAAGTTATTTGCCTGAAGGAAAATCATATCATAATGACGTATGGGGGTTTGATATGAAATATGAAAGAAAACAAGGTTGGGTGGCGCTGATTATTGAATTTGATAATGACCATTTACAGCTAACCAACAACCAGTTTGAACAATGGAATAAAGTGCTGGAAAATCTCTTTCCACTTTATAAAGAAACAGTTAGCCTTTCAAAAAATTAATTATTATGAAGAAACAGGTTTTGTTTTATCTGTTTGTCTTATCTTTTTCCCCATTTTTTTTATTTAGCCAGGTACCCGGGCAAACGGGCAATATTGAGAAAGAAGAGTGGGAGGAAAAACCGGTTATCCATCCATTGGACAGCAAATACAGTAAAGAATCTGCTGTTATATTATTTGATAAAAGAAGATATGAATATGTTGATGAAGCCAAAGAGGAGATCGGAGAATATTATACCCTTCATAAGCTAATTCATGTTAATGATGATATCGGAATAGAGGTATTTAATAAAATCTACCTTGGCATAAATGAAAATTCATCAATAGTTGATATCAGGGCAAGAACCATTTTACCAAACGGAAAAATCATTGACCTTGATAAAAATAATATAAAAGACTTGCAGGAAGAAGATGGCAATGTGTACAAAATTTTTGCCATGGAAGGATTGGAAAAAGGCAGTGAGATAGAATATTTTTATACTTATAAAAAGCCCACTTCATATTTCGGCCGCGAAGTAATAAAAGGAAGATTTCCGGTAAAGGAGTCAGCAGTTCAGGTTATGGGGCCTGAGCGGCTTGAGTTTGAAATGAAACCATATAACTGTTCGCATGTAAAAACAGACACGGTAATAAATGGAAAAAGAGAAATCCAGTGCAAGCTTGCAGATATCGAAGGTGCAGAGGAAGAAAAATATGCCTCTGACGAATTGAATAGGGACAGAATTGAGTTCAAGCTTTCTTATAATAGTGCCATCCATAAAGGAGAACGACTGTTTACCTGGAATGAACTGGTAAAAAGGGTGTATTCGATGTACACCGGTTATTCAGAAAAAGAACTTAAAAAAATTACTGAGCTCGTTAATCGTAATGGCTGGGATAAAATCAATACAGAAACAGAAAAAATAATTGCTGTTGAAAATTACCTAAAAAAGAATTTTGCAGCCAATGAAGACCTGGGCAGCGACGAAGCCAATAAACTGGAAAAGGTTTTGCAAAATAAAACAGCCGGCATCATCGGCACCATGCGGTTATATAGCTCCATATTCCAGGAACTTGGAGTGAATTACCAGTTTGTGTTAACAGGCGACCGGGATAAATTTATTATTGATCGTGAATTTGAAAACTGGAACAACTGCGATTACCCGATTATCTATTTTCCTGCAGAAAATAAATTTCTTGCACCAACCAGGCCCGATTTCCGCTATCCATGGATCAATCCGAACTGGGGCGGTACAAATGGTTTGTTTTGTAAAAAAACTTCATTAGGAAACTTTACAACAGCAATAGCAGAAGTGAAGCTGGTAAAGCTCGAAGACTACAGCAAGTCGTACAGTAATATTGAATCTAAACTGGAATTGAACATCATGTTTGATTCCATTACCATTGATGCAACCCAAAGTTATGCTGGCTATTCCGCAGTTACTTATCGTGATATTTTCAATTTCGCCAATGCGGAACAAAAACAATCGAGTATAAAAGAGCTTGCAAAATTTGTTACCAACTCCGAACATATTCTTTCTTCAGAAATAAAAAATCAGGAATTTGAAAACAGCAATCACCCTTTTATACTGCATACGGTTACAAAATCAGGGGAATTGATTGAAAAGGCGGGGAATAAAATTCTGGTTAAAATAGGAATGGCTATTGGCCCGCAGGTAGAAATGTACCAGGAAAAACAAAGGCAACAACCGGTGAATATGGAATTCGGCCATGTAGAAGAAAGAAAACTGGACCTGATTATACCAGATGGTTATACAGTAAAAAATGCTGATGACCTGAAAATTGAACAGACCTATAACGAAAACGGAGAATTGACGATGGGTTTTGTTTCAGAATATAAATTCACGGGAAATACTTTGTCTATACATATTATGGAACAATACCGGAAAACAAATTACCCGTTAAGCCAGTTCGATGCTTTCAGAAAAATCATCAATGCTTCTTCCGATTTCAATAAAATTATATTAGTACTGGAGAAGAAGTGATCCGGAGCACAAGGCGGAAAGCATCTTACCACTATATTCATGATGATTTTGGGAAATGCCTCTACCTAGTAGAGGCATTTTCATTCATAGATATTATAATCCGCTAAAAAACAATCCGCTAAGATCTGGCACATCATTAGGATTCATACTACTGCATTAAAACAACACCATATGCAGTCAAGAAAACCAATATTCCTCATACTTTGTATAATATTATTGCAACGTGGAATTAAAGCACAGAATTATTATCCTGCCGGTTTAGGAAATTCCAACCTACAGTTATGGCTTACAGCAGCAGACCCTACCACTTTATTAACAAGCAGCGGAGCCCAGGCAACAAATGGCAGCTCCATTGCGAAATGGCTTGATAAAAGCGGAAGAGCTGCGAATGCTTTGCAAAATTCAGGTTCTGCAAAACCTGTATATAAAACAAATCAGCTGAACGGTTTTGGAGCTGTAATTTTTCAAAATACCAACCAGTATATGACCGGGGCCTCAGGGGCTTACCAGACAATTATATCTACCCGAGCGATGTTGGGAACGAGTTACCAGTATTTATTTTCTTCTCCTGCCAATTCAGACTTCAGCATCCGTTTTTCAGGCAGCACTACCACATCAGTGAGTTATACTGATGGTCCGAATGGAAACGACTGGAGCTATAATACAGGAACTACACCAAGCCAATGGATCAATGGAGTGAAAAGTTTAACCGGAAGTACAGCAACGCATATACTGGTTGACCAGTCGCAAAATGCTAGTAATGCTACTTATTCATTGAGCTCTACATTTATGTCAAGAGGAATGTATAATAATGACCCTGTATATGAACTGATTGCCTACAACGGCACACTCAATAATACACAAAGAATATTGCTGGAAAATTACGAAGCTGCTGAATGGGGATTATCAGGCAACTTACCTTCCTCAGGCTATACAATTTTTACTCCACCCACTTCTTCTACCTACAACAAAAATTTAGTGGGTATTGGTTATACCAGCAGTTCAGATAATTTTCTTACCAATGCAGCCGGTTCCACCGACGGGCTCGGTTTCAGCAGTGGAACCACCACCTCTGATTTTTTGAAAACAGCCGGTTTTATAATGGCTGCCCACAACGGACAAACCAATACTGTTGCTTATAACCCCACATTAAATAGTGTGCCTGCCAACACCTATGTTTGGAACCGTTCATGGTATATACAAAAAACAAACGGAAACTCAAGTGGAAACGTTACCCTGAATTTTAATTTTAATGATTATAACGGCAGCACGCCCAACGCGGCATATTTCTATGCTATTTTATACAACCCATCTGACGGAACTTTTACATCAGGAACAAACACAAAAATTTCAGTGTTGTCTTATAATGTTTCTGGAAATGTAGCTTCATTTATAGTGAAAGCATCCACCCTGGCGACCGGATATTATACGGTGATTTATAACCAGACGAATACACTGCCACTTAAACTGGAAAGTTTTTCCGCAAACAAAATATCGGCTTATGCTGTATCAGTAAATTGGAAAACGGCACAGGAAATCAACACCGATCATTTCGATATACAACGTTCTTCTGACGGTATCAGTTTTAAAACAATTGGCACAGTAAGCGCTAAAGGAAATTCTGCTACGGAAACAAATTATGGTTTTACGGATAATTCACCGGAGTACGGGGTGAATTATTACAAGCTTAAAATGGTGGATGCGGATAACAGTTTCACTTATTCTACTGTGGCAATGGTAAGTTTTGATCAAACACAAACATCCATGGTACTTTATCCCAATCCTGTTATTTCCGGTCAGTCAGTTAAACTCAGCACAGGCACCAACGCATCCATGTTACTGGTGAAGGTGCACAACAGTTCGGGCAATATACAGTCGGTACAGAGCTTTCAGAATGCATCAGGGCCGGTAAGCCTCAATATCAGTAATTTAAAAACAGGAATGTATTTTGTGGAAGTGGTAATTGATAACCGCGAACAACAACTGTTGAAATTAATAGTGAAATGATTAAACCATGCCGCAAACTAAATGCAGATAACATAATATTGTTTTTAGTTTCATAGGTTCTCGTTCAGGCGCAGGTTTTACCTGCGCCTTTTTTTGAGATGCCATTCCCTTTGGCTACTTCTTGGTGCTGTAAGTGTTGTATGTTAGTTCACGTTCAGCACGCCAACAGCAAGTTATTATTATATGCAGTTGTTGGTGTGCGCAATGCAAACAAACGCGGAACAGTTTTAGCTTTCGGCTACAAGTTATAAACAAAAAAGCCGCCTTAACAGGCGACTTTTCGTGGTGTGGGGCGGGATCGAACCGCCGACACAAGGATTTTCAGTCCTTTGCTCTACCGACTGAGCTACCGCACCATCCTTAATGGGGGAGCAAATGTATTGATAATTCATCAATTAATTGCCGTATTCGCTCAAAAATTTAATACGCATAATTTTTAATTGCTCCCAGGTAAAATTGCTGTCTGCCAGTTCCTGTTTGGCTACTTCCAAACTACTGGTCTCGCAGTTTTTGAAATAATCGATAATTTCTTCCTGCTCATAATCGTCCAGCATTTCATCTACGGCATAATCAAGGTTCAGTCTGGTGCCGCTGGCTGCAATAGTTTCCATTTCTTCCAGCAAAGCATCAAGGCGCATATCTTTGTTCCGGGCAATTGTTTCCAGCGGAATTTTTTTATCGGCCTGCTGAATAATGTACACTTTGTTCATGCTCTTGTTTACTACGCTTTTCATCACAAAATCATCGGGCTTTTCAATATCGTTTTCCTCAACATATTTTGCAATCAAGTCCACAAATGGTTTTCCGAATTTCAGCGCTTTTCCTTTGCTCACACCCTGGCATTTTTCGAGCTCCTGTAAAGTAGTCGGGTACAGCGTGGCCATATCCTGCAGGGAGTTTTCGAGGAAAATGACAAATGGAGGGAGCTTTTTTCTTTTAGCTTCCTTCAGTCGTAGTTCTTTCAGTAATTCAAACAATTTATCGTCTGCAGCGCTGGCTTCACCTGTTCCTTCACTGCCTTCATCATCATCAGCATTCGCTTCTTCAAATAAGTTGTTTAGTATTATTTTGAGCGATTTTGGTTTCTTCAAAAACTCTTCACCTTTTTTGGTAAACTTCAGCACCCCATATTCTTCAATATCTTTTTTCAGCAAACCCTCCAGCAATAACTGGCGGATAAGTGAATTCCAGTAATGCTGGGCTTCTTCTTTGCCAATACCAAATTCATCAAGCCCATCGTGCCTGAACATTTGAATTTGCGGGGTTAATTTGCCAATGATGATATTGATAGTATAATCGGTTGCAAACCTTTCGTCAAGCGCTTTCACGGTTTTAAGCGCTTTCACGGCATTTTCCTTTGCTTCTACTTTTTCTTTCGGATGCATACAGTTGTCGCAGTTGCCGCAATTTTCTTCGCTATATTCTTCACCAAAATAACTCATCAGTACTTTGCGCCTGCACACACCGCTTTCCGCAAATGCTACGGTTTCATTAATCAGTTGTGCCACCACTTCCCTTTCGCTGAGCGGCTTATCTTTCATCAAATGTTCCAGCTTATTCACATCTTTGTGCGAGTAGTAGAGAATGCATTTTCCTTCCAGTCCGTCGCGGCCTGCCCTTCCTGTTTCCTGGTAATAATTTTCAATCGACTTTGGAATATTATAGTGTATTACAAAACGGATATCCGGCTTATCGATACCCATACCAAAAGCGATGGTAGCAACAATAACCTGCACATCCTCATTCAAAAAAAGGTCTTGTCTTTCTGCGCGCAGTTTGCTGTCGAGCCCAGCATGATAAGCTACTGCTTTAATACCGTTGGCAACCAGCATATCAGACAGCTCTTCCGTGGTTTTTCTGTTCAGGGTATAAATGATGCCGCTTTTTCCTTTATTCTGCACAATGAACTTCACGATACTTTTTACGGCTTCATCCTTTTTTATTTTAGGTTGAATTTCATAATACAGGTTTGGCCTGTTGAAAGATGAGATAAATATTTTCGGTTCTCGGAGGTCAAGATTTTTAATAATATCGCTCTGTACTTTTGGGGTAGCTGTAGCTGTTAATGCTATAACAGGTGCTTTCGGGCTGATCTGGTCCATAATTTCGCGGAGCCTTCTGTATTCCGGCCTGAAATCATGTCCCCATTCCGAAATACAATGTGCCTCATCCACGGCAAAAAAAGAAATTTTCAGGTCGCTGAAAAATTCAAGATTCTCCTGTTTGGTAAGCGTTTCCGGTGCTACATATAACATTTTTGTGTGGCCGTTCAACAGGTCGTCATGTACTTCCTTGATTTGTTTTTTATTCAATGTTGAATTTAAAAAATGGGCAACATTGTCCTTGCTGCTGTAACTGCGTACCAGGTCAACCTGGTTTTTCATCAGGGCAATCAGCGGGCTTACTATAATGGCAACACCTTCGCTGATAATGGCCGGAAGCTGGTAACATAAACTTTTTCCGCCGCCTGTAGGCATAATCACAAAAGTATCTTTACCTGCTAACAGGTTTTGGATAATAACATCCTGGTTGTCTTTAAAAGCATCGAAGCCGAAATTTTCTTGCAAATGTATTCGCAGGTCTGCGGATATGTTTACTTTAGACGAACTGGATGTTGCCGTTTTTGCTTTTTTGCCGTTAGCTTTTTTAGATGCGGTTGTTGCCATGCTCAAAATTTTTCCTTCTCACGATTTAAATCGGGGAGAGATTTAAATTAACTAAAAATACCGGGATTTATAAGTAGTAGTTATTCACTTTTTACATTCCTTAATTACCTAAGCGGAAAAGACTACCCCGTTTTTTAAAGTTGGCGAAGTTACAAAAAAATAACGCTAGGAAAAGGGTGAGTTTTGTTAAAAAACCGCTTTTTTGATCCTTTGGGCAATTGGAAAAACATAAATTTGCGCCCAACTGATGACAAATCAATCCATAACAGAAACAGCCTTGCGTACAATAAGGCTTGAAGCGGGTTCTATAACAGGGCTGGAGCAATACATTAATGATGATTTTGTGAAGGCCGTGAATATGATTAATACCTGCAAGGGCCGTGTTGTGGTAAGTGGTATCGGGAAGAGCGGAATCATTGCTCAAAAGATTGTTGCTACCTTAAATTCAACCGGAACGCCGGCTGCTTTTATGCATGCGGCCGATGCTATTCACGGCGACCTTGGCATGATACAGCCTGATGACATGGTGATGCTGATCAGCAAAAGTGGCGTTAGTCCGGAGATAAAAGTATTATTGCCCCTCGTCAAAAACTTCAACAACACTTTAATTGCAATAGTCGGAAACATTGAATCATTACTGGCACAACAGGCAGATATAGTACTAAATACTACAGTATCACAAGAGGCTTGTCCAAACAATTTGGCTCCGACTAGCAGCACAACGGCACAGTTAGTAATGGGCGATGCGCTGGCGGTAGCATTAATGGAACTTCGCGGGTTCAGCAGCGATGATTTCGCAAAATTTCATCCAGGGGGTACATTAGGGAAAAGACTTTATTTACGTGTGCAGGATTTTTATGTCCATAACGAAAAACCAAAAGTGGAAGCTGATGCGCTTTTGAAAGAAGTTATCGTGGAAATGACGTCAAAAAGATTAGGTGCTACTGCAGTAGTGGATAAAGAAAATAATTTGCTTGGTATTATTACAGACGGTGATTTACGCCGAATGCTTGAGAAAAATATTTCTTCTGAAAAAACAAGAGCAATAGATATTATGACAACAGCACCTGTTACTGTAGAAGCAGAAGCCCTGGCTGTGGAAGCACTTGATATTTTGCGAAACCGCGATATAACACAACTGATTGTGACGGATAAATCTCAATATTTAGGTTTTATACATTTGCATGACCTGATCAGAGAAGGGATTATTTAAACGCAGTTGCGCAGGGAGCATAGGTTTTTACAGAGAGGATTAATATCTCTTCTGCTATTTGTGCGACCAGCGGCTAAAAACGATGAACTATGAACATGAATAAGCACAATTATGTGGCTATAATGGCAGGTGGAATAGGAAGCAGGTTTTGGCCCAAAAGCAGGCAGGATTTTCCTAAACAATTTCTTGATATTTTAAACACCGGCAAAACCCTTATCCAGTGGACATACGAACGGTTCGCGGCTTTTATCCCCAATGAAAATATTTATGTGGTCACTTCGCATGAATACATGCATATTGTAAAAGAACAGTTACCCGCATTGCCTGAAGAAAATATTTTGGGGGAGCCATCACGAAAAAACACGGCACCGTGCGTTGCGTATATCTCTTTCAAACTTCAGCAAAAAGACCCTGAAGCATCACTTATCATTGCCCCATCCGATCATCTTATTTCTGATAATACGGCGTTTAACAAAGTTTGTCTGGAAGCCTTGAGTTTTGTGAACAAACATAATGCATTCATCACGCTCGGAATAAAACCCACCCACCCTAACACAGGATATGGTTACATTCAGTATGAACAGCATGCAGTTACTGATAATGTATATAAAGTAAAAACATTCACAGAAAAACCTAACCTGGAACTGGCAAAAACTTTTTTAGCCAGCGGGGATTTTTTATGGAATGCCGGCATTTTCGTGTGGCAGGTGAAAAATATTATTCAGGCATTTGAAAAATATTTGCCGGAGATGTATGATGTTTTTGCTGCAGATAAAAAGAAATTTAATACGGCTGACGAGAAAAAAGCGCTTGAACATATTTACCCCCTATGCACGAATATTTCCATAGACTTCGGTATTATGGAAAAAGCAAATAATGTGTACGTAATTCCTTCAGCATTCGGCTGGAGCGACCTTGGCACCTGGAACAGTGCTTATGATAATATGGAAAAAGATTATCTCGGCAATGCATCTGCAAGTGGCAATGCCGTAATTATTGATGCCAGGAATAACATGATCCATTCTTCTGAAAAAAAACTGCTGGTACTTCAGGGGCTGAAGGATTTTATAGTTGTGGATACTGATGATGTGTTATTGATCTGCAAAAAAGAAAAAGAACAGGAAATAAAAGAATACCTGGCGGAAGTGAAGAAAAGCAAAGGTGAAGAATATCTTTAATATGCGGAATCTTTTAGCCGCTAAGATTTTGTGAGAGAATATAAAGTTTGTGAAGCCCCGCTTTTTATTCTTTACAGTTAAAGTTATATTCTGATTTCGTAATTAATTTTATAACTCATACGCTTATCCTAAAATAAAATGCATGCCCAACAATATTCTTTTTCTCGATATCGAAACGGCCCCCCAATATTCTTCTTTCGGTAAAATGCCGGATGAATGGAAACAATTATGGTCAAATAAAGCGGCATATTTGATTAAGAACCCTGAAACAGACTCCCCCGAAACTATTTATACCCGCGCCGGCATTTACGCGGAATTTGGAAAGATTATCTGTATCAGTTGCGGCATCGTGACAGGAAACGGGTTGCAGAAAAAAATCTCTCTTAAATCTTTTTATGGTGATAATGAAAAGGAAGTTTTACAGGCGTTTTGCGATATGCTGAATAAATGGTCGGCAGGGCCAAACAAATTCCTTTGTGCGCATAACGGAAAAGAATTTGATTTTCCTTACCTGTGCCGACGCCTTGTTATTAACGAAATGGATATCCCTTACATCTTAAAAATTTCAGGAAAAAAGCCCTGGGAAGTGCCACATCTCGACACCATGGAGCTTTGGAAGTTTGGCGACTATAAAAGCTATACCTCATTGAACCTGCTGGCAAGAACGCTGGGTGTAGCAACACCTAAAGATGATATTGACGGCAGTATGGTTGCTGAAGTATATTGGAACGACCATGACCTGAAGCGCATTGCAAATTACTGTCAGAAAGATGTGGTAACCGTTGCGCAGGTTTATTTAAGGCTGAACGGGGAGGCATTGATCAGCCCGGAGAATATGGAAATAAAATAATCGTTATGGAACGCATTAATTACTCAAGCGGAGCGAAATGGGAAGAAATAGTAGGCTATAGCCGTGCTGTTAAAATGGGTAACATTATTGAAGTAACAGGAACCGTTGCCGTGGATGATAATAACGAAGTTATTGGGAAGGATAACGCGTATGCTCAAACGAAGTTTGTTATTGAAAAAATAGAAAAAGTATTAGAGCGGTCGGGAGCTTCGCTGAAAGATATAGTACGCACAAGGATGTTTGTAACTGATATCTCACGCTGGGAAGAATATGGTAAAGCGCATGGTGAATTTTTTAAAAACATCAGGCCTTGCACTTCCATGATAGAAGTGAAAGGCCTGATAGCGCCGGAATACCTGATTGAAATAGAAGCAACAGCTATTGTTGATGCTTAGAATGCTAAAATAAATCATACCCCGGCCAGGCTGATGTGGCAGCTAATGCGTTCCAGAATAGCTGATCGAGATCGCTGGAAAAATTGTTATTAAGGCTTCTGGTATTCGTGAGAATCACAAAATTGTATTTTCCCTGGGAAACCGTTCTGGCTTGTTCAGATGCTGTACCCGGTAAACTTCCCTGGTGCCACCAATTGTTCACATTATTTACTGACCAGCCGCATGCATAGCCCGCATTTACGGACGATGGAGTTGTCATCACGGTAATAGCATTTGAACTTAGTATATCAGCCTTGTTGGAAAAACCATCAACATGAACCAATATTCTTGCAAGATCTGTTGCTGATGCCAGCCAACCGCCATGTGAATCCATCCTCTTGATATTGTAGATATAAGGATTTTCGCCGCTTTGCCCATAGTATTCCACTTCATTAGTTATTCTGTCTGCCAGCGTATTTCCTGCGATAGACATATCCGTTATCCCGCAGGGTTGAAGAACAAGGGTGTTCACTGCATCCGCATATGTTTGCCCGGTGATTTTTTCAATCACTCTTCCCAAAACGCAATATCCAAAATTTGAATATTCATAATTAGTTCCCGGGGTATGATCAAGTGGCATATTGTCAAGTGTCCATGTTATTAATTGCGAAGCTGTCATTGCCGGATTGGAAAACATGGGATCCGTTCCATCATTTGGCCAGCCGCCGGCAGTATGATGCAGCAGCTCATCAACTGTTATATCTGAAATACCTGTCCCGTAAGGCTGTGTTCCAAAATCAGTGCCCAGGATGGAACCACTGCCAAAAACTTTATCGGTCATTTTGATCTTTCCCTGGTCCAGCAGTTTCATAATAGCGATAGACGTTATTTGTTTTGACAAGCTCGCTATGCGAAACAGGCTTTGTGTGGTAACAGCCTGGTTGGATTGACTGATTGCTTCCCCATATCCTTTTACATATACCAGGTTTTCATCCTTGGAGATGGCAAGAGATAAGCCGGGTAGGTTGTAGTTGTTCATAAATGTATTTACAGTATTATCAATGCTTGCAATATCAGTGATTAATGTAACACTGTAAGTTTGTGTACTGCCATCCTGCGCCTTCACCACAAAATTAACAGCGTTACTGAAATCAACAGCAGTACTGCCACTCGTTTGCACAGCTCCGTTTACGGTAACGGAAGCATTTGCAGAAATAGTAAAACTTGCTTTGAGCGAATTTTTTGCAGTTCCCGGTGGTAAAAAAATGGTAATGGATGTTCCGCTGATAGTGCCGCTTGACGACACCGGGATGGAATTATTGGATTTATCGAAAGAAAAAGCAGAAATAGCTTTTGCAGAAGATAAATTTTGTTGTGGTGCTGAATTATTCTTGCTGCAGGAAAAAAGCAGAAAACCTATCCCGATTAAAAACAAGTTTATATGGTTTTGCCGGGAAAAAAATTTAAGACCCATAAAAATTATTTTTATTTAAGGAGCTAATATTATGCTAACCTTAAAATTTCAGCAATACCACATTTGAGTTATTCTTTTAAAAAGGTATAACGTTCATCAATAATTGAAATCACTGCTGAATTAATCAACAACTCAAAATATCAATACAAGGTAGTTAAAGAATTTGCTGTTTATCATTATCCTTTATCTCATTCCAATACCTTAATTTTGGCTACTACTCACAACTGAAATTTCTTTAATGGCGCTAATTGATATCCAATTGCCCAATACACTCGCAAAGGCATTGCGTCTGCCGCAAAAATCACCCCGCAGGCAGCAGATGAAAGTTTTAAAAAAACTATTGAAAAAAGCCCGCTTCACAGAATTTGGACAGCAATACCGCTTTGATGAGATTTTATTAAGCAGGCATGCAGGAAAGAAGTTCCAGGAATTAGTGCCGGTTTTTGATTATAATAAAATTTATAATGAATGGTGGAACAAAACGTTACAAGGCCATAGCAATGTGTGCTGGCCTGGTAAAATAAAATATTATGCACTCAGTTCAGGTACTTCAGAAGCAGGCAGTAAATATATTCCTGTTACCAACGATTTGCTGAGAGGAAACCGGATCACCATGATAAGGCAGTTGCTTACCTTAAGAACATATCACGATATTCCTGTGAAGAGTATTGGAAAGGGCTGGCTGATGATTGGCGGAAGTACTGACTTGCAAAAAGGGCCCGGTTATTATGCGGGTGATTTAAGTGGCATTACCGCCAGAAAGGTTCCTTTTTGGTTTCAGCCGTTTTATAAGCCCGGTAAAAAAATTGCGCGAACCAAAGACTGGGACAAAAAAATGGAGCAGGTCGTGAGAGAAGCCCCGAATTGGGATATTGGTTTTGTTGTGGGCGTTCCTGCATGGATCCAGATTTGCATGGAAAAGATTATTGAAAAATATAATCTCAGCAATATTCATGAACTTTGGCCAAACCTCGCTTTTTTTGTGCATGGCGGCGTTTCATTTGAACCATATAAAAAAGGCTTTGAAAAGTTATTAGGTAAGCCGCTTACTTATATTGAAACCTATCTGGCTTCGGAGGGGTTTTTAGCTTATCAGGACAGACAATATGCAAAAGGCATGAAGCTATCCACGCACCAGCAAATATTTTTTGAATTTGTTCCTTTTGACAGTAAAAATTTTGACGGCGATGGCGATATTGTGGCAGAACCGGAGGCTTTAATGATACATGAAATTGAAGAAGGAAAAGATTACGCATTATTGATAAGCACAAGTGCCGGTGCATGGAGATACCTGATTGGAGACGTGGTCAGGTTTACGGATAAGGATCGATGTGAAATAATAATTACCGGAAGGACAAAACATTTTTTAAGCCTTGTCGGGGAGCATCTTAGTGTTGATAATATGACCAAGGCTATTCAGCTTACCAGTGAAGAATTGAATATTTCGATACCGGAATTTACAGTGGCCGGTATTCCACACGGGTTGTTTTTTGCCCACCAGTGGTACATTGCTACAGATGATAAGGTAGAAGCCGAGGTGGTTAGAAAAAAAATCGATGAAAAACTTCGCATACTGAATGATGATTATGCAGTTGAAAGAGGTAATGCACTGAAAGATGTATACGTAAAAATTTTGCCTGAACATAAATTCATGCAGTTTATGCAACAGAAGGGTAAGATTGGAGGGCAACATAAATTCCCGAGAGTATTAAAAGGCAAAATGCTAAAGGATTGGCAGCAGTTCTTGGAAACAGGGTCAATTGAAAAGATTTAGTACGTATACACTGTGGCTTTGGGAATGTGCGATAATCAGGGAACAAGTGAAGAGTTATGGTAAAGATAATTTAAGCAAGTCTGAATTTAGTCTGATGAATTTTTTCAAAACTGATTGCAGACCTTTACTAATCGAATTAAAATATTTTTCCGTTGCTGCTTCATTGCGAGATATAGCATTATTCTCGTAAATTGAACCCGATAACCGCAACTGATTTTCTTTCATTACACAAATGCTATGATTGAAGCTATCCTGAAAGGTTTTGCATTAGGGTTATTGCTTGTAATATCCGTCGGACCGGTGGTTTTTACCATCATCAAGCAAAGTCTTAATAATGGCCACAAGGGAGGTTTCAGTTTTGTTGCGGGGGTATGGATCAGCGATTTTATTTTGGTAATTCTTAGTAATGGTTTTACAGAGCTGGTAAAACAACTGCTTGAATATAAAAAAGCAATTGGATATGTCGGGAGTACTTTTTTAATAGGTATGGGAATTTATTTTCTTTTTTTTAAAAAAGTGCATGTGGCAACCGAGGAAAACGGAAATAAATTTCGTTTCGGAAAACGAGAATTTGCAAAGCTTTTCGCATCAGGTTTTATTATTAATACATTCAACCCGAGTGTAATTTTTTTCTGGCTGGTGAATGCAACAGCTTTTTCAATCAGTCATACCTGGCAACAGAGGATAGTAATTTTCAGCGTTTGTCTTTTAATGAATATTGCTGCCGATGTCGGGAAAGTGATGCTTGCCGGGAAACTGCGAAGCCGGCTTACTGTGCATAATCTTTCCATTATTAATAAGATTTCAGGAACAATATTGATTGGTTTTGGCATTGCACTTGTTTACAGCATTGTTTTTCTTCCGGGAAAATTTCAATAGCCTTAACAATATAATTGCATTTACTGTTTATAAGTTTGGGTACTCTTTAATTTAATATGAAAGCTATTCTTTCTTTTTTGTTTGTTTTGACGCTGATGCACGCACATGCACAAACAAGCCTTTTAATTCTTTCCAAAGGAGACAATAACATAAAAACATATTCTGAAGGAATGGATATTTCCGTTCGGACTATTTACCATCAATGGTTTGATGGGACAATTACAGCGTTGCGCAACGACAGTATTTTTATTAACGGGTTTCCGTTTCATTACAAAGAAATTGAAGCAATAAAAAAAACACGCGGCAGCCTGAATTATGAAACAGACGGGGCATTGCTGATGGTAGCGGGTGGTGGGGTATTGTTATTGGGAGCGGTAAATGGTTTATACAGGCACGATAATGCCAATACATGGTATACGCCTACAAGTTATATTACTGCAGGCGCATTATTACTTGGTGGTTATTGGCTGATGAAATCAAGATATAAATATTATATATTAGGGAAAAAATACAAATTGCAATTTTTAGCCTTTGACCCCAACAAGAAAGAGTAATTTGATTACCGGATGCGCAGTATATTGCACGGCAAATCTTTTTGATGGCTTTGAAAACCAAAGGAATTTTTCCCCGCACCTGGCGCCTCATAAAGCGCATTTTTCTTTTTCTTTTTATATTTCAGTTTTTTTATATCCTTATTTTGAAATGGATAAATCCTCCGGTCACGCTTACGCAATTAGGAAGCCTGCTAACAGGGCATGGTTTGAAAAGAGATTATGTAGGAATGAAAGATATTTCTCCTTATGCGAAACTTGCGGTGATTTGCTCAGAAGATCAGTTGTTCCCTGATCACGATGGCTTTGATTTCAAGTCTATTGAAAAAGCAATGAAACATAATCAAAAAAGCAAATCTTTACATGGAGCCAGTACCATTAGCCAGCAGGTTGCAAAAAATGTGTTTTTGTGGCAAGGCAGAAGTTGGTTCCGAAAAATACTTGAAGTCTATTTTACTTTCATGATTGAGCTGGTATGGGGAAAAAAAAGAATTCTTGAGGTGTATCTTAATGTAAGTGAAATGGGCAATGGTATTTTTGGGGTTGAATGTGCAGCAAGAAAAAACTTTGGGAAATCGGCAAAAAACCTGAGCCGGGCAGAAGCTGCAATGATTGCCGCTTGCATGCCCAACCCCAAGGAATATACGGTCAAGCCTCTGTCAAAGCACGTTTCGATACGCTCCCAATGGATTATTGGCCAGATGAGTCATTTGCAGGATGATGATGAAATCCAGTCATTGATTCAATAATTATTTTTCGCTGCAATTCGTTATATTTCTTATTTTAAATATTCCTCAAAAAAAAGCATCTACAGCATCAATCGCCATTTTTATTCTTTCTTCATAATCCCCTTTTACTTCTACCCAGGGAGTTGACTGGTTAATCAGGAGGTCTTTATAAATATGAAACAGTTTTTCCCGGGTTTCCAGATCAGGATATTCACGAAGTTCATCTTTAACCCAAGGCAAATCTGTATTGCAAAGCAGGTACAAATCATATTTCCTTTTAACAACCTCGTCAATAATTAACTGATGGCATTTGCCAAACACGAATTCACACCACACCTTCATAACGTACATGTCAGTATCAACGAAAAGAAACTGCGGGCTATCGGGTGTAAATTGTGAACTTATTTTGTCTTCCAAAGCAAGCTGGCCTTTAGCAACGGTTAACAAGGTATCGTAGGTATAGTCTTTTCCGTTAGTTAACAGGTATTCTCTGGCATATTCAGGCACCCAAGTTGTTCCATAGTGTTCTGCGAGTAATGAACACAAACTGCTTTTGCCCGTGGATTCGGGTCCTATGACAACAATTTTTTTAAGAGATTGCATGCTTTGCTTTTTTCATCCAGCTTATTAAACCAAAAACAGCAAGTACCAGTAGTATAATGTAGTAAACGCTGGTAAACACGTAATGCTTGACAAAATACAAAGGTATTGAAGCGATATTAGTAGCAATCCACCAATACCAGCTTTCCACTTTCTTTTTAGCCATCAGCCACATTCCTGTATAAGCAGTTGCCGATGCAAAGGCATCAGCCCAGGGAATAGCCCCGGGAGAAAAATTTGCTTTAAGATATAACAGTGCAAAAAAGATAGCTACATAAAATGCTGCAAAAAATAACAGGTGTTGACCCCATTCTTTTGAAGAAGCAGCTGTGATTAATACAACATGTTCTTTTCTTTCATTTTTTTTGGCCCATAATATCCAACCATAGATGCTCATTATGGTGTAGTATAAGTTTACGCTGGCTTCACCAAACAAGTGGCCTTTTATACTGATAAAAATGTAAATGATCGTATTTATAAGTCCGACAGGATAAACTAAAATATTTTCAAGCCGCGAAAACCATACACTGGCAATACCGGCAATAACAGCTATAAATTCAAGCCAGCTTGTTTCTTTAATACCTTCTATAAATTGTTGGTAAACTTCGTGCATCTTCAAAAATAGTTTTTGTTTTACAGAATCAAATGCCATTCTTGAAAATAAAAAAGCTCCATAAAAGGAGCTTATATAAAAGATTGCACAGAAATTTTATTCTGCTTCCGCAACTACTTCTTTTACTTCTGGTATCATTCTTTTCATCATTCCTTCTATACCGGCTTTCAAAGTAATCATGGAAGAAGGGCAGCCCGAACAAGATCCCTGCAACATAAGGTTCACAATGCCCTCGTTATAGCTTTTAAATTGTATTGCACCACCATCCATTTCTACAGCAGGTTTTACATAGTTTTCCAGTAATTCTTTAATACGTTTTACCACATCATCATCATCTGCAGCAATAATATTCCCGCTTTCTTTTTTGGTTACTATAATTTCTTCTTCATTAATAACAGTTTTTCCATCTTCAAGATATTCTCTAAGAAATTGACGCAAAGATGGAATGACATCATTCCAGTCTGTTTCACTGAGTTTAGTAAGCGTAACAAAGTTGCTGGCAATAAAAACACTTTTTATAAATGGAAATCCGAAAAGTTCAACAGCCAGTGGCGAAGGTTTGGCACTTTCCACATCAGGAAAATCAATACTTTTTCCGGGATACAACAATTTGTTCGCCACAAACTTCATGGTTTCCGGGTTTGGCGTCATTTCAGTATAAATGCTGATAACGGGATTGCCTGTTTTGATCATTGTTCTTTCTTTTATGTAAAGTTAACAATTCCTGTGCCCGATTGTTTGTGAAATCGGGAAAACTGCATGTTAAAGCAAATGGCGATGATTTTCGATATTCATACTGCTGACGCTAACAGCTATGCAACCGATTTTTTAAATTTTTGTGTCAAATTTTTCTTGACATGACATAATCTGAAGTTAATAACATGTGCAGCAACAATAAAGCTTACCGCAAAAGGCAAAATGAAAAGTTCAAATTGATGCCAATACTGCTTAGCCAGCAGGCAGAGCATACCTGAGAAAAAAAAGGAAAGCGGTAGAAAACTACGATGATGTTTTTTATAGCCGTGCCATAAGGCGCAACTGCCAATTATAAAAGCCAGCCCGATCATGAAATATTCAAATGCATAATTATTAATAATGTTAACGCCAAATAAAGAAAGGCTGGTAAGTATGAGTGGTAATACCGCACAATGTATGGCACAAGCTAATGATGCCCCGATTCCCAAAACATCCCAATTGATTTTTATACTCATGGTAAAAAGAATGCAAGGTATAATATAATTGCAACATTGTTGCAATTATATTATACCTTGCAGGTAATTAATAATTATGGGGCAAGTGATTGTTAACTTTGCCGAAAAGTTTGAATGTATGATGGGCCGAAAAGTTATTTTTTATATTGTTTTTTTTGTGGCTTTGTTTATAGGCTTTTATATAGTGCTTACCAGGATCATTCCAGGGTATGGGGAGGTTGAATTGCCTGTGGTAAGCTATGTTCAGCCGTTTTCATTTGTTGATCAGGATGGTAAAACGATTACTGAAAAAGATGTGGAGGGGAAAGTGTATGTAGCGGAATTTTTTTTTACTACCTGCAAAGGAATTTGCCCCAAGATGAATTCCAACATGAAGGAGATTTATCAGGCATATAAAAGTGATACCGGATTTTTTATCCTTTCTCATACAGTTAATCCTGAGACAGACGGTGTGGTAAGAATGAAACATTACGCGGATTCTTTAGGCGCAGATTCGAAAACCTGGCTTTTTCTAACTGGTAGTAAACAGAATCTTTATAATACAGCAAGGGTGAGTTACTTGCTGGATGATCCGAAAAACAATAGTAGTGATATCAACAGCCAGTTTATCCACACACAATTTTTTGCATTGGTCGATAAGAGCGGCCGTGTCAGGAAAATTTATGATGGCCTGAAAAAGGATGAACTTGCTGAATTGAAAAAAGATATTGCTTATTTACTCAGTGAAAAAACCAGCCATTCTCATTTTGCTAATGAATTATACAAAGGAAACGCCAACTGAAAACAATAAGTTTTAATTTTGCAGGATGGAGGCTGTAATTGAAAATATCCTCAGGCGAAATCTTCTAAGTGTAACCGGCAGTCGTAAAAAGATACTTGAGTTATTTTTAAGTAACCGGGGCGCTTTATCGCATGGAGATATTGAGAAAAAAGCGGGAGAAAAATTTGACCGGGTTACTGTATACAGGACGCTGCAGGTTTTTTTAGAGAAAGGCATTATCCATAATATACCTACCGGCGATAATTCCATCTTATATGCCCTTTGTAAAGATGATTGCAGCGAAGGTCATCACCATGATAATCACGTTCATTTTCTTTGTACCGACTGTGGTAATACGGTCTGCCTGGAAAGCGTTTCCATCCCTTCCGTTAAACTCCCCAAAGGATTTACTTCCACGCAAATTAATGTTATTGTCAGCGGAACCTGCAACGGTTGTAAATAAGGAAGCCTTAATCAAAAAAATAAAGCCCCGATGTAGACACACCGGGACTTTTGGTTAAGGCTCTGATTAGTAGCTATCTCAAAATATTTTTATGAACTTGTAGTTGCGTTTTTAAAAAACAAAGATAGATGCAGAAAAGGAAATCAGCAACACTAACCTTCTACCACTTTTGGGGTATTTATACCGTTTTTACAGCTTTTCAATTTCTGATTTCACGAAATCCATGAGTTTTTTAATATAATCTCCTGAAAAGTTGAATTCAAGTCCGGCTGCTTTATAAAGTTCAGGCAATGTTTTGGTGCCACCAAGGCTTAGGGCACGAACATAATTATCCAAGGCTTGTTTTTTATTTTGCTTGTATTGCATCCACAATCCTAATGCCCCTAATTGGGCGATTCCATACTCAATATAGTAAAAAGGCACTTCAAACAAATGTAATTGTTTTTGCCAGGCATATTTTCTGTATTCTTCTAATCCACTGAAATCAATGGCTGATGAAGTAAAAGGATGAAGTATGTTTAACCAGTTTTCTGTCCTTTCTTGAATGGTATGGTTTGGATTTTCATATACCCAATGCTGGAACTTATCTATTACTGCAATCCATGGAAAAATTGTAATAACTCTTTCCAACTGGCGCTCTTTTGCCCTCTGCAGATCATTTTTATTTTCAAAAAAAACATCCCACTCATCCATAGTAAACAATTCCATCGACATACTCGCCACCTCTGCTATTTCCATCGGATATTCTTTAAAACCACTTAATTCGAGGTTATGGGTGAGAAAAGAATGAATGGCATGACCGCCCTCGTGAACCATGGTGGTAACATCACTCATTTGCTCAGCAGCATTCATGAAAATAAAAGGGGCTCCGGTTTCAACCAAAGGGCAATTATAACCTCCGGGAGCTTTTCCTTTCCGGCTTTCCAGATCAAGCCTACCCATTTTTTTCATTGTTTTCAGACAATCTGCAAAAAAAGGATTAAGCTCACTGAAACAGGAAATAGTTTTTTCCAACAGCTCTTCGCTCGTGTTAAAAGGATGAAGAGGCTTTACATTTGCGGGTTCGGCTTCGGTATCCCACGGTCTGAGTTTGTCAAACCCGAGCTTTTGTGCCTTTTTCAGATTCAGCAAGTTTACCAGAGGTAAAACATATTTTTTTACGGAATCATGAAAATTGAAACAGTCATCTTTGGTATAATCGAAACGTCCAAGTTCAACAAATTTGTAATCGCGATAATTTTTGAAACCTGCGTTTAGTGCCAGCTGATGGCGCTTTTCAACCAAAGAAGAATATAATTTGTTCAACGCATCTTTATCCTGCAACCTTCTTTCCTGCACTTTCCGGTATACTTCTTCCCGGAGATGTCTGTCAGGATTTTCCAGAAATTTGCCAGCCTGCTGAAGCGTATACTCATTGCCGTTAACTTTGATGGTCATCTTGCCGGAGATAACCCCGTAATGCTGACCAAGTACGGATAATTCCGCCTGTAGCGGGATATTTTCTTCCCTGAATAAATCAATGCTTTTTTTTACAGATCGGAGGTAGGTAAAATATTTCCCCTTATCAAGCTGTCCGGTAAACGGGCAATTTATCAGTTTTCTGTTCAGCTGATCAGCATAAGGCTGGATTTTAGGTTGAACCTCCATTACAAAAAAATTAAAAGCTTCTTCAAGGGCTTTATTTTCTGTATCGCAGGTCATACGTATCTGACGCCAACAAATATCTTCACTCAGAACAGCTTCAAGTTCACTCATATCTTTCAGCCACTTTTCAAGTTCCTGTTTTGAAGATATTTTTCTTTCCAATAGATTTTTGAAATATGGTTCAACGGTATTCCAGTCAGTAACCTTAAATGTTTCGGGTAGGAATTGTCTGACGGG
The DNA here is from genome assembly GCA_035541355.1 of Puia sp. Lineage (GTDB taxonomy): Bacteria > Bacteroidota > Bacteroidia > Chitinophagales > Chitinophagaceae > Puia. The sequence goes on along the minus strand of DATKNN010000014.1, from coordinate 224,993 downwards.
TTTTTGTAAATCTGCACTAAGCTCCATAATATTATTTTTTTGCCGACTTCTTTTTTACAGCAGCTTTTTTGGGTTTTTCTTCAACCTCTTTTTCTTTTTTCACTTTTGCTTTAATTTCCTTTTCAGCTTCTTTCTTTACTTCTTCTTTATTTTTTTTAGCAACAGCCTTTTTGGGTTTTTCTTCCGGTTCCGGGTTAGATTTTTGTTTAGGCGCTTTCGAAGTTTCTGCTTTCTCTTCCGCAACAACTTTTTCTTCATTAGCTTCTTCCGCAATCAGTTGTTCTTCGGCAGAAGCTTCGGATAATTTTAATTCAACATTATTATTCCTTAGGATACCGAACCATTTAATCATTTTTTTTAAATCACTGGTATAAACCCGATCAAAATCCATATCTGGGTAAACATTATTAAAATATTTTTTCAAAGCATCATTGTTTTTTTCATCGGGCAAATTTTCTTTGCTGGCTTCGATTGCCTTGAGTACTTCAACAAGGTTCACATTTTCCCGTTTTGTAAAAACTTCGATGCTTTCGAGGTGTGAGAAATTATGAATGCGGCTAGATACGAATTTTGTACTCTTGTCTTCCAACGAACGAACAATGGCCCCATCGGCTTTGCTGGCCAGCAACTCAAATAAACCCGGTAGCCCAGTTACGGCAACTATTTTATTATATTCCATATTTTTTGCTTTAAAAGACGTGCAATTTAAAACGAAAAAAGGAAACGAAATGATAAAATCATTTTTATGACCATTCATAAAATCGCTTTCTTTAAGAGTTGTAATTAATTTAACTCAAACCTTTTGATTATGACTTTCAAAAATGCCATCAGCTGGTTTGAGACCCCAGCCACGGATTTGCACGGGCGCGAAAGTTTTATGAAACTACTTTTGACATTACCATGATACCCCTGGAAATGTCAAACATGAAAATGCGCATGTTCCCGATTGAAGGCATGCTGGGAGTGGGAGGGTAATATGTGACACGGGGCCTTCATAAACCATCAGCTACAAACGCGCCATTGATTTATGTAAATGCAACCCACGATGTTCAGGTTGTGTTAGGCGGAATTAAAGTAGCTGACGGAGAAATCATCGTTCCTAAAATGGAAATAGGACAATGCGGTTTTATGGCGGTATGCATAAATTCAGAAGGTAACAGGATTGCACTTCATTCCTTTGTTAAAGAATAATACCTTGTTTTTTTTCAGTTATTGAGATTTATGTGAAGGATAAATTTCTTTTAACAAATTATCAATTCTGATTTTTAGGGTTTCATAATCGGTATATCCTTTTGTCAGGGAATAGAATTTTGATTCATTTACCTGTAACAATAGTGCCGGAAAACCTGTTACCCGCAATTGTTTTACAAGTGCAAATTCATAATAAGCTTGTTCTTTATAGCCGTTGTCATGCAGTTTTACGTAGAATTCCTCAGCAGGAATGTTGTATTTATGCAGAAGATGGCTGTATGTTTCATCATCGCACAAATCCCTCCCTTCAAAATTTAAAGCGTATTGTAAATCGGAAGCAAACTGTACCTGGAGATTGGGATAATATTCTTTGAAAACACAAAGAGCAATAGATGGTTTTTCGGAATTAAGGAACCAGTCGCTTTTATCAGGATTAAATATATGCCATAAAAAATCTTTGCCGAATTTTACCCCAGTGCGTTCTTCTACAGTTTTATATGCTTCTCTTATATAACCTGCCGCTGAAAGGATTGACATTGGTTTTTCAGAAATGATCATGCCGCCGGATAATACTTCAATAAAAAAATGACTATTATATTCTCCGGCAATTTTTTTTATTACCTGGCTGAACCCATAACACCATCCGCAGTATGCATCATAACAATAAATTAAAACAGGCGTCATTAAAAAAATTTAAATATTTTTTCAAGATAGTTTTTTAAAATGAAAAAGAGTATTCACTTGTTAGAATACTCTTTTCGTTCAATATGAAAAACCAGATATTATCTTCCTCTTCTTCGGTCTCCACCGCCACCGGATCTTCCGCCTCCTCCTGATGGCCGGGAAGGCGCGCTGAAATTACTTCTCGCCTGCTGAAAATTCTGCGTACGCATAAAACCACGATCGCGCATTTGCTGCTGGCGGTTTAAATTCTGTACCTGTGGTGTGTTCTGCTGTACAGGCCTCCATTGTTGATTTTGCTGCCTTTGCTGCCATTGATTATTCTGATTATTCCGCTGAAATACATTTCCATTTCTGTCTGAATACACATTGTTCTGAGAATTCGGCCGGGCCTGATATCTCGGCTGTGCATTTCCGTTAGGCCTGTTATCAAATCCCGGACGTACATTATTATTGGGAAACCTTCCATTATTTCCTGAATAATTTGGACGATTAAATCCATTCGGCCTTCCAAAGTTATTTCCGCGGTTATCTCTTGTTACCACATCTCTTCTATAGTTGTAAATATTGGTAGTATAATTACGTACGTAAACATTTGAATTACGGTAAAAGTTATTTCCATAATAGCCATAGGTGCGATACCTGTTCCATACAAAAGGAGGCCGGTACACATGTGGGCCCCACCAGCCACCCCCCCAATAACCCCAGGGGCGACCGATGTTTATACCAAGATGAAACCATCCGAAACTATATCCGAAGCCCATACACCAACCTGCCCAGGGATTATAGCACATATTAAAACCCCACGTCCAAGGCCGTGGATAATAATATCCATAATACCAAGGGTCATAGTAAAAGCCTGTTCCATAAACTACTGTTGGGCCGTAAACAAATGTATTAAGGTAACCGGGAGTGTAGCCCATGTACACATAATCAGGAGTTACATCATAGATATAAACATATTTGATATTATAAACCGGAGAACTTGGTGGTATGCTTTCTACTTCTTCAGGCCGTTCAGTACAGACTTCCCAGGGCCCGCTGGGACTTTGAGATTCAAACCAAACACCTTTATCCACGCAATAGTAAGTATTGCCGTAACGTATAACCGAAGAAGGAGTATTAACACCATATTGCATGTCAGTTCCCTGGATATTCTCAAATTTAGGGTCTCCATCGTATGTAACCGATGTTGAAGCAGTGCTTCTGTCAACCTTAGCTGTCTGAGGAATTTGAGCATCCATGACCGCTTCACGTGCTGCATCTGTACCTGCTACACTGGCAAGCACATTATCTTTTGGGGAACCTTCCGGAATTTTTGCGAAATCGGCAGGCAATGCATTTGCAGCAGCATACTGCCAACGACCATCAAGAACAGGGGAGGTATACCACCTGCCTGAAAGCAATACATAATATTGTTTCGAACTGTTATCTAAAAAAATGTCGTTCGAAGAGTTGTTGACATAAGATAAACTTGTTCCGTCAATAGGCGTGAAATTTGGCTGACCATTAGACTGGATAAGCTCTGCAGGTTTTGTACTTACGAGAATATCAGAAACTTCATTTTCTTTGCTGGCAGCGGCAGAATCTACGTATCCTGCATTTGAACTATTAGCCTCATCTACTGCATTTTGAATTTTTTGCAGGTTTGCCGGAATATTATCATTAGTATAACTGTAAGGTCCTGTTGCATCAGCTGCACTATACCAATGTTTCCCTCCATACAAATAAAATCTTCCATCATTATTTTTTACTATAGTGAAAGGGGTGTTTTCAACGACCTGGAGCCCCCAATCTTTATTTTCCTGCATTTTAGGCTCGCCATCAATTAATACGAGGATAGATGGGCGGGTAACATAAAAAATTTTTGGAGCAGCATTGTTCAGGTCTTTTGAAAGTTTTGCTTCTTCCTGGTTCTGGTCGATTGACGCCAGTATTTCATCTAATGAAATATCCCCTGCAACCTGGGGCAATTGAGTTTCCAATGTTGTCTTCAGACTGTTAATCAGATTATCATCAGTCTGCCCGGGAAATTTAATATTTGGAATTTTAACAGATTGAATATTCATCACCCGGTTATCTCTATCGGTTTCAACCGTGGCTACTGCCCAAAAAGTCCCAAATATCGGGTCTGATTTACCATTTTCTAAAATTGAAATGGCGGCGCGGGCTTTAAGTATGTTGCCCTTGAATGACTCTGGTTGTAGTTCATAAATTTTTATGGTTGAACCGTCACCTGTGGTAATCACTTTAGGCCAGTTATTTTGGGAAGCCCTGGATGTGTTAACAGCAAGCAATGCACTACACATCAACAAAATAATTCGTGTGAAAATTTTCATGTTAAACGATTAGTGTTTATGATTAACAAACGATCCAGATGTTTATTCTCTTATAAAGTTAAGAAAATGGCATGCCGGATATTTGTTGTAGACATCTATTTTCAGCTATAGTTTATTAAACGAAATGTTAATAATTCTTAGTGTTGATTATCACATAATTAATATTTCAAATCGGTAAAGGTTGGTTAATATAAGGTGAGTCGTAGTATCTGACAAAACTTACATTTTATATACCAGACTTTGCGCAAGATCAAGCTTTACTTGACTTCCACTCCCAAACATTTGTAACCCGGTTTATACTACTTACTTTTGGAGTCATCATTGGAATTTAATATTTCATTTTACATATTTCCAATTTCTTACTTTTCCTTCTGCCATCCATTCCACGGCCTGAGCGAGGCGTTTATTTCTTGTTTCTGCTGTTTTTGCTTCTGTTACCCATTCTATATAGTCCTTTTTGTTGGTATAACTGAAGTTTTCAAATGTGGTTAACGACTTTTTGTTTTTCCTGATAGCATCAATAAAATATTTTGGTGTTGCAAGCAGCTTCTTTTCTACTGATTTGGGTTTTGCCACTTTTACTTCATCTTTATTCAATTTCATTGCTTCTTTAATATAACCAGTAATAACTTTATCCGAAGGTAAATCCTTCAAGGAACTTATGCGTCCCAAGCTTCCCATGGCTTGGTTGCGGTTATCAAGCATTTTTTGCGCATCTTTCATTAATGCAGTTTTCCAAAAGCCAAATGCACAATGTCGTTTAAAAGCTGCCATACTGCACATTATTCCTTTGTAATCAAAATGAGGAAATGACCATTTCATTGTTTCTTCCGCATCAGGGCAGGTTTTATGTACCAGTTCACGAAGATGAGTAAGAATAGGCTTTGCAAAATCTGCAGATTTTGCAATATATGCGTCAATGCGGGCGTCTTTTTTTCCCATATAACCTGATTTATATGTTGATGATTAATGAGCTTCCAACCAATTTTCACCTTCACCGATTTCAGCTTCAACAGGCACTGCATTAGGGAGCGGTAATGCTGTTTTCATACAGTCCAGGATTATTGGTTTGATGATTTCAACTTCTTCCCTCAATGCATCAAAAACCAGTTCGTCGTGCACCTGCAAAATCATTTTTGATTTAAAGTTATTTTTTTTGAAGGTTTCATGAACTTTAATCATAGCCAGTTTTATCATGTCAGCAGCAGTTCCTTGTATAGGAGAGTTGATTGCATTTCTTTCTGCAAATCCACGTACGGTAAAATTTGCGCTGTTAATGTCTTTCAGCCAACGTTTACGACCCATCAATGTTTGCACATACCCGTGCTCACGTGCAAAATTGATGGTATCATCCATGTACTTTTGGATATTGGCAAATTGTTTTTTATAATTATCAATAATTTCTTTTGCTTCCGTTCGGCTGATACCGAGATTATCAGCGAGGCCGAAAGCGCCTTGTCCATATATGATACCAAAATTTACGCTTTTTGCTTTATAACGCATTTCCTTGGTTACATCTTTTTCCTCAACACTGTACACTTTTGCTGCAGTAGCGGTGTGTATATCTTTCCCGGTTTTAAATGCATCGCACATAGCAGCATCTCCACTAATAGCAGCGACGATACGCAATTCGATCTGTGAATAATCTGCAGATAATAAAATATGTTTATCATCGCGGGGAATAAATGCTTTTCGGATCTCCCTTCCCCGCTCTGTCCGCACCGGAATATTTTGCAGGTTTGGATTATTGCTTGATAACCGTCCGGTCACGGCGACAGCTTGTGCATAGGAAGTATGTACCCGACCCGTTTTATGGTTAATCATTAACGGCAATGCATCCACGTAAGTTGATTTTAATTTCGTCAGCTCGCGGTAGGCGAGTATGTCTTCCACAATTTTATTCTGATGAGATAATTTCAAAAGCACATCTTCGCCTGTGGCATATTGCCCGGTTTTTGTTTTTTTTGCTTTGGGATCAAGCTGTAATTTTTCGAACAACACCTCGCCTAATTGTTTGGGTGATGCCAGGTTAAATTTTACTCCTGCCTGTTTAAAAACATTTTCTTCCGCATTCTTTGCATCTGACTGCAGTTGCCTGGAATAATCTTTCAAAAAACTTTCATCAATTCTTACACCTTCGAATTCCATATCAGTCAATACCCTGACCAGCGGGTTTTCTACCTCTGCAAAAACTTTTTCCACTTCTTTATCTTTTAATAAAGGAACGAACTTGTTCTTTAACTGAAGAGTAATATCTGCATCTTCAGCGGCATATTCTTTTATTCTTTCTAACTCCACATCACGCATGTTGCCTTGCTCTTTTCCTTTTTTACCAATCAGCTCTTCAATATGTACAGGATCATAACCGAGATATTGAACACTTAGTGAATCCATATCACGCTTGCCATCAGGTTCGATAACATAATGCGCAAGCATAGTGTCAAAGAGATTTCCTTTTGGTTCAATGCCATACCATTTTAATACAAGCAAATCGTATTTAGTATTTTGTCCTACCCAGGTAATCGTTAACAGGTCGAAAAGCTTACCGAATTGTGCAAGTATTTTTTTTGTTTCAGTTTGCTCGGGTGGACAGGGTATATAAAACGCTTCACCGGGCTGATAGGAAAAACTTAAACCGACAAGTTCTACGTCATTCGCATCAATGCCGGTAGTTTCCGTATCAAAACAAATTTCTTTTTGAGTGGAAAGCTTTTCTATAAGTTCTTTAATAGCGGTTTCTCCCTGCACCACAATATAATTGTGCGGAGTATTATGAATATTTTTTTCTGCACTTAATATACCCGGCTTTTCATCAATTGGTTTAATTTCCTGAGCTTCGTTAGATTTTTCTATTACAATAGGTTTCTTTTTGGGTTCGGTCATTTTTACTTCCTGCCCAAATAAATCGGTCTGTACACCCTGCAGGGCAGTAGTGAATACATTGAAATCTTCTCCTAATATCCGTTTCCCAAGTGTTTTAAATTCAAGTTCTGCAAAAGCGTCTTTCAACATTTCCTTATTCCATTCCTTCAGTTTAAAATCCTCTTCATGAAATTGCAGGGGCACATTTACAATAATAGTTGCCAGTTTTTTACTCATAAGGGCCAGGTCTTTCCCGGCTTTCACTTTCTCTCCAACGGCGCCTTTTATTTTTTCCGCATTCTCCAAGACATTTTCTACTGTGCCATATTCAGCTAATAATTTAGCCGCTGTTTTTTCTCCAATCCCGGGGATGCCAGGAATATTATCAACTGAATCGCCCATCAAACCGAGAATATCGATGACCTGCGAAACATCCTTGATATTCCATTTATCGCAAACCTCTTTCGGGCCAAGTATTTCAACTGTTCCCCCCTGGTACGGGGGTTTATAAATTTTTATTTTATCTGAAACCAACTGACCGTAATCTTTGTCTGGCGTTACCATGAAAACTTCATAACCCGTATCTGCAGCTTGTTTGCTCAATGTGCCAATAACATCATCGGCCTCGAACCCATCCAGCTCCATTACAGGTATATTAAAACCCTTTATGATTTTTTTAATGTCTGGAATTGCACTCAGTAAATCTTCAGGCACTTCCTGTCGGTTAGCTTTATAATCTGCGAAATCGGTATGCCTTTCTGTTGGGGCATGTGTATCAAAACAAACAGCCATGTGAGATGGCTTTTGGTTATTGATAAGATCAATTAATGTGTTTGTAAAACCAAACTGCGCGTTAGTATTACGTCCTTTTGAGGTAACTCTCGGATTTCGGATAAGGGCATAATATGCCCTGAAAATAAGAGCCATCGCGTCGAGAAGGAACAATTTTTTTTCCATAGTGCTTTGTTTATCCGGGCAAAATTTTTATCCTGTGGAATTTACTAAGTTAAGTAATTCAAATGCGTAGCAGGAAATAAAACCATTATTGTTTCATTGTATCCAGTTCCTTTTGAAGCCTGAACATTTCATCACGCAGCCGGGCAGCTTCCATAAAATCCAAATCACGGGCAGCTTTCTCCATTTCCTTTTTGATTTTTAAAATAGCTTTTTCCATTTGAGGAATGGTTTTGTATTGTTCCTGATCTTCTGCTGCAACAGTTACCAGGTGTTCATTTGCTTGTATAGCATAAGGACTTTTTGCATCGAAACCTTTTATATCAAGCACGGAAGTTTGGGCAAACACCTGATCCTTCGATTTTTTTACGGTAGCAGGGGTTATATTATGTTCAGTATTATAGGCAATTTGCTTTTCTCTTCTGCGGCTTGTTTCATCAATGGTGCGTTGCATGCTTTCTGTCATCGTATCGGCATAAAAAATAACCAGTCCATCAATATTTCTTGCGGCACGTCCTGCTGTTTGTGTCAATGACTTTTCATTTCGCAAAAAACCTTCTTTGTCTGCATCTAAAATGGCTACCAGCGAAACTTCCGGCAAATCCAAACCTTCACGCAATAAATTTACTCCAACCAGCACATCAATTTCTCCAAGGCGCAGTTGTCTTAATATTTCAACACGCTCCAGCGTGTCCACTTCGCTATGAATATATTTTGATTTGATATTTATTCGATGTAGATATTTATCCATCTCTTCGGCCATTCGTTTTGTAAGCGTGGTGACAAGAACCCGGTCTCCTTTGGTTACTCGTTTATCAATTTCATCGAGCAAGTCATCAATCTGGTTAATACTTGGACGGATTTCAATCGGTGGATCAAGTAAACCAGTTGGTCTTACAACTTGTTCAACAACAACACCGCCGGTTTTTTCCAATTCATAATCTCCGGGTGTAGCAGAAACGAAAATGGTTTGATGAGTGAGCGATTCAAATTCATGAAAGTTCAATGGCCTGTTATCGAGAGCTGAGGGAAGACGGAAGCCATAATCAACGAGGATTAATTTTCTGCTTCTGTCCCCACCATACATGCCACTTACCTGTGGAATAGTCTGATGACTTTCATCAATCACGCATAAAAAATCTTTCGGGAAGTAATCGAGTAAACAAAATGGTCTCGTGCCTGGCTGCCTCCTGTCAAAAAACCTTGAATAATTTTCTATACCATTGCAGTAACCCAATTCGCGGATCATTTCCAAATCATAGTTTACCCGTTCACTCAATCTTTGTGCTTCGATATATTTTCCAACGCCTTTAAAATATTCAACCTGAGCAGCCATTTCATCCTGTATTTCATAAATAACCTGCTGCAACAAATTTTTTGGTGCCAGATATAAATTTGCCGGAAAAATAGCTGCATCATCCATCTTGCCGATCCGTTTTCCTGTTGCTATATCAAAACTTTCTATTTCTTCGATATCATCTCCGAAAAAACTAATACGGTAACCATAGTCCATGTAAGGGAGATTAATATCAATAGTGTCACCCTGTACACGAAAAGTTCCTCTTGCAAAATCGCCCTGGCTGCGGCTATATAAAGAATTTACCAGTGCATGCAAAAATCCTTGCCGGGAAATTGTCTGCCCTTCTTTTATGCGAATAATACCGTTTTCATATTCAGTGGGGTTACCGATACCATAAATACAACTGACTGATGCAACAATAATAATATCCCTCCTTCCGGTTAATAGCTGGGCGGTTGCTTGAAGACGTAGTTTATCCAGTTCCTCATTAATGGATAAATCTTTTTCAATATAAGTATTGCTCACTGGTATATATGCTTCAGGCTGGTAATAATCATAATAAGAAACAAAATAACCTACTGCATTTTCAGGAAAGAATTGTTTAAACTCCCCATACAACTGAGCAACTAAAGTTTTATTATGTGTAAGTACCAGAGTTGGGCGCTGAACGTTCTGGATAACATTAGCGATAGTAAAAGTTTTTCCTGAGCCGGTTACTCCCAGCAAAGTTTGATAGTGTTCCCCATCCAAAATGCCGTCCGTCAGTTGCCTGATTGCTCCGGGCTGATCACCTGCCGGCAGATATGGTGCATGTATTTTGAATGGCATAATAAGAAAGTTAGGACGACAAATTTAATTCAATACGGTAATATGTTTAATATCATGTCTTATTAACCAATAATTCACTAAGCGGGAGACGAACAATTGTAATTTATATGGTTTATTTGCAATAACCCTTTACTGCAGAATTGGTTTGTTGTTGAAGTATATTTTTGTTTACATTTTTAGCTTTAGCGAACGATTGGAACACTGTATAAAATAGTAGAGCGGCTCATCTTTTAACCGTTTTGTGAATGAAAATGTATTCGCAAATGTTTTATCCATTTAAAAAGCTTTTCAGTATAAACCCCGTATCAGATAAAAATTGTAAATAATCAGGCCGATAAAATAAAAAGAAAGAGCGGATGAAGTTCACCATGATGAGGCTTAAAATCATTAAAAGATTATGGTTAATTGCAGTTCTGGTTTTATTATATAAGTCATTATGCGCACAGGATGACCCTATTGATTCTTCATCTTACAAAAATCAAAAAGATATGAAGGATGTGGTGCAAGGCTTGTTTAAGAACCGTAAATCCAATGAATCAAAAAAAAATAAGAAAATTCAATTTGCTTTTTTCCCTGCAATCGGGTATACTTCAAACACAGGATTTGCCATTGCGGGCGGAGCCAATGCAGTTTTTAACATGGACGGGGCACAAAAGGAATCTAATATACTTACAAGTATTACTTATACGCAATTCAATCAAACTATTTTTCCTTTCCAGGTAAGTATTTGGTCTGAAAAAGACAAATTCAATTTCATTCTTGACAGTCGTTATATTAATTATCCTTCTTCTGCCTATGGTTTAAGGGGAAGGTCAAAACTGGATAGTGGCTACTCTATCAATTTTAGCTGGCTCAAGGTGCATCCGTCCGTACTCGTAAAAATATCTAAAAACCTTTATGGTGGAACGGGTTTGTTTTATGATTATTTCTGGAATATAAAAGAAGAAGGGGTTCCGTTAGTAGCTCCTTCAACAAATAATCCATTAGGCATCGCTACGGCGTTTGAACATTATACCGGAAGAAAAACCCCTAACCGAAATGAAACAGCCTTTGGACCGGCATTTAAATTGTTATTCGACTCAAGAGATAATCCTGTAAACCCGTCCAAAGGTTTGTTTGCAACTGCATTGTTTCATTCTTCGTTTAAGAGTTGGGGGAGCGATACCAGCTGGAGCTCTTTAGTAGTTGATGCAAGAAAATATTTTTCTTTTTCACGCAATAAGGAAAGTGTACTTGCATTATGGGCTTATTACTGGCAGAATTTTGGAAAATCTTCATTTCTTTTATTACCCAGCAGTGGATGGGATGATTTCTGGAATACCGGGCGCGGGTATTCTCAAGGCAGGTATCGAGGAAGAAACATGCGTTATATGGAAGCGGAATATCGTTTTCAAATCATGAAAAACGGACTACTCGGCGGTGTTATATTTACTAACCTGCAGAACTTTCCAAATGAATTATATACTTCCTATTCAGAATACAGAGGAAGAAAAGAAATTCCGGTAACGAGCCTTGGTTACGGCTTAGGCCTGAGGGTCAAATTCAATAAATATTCAAAAACAAATGTGGCAATTGATATGGGCTTTGGGCAAGATTTCCCAAGACCATGGCTTGCTGTGAACCTGGGGGAAGTTTTTTAGGGATAAGAATATCCTTTTAAATTTTGAAATACCAGAGCTGGTCATTAAACTATCAACTCCGGTATTATAAATATAAAAGAAAGGCTTTTTATTTTTCTATTTGATTAGTAATTGTGTCAAGATATCCGGAGAAATTTTTAATGACTTCCGCATCTGTTTCAATTTGTTCCTGCGCTTCTTTCCAATTTCTCTGTTCGATGGCTTCCCTGATGCCTGGTAAAGTTTTCACGCCATAACCAGTATAAAATCCGGGAGCATAAAGAGCGTGACGGTACCATCCACGACGGGGAAGACCTTTTTCTGTTAATAGTTTTTGCTCGGCCCTGTACAACTCTTTATTTACTTCATCCTGTTTGGTATCGTTAAGCTTTACTTTATCAAGGACTGCAGATAAATTATTCGTTGATTTTTCCAATGACAGCATTGCATTCTGCAGACTTGAAAAATTCAGATAAGGAACTTCATCTTTAATATTTGGAGGAAGGAGTTTTTCTGCAGTGTCTATTGTGTTACTGTAATATTTTTCTTTGATAAGCTGGTTTTCCAAAGCAGTTGTTTCCCGCATCTGGTCGGATAGGGCTATTACATCATTAATATATCCAGTTAATGTTTTGTATAAAGACTTAAAATCAAAAGGCAATAGCTCTGCGTCAGCAAGGCGCAATGCTGTCCGGCCGGCTGTTTTTGCAAGAGTTACACCATAACTGAAACTAGGGTCCTTAAAACGACGGTAGTCATCATAGGAATCATAAATAGAATGGTATTCACCGCCCGGGTCTTCACCACCAAAACCAAGGTTAAACGAAGGGATACCCAGATGCTGAAGAAAAGCAGAAAAATCAGAACCGGAACCAAGCGCACCTATGCTTATAGTTTTCTTGCCTAGCAACTCTTTTTTCTTTGCGTTATTTTTCGCAGCTTCAACAATCTGTACAGCTCTTGTCCTGTCTAATATGCTTATCCCCGTTTCCGGATCATTCACATCCCTGGCAACTTCATTGATAAACCCTTCTAAAGCATGAGAGCCTCCTACACCAAAAAACCCCCTGCCGTTTCCGTCGGAGTTAATATATGCAACTGTTTTTTGTTGAAGTTCGTCAGCGTGTTGTTCTGCCCACTCTGATGAGCCAAGCAGACCGGGCTCTTCACCGTCCCATGCACAATACACTAAAGTGCGTTTGGGTTTCCAGCCTGTTTTTACCAGCTCACTCACAGCTCTTGCTTCTTCGAGCATTGCGGCTTGTCCGCTCAATGGGTCACCAGCCCCATTAACCCATGCATCGTGATGATTACCGCGGATCACCCATTCATCAGGCCTTTCTGACCCGGGCAATTTGGCGATAACATCATTCAATACCTTCGTGTCCCAGTTAAATTCGAGCTTTAAATGAACGATTGATTTGCCGGGCCCGATATGATAAGTAAATGGTAAAGCCCCTCTCCAGTCTTCAGGTGCAACCGGGCCATCAAGTGATCTAAGCAAAGGCTCTGCATCATGATAACTGATAGGCAATACCGGTATTTTTAAAAGATTAGTGGCATCTTTTCTGTCAATTCTTTTTGCTTCTTTGGTTGATGCATATCCGGGGGTAAGGGGATCTCCGGGATAGATAGGCATGTCCATGACCGAGCCTCTTTGCACACCGGATTCATTTTTGAAAGCGCCTTTTGGATAAACATCTCCCTGGTAATAGCCGTCATCTTTCGGATCAGAATAAATAATGCAACCGATAGCACCATGTTCCTGCGCCACTTTTGGTTTAATGCCACGCCACGAACGGCCATATTTTGCGATTACAATTTTACCTTTCACATCAATGCCTAACCGTTGTAAATAATCATAATCTTCGGGCAGGCCATAGTTTACAAAAACCAGCTCTCCCGTTACATCACCGTCAGCAGACCAGCAATTATAAGGCGGAAGTTGCTCGCTGGTTTGATTGGAAGTAGCATCTTCAGCCAAAACTTTTTCCATGAGGCTTGCTTTGAATTTCCCGGGATAATTCATTTCAAGCAGGCGGGTTTTAGGTGTAGGGAAAAGAACATAATAAGTTTCTATATTCACATCAAAACCCCAGCTTTTGAGTTTATTGTAGATATAATCTGCAACAACTTTTCCGCCAGGAGAACCAACATGATGTGGCCTTGCCGACATATCCTTGATCATCTGGCCAACATTTTCTGCCTTTAAATATGTATCAAATTTTTCTTCGATTGCAAATTGCTGCCTGGTATTATTTTCACTAAAGCCTGAAATTTTTTTTGTTTGTGGCTTTGCAAACAGTGCGGGCAACGAAAGAAGGAATGCGAATGCCGTTTTTCTCATTTTTAAATGTTTTGGTGAAAGGAAAGAATGGTAGCGAATGCTGAAATTACAAACAAAGAGTTTTCAAAAATGCAGTTGCTTAAATAAAATTGCGGTTAAAACCGTTCCCGGAATTTGACCCAGTGATACATATCCAACACCTGATTGTTTTTTATAATAGATTTCCTGTGTAGGGCATCCAGATGAAAGCTGTTTTTTTCAAGCACTTTCATTGACGACGGATTATTTGAGAATACTTCCGCGTAAATGCGGTCAATATCAAAACCGGTAAAAATATGATTTGTCAGTAACCTTACAGCTTCAGTTGTAATGCCTTTGTTCCAGAAAGGTTCAGCAAGCCAGTAACCTATTTCAGCGTTTTTTCTGTAAATATTATCTTTTAATAAAAATCCGGTTCCCCCTGCAATTTGCCCGTTTGCAAGAATTGCAAAATTGGTTATCGGGTCCTTGTCAATATTTGCTGATATCCATTGCTCAGCATCTTTTATTGTATAAGGGAAAGGAAATCCATCTCTTAATGTCGCCCCGATATTAGTATTATTGGCAGCAAAAGTTAGAGCATCAGTATCTTCATTTTCCCATGGCCTGATTTGTATTTCCATTTTTAAATCTTTTCAGATACAAATTATAATCCGGAACAATGACTTCATAATCAGTGTACATTAGTGGTGAAGTGAGCAAAAAATCAGCAGTTGCCCTATCACACGCAAAAGGTATGTTCCATACTACCCCCAGTCTTAATAATGCTTTAATATCAGGATCATGGGGTTGAGCTTCCATGGGGTCCCAGAAAAAAATCAGCACATCAATTTTACCATCAGCAATATGAGCACCTATTTGCTGATCCCCACCTAAGGGACCACTCAGGAATTTTGTTATTTTTTGCTGAAGTGCTTCTTCAAGCAATGTGCCGGTAGTTCCGGTCGCATATAGTTTATGTTTCGACAAAGCTTGTTTGTTATAAATGGCCCAATCAATCAACTCATTTTTTTTATTGTCGTGGGCTACCAGCGCAATTCTTTTACGCGGGGCAATTTTACGGTTATGCATACCTTCTTTTTTAGTGAATAGGGCAAAAGATAACCTCTTTTAAGAAGATTATAACAACATCAATAAAATTAATATTTTTCAAACGGCGTTATATCGGCACAAAATTTGTTCATGAATCGGCTCATTGTTTTTTACTAACCACATTAATGACAAAAAACCTCTGGCTTACTTTAACCCTGGGATTCTTTTGCTTATCAGTAACTGCACAACAGGCAAAGGATTCTGCGGCTAACCTGGTTAAACTTCAGGCGCAGCATTATTTGTTGTTAATTGATTTTTCTTATCAAATCAAGGATCTCAATAAAGTTCTTCTTCGGTGGACGATAGATAGTTCTGCCACAAATGATTATTTTATTGTAGAACATGGAAAGGATACGGCTCATTTTGAAACGTTAGGCGTCTTAAAAAGAATCAACGCCGTTTACAACTACGAAATAGCGGATAATAATGCCTTAACAGGGTTTAATTATTACCGTATGAAATGTATAGACAGTACAGGGCAGGCTATTTATTCAAACATTTTGCAGGTGAGTGCAGGAAAATCCGGATTCAGGTTCTATCCAAATCCGGCTGATAAGTTGCTGATTATCGAAGCTGAACATCCTTCCGATTTACAGATATTCAACGCACAAGGGTCGCTTCTTATCAATAAGCCGTTGCAGAACGGAGTGCAAATCATTAATGTTTCCTCGCTTGAAAAAGGGGAATATATAATCCGTGCAATTGATAAAATAAATAACAAGATGATCCTTGAACATTTCCTGAAAAATTAAATCATTCAGACAATAAAAATTACTTGAAAATAGTGTTGCAAAATTGACTTTCATCAATTATCTTTACCTCGGTTTTTCATAGGATATTGGATTTTAAACCGGGGTTGAATTTCTATTCATGCCCCTTTTTTATTTTAAAAAAGATTCAGTTATTTAATCATAAATTAAAGCCCCGGGTTTAACCCGGGGCTTTTCTTACTAAACCCAATTATTATCAAAAACGGCTCATACTGCCTGAACTTCTTTTATTTTCTCACGGATTTTGGCTTCAATCTGCGATGCCAGTTCAGGGTTGTCGTGCAATAATTGTTTGACTGTATCACGACCCTGGCCTAATTTATCGCTGCCATAGCTAAACCAGCTACCACTTTTTTGAATAATACCAAGTTCTACGCCCATATCGATGATTTCCCCCATTTTTGAAATGCCTTCTCCGAACACAATATCAAATTCCGCACTCCGGAAAGGCGGAGCAACTTTATTCTTCACTATTTTTACTTTAACACGATTGCCTATAGCTTCTTCACCATCTTTGATCTGTGCCATACGGCGAATATCCAGACGTACAGATGCATAAAACTTCAGCGCATTTCCACCAGTTGTTGTTTCGGGGTTGCCGAACATTACGCCAATTTTTTCTCGCAACTGGTTAATGAAAATGCAAATAGTATTTGTTTTACTGATAGTGGCCGTAAGTTTTCTTAAAGCCTGCGACATTAATCTTGCCTGTAACCCCATTTTGCTGTCACCCATTTCCCCTTCCAACTCACCTTTTGGAACAAGAGCAGCAACGGAATCTATTACCACTACGTCTAATGCACCTGAAAGAATCAGCCGGTCAGCAATTTCCAGGGCCTGTTCACCATAATCAGGTTGGGATATAAGAAGACTATCGATATCCACTCCAAGTTTTTGAGCATAGCTGCTATCAAATGCATGTTCGGCATCAATAATGGCACACATACCCCCTTTTTTTTGTGCCTCAGCGATTACATGCGTTGCAATGGTTGTTTTGCCTGATGACTCCGGGCCATAAATTTCAATTACGCGACCTCTTGGTAATCCACCAACTCCTAATGCCACATCAAGTCCGATTGAGCCTGTCGAAACTACCTCCATGGGTTCCTGACTTCGTTCGTTCATCATCATCACACTCCCTTTCCCAAAATCTTTATCTATCTTATCAATTGTAAGTTTCAGGGCTTTTAGTTTTTCTGCGTTTGACATGGCTTGTAGTTTTTAATATTCAAAATTATTGATTCATCAAATGTAGGATAATTATTTTATGCACACTAATATTTTTAGTATTTATTTAGCTAATTTTTTTGGATGGCGTGCCGGTTAAAGACACTGCTGAAACATACTGCAAAATTGTTTTGCTAAAAATCAGCGCTGTTTGCAGCTAATAGCACAAAACCCCGTTTGAAAACGGGGTTACATGAGAAAACCAATAAATAGCTGCTTTGAAAAACGGTTGCTTTAACCATTGTTATTGCAAAGAGACGATTAAATTGAAAATAAGACAATACCTCTTTTGAGGTATTTTAACTCTTATTTGTTTTTTCTTCCAGCCCATACATCCATTTTCTTTTCCAAGACCTGCAATGGCATGGCGCCATCTTTTAATATTTCATCATGAAAATCGGTAATACTGAATTTGCTGCCAAGCAATTCTTCATATTTGTTTCTGAGCTCACGGATTTTCAGCGCTCCTGTTTTATATCCCAAAGCCTGCCCGGGAATGGCCATATACCTTTCGATTTCGGCAGTCGCTCCCTGTTCACTGATAGGCTCATTATTCATCATATATTTAATGGCTTCTTCTCTTGTCATGCCTTTGGTATGAATAGCAACATCAACCACTAGTCTTATGGCACGGTGTATTTCATCGCCCATCGCACCCATATATTGATAGGGATCAGTATAAAGGCCAAGTTCTTTACCAAGTGATTCACAGTATAAAGCCCAGCCTTCTACAAATGCGTTATTGTTAAAAGGATCATTGTTGCTTAGGCGCCTGAAGTTGGGAAGCAAGCTGTTTTCCTGTTGCAGCGAAATTTGATAATGATGCCCCGGAATCGCTTCGTGGAGGAATAATGATTCCATTCCAGATGTGGTATTAAATTTTGTGGCATCCAGAATGGGTACGTAAAAAATGCCGGGCCTTGTACCATCCGCTGAGCCTTGAATATATTCGGCACTTGCGCTTGCCGCACGGAAAGCTTCGGTTTGCCTGATCTCAAAATCTGTTTTAGGAACAAGCCTGAACATCCTTTTTAAGTTAGGTTGCATCTTTTGATGTATGGCTTCAAATGCATCAAGGACTTCCTTTGACGTTTTAAAGGGCATGAACTTTTTGTCAGTTTTCATGTATTCAAAAAATTCAGGTAATGTTCCTTTGAAACCAACTGCTTCTTTTACGCTGTCCATTCTTTTACGGATTCGGGCTACTTCATTTAGCCCTGTTTGATAAATTTCTTCAGGAGATTCATCAGTAGTGGTCATGGTTTTAACAGAAAAAGAATAATAAACGTCACCGTTAGGCAAGGCATTAATTCCTGAAGTATTTCTTGATTTTGACAGGTATTCATTTCTCAAAAAATCGGCTAATTTTCTGTAGGACGGAATCAACTGTTCTTGGATAAGTTTGACAAATTCTCCTCTTATTCTTTTTGCATTGGTTGAATCAATAGCCACGGGTATTTTTTTAACCGGTCCGAAAAAAATACTTTTTTCAATATTAGTGGTAACCATATCTTCCATCTGCGGAATCATTTTCAAAACAAGTGAATGAGGAAGCACAATATTGGAATCAATGCCTTTCCTGAAATAAATAATGGCGCTGTCCGTCCACCTGCTAAATGCTGCCGCTCTCTTTAACCAGTTTTCATAATCTTTTATAGTATTAAATGGTTGCGCTCCATCGCCGCTTCCTAATTGCCCTATGGTTAATGGCAGGCCGATGAACTGGTTAAAAGGAATATAATTTTCGTGGAAGCTATTCAGCCTTTCAAGGTTAATGGATAATTCTCTTTTTAAAATATCATAACTAATCCGGTCATTATCGTTGAGATGTTTTCTGCTAAATTGCAATAATGAATCGAGGTAGTTTTTGTAGAAAATTTTTAAAGAATCCCGGTAACTATCAGCTATATCTACCTGTAGCAGATCATTATACCGCATATCTCCATTTTGTGTGGCCAGTAAAGGATACAACTTCAATTCCTGTTCATAATAGTTATTGAGAAGCTGGGCAAACCGCATGTTGCCCGATTCTTCAGTTTGTTTTTTGTTCATCAGCTTGCACGACATTGATAACAGAAAAAAAACTGATAGCACTGATAATCGGTTCATAAAAAAATTTATTAAATAAAACTAATGAATATTTTTTGTGATGATGCTGTATCTTTATCGCCCGGCAGTTCACATACTTTGATATGATCGTAACATTTTTAATTTAAAAACAACTATATGAGGCTCAATCAAATTTTATTATCAGGCGCATGCTCCATTTTGCTATTCTCATGTGTCAGTAACAAAAAATTTAAAAGCGCACAGGCCGCGGCTCAGGCAAAATATGATTCACTGAACGGTCTCTACACTAAAGCGCAAAGCGATTTAAAGAATTGCAATGATGAAAACGGTGAAAATGCAAAGAAAAAGGCAGAACTTCAATCTGAAGTGGATGACTTGAAAAAACAGATTGCATTTTTGAAAGAAAACAATAACCAGGCATTGAAACAATTACAAGATATGTCGGTTATTTCCAGCACACAAGCTGAAAGTATCAAGAAATCGCTCGAAAATATGGGTGCTAAAGACGCTTATATCCAAACGCTTCAGCAAGCAATGGCCCACAAAGATTCTTTGAATATGTCTCTTGTGATGAACTTAAAAGGCGCAATCGGTAATATTGATGATAAGGATATCAATATTAAGGTTGATAAAGGGGTAGTTTATATTGATATTTCTGATAAATTATTGTTCAACAGTGGTAAATATGAAATTACTTCTAAAGCAAAAACTGTTTTAGGCAAGGTTGCACAAGTGCTGAAAAACCAGCCTGACATTGAATTCATGGTAGAAGGCCATACTGATAATGTGCCTTTCAAAAGCAATGGTATATTGCTCGATAACTGGGACCTGAGTGTTAAACGTGCAACATCGGTTATCAGAATTTTACAAAAGCAATATGGAATACCTGCCGCTCACATGACTGCTTCAGGAAGAAGCGAATATGTTCCCGTAACCACTAATGACAGCCCGGAAGGTCGTGCCGCAAACCGCCGTACCAGAATTGTGATATTACCACAACTTGATCAGTTCTTTAAACTTCTTGAGCCTAATGGCAAAGGATAAAACTTCACTTTTTGCTTCAAAAGCCGCCGAAAGGCGGCTTTTGTTTTATGGAAGTTGTTTTATATCAATTTTTAATGCGGGAATAGATTTTTATTAGGGGTTGTATCATTTAATAAGTAATTCAACGTTCTACCTGAGTCCGTTAATCATTCATGGTAATGAAGAAAATCCGTTTAATCCTATGTATTTTGTATGCATTGTCATGCATACACCAAAGCTGCGCTCAATCAATCACCGCTCAAGGTGGACTAATTGACCTTCGCCATCAGGATCTATCTGCTCAATCCGTTTCTTTAAATGGTGAATGGCTTTTTTACTGGAAGCAATTACTGAAGCCCGGAGACACATCTCAAACAAAACCTTCCTTAAGTATTTATCCTTCATTATGGAGAGAAAATACATTAAATGGGGTCAAGCTGTCTTCTCAGGGGTGTGCAACATATAAACTAACTGTCCTTTTGCCAAAACACAGGCCATTATTAGCAATTGAAATGCCTGATGTGTATTGTTCTTATTCCTTGTATGCAAATGGAAATTTGATTCTTCAGAACGGCAAACCGGGAAAATCTGCCAAAGAATCAACACCTTTTTGGGTATATCATGTTTCTCATTTACCCAACAATTCAGATACCCTTACCCTTCTTTTACAGGTAAGCAATTTCTGGCATGCAAAAGGAGGGCTTTATAAAGAAATGGTGCTTGGAGACGTTGGTGCAATTTATCTGAACTATGAAAGAAACATCGCTTATGGTTTTGTATTGGCCGGCTGTCTTATTATGGGTGGTTTGTTTTTTTTAGGTCTTTATTTTTTTGACAGAAGACAGGATAAAGCCATTCTGTTTTTTTCCTTGTATTGCTTATTTACCTGTTACCGTGCCGTAGGCAGCGATTTGTATGTTTTGCATGCTATATTCCCGAATATTATCAACTGGTTTGTTGCTATAAGACTGGAATATTTAAGCCTTGTACTTTCAGTTGCTTTTTTTGCACTTTATATCTCAAATCTGTACCGGGAAGATTGTAACATGTTTTTCATGAAGCTTCTTGTTTTTCTTTGTCTGTTGTTTTCAATAACTATTGTAGTCACACCTCCTGTTTTTTTTACATCGCTGATGCCCATATTTCTAACTTTTATGTTTGTGTACATAGCTTACGGATGTTATGTATATGTTCGTGCAGCTTTAAAAAAAAGAATCGGATCGGCATATGGGCTGATTAGCAGCACTATACTTTTAGGGTTGTTTCTTGCTGAAAATTTAAGCTTTTTTAATTTAGCAGTGATACCCAAACCGCTCATGTTCGTTGCAAATATCATGTTCTTCTTTTTTCAATCACTTGCATTTTCTCAAAGGTTTGCCCATAATTTCAAAATAGCTGCATTGCAGGCGCAACAAGGATTAAATGCAAAAGCGGAATTTCTTTCAACCATGTCTCATGAAATCCGTACGCCATTGAATGCAGTAATCGGCATGACTCATTTGCTCAACAACAACCCGCGTGAAGATCAGCGACAAAATATTGATGTGCTTTATTTTTCAGCGAATAATCTTTTATCAATAGTTAATAATATTCTTGATTATACAAAAATTGAAGAAGGTAAAATTGCGTTTGAAAATATCCCCATGGATCTTTCATTTATTGCAAAAAGCATAGTAGCAGGATTGAGAACAAAAGCTGAAGAAAAGGGCATAAGCCTTGAATGCTGTACAGATTCGAGGTTAGATAAAAAAATTACAGGGGATCCTACCAGGACCAGTCAGGTAATCAATAATCTTTTGCACAATGCGGTTAAATTCACGGAAAAAGGGGGCGTTAAACTTTCAATCCTGGTTGATTCTTTTCATGAAAATTCTGTTACAATAACCATAAAAATAGAAGATACAGGTATTGGTATACCCCAGGAAAAACAGGCTATTATTTTCGACCGCTTTACACAAGCCGATTCTTCAACCACACGCAGCTATGGCGGAACCGGCCTTGGGTTAACGATTACCAAGCGCATCCTGGAATTACAGGGGGTTTCGTTACAATTACAAAGCGAACCTGGAAAAGGATCAGCCTTTTATTTTACTCAAACATTTCTTTTAACTAATGAGGAAATAAATATCAAAAAAGAAAATATTGATCTTGTCCAAAAAACTGAACTTCTCAACGGTGTGTCTATTTTACTGGTAGAAGATAACCCGATGAATATATTAGTGGCACAAACGATTCTGGAAAGACAAGGAGCCCGCATTGATGTTGCTACTAATGGCCAGGAGGCCATTGACAAACTGGATGTGCAAAGGCATAAACTGATTTTGATGGATTTGAATATGCCAATTCTGGATGGTTATAAAGCTACCGAAGAATTGAGAAAGAAGGGAGAAACAATACCCATTATTGCATTAACGGCAAGTACACCGAAGGAAGTAGAGAGCGAAGCGTTTGCATCAGGCCTTAATGATGTAGTAGTAAAACCTTTTAACCCAGAAGATCTTTACAGGACGATTCTTCATTACGTGAAAGCAAGCTGAATAATAATTCTGCAATTTTATTCCTTCTTCAATATTAATAAGTCTTTTGTGAAATTATCTTTGCACCCTTACTATGGCAGGAAAGAAAAATAAAAAGAACAGCCGGAAGATTTGGTTCGTGTTGCTGATGCTTTCAATCATAATTATGGTATACTTTGTTGGGTATGACTGGTGGCTTGAAAGGCGGGCTCATTTTGTTAAATACCCCGAATTCGGGATAGATATACCCGTTAATTATTCTATTCATGGCATTGATGTTTCAAAATACCAGAATGTAATTGATTGGATTTCCGTAAAGGAAATGAAAGTAAATACTGTTCAGATTGGATTTGTTTTTATTAAAGCAACAGAAGGATTAGGCAATGAAGATGCTTTTTTTCAGCGAAACTGGCGAAAAGCAAAATCTGCCGGTTTAACAAGAGGAGCGTATCATTTTTTTCTGGCTACCAAAAGCGGTAAAGAACAGGCAGAGAACTTCATTAATTCTGTAAATATTGGATCAGGTGATTTGCCGCCAGTAATTGATATCGAACAGGCATATAGTGTGCCCGCCGATAGACTCAGGGAAAGAGTAAAGGAATGGTTGCAGACGGTACAGGATTATTATGGAGTAAAGCCTATTATTTATACCAATGTTGAGTTCTATAAACAGTACCTCAAAGATGATTTCGATAAATATCCTTTATGGATAGCCCATTATCTGCAAAAAGAAAGACCCAGTATTTACCGGGACTGGAGTTTCTGGCAACATAATGAAGGGGGTAGAGTAAACGGCATAATGACAAAAGTAGATTTCAACGTATTTAACGGCGATTCCGCTGAATTCAAAAAATTATTGGTAAATTAAAAATAATGAGTGGTATCAAATGTTTTAAAGAAATTTGTTGAATTATGAGTGAGATGGAACCGGAAATAAAAAGCTTTTTTAAAAAACTGGCAATATCGGTGTATATCGGCCTCTTTTGGCTGATGCTGGCTATGACTTTCGGTATTTATTTCGGGTTTATGTTTACAAAAGATAAAATCAGCGTTGGTAATATTCTGTATTACTCACTCCTGGTGACCAGTTTTATTTTTTTGATGAAGTTTTATATAAGGACGTGGAAGAAAAAATTCCCTCATGAATAATGTTCTTCAGGTTTTTTTATTAATAAGTTCCCTTCACTGATTTTTTCCATCAAGAATAATTGGGGCGCTGCCTTTACCAAGAATGATCATTTTTGAATTTTGAGAAGCAGCCAGTTCTTTCATTGCCTTGATTTGTTCATATTGTAATTGCTTGTCGGTAAGGCTTTCGCTGATGATGCGCTGATAATCTGCTATACCCTGTGCTTCTACCCTTTTTCGTTCAGCTTCTTGTTTTTCTTTCTGCAAAACAAATTGCATTTTCTGAGCCTCCTGTTCCGCATTAATTTTCTGTTCAATAGCTGTTTTTACTGATTGCGGTAATGTGATATTTCTAACCAATAGCTGCTCAAGCACCAACCCCCTTTTCCTAAAATCGTCATCAATGCTTTTAAAAATCCGTTGCTGGAATTCATCTCGTTTTGTTGAGTATAAGGCGACTGCTTCATAATACACTGCATTATCACGGATTTTTGTTCTTGTAAGTGGCCTGACGATTTTATCCGTATAATCAAGGCCCGTTTCCCTGACAATATTCGGCGCTTCTGAAGAAATGACTTTATAAAGGACGGTAAGGTCAATCATTACTTCCAATCCATCCGAAGTCAATACACGTATTCCATCATCACCTTCTTTTGCCCCTTCATCATGCACTGCGCTCATGGTATAGTTTTGTGTTTTAATGTCCATTCTAATGATATCATACAAAGGATTGATAAAATGAAGCCCGCTTTGTAATACATCAGGCTGAACTTTTCCAAATAACTTTTTTACACCTACTTCTCCGGCACCAATCTGTATAACACAGGAAGAAGAAATTCCCAACGCAACAAATAATAACCCGATAATGCGCGCTGTACCTGAAAATTTCTTCAATATTTGCTCGCTGCGATTCATAGCAATGCCTGCCAGGAATATAATCAGCCCAATAATTATTAGTGCCATATTACAAGGTTTGAAGTTTAAAAATTAATTTTAGCTGGTATGATCAGTGATGATATACCAATTCCCTTTTATTTTTCTGAATAATAAAGTGTAATAGCCCCCGATATCGCCAATACTTCTTTTAAGGAACCATTTACCAGTTACGAAATAATATTCGGCAGACAACCTTTTCAACTTAATGAGTGTGAAAAACAGCTTGCCCATTTTTGCTGAATCGCTATAATTCTTTTTATAATTGTTGAGTGTGTTGCTATAACCGTAAGTAATGCCACCGTGGCCGATAAAAGTAAGAGAATCATTATTCCAGTATGCTTTCATAAAATCATCAATATTGCCTTTATTCCATGCTGCTGCCTGATCGGCCATTAATTTTCTGATTGCGGTTTCGTCGGCAGTTTGCGAGAAGCAGGCGATGGATACAAAAAGAAAAATAATCAGGAGGTTAACTTTCTTCATAAGTGTTAATTTGTACATGAAATTAAGAAAAAGCATTTCACCCAAAAGATGAAAAAAATTTATTGCCTTTCCACCTGCGACACCTGCAAGGCCATTTTAAATGATATTAATGCCAGGAAAAAGGGGTTTTATCTTCAGGATATAAAAACAGAAAAAATAACTCCGGCACAATTGGAAGAAATGAGAAAAATGGCCGGTAGCTATGAAGCATTATTTAGCAAAAGGGCGATTAAATACAAATTACTTGGTTTAAAAGACAAAATGCTTACTGAAAATGATTACCGGAATTATATCCTTGCTGAATACACTTTCCTGAAAAGGCCGGTAGTTATTTTAAATAATAAAATATTTGTAGGGAGCGAAAACAAAATTGTTGAAGAATTGAAGAAAGCGGTTGGTTGATTAAGTTAAACTACAGATATGAATTCAGGAAACAATCCTCAGTTTTGCATAATTCAGCATTATCTTTTTCTCCCCGTTCAATTCAAATTTTACTGTAGCGATAGGGTTATGCGCACTGCCTTCCATTTTTATAACTTCGCCAAATCCAAATTTTTGGTGCTCCACTTTTTGCCCCTCCTGTAAATTGCTTGTGTCGCTTGCTACAAACTCTTTTGAGGGTACATGCTCAACAGTTTGAGGTTTTTTATTTGCAGCTGAAAGGTAACCGGGTTTGTTATTTGTGGCAGGTTGTTTGTTGTCGGGTGACCGATAACCGAATTCAGATGGTTGGCCGAACCCGCGGTTCATTCTTTCAAATGCGCTGCCAGACTGCCATCCTGAGGTCGGATGATTGCGCATCCCTCCCCCTGCATAGCTTCTGTCTAAAAATGTTTCCGGGATCTCGTCAATAAAACGACTGGGTTCATTTTGAATAATGTTGCCAAAGCGGTATCGTGTATTTGCATAAGTGATCCACAATTTCTTTTTCGCCCGTGTAATGACTACATAAAACAGCCTTCTTTCTTCTTCCAGTTCTTCGCGGGTATTAATTGACATGGCATTAGGGAATAGCATTTCTTCCAAACCTGCTGCAAATACGCAACTAAACTCCAGCCCTTTTGCTGCATGTATGGTCATTAACTTTACAGTATCTGCATTAGGATCTTTTTCATCGGCATCAGTGAGCAATGTTATTTGCTGAAGATAAGATGAAAGGCCGGCCCCACCTGCCCCTGACGCAGGAAACCCGGGGTTATCCAATAACACCCCTTCGTCATCAATTTGCGAGCGATTTTGGGTATCATCTACCCATTGTTTAATCGAGTTAAGCAACTCCTGTATGTTCTCGTACCTGGCCAATCCTTCGGTGGTCTTGTCGTTAAAAAGATCTTTTACTATATTAGTTTGTTTGCCGACGTGCATTGCCACTTCATGCGCATTTTTTGTTTGCAACATGCTGGCAAAACTTTTAATCATCACCACAAAATTTTCAACGGCTTCCAAGGTGCCTCCTTTAAAACCAAACATCATTGCATTGTCCAAAACTTCCCACATGCTTATGTTTTTTTCATTTGCGAAAAGAACAGCTTTGTCGATAGTGGTTTTGCCAATGCTCCTTGCGGGATAGTTGATGATGCGTTTTAAAGATTCTTCATCTTTCGGATTGACGATAATTCTCAGGTATGCTAAAAAATCTTTTATTTCTTTTCTCTGATAGAAACTGATGCCGCCATAAATGGTGTAGGGAATGCCCATCCTGCGCAGGCTTTCTTCAAACGCACGGCTTTGTGCATTGGTACGGTAAAGAATGGCGAAGTCTTTGTTATTAAAATGGTTCCGCAGTTTTTGTTCCTGAATGGTATCGGCAACAAATTTTCCTTCATCGTTATCAGTAAGCGTCCGGACCAATTTGATTTTTTCGCCCTCGGCATTTTCAGTAAATAGTTTTTTTTCAATCTGGCCTTTGTTTTTACTAATCACTTCATTGGCAACATGCAGAATATTTTGCGTGCTGCGATAATTCTGTTCCAGCTTTATTACTTTCACATCATCGTAATCTTTCTGGAACTGAAGGATATTTTGAATGGTGGCGCCGCGGAAACTGTAAATGCTTTGCGCGTCATCGCCTACCACGCAAACATTTTCATGCATGGCGCCAAGCAATTTGATGATCTCATATTGAGCCGGGTTTGTATCCTGGTACTCATCAATTAAAATATATTTGAATTTACGTTGATACTTGCTCAACGAATCAGGAAAGCTTTTCAGCAGTTCATAAAATTTTAGCAACAGGTCGTCAAAATCCATTGCCCCGTTTTTAAAACAACGCTTTACATAGGCATCATAAATCTGGCTAATGGCGGGCCGCTGACTGCGCATATCTTCCTGCTGAATATAATAATCGTTGGCGTATTCGGAAGGGCCAACCAGGGCGTTTTTGGCGCTACTGATCCGGTTATAAATAGTGGAAGGTTTATAATGTTTATCATCCAGGTTTAGCTCATTTACCACAGTTTTGATAACACCCTTGGCATCATCAGTATCATAAATCGTGAAATTATTAGGGTAACCGATTTTCTGCGCCTCTGCACGAAGAATGCGTGCAAACACACTATGAAATGTACCGATATATAAATTACGTGCTTCATTGTTGCCTAAAATTTTTTCCACACGCTCCTTCATTTCCTTTGCCGCTTTATTGGTAAATGTAAGCGCAAGTATGTTGAAAGCATCAATGCCGTTTGCCATCAAATGCGCAATGCGTGTAGTAAGCACTTTTGTTTTTCCGCTTCCCGCACCTGCAACAATCATCAATGGGCCTTTAATATGTGTAGCTGCTTCTTTTTGCGGTCCGTTCAGTTCTTTTAAATAATCATGCATGAGTGCAATTTACGAAGAGCAAACCGCTTGTTACGAAACCCCGAGAGAATAAATTACTAACAACAGGTTGATCATTGCCGTAATGTTTGTAACTCAATCATTGACTGTTAATAACAAAATGCCTACAAACAATTACCCATAAAATAGTATTGCCTATTTTCCACTTATCCTTAACTTCCCCTCATGGCCTTAACAGATGATTCAAATTTTTTATTTCAGATGGCGGTGCAGTTTGTGAACCAAACCAGCAGGCATATTTTTTTAACGGGCAAAGCGGGAACAGGAAAGACTACATTTCTGAAATACATCAGCGAAAACTCTTTTAAAAAAATTGCAGTGGTTGCGCCGACAGGTGTTGCTGCAATTAATGCGGGAGGTGTGACCATGCATTCTTTTTTTCAATTGCCGTTTGGGCCTTATTTGCCTGTGGCAAGCAGCGGATGGGGAAATGATATCAGCAATCAAAATACATTATTTAAAAATATTCGATTCAACAATGAAAAACGGGAATTACTTCGTGAACTTGAATTGCTTATTATTGACGAAATAAGCATGGTGCGTGCAGATATGCTTGATGCAACGGATGCCATACTCCGGCATTTCCGGCAACAACCTTTATTACCTTTTGGAGGTGTTCAGGTTTTATATATAGGCGATCTTTTTCAGCTGCCTCCCGTTATTAATAATACTGAGTGGGAGCTATTAAAGGGGTATTATCAAAGCCCTTTCTTTTTTGATTCGCATGTTGTGCAGCAGGCACCACCCGTACTAATTGAACTGAAAAAAATTTACCGTCAGAATGAAGAAGAATTTATTAATATCCTTAACAATATCCGCGATAAGAATGCTACAAAGGAAGACCTTGAAAAACTGCAAGGGCATTATCAACCCGGTTTTCATGCCAGCAATAATGACCATTATATCACGCTTACCACGCATAATAATAAAGCGAACGAGATCAATCAAAGCAAACTCAGAAAACTTCCCGGAGAACTATTTGAATTCAAAGGAGAGCTAACTGGCGAATTCAATGAAAAAGCATTACCTGCCGAGATGGTGCTATATGTGAAAGAAGGGGCACAGGTCATGTTCATAAAAAATGATAAAGGGGAATTCAGGAGGTATTACAACGGAAAGCTTGCAACAATTTCAAAAATTGACGGAGGAAAAATATTTGTCCGTTTCCCTAATGAAGAAAAGGAAATGGAAGTAGAAAAAGAAACATGGAAAAATATTCGTTACAGCTATAATAAAGAAACCGACCAGATTGATGAGGAAACACTTGGCACTTTTAAACAATATCCGATCAGGTTAGCATGGGCAATTACTATTCATAAAAGTCAGGGGCTCACTTTTGAGAAAGCGATCATCGATGCCGGTGACTCGTTCGCCCCCGGCCAGGTTTATGTTGCTTTAAGCAGGCTAACTTCATTGGCGGGGCTCGTTCTCTATAGCAGGATCCTTCCACACGCAATTACTACCGATGAACGGGTATTGCAATTTTCAAAAGGTAAAATGAAGGAAGATGTATTGCAGAAAGAGCTTCGCCAGCATCAAAAAGTGTTTATCAGCCGATCATTAATACAATCTTTCAATTTTGAAAAACTATATGAAGCTTTTCATGAACACGTAGAAGGATATGAGCACAGGCTTATTCCCGGTCAACATGATGCGCTGAAATGGGCAAAAGCAATAGAGGATAAATTGATGAAGGAGCACGGAATAGCTGTAAAATTCAATCGCCAGTTGGAAAAATTATTGGTTGATGCCGCCGATGATAATTATGACCGGTTGCAAAACCGGGTAGGCGCCGCCGTTACTCATTTCAAAAGTGTTTTGGAAGAAATAACGAGATCGCTTTTGAATCATATTAATGAAGTAAGAATTAAACAAAGGGTGAAAAAATATCTTGCCGAATTAAATGAACTTGACATCCTGTTCAAACGGAAAATAAAACAATTACATCACACAGCTGAACTAGCTGATGCATTGGCTAAAGGAATGGATACGCCTTCATTGTTTAAGTTGATTGAAAACCAGAAAAAATTACAGCCAGTTGTACAGGAAATTGAGCAGCAGGAATCCTCCAAGCCAAAAAAAGGAGAAACCCGTCACATCAGTCTGCAACTATTCAAAGAAGGAAATAAAATTCCCGATATTGCAAAAATGCGTGGCCTCACTGTTGGCACTATCGAGGGCCACCTGATTTCATTTATCGGCACTGGGGAAATCCTTATTGAAAACATCTTGTCAAAAATTAAAATTGAAAATATATTAAAAGTGATTCTGGAAAATCCAGAAAGCGCTTCAACTGCTTTAAAAGAAAAACTCGGTAACGATTATTCTTATAATGATATTAAAGCCGTTCTTGCCTGGAAAGAGTTGCCTGCTAAAAAATAAAAGCCCTGCATGTGCAGAGCTTTGATTAATTTTTAGTGTAGCGGCAATTATGCTGCTCTTTTGTTTCGCCTTCTTCCGCCGCCAGATAAAGCTGCCATTAAAGTGAGTGTGTCAATGTACCTGCTTTTCATAACAAATATTTTAGAGGTGATTAATTCATTTTCTTTTACCCCGTCATGTCTGAATGCCTCTGAAAATATGACGCATGATTTTAAAACAGGTTACAAAAAATAAAAAACCGCTATATCAATGGCGGTTTAAAAAATTAATACCAAAAAAACTATGATCCCCGCTGAGAGCCTCCTGTAAGTTTTGTGTTCCTTGACACAGCCTTGGTATTCGCTTTTCCTTTCACCTGTTGCATGCCGGGCTTGCCAGGCTGTTGCCCCGGCTTGTTGCTTTTCTTTTTGTTGTTGTTATTGTTCAGCAGCGACATAATAAATGTTTTTTACGTTAATAAATGTGCGCCTTAAAATTAGCAAATTATTATTTTTTTCACATTGGTTTAAGAAATTATTATGCAACCGGCGGCATTGCTGCTATTATGCTTTACTTGCGCCATACCCCAGCAGTGTTTGTAATACTTTTCAGCAATATGCAGCGCCATTATAAAAGAATATTTTTAGGTCGTAAATTTACCACAGGGGAACACAGGTAAATCAAATATGAAGAAAGAATTGTATTTCGATATCAGTTCTGCCGAAAAAGGCGGCAGCCTGTTCAGGATAAACGATGGGGCTAAAATTTATTTCTATTTTAACCATAGTATTTATGATGACAAAAAAGATGAGCTGAAAGTTTTCGAAACGAATTTCGATTCTTTTGAATCATTCTGGAAATATCTTACTCAGAATAAAGAATGGTTTTACCTGCATCCCATGTTTGTTCACCCGGAACAGCGGGATTTTGTGCGTGAACAATTAAAACCTGTGAACTGGAATATCCATCCTAACAAAAAATGGCAGGACAGCCACCAGCGGCAATGGAAAAAAGTATTGAATGGCCCTGATGATTATTACAGATCCAAGTAAGAAGACGAAATCCTGCTTTGTCCTAATCATTTCAGTTCGTTGCTTAATTTTACAATTCTATGCCTGCTTTCAACTGGAATGATACAGTTAATCTTTTTTCTAAACTTACTTTTCATCGCTTATGGAATGGTGCAAAAGTATTAAGCAGCTATTATGTAAGTAAATTTAGCAAGAGGCCTGTTCAATGGGGTTTGCCGGTTTCAATTTCTTTTGAGCCTACAACATCCTGTAATCTCCGCTGTCCTGAATGCCCAAGCGGTTTGCGGGCTTTTACCAGGCCGACCGGCATGCTACAAAAAGATTTTTTCAGTGAAACCATCGACCAGCTTTCAAAGCAATTATTATACCTCATTTTTTATTTCCAGGGTGAACCATATCTCAATCCTGACTTTTTAGACATGGTAAAATATGCTTCACAAAAGAAAATTTATACGGCTACATCTACCAATGCACATTATTTGAATGATGCGAATGCAAAGCGAACGGTAGAAAGCGGGCTCGATCGTTTGATCATTTCAATTGATGGAACAACCCAGGATGTTTACGAACAATATCGTGTTGGAGGCAAGCTGGAAAAAGTTCTGGATGGAGCCAGGAATATTGTAAAATGGAAAAAAGAACTCAAAAGCAAAACGCCGTTTGTTTTTTTTCAGTTCCTTGTAGTAAAACCGAATGAACACCAGATGGAAGACATAAAAAGAATGACTGAAGAAATTGGTGTTGATGAAGTACGGTTCAAAACAGCGCAGGTGTATGATTATGAAAATGACCCCAATCAACTGATTCCCCAAACTGAAAGATACAGTCGCTATAAAAAAAATAAGAATGGCAGTTATGAAGTAAAAAATTCTTTGCAAAATCATTGCTGGCGCTTGTGGCATGCGACAGTTATAACATGGGATGGGCTGGTAGTGCCCTGCTGTTTTGACAAAGATGCACAACACCAATTGGGCAATCTGAAAGGAAAATCCTTCAAACAGATATGGCATAATGAAAAGTATGTAAATTTCAGGCGAAGTATTTTAAAAAGCAGAAAGAACATTGATATCTGCGCCAATTGCAGTGAAGGAACAAAAGTGTGGGGAGATTAATATACAGTTTAGAAAATTTGGATTTTGCTAAATAATATGTTATGTTATTGTCTGACTCAATACTTTCTAGATTAGAATACCAGCATCAAACAATTTGTGAATTGATAAAAGGTTTTAGCGAAAAACAATTAAAACATGATATCAACACTGGCAAATGGAGCATCTTTGAAAACATCATTCACCTATGCGCATATCAGCCAATTTTTATAAAACGGATCGATTTAATGCTTCAAACCGAATCACCATCTTTTGAAAGGTATATTGCAGAAAATGACAGTGGTTTTTACGAGTGCCTGAAACTTTCGATTGACGAAGCAATATCAAAAATTAATGCTGATCGCACAGTTATTATCTCAAAACTGAAAGGCCTTGATGAAGATCAACTTAATAAAACAGGCTGTCATCCGAAATATGGATTGTTCAGCATTTCAAAATGGACTGAATTTTTCCTGCTTCATGAAGCGCATCATTTATGGACCATCATGCAACTGAGTTTTTCTCTTTCCTGATGTAATGGAGGATTATTACTATTTTTAAATAATAATAACCTTTCGTATGAGCATTGAAAAAGATATTAATCAACATAAATTCAGGAACGAGCATCAAAAAGCCGCAATCAACCTGATATACACCTTCAACTGGGTTACCGAGAAAATGAAGCTGTTTTTTGACGAACACGAAATCACCTCTCAGCAATTTAATATTCTTCGCATATTACGGGGGGCACATAAACCATTATCCACACTTCAGATTCGTGAAAGGATGCTGGATAAAATGAGTGATACCAGCCGGATTGTAGACAGGCTTCTTCTTAAAGGACTGGTTAAAAAAGCAATTTGTGAAACGGACCGCCGTCTTGTAGATATAACTATTAGTAAAAAGGGAGAAAACCTTCTTCAAAAACTTGATGAACACAATAATGATATGGATTCTATCTTAAATAACCTTTCAGAGGCGGAATGTGAAACGTTAAATCAGCTGTTAGATAAAATCCGCAATTCAGAATGATGTAATTTTGTGCTTTTAAAGCAGAATGAAAGTATGAACCGGTTTTTGTTAATTCTACTTACCATTTTTTACCAGTTAATTGTTACTAAAGCCAATGCTCAACCGAAATATGAATTCCGTGGGGCATGGATTGCTACTGTTGATAATATCGATTGGCCCGGTAAAGGAAATTTTAATTCTGACAGTCAGAAAGTGGAGTTCGCCAGGATACTTGATATGCACAAACGAAACGGTATAAATGCCGTAATTGTACAAATACGCCCCGCTGCAGATGCTTTCTATCCCTCACCTTACGAACCCTGGAGTGAATGGCTTACGGGCAAACAGGGCCGGCCTCCATATCCATACTATGACCCCCTGGCTTTTATGATTGAAGAAGCGCATAAACGGGGAATGGAATTTCACGCCTGGTGTAACCCTTACCGGGCAATCTTTAAAATAGGGCAATCTTCTATTGCTCCTTCGCATATCACGAAAACCCATCCTGAATGGTTTCTTACTTATGGAGATACTAAGTATTTTGATCCGGGTAATAAAGAAGTGCAGCAATATGTAACAAATGTTGTGCGCGACATAGTAAGACGATATGATGTAGATGCCATTCACTTCGATGATTATTTCTATCCCTACCGGATTGCCGGTAAGGAATTTCCAGACAATGCTTCTTTTGTAAAGTATGGTAATGGCATGAACAAGGAAGACTGGAGAAGAAGCAACGTCGATTCAATCATTGTAATGCTCAACAGGGCTATTAAGGAAGAAAGAAAAACCTGCAAATTCGGGATCAGCCCCTTCGGTATTTGGAGAAATATCGATAAAGACTCGCTTGGCAGCAATACCAAAGCAGGGCAAACGAATTATGATGATTTATATGCGGATATTTTATTGTGGCTGCGCAATGGATGGATTGATTATGTAGCTCCGCAATTGTATTTCGAATTTGGTCACCGGGCAGCGCCTTATGAAGTATTGCTCGATTGGTGGAGCAGGCATTGTTATGGTAAACATTGTTATATAGGTCTTGGCATGTACCGCGCAAACAGTAATGCGGCATGGCGTGATAAAACTTTATTACCCAGAGAAATTGCAGCATTGAGAACAACATCAAATGTACAGGGAATGATTTTTTTCAGCAGCAAATCTTTTGAAGCTAACCCTAACGGATGGAATGACAGTTTACAGAATAATTATTTCAGAATTCCTGCCTTGGTACCTCCTATGGAATGGATCGATACGAATAAAACCCGTGAACCTGTAATTAATACCAGGTACGATAAAAAAGATTCAGTATTGACCACGAGTCTGCAAAAGGCAAGTGTGGATGAAAACATTAAGGGATTTGCGGTTTATACGACAAATGAAGAGAATTTCAGCCCCGGAGCAGGTAAAATTTTTGCATTTGTTCCTTTTTCCCCGAATGCCACGTTCAACATAAAAGTGAACCTGTTTGAGCATGAAAAAAAGCTGACTTATTTTTTTGCGACCGCCATTGGGAGGAATAATGTTGAAAGTAAGCCTGTGTTTATGTACACTTTCTCATCACCGTCTACTGCAGTAAAATAATTTTTCTAAATTTGAATATTCATATTGTCTTCAACCTAAAATATTACTTATGCCGGGATTTGAATTTTTTGGAGAAGAAGAGCGTAAAGAAGTAAACGATGTGTTGCAAACAGGCATTCTGATGCGTTACGGATTTGATGCGCAGAGAAAAGGAATATGGAAATCGAAAGAACTTGAAGAAGCGATTTGTACAACTATCGGATGCAAATATTCCCAACTGGTTTCCAGCGGAACTGCTGCATTAACAACTGCCTTGGCAGCGTTGGGTATTGGAGCAGGAGATGAAGTGATTATGCCAACATTTACGTTTGTGGCCAGTTTTGAAGCTGTATTGAGTGTAGGAGCAATTCCTGTTTTGGTGGATATTGACGAAACACTCACGATAAATCCTGCTGCGGTAAGAAGAGCAATTAGCTCCAAAACAAAATGTATAATGCCCGTTCATATGTGTGGAAGCATGGCTGAATTGGATGAACTTGTCAAGATTTGTAAAGAACACAATTTGCTGTTACTTGAAGATGCATGCCAGAGCATCGGAGCCTCTTATAAAGGGAAACATCTTGGAACAATTGGGGATGCAGGTACATTCTCATTTGATTTTGTAAAAACCATTACTTGCGCCGAAGGAGGTGCTGTGATGACAAACGATGAAAATGTTTATATAAAGTGTGACGGTTATAGCGATCACGGACATGATCATAAAGGGATTGACCGTGGCGCCGATCTGCATCCTTTTATCGGGTATAATTTCCGTATTTCTGAATTGCATGCTGCTGTCGGGCTTGCACAGATCCGCAAACTCCGTAAATTTCTGGAGATACAGAGAAAAAACCATCTTCAGCTAAAAGATATATTGCAACAAGTGCCGGAAATTTCATTTCGGGTGATACCGGACCCTGCAGGAGATAGCTGCACGTTTCTAAGCTGGTTTTTACCTACAGAAGAAATCACAAAAGCGGTTGTATCGGAGTTGAAAAACCAGAATATTTTAGCCGGTAATTTTTATTGGTTTGATAATAACTGGCATTATATCCGCAAGTGGGATCATTTAAAAGCTGCCACCTCGCTGAATAATCTGAATGCGGAACAGCAATTGGCCCTGGCAAAAATTCAGTCCTCCTCTTTTGAGGCGAGCGATAATATTATGAAACGCTGCATTTCCACAGCCATTGGTTTGACATGGACAAATGAACAGATAAAAGATAAAGGGGAAAAATTTATCAATGTAATCAGAAAAGTATTGGCAAAACAAAGCATGCCGGTATAAGTTATTTTTTACCCTCAAGATGATTACAATATTCAAGCGAACCCAGGCGAAAGCGCAAGGGAATATGTGTTGCCCTCTCAAATTGATATTCTTTTGAACAGAAAAAGGCGGGATGTTTTGTATAATAATCTACAAATTCTTTCGAAACCTGCATCATTTCCACAAAAGCGATTTTTTGGTTAATTGCTTTATTATCTCTGAAAATAACAGGGCCATACAGGCCGTGAAAACTTACTTTTTCTGGTGCGGCTTCTTTGAAGGTATTAGCTTTGAAGCTACTTCTTTCAGCAAGATTAATAAATTGTTGCGCTTTTACATGAATTGCAAAAACTGTTAAAAAAACGGCAACAATAAAACTAATTTTTCGTTTCAAATAGTTTTAGTTTTGTTTAATGTAAATTTACGGCTTGATTTTTGTAGCAGCGCCGAAAATTTGTATTTTTTGCCTGAAGTGCGAAACCCCTGAAAAATGTCATTAAGTCAATCATTACAGCAAAAACTTCTTCAAAAGCTTTCTCCTCAGCAAATTCAGTTAATGAAATTGCTGCAGGTACCCACGGCAAACCTCGAAGAGCGTATAAAGGAAGAACTCGAGGAAAATCCAGCCCTGGAAGTTACCGAAGACGATCGTGACGATGGCCTGGGGGATGAAATGAAAGATGAATTTGAAAGCACGGATGATGAATATGAAACTGAAGGCAGCGAAGATGAATATGACAATATTGATGTGAGTGAATATGTGAGTGAATATGATGATGATGTTGCCGATTATAAGTTACGAGATGAGAACTATCCGGATGCAGAAGAAAACCGTACCACTCCACACAGGGTTGAAACTTCATTCCACGAATTATTGCTTGATCAGTTAGGTATGATGATTCTGGATGATCGTATACGTAAAATTGCGGAACAGATTGTGGGCAGTATTGATGACGATGGCTATCTCCGTCGTGAAACTTCTTCGATTGTCGACGACCTTGCATTCAGGCAAAATATTGAAACAAATGAAAACGAAATAGAAGGGTTAATAAAAAAAATACAGGAATTCGATCCGCCCGGTGTAGGAGCAAGGGACCTGCAGGAATGCTTGTTAATACAGTTATACAGAAGAAAAGGAGATGGCAAATCGGTTGAACTTGCCATTGAAGTGTTGAGTAAATATTTTGATGAGTTCACCAAAAAGCATTATGACAAGATACAACGGGGCTTGAATTTGAGCGATGATCAACTAAAAGATATCATCAACCAGATTATAAGACTAAACCCCAAACCGGGAGGAAATGTTTCGGATGCAACCAAGGGTGAAAATTACGTGGTACCTGATTTTTTTATAACCAATAATGCCGGCAAGCTGGAACTTAGCCTAAATACAAGAAATGCGCCCGATTTACGGATAAGTGAAGGATATAAAGACATGCTTAAAGAATATGAACGCGGCAGCAAAAAAGATAAAAGACAGAAAGAAGCAGTCCTTTTTATTAAGCAGAAAATTGATGCGGCAAAATGGTTTATTGATGCTATAAAACAAAGGCAACAAACCTTGTATAACACGATGCATACCATCATGGATTATCAACGTGAATTCTTTTTAACAGGTGATGAAACCACCTTGCGCCCCATGATTTTAAAAGATATTGCAGAGCGGACAAACCTTGATATTTCAACAGTCAGCCGTGTTGCAAACAGTAAATTTGTGCAAACGGAATTCGGCACTTACAGGCTGAAGTTTTTCTTCAGCGAATCATTAAGCACAGAAAGCGGGGAAGAAGTTTCAACGAGAGAAGTGAAGAAAATATTAAGCGACCTGATTGAAGGAGAAAGTAAAAAGAAACCTTTAAGTGATGAAAGACTTACCGAATTATTACAGGAAAAAGGTTACAATATAGCCCGGCGCACTGTAGCAAAGTACCGTGAACAATTGGGAATTGCAGTAGCCAGATTGAGAAAAGAACTTTAATATCTGAATAATTTATTATTAGCGGATAATGGAAACTGTTTTGAAAATGGATAGTCAAAAACAACCCGCAGCTTTGAGATTTCTGGCACATCTCTTCTCTGTAATTTTTCATCCGTTATTTATTACTAGCTATGTAATGTATTTCTTGCTTTTTATTCATCCGCTTGCCTTTGCAGGGTTTGATAATAAAGTAAAAATATTCAGGTTCATCAGTGTTCTTTTTTCGACTGCCTTATTACCCGCTTTTTCAACGTTTTTATTGTGGCAATTAAAACTAGGGGTGCAATCAATAGTATTACGAACTACAAAAGAACGCATTATTCCTTATGCACTTGCGATGATTTTTTATTGGTGGATATGGAACGTATACAGGCATTTGGATGACAGTCCGCCGGTTTCAGTTCATTTTTTATTAGGAACTTTTTTAGCCGTCTGTGGTGCCTGGTTTTGTAATATCTATTTTAAGATTAGCATGCATGCTATCGCTGTTGGGGGGGGTGTTATATTCTTTCTTTTATTTTCATTAAATGACGGATTTGCATCCGGTTTAAATCTTTCTATTGTTATATTTATTGCCGGCATTGTTTGCACTTCCCGGTTTATTGTTTCAGATCATACTTCTTTTGAGCTTTATTCCGGATTATTCATCGGCGCACTTGCACAGTTTTTAGCATGGCAATTGTAAACCGGATGTTAATGCGCCATAAATCGTAATAATTAAAAATAAGGTTCGTTTTGATCGGTTTAAACTTCAGACCATGTTATTAGTCTGTCATGGTCAAAATATTTTTCACCTAAAAAGTTTTTTATGAAAAAAGTTCTGTTGTTATCCTTTTTCATGGTATCCGCATCGTTTTTGTTCGCACAGAGAGCATTTATTGACATTGACGTAGTATTGGGAAACAGGGCGCCCGTGGCAAGGGAGGTTGATTTAATGAGAGCCGAAGAAAGGGCCCATCCCAACATCGCAAAATCCATGCACGACATTGAAGATGCCATAAAGCATTTGCATGAAGCACCGGATGATTTTGGCGGTCATAAAGCCCAGGCTGAAGCTGACCTGAAACAAGCCTGGGTTTCTTTAAGAAAAGCTTTATATTTTCGTATTTATCAGGACAGGCGTTAAGCGATGTAAACAATTAAAATTTTAAATAAATGCCCTCAAAACTGAGGGCATTTATTATGATAGGGGTGAATCATTAATGCAAAAAGAAAAGCCCAATCATAGGGTACGAACCTATATTGAGCTTTTTCACCTTCAAACCATCTGAAGTTTACGTCCACGCTAACTGTTAAGTATCTTCGATTTCACTATGTATTTATGGGTTGGGTAATATATGAACAAACAGGTTCCGTCTTTGATGGCGTCTATCACATCATTGATTTCTGAAGAAGGTACCGCAGGGCAGCCAAAACTTCTTCCATTAAATTTATTCATCTTAATAAAATCAGAGCCGACATAATCAGAACCATGCACCACAATATTCCTGGCGCATGCTTTATCATTAATACCTTTTTCGAGCCCATGGATTTTTAAAGAAAGCCCGTGTTCGCCGACATAGGTTTTTTCTGTAACATAAAACCCAAGGCTGCTTTTATGAGAGTGCAGATTGTTAGAAAATGAATGTGCATATTCAGCTCCGGATTTTCTTCCATGTGCAACATAAGTATTTATCAGGACCTTTTTTTCCTCAAGGTCAACAACATATAATCTTTTATTACGCGAAGACTGGCTGAAATCACAAATTGAAATTACATCACCCCTGTTGAGCCAATGATGATTGAGCAGGTATGTATAACCCTTCAAAGCATATTCAAATGCTTCTCTGGACAACCCCACTTCCTGCAGGTCAATTTCATTATATAAAGAATCCGCTTCCTCCAGGAAAGATTTTGAAAAGCGTTTTACTGAATTAGTATTTGTAACAGATGTTTTATTAAAACCGCTTCTTTTGTGTTTGATAGTTCTTGCCTGCAATATCGGTGTGATCAGCAAAAGACAGGATAATGTAAAAGGCAATACTGGATTAATCGTTTGCTTCATCTTTAAAGGGTTTTTCTATAGGGTTATTTAATAACGGTTCGACATCTAAAATATTATAGAAATAGAAATTATGCAAGGTTGGATTATTGTTTTTTTTTATTGTATTCAAGATGAAAAAAATTTCTGATTTAGAATTTGTACTTAGTGATTTTACGAGTGGTTTTATCATGACGGATTGTTGAGTTTATTTTTATTGACACTGAATTCGTTGGTATAAATTTTTATGAGTAATAGAAAAATGGAAATGAGTATAGGCCCAAAAATCAGGCCAATAAAGCCGAAAAGATTTAGCCCGATAATTACACCAAAACCTGTTATAAGCGGGTGCACATCCCCGATTTTTTTTTGTAGCCAGAACCTGAAGACACTATCAACCGTGCTTATAATACCAAAGCCATATGCTAGCATAATAACTCCTTTAATAGTAGCCGCGTTTGCAAAAAAAAGAATAGCAACAGGCACATATGCCAGCGCTGCGCCAACTACCGGCATCATTGAAGCAAGACAGGTTACAACAAACCAGAATACCGGTTCATTAACTCCCAATATCAGATAGCCAATCAACCCGAGCACACCCTGCAATAAAGCAATTAACGGAATGCCTACAGCATTTGAATACACAAGGCTGTTGGTTTCCCTTCTTAATAAAAGCGTATTCTCATCTTTTAGCGGAATCCATTCATGTAATGAGGCTTCCATTTTTCTACCGTCTACCAGCATGAAATAAAGAATAAAATACATGATGGCAATGGTGGTGATGCTGTTAAAGGTGGCGCCCAAAATTTTCGGTACCGTTTCCGTTCCTATGGCTTTTAGCTGATCAATATTCTTCTCAGTAAATATTTCAATATTGTATTTTGTTTCGAATGAATGAATGTAATTTTCAATGGTGTTCAAAACATCAGATGAGTGCTGAATGGCAAAATTCAACTTCGACGACATCATACTGATTAACCAGACTATCGGCAGCAGAATAACAATGAAAGATGCAAGCATTAATACGGCAGCTGTAATTGATTTTTTCCATTTATATTTTCCTGTTAATATAAACATCCATTTTTTCAGGAGAACATACATCGTGTATGAACCGAGTAAGGCAGGAATAAAGGATTGCAATTGAAGAAACAAAATAATGCCCAGCAGGATAATGACAAATAAAAGTAATACCTGTCTGATTGTGTTATTTGGAATTGCGTTCATGCACTTATATTAACTGAATCTAAATTAACAAAATAATTTATTGATATCATCAATATAACAGTTCTTAGATTTACAACATGGAATTTGGACGTGTACCTGAAAATATATTGAGCAGCATTAATTTTTCATTACCTGACGAACCTGCAGAAAACAGAAGGATACTGAAGCCTGCTGTAATGGAGCCCCCTCGTATTTATATTGGTTGTGCTAAATGGGCAAGAAAAGAATGGGTCGGTAAAATTTATCCCAAAGGAACCAAGGCCACAAAATTTCTTGAACAATATATAAAAAATTACAACAGCATTGAACTGAACCTCACGTATCATAATTTATATAGCCCTCAAGAAATCTGTCAGTGGGCAGTTCAGGCGAAAGGAAAAGACTTTAAGTTCTGTCCTAAGGTTACGAAGCTCATCAGCCATGAAAGCGGATTTGTCAATATAGGCCATTTAACTGATCGGTTTATTGAAAGTGTGCTTGCATTTGGAGAAAATCTCGGACCTGTTTTTTTGCAGGTTAGTGAATATTACGGTCCAGGCCAAAGAGATAAGCTATTCAATTATATTGCATCATTGCCAAAAAATTTGCAATTTTTCTTGGAAGTAAGGCATCCTGATTGGTTTACCAAACCAGAAATACGGAAGGAGCTATTTGACACTCTTCGTTCATTAAACATTGGAGCTGTGATTACCGATACTGCCGGATATCGGTATTGTGCACATATGGAACTTACCCTACCTAAGGCCTTCATCAGGTATGTGGGCAATAGCCTGCACGAAACAGACTATAGTAGAATTGATACCTGGATAAAAAGGCTAAAATACTGGCTGGACAATGGTTTGCAGGAGCTTTATTTTTTTATGCACATGCATGATGAAGCTTATAGCCCTGAGTTAACTGTCTATCTGGTAGATGGGATGAATGCTACCTGTAATTTACAATTACAAAAACCTCATTTTATACAAACGAGTTTATTCAGCCAGTTCACTAATGCAAGAAAAGAGAAATAAAAAACCTCAGATTTTCTCTGAGGTTTGCTCCCCCTGTTGGACTTGAACCAACGACCCTCTGATTAACAGTCAGATGCTCTAACCAACTGAGCTAAGGAGGAATTCGTAAAAGGGCTGCAAAAATAAGGATTTTCCCTTTTTTACAAAACATAGATTGTAAAAAGAAAACATTTATTCAAAATAATTTTTTTTCTTCAATTCCCAGGTAGAGCCCATCCTCTCTGTTCTCCATTTTATATGTTTTGATACGGGAGCCTTCGGGGAATTTGCAATAGCCGTTTTTCAAATTGAATTTATATGCATGTATCGGGCATACCACATTGCCAGAATCGTCAAGGTAACCCTCATTCATGAGGCCGCCGGCATGTGGGCAGTTATATGCAAAAGCAAACCATTCATTCCTGAATTTTGCCACACAAATTTTTTTCCCTTCGATTTCCAAAGTTCCGATGCCGTTTGGGTTCAGAGCTATTTCAGCATCTTTGTCTGCAACTTTATACCAAGTATATTTTTTCCAGAACATCAAAAATTATATTCGGTTTTATACGGATAACGAATTTTGTAGAGACTTCTTACTTTATTCAGAATAGTATTTCGCAACTCGTCGATATTTCTTTTTTCGGTAGCAGAAATAAAAACACAATTATTATGTGTTTCATTTTCCCACCTGTGTTTAAGCTCCGACATCATATCTGTTTTTACTATATCATCCAGCCATTCATCAAAAGTTTGTTTTTCATATTGGTCAATCTTATTAAAGATGATGATAGTTGGCTTGTCAGAAGCCTTCATATCGTGCAAGGTTTTATTCACAACAGCAATTTGCTCTTCATATAGAGGATGAGAAAGATCAACAACATGCAGCAGAACGTCGGCTTCCCGTACCTCGTCCAGTGTGCTTTTAAAGCTTTCTATTAGATGATGGGGAAGTTTTCGAATGAACCCTACAGTATCGCTCAACAAAAAAGGAGTATTATCAAAAACTATTTTTCGGGTTGTTGTATCGAGCGTTGCGAATAATTTATTTTCTGCAAATACGTCACTTTTGCTCAACAAATTCATAATAGTGGATTTACCGACATTTGTATAACCTACCAAGGCAACGCGAATAAATTCACCCCTGTCTTTACGTTGAGTGAAAGACTGTTTGTCAATTACAGATAATCGTTTTCGCAGTAAGGAAATTTTATCCTTAACAATACGTCGGTCTGTTTCTATTTCGGTTTCACCCGGGCCTCTTGTACCGATACCACCGCCAAGTCTTTCGAGATGTTTCCACATGCCACGCAGCCGGGGTAATAAATATTGATATTGTGCAAGCTCCACCTGAAGCTTCGCCTGTGCAGTTTTGGCTCGGCTGGCGAAAATATCAAGGATCAGATCAGACCGATCAATTGTTTTTACATTGAGTATCTTTTCAATATTATTTATTTGTGAACCGGAAAGTTCATCATCAAATATGGCAATGTGGATATCTTTTCCAGTTACATAATTTTTTATTTCTTCCAGCTTGCCCTTCCCAATAAAAGTTTTACTATCTGGGTGAGGTAATTTCTGAATAAACCTTTTTGCTGCTTTTGCACCGGCCG
Organism: Puia sp.; assembly: GCA_035541355.1. GTDB lineage: Bacteria > Bacteroidota > Bacteroidia > Chitinophagales > Chitinophagaceae > Puia. The sequence goes on along the minus strand of DATKNN010000014.1, from coordinate 180,665 downwards.
TTTCAGCAAGAAAGGTTAGCTCATCCAAATATTCATTAACAGCCTGTTCATTTTGTGTAGGCTGAACAAGTCCAACTAAAATTGCTCTTTCCTCTTTAAAAACACTATTTTTCTTTTCTATCAATGATGAGAGTTTTTTAGTGATGATAAAATAAAAAGCGAATATCTCTTAAGATATCCGCAAAATAATTTATTAAATCAGTTAAGTCTTACAAACCACTAAAACAAATTCCGATTTCGAAAGGATAAACTGCGGGCAGACCAAGTGAGCTTTTCATTAAACTCGTAACCTGGTATTGAGCATATATGCCAAATGGGCCTTTACTGATTCTTGCAGTGCCTGCGAGTCTTATTGTATTAAAATCAGATTTACCGCTTACCTTATAAATGGAGCCATCTACTGTTTGGCCAGACCCGTTCTGTATATTTTTCCCTTTCGCGTATTCGCTTAACATCAAACCAAGTTTTGTTCCCAAAGCAAACTTCCAACTTTGATTGGTATTCTCGGGATCCATGGCAAAACGAAGTTCAAGCGGTATATCAAGATATGTAGTTACTACTTTGTACTTTTTAAAATGATTGCCGCCACTTGCATCTTGTCTGGGTGTGGCCACTACTGGAGCCGGCTGGTTTTTAAAAAATACATTTGCGCAACCTATACCTAAGCCTGCACCAACACTAAAACGGGGATCGGATTTAAAGGGGAAATCATATAAAAAATAAAAATTAAAACTCCTCGGAATGCTTGCAGTACTTAATGTATCAGGAATACCCGACCAACCAGCATAACCAATCTGTACCATAAAATGATCATTTGCCCTGTGCGACAGATCGATCTTACTCCAATCTTTCTTTTTTAAAGAAACAGGAGTGACGGACTTCATGGTTGATGAATCTTTTTCCTGTGAAAACGCAATCTTGAAACTAATGAGTATAACAGTCGAAAATAAAAGTTTCTTCATAATTTTTATTGTGCAACAAATGTATTTTGCTTAGGGTTAATAAAAGGTTAAAGAACCCTTCTAAATAAAAACCCATAGTAATAACCATGGGTGAAAATTATTCGCCAAATTTTGTGGACCCTGTTGGATTTGAACCAACGGCCCTCTGATTATGAGTCAGATGCTCTAACCGACTGAGCTAAGGGTCCTTTTTTGGAGCTGCGAAAATAATGAATTCGGTTTAAGGGAAGAAATAAATGCAGCTATCATGAAAAGAAAATTGTCAAAGCTCAGAAGGAATGTTTTTTATTGTTAATATTGTACCTGCTTATTGCTTAAACATAATGATTGCTGCCGAAAGAATTGCATATTTACAAGACCGCATAGCCAGGTTTGAAGACCAGGAAGCATACAAGGAATTGTTTATTTCGTTGTATAATTACCTCTACAATTTTGCATGGAATTTTGTTAAATCAAAGCAAGTGTCTGAAGAAGTTGTTTCAGACGTCTTCATTAAGGTTTGGGAAAAGCGGAAATCTCTTGAAAAAATAAATAATCTCAAAGTTTATCTTTACGTAGCTACCAAAAATATATCACTTAATTATCTTGAAAGGAAAACATATTCCAGTTGTTCTGATATTGAAGATTATTCATCAGAGTTAAAAAGTACCTATTCGGATCCCGAACAATTATTGATTACTTCAGATATGCTTCTTTTGATAAACAAAGCTATTCTCCAGTTGCCTCCAAGGTGCAGATTGATATTTAAGCTGGTGAAAGAAGACAGGATGAAATACAAAGAAGTAGCAGAAATTTTGCATATATCAGAAAAAACCGTTGAAAATCAGGTTGCCATCGCCGTTCGTAAAATTGGGGCGGTTATCAGCTTCGATATAAAAAGGTCAGTATCTTCCACAATAAGCCATAGTAAATAATTTTTTTAAATTTCTTTTGGGGGTTTTTCCAATTTTTCCTGTCCTGAACCTTACAGCCAACATTTAACATGCAGCAAGAGCATATTTGGAATTTGATTGCAAAAAAGCTTTCCGGCGAATCATCACCTGAGGAGTTACGTGAACTTGAGGATCTGCTCAGAAAATCGCCTGAACTTCACTACCCTATGCAAACGATCATGGATATTTGGAATATTGAGACAGGGGGTGCGATGGAAAATATCTATGACAAATTTTATAAACACACTGACAGAATGAGGGAATTAGGGGTCGATTATGACCCGGAAATAATAAATATTCAAGATACGAATGAAGAGAAGGTCGTAGTACCTAAAAATAACAGAACTGTTTTATGGGGAGTATTAGGATTAGTTGCAGCAGTGCTTTTAGTTTTTTTTGGGGTTCGTTTTTCGGCCAATAAAAATATTTTAACTGATGCCGGCGAAATACAACAGGTCGCAAAAGCATTTAGTGAGGTATCAACAAAAAATGGTTCTAAAACCAACCTTATTTTACCGGATGGCACAAAGGTCTGGCTAAATGCAGGTAGTAAGCTCACCTATGATTCCTTCTATGGAAAAAAAATTCGTGAAGTTTCTTTATCGGGAGAAGGATTTTTTGATGTAGTGAAAAACAAAGAAAAACCTTTTATAATTCATGCATCAAGTATAAATATCAAAGTTCTTGGTACCGAATTTAATGTACGTTCATATCCCAACGACAAAACAACAGAAGCATCCCTGATCCGAGGAAGTATTGAAGTTACCTTTAAAAATAAGCCGGCGAAAAAGGTGATTTTGAAGCCCAACGAAAAAATTGTTGTTGAAAATATAAACCTGAAAGAAAGAGAGGTGGTTGCTGTTGAACATAATAGCAGCCCAAAGGTAAATGACCTTGCTGATGATGTAGCTATTAAAAACCTTACATACGAACATAAAACTGGGGCAATCATTGAAACTTCATGGGTAGACAATAGACTCATTTTTCAGGATGAATCTTTTGAAGATATTGCAAAACAGTTGGAAAGATGGTATGGTGTTTTTATTACATTTCAAAATGAACAGCTCAAAGAGAATCACCTTACAGGAAGTTTTAAAAACGAAACCATCAGGCAGGCGTTAGATGCATTAAAGTTTACAGCATCATTTAATTATTCCATTGACAATAGCAATAATATTATCATTTACTAAAAGCTAAAACCAAAACTAATTTGCATGATAAAAAACAAAAGTGAATAAACAAATAAAAACGGGAAATGCGCCAACATTTCCCGAACAGGTTAAATAAAAAACTTAAATGCTGGGACGCATTCGGTTTTACTTTTTATAACCCATAATGTTGTAAATATATGAAGAAAAATTTAGCGATTGGAGGCGATTGCTTTCATACCGTAAAAAAAGCTCTTTTAGTCATGAAACTCACCTTTGTATTGTTGATGGCTGGTATTTTGCAAGTATCTGCTAAAGTAAACGGGCAGGCAAAGGTATCATTGAAATTAAATCAAGTTGAGATTGCAAAGGCCCTGAAGTCTATTGAAAATCAGGGAGATTACAGGTTTTTGTACAATAACAATCTCAAAAGCCTCAAACAAAAAATAAGTATAGATGTAAGCAGCACCGGGATAAAAGACGTGCTTGATAAGATGTTTGTCGGTACTGATCTCGCATATAAAGTTCTGGATAACAATCTCATTGTTGTTATATCAAGTATGCTTACTCTGCAGGATATTAAAGTTACCGGAAAAGTTACGGGAGAAAGCGGAGAGCCCTTATCTGGTGTTTCAATAAATTTGAAAGGCACTTCTATAGGTACAACAACGGACAATAATGGAAACTTCACCTTAACAGTTCCGGAAACAGGAACCTTAGTTATTTCATATATAGGTTATCAAACCACAGAAGTAAAAGTAAACAGCCAATCCGTAATTAATATTTCTTTGAGTCAATCAAAAAAGACAATGGATGAAGTTGTGGTGATTGGTTATGGACAAACAAGTAAACGTGATTTAACAGGGTCAATTGTAAAAATTGCGGGAAAAGAAATATCGGATAAGCCTAATACAAATCCAGTAGCCAGTTTGCAAAGTAAGGTTGCAGGCTTGTATGTGGTGAATAATGGTACTCCTGGTCAAGCACCCGACATTCGCATTCGTGGTACGGGTTCTATAGGAAACATAGCTCCATTATATGTTGTCGACGGCATTTTCGCAACCTCAATAGATTATCTTAATCCTAATGATATTGAATCTATTGAAGTATTGAAAGATCCGTCTTCCCTAGCTATATTCGGTGTACGTGGTGCAAATGGGGTTATCCTCGTTACTACAAAAAGAGCTAAGGCAGGAGAATCGACCATCAATTTCAATACAACTTTTGGTACCAAGCAACTGGTAGACAAAATTAGCCTGGCAAATGCCAGCCAGTTTAATAAACTTTATCTGGAAGAGGTCGCCAATCAGGCTGATATTGGTGGAAATGGTATCCCTGTTGATTATTCAAAGTTAAATTCGAATACAGACTGGATTAATGCAGTAACCCGGAAAGGTATTTATAATACTAACAACTTGAGTATCGCTGGTTCAACAGATAATAACAAATTCAATATTGGATTTGGCTATACATTGGATCAAGGGATTATTTTAAAAGAGCAGTTACAAAAGATTACTGCAAATTTTAGTGATGAGTATAAAGTAAACAAATGGCTCAAAATTGGCGGAAACCTCGTAGTTACTAGGGAGAACCTTCCCTACGATGCTACGCAAATATTAAATAACGCCCGCAAGGTGATGCCTCAAATATCTGACGGAACAAAAACTTTTAAAGTTGCAGACCTTTACGGATCGGACTCGATCATGCAGAATTTATATTCTACTGTTCTTCCGGCATTGCAGAATTCTGGTGTTCAAAATCCTTTATTCAATGTTGACAACTCAAGGGGAAATATCGATATTCAATACAGGTATGTTGGAAGTGCATTCATGGAATTCAATCTGGCAAAAGGGTTGACTTTCAGATCCACCGCTTATGGCGATATAACCAATGAAGATCATACCCAGTATACACCGCTTTACTATGGGTATCAACCAGCATCATCAGCAACTGGCGCAAACAGCGTAGATCAAATTGTTCAATTAAATAATAATACTACATTAAAAGTCATTAGCAATACTCTCAGAAATTTTCAAACTGATAATATTTTGAGTTATCGCAAAAGTTTTGGAGATCATAATTTAAATGCAACTGCCGGTTTTACAACTACCTATCATGAAAAAAACTACAAACAGGTTTGGCTTGATCAAAGTAGTACAACTACCCCTATTCCAAATGACTCAAGGTTTTGGTATATATCAGTAGGCCCCTATTCGGGGAAAGTAAGCCAGGATCCCAACAAATCTTTTTCCGATCAGGCTGAAAATACAACCGTTTCCTTCTTGGGGCGTGTGATGTATAACTATGCTCAAAAATATTTCTTAACAGGTTCAATCAGGAATGATGCTACTTCACAATTGGCATCTGCAAACCGCAACCAGGTATTCTGGACAGTAGGTGCAGCATGGGACTTAACTAAAGAAAATTTTATGAACAATCAGAAACTCTTTAATTACCTGAAATTAAAGGGATCCCTTGGAGTTCTGGGTAATCAATCCATACCTGGCGGATATGATTATCCAATTTATCCCTATGCTGTGTCAAATGCGCAGGCAGTATTTGGTTCAAATATTTTGCTTGCTTATGGCCCACAATGGTTAGCCAGTCCTGATTTGAAATGGGAAGTGGTAAATGCACAGGAAGTTGGGGTTGAACTGAATGCATTTCAAAACAACCTGCATTTTGAAGCTACTTATTTTAACAGGCAAACCAATAATTTAATGATTGTAGTGCCAGTACCGGGAACAAATCAATCCAAAATCACAAATGGCGGAGGAATTGATAACTGGGGTGAAGAGTTTTCTGCATCTTGGCATCAGCGGATTTCAAAGGATTTCGGAATTTCCCTTGGTGGTAATATCACTTTCCTACAGAATAAAGTTACTTCTTTGAGCCCTGAATTGGGTGGAAGCTATATTGATGCAACCAGCGAAAATAATGGACAGCAGGACAGCCGCACACAAATCGGTCATCCCATTGGCAGTTTTTATGGATATAAAGTAACAGGAGTTTTTCAATCATATGCACAAATCCTGGCGAGCCCGGTTGAAACTTCTTTGGGTACAGTTCGCCCAGGTGATTTTATTTATGCTGATTTGAATCATGATGGTAAAATTGATGCGAATGACAGGACGTTTATCGGGAATCCTTCGCCGAAATTTACTTATGGTGCGAATGTAAACCTGGATTATAAAAATTTCAATCTGAGTGTTGATGTAGGCGGCGTTTGGGGTAACCAGATACAAAGGGTTTGGGGATCTCTGGAATCACCATACCAGTTCACCAATTTCGCCGGATTTGAAGTGGGTGCATGGAATGGCCCCGGAACTTCAAACTGGCAACCAAGGGCAAGTCTAGGGGATAGAATAAATTATGTAGGTAGTACTTATACCATTGAAAACGGATCTTATTTCCGCATTAGAAACCTACAGCTCGGATATAACCTTCCTGCTGATGTGTATAAACATTTAAAACTGAAAGCAGCCCGCATATTTGTAAATGTACAAAACCTGAAAACCTGGAAAAACAACTCTGGATACACTCCTGAATATGGTGGGTTCATTAACCAACCGGTTACTTTATCCAGCAATGCGGTCACCAGTTACAATACGAGCCTGCCGCCATCAGCTATTCAATTTGGAGTTGATCAGGGTGGTGGAGCTATTCCGAGAATTACAACCGTAGGTTTAAACATTACTTTTTAATTCAAAAAATTAGGTCATGAATAAAATTAAAAACCCATTTTGGTTAATGCTTAGTGCATTTTCGGCGATACTAATTTTTTCTGCATGTAACAAATATTTGGACAGAAAGCCATTGGGCGCCACATTAAACGACTTAGGCTCCGGGTCATTGGATGCCCAAGCTTTCGGATTATATAGTGAATTGCGAAACGATGGAGGCTTCAGCACATTGCCTTGGTTGGACTTTAACAGTATCAGGGACGATGATGCTCAAAAAGGAAGTTCAGCAACAGACGGAGCCGAAATAAATGCTGAGTTTGAGACTTTTCAGTACACAAAGAACGATTGGGCCACTAACAGTTATTGGGGGGATCATTATAGTATGATTAGTAAATGTAATTTACTGCTTTATACTGCTGATTCTTTAAAACTAACTGATGCAGGATCTCTCAGAAATGTTGGTGAAGCTTGTTTCTTCAGAGCACTTTCATTTTTTGAATTAGTAAAAGCTTACGGGCAGGTACCTAAAATCAACTATTATTATACAACTGTAAATGGAGGCATCCAGCCAAAAGCTTCCATCAACGATCTGTACGCACTGATTGATTCAGACTTGAATGTGGCGGTAACTAATTTGCCCATCAACTGGAATGTAGGTTCCGCAAGCGCATTCCCTGGAAGACTGACCAAGGGAGCTGCAGAAACTTTGTGGGCTCAAACCTATCTCTTTCGTGGAAACTGGGCTAAGGTTATCAGTCTTTGTAATGCAGTTATAGCCAGTGGACAATATACCTTAGATCCAAGTTTTGTTGATATATGGAAAGATGGGTCTGGTGGTGCCGGAAAAAATGGGCCTGAATCTATATTTGAAACCCAGTGTTATGTAGGACCTAATCAGTCTCCTTGGGTAGGAACTCAATGGGGAACATCCCAGGAGGTTAGACAAGGAGGGGCTAGCAATACATGGAATTTAGGTTGGGGCTGGAATGTTCCAACACAAAATCTGGTTAATGCATGGGATTCAACTGACCCCCGGAGGAATATGACTATTTTATTTTCAGGCCGATATGATGGGGGAACAGCAACAGGTGGATGGGGTGCTACTTTACCTGTTTACGCTCCGGGTCCAGGTTTGGATCAGCCTTATTGGAATAAAAAAGTGTATATTGGAGATGACCCTGCACAGAGATTATTTACTGGCCAGATAGGAAGCAATGGCGGAGCAGATTGGATAAACCATCGAATTTTGCGTTATGCAGATGTAATTTTAATGCTAGCAGAGGCAAGCAATGAAACAGGGGATGGGGCAACTGCTGCAGCAAACCTTGAATTAATCAGGAGCCGAGCAAATAACGATTCTTCGGCTACTCGTACTTACGTTCCTTATATCCCTTACGTGAATCAGGCTCAGATGCGACAGGCGATTAAAGACGAACGTCGCTGGGAATTTGCACTCGAAGGTTATCGTTTTTACGACTTAGTCCGCTGGGGAGATGCCACTACGGTTCTGGCAAGCCTCGGATATCAGCCAAAAAATGCATTATACCCCATTCCACAACCAATCATTGATGCCAGTCACGGTGTTTTGATCCAAAACCCAGATTATCCATAGTAGAGAATACGGTTCTTGTTTAATAAGCCAAGAACTTAATATTGATATGTGAATAATAAAATTGAACTACAATGAAAAAATATAATAACCTTAGTAATTTATTTTCAGCCTTGGTCTTGTGCATAGTTGTTGCAAGTTGCCAGAAACTGGAACGCCCGACTTTAGGCAATTATCCCAAAGACGCAAACCCTCCAGGAGGACCACTAAAATTTTATGCAGCTTTTGATGGAACAACTTCAGATGCCCTGCGCAATGCTGTAGATAGTATAAGAGCTAATTTCCCATCAAATAATCCTTTTACATCCATAGCAGGTATTTCTGGGCAAGCTATTCAAGGGGATGGGAAATCGTATGTAAGTTATTCTTCAGCTAACGATTTTTCAGGGCATGATTCTAGTTTTACAGTAGCATTTTGGGAAAAAAGAAATGGTATTCCTAATGGAAATGCAGCTTTTGTATTTACTATTCCGTCAAGCAATAAACAATGGGGGTCTTACGGCTTTTCTATGTTTGCTTTATTCGATTGGGGCAGTTGGTCTCCGGCAACAAAAGCAAAAATTAAATTTTATATGGTAGATGATAATTGCAAATGTGATAATTGGTTCACATGGGATTCATCAAGATATGTTAATGCGCCTAAAGATACAGTACAAACAGATTTTGTTGCAAATGTGCAAGACAATAATTGGCATCATATTGCTTTTGTATATGATGCTGCCAGCTCAAGCTTAACTTTATATGTTGATGGGGTTGCGAATCCTAGTGTTTTAAAATGGAAAACCCATGGCGTTTTGATTACTGACCCTTCTAAAATACAAGCATTGAATATTGGAGGGAATCAAAACATTGTAAATTTAGGTTGGGGACAAAACTGGGATGCTGGGTTAGATCAGTTCCGATTTTATGGTGTTGCCTTATCATCCTCAGACATTCAGGCTTTATACAACAACAAACAATAGAATTTAAAAACCTTACTATCAAAGAGCACGATAAAAAGTGCTCTTTTTTTTTGAAATGGAAATTGCTTTCAGAAAATATTATTTGGTAACAGGTTTTATCATGCTTGGTATTTCCGGCAGTTTGTTATTACAGGATTGCAGCCAGGAACAAAAAAAGGAAGGAATTAACACTGCAGCAAAGAAATTTGCCGGCTCGGCTGCCTGTGCCAACTGCCATAAAGGTATTTATGAACAGCATTTGCAAAGCTTTCATCACCTCACCTCGGCATTGGCTAATAAGCAAACCTTGAAAGGCAATTTTGACAGCGCAAATAAATTCTTTTTTAACGACCATCTTTATATTGCTACTGAAAGAAAACAGGATAGTTTTTATCAAACAGCCTATTCCTATGGTGTGGCAAAGCTTTCGAGGCCTTTTAATATAGCCTTAGGCTCAGGTAAGCGTGGCCAAACAAGCATTTACTGGTTTCAGAATTATTTGTTTCAGTTACCCTTAACGTATTTTACTGAAACAAATGAGTGGACGGTTAGCCCTGGATATTCCCGGAAAGTAAATTTTAACCGTTCTATTACATCCAGGTGCCTTGAATGCCATTCCACATATTTTCAGGACATAACCGATAAAGATGCTAAAGCCGATGAGTTTTCTAAAGTTAATTTTGTTTTGGGTATTGAATGTGAAAAATGCCATGGACCTGGTTTAGATCATATTGCATTTCATGAGCAGCATCCAAATGAAAAAAACGGGCACTCAATTTTGAATCCTGCAAAGTTTTCAAGAACACAAAGCCTTGACCTTTGCAGGCTTTGCCACGGAGGGGCGCTTAATAAAACGAAACCTTCATTTTCTTACCAATCAGGGAATAATCTTTTTGATTATTTTCAAACAGATACCATTAAACCGATTGAAAATATTGATGTGCACGGCAATCAATACAGCATGATGGCTTCCAGCGCATGTTTTAAGAACAGTGAAATGACTTGTCTTACCTGTCATGATGCTCATAAAAATGAAAGCAAATCTGCAGAAGCTTTTTATACAAAATGCGAAAGCTGTCATAATGCGCAGCGGCATATAAAATGTAAAATAGCTAACCAGGTCAGTAATGATTTTCTAAAAAACAATTGCATAAATTGCCATATGCCTGAAGAAGCTTCAAAAGCAATCATGGTAATACGTCAGGGAGAGTCTATACCAACATCAGCTCATATGCGCTCGCATTATATTTCGGTATACAAAGACATTTCTCAAAAAATTTTAGGAGAAAAAAAATAAAAGGGTATATGAAAAAGGGTTTACTTTTTTCGATAGGGTTTTTAACTGTATGCATTTTTCATGCATGCAAACAGAAAACATTGTTCGAAACCGTTTCGGCATCTCATTCCAATATTAGTTTTACCAATACGCTTGAAAAACATAAAGCCTTTGGCATTTTATATTTTTTATATTATTACAACGGTGGAGGGGTTTCCATCGGAGATATTAATAATGATGGTTTGCCCGATGTTTATTTCACCGCAAATCACAGATCTGGAAATAAATTGTACCTGAACAAAGGAAATTTTGAATTTGAAGATATAACAGATAAAGCAGCTGTGGCGGGCAGTTCAGACTGGTGTACTGGTTCTACGATGGCGGATGTGAATGGCGATGGTTTATTGGATATTTATGTTTGTGCTGTTCAGGGAGAACATAACCTGAAAGGGCATAACGAACTCTTCATCAATAACGGTAACGGAACCTTCACTGAAAGTTCAAAAAAATACGGATTGGACTTGGCCGCTTTTTCTTCCCAGGCAGTTTTCTTCGATTATGATCACGACGGCGACCTCGATTGTTTTATTTTAAATCAATCTCATCATCCCAATGAAAATATCGCCGATACCAGCAAACGAAGAACTTTTGATCCTAATGCGGGCGACCGTTTATACCGTAATGACCTGGGCACAACCGGAAAATTTACTGACGTGTCTGCACAGGCGGGAATTTATCAGAGCAGTTTGGGTTATGGGTTGGGTATTTCAGTGGCCGACCTGAACAATGACGGATACGATGATATTTATATCGGAAACGATTTTCATGAAAACGATTATTACTATATAAATAACGGAGATGGAACTTTTACTGAAAGTGGCGCCAAACATTTCGGCCATTATTCAAGGTTTAGCATGGGCAATGATATTGCCGATTATAACAATGATGCGCAACCGGATATCATAACCGTAGATATGTTGCCGCCGGATGAAAAAACTGTGAAAACATACGGCAGTGAAGAGCATGCGGACATTTATAAATACAAAATCAAGAGTCATGGGTTTCAGGATCAGGTATCAAGAAATTGCCTGCAAAAAAATAACGGCAATGGAGTCAGTTTCAGTGATGTTGCGTTGATGAATGGTATCAGTGCAACTGACTGGAGCTGGTGCCCTTTGTTTGCTGATTTTGATAATGACGGGAAAAAGGATCTTTTTATTTCAAGCGGAATTGTAAAACGGCCCACCGACCTGGATTATGTACGTTTTATCTCTGACTTGGCTGCACATGTGAACCGCAATGCCTCTGATGAATTTGACGACAAGACAATTTCAAAAATGCCTGATGGTTCTTCTCACCCATTTCTTTTCAAAGGTAACCTCGATTCGGGTTTTAAAGATATGAGCGAAAGCTGGGGAACCGGTGATATGAAAGGGTATTATAACGGTGCTGCATATGCGGACTTGGATAATGATGGTGATCTCGATTTGGTGATTAACTGTATTAATAAGCCTGCAGTGTTGTTGAAAAATACTACAACGCCAAAAAATCATCTCGATATTTCTTTTAATGGAAATGGGATGAACAGGTTTGGCATTGGTTCAAAGGCCTATTTGTTTTCTCGCAATTCAAAAAACAAACCGGTTATTCAATTCCAGGAACTTATGCTTACCAGAGGGTTCCAGTCTTCTTCCGATACAAAACTGCACTTCGGCCTTGATAGTTTAACTGCAGATAGTTTACTGATTGTTTGGCCCGATCAGAAATTTCAGGTTATTAAAAACCCGGTGTTGAATAAAATACTGGTTTGTAATCAAAATAATGCAAACGGCTTGTTCAAGTATGCTGATTATTTTGCCGCAAAAAAGCCCGTGCTGGAAAATGTAACGCAGCTGGTAACCTGCAACTGGAAGCATATTGAAAATAATTTCAATGATTATGATGTACAATATCTGCTGCCGCATATGGAAAGTACCAGGGGTCCGAAAATTGCAGTTGGTGATATTAACAATGATGGCTTGAGTGATTTTTATGTTTGTGGTGCGAGAGGTCATGCCGGAGCATTAATGATGCAGAAAAAAGATGGAAATTTTGAAGCCGTTGACACCTCCGTATTTTCAAAATTTTCTTTTTGTGAAGACGTAGATGCAGTTTTCTTCGATGCTGATGGAGATGGTTTTCAGGATCTGTTGGTGATTAGCGGAGGCAATGAGCCTTCTATTAATTCCCCTTTGTTTTTGCAGGACAGGCTGTTTATTAACGACGGCCATAATCATTTTAAGCTTAAACCCGATTTTATGGTGCAACAATTGTACAATAAATCCTGTGTAGCGGTGGCCGATGTAGACCATGACGGTGATATGGATGTATTTATCGGAACGCTTGCAAAAACCGAAGGAACTGCATTCGGTACACCAATGAACTCTTATTTATTACTGAATAATGGACATGGAAAATTTGATATTGCTACGGGAGATGTTATTCCCCTAACACAAATTGGAACAGTTACCAGCGCCCAGTTTGCCGACCTGAATAATGACGGATGGCCCGACCTGATCGTTACAGGTGAGTGGATGCCGATGAAAATATTCATCAATAACCATGGAAAATTTACGGAGAATAATGTTCAACACTCGACTGGATTATGGCAAACTGTTTTTGCGGCAGATGTAAATGGCGATGGTAATATAGATTTATTGGCCGGCAATTGGGGGCATAATTCAAAACTTTGGGCCGGCAAAGACGGGCCTTTGAAATTATACGTAAAAGATTTTGACGAAAACGGAACTGTTGAACAATTGATGTGCTACAATATCGGTGGTAAAGAATATACCTTCCTGGCTAAGGATGAATTGGAAAGGGAAATTCCGGTGTTAAAAAAATACTACCTTACTTATAGTGAGGTTGCAGGAAAAGATGTGCAATATATGTTCTACGACCTGTTTAAAAATTATTTGGAACTGAAAGCAGAGACGCTTGGTTCTTCCTGCTTTCTAAATGACGGTAAAGGAAATTTTGTAAGAACGGATCTGCCATCAACATTGCAACTTGCCCCGGTGTTTTCTTTTGCCCAGCTTCCGGATAATAATAACAGGAAAAATTTTATCGCAGTCGGGAATTTTTATGGTGTGATGCCTTATGAAGGAAAATATGACGCCCTATATCCTACTTTGTTTTCTTTTGATTCTGATAAGAAGCAATTTTACAGCGATATGCTGTTGCCGGAAGCAAGTGGTGAAATGCGGGATGCAAAATGGCTTAACAGTGTAAATGGAACCAAACTGCTTGCAATAGCGAGAAATAACGACAGCTTGTTATTTTATCGTTTAAACAAATAAACATATCCATGACAAGGATCTTATTGCTATTATTTATGAGCATTACTTTTTTTTCCTGTAAAAAAAATTCATCAGGCGGCAATATGCCAGCAACTTTCTTTGTTTCATTCGCTGTTAATGGAAAAAATAACGGAACCAAAATTTATACAGGAATTAACAGCAATCCTGTAATTGAGTTGATATGTACTTCGCAGGTTTCGGAACCTATTGTTGCATCAAATGTATCATTGGTTGATATAAACAATTCGCCTGTTTCATTATCAGTAACCATGCAGAATAATGACAGCGTCGCAGTTATAAAACCGGCAACAGCATTAAATGGTTTTTCCAGTTATACATTTTCTGTTTCTTCCGGTTTAACTTCAACCCACAAAGCCATATTGCTAAACCCGTTTTCTATTACGCTTACTACAGCTATTGATTCTTCCGCCAAATTTCCACAAATAGCAGATACTGCTTTGCTCACTTTGGTACAGCAGCAAACCTTTAAATACTTCTGGGATTTCGGCCATCCTGTTTGTGGATTAGCGAGAGAACGTGATAACGGGGATAACGACGTGGTTACTACCGGCGGCAGCGGTTTTGGTATCATGTCAATGGTTGTTGCTGTGAACCGTGGTTTTATTACAAGATCGGATGCCGTAACAAGGTTAAATACCATTGTAAATTTTCTTACTGCAAAATGCCAGCGCTGGCATGGCGCATTTTCTCATTGGATCAACGGCTCAACCGGAGCTACCGTTCCGTTTGGAAATAATAATGGCGCTGACATTGTGGAAACTTCTTATTTGCTGGAAGGCCTTTTAACAGCCAGGCAATATTTTAACAGCATATTTGATGCAAATGAAACAGCCTTGCGTGACAGCATCAATTCCATTTGGAATACGGTAGAATGGAATTGGTTCACTCAAAATGCTGCAGCAAGCAGCATCTACTGGCAATACAATCCTTCTTATTCCTCTGTGAGTGATATCTGGAGTATTCCTGTTTCGGGCTGGAATGAAGCTTTAATTACTTATGTGTTGTCAGCTTCGTCAACAACCTACCCCATTACCAAAGGTGTTTATGATTCGGGTTGGGCCAAACTTGGGGCAATAACGAATGGCAACTCGTATTATGGTATTACCTTGCCTTTAGGCGAAGCCTATGGAGGACCGTTATTTTTTTCTCATTATTCATTTTTGGGGATCAATCCGAATAACTTGTCTGATGCTTATTGCAACAACTATTTTGCACAAAATTCAGCGCATGCACAGATTAATTATGATTATTGTGTAGCTAATCCACAACACAATTATGGTTATAGCAGTTTGTGTTGGGGACTAACGGCCAGCGATATCCCAGGTGGATATACCGCTTCATCACCCACAAACGACGTTGGAGTAATTGCGCCCACAGCTGCTGTTTCTTCTATGCCATACACCTCCACGCAATCAATGGATGCAATCAGGTTTTTTTATTTTACATTAGGAGACAAAATCTGGGGCAATTATGGTTTTGCTGATGCATTTGACTTAAATAACCCATGGTTTGCTTCTTCTCACCTGGCAATTGATGAAGGCCCGATTATTTGCATGATAGAAAACTACCGTAGCGGGTTGTTGTGGAATTTATTTATGAGTTGCCCGGAAATTAAATCGGGGATGAAGAAACTTGGTTTCTCAAGCCCCAGCCTGAATTAACAGATAAATGCCAATGAAAAAAAAATCTTATACTTTTTTGCTGATATCTTTGAGTGCATGCATACTTTCTTGCGGGCAGGCACCTCGAAAGAAGGATGCTCAAACTTTAACACTAAACCCTCTTGCCGTATCACGCACAAAAAACTTGTCCGATTCTGCACTGCTGGATACGGTCGAAAGGCAAACCTTTAAATATTTCTGGGATGGGGCTGAACCGAACAGCGGAATGGCCCCGGAACGCATTCATATGGATAATGATTATCCTGAACATGATCAGCGTACTATTGCCACCGGTGGTAGCGGTTTCGGCTGCATGGCAATTATTGCGGCTATAGATAGACGTTATATTACCCGGCAGGAAGGAGTGAAAAGGTTTGGAAAAATAATTTCCTTTTTAGAGAAAGCTGATCGTTTTCATGGAGCTTACCCACATTGGCTGAATGATGAAACGGCACATGTGAAACCTTTTGGAAGGGATGATGATGGCGGCGATCTGGTGGAAACCTGTTATTTATTTCAGGGGTTACTTTGTGTGCGAGAGTATTTTAAAAATGGTAATGAACAAGAAAAAAAACTGGCATTACAGATTGATGCGCTTTGGAAAGATGTTGATTTTAACTGGTACTGTAACAATCAAAATGTGTTGTTCTGGCACTGGAGCCCAACTCACGGTTGGAAAATGAATTTTCCTGTTCATGGTTATAATGAATGCTTAATATTATATGTAATGGCAGCAATGTCGCCAACGCATGGTATTAATGCAGATGTTTATCACCATGGATGGGCGCAAAATGGAGCGATCAATAAAATAAGTTTTTATAAGGACGATACATTACACCTTTTCATGCAGGGCAACCCTCCTCATGGCGGCCCGTTGTTCTGGTCGCAATATTCTTACCTCGGATTAGATCCGCATGGATTAAAAGATGAATATGCCGATTACTGGAAAGAGAACTCCATCCAATCACTCATTAATTACCAATGGTGCGTGGATAACCCCAAACATTTTTCAGGCTATGGAAAAAGCAACTGGGGTTTAACTGCGAGTTATTCTGTTATTGGATATGCAGCGCATGCGCCGGACATGCAGAATGATTTGGGGGTTATATCCCCAACGGCCGCAACGGCTTCAATACCCTACACGCCTGAAGAATCCATGGCTGCGATGAGATACTGGTATGATAGCCTTGGTGATAAAATATGGGGCGCCTATGGTTTTTATGATGCATTCAGTGAAACGAAAAACTGGTACCCGCCGCATTATCTTGCAATAGACCAGGGTCCTGCTGCCGTAATGATTGAAAATTATCGCAGTGGTTTGTTATGGAATTTATTTATGGGTTGCCCCGAAACACAAGCCGGATTAAAAAAATTAGGGTTTCAAAGCCCATGGGTAAAATAAGTTGAAGGGTTGATTTGTTGAAAGCTAAGTTTGCCGAACTTCGAAAATGTAAATTTTACTAAAACCTAACTGCTGATATGAAAAAAAAAGGATTACTGATAGCTGTTTTATTTTTCTGTAGCTTTTTATTCGCTCAAAAAAAAGCAGGCTACCCGAACAGCATCACTCCTGTTGGTATTGTTAAAAATATTCCTGATTCATTATTACTTGATATTATACAAAGGCAAACCTTTCGTTATTTCTGGCATTATGCACATCCTGTAAGCGGTTTGGCAAGGGAAAGGGACAATACCGTTCATGCCGAATATTATTGGGATTATATTAATGAAGCTTATAATGAACCTAATTTAAGCAAACATACTTTCGGTCCTGAGGCATGTGCTATAGGTGGAACCGGCATGGGAATACTTTCTACAGTTGTTGCTGTGAACCGGGGGTGGATCGGAAGAGATACTGCATTAAAGCGATTGATAAAAATAGTCGATTTCCTGATCAAGGCTGATTGTTATCATGGCATTTATCCGCATTTCATGAATGGTGCAACAGGTAAAACCATTCCGTTTGACAGGCTTGATGACGGTGCTGATATTGTGGAGACTTCTTATCTGATGATGGGTTTGCTTACTGCGAAAGCATATTTCAGTGGAAATTCCCTTCAGGAAAAATATTTTCAAAAAAGAGTTGAACAAATGTGGAATGTGGCGGATTGGAATTGGCATAGCAAGGGAGATAATAAATTTTTATTCTGGCACTGGAGTCCATACAATGATTTTGACATGAATTTTCCGGTATATGGTTATGATGAAGCATTAATTACTTACATCATTTCGGCTTCTTCACCTACCCACCCCGTTACAAAAGAGCTGTATGAAAATTGCTGGGTAAAAAGCAATGGCTGGAAAAACGGGAACAATTATTACGGTTACATATTACCGTTGGGTAATTATGATAAAGGAGGCCCTTTATTTTTTGAACAATATACCTTTATGGGAATCGATCCGAACGGGTTGAAAGATGATCATGGTATTGATTATGCAGAGCAAACAAAAAATCACACACTCATCAACCGGGCTTATTGCATTGAAAACCCAAAACATTATAAAGGTTATGGAGAAAATTGCTGGGGGCTTACAGCAGGCGATAGTTACCAAGGCTATATCGCCCATTGCCCGGAAGTTGATTCCGGCGTAATTCAGCCAACAGCAGCTTTATCTTCTTTTCCGTATACGCCGGAATATTCCATGCAGGCATTGAAACATTTTTATTTTGATTTGGGAAATAAAATCTGGGGAGAATATGGTTTTGCCGATGGTTTCAGCGAAACAAAAAACTGGTACGCGAAAACGCATCTGGCTATTGATCAGGGGCCAATAGTAGTGATGATTGAAAACTACAGATCAGGCTTAATCTGGAAATTATTCATGCAGCTTCCGGATATTCAAAATGGATTAAAAAAATTAGGTTTTACAAGCATGTGGCTGAAATAGGATAAGGTGTTAAAAGCTTGAACAGCTAATGTAGTTTCGGGAAAATAAACATCGAAATATTAATCAGAAATAAAATTAAACTGATGCGAAGTGGAAAAATCCTTTTGCCTATTTTGCTTGTTGGTTTTGTATTGACGTCTCAAAGTCTCTATGCGCAGAAAACAATTGTAGTGATTACGCCCCATCCCGACGACGCTGAAGCATCTTGCGGTGGCCTGATTGCAAATGCGATTGCCGAGAAAAATAAGGTAATAATAATAACCATGACAGGCGGAGAGCTTGGAATTGCGGGCAAATCAAAAGAAGAAGCACATGCAATAAGAACTGTTGAAGCAAAAAATGCAGCAGCAGTTTTGGGGGCAAAGATTGAATTTTTTGGTGCAATTGATGCATCTCTTGCTGTTGATTTTGCAAATACATCCAGGTTAACTGAAATGCTTTTGTTGTGGAAACCTTCCGTTGTTTTAGCTCCCTGGCCGCTGGATGTTCATGTTGACCATCAGGCAACGGGCTTGCTTGCATGGCGTGTGTTTCAGGATAAACAACTTTCGTTCGACCTTTTTTTCTATGAAACCATTAATGAACCGCATACCAAAACTTTTGATTTTTCACCTACAGATTATGTTGATATTTCTAATGTAATTGAAAAGAAAAAACGGGCATTGTTGCAACATAAATCACAAGAACCTGAACGATGGTGGGGAATGTATCAGACGCTGGCTACTGTCCGTGGGTATGAAGCCGATGTACCCTATGCCGAAGCTTATATCCATGCACAAAATTCATCTGGTATGGGTGGAAGGTCAGCCAAAACATTATTAACCCAAAACTAAATGTTGAAATCAGAAATAATAAGGCTGACAACAAAGGCCCTGATTAGCGTATTGCTCCTGATAATGCAAAATTACCCAATGTTTTGTCAGGAAAAAAGAATCGGCTCCATCACTTCTT
The DNA here is from genome assembly GCA_035541355.1 of Puia sp. Taxonomy (GTDB): domain Bacteria; phylum Bacteroidota; class Bacteroidia; order Chitinophagales; family Chitinophagaceae; genus Puia. The sequence goes on along the minus strand of DATKNN010000014.1, from coordinate 161,254 downwards.
ATAAAAAATTGAATGGAGGAATTGAAGGCAAAACTGCCATGGTTATTTTTGATGTGCATGTATATAATGAAAATATTATCCGTATCAGGGCTACAAAAAATAAATCCTTCAATACCGTTAATTATGCATTAGCTGATAATAACATCCCGCCCTTCAATGCCGCAAAAATCAATGATGATGGCAACAGCATTCGAATTACTACTAACAATATTTCATGTATAGTTCAGAAAAACCCTTTTGAAGTTTCATTTAAAAATAAGTACGGACAAAATATTAATGCAGATGCTTTCAGCCCGGCTTTTAACGGGGATAAATTAACCGTGTACAAACAACTGCAGCCAAATGAAAAATTCGTTGGCCTGGGGGAAGCGTTGGGAAACCTGAATCGAAGTGGATCTATAATTACGCTGAATAATACAGACAATTACAAATATGGCGATCCAAGATTGCCCATGTACAGCAGCATTCCATTTTATATTGGCATTCAAAACAATGCAGTGTATGGATTATTTTTTAATAACACGTATAAATCGCAATTCAATTTTGCTTCTTCGACCCCATTTGCATCAGTAAGTTTTGATGGTGGCGACCTGGACTATTTCTTTTTTTATGATACAACTGTTTCAAAAATAATTGAACATTACACCTCCATAACAGGAAGAATACCGCTGCCGCCAACCTGGAGTTTGGGTTACCAGCAAAGCCGTTGCTCATATTATCCGCAAAGTAAAGTAGAGTGGATCGCTGAAACATTTCGTGAAAAACAAATTCCAATTGACGGTATGGTGCTTGATGCGGATTATCAACTCAACTATCAGCCGTTTCGCACCAACAAAGAAAGGTTTCCGGACTTGCCGGGACTATCCTCCAAACTTGCTTCATGGAATATTGAGTTGACTGCTTCAGTTTATCCCGGTGTAAAAATTGACAGTGGCTACGATTCTTACACCGATGGTTTGCAAAAAGATATTTTTGTAAAGTATAATAATGGTAATTTATTTAAAACTGAGATCGCTCCACTGAAAGTAGTATTACCGGATTACACTAACCCTGCTGCAAGAAACTGGTGGATAGAAAAAATGAAATGGATGCAGACAAATGGAATCAGCGGTTATTGGAATGATATGAACGAACCGGCGCTCAGCAATAGTTATTTGCCCGAAAACCTTCTGTTTGATTTTGATGGAAAAAAATCCAATACTGCTGAGGCTAAGAATATTTATGGTTTCCAGATGGCAAGGAGTAGTTACGAAGCCGGATTGAAATATCTGGATAACAAACGCCCTTTTGTGCTGACCCGTTCTGGTTTTTCAGGCGTGCAGCGCTACAGTGCGATGTGGAGCGGTGATAACACAGCAAGTAATGAAGGTTTGCTCACAAGCGTTTTGCTCAACTGTCAAATGGGTTTAAGCGGCGTTCCTTTTATTGGTTATGATTTGGGCGGATATATTGGCGATGGCAGTAAAGATTTATTTAAGCGATGGATGGAAGCAGGTGTGTTCTCTCCGTACATGCGAAACCATAAAGAATTTTTTGCCACAGCAAATGAACCCTGGAGTTATGGCGAAGAAGCTGAAGCTATTGCAAAAAATTATATTGGTTTTCGCTACAGGCTGATGCCGTATATCTATTCTGCATTTTATGAAGCATCACAAAATGGTTTGCCGGTTGCGCGCAGTCTATGTATCAATTATCCGCATGACGAAAAAGTGTACGACAATATTTACCAGTATCAATTCATGTTTGGGGACGCTTTGCTGGTTGCACCCGTTACTAGTGAAGAGAAAATAAAAAAGGTTTACCTGCCGGCCGGAGAATGGTATAATATTTTTACTGACAAAAAACTAAACGGCAATACGGAAATCAATATAGATGTTCCTTCTTACAAAATTCCTGTTTTTGTAAAAGCATCTTCCCTTATTCCCATGCAAGGCCTTGTTCAGTCAACAAAACAACTGCCGTCCGACACTTTGATGATGCATGTTTTTAACGGCAATGAAAAAGATGAATTCACCTGCTATGAAGACGAAGGCGATGGGTTTTCATATAAAGAGGGGAATTACTGCGGAAGAGATATCATCTTCGATCCCCCAAAAAGGCAACTGCTATTTGAAAAACAAAAAGGCTCGTTTCATTCCAGGTTCAAAAAAGTACAGATCGTTTTTCATGGTTTTGAAGATGATTTCAGATCGGTAAAAATCAACGGAAATGTTACTCAGCAGCTTTCGGATTGTCAGATCAAAATTCTTGATGCCCTTGAAAACCTGTCCGACATTTACGATAAGGATTTTTATGCTCAATTGAAAAATGCTGAATTAATAACCGGTCAAAAAACAATAACGGTTAATTATGTTCCCGGAACAATCATCATAAACTGGTAATTTCATAATATTATGAAGCAAATTTTTTCACCCAATGCCATTATGCTGAATAACGGCATCGCCTGTATAAGAATTCTTGTGGGTATTTTTCTGATATACCACGGTTCAGAAATTTTCATTACTGCGAAAATGCAGGAGTATGCGAAATGGGACATATTTAAAAAGAGTGCTCATCCATCACTAATGCCATATATAGGAAAAGGATCTGAATTAATCGCCGGCATCCTTCTTGCCCTCGGATTATTTACAAGGCTCGGAAGTTTGATGGTTATCGGTACCATGCTTTACATTTCATTCATAATAGGCAACGGAAAAATCTGGTACGATGACCAGTACCCGTTTTTATTTGCAGTACTTGGGTTTGTTTTTATTTTCACTGGCCCGGGAAATTTAAGCATCGATAAAATTCTTTTTAAAAAATAATCATGATACCAGCTTCAGTAACTCCGGTTAAGCATCGTTGCGTCGCAATCCGTTCATCGTTAGTGGCGCTGTTCATGTTTTGCTTGCTAATTGCAACATCAAAAGCACAGCAAAAAACATATTGCAATCCAATCAACATCGATTACGGTTACACGCCTATTCCCAATTTTTCCGAATGGGGCCGCCACCGGGCCACTGCCGATCCTGTAATTGTAAATTATAAAAACGATTATTATTTATTTTCTACCAACCAATGGGGTTATTGGTGGAGCAGTGATATGTTGAACTGGAAATTTATTTCCAAAAGGTTTCTGCGTCCGTGGAATAAAGTATATGATGAATTATGCGCACCAGCAGTTGGCATAATCGGCGATACTATGATTGTATTTGGTTCTACCTATTCAAAAAATTTTACAATCTGGATGAGCACCAACCCGAAAGCTAATGAATGGAAACCCCTGGTAGATTCATTTGAAATCGGAGGCTGGGATCCCGATTTTTTTACCGATGATGACGGAAAGTTATATATGTATAATGGCAGCAGTAACACCTATCCTTTATATGGTATCGAACTCGACAGGAAAACGTTTCATCCCATCGGAACAAGAAAAGAAATGTATTTGTTACAAGACTGGCGTTACGGCTGGCAACGTTTTGGCGAACACATGGATAATACTTTTCTTGATCCGTTTATTGAAGGTGCGTGGATGACGAAGCATAATGGAAAATATTATTTGCAATACGGCGCACCAGGAACTGAATTCAGCGGATATGCAGATGGTGTTGTTGCCGGCAACGACCCCTTCGGTCCGTTCACCCCACAGTCTGATCCTTTAAGCATGAAACTTGGCGGTTTTGCACGTGGCGCCGGGCATGGCTCAACATACCAGGATAATTTTGGCAATTATTGGCATATTAGCACCATTACCATTGCTGTAAAAAATAATTTTGAAAGGCGGTTAGGCATCTGGCCTGCCGGTTTCGATAAAGATGATGTGATGTGGTGCAACACGGCATTTGGCGATTATCCGCATTATCTTCCCGGCTCAACTTCCAGTTCCAAAGAAGGGGCAGGGGCCTTCACAGGCTGGCTGCTGCTGAATTATAAAAAGCCAATTTCCGTTTCTTCCACATTAGGAAGTCATTATGCGAATAATGTGAACGATGAAGACATCAAAACCTACTGGAGTGCGGCGAGTGGGAAGAAAGGCGAATGGATAATTTCTGACCTTGGAAACCTTTCAACAGTTAACGCAATTCAGATCAATTATGCAGATCAGGATGTAGACAGTAACAGGCTCGGCAAGTTCAATGATCAGTTTCATCAATATATTTTATACTATTCAACTGACGGGAAGAAATGGAACCTGCTAACTGATAAAAGCAATAATAAAACCGATGTGCCGCACGATTATGTTGAATTTGCAAACCCGGTGCAGGCAAGATTTATAAAGATGGTAAACATTCACATGCCTACAGGTAAATTTGCCATTAGCGGATTAAGGGTTTTTGGTAACGGCAATGGCAGCAAACCTTCCATGGTAAAAGATTTTATTGTGCTGCGTACCGAGAAAGATAAACGAAGTGCATGGATAAAATGGAGACCGGATAATGATGCTTATGCCTATAATATTTATTATGGAACGGCTCCCGATAAATTGTATAACTGCATAATGGTGCTCAATGCGAATGAATATTGGTTCAAAGGAATGGACAAAATGAAAACGTATTATTTTTCCATCGAATCGATAAATGAAAACGGCGTATCAGAAAAGACAAACATTAGTAAAGTAGAATAATGGAAATAAAAATTTTTGATAATTATGATTTGCTTTCACAGGCAGCTGCCGGTGAAGTGATTGAACTGGCAAAGAAAAAGCCGCATGCAGTAATATGTCTGGCATCAGGCAACACACCGTTAGGCACTTGCGAATGGATCGTAAAAAAAACCAGGAGCGAAAAGATCGATTTATCAAAATGTACTTTTATTGGTCTCGACGAATGGGTGGGCGTTCCTAAGGAAAATTCGGGCAGTTGCAGTTATTTCTTTTATCATAATTTATTTGAGCCGTTAGGAATTTCGGACAAAAAAATATTTTTATTTGATGCTTTATCAAAAGATTTAGGCGGGGAATGTAAAAAAATGGATAATATCATTCTGGAAAAAAATGGAATTGATTTAATGATTGTAGGTATTGGAATGAACGGGCATATTGGTTTTAATGAACCCGGAGTAGATTTTAATTTGCTGTCACATGTAATCGGTTTACATGAAACAACCATTACTGTCGGGCAAAAATATTTTACGGATATTATCCATCTCTCAAAGGGGATCACTTTAGGGCTTGGACAATTAATGAAAGCAAAAAAAGCGATATTAATTGCAAATGGCAAAAGCAAATCAGATGTTATAGTAAAAACGGTGATGGGCCCGGTGACAAGTAATTTCCCGGCCAGCATTATGCAAAAACATTCCAACGGTTTTGTGTTTGTTGATAAAGAGGCCGCATTGTTGCTGTAAAACAATTTGAAATTGAAAATATGAAAAGGCTTTTTATTGTCATTATTAACGTGTTGTTCAGCATTGGTTTTAACGCTGTTGCTGTTGCACAACAATATGCTCCGTTTTATGGAGATATTCAGAATTTTAAAAGGCAAGACAGTATTAATCCGCCACCACAACAGGCTATTGTATTTGTAGGCAGTTCATCGTTCACTAAATGGACAGATGTACAGAATTATTTCCCCGATTATACAATAATCAATCGAGGCTTTGGAGGTTCATCATTACCTGATGTAATCCGGTATGCGAATGATATTATCATTCCCTGCCATCCCAAGCAGGTTGTAATCTATTGCGGTGATAATGATTTTGCTGCAAGCGACACAGTTACTGCAAAAATGGTAGTTGCCCGTTTCAAAAAACTTTTTTGGATTATCAGGAAAAGACTACCGCAAACAAATATTGCTTATGTGTCAATTAAACCAAGCCCTTCACGGATAAAACTGATGGCCAAAGGAGAAAGAGCAAATAAAGCCATCAAAACTTTTTTGGCAAGTCAGCAAAACACATCATTTGTTGATGTATATCATTTGATGCTTGGTGAAAATGGAAGACCTTTATCGTCGATTTTTTTATCTGATAGTTTGCACATGAATGCAAGTGGGTATGCGATTTGGAAAAAAGCTATTGAGCCAGTGTTAAAGAAATAACCTGCTTGAATGAGGATTTGGGAATGATTTATGAGAATAAGAATTAATAATGAATAACTGTGTAATTAATGTTTAAATTTTAGTTGATAACATATACATATTCTTAAAATTCAGAAACCAAATGAAAAAAATTAAAATCGTTATTGCACTGGTTTGTGTAGCTATTGCATTACATGCACAAGATGCCAAAATGAATGCTTTCATCAGCAACCTCATGAACAAAATGACGTTAGATGAAAAACTGGGCCAATTGAACCTTCCTGTTTCAGGAGATATAACAACAGGTCAGGCAAGCAGTTCTGATATCGGAAAAAAAATTAAAGAAGGAAAAGTGGGTGGGCTCTTTAATATTAAGTCAGTCGCAAAAATCCGTGCTGTGCAACAAGTGGCAGTTGAACAAAGTCGTTTAAAAATACCTTTGCTTTTTGGCATGGATGTGATACATGGTTATGAAACGGTATTCCCGATTCCCTTGGGTTTAAGTTGTAGCTGGGATATGGATGAGATAGAAAAAAGTGCAAGGATTGCAGCAGCAGAAGCGAGTGCTGATGGTATTTGCTGGACATTTTCTCCAATGGTGGATATTTGCCGCGACCCACGCTGGGGGCGCATTGCGGAAGGTTCTGGCGAAGACCCATACCTCGGCTCACAAATTGCAAAAGCGATGGTAAGGGGTTATCAAACTGATCTGACGAAAAACAATAGCATCATGGCCTGTGTGAAACATTATGCATTATATGGGGCAGCAGAAGCCGGTCGTGATTATAATACTACAGATATGAGCCGTGTGCGCATGTTTAATGAATATCTGCCGCCTTATAAAGCAGCAGTTGATGCCGGCGTAGGAACTGTAATGGCTTCATTTAATGAAGTAGACGGTATACCGGCTACTGCAAATAAACTTTTGATGACTGATGTACTCCGCACTCGCTGGAAATTTAGGGGCTTTGTAGTAACCGATTACACCGGCATAAATGAAATGGAAGCGCATGGCCTTGGAGATTTACCAACCGTTTCTGCACTGGCATTGAAAGCTGGTATCGATATGGATATGGTAGGAGAAGGATTTTTAAACACTTTAAAAAAATCATTACAGCAGGGAAAAGTTACCATACAGCAGATTAACCATGCTTGCAGGTTGGTACTGGAAGCCAAATATAAACTGGGCCTGTTTGATAACCCCTATAAATATTGCGATGAAAAGAGATCGGCCACTGAAATTTTTACCGAAGGCAACAGGAAAACTGAGAGAAAAATTGCTGCAGATTGTTTCGTGTTGTTGAAAAATCAGAATAATACATTACCGCTGAAAAAATCAGGAACTATTGCAGTAGTTGGTCCATTGGCAAATGATAAAGTAAATATGCCCGGCACATGGAGTGTGGCTGCGAATTTTGAAAAATCAGTTTCTGTGCTGCAGGGATTGAAAGATATGGGCGGCGAAGATGTTAAGATTTTATATGCAAAGGGGTCTAATTTATCAGCCGATAGTTTATTTGAAGAAAGAGCAACGATGTTTGGCAAATCATTAAACCGTGATCACCGCCCTGCTGAAGAAATTCAGAAAGAAGCATTGAATATAGCTAACCAGGCCGACGTAATTGTAGCTGCATTGGGCGAATCAGCAGAAATGACAGGTGAAAGCAGTAGCCGGACTGAACTCGGCATACCGGACGTGCAGGAAGATTTGTTAAAGGCACTATTGAAAACAGGTAAGCCTGTAGTGCTGGTTTTGTTCACCGGAAGGCCGCTTACTATTAAGTGGGAAAATGATAACGTGCCTGCTATATTGAATGTATGGTTTGGAGGAAGTGAAGCCGGTAATGCAATTGCCGATGTGTTATTCGGAAAGATAAATCCATCAGGCAAACTCACCACCACATGGCCACAGAACGTTGGACAGGTTCCCCTTTATTACAATCACAAAAACACAGGCAGGCCTTTACCTGATGGCGGATGGTTCCAGAAATTCCGTTCAAATTACTTAGATGTTTCCAATGACCCTGTTTATCCTTTCGGTTATGGATTAAGTTATACCAATTTTACTTACAGTGACCTGAAACTAAGTAGTACTTCCTTAAAAGGAAACCAGAAACTAACGGCAACGGTCACCCTAAAGAATGAAGGCGACAGGGATGGAAAGGAAGTAGTTCAGTTATATATAAGAGATTTGGTAGGTAGTATTGCCAGGCCGGTTAAAGAATTGAAAGGGTTCCAGAAAATTTTTTTGAAAGCAGGTGAATCAAAAGATATTTCTTTTACGATTACAACAGAAGACCTGAAATTTTATAACAGCGATTTGAAATACGATTGGGAATCCGGTGATTTTATGATAATGGTCGGCGGTAATTCAAAAGACGTAAAAGAAGCAAAAGTAAATTGGTTGAAATAATGTTTAGCTTTTAGCTGTGAGCCTTTCTGCTTGTAGCTAAAAGCCCAAAGCTTTGTTTACATTTGTTCATGCAGGGAATCAAAAACATCATCTTTGATCTGGGCGGCGTACTGATCAATCTCGATAATAAACTTACTGAAAAAGCTTTTGTGGATTTGGGTGCTAAGGATTTTGCCAGATATTTCGGGCATGGGTTTGCCGCATCTTTTTTTAAGGAATATGAAATCGGAAAAATAAGCGACCAGGAATTTATTAATAACCTCAGGCAACTCGGTAATTTAAATGTTCCTGATGAAACCATTATTGAAGCCTGGGATGCTTTATTACTTGATTTTCCTCCGGAGAGAATTGCATTATTAAAAAAACTGAGAACAGCTTACAGGGTTTTTCTTTTCAGTAATACCAATGCGTTGCACATGAAAACGGTGAGAAAAATTTATAACAGCACATTTAGGAATGAAACACTTGATGAACTTTTTGAAAAAGCTTATTATTCAAATGAGCTTGGGATGCGCAAGCCAGATGTAATATCCTACCTGCATATCACTAATGAAAACAAATTAATTCCTTCAGAAACTTTATTTGTAGATGACGCATCGGTGAATGTAGAAGGAGCTAATAAAGCGGGTTTGCAAGGATATTTTTTAGAACCCGGCAAAACCATTCTGGATATCGATTTCAAGGTTTACACTTAATGCAAAATGCATAACGCTGCAGCTATCCTATTTTTTGACTTCCTCAAAATCGATATAATCCCCAACAACATCCTTTGTTTTTTCCTGTTTGTTGTTTTGTTGCCGTTTTTGCGGCTGGGAATTATTTGAAGGTTGCTGCATTTGGTCGTGTAAATCCTGAAATTGCTGTTTCATTTGCCTGCCTGCATGGGAAACAGGAACAATAAAATCGAAAATAATTTTATAAATCAGGTAAATCACTATCGCGTAAAAAAGTACTTCTGCTAACATAGTGGATCAAAGTTAGTATAATTAGAAAACAGCTTTGTTAAGGTCTTGTTTAAAACCTATCCGCTCTTTTTTCTTTTTAACTTTTCCGAGAGATAATCAATTCCGTCAGATGCACGGTCAATAACTTCTTCGGCCAGTTTAATTACTGTATTCCTGAACCGGTCGTGCTCAAGGAATAAACTGATAATGGTTGCAGGAATACCTTTATACCGTACTTTTTTCGGCAGAACTGAATTTAAAACCATTGGAATGTAGTTCTCCTGCAAGTGAGACCAGTTACCATCAAACTCATTTTCTAAACGTTTGGCTTGTAATTTTAACATTCGAATCTCTTTTTCCAGCGCTTGGAGATTTTCAAATTTTCCTGTTTTTGTTTCCATAATTTTTGTCTGTGAAATATAATCAATAATACCAGATTGCTTTATGGCTATGAAATGATCTGTCAAAAACCAGATCAATCATCCTCATGAATTTCCTCACTTGCCCTGGCAAGTATAATTTGCATTAAAGGCTCCAGGAACATTTTTTTCCTGAAAACGGTCAATACTATAAAAAGTAAAACAAGGGCAAGCGTAACTATTCCGAAACCGGATACATAGCTGCCAGTAAGCTTGGAAAGCCAAAAACCGGCAGTTAGGCCGGAAAACATAACCACTAAAAAGACCAGGAAAAGAGATATGATTAACCATACCAGGTAACCCGCTGATTTAGATGCTATCCTGATGGCACTTAACTTGACTATTTCCAGCCTTGTTTCCAGGTATTCCTTTGCAAGACGTTTATTCGTATTGAAAAACGAACCCAGGCTTTCATTTTCGACCATAAAATTGCTTTTTATAAAATTACTTTGTTTTATCCGTAAAGTGTGTGACGGGCCTCAAACCCTTAACCGAAAATTATTTTTTATGTTGTTAATCAAATAAACAATTTCCCTTACCTTTGCATCGGTTAAAGATGCAACAGAAGGGAACGAACTCGTTCCCTTCTTCATTTTCTTATGGTTTACGAAACACAGATCAGGTCGATAGAATCAATGGTCCAGGACTTGCTGAGCGCTGAACCGGCTTATTTTTTGGTGGAAGTAAAAATCAAACCAACAAATAATGTAAAAGTTTTTTTAGATGGCGATAATGGCATTTCTATCGAAAAATGTGTTCAATGTAACCGAAGCCTGTACAAAAAAATAGAAGAATCGCATCTTTTTCCGCCTGGCGATTTTTCCCTGGAAGTTTCCTCTCCCGGTTTGGATCAGCCTTTGAAATCGCTTCGCCAATACAAAAAAAATATTGGCCGATTGGTTGAAGTGATTTTTTCCGATGGTTCAAAAAAAGAAGGTAAAATGACCGATGTAACAGAAGATGGCATTATTCTGGAAGAAACAAGGGGAAAAAACAAAAAGAAGGAAATTATCAGCCACGCAATTTTATTTTCTAATATAAAAACAACAACCATTCAAGTAGTATTTTAACAGCCCTGCCAGATGTGGGGCACAAAATTTAGTTTATGGCAAGTATTAACCTCATTGAAGCCTTCCAGGATTTTAAGGAAGCTGAAAATATTGACCGCCCGACTATGATGAAAGTGGTAGAAGATGTGTTCAAAACTTTGTTGCGAAAAAAATACGGCAGCGATGAAAATTTTGATGTGATCGTGAATGCTGAAAAAGGAGACCTTGAAATAGTTCGCCACCGTATGATTGTGGAAGATGGTAATGTTAATGACCCGTTGGCGGAAGTAGCTTACAGTGAGGCAGTGAAAATTGAACCGGATTATGAAGTTGGGGAAGAACTGTATCAGGAAGTAGAGATTTTGGATTTCGGGCGCAGGGCAATTTTAGCGGCAAAACAAACACTGGCAAGCCGCATCGGGGACCTGAAAAAAAATGTGCTGGTAAAAAAATACAGTGATCGTATAGGCGAGATCATTAATGCAGAAGTATACCAGGTTTGGAAAAAGGAAATCTTATTACTGGATGAAGAAGGTAACGAATTGATTCTTCCCAAATCAGAACAAATACCACAGGATTATTTCAAAAAAGGAGAAAGCATCCGTGCGGTCGTGAAAAAAGTAGATCTTAAAAATAATTCGCCGGTTATTATATTATCAAGAACCAGCCCTTTATTTCTTGCCAAGTTGCTGGAAATTGAGGTACCCGAAATTTTTGATGGCTTAATAGTAATAAAGAAAATTGTTCGTGAACCCGGCGAACGTGCTAAAGTGGCTGTTGAATCATACGACGACAGGATTGATCCTGTAGGCGCATGCGTAGGTATGAAGGGAAGCCGTATTCATGGGATTGTTCGCGAATTGAAAAATGAAAACATTGATGTTATTAACTGGACGAATAATATCCAGTTATTAATTCAACGTTCATTAACACCTTCTAAAATAACCAACATGGAGATAGACAGCGAAAAGCTTCATGCAAATGTCTATTTAAAACCTGACCAGGTTTCACTGGCAATTGGAAGGAAAGGGGTAAACATCAAACTTGCTCAGGAATTGACAGGTTACACCATCGATGTGTTCCGCGATAATGAAGGAGAAGAAGAAGAATTTGACATTGATCTCGATGAGTTCAGCGATGAAATTGAAACATGGATAATTGATGAATTCAAGCGTGTTGGTTGCGATACGGCAAGAAGTGTTCTGGTCTTGACTCCTGAAGAACTGGAAAGAAGAACCGATTTGGAACGGGAAACAATTGATGAAGTGAGAAGGATATTAAAAGAAGAATTTGACAAAGAATAAAACCGACAATTGAAAATTGCTCAATAGCTCAATTGAGGAATTGAGCAATTGTCACATTGGGCAATTTATATTATTATGGCTGAAACAACAACATCACTGAGATTAATGGCTGCTGCCAAGGAATTTAATATTGGCAAGGACACCCTTGTTGATTTTTTAGTAGGTAAAGGGTTTAGCAAAGACGACCTGAAACCCACTTCTAAATTAACAGAAGAGATGTACAGGGCTTTGCAACTGGAATTCCAGGGCGATAAAGTGGCTAAAATTAAAAGCGACCAGATTGATTTGCCCAAAGGCAGCGTCGAAGCAAAAAAGAAAAAAGAAGAAGAAACCATCCTTTTCAAAAAAGATATAAAGAAAGCAGCTCCGGCGGAAGAAATTCCACCTGTTGAAGTTGTGGCAAAACAACCGGCTCAAAAACCTGTTGAACCCCCGAAAAAAGAAGAACCTGAGGTAATAAAACTCGAAACGCCTGAGATTGAAGGCCCCAAAGTAGTTAACAAAATTGATCTTTCCGCAATCGATTCTTCAACAAGGCCTAAAAAAGTCATTAAAAAGAAAGAAGAAAAAGATTTCAAAGGAAAAGAAGAAGTTGCCAAACCCAAAGAAACAGTAAAACCTAAAAAGGTCGAACCCGAGAAAAAGAATCAACCGGTTTTAGAAGTTAAGAAAGAAAAAGAAGAGGAAGTAGTAGTTCAACCGGAAGAAGAAGCACAGGATTTAATTATTGAAAACATAAGAGCCGAAAAAATTGAAGGTCCGAAGATAGTTGGGAAAATTGATTTACCGGTTGATAATGATACCAGGCCGAAGCCAACTCCTTTAGAAGAAAAAAGAAAACGTAAAAGAATACCAATTGAAAAAAGAGAACCTGGTAAAATTCAGCGTGATGGAGGTGGATTTCAAAAAGACAGGGGAACTGACAACCGGTTTCCTCATAGAGGCGGTGATGGGGGAAACAGGGGTGGGGATAATCGCAACAAACGACCCGATATAAGGCTACCGCGTGAAGTGAAAGAAATTGATCAGAAGGAAATTCAGGAAAAAATTAAACAGACCCAGGCGAAACTGGCTGGTGGAAGCGGACGTGGGAAGAGTCTGAAGGCGAAATACCGCCGTGCTAAACGCGAGGAAATGGCAGAACATTCCGAAACCGGAGAAGTAACGGATAATGTTCTGCAGGTTACAGAGTTTATTAGTGTGAGTGAACTGGCAAATCTCATGGATGTAAGTTATGCAGATGTAATTAGCAAATGCATGAGCCTTGGAATGATGGTATCTATCAACCAACGCCTCGAAGCTGATGTGATTGAATTGGTAGCCAGTGAATTTGGTTATACTGTTGAATTTGTAGGTTTGGATGATGCAGCTGAAATGGAAGAAGAAGAAACGGAAGATGATCCGGAGAATCTTGAACCGCGTTCCCCTATAGTTACTATCATGGGACACGTTGACCACGGCAAAACATCATTACTCGATTATATTCGCAATGCGAATGTAGTTGCCGGCGAAGCCGGGGGAATTACGCAACATATAGGTGCTTACGAAGTAACGCTCCCCGAGAATAAAAAAATTGCATTTCTTGACACACCCGGTCACGAGGCATTTACGGCTATGCGTGCCCGTGGTGCGCAGGTAACGGATATTGCCGTGATTGTTATTGCTGCTGATGATGCTGTAATGCCACAAACAAAAGAAGCGATCAGCCATGCACAAGCAGCCGGTGTTCCGATGATTTTTGCAATCAACAAAATAGATAAAGATGGGGCCAATCCTCAAAAAATTTATGAACAACTTGCTTCAATGAATTTGTTGGTGGAAAGCTGGGGTGGAAAATATCAATCACAGGAAATTTCTGCAAAAAAGGGATTGAATGTTGAGCAATTGCTCGAGAAAATTTTGCTGGAGGCCGAACTTCTCGATTTGAAAGCAAATCCTAACCGCGAAGCAACAGGAACTATCATTGAAGCAACCCTTGATAAAGGACGCGGATATGTGGCTACCGTACTTGTACAAAACGGCACTTTACACACTGGTGATATTGTTGTTTCAGGCCAGCATTATGGAAGGGTAAAAGCAATGTCTAATGAGCGAAATAAACGGGTAGATGCTGCTCCGCCTTCAACTCCGGTTTTATTATTGGGATTGAACGGGGCGCCACAGGCAGGTGAGAAATTCAAGGTTTATAAAGATGAAAGCGAGGCGAAAGAAATAGCAAACAAACGTGCACAGCTTTTGCGTGAGCAGGGCATCAGGACTAAAAAGCATATTACATTGGATGAAATCGGCCGTCGCCTTGCGCTGGGCAATTTCAAGGAGTTGAACCTGATAATCAAAGGTGATGTGGATGGTTCAGTAGAAGCTTTGAGTGATTCATTGCAAAAACTTTCTACAGAAGAAATCGCTGTTCGAATAGTTCACCAGGCTGTAGGTGCAATTACAGAAAGCGATGTTTTGTTGGCAACAGCATCCGATGCAGTTATTGTTGGTTTTAATGTTCGCCCTTCTATGCAGGCTTCACGCCTTGCCGAGAATGAAGGAGTGGAAATTAAAACATACTCCATTATTTATAATGCAATTGAAGAAGTAAAGAGCGCCATGGAGGGTATGCTTGAACCCAAGATACAGGAAAAGGTGATTGCTAATGTGGAAGTACGTAATGTCTTTAAATTTGATAAAGCTACGGTTGCCGGATGTTTTGTACTCGATGGAAAAATCAACCGGAATGCTAAAATTCGCCTTGTAAGGGATGGAATAGTAATTTATCCCACCGGTGAAGGCGCAACAGCAGAACTAGCTTCTTTAAAAAGATTCAAAGATGATGCTAAGGAAGTGGTTTCGGGAATGGAATGCGGGCTTACCATAAAAAATTATAATGATATAAAAGTGGGCGATATTATTGAGGCTTATGAAGAAGAAGAAATAAAGAGGACACTCTAAAGGTGGAACGCCTGGTGTTGAATGCATGAAATAATATTTTTATTTTATGTATTTCGCTCTGAAAACTTTGTTAAATCATAGTTGCTTTTCGCCAATACGGTATGATGAAACTAATTTTGGCTTTTATATAACTGGTATTATGAAGAAAATTATTCTTTTGTTTGTTTCATTTTTTTCTGGGATTAGCGTATTCTCTCAGCAAAAAGTTGTTGCAGATAAAATTGTGGGTATTGTGGGTGATAAAATTGTCCTGAAATCGGATATTACTTCTGCAATTTCAGATATTGTAAGACAAGGTGGTCAGGCTCCGGAGGATTGTTCCATACTTGATGGAATGATGATACAAAAAGCCCTGGTGCTTCAGGCAGAAAGAGATTCTATACCTGTTAGCGATGATGATGTGGAAGCGGAAATAGACCAGAAAGTGCGCTATTTCATTAATATGTACGGGAGCAAAGAAGCCCTCGAACAAATTGCAGGAAGAACAATTTACCAGTTAAAAGAAGATTTTCGTCAGCCAATACGAGAACAACGCATGGCCCAGGGCATGAGAAATAAAGTAGTGCAGGATGTTAAAATTACTCCGACAGAAGTGAAGGCATATTATGATAGAATACCTAAAGACAGCCTTCGGTTCTATGAATCGGAATTACAGATAGGCGAACTCGTAATTTTCCCCAAAGCAAGCCATGATATTGAAAAATTAGCTATTGACGAACTTTCTGACTATAAACGCCAGGTAGAAGCAGGCCTGAAAAAATTCGACGCTTTGGCAAAACTTTATTCTGATGACCCGGGGAGCAAGGATAAAGGGGGTGAATATCAATTAAGCCGAAGCGATAAACAATGGGACCCGGTTTTTCTTGCTGCTGCATTCAGGTTAAAAGACGGACAAATTTCACCAGTTATTAAAACGCAGTTCGGTTATCATATTATTCAAATGGTAAGCCGTAATGGCGATGATGCAATAATTCGTCACATCCTTCGCGTTCCTCAAATTACAGATGTGGAAATAAATGAGGCAACAAACAGATTAGATTCTATCAGGTCTCAATTGATTAAAGGAACAATCGGTTTTGGAGAAGCAGTTGTCAAATACAGCGATGATCCTAATGCAAAATTCACTGCAGGATTAAAGATGGCAAGAGACGGTTCAACCTATTTAACAATTGACCAGCTGGATAAGGAAATAGTAAAGCTTCTAAAAGATTTAAAAGTAGGAGAATATTCTCAGCCTATTTCTTTTACTGATGAACGCGGTAAAAAGGGCGTCCATATCATTGAACTTATTTCCAAATCTGACCCTCACCGGGAAAACCTCAAAGATGATTATAACAAAATAGCACAACGTGCCCTGGAAGAAAAAAAGCAAGATGCGCTGGAAAAATGGTTCAAGTCTAAACTTCCTTCTTATTATATCATGATTGATAACGATTACAAAAGCTGTCCCAACCTGGGTAAATGGGAAATTTCTGCAACAGCCAGTAAATAATTTTATTAATATAGATTAATTCCTGTCTTCTGATTTTGTGCTAACTTCGCAGCTTCATTTTTATTCATGAGCGATGAAATAAAACATGAGTGCGGATTGGCATTCATCAGGCTTCGCAAACCGTTTTCATATTACCTGCAGAAATACGGGACAGTTCTTTATGGTTTGAATAAATTATACCTGCTGATGGAAAAGCAGCATAACCGTGGGCAGGATGGGGCAGGAGTTGCCTCAGTAAAATTAAATATCGAACCCGGGCACCCTTTTTTACAAAGAATCCGAAGTAATAATACCCAGCCGATTTCAGACATTTTTTCAAAAATCTTTGCTGAATTAAAAGAGCTTGAAAAATATCAGCCGGATATCAGCAAACATCCCGGCCTTATGAAAGGCCATATATCTTTCTTAGGCGAACTTCTTTTGGGACATCTCCGTTACGGTACGCAGGGTAAGAATAATGTGGAATTCTGTCATCCTTTTATCAAACGGAATACCGTTCCTGCACGCAACCTGGCACTTGCAGGAAATTTTAATTTGGTGAACACAGACGAGCTATTTGCTTTGATTAATGTAGAACCAGGTGAATTTCAAAAACAAAGCGATCTGGCTGCCATGATGGAAGTAATCCATCATTTTTTGGTTCAGGCCGATGAGGCTTCGCCGGGTAATTTGAACGTGGCTGATGTGCTCCGAAAATCAGTTTCCCTCTTTGACGGAGGTTTTACCGTTGGGGGTATCTTGGGTAATGGCGATTCTTTTGTATTCCGCGATGCAAATGGCATCAGACCAGCTTATTATTATATAAACGAAGATGTTATAGTTTCTGCCTCTGAGCGTTCAGCTATACGTACAGTATTCAATGTAGCTGAAAATGAAGTGAAAGAATTGATGCCCGGGATGGCGTTGATTATAAAAGCCGATGGAGAAATTTCGGTTGAAAAATTGCTTGAACCAAAAGAAAGAAGGGCCTGCAGTTTCGAACGAATCTACTTTTCAAGAGGCAGCGATGAAAAAATTTATCGAGAGCGAATTGCACTTGGATATAATTTAAGCGAACAGGTGCTCAATGCCATCAGTTATGATTTAAAGAATACAATTTTTTCATTTATACCCAATACTGCTGAAGTAGCTTTTTATGGTCTATGGAAGGGAATGGATGATTATCTGAAAGAAATTAAAATTCAGCGCATACTTTCCTGGGGGAAAGATTTTACTGAGGAGAAGCTCACAGAAATGCTTAACCGGAAAATAAGAGTGGAAAAAGTAGCTATCAAGGATGTGAAAATGCGCACGTTCATTACAGAAGATGTGAGCCGAAATGAAATGGTACAGCATGTATACGATGTTACTTATGGAACGGTACAAAAAGACGAAGACACCCTTGTCGTAATTGATGATTCAATTGTCCGTGGAACTACACTCAAAGAAAGTATAGTAAGAATGCTCTCCAGGCTATACCCCAAAAAGATTATTATTGTTTCTTCAGCCCCTCAAATACGCTATCCCGATTGTTATGGGATTGATATGAGCAAGCTCGGCGATTTTATTGCATTCCGGGCTGCTATTGAACTAATAAAAGAAACAGGAAAGGAAAATTGTTTGCAGGAGTTGTATGATAAATGTAAAGAGTTACAAAGAACCGGCCAGCTTCATACTGAAAATGTAGTGCAGCAGGTATACAAATTTTTTACAACCGATCAGATTTCTCAGAAAATAGCTGAACTGATAACTCCCCCTGAAGTAAAAATTCCGGTTCAGGTGATTTACCAGACAATCGAATCCTTGCATAAAGCCTGCCCTACAAATACCGGGGATTGGTATTTTACAGGAAAATATCCGACACCGGGGGGCAACAAAGTCGTAAACAAAGCATTTATCAATTATATGGAAGGGAAAAATGTAAGAGGCTATTGATTAACTGTTTTTCTTTTATATAAACTTTCAGACCATTTTTACTCACATGAAATCGCTTATTTTAATAAGACATGCCAAAAGCAGTTGGTCAACTGATGTATTAAACGATTTCGACAGGCCGCTAAATGAACGCGGAAAAAGAGAAGCACCCGAAATGGCACTTAAATTAATTAAAAATAAAGTGGTGATCGATTTCTTTGTTTCAAGCCCCGCAAAACGCGCAAAAAAAACAGCAAAACTTTTTATTAAAGAATTTGGAAAAGATGAGAATGAAATTCTTTTTATACCTGAATTATACCATGCAGGCACTCAAATATTCACTAAAATTATCTCTGAATTAAATGATAATTACAGTACTGTAGCTATCTTTTCTCATAACCCCGGTATAACTGAATTTGCAAATACCCTTACCGAAGTGCAAATAGATAATATGCCAACCTGCAGCGTTTTTGCAATAAAAGCTTCAATTGAGCATTGGAAACAATTTGCAGAATCGGATAAAGCATTTTGGTTTTTTAATTATCCAAAACTGGAAACAGAACATTAATTTAATGTGGTTGCTTAACCTTTGGTAGTGATATAATTGCATCCTGGAGCGAAGACTTATCGGATTCGTCATATTGTTTAAATTCAAAGTGTTTAGCTATATCCAAAACTTTTTGTAGTGAAAAATTTTTTTGCCCGGCGTTTAGTGCAAGCCTTTTTCTATGAAGGTAATCGGCAAGGTACTCCTGTTCACTTTGGCCTGGCGTGGGTATAAGAATGCTTTTTTTACTAAGTCTTACCAGGTCCATAACCGAACTGTACCCCGATCGGCATATTACCCATTCAGAAGAACAAATTGCATTATTTAATTCCATTGATGGCAGATGGTTATAAACTTGTATGTTTGATGGCATATCTATTTTTTTTGTCTCGTTTGGAAGACCTCTTATTAAAATGGCTCTTTCCGAATAAAACTTCAACTCCTTTAAGAAAATATTTTCGAGAATTGTCCTTTGCGGCTCAGGCCCCGATAATATAATAATCAGTTTATTGAAAGCAGACAATTCTTTTTTCTCAAACCTTGATAATATGCCTATATAATGAACCGGAATATTTGGAAAGTTGACCGGATGAGATAATATGCCTGCAATAGCTTTTTCTTTTTCAAAATCATCAGGCACCCAACATACAGCGAACTTATTAATATATCTGTAATTTAATTTTTGTAAAATATTTTCGATTATTGGTCCAAATGCTGTTTTGATACAAAGCTGATGAGTAATAAAAACAGAAGTAATTTTTTTTGAGTAAAGCCCAAAACGGTTATCAGAAATGATGATATCAATTTTTTCTTTTCCAATGATTCTGTTGAGCCAACCCCTCTCAGTCTTGATTTGAATCAAAATTTTAGGAATTTGGAATATAATTTTGCAAATAGTAAGAAGCCGGTTTCTACCATATTTAATTCTATAACCTTTTAAATTTATATAATTCAGAGAAGGGAACTCCCTTTTTAATAACAACAACTGAGTGCCTTCGCAAGCAATAATTACTTCATAATCATTTAACAATAGTTCTTTAATTATTTTTATGCAACGAGTACTGTGACCAAGTCCCCAATCAAGTGGGGCCACTAATACCTTAATCTTTTTTCCAAAAGAACCTTGTTTTACTGTAATAATCTCGCCCAATTTTTGTTATTGTAAATACAAAATAATGTAAATTAGTCATCCATTTCTTATGAAAGAAAGCAAGGTTTTATTGTTTTTTGTTATTATTTTTTTTGCACTTATAATGGTCGGCTGTAGTTCTGGTAATAAAATTGGTGGAACCAGTAAACGTTGTGGGTGCGGAGTAAACAAAGGCATGGTTGGTTATTGAAATCTAATTCTTTTTAAATGAAAACTCCAGACAGAGATTTGCTTGTATTAGTAAAGGATGAACACATGAATGAGAAATTCATGGAGCAAGCGCTTGAACAGTTAAACGAAATGCTTTTCCATTACGAAACGCTTGAAAAGTTTTGCAATGTTCATGAAATATTTGATTTGAATAAATACAAAATTATCAACAGGCCTCACCTTATGCAACAGATTATAAGACAGAAAGAATTAAAACCATTTCAATTTATTTCAAATAAAAACTAAAAAGTCTGGTAAGAATTTTTAAAAGCCCCGCTTCAAGCGGGGCTTTTAGTTTTATAATAATTGCTTCATGGCTGATTTAAGCTTTTGCGTCATTTCAGGGATATCAGTTACATTACAGGTGCCCACGCTGAGCCTGTACCAGGGTGAATTTTTTGAAGCCCCAAAAGCAGAAAACGGAACAACGGCTAATTTGGCCTGGTTCAGAATATAAGCTGTAACATCAGCCTGATTTGATAATAATTTTCCATCAGGAGTTTTTTTCCCTTTCAAATCGATTTTTATAGTCAGGTAAATTGCAGCCTGAGGAACGACTGCATCAACAAGGTATCCTTCGTTTTTCAACCCGATAAACCCGTCATAAATGGCATGCAACCTGAGTTCAAGGGCAGCTTTAAATCTTTTCAGGAATTCATCAATGCAATCTTTTTGCAATAGAAATTTTGCTGTAGCTTTCTGTTCAGCCATTGGCGCCCACGCTCCTATATGACCTAATATTGATTTCATCTTTTCGAGAATTTCAAAGGGACCCAGTGCCCAACCTACTCTTAGCCCTGTTGCAGCAAAAACTTTGCTGATGGCATCGATGAATACTGTATATTTTTTCATTTCAGGTCTGAGCGAAACGGGATTATAATGTATTGTATTTCCATATGTAAGATGCCAGTACATCTGATCGTACATCAGGAAAAGCTTTTTTTCATCATTTGTTCTTCTGGTATTTTCTTCAATAATCATATCACAAATCAGCCCGAGTTCTTTTTCTGAAATGGTAGTTCCTGTCGGATTCTGTGGCGAGCATAAACAAACTAAAGTAGCACTTTTGATGTGTGGAGCAATATCCTGAGCCAGTGGCATAAAATTATTTTCTACATCAGTTTCAATAACTACATGTTCCCCTTCATTAAAATGAGTATAATGATTATTATTCCATGACGGAACAGCATAAATTACTTTATCACCTTTATCTACAATTGCCCTGAAAACCGAATAAATAAGCGGTCTGCCACCACAGGAAACAAGGATTTCATTAACATGGTAATCTAAATTCTCTCTTTGTCTGGAAAAAAATGCTATGGATTCACGTAAATCAAGATTGCCTTCAGCTGACGGATAATTTGTGAAGTGATTACGATAAGCGCTGATTATTTCGTCTTCCAGTTCTTTGGGAATTGGAAAAATTTTCGGATCAAAATCTCCGACGGTAAAGTTGTAAATTTTTTCTCCTTGCCTGATTTTCTCTTTTATCTCGCCACCCAAACTTACAATTTCAGATCCTATTAGTGTTTCCGACAAATGGGATAGTTTCACATTCTTTATTTTTGATAATCTTATACAAAACTAAATACCACAAGGTAAACTGCAATTTTGATTTATAGGAGTGGCATTTTTGATAAAATATGGTAATCGCCAATGGCAGATAATTATTATTTCCAGAAGTCTTATTTCTGGTCGAAAAATCCCATTTGCCGCAAAAATGTAACTTGGTCAAAATAAAAATCCTGCCTGATTATTTTCCCTTTTCGGATATGTATTACCGTGCAACCTTTCAGGTTATATTTTTTCCCTTTCATATATGCAGGCGTAGTTGACTCGGGATTTGCCAATGTTCCTGAAAAATTATATTCAACAACTGCGGCAGTATCAGTTGCAATAATATTGTTGATGATGTAAGACAGGTCGGGAGTGCTGACAAAATACCTGTTGTATATGGTTTTTACTTCGGCCCTGCCAGTTTTTGTTCCCCCCCAATTAGGAGAATTGATTTGAGTGTTTTCCGAGTAAAGCTGTGATAGTTTTGTTGAGTCATGTTTATTCAACAAATCAACCCATGTAATCGCTACCGATCTGCTTTCTTTCATGGACTGGGTTTTTGCATATAGAAAGCAATATATGCTTATAAAAAGCAGCCCAGCTTTAATAATTTCTGATTGATTTTTTTTCATTGTATTATTTATTGAGCCATCTTTCAAAAAACTCATAGGTTCGAAGCATCTGGTCAATACGCTGGCGATTGTCACCGCTTCTTGTTATTTCGTGTGTGGCATTCGGATGGCGCACATATTCAACGGGTCGTCCAAGCACCTTCAGGCTCCTGTATAACATTTCACCTTCAACAAAACCTGTCCGCCTGTCATTTTCTCCATGAAAAATAATATAAGGGGTAGTTATATTTTCGACGTAAGTAATAGGGGATTCCCTTTCAAGGTTTGCTTTTGCTTTTGGCTCCCATGGATATCCTTCAAAATAATTCGGTACCAATCTCCAGGCATTGCCTTCGCCAAAAAAAGTGGCGAGGTCGTATACACCGCGCTGTGAACAAGCTGCTTTAAAACGATGATCATGCCCAATAATCCATGCCACCAGGTATCCTGCATAAGAACCGCCACTTATAAAAAGTTTCGAAGTATCTGCCCATCCTTCATTAACTGCTTTCTCAAGTGAGGTAAGTACATCATTTGTAGGACCTTTGCCCCAATCATTAAAGTTGGAATGAAGAAATTCAAATCCGTAACCACCAGAGCCCCGGGGGTTACAGTATACTACACCAAATCCTTTGCTGCAAAAAAACTGGAACTCGTGCCACATGCTGTTTTCTCCGGGTCCCCACATAGCCGAAGGACCACCGTGAATATCCAATAACAAAGGAAATTTTTTTCCGGCTTCATAATTTCCGGGTTTCATTACCCAATACTCCACCGTTTCACCTTTGTCATTTTTAAATTCATGTTTTTCCGGAAAGCTTAATTGGCGGTTCTGCACCCACTCGTAATTAAAAGAACTGATACGTTTTGGGTTTTGCATATTTGCATCAGCGCTATATAATTCAAATGGATTAGCAACTTCAGTTTTCACATATACGATTCCGTTATTTTTTACATCAAAACTTCCGATGCCACTGTTAACGTCTGAAAGTTTTTCAGTTTTTTTAAATTGCATGTTTACCCTGTACAAAGGAAATCCACCGTTTGAAGCAGCAGTGAAGTAAAGATATTTTTCATCTTTGCTCCAGGTAAGGTTTCCTTTGTTTCTGTCAAACGGGATAGTTATTATTTCACCTGAATTATTGAAGAGGGGCATGATCTTTAGCTCCGGCACAGAAATAAAATTGGTAACTCCGGTTTGAAATGCCAGCCACTTGCCGGATGGGGAAATAGCAATACTATTGAATGTTTTTCCTTTTTCGCCCGATAATAAATTCAGGTTCTGGCCGTCTGCATCTGCCATATAAATTGATGATTCCAAAACCCTGTCGGGATGTTCGGCGGAGTCCATTTTCCCAACAAGCATGATTTTTTTTCCATCAGGGGTAAACTGGGCTTCTGAGAAATTATAAAACCCGTGGGTAACTTCTTTTGGGGTGTAATTACTATCCAACTCCTGGATAAAAAAATGGTTAAAACTGATGTTAGGATTTACCCCCATTTCATCCTGGAAATTGAGCTTGTCAATTACTTTCGCTTTTTTATCGGCAACATTATTGTCAAGATAAGCACGTATTTCATCCATGTTGCCATCGGGGTTCGGCCTGGCAGTAACGGGTTGTAACGCCGATTTGTTGTCGAGGGCTGGTTTTTCGAAAGGCCATTTAGGCAATTTATGGTTTGGATTGAGAATACTGTCTTTTATTAATTCTTCAAGTCCAATATCAGATGAGAAGAGGATTTTTTTTCCATCCGGCGACCATTTTGGATTACCGGCTCCATACTTAAAATGCGTGAGTTGGACCGGCTCACCACCATCGAGAGGTAATAAAAACACCTGCGGTTTGCCATCAACAGCCCTTACAAATGCAAGTTTTTTTCCATCAGGGCTCCAGGCAGGTTGGGAAGAACTTTCTTTGACCGTCAATTCTTTTGGTTGTGAAGATCCATCGCACGCCACAACATAAATATGATTTATATATTTATAATCCCATTTGCTTCCTGTTTCTGGTTCAATACAATTAACTGTAACGGCTGCGTTGCTGCCATCTTTATTGATGGTAACACTATTAATGGTTTTTATTTTGAGTAAATCAGTAACCTTAACTGGTTCTTTTTGATTTTGTCCGAATGAAAGAGCATTTGACAAAACAAAATAGCTGGTTATTAACAAGGTAATTTTCATCATCAGAGTTTTGGTATCGGAATATACGAAAACATCAACCATTGTTTAATGATTAAATTTTTATTAACAGCAAATAGTTAAATTTGCATTAATCTCTTACAATATGAGTGATACAACTACAGTTCCCCACGTTCCCCTGACCGCTAAAGATTTTGCAACTGATCAGGAAGTGCGCTGGTGTCCCGGGTGCGGAGACTATTCTATTTTAGCGCAAGTTCAAAAAATAATGCCTTCGCTGGGTATTCCTAAAGAAAATATTGTAATTATTTCCGGTATAGGATGCAGCAGCAGGTTTCCTTATTACATGGATACATACGGCATGCATTCTATTCATGGTCGTGCAACCGCAATAGCATCGGGATTAAAAGCATCAAGACCCGACCTTAGTGTTTGGATTGTTACCGGCGACGGAGATGGGTTAAGTATCGGAGGTAACCATACCATCCATTTGCTTCGTAGGAATTTTGATGTGAACATGATGTTATTCAATAACCAGATTTATGGTCTTACGAAAGGGCAGTATTCTCCTACGTCGGAAGAGCATAAGATCACCAAATCAACTCCGTTTGGCAGTATCGACCACCCTTTTAACCCGCTGGCATTGGCCATGGGCGCAGATGCTACTTTCATTGCAAGAAGTATGGATCGTGACCCTAAGCATTTGCAGCAAATGTTGATAAGAAGTCATCAACATAAGGGGGCATCGTTTTTAGAAATTTATCAAAACTGCAATATTTTTAATGACGGGGCATTTGAAATTTTTACAGAAAAAGCAACCAAGCCAATGGAAACTTTGTTCCTGGAGCACGGTAAACCACTGATTTTTGGCGCTGAACAAAACAAGGGAATTAAATTAGATGGATTTAAACCGGTTGTTGTAGAAATTGGAAACGGGGTAAGTAAAGATGATTTATGGATACATGATGAAAAGGATTTTTATAAAGCGCAGATTTTAGTTAGGATATTTGATGATCCTAAAATGGAAGGGCATTTGCCAAGGCCATTTGGAATTTTTTATGAAACGGAAAGGCCTTGTTATGAAGAAATGCTTAACCTGCAGGTTGAAGAACTGGTTGCCAGTAAGGGCAAAGGTGATCTTGATAAGCTGCTTCGTGGTAATGAAACATGGACAATTCAATAATCACATTTAAGGATACAAATTAAAACCCCGCTTGCCGGGGTTTTTTTATAATAAAAGAAAGCCCTGCTGATGGCAGGGCCTTTTTATTGGTTTATTCACAGTGAAATTTTTTTCGTCAGGGGAGATTAAAAAAAAGAGCCAGCGATAGACATCGCCGGCCTGTGCTTACCTCTGAAACCACAAAAAGAAAAACTTTGAATATTGCATTGCTTAATGCTTTATTCGTTCAAAAATTAGTTTATGTTATTACAAATCATTTTATTAAATGATTGCCGGCTTTATTCTGCATGCACAAGAATACATTTTCCGAAAAAACCAGAAAATATTTATGTGTTTTTAAAAGGAAGTAATAAAAGCTTAGTGCAGTCAAGATATGAAGGAGTTGTTGGCTTAGGGGTTAAAAATCCGTATCACTAACAATTATTTCAGGTTTGAAGCCTCGCCCTTTCTTATCGTGCTCAAAGCATAATTATTACTGTTATTAAAATGCTTCAAAAAACTTTAAGGGGTTTTCAACAAAGTAAAAGGCATTAGCCTTGTACGGAAATAATTTTTAAAGGGGCGGAAACAGGGATGTTGATGAGTTGCAAAAATACTTTAACAAAAAGCACTTTTGAAGGAATCGGAATACTATTGGAAATTGGATGGAATCGGGTTATAGGGCTTGCTTCGGATAAGCAAGAAATTCAATTGATAAGCGGCATAAAAATAAAGGTTGTTTTCTGAATAAGCAATATTTTTTATGTTTTTTTGCCGTGATTTTTTAAAATGAATAATCCCGTCAAAAAAATAAACCTGTTGAAATCGTTACTGGTATTGCCTTTCAAGCTCTTTAGCGGCGGCCTGAAATGTTTTTTCCTTTTTGATGTTATACCACCATTCAGGAGCTGTTTTTTTCATTAAAGTGTCAATACCCCGCATACCGAACAAGTACCAGGCTCCTTTTAATTTCCCGTTAAGGCTTGATTGTAAAGAACGAAGGCTCATTGCAAAACCGCTGTCGAGATATTCCATATGGTGCCAGTACCCTGCAGGCATAAAAAGGGTGTCGCCATGTTCAAGTTCTACTTCATAGCCTTTTGCCAACTGAAGCGCAGGAAATCGCCTGGTATCTACTTTTGTTAATTCTTTATCGAAATATTTTTCAAAATTTACCAGGCTAAGCACTTCCCAGGGTTTACGGTAAAGCTTATGCTGCTCTTTAAATGGAAATAATAATACTCTTTTCCTGCCGCAAAATTGAGTATGGAAAATATGTGAGAGATCAATATCAAAATGCATATGCGTTACGGAACCCTGACCTCCGACAAATAACATAGGAAAACGTTTCACAAAACCTTTTGCCAGATGTTCGGGCCAAATAAAATCTTTAGTTGTTTCAGGGGCATGCTCAAAAATGTTGAATAAAAAAATGCGTAATTCAACCGGCCCTTTTTGAACCATATCAATGTATTGGCCAAATTGCATGTAACCGTCTGCTGTATTGATGGGTGTATAGGCATCGCTTTTAATATTGTTGTAAACCCCTACGTCCACATTACCAACAATGGATTTGAAATAGCCCCAGTTCCATTTAGTGTAAGCGGGCCACTGTTTTGCCAGACCGCTGATTACAAGCGGTTTCATTGGATGGTAATAATTATGCTTAAAATCGTCAGGGCTGATGCTTTCCACCTTTTCAACAACCTGTAGTTGCATAGCATAAAAATTTCTGTAAAATTAAAAATAAGAGAGTTAACGAAATGTTGTTATAACGACAATTCCAGAATAGAGCAGGCGTTAAAAAACGATAAATTTTATTGCGGTTTCCAGCCTAAAGTAGTTAGCTTTTTCTTAGATTGCTGATATGTTATTACATGTCCATCCTGATAACCCCCAGCACAGGAATATAAGAACTATTGTTGAATGTTTGCAGGATGGGGGGGTTATCATTTACCCTACAGATACCATTTACGGTTTGGGTTGCGATATATTTAAACATAAAGCTGTTGAACGGATTTGCAGGATAAAAAATATTGAGCCTGAAAAGGCCAGGCTGTCTTTTGTTTGTTATGACCTGAGCGATCTGAGCCAATATACCAAAAGCATTTCAACACCATTGTACCGGTTGCTGAGAAGTCATTTACCCGGCCCTTATACTTTTATTTTACCTGCAAGTAAGCAGGTGCCTAAAATGTTAAAAAGCAAAAAAGATACCATCGGACTACGTGTTCCTGATAATAAAATTTCTAATGCGATTGTAAAAGAACTGGGTAACCCTGTTTTGAGTACATCATTGCCGGGAGAAATGGTTGAAGAATACACCGACCCGGGATTGATAAATGAAAATTTCAAAAACCTGGTCGATATTATTGTGGATGGCGGAATTGGCGGTATGATACCATCAACTGTTGTTGATTGTACAAATGATGCACCGCTTGTTTTGAGAAAAGGATTGGGTGAATGGGAGGAATAGGCAGGAATTTAATAAAGCTGGAGGGGTACCGGGTAATTAAAATAACCCTTTGGGTATTTCTGATTTTGCCGATTTTCTGATTATATAGTCTTCTTCAGTAAATTAAACTTCACGCCTTCAAACCATTCTTTCTTTAATATCGACAAAATAATACTGTCTCTTCTTCCTCCAGATTCTATCACAAAACTGCTTCTCAATATACCTTCAACAGTGCAACCAATCCCTTTCATTGCATTTATTGATTTTTCATTTCTTGCATCTGCCCTGAATTCCACCCTCTCCATTCCCCATGTTTCAAAAGCATAAGTAAGCATCAACAGTTTGCAATGCCTGTTCAAACCTGTTTGCCTGAATTTTTTTCCATACCAGGTGTAACCTAATTGGGTAGTATCATGATGCAATTGTATATCATAAAATCGTGTGCTTCCTGCATATGTATTTGTTGATTTATCAAAAACAATAAAAGGGTACTCAATTTTTTTATCACGTTGGTTAACAGTATTAGCGATATATTTTTTCATCCCGTTCTCGCCAGCCGGGCTGATCAATGAGTAATTCCATGT
This sequence comes from Puia sp., assembly GCA_035541355.1. Taxonomy (GTDB): domain Bacteria; phylum Bacteroidota; class Bacteroidia; order Chitinophagales; family Chitinophagaceae; genus Puia. Next base: position 132,385 of record DATKNN010000014.1, on the reverse strand, counting down.
TTCCGGTTCATTAATTGCATAAGGAAGCAGGAATTCTATATCAGTTAACTGAAGTGGCCGGAGAATTGTACGTTCATCTTCCAAAACAAGATTTTCGGGAAAAGAAATCATTCGAACATTTTTAATTGAGGAGGAATTATATTAAAACTTTTACGGTGGTATTTGCATAACCCGAAATCTTCAATAGCACTCCGGTGTTCCGGTGTTCCGTAACCTTTATTGGTATTCCATTTGTAATGAGGGAACTCTTCATGCAATTGCTTCATGTAGTCATCGCGGTAAGTTTTGGCGAGAATGCTTGCAGCTGCAACGGAAGCATACATAGCATCACCTTCAATAATGCATTTATGCGGAATTTCATTGTAAGGCTTAAACCTGTTGCCATCAATTAATAAAAACTGTGGCTTTATTTTTAATTTATCAAGAGCAAGATGCATGGCTTTAAAAGATGCATTCAGAATATTGATCCGGTCTATTTCATCATGATCAACTTGCGCTACTGCATAAGCTGCTGCATTTTTTTCAATAAAATCTCTTAATATATACCTGTTTTCTTCTTTTACCTGTTTCGAATCATTTAAAAGAGGGTGATAAAATTTTTGGGGTAATATTACAGCTGCTGCGAATACCGGGCCCGCAAAACATCCGCGGCCTGCTTCATCACAACCGGCTTCAATCAAAACAGACTGGTATTTCTTTTTCAGCAAAGGAAACTTTTTTCAAAAATAATATAACCTTCATCTTTTGTATGCGATGTGGACAAAAAGAAACATCTGCTTATTATAATTGAAATTGGAGTATTTTTAACTTTTCAACGTCAGTCTATGGATTTAATAGAGTATATAAAACAACCCTGGCCGTGGTACATAGCCGGGCCGCTTATCGGGTTATCAGTGCCTTTATTACTTATTGTAGGTAATAAAAGACTTGGTGTATCTTCTTCGCTCAGGCATATTTGTGCAGCATGTTTTCCGGCTGGCATTTCTTTTTTCAAATATGACTGGAAAAGGGAAGCCTGGAATCTTTTCTTTGTTGCAGGAATTTTTGCCGGGGGGGTTATTGCATCGACACTATTTAAAAACCCGAAACCAATTCACCTTAACCCGAATTTAATTGCAGACCTGCAGCAGTATCATGTTAATGATTTTAGTTCACTAATGCCCGCCGATATCTTCAACTGGCACTCATTATTTACTGTAAAAGGATTAATATTTACAGTTGTTGGCGGTTTTCTGGTCGGTTTTGGTACACGTTATGCGGGGGGCTGCACATCAGGCCATGCCATTATGGGTTTATCATCATTGCAATGGCCTTCATTAGTAGCAACTATTTGCTTTATGGCTGGCGGTTTTATGATGGCCAATATTTTTCTTCCACTCATTTTAAATTTTTGAAAATGGAAACTGCAGAAATAAAAAACCCCGCTGTTAAAGAAACTAATAGTGATTTCGAAGTGCGCTCACTGGATGCATTGTGTATTAATGAATCGGAATTGAAACACCCGTGGTACCACAATATCAAATATTTTTTTATTGGTGTCTTCTTCGGGGTTATTTTAGTGAAGGCAGAAATTGTTTCATGGTTCCGCATACAGGAAATGTTTCGGCTGCAAAGCTTTCACATGTATGGCGTGATTGGTTCAGCAGTCATTGTGGGTATTATTTCGGTTTTGGGGATTAAAAAATTCAATATCAAAACCATTTATGGCGAGCCCATTGTTTTTCATCCAAAACAATTTAATAAGGGGCAGATTTTTGGCGGACTTATGTTTGGCTTCGGGTGGGCTATAACGGGAGCATGTCCTGGGCCTTTGTTTGCACAGATTGGTGCGGGTTTTGGCCTGATAATAGTAACCCTGGTGAGTGCCATTGCAGGCACCTGGTTTTATGGCCTGGTAAGAGAAAAGCTTCCCCATTAAACTTTAATAATAATATAGACTTAATTGGTATTTTAAAAAATTTTCATACCTTTTCAAAATCAAGTATAATACTGATTACCGTAAGTGGGAAATTGTGTTACTGCTCAATAAAGATTTATAACCTTTCCCTTTATTCCTGCCCTTTGTGAAGAGCCTTTATTTCCCCCTGACACTTGCCTTTTTTTAGAAACCTCACTTTATTTATTATAACCTAAATAAAACCTACACGTATGCGAGCCAACAATTTAATTCCAGCAACTGACCGCCGTGAATTTCTAGGCGCAGTTGCAGGTAGCGCAGCAGCGCTAAGTCTTGGTAGTTTATTTGCTCCTTTCGGCGCATTGGCTGAAAAGAATTTCAAACAGCAGGCGGAAGATGCCGATGCCTGGTTTTCAAAAGTGAAAGGAAAACACCGTATTGTATTCGATTCAACCGGATCCAATCATGGCATTTTCCCATTTGCCTGGCCAAAAGTTTTTTTAATGACAAATGCTGCCACAGGATCTCCTGAAAAAGATTGTACTGCGGTAGTGGTTCTGCGTCATGAGTCAATACCATTTGCAATGCAGGACAGCCTGTGGGCAAAATACAAATTTGCTGAGATGTTCAAGGTAAAAGAATTAGGCCCGGCTTTCCGGGCTGCGGATGCTACAACGGCAATGGCTACACGTAATCCTTTTTGGAATACCAAAGCCGGTGATTTTATGATGCCCGTTTTTGGCGATTTACCTATCGGTATTAAAGATCTTCAGGCCAGTGGCGTAATGTTTTGTGTTTGCAATGCTGCATTAACAGTCTATTCCGGGATTGTTGCCATGCAAACGAATGGTAATGCAAATGAAATCTTAAAAGAATGGACAGACGGCTTAATTCCGGGAATACAAGTTGTGCCATCTGGTGTATGGGCTGTTGGCCGGGCGCAGGAGCATGGATGCGCTTATTGTTTTGTAGGATAGCTTTTGCAGTTCATGAGATAATAGGTATAATTATTATCTTTTTTATATGAAACTTATGGCAAGGTGATTTTTCGTAATTGAAAATTTGTAAAAAATCAGAACAAAGGTTTTTCAGTCCAGTAGCAAGTACCTTTAAATAGGGCTACCAGTTCATTGTTCTGATTTTTTACTTCGATCAGATATAAACCTGTTTTATTTGTTTTGCTGATTTGTTTTGCTTCGGCAATTAATATATCGCCTTCTTTTCCGGACTTCGGGAATGAAATAGAGACATCCAGTGCAACTGTTATTTTTCCGTCGCTGTTGCAGGCGAATGCAAAAGCGCTGTCAGCAAGGGCGAATGTAATGCCGCCATGTGCAATTCCAAAGCCATTCAGCATTTCACGGCGAAGCTGCATTTTTATTTTGCTGTAATATTGTTTCACTTCAATGATCTCAATGCCCATCCACTGGCTGAAGTAATCGGTTGCGAATAGCCTATCCACGATCTTTCTTGCAGTTGTATCCATACTTTATGTTTAAAAGTTGCCAGGTTGAAATGTTGATAGGTTGATCGCTGATTACCATTCAACTGCCTACTCCCCAATAAATTTCGCTTCTCTTTTTTCTAAAAAAGCTTTTACGCCTTCCGCATAATCTTTGGTTTGTGCTGAAGCGAATTGTAATTTGTCTTCAACCTGTAATTGTTGTTCTAATGATTTTGATTGTGAATGATTGAGCGCTTGTTTAGTATAAGCCAAACCTTTGGTGGGCATTTGGGAAAGAACAATAGCAATCTTCATGGATTCTTCTGCAAAAAATTCATCGGGAAAAACTTTGTAGATCATTCCCATTTTTTCTGCATCTGTTGAAGTGATTTTATCTCCAAGCATCATCATGGCAGATGCTTTTTGAAAACCGATCAACCTCGGCAAAAAAAATGTTCCGCCGCTATCCGGTATCAAACCGATTTTTGAAAAGATCTGAATGAAAGATGCAGAAAAGCTCGCCAGCACTACATCACAACACAATGCAATATTGGCGCCTGCTCCGGCAGCAACCCCATTCACTGCACACACTATGGGTTTTTCAATATTCCTGATCCTTGTCACAATCGGGTTATAATGCTCAGAAAGAATTTTATCAAAGCCAGGGGCATCTTCTTTGTTTAGTTCACTTAAATCCTGCCCGGCACAAAATGCTTTTCCATTTCCTGTTAAATAAATGCAACGGATTTTTTTATCAGCAGCACCATCATCAAGGGCCTTTTGTAAAAGCAAAGCCATTTCACGGTTAAATGAATTGAATTTTTCAGGGCGGTTGAGTGTGATGAAAGCTATTGAATTTTTTATTTCGAATAGAATGGAAGGCATTATCAGTACGATTTTCAGATTTACAATTTACGATTTATTGAAGCAGGTTTTAATGGCACTTGAAATAATCAAAAGGTTCGCAACAATCATTACATTGATATAATGCCTTGCATGCGGTGGAGCCAAACTGGCTGATCAGCCTTGTGTTGTACGAATTACATTTCGGGCATTGAATTGCTTCTTCATCATGAAATAATGCTGTTCTGCAAACCTGTTGTTTAATGGTTGGCGGCGCAATGCCAAAGGCCTTCAGTTTTTCTTTCCCTTGTTCGCTCATCCAGTCGGTTGTCCATGCCGGTGAAAGCGCAGTTGTGATCTTTATATGTTGAATCGCATTTTGCAGTAAAATCATCCGGATGTTCATTTTTATCATATCCATCGCCGGGCAACCGGAATAAGTAGGGGTAATAATAACTTCTACCTGGTCGTCAATTATGTTGATATCGCGAATGATACCAAGATCAATAACAGACACAACCGGCACTTCGGGATCAGCTACTTGTTCCAGCAATTTCCAGATTTTTTCTGCTGTTATATTTTCCGGTTGAATCATTGTAGTTAAATCGATATTACCAATCACAGTTGGGATAAGTTCTCTGCATGAACTGCATCTCATTAAAAATATTCCCGAGAAGCTTTGTGTGTTTTCCTTCTTTTCCACCAGATCGCATTGATGAATTTTGAGGCACTCCTAATGTGGCTTCATCAAAAATATCTTTTACTTTTTGCAACCAATTATTTTTTATTAAAGAAACATCAATACGAAAACCTTTGCCGGCCGCTATTTTCTCGTAGCTCGCAGCTTCAAAGATTTCTCCTGTAAACATCCACAAGTCATCAATTGCTTTTATCATTTTTGAATGACTTTCTTCCGTTCCATCGCCTAACCTGATCACCCACTCACTGCTCCATCGCAAATGATAGGTAACTTCTTTTAATGATTTTTCAGCAATGGCTGCAAGCGTTTCATCATTGCTGTTTTGCAATTGCTGGTATAAATAAAACTGATAAGCGCTGAAAAAGAATTGGCGTAAAATTGTTTTGGCCCAATCGCCATTTGTTTGCTCAACCAACAGGCAATTTTTAAACTCATTAGTATTACGCAGGTAAGCTAGTGTATCTTCAGTTGCAGTGTTGATTGGTTGATGAGTTGAATAGTTGATCAGTTGGGCTGCATATTGATAAAAATTTCTTGCCTGCCCGATCAGGTCCAATGCAATATTTGAAATAGCAATATCCTGCTCCAGTATCGGCCCATGCCCGGTCCATTCACTGTTTCGGTGACCTAGTATTAGTGCATTATCAGCAAGATGAAGTGTGTAGTTGATGAGGTTTTTCATACGAAGTCACATATTCTTTAATGCATCAGGTAAATCATAAAAAGTGGGGTGGCGGTAAGGTTTATCATTCGCAGGATCATAAAAAGATGAAGCTTCTTCAGGGTTTGATGCGTGAATATATTTTGACTCCACCACCCAGATGCTCACGCCTTCCATTCTTCTAGTATAAACATCTCTTGCATTTTCTATGGCCATTTGTGCATCTGCTGCATGCAGGCTGCCGGCATGTTTGTGGTCAAGGCCGTTTTTACTACGTATGAAAATTTCCCATAAAGGCCATTCCTGTTGCGACATAATTATAATTTTTATGCGACTGCTTTTTGTGTTCTTGCTTTTCTTTTTTCGGCATATGCGGCTGCCGCTTCTCTCACCCACGCTCCTTCTTCATGTGCCTTAATTCTTGCATCCATTCTTTCTTTATTACAAGGGCCATTACCATTTACTACATTCCAGAATTCCTGCCAGTTGATTTCACCAAAATCATAATGCTTTCTTTCTTCATTCCATTTCAGTTTTTCGTCAGGCAATGCGAGGCCTAATATTTTCACCTGCTCGGCACACACATCAATAAATTTCTGTCGAAGCTCATCATTGGTAAACCGTTTTATTTTCCAGTCCATGCTTTGTTTGGTATGAGGCGATGCATCATCATTCGGGCCGAACATCATGATGCTTGGCCACCACCAGCGGTTGATGGCATCCTGCGCCATTGCTTTTTGCGCCACCGAACCTTTGCTAAGTGTTAATAAAATTTCAAAACCCTGCCGCTGGTGAAAACTTTCTTCTTTGCAAATGCGGATCATTGCCCTCGCATAAGGCCCATAACTGCAGCGGCAAAGCGGCACCTGGTTCATGATGGCAGCGCCATCAACCAGCCAGCCGATAGCGCCGATATCGGCCCACGTTAATGTGGGATAATTGAAAATAGAAGAATATTTTGCTTTACCTGTATGTAACTGATTAATCATTTCTTCCCTTGAAATATTCAGAGTCTCCGCAGCTGAATACAGGTACAGCCCATGACCGGCTTCATCCTGCACTTTGGCGATGAGTATAGCTTTTCTTTTTAATGAAGGTGCACGAGTAATCCAGTTGCCTTCGGGAAGCATGCCGACGATTTCGCTATGCGCATGCTGTGATATTTGCCTGACCAATGTTTTGCGGTATTGATCCGGCATCCAGTCCTTCGGCTCGATCTTTAATTCATGTTCTATTTTATCATGAAATTTTTTTTCTTCATCCATGGCTTACATAGAAAAATTTGATGGGTAAAGATAAATCTTTTTTGAAAGCGATACTAACAAGTGTTAGTTTTTTATTCAGGCGCCTGATTCGAGATCAGATAGGGGGGATAAAAAAAATTTTCATTTTTTTAAGTATGCGAGTATAAGTAAAACAGCAAATTATGAAATAGAGGAAAATTCGAGTCATCATTTGAGGTATCGGCATTAATCCAAGTTTTTTCCCTGCGGCGTGGTCATGGATATAAGGCGGAGAAATATAACAAGCAATATTGTAAAAGATAGTAGCAAGAATTATAAACAACAGTATTGAAGATATCCATGTTAATTATGTAGGGAGCGACCTTTTTCATTGTTTTTTAGATTAGCATAAGTACTCCGATACTTCATCTATTTTAAAGTTACAATTTAATCTAAGTGATTTTGTTGCTCAATAAAATAGCTTAACAATTATTTTCTGTCATACGAATCTACTTAATAATCCCCTAAATTTATCTCCTCAAATTTTGCCAAATGAGAAAATTACTTCTTGCTATAGTTTTGATTTCTTCAGTTGCATATAGTCAGACAAATAAGACATCAAGCTTTTCCGTTGCAGGGAAAAAATTAGTTGTGTATACTACTGCTGATAATACTGATCTTCGGTTATCCATTACCGATACGCTAACTTTTAATGACTTACCTCAGCCCGTAGAAACACAGGTTTGCGTCTTTGTGGACCCCTCTAAAACTTTTCAAACATTGTTCGGCATTGGTGGCGCACTTACCGATGCATCGGCTGAAGTGTTTGCCAAACTCTCCAAAGACAAACAGCAGGAATTGCTTGAAGCCTACTACGATCCGAAAAAAGGCATTGGGTATACTTTGGCAAGAACCAATATTCATAGCTGTGATTTTTCAAGCGATTCATATAGCTATGTTAACGATAATGATAATTCCCTGAAATCTTTTTCTATTGAACACGATAGAAAATATCGCATTCCGTTCATCAAACAAGCCATTGCTGCTGCAGGTGGTAAACTCACTTTATTCTGCAGCCCATGGAGCCCGCCGGGCTGGATGAAAACCAACAATAATATGCTTCACGGCGGCAAACTGAAAACAGAGTATTATCAAACCTGGGCAAATTATTTTGTAAAATTCATCCGTGCTTATGAAAAAGAAGGCATACCTGTTTGGGGCGTGAGCATTCAGAATGAACCGATGGCTACACAAACATGGGAGTCCTGCATATACAGCGCCGATGATGAAAAAAATTTTTTAAAAAATAACCTGGGGCCAACATTTGCAAAACATGGTTTGGCGGGCAAAAAGATAATTGTGTGGGATCATAACCGCGACCTTCTTTACCAGCGTGCAAGTACTTTGTTAAGCGATCCTGAAGCTGCGAAATATGCGTGGGGTGTGGGTTTTCACTGGTATGAAGACTGGAGCGGCGGCACACAGATGTTCGATAATGTGGGATTGGTGCATAAATCTTTCCCGGATAAAAACTTAATTTTTACAGAAGGCTGCAACGATAAATTTAAATTCGAAAATATTAAAAGCTGGTCGCTCGGTGAGCGTTACGGCCGCAGCATGATCCATGATTTCAATAACGGAACGGTTGGGTGGATTGACTGGAATATTTTACTCGATGAAAATGGCGGCCCCAACCATGTGGGCAATTTTTGTTTTGCACCTGTGCATGCAGATACAAAGACCGGCGAACTGATTTATACCAACTCGTTTTATTATATCGGGCATTTTTCGAAATTCATTAAGCCGGGTGCAAAGCGGGTTGCCGCTGCATCCAGCCGCAGTGCTTTTTTGACAACCGCATTTTTGAATAAAGACGGAAAACTGGCAGTAATAGTAATGAACCAAACTGACCAAACCATTCCTTATAAATTGTGGATAGCGGGCAAAGCTGCAGATATTACTGCACGTTCGCATTCCATGGCTACTATAATTCTGTAATATTTCAAAAAATACTACATATTGATTATTGCAACTAATGTTCTGGCCGGATAGTTTTGATGTGAATTCTTTTATAACTATAAAATTATCACATGAGAACTGTTTTCTGCTCAACAGTTGTATTGCTTCTTTTTTTTAGTTTTAATGCATGCAAAAAAAGTAGCTCGACTACGACTAATAATTTATCATCTATTAATGGCTCATGGCAAACTACAGTTTGGGGCGGTTCGAATGACACCGCAATTGTAAATATCAGCGCCAGTTCTGCAAATGGCACTATCACGTATCTGAGCAGCGGGGCGAAATCAGCCAGTAGTTTTTCAACAGGAGATGTGATTTTTACAAATATAAGTTCAACCGGTAATAGTACTTTCAGCCTGGTTGGGATTTACAGATATGGCAGTAACAATAGCCAGATGGGCCATGCTAACGGTACACTCACCTTACAAAACAGTACAACGTTATTGGTACATTATTCTGCAGACCCAAACACTGGGATTACTCCGCCAGATTATTATTGGTATAAAGTGCAGTAATCATTATTTGATGTCAAAATTGATGACCACCCTGTTCGACCTGGGATGGGATTGGCAGCTAAGGATAAAGCCGTTTTCGATTTCATCGGGTTCCAGCGAATAATTATGTTCCATTTCCACTTTGCCCTCAACCAGTTTTGCACGGCAGGTGCTGCAAACACCACCTTTACATGAAAAAGGAAGATCGGCACCTTGCCTGATGGCCGCATCTAAAATGGATTCGGCATTATAAGGCAGGTCAAAACTAAATGCAATGCCATCCTGCTTTACTGTAACATGACTAATTTTATCTTCAGTGTTTTTTTTATCGGCCGTTGACTGCCGAATGCCAACTGCTGAGTGTACTCCAGGCACGGTAAACAGTTCGGAATGAATTTTCTTTTTGTCAATATTTCTTTTCTCCAGCCATTCTTTTACCGAAAAGATCATTTGTGCAGGCCCGCAGATAAAAAATTCATCCTGTTTATTTATATCAATTAATTTTTCAGAGAGCGCATCGCATTTTTCTGTAGTTATTCTTCCATGATTGATTTCCGAATCCGTTTGTTCGCGGCTCAGAATATGATGTATAGCAAACCTGCCCATGTATTTATTCTTGATCGCTTCCAGTTCTTCTTTAAAAATAATTGAGCTTCGGTATTTATTACCATAGATCAGTGTAAAACTGCTTGACGGCTCAACAGCCAGCGTCGTTTTGATAATTGAGATGACAGGTGTAATTCCGCTTCCTGCTGCAAATGCGAGATAATTTTTTTTATTAGACGGATTTAATTCAGTGTAAAACTTTCCTGTAGGCGGAAGTATTTCGAGCGTATCATTCTTTTTTAATTGATCAGCATAACCAGAAAATTTACCGTTACTGATTTTTTTAACGGCAATGCGCAGCTCATTTTCTTGAGGGCTTGAACAAATGGAATAAGAACGTCGGACCTCTTCGTTGCTAATATTGACTTTGACAGTAATGTTTTGCCCCTGTTTAAACTGAAATTCATTTACCAATGCTGGAGGAATTTGAAATGCAATGGAAATGCAATCAGAAGTTTCATTTCGTATATCCTTAATTGTTAGTTTATAAAAGTTCATGGTTGATGGTTTATGGTTCATAGTAAGGGCAATTGACTATAAACTATGAACTATTAACTAAAATTATTTCTTCAGCCCTTCAATCAAATACTTCACCATATTGGCTTCCAGCGTTTCGGCGCTGGTTGTTTTGCGTGAACGGTGCCAGGATTCAATGCCGCTGATGGCAGACAATATAGTGAGGACAGCTACATAAGGTTCAATATTTTTTATTTCATTTTTTTGAATGCCTTCTTCAATAATATCGCTCAACCTTTTCCGGTAGCTTCTTCTTTGATTCAAAAAATTTGAAAGATAAGGTTCGGGCAAATGCCTCCATTCATGATCGGATATATATACATGTTCATATTGATCCAGCATCATCCGTATATGGACACGTATAATCGTTTCCATTTTTTTTAAGGTAGGTTCATTACTTCTTTCCACTTCATCCAATTGAGAAATAAATTCGTTTGCCACTTTAAAGCATATGGCCTGTAATATCTCTGCTTTTGATTGAATATGGTTATACAGACTGGCAGCTTCCACGCCAACGGTTTCAGCAATATCGCGCATGCTGGCAGCGCCAAAACCTTTTTCACGGAAAAGCTTGGCAGCTTTTTCGATGATGATTTCTTTTTTGGTGCTGTTCTTTTTACTTTGAATTTTCGACATATAGTATCAAAAATAAAAAAAACTAACGAGTGTTAGGATCTGTGCGGTTCTGCAGGTTGCGTGAACAATAAATTTCTTGTAGGTTTGTGCGATTTTTTAAAAATATATTCAACATGTCATTAATCGTAGTAGGCTCTATGGCGTTCGATGATATTGAAACGCCTTTTGGTAAAAGTAATAAAATTGTAGGTGGCGCAGCCACATACATCGCCTGGTGTGCAAGTAATTTTACGCCTGTAAAACAGATATCTGTAGTAGGCGGGGATTTTCCAAAAGAAGAACTGGATGCATTGTCTGCAAGGGGTGTGGCTTTGGATGGGGTGCAAATTAAAAAAGATGAAAAATCGTTTTACTGGGCTGGCAAATATCATCTGGATATGAATACTCGAGACACATTGGTAACCGAACTTAATGTGTTGGGCACATTTAAGCCGGTTGTGCCGGATAGCTACCAGGATTGTGAATTTCTGATGCTGGGCAACCTTGCCCCATCAGTGCAACTAAGCGTGATTGAGCAAATGAAACGCAGGCCGAAACTGATTGCTATGGACACTATGAATTTCTGGATGGACATTGCAATGAGCGACCTGGAAAAAGTATTAGCCAAAGTGGATGTGTTGCTGGTTAATGACAGTGAAGCAAGGCAATTGAGCGGGCAATATTCATTGGTAAAAGCAGCGGCAGCCATTGCAAAAATGGGCCCAAAATACCTCATAATTAAAAAAGGAGAGCACGGTGCATTATTGTTTAAAGACGGCCAGGTTTTCTTTGCACCGGCATTGCCATTAGAAGAAGTATTCGATCCTACTGGTGCCGGCGATACTTTTGCAGGAGGGTTCATTGGGCATCTTGCAAAAACAAAAGACATTTCATTCGAGAACATGAAAACCGCGATTATTGTCGGCAGCGCCATGGCCAGTTTCTGTGTGGAGAAATTTGGTACTGACAGATTGAGAGAGGTGACCAAACCTGATATTGATAACAGGATACAACAGTTTGTAGACCTGGTGAATTTTGATATTGCGCTGGTTTGATTGGATTTTAAAATTTTCAAAGACCTGCCAGGTTTCTGAGTTTATCATTTTCTTGCCAGCGTCACTGCATGTTTAAATTGTTTTGTTTTTCCATTCAGATCAAAAATCTGGGTAGCGATAATATAAATGCCAACGGGTAATCTTTGTTGTTTATTATCAAGACCATCCCATTTAAAAGTTCCGTTTAAAGCAAGGGTGGCATTGTTGGCAATATTTCTCACTGCCCTTCCCGAAGCATCATAAACAGTAATGTTTGCAACGAAGCCGGGATTAGGAACCTGGTAATTGATGAAACAATAATCTTCATAACCATCATCATCCGGGGAAAATATTTTTGGGATGATATTGATCTCACTTTTTGATTGCGCATCTATATTCAATTCAGAATTCTGATATGTGGGCGTTCCATAGCCCGCAGTTGACGCTGCCGAGGTCCAGTTATTTGCGTTTTGCGTAGGTTTATTATAATTAATTCTTTCCAACGCAACGCCTGCTTCATTAGTAATAAGCGCAAGCTGCCAGTTATGGTTATAATGCAATTCGTCAATTACAGTTTGGTTGGGGTTTAGCAAAACAACAATTCCGTCATCGTCAGGGAACGAGGGTAATGAGGCCAACTGAAGCAGCTTATCGGTATTTTTTACCAGGTAATTTTGTTGTACCCATAAGCTGTTTTCTGTGATTACATCATATTCGCCTGGGAAGAATAACAAAGGAACCGGGCTTAATGCCGTAATTGACTTGAGTACACCGGTAACATCCCGGGTTGATACATAAAGTTGTTTTAAATCGATCACTTTGTTGCTGCGATTATAGAACTCCACATAATCATAGCCGTTAGTTTGTGGATTAAAAAGAATTTCATTAATGATAATATCATTTGTATCAGCCAAAACGGCAAGCCCGGCTTTTGCAGAATTATTATCAAGCACATTGCCGGAGCAGTCAGTAATATTATTTGCTGTGAGATGGTAAACTGTATCGGCATTTAATTTTACAGGAAGCTTGAGCAGCACTTCGTTGAATAAAGGTTGCTTAACTGTTACTGAAATGGGATTGCCGATATTATTATCCACCATATAATTCGACACCTCTGATGCATTGCTGCTATCAACCGTTTCATCAAAAACTGCAACGATGGTTGAGCTGTCAATGGTATAAGTTCTTAACAATGTTGGTGCTAGCCCATCTTTATTAATGCCATCAACAGCATTTTTTTGTCCGGGGGTTCCGCCACGCGGATCAGTGCTTGCTTTCCAGTTCCCGAAACCGGTGCAGGGGTTTTTAGTATCGATCATTTCGATTGTCCAGCCACCATCACTTTTAATATCATTCCGGTACCAGCTTTTATTATAATCAACAGCATGAATAACCAAACCCTCCGGTGATTTCAGGAAAATGATATCTCCGTCATTATTTAACGAAGGGAAGCCGGAAACGCTGATTGTTGCACCAAAAGCAACATAATCATTTGCGGCGCTTGTTGAACAAATAATAACAAAACTATCTGGCTGCAGGATAAAATCTTTTTTAACAGTAGCTATCGAACTGCCGTCGCTGATCTGCCAGTTGCGCAGGTTGTAAGCTGTTAGGGAAATATTTTTCAATTCAATGAATTCCGCATCAGGCAAACCGATTACCGGAGAAGGATCCGGGAAAATTTCATCAATAATAATATCATACCGGTTGGCTGTTTGTGCATTCAGGATATGAAAGCAGAAAAGCAAAAAGAATAAGGGCAAGGTAATTCTGGTCATCAGGAAAGGTTTGATAATAAAATTAAAAAAATTTGGGATTAACCACGTTCTAAATTATTTTTGCGACCCAATGGCCATTAAGAAACATACAAAGCACACAAAGAAGACATTCTGCAACAGGGAAGTCCGGTGATTGTTTTGTATCCAAAATAATTAGGAGCCTTCCCAAACCGGGGAGGCTTTTTTAATTGTCTGAACGGAGATTTTGGGAGATGGAAAGGATTATTAAATAAATGTGGCAGCTGAATAGAATTGTTGCTGTACAAGCGAGCGACCCAACGGTGCTTAACCAAAGGGTGATGCTGGTTACAAAATATAAGAAACGAGGAATAGGGGATAATAAATAACAAGGTAAATGTAGAATTAAAGAAATCGCAATTAATTTTTATCACTAAATAAACTAAAATGAAAGTTGCCGTTGTTGGCGCCACAGGATTGGTTGGCACCAAAATGTTACAAGTACTTGCTGAGAGGAAATTTCCGGTTACAGAATTATTCCCGGTTGCTTCGGAAAAATCGATTGGCAAGGAAGTGGAATTCAAGGGAAAGAAATACAAAGTAGTGAGTGCAACAGATGCAATTGCTGCGAAGCCTGATGTGGCATTATTTTCAGCAGGTGGCGGCACTTCGTTGGAATGGGCGCCTAAATTTGCAGCTGCAGGCATTACGGTTATTGACAATTCCTCTGCCTGGAGAATGGACCCTGCCAAAAAATTAGTGGTGCCTGAGATTAATGCCGATGCTTTGACCAAAGAAGATAAAATTATTGCCAACCCGAATTGTTCAACTATTCAGATGGTGGTGGCATTAAATCCCCTGCATAAAAAATACAAGGTTAAAAGAATTGTTGTATCAACTTATCAAAGTGTAACCGGAACAGGTGTTAAAGCGGTGAACCAGTTAATGAATGAGCGAAAAGGCGTGCAGGGCGATATGGCATATAAATACCCGATTGATCTGAATGTTATTCCGCAGATCGATGTGTTCCTGGATAATGGATATACGAAGGAAGAAATGAAGATGGTGAATGAAACGAAGAAGATTATGCGGGATGATTCGATAAGGGTAACGGCAACGACCGTACGTATTCCGGTGATGGGTGGACATAGCGAATCTGTGAATGTGGAATTTGAAAAAGATTTTGATTTGGATGAAGTAAAAAGCTTATTAAGCAAAGCCCCCGGCGTGGTGTTGGTGGATGACCCTTCCACACAACAATACCCGATGCCAAAAGATGCGCATGAAAAAGATGAAGTGTTTGTTGGAAGGTTAAGAAAAGATGAAACACAGCCAAACACATTAAACATGTGGATTGTTAGTGATAACCTGCGTAAAGGGGCTGCAACAAATGCGGTGCAGATTGCAGAATATCTTGTAGCGAAGGAACTTTTATAGGTTGAAGGTATAGGGTAAGGTTTAAGAACGAAGGTTAAATTTTCAGTTCCTTAAACCTTACTCATAAACCTATTCTTCAACCGCTTTATTGATAAACTCCACCAGGGGTTGTAATGCATCAAAAGTTTCCAGTACCAACTTCTCGAGACTTTTTGAAGTAATATCTGCTTCTGAAAATTTTTTCATGGCAATAAAACTTTTCAGCTTCAGAAATTCAGCAGCGGGATTATCTTTCTCAAAACCCTGTGGTACTTTACTCAGGCTTACATCATCGCCTTTGTATAATTCCCCGTAAACAGATTTGAATTTTTTTGAGCCGACAATTTTTTTAAACTCATCCAGGTTGTAATCGATTTCCTGCCTTACTTTTTTCAGTTCTGGGGGCATTGGCATCCAGATACCTCCACCGGCAAAACTTTCGCCCGGTTCGCAATGAAAATAATAACCTGCAAAAATTGATTTTTTTCCCCCGCGGTTAATGCTTGCCCCAAAATTTGTTTTGTATGGGGATTTATTTTTGGAAAATCTTACATCACGGTTAATACGGAACATGCAATCCTTGGCTTTTAGCTCTTTGATACCGGTATCTTTTTTTGCATGTTTGTCGATCACAGATTGAATGAATAACGAAAAATCATTTTTTGCTTCTTCATATTTTTTTCTGTTGGCATCGAACCAGGGCTTGTTATTGTTTTTTTTTAGGTCTTTCAAAAATTTGATGGTAGATGATTGTAGCATAAAAAAAGGTTGATAAGCCAAATTAAAAAATAAAAAGGAACCGAGCGCCACTCAATTCCTTTTAAAAAACTTTAATCGCAATATTTTACATCCACATACAACCGATATGTGTAATTGTTATTTGACCCTTCCCCAGTTTTCACCGCTTTTAATACGGTATAAGGTCATCTCGCTGACCCCATATTTTTGTGCCAGCTTTTTTATGGGTGTTGGGTTAGATTTGCTGCTGAGTGTTTTCTTGATGCTTTTTACGTCAGTTACTGAAAGCTTGAGACCCTTCGTACGGTTAGCCTGCACTTTTTTGTAGGCCACTTTTGCTGGGCTTTTTTGCTGGTGCTCTATCATTTCTTCCAGCGTTGCCCATTTTAAATTCTTTGAAGTGTTGTCAAGCTTGTTGTAATTAGCGTGAATCACATATTTGTGTTTCGGGCCGGCTTTTTTCAGGAATACACGCGCCACTTCGCGATGGATGTACAAAGTGCCGTTGCTACCGGAGCGATGTAGGTTTAATGTTTTGTACCCTGTGGTGATGGAGCCGTTGAGTAATTTACCGTCTTCATGAATATCTTGGGTATAACTTACCACACGGCCATGCGAGGATAATGCATATTTTTTTCTGAGTTGTTTCCAGCCTGGGAACTCAAGAGGTTTCCATGTTTCGCCGGCGATTTTTTTAATCATAACATGCAATTTGACTAAAGTTACGAAAAAGAATTCCGAATTGTGTTGAAGTTTAAAAAATATTTGTCATTTGTTTATGAGCCGGATGAATTCCTGTTCAGATAAAATTTTGATAGACGGTATTTTTTTTGCTTTCTCCAGTTTTGAGCCGGCATCTTCACCCACAATTAAATAATTCAGCTTGCTGCTTACGCCGGACAATATTTTTCCGCCATTGTTTTCCACCATTTCTTCTGCTTCGTTACGTTTAAGCTGGGTGAGTGTTCCGGTAAATAAAAACGTATAACCATCAAGGTTACCTCCACTGGTTTTGATATTTCTGTTGCTTTTCAGGTTTAGGCCAAGTTTCTCAAGTTTGTGGAGCATTTCAATATTGTCATGTACATGAAAGAACTTCATAATGCTTCCGGCAACTTTCGGGCCGATATCTTCCAGGTTCTGCAATTCTTCCAAAGACTTGTTTTTAAAATCGGGCAGATAGTCAATGGCGTTGGCGAGAACTTTTGCAGTAGTTTCGCCGATAAAACGGATACCAAGACCGTAGATCAACCGGTGCAACGGCTGTTGTTTGGATGTTTCAATTGCAGATTTCAAATTAGCAATGCTTTTTTCGCCAAAACCTTCCAGCCCTGCAATTTTATCAAAGGGCAATTGATAAATGCCCGGAATATCTTTTAAAAAACCCAGATCATAGAATTTACGGATGTTGGCATCACCCATACTTCGGATGTCCATGGCATCTTTACTGGCAAAGTGAATAATACGTTCTACTGCCTGCGCAGGGCAATCTATGTTCATGCAGCGCCAAACCGCCTCACCTTCTTCTTTCGAAAGTTCAGTTTTGCAAACCGGGCAATGTTTAGGAAATAGAATTTTCTTTTCATGACCTGTTCTTAGTTCTGGTAATGATTTTACGATTTGTGGAATTACATCGCCAGCCCTTTCAATCAGCACAGCATCTCCTATTTTCAGATCTTTTTCTTTAATGTAATCTTCATTGTGGATAGATATGCTGGAAACTGTAACACCTCCTAAAGAGACCGCGTCTAATTTTGCAACCGGGGTAATTGCCCCGGTCCTTCCAACCTGGAATTCGACAGCTTTTAATTTTGTAGTAGCTTGTCTTGCTTTGAATTTATAAGCAATTGCCCAGCGCGGATGATGCGTGGTCATACCCATTTTATCCTGCAACGCTATTTCATTTACTTTAATTACTATGCCGTCTATTTCGTAAGGGAGGTCATCGCGGTGTTTTTCAAATTCATGGCAATGATCAATTACTGCCCGAACTCCCTGTAATATTTTTTTTTCTTTCTGTGGGCTCCGAAAACCAAGCTCCCAAAGCATTTCGAGACAGCCGCTATGTGTTTTTAGGGCTTTATTGATTTCCGTATGCCCATCGGCGTTAGTAAAATAACTAACATGATACAAAAATGCTTCAAGGTTTCTTTTGCTTACTTCTTTAGGATCTTTTATCCGCAAAGTGCCTGCCGCTGCATTTCTTGGGTTGGCGAGCGGAGGTAGATTCTGCTCTGCAAGTGCATCATTGTACTTTTTAAAATTCTTTTTGGTCATCAGTACTTCACCGCGGATTTCTATTTGCTGAATGCCATAAGCTGAAAATTTTGCAGACAACGGGACTGAGCGGATCTGGCGGATGTTGGTAGTTATGTCGTCACCTTCCACTCCATCACCGCGGGTAGCGCCACGGATAAGCAAATCGTTTTCATAAATCAGTGAAATGCTGGCACCATCAAATTTTGGCTCAACACAATACTCAATGTTTTCCAGATTAGCCAGCTCCCTTGCCTTTCGGTCCCAGTCAAGCAGATCATCTGCATTATAGGAATTCTCCAGGGATAACATCGGCACAAGGTGTTGTACTGTTGGGAAGTCTTTAGTAAGCCCCTTTGATACACGCTGGGTAGGGGATGCAGGAGCAATAAGCTCCGGATATTCAGACTCGATTTTCTCAAGTTCTTTATATAAACTGTCATATTCGAAATCTGATATCAATGGGTCATTCAGGATATAATATCTGTATTCATGAAACCGGAGGACATCTCTTACATGTTCAATTTCATTTTTTTTTAAAGAACGATGTTTTGTTTCTGCAAGCAGGCTGTCGGTGAGCTTTTGCAGTTTTACCGTTTCGAGTTGTGAATACATAGCAAAGGCTTTGAATAATCAAATGTAAGTGTCAATAGTGAATAGTCAATAGGTTATTAAATCGGGTGAATGCAGTGTTATCGCCGGCTTAATAAATTTGGCTGTTCACCATGATGGTTAGCAATTCATCTGAAAAATAGTTGTGAAAAATTTAAACAGAATATTAAATTCGCAAACACTCCGTTATTAAAACTGGCATATTAATGATTGCAAAAAATTCTATGACGACTCAGCAAAAGAAATTAAAAACAATCTTAAACGAACTGAAAGATGACGGCATAATCGGCATCTCCGTCGACTGTGTGATTTTTGGTTTTGACGAAAATGAACTGAAGGTTTTACTGATTAAGTCGGATTTGGAGAAATTCGAACACAAGTGGTCTCTACTTGGAGACCTGGTTAACAATCATGAAGATATTAACCAGGCTGCATACAGGATTTTAAAAGAAAGAACAGGAATGAATGATGTTTATCTTGAAGAAGTAAAAGCATTCGGTGAGGTGAACCGGCACCCGGCAGCAAGGGTAGTTACAATTGCCTATTGTTCATTAATAAATATACAGCACCATCAATTGAAAATCCATGCTAATGAACTGCATTGGCACAAAGTAAGCTCCATTACAAAAATGGCATTCGATCATAAAAAAATTTTAGATACCTGTTATGAATGGCTGCAAAAAAGGATCCAGGAACATCCTTTGGGTTTCAGCCTTCTCCCCAAAAAATTTTCACTTCGCGAATTACAGAATTTATATGAGGCTATATTAGGCGTGAAGCTGGACAGGCGTAATTTCAGGAAAAAATTCTTTTCCATGGATGTGCTTGAAGACACCAAAGAATATGAAGCGGATGTGCCGCACCGGCCGGGTAAACTCTATAAATTCAATTATGAAAAATACAAGAAAAAAGAAAGGAAGAAATGGTTTGGAATTGACTTCTGAATTTTATTTAATTCCATATCTTTTTCTATTTCACAATAAATATTCAATAAAAAATCATTGGCATTTCCGGTTTCGTCAAAATTTTTTTCCAGGTATTAAGCGGTTCCCATATAAAAGTACCTTTCATCTTGCTTGGCTGGAGGTTGAATTCAATATCGTTCACTTCTTTTTTGTGCAACGTGTATAATTGCAGCAAATTTTAAATCGAGCCTCCTTCTACAAGAACGGATTCTAGGGTTATTGTTTGAATAAACGTACTGCCGGAAATGCATGACATCATTCGTTTAAATGCCAGTTTGCCTAACTTATTGCCACTGGTTTCAACATAAGTAATTTCAGGATAAAA
This sequence comes from Puia sp., assembly GCA_035541355.1. Classification (GTDB taxonomy): domain Bacteria; phylum Bacteroidota; class Bacteroidia; order Chitinophagales; family Chitinophagaceae; genus Puia. The sequence continues at coordinate 112,285 of DATKNN010000014.1, read as the reverse complement.
TAATTTGGGAATGAAACCATTGCTTATGGCAATTACAGACACGTCTTCAGGAACTTTTAATTTCAGGATTTGTAATGCTTTCATGACTCCACAAAGTATTTCATCGCTCATGCAAAAAATGGTATCTGGTTTGTTTTTTAAAGAAAAGTTTTCCAATATTTTTCTTCCGGCATCTTCCGTACCGAATGCATGAGCGATTACTAATTTTGGCTTTGCCTTTTCATCACGAAATGTTTCATTGAAAGCGGATAGTCTTTTTTTAGTGATTAATAAATGTATATCGCCAAAAAGCGCAAGTACCTTTTTCTTTTTTTGCGCGAATATTTTTTTTGCAGAAATCCTCGCAGCATCTGCGTCAGCAAGACAAACCTTGTTACAGGCTTCAAAAGCAGGAACTTTATCGAAAAAAATAACCGGAATTCCGGAATCCTGGAATTTGAGGAAGCTGTTGATATCTTTTGTTTTCGGGGTAATGCTGATGAACAATCCGTTGATCCGGTTCTCTCTGCAAATTTTAAGATTGGTGATTTCAGTTTGAGGATCGTCGCCGGATTGGAGTATAAGAAGGGAATAGCCTGTTTTCCTGCACTCTTCCTCTACCGAAGCAATAAAAGAATCATAAAAATAATATGAAACAGAAGGTACCATTAACCCTAAAACCTTACTCTTGTTTGTTCTGAGATGAATGGCATTTGCATCAGGCACATATTCGAGTTTTTTTGCCAGGTCCTGAACACGCTGTTTCGTTTTTTCTGAAATTTCGGGATGATTTTTCAGTGCTCGTGATGCTGTTGAAATACTGATATTCAGTAACCGAGCAATTTTTTTCAATGTTGCGACTTCTTTCATAATGCCTGAATAAACCACCAATTATAAAATACGTGCTTCAAATTATAGCGAGACTTTGTAAAAAAAATTTTGTGTAATTTCTTTTTTAAACTCGGAAGGAGTCTTTTTTGTTAAGTTCTTGAAAACTTTATTGAAATAAGCCACATTATTAAACCCGCATTCAAAACATACTTCTGCAATTGTTTTCTCCTGTTGCAGCAGCAAACATGCATGTTGAATACGATACTGATTGACGAAATCAGTAAAAGTGCTGTTCATTGCCTTTTTAAAATAATTGCAGAAAGATGGAACAGATAAATTGGCGATCGAAGCAACAGCACGAATATTAATCTCTTCATGAAAATGCTGCTCCATGTAATTAAAAATTTTTTCGAGTCGCGAATTGTGCTTTTTTATTAAAGAGGAAAAATCAGTTGTAGGATTTATCAGGTCGTATTCTCGTGAAACAGCCATCATCTGTAAAATAGAAAGCAGCTGAATAAACCTTTCAAACGGATGTAGTTTCAACAACTGAACCAGTTTTTTTGTAATTTCTTTTTTTGTGTTGCCTGTAAAACATACTCCGTGCTTTGAATTGCTGAGTAATTTGCCGATATCCACCATTTCTGGTCTTGATAACAGTGATCCGTTCAATACATCTTCTTTCACCTGAATGACAATTTCTTCATGAGGTCCATGTGAATTAAGACCAAAACCTGCATGTGGTATGCTGGGGCCTAATAAAACTAAACTGCCATTGTCGTAACTGCTAAAATGATTTCCTACATGTCTCGTTCCAGTGCCGCCGAGTACGCATGCGATTTCGTATTCAGGATGATAATGATATTGCCATGCATAATTTTCTGCGAGTGTTTTGGTATGTAATAACCTGAAAGAACTACCCTTGTCAGGGTGAACAACTTCGTATTCAATTTTCATTGGCATTAAGCATTTTCAGGTTAAAATTAATCCTAAATATCTTAATACAGATAAAGAAAAAGTAAATGGAGATGAATTTTTTTTTCGAAATTACAATCATCTTTATTCTTTAGAAAGATACCAACAAGTTGCTGCTTGCCATGCACAATTCACGTATAAAGTTTTCAATTTTTCTCAATTATTTCCTGTTCGCCATCCTGTTGAACAGTATTGGCACTGTTATATTACTTGTTCAATCCTATTTCAGAGTTTCAGAAAAGCAGGCAGCCTGGCTTGACCCTTTTAAGGATTTCAGTATTGCTATTGCTTCTTTCATCGTGGGGGCATTTATTTCAAGAATCGGCTATAAAAAATCAATGCTCATTGCTTTGGCTTCAGTAGCAATAGGCTGTTTCATCATTCCCTCAATAAAGTTTTTTTGGGCAATAAAATTTTTATGTGCTTTATGTGGCTTTGCATTCGGGCTTACAAAGGTTTCGGTTTTCGGTACAATAGGAATTGTTACCCGTTCTGAAAGGGAGCACCTGAGCCTGATGAATTTTATCGAAAGTTTTTTTATGCTTGGGATTTTGAGCGGATATTTTTTGTTCGCGCATTTTGCTTCAGATCCTGACACAGGCAACTGGTTCAAGGCGTATTATTATGTCGGAGTATTGGCTGTTATCGCATTTTTGATATTGCTGTCATCTCCGCTTGATGAATCCGCGATTCAGAAAAACCCCGGTGAATGGTCTGGAGAAGTTGGCGGGATGCTAAAGCTTGTTATTCTGCCTTTGGTGGTTTCATTTGTGTTATGCGCTTTTTTCTATGTTTTAATTGAACAAAGTACGATGAATTGGTTACCTACATTTAACAAAAAGGTATTGCATATTTCAGAAGCGCTTGCTATAATCTGGACAAGTATTTTACCAAGCTCAATGGCGATAGGGCGTTTCACAGCAGGATTACTTTTGCGTAAATTGAATTGGCTTTTGGTTTTGATCGGATGCCTGATTGGCGCTACATCAGTTTTGTTAATATCACTTTACCTTGCAAAAAATACCGTTGTACCCCCATCTATTAATTCAGTGAAAGATGTGCCTTTAGTAGCGTTTTTATTTCCTGCTATTGGTATTTTTTTGTCACCTATCTACCCGGTGATTAATTCACTTGTACTCGCCACTTTGCCAAAATCAAAGCACGGTGCTATGAGTGGGTTGATTGTTGTTTTTTCTGCCATCGGAGGAACTTTAGGTTCGATCATTACCGGATACCTGTTTAAAGAGATTGGAGGAATAAATGCTTTTTATTTTTCACTCGTGCCTATAACCATATTAGCTGTTGCGCTCGTAATGTTTAATAAAATAAAAAGCAGGCAATCTGCCAATCTGCAATTGGCAAATGAAATGCTGGTATAGTGCAATTGTTATGTATGAAATCGCCAGAACTATTATACCTTGAAGACCTGAAAGAATTGTTTGTAGACGTGCAAAGAAATAGGGTTTTTGCAGATCAGAAATTTTTTACCGACTGTGTTCCGAAAATGTCCGTTCATGAGGTATTAAGTATTTACAGCAAGGAAAAAAAGGAAAAAGATTTTGATCTGAAAGAATTTTGTAAAAGAAATTTTGAATACCCAGTTGATGAAAGTACGGGATTTGTAAGCGACAGGTTAAAAACTTTGGAAGAACATATAAACGTTCTTTGGGATATTTTGACAAAAAAAACGACAGTGGCGAAAGGAACTTTAATACCATTACCTTATTCTTTTGTTGTTCCGGGTGGAAGGTTCAGGGAGATCTATTATTGGGACAGTTATTTTACCATGCTCGGGTTACAGGTGTCTAAACGCATTAACCTGATCGAAAATATGATCGAAAATTTTGCATACCTGATTGATGAATTTGGGTTCATACCAAATGGTAACAGATCTTATTTTTTAAGTCGCTCGCAACCGCCTTTTTTTTCATTAATGGTAAAATTGCTGAGTGAAGAAAAAGGTCAAAGCATCTTACTAAGATATTTGCCCCAGCTGGAAAAAGAATACCGGTTTTGGATGAAAGGAAAGGAATTTTTAGATAAGAAAAATAAAATGAAAAAGCATGTGGTAATGATGCCTGACGGAGAAATACTGAATCGTTATTGGGATGATAAAGATACTCCCAGAGAAGAAGCTTATACTGAAGACGATGAAACAGCTAATAAAGCGGAAGTAAAAAGGAGTAAAGTCTTCAGAGATATTCGTGCTGCGGCAGAATCAGGGTGGGATTTTAGCAGCAGGTGGTTTAGAGACGCTTGTAAAATGAGTACGATTTATACAACGGATATCGTACCTGTTGATTTGAATTGCCTGATGTATAATCTGGAAAAATTTATTGGTGACGCTTATATGTTAAAGAAAGAGAAAGATCTTGCTGAAAAATATTATAAGCTTTCGGTTGACCGGGAAGCGGCTATTCACAAATATTTATGGAATGAAAAAAATGAGAATTTCATAGATTATGACCTGGTAAATGATTGCGCTACAAATGTGATAAGCGCGGTTACTGCCTTTCCGATGTTTGTGAATATTGCAACCAAAAAACAGGGGGAAAAAACAGCAAAAATTTTGAAACAACATTTTTTAAAACCAGGTGGCATCGTAACAACGCTGAACTCGAATAACCAACAGTGGGATGCACCAAACGGATGGGCTCCATTGCAGTGGGTAGTTTATAAGGGGTTGGTTAATTATGGCTTTGAAAAAACAGCTGTTGAGGTAAAAAACAGCTGGACATCAACTGTGGAAACTATTTTCAGGGCTACCGGAAAAATAACAGAAAAGTATAATGTCATAGACACAAACCTCAGTGCTACAGGTGGGGAGTACCCAAACCAGGATGGTTTTGGGTGGACGAATGGGGTGTATATGAAATTAAGGTCTGATGATAGTTCATGATCGCAAACGATTGCAGAAAAAAATCTGATTAAGCCGCGATCATCATAAAAACAACGATTAGATTTACGGAGTTATTAAGAAATTTTACAAATAGGCGCAGCGATAATTTCAGAATTTTTGTCTCAAAACCCTGCAATTGCCAAAAATTTTGTTAAATAAGAATTAATTATTTTAATTTCGTTTTATTAATTGCTTAAACCATTGATTATGACCATCACACGATTGCTTCGGCAAATCACTCTGCTTATGCTTTGTGTAGTAATGACACAATTAGCATTCTCTCAGACAAAAACAATTTCAGGTAAAGTAACTGATGACAAAGGAAACCCCATACAAGGGGCTACTGTAACGGTAAGAGGTTCCAAATCCGGAACTTCTACGGATGCATCGGGTGCATTTTCGTTAAATGTACCTGCAAACGCTAAAACCTTGATTATTTCCAGTGTGGGATTTACCCAACAGGAAATTACTATTGCTGGCAAAGAAAGTTTTGATGTTTCTTTGGTAGCTGCAGCAACTTCATTAAGTGATGTGGTTGTAGTGGGATATGGAACAGCCAGGAAAAAAGACTTAACGGGAGCGGTAGCAAAAGTAGGTTCCAAGGATTTCAACCAGGGAGTTGTTACAAATCCTATTGCTCAAATTCAGGGAAAGGTTGCGGGATTAGTGATCACCACCCCGGGAGGCGACCCTAACCAGGCGCCGATTATTCGCCTCAGAGGCCAGGCCTCACTTACCGGAAGCCAAACACCATTAATTGTCCTGGATGGAATTCCCCTTGACAACCCTGATATTTTGAACAATATACCTGCAGGAGATATTGAATCATATGATATTTTAAAAGATGCTTCGGCTGCAGCAATTTACGGGTCTAGGGGTGCAAATGGTGTCATTATTGTAACTACAAAGAAAGGGATGACAGGTAGAGCCCAGGTGAGTTATAACGGATATGTAGGAATGCAGAAAGTGGCTAAATATTTTGACATGCTCAATGCAAATGAATGGAGGGCTGCGACTGGAGCAGCAGGTGCTGGAATTGACAAAGGGGCAAATACTGATTGGCAAAAAGCAATTACACAAACAGGGTTTGTACATAGTCACGATATATCAGTATCTGGAGGTTCTAAAGGGTTCACCTACCGAGGCGCTGTGAGCTATCTTAACCAGCAAGGCGTTGTTATCAATTCTGGTAAAGAATTATATGGTTTAAGGTTCAATGCCCAGCAAAAGGCTTTGAATGATAAATTGGAAATTAATCTGGGTGTAATTAATACCACAACAAACAGAACTTTGACCAATTATAATAATATAACCAAAGCATATAATGATGTGCCGGTTTATCCGATTAAAAATCCTGATGGAAGCTATTATGCTTTTACCGATTTTGAAGTATTCAACCCGGTAGAACATATGAACGAGGAGTACAATAAATCATTTGAGCATTTAAATCTTTTGAACGGAACAATCAATTACGAATTGATCAAAGGATTGAAAGTCGGTACAACAGGATCAATTTCGCATTTTAACCAGCAAACCCATTTTTATATGCCTGCGTATCCTGTGGAGGGCAATTTTAACCAGGCTTCAGATGGAAACAATACAAATGATTCAAGGAAAGGAGATCTGCACATTAATTATCTGCATGATTTTGGTCAGCATAGTATTGGTTTTACTGGTGTATATGAGTATAACTATTTCACAAATGATACTTTGTCAGCAAGCGGTTCAAATTTCCTGGTTCCGCAGAACCTGGATAATAATTTTAGTTCGGCAATAGACCCTTCCAAAGTTTCAGCGTATACCAGCAAGGACGAATTTAAATTGATTTCATTCCTCGCCAGATTGAACTATAACTATGCGGGTAAATATTATTTAACAGCAAGTATAAGAAGAGACGGCTCTTCTAAATTTGGGGTGAATAACAGATGGGGTAATTTTCCCTCATTTGATGTGGCCTGGCGTTTAAGCCGGGAAAGCTTCATGAAAAATATTGGTTGGCTGGATGATTTAAAATTAAGAGCTGGTTATGGAGTTACGGGTAACTCTGATGCGATTTCACCTTATGCAACTTTGTTGTTATACGGCCCTGGTGGAAGATATTATGATGCAGTAAACAATATCTATCCTCAATCTTATTCACCGATCCAAAATCCGAACCCGGATTTGAAATGGGAAGAAGTACATGGAACAAATATAGGGTTGGATTTTTCTATATTGAACAGCAGGTTTACAGGGGATATTAACTACTATAACAATAAAACAAAAAATCTGTTATACGGCCAATATCAAGTTCCTACGCCGCCATTCTATATTCCATCTATTTTAGCCAATGTGGGTACAATGTCGAATAAAGGATTGGAATTTGCCTTAACAGCACGTGTAATTCAGGATAAAAAGGTTAACTGGACAATTAATGGTCAAATCACTTTTATCAAAACAAAGATTACAAGCTTATCTGGTACATTTGAAGGTTATCCGATCAGAACAGATCAAATTGCCGGGTCATCGGCAGTTGGTCGTGGTTTGAGCAGTTACCCCATCACTTATTTCAAACCTGGATATGCTCCAAATGTATTTTATCTACCTCATTTTGTAGGTCTGGATAAAAATGGCAACCAGTTGGTAGATTCTGCAGGGACTACTGGTTTTGCAAGCAGTGCCAATGTTGACAAATTCTACATTGACCCTTCCCCTGATTTTACTTATGGTATAAACAACTCATTCACTTATGGTAGCTGGTCGCTCAATTTCTTCCTCCGTGGCGTTCATGGCCAAAAGATCTTTAATAACACCAGTCTGGACTTTGCAAATGTAAATCGCTTACCTGGTAACAATGTTACTAAAGAGGCGCTTACTAATGGTATAAAAGATGCTGCTGCAGTATCAGATCTTTGGCTTCAGAAAGCTTCTTTCCTGCGGTTAGATAATCTTACTATTGCTTATGATTTCCCTCATACAATTAGAGGAATAAGCAATTTGCGGGCTTATATAGCAGGTAATAATCTTTTTGTGATAACTCCATATAAAGGTCTTGACCCGGAAATACAAGCGACAAATACAGGTGTCAACCAAGCTTATTTAGATGTATCGTATTACGGATCTGCGTTCTACTATAAAACCAGGTCTGTTACTTTAGGTATTAATGTAACTTTTTAAACCTTAAACTTCAAATAGCTTGAGAGAAAGCTGTAGTTAAAATAAAAAAAAATTTGATATGAAAAATAAATCAATATTGAAAGGGAAGGCTCTTACTTTAATTTTTTGTGGGGCGATCCTATCATTTTCATGTACTAAACTAGACCAGAAAGTTTATACTCAGGTTCCTGACGCAAATTTCTGGCAAACACCTGATCAGATTGCTGCAGGCGTTGCGCCTGCATATCAGGCTTTGCAAGCTCTGCCTGACGGAAATTTATTTGAAATGAATGAAACCTCATCAGGTGTACTAATTACCCCAACTAGGGGGAATGACTGGTATGATGGCGGAGACCATCTTGCCCTTTGGTTACATTCCTGGAATCAGGACCGTGGTTTTATTAATGGCTTATGGGGTGATTTGTTCAATGGAGTGGGTAAATCCAACTTTACCTTGAGCGTTGTTAATGGTTTATCTAACAAACCAACAAACATTGATGCAATAAATGCAGAACTTAAAGTTTTGAGAGCTTATTTTTATTATCTGGCCATGGATAATTTTGGAAATGTCCCTTTAGTAACAGATTTTAATACCAATCCAAACTCTGTATCAAATAGTGATCGTGCAACCCTTTTCGCTTTTGTAGAAAAGGAAGTGAAGGATAATATTGGATCGTTATCTGCCAACGTCGATAAATCAACTTATGGACGTATCACCAAATGGGGTGCTCATATGTTGTTGGCGAAATTGTATTTGAATGCGGGCGTTTACTTAGGTGCAGGTAACGAAAGGTGGGCTGACGTAATATCTGAATGTGATTCAGTTATCAGTTCAAAAAAATATTCACTATCTGGCAATTATTTTGACAATTTTGCAATTGACAATACAGGGTCAGCAGAAAATATATTTGTAGTTCCTTTTGATAAGACTTATATCGGTGGAAATAACTGGGAAATGCAAACGCTGCATTATCAGTCGAACCTTACTTATGGGCTAAGTGGAAGCCCTTGGAATGGCTATTGTGCGACTGCTGATATTTATAATGAATATGATAATTCAGATAAACGTAAAGCTATGTGGCTGGTTGGGCAGCAGTATGGATCAGATGGAACTGCTTTGGTAGACGCGCAAACCAATTTACCTTTGGTATTTACTCCTAATGTAACTTCTACATCAGATCCATCTCCTGCATTCAGGTTGGTTGGCGCACGTAATATTAAGTATCATCCTGAGCCAGGAACTGCTGGTAACCAAAGTAATGATATGGTTTTATTCAGGCTTGCAGATGCTTATCTGATGCGTGCAGAAGCAGAGTTTCATCTGGGTGACCTTGCTTCGGCGGCTGCAGATGTTAACTTAGTACGTGAACGTGCTTATGGAGAAACTCCGGGCGGTGCCCACGATTGGCAAACTTCAGACGTAACAGCGCCTAACCTTTTAGCTGAGCGTCAACGTGAAATGATGTGGGAATGTTGGAGCAGGCAGGATGCAATCAGGTTTGGGACTTTTGGTAATGCACGCAACCCGGGCAAAACTGCAGATGCGGATGCCCACTGGCAAATTTTCCCAATCCCTACACCACAGATTACAGCTAACCCGAACTTAAAGCAAAACCCTGGCTATTAAGTTTAATCAGCCCAATTAAAAAATAACAAAAGAGAGCAGTTATAAAATAACTGCTCTCTTTTGTTTAATGCATTTTGTCCTTATGCCTGAAAAAGATGCCTTAAGGTATTTTTTCAAATAAAGGATTAATTATTGATTTATAAGATTGGATAGAATAATTTGATCTTCATGTGAAGACTGTCTGATGCTGTTATTGGTGATGTAAGATATTTTTCAAATGGGGTAGCGATTTTGGACAAAGACCGGATGCGGACATATCTGTCCATGGATTTATATAATTCATGAATTCCCTGGTATGGACCCACATAATCGCCCACCAGCATTTTCCCCCTAGATGGCATTTCCAGATAGAAAATCCCTTGATGTGATGATAACTTTTTTTGAACAGGGAAACCTGCCATTACTATAATGCTATCCCTTCCTTTCAGTGCGAATGCAGCAAGTCTTTTTCCTGGACTATCAATATAGGCATTATTTTTTCCAGCAAGCTTTTCGAGTTTGCGATATAGCGATTTTAATGTAGTTATCATCTCTGATTTTTTGCATGTTGCATAATCAGTCATTACTAATGTGTCTTCAACCGGTGTAACCTGAATATTAAAGCCAAAAAAAAGTTTCGGATTTTCTGCAAATAGCCTGAATGCATTAACATTGTTATTTAATTCAGACCTTATATTTCTGCCGCTAAATTTGCTTTTAAGCCAGCTCAACAAATCAGTTTGTGCTGACCAGTTGATTTGTGTTCCAAATCCGAATGAATCAGGTAATAATTGAATCGAATAGTCCGTAATAGTTTTGTTGATATTTTTTGTAAGTTCAATATATGCAGGATTAGATTTGTTTTTATTTAAGGTTAACCCACCAAACCTTAGTGTTGAGTCATTATGCGAATAATTGATATCTGACGAATCTGCTTTTGCCAGATCAGGGAACCATTTAACCCAATTTCTCAAGTCGATGATCTCTGGCGATACTTCAGTAATAGGCAGATTTACGGATATTTGCTGCTGACTTGAAATTCGGATAGGAATAACTAAAACAGACAAAGACGCGAATGCTAATGTAAATAGCAATACAATAAAAATTCTTTTTTTCATTTGCAAACAGGCCGGAGATTTGTTTTTAAAAATTAATAAATTATATTCTTTCAAAATTCCTGATTTTGTTTAACAACCTGGAATTTTAACAGGTACAAATTTTATTATTTCAGTTGTTAATTACAAATATGTTATTATGTCCATCTTTTATAAAATTGCCAAAAAAATATAGCGGTATATATCAGGATTAGTTGATTATTTAAAAAACTATGCTTTTAGTTAAAAAAAATTCTTCTTGAAATAAGTACAGTAAATTTATACCCGCTTAAATTATTATTAATAAGCTTGATGATGATGTTGAAGAAACTAACTTTTGTATTTACCGGTCTGATTTTTTTTATGGGTTTCATTTCCTGTAACTCTGATTCAAAAAAACAAAACCCAGAATTATTATTTCAGTTACAGCCTTCTTCACAAACCGGAATAGATTTTATTAACAAAGTGGTTGATAGTAAAGAGCTCAATGTGTTTAAATATCGCAATTTTTATAATGGTGGCGGTGTGGCTATTGGAGATGTAAATAATGACGGTAAACCCGATATTTTTTTTACAAGCAACCAGGGTAAAAACAGGTTGTATATCAACAAAGGCAATTGGAAATTTGAAGATGTGACTGCTAAAGCAAATATTGGCAGTGCACATAGGTGGCATACAGGAGTAACGATGGCTGATGTTAATGGCGATGGTTGGCTGGATATTTATGTTAGCAATAGCGGCGCTTATGAAGGAGATGACAGATCCAATGAACTTTATATCAACCAGAAGGATGGTACTTTTAAAGAAGAAGCTCATGCATTTGGGCTTGATGATAAAGGTATGGGCACACAAGCTGTTTTTTTTGATTATGACCACGACGGAGATCTTGACTGTTTTGTACTTAACAATAGCTATCGTCCGATTGAAAGTTTTGGCTACAACAAGGCAATAAGAAATAAGCGAGATCCCAAAAATGGTGATAGACTTTACAGGAACGATAATGGAAGGTTTGTCGATGTGAGTGAGCAGGCTGGAATTTATGGCAGTGAAATTGGTTTTGGCCTAGGTGTTACCGTTGGTGATTTGAATAATGACGGATGGGATGATATTTATGTTTCAAATGATTTTTTTGAGAAAGATTATCTGTATATAAATCAACATAATGGCACTTTTAAAGAAACGATAAACGGAGCGATGGGGCATATTAGCCTGTCATCAATGGGCTCTGACATGGCTGATATTAACAATGATGGCAAGCTGGATATTTTTACTACGGATATGTTGCCCGAAAGTGATTATCGCCTGAAAACAACTACAAAATTTGATGATTACGATGTGCATAATGCAAAGCTTCAAAACGATTTTCATCATCAGTTTACAAGCAATTGCCTTCAATTAAACAATGGTGATGGCACATTTAGTGAAATAGCCGGACTCGCCGGTGTTTTTGCGACAGACTGGAGTTGGGGTGCTTTATCTTTTGATTTTAATAATGATGGATGGAAAGATATTTTCGTGAGTAATGGCATAAGCAAAGATCTTACCAACCAGGATTTTCTTGAATATTTCAGCAGCCAGGAAGTGGTAAATCATGTAGTAGGCAATGGGTTCAATTATAAAGAATTTTTAGATAAAATGACATCGACCCCATTGGTAAATTATGCTTTTATAAACAATAAAGACCTGACATTTAAAAACGTATCATTAGAATTGGGGCTTGGCACCCCATCGTTTAGCAATGGTGCTGCCTATGGGGATCTTGACGGGGATGGAGATTTAGATCTTGTTGTTAATAATGAAAACATGGAAGCTTTTGTATATCGGAACATGTCATCTGAGAGGCTTCATAACCATTACCTGAAAGTCAAATTAAATGGAAATGCACCAAATACTTTTGGAGTAGGTAGTAGACTAACAATTTACACAAACGGATTAGAGCAGGTTCTCGAGCAAATGCCAACCAGGGGTTTTGAAAGCAGTGTGGAACCTGTTTTGAATTTTGGAATAGGCAATCACAATACAATAGATAGCCTGATAGTATGGTGGCCCGATATGAAACAACAAACTATCCGAAATATTCCAGCTGATACGGCTTTAGTTCTTCATCAGTCAGACGCAAAAACATTGATGAGGCCAGATTTGACACAATCAAATCCGATCTATAATAATGTAACAACATCTGTTTTACAAGGTGATATTTATCACAAAGAAAATTTTTTTGATGATTTTGACGCCGAACCTCTAATTCCAAAAATGCTTTCTACGGAAGGCCCCAAATTGGCAGTTGGGGATGTGAATGGTGATGGGCTGGAAGATTTTTTTATCGGCGGTGCTAAAAATGACACGGCAAAATTATTTATACAGCAAAGCGATGCAGGTTTTATTCAAAAACCGCAATTTGTATTTGCCCAGGATAAAGATAATGAAGACATCGGCGCGGAGTTTTTTGATGCTGATAATGACGGCGATCTGGATTTAGTCGTAGTCTCAGGAGGTAACCAGGGTAAATTGGGATCTCCATACCTCATGCCCAGATTATATCTTAATGATGGCAAAGGAAATTTCACACGCAGTTTCAAAGGCTGGCCTGCTATTTCCATGAATGCTTCGTGTGTAAAAGTAAATGATGTGGATGGCGACGGTAAGGCGGATATTTTTATTGGGGCAAGAAATATTCCAGGTTCATACGGACGTATCCCTTCAAGTATTCTTTTGCATAATGAAGGTGGCGGTAATTTCAGGGATATTACACAAGCTATGGCCCCCGACCTTCAAAATTTAGGAATGGTAACAGACGCATGCTGGGCAGATATAGATGGGGACGGAAAAAAAGAATTAATTGTAGTAGGCGATTGGATGCCTGTAACTATATTGAAATACACTAATGGTCAACTTAGAAAGCTGACCGAATTGCCCAATTCGTCAGGGTGGTGGAATTGCCTTACTGTTACCGATATTAACGGTGATGGATACCCGGATTTAATAGCGGGCAACTTTGGCCTGAATTCTAAAATCAAAGCAGATTTGCAGCATCCTGCAAAATTATATATAGAGGATTTTAATAAGAACGGACAAAGTGAATGTGTGCCGGTATATTATAAAACAGACGGAAAAGCTTATCCTTTCTATTTGCGGGGAGATATGGTTGCACAAATGCCTTTCTTAAAAAAGAAATTCCTTTTATTTGATACCTATGCAGGAAAATCAATCGAAGAGCTTTTTGATAAAGAGCAACTCAGTGAGGCGAATGTTTTGACGGTTAACCAAACTCAAACTTGTTTTTTTATTAATAACGGAAAGGGGCAATTTTTAATGAAACCATTGCCAATAATGGCTCAGATATCTCCGGTTTACTCAATAGTTGCTGAAGACTTTAATGATGATCATAAAAAAGATATTTTTTTAGCAGGAAATTTCTTTGGCCTGAAACCGGAAGTAGGCAGGTTGGATGCAAGTTATGGTATAACATATCTCGGATCGGGTAAAGATTCTTTTTCATACCTATCTCCGTCTTCAAGCGGGTTGTTTTTAACAGGAGAATGCAGAGATGCAAAGACAATAAAAACTGCTAATGGAAATTACATTATAGTGGCACGAAATAATGAGGCGCTGCAAATATTCGGTAAAAGAAAATAGCACTTGAAATTACTAATAATAAATATTTTTTTTTCAAAGAAAACTGTTGTACGCAATTTATTTTTTTTAAACATCTGTCTGGTTTTCGGTTGCGGAAGGCATAAATTTTTATTTGAAAAAATGCCTGCAACCGAAACAGGAATACAGTTTATTAATAGTAATACTGATACAGACACACTGAATATCCTTGATTATCTTTATTATTATAATGGGGCTGGAGTGGCCGTTGGCGATATTAATAATGACGGGTTACCCGATATTTATTTTGCTTCCAATCAAAATGGCAATAAGCTGTATTTAAATAAAGGCAACTTCAAGTTTGAAGATATAACTCAAAAAGCAGGGGTTGCCGGAAATGCTGACTGGACAACAGGTGTGACTATGGCAGACGTGAACGGAGACGGTTTGCTGGACATTTATGTATGTACTGTTGCTAACCATATCATACCTGCTGGCCCCCGAAATTTTTCTCATACTTATTTTTTGCATTCAAAAAATCAGCTTTTTATTAATAATGGTAACGGCACATTTACCGAATGTGCAAAAAAATGGGGTATTGATGTAAGCGGTTATTGCACACAGGCTGTTTTTTTTGATTATGATAAGGACGGGGATCTTGATTTGTTTTTATTGCAACATTCAGTGCACCAGACAGACAGCTATGGCGATACATCTGCAAGAAGTAAGTACAGTGAAATCAGCGGAGGTAAATTATTCCGGAATGATGGCAATTATTTCACAGATGTAACCAGACAATCTGGAATAATAAGCAGCTCACTTGGTTATGGACTTGGTGTGGGAGTAGCTGATTTAAATCAGGATGGCTGGGATGATATTTATGTGAGTAATGATTTTCACGAGAACGATTATTATTACTTAAATCAGGGAAATGGAACATTCAGAGAAATAAACAAGGAAGCTTTTGCGCATGAATCAAAGTTTTCTATGGGAAATGATATAGCAGATATTAATAACGATGGTTGGCCAGATATCGTTACACTGGATATGCTCCCGAACGATGAAAAGATATTGAAATCTTCAGTTAGTGATGAACCATTAGATCTCTACTTGCAGAGAAGACTGATGGGATATCATTATCAGTATTCAAGAAATTGTCTTCAATTGAATATTGGGAAAGGCGTGCGCTTCAGTGATATTGCGCCTATAACCGGAGTAATGGCAACAGATTGGAGTTGGTCTGCACTTATTGCAGACTTTGATCAGGACGGGCATAATGACATTTTCATTTCAAACGGTATTAAAAGAAGGGAAAATGATCTTGATTATCTCAATTTTGTATCTGGCAATGAACTCAGGAAATCCGGAGTATCTGAAAAATCGCTGGATGAAGAAATGATAAAAAGAATGCCTGAAGGTAAATGGCATAATTATATTTTTAAAGGGTCAGATAGCTTGTTGTTTAGTGATAAATCTTCCGAATGGGGTTTTGAACAACCTTCACTTTCGAACGGCGCAGCTTATTCAGATCTTGATGGTGACGGCGATCTTGACCTTATCACAAATAATTTAAATGAAACTGCAGGCATTTATCAGAACAATGCAAACAAAATATTTGGGAATAGTTACCTGAAAATAAAACTTAATGGAAACAACAAAAACACATTTGGTATAGGCACGAAAGTTTTTTTGTTTGCAAGAGGTAAAATTTTTTTTCAGCAATTGCAAACCAGCCGGGGTTTTATGAGTAGTGTGGAGCCAATATTGGATTTCGGGTTAGGTAAAATCCGAACCATTGACAGTATGATTGTTATTTGGCCAGACAATCATTTACAGGTATTTCGGAATTTGACCGTTAACAAAACCATAATAGTTAAACAGGCGAATGCCGAGGAAAAACTAAATGATCACTATGCTTACGTTTGTCATCTGCTAAAATCAGATTCCGTACATATATTTCGCAATATTACCTCACAGGCCAAAGTTGATTTTATACACAGGCCAGACAGTTCTTTTATCGATTTTAACAGACAGCCACTTATTCCGCATGAGGTCTCTGCAAAAGGCCCAAAACTGGCAATAGGAGATGTGAACGGAGATGGCTTGCAGGATTTTTTTATTTGCGGAACAAGAAATCAACCAGGTAAATTGTATTTACAAAAAAAGGATGGCAGCTTTCAGTCTTCAAACGAAAATACTTTTTTGAACAACAATGCAGCTGAGCAGGTGGATGCAATATTGTTTGATGCGGATAATGACGGAGATCTTGATTTGTATGTGGCAAGCGGGGGCAATGAATTTAATGGGCAAGCGGAAGAACTTAAAGACCATTTGTACTTCAATGATGGATATGGTCATTTCACTGAATCTTTAACTTTACCTGCCTTATATCAGAACAAATCGGTTGTCAGAGCAGCTGATTTTAACGGTGATGGTTATTTGGATTTATTTGTTGGAGGACGGGCGAATGCCGCAGCATATGGCGATTCAACTTTTTCATACTTGTTGCAAAATGATGGTAAGGGTAATTTCAGGATTGTAACTGATAGTAGTGCAAAAGGCTTGGCAACTATCGGGATGGTGACTGACGCGTGCTGGACAGATTTAAACAAAGACGGCAAACCAGATCTTGTTGTTGTCGGTGAATGGATGTCCCCTTCTATTTTTATTAATAATGACGGAAAACTTATTTTATTACACGATAAGCAAATTTCATCTCTCACAGGATGGTGGACATGCGTTAAAAATGTTGATCTCAATGGAGATGGTTATGATGATCTTTTATTAGGTAATTACGGATTGAATTCCAAACTGAAGGCATCAGCTGATTATCCCTTAAAAATGTACTATGGCGATTTTGATCATAATAATGTTCCCGATCAGATTCTTGCAGTTGCAAAAAAAGGGAAATACTATCCTTTCCAGGGAAAAGAAGAATTAGAAAAGCATCTGCCATATATTAAACGTGAGTTTTTAAGCTATAGCAAAATGGCTGGCAAAACTGTTGAAGAGATTTTCGGAACACATTTTACTGGGGCACGTTTATTTCAGGCATCCACTTTACAGTCGGTTGCTTTAATAAATGATCAGAAAGGTGGGTTCCAATTAAAACCGTTGCCAATGTTTATGCAGCTAGCACCGGTATTTTCATTTTATATTGATGATTTTAACGGTGATGGAAAAAAAGATATTGTTGCGGTAGGTAATTTCTTTGGTGTTACGCCATATGAGGGCAGGTATGACGCAATGCCTCCAACTATTGCATATGGGAATGGTGAAGGAGATTTTTATTGCAAGTTGCCATATCCTGATCCTTTGTTAATACCCGGAGAGTTCAGGGATATAAAATCTATTGAGATAAGAGATAAAAAAGCTTTGATTTTGTCAAGAAATAATAAAGCTCCGGTTTTCTTAAGTTATTAGTAGATGTGATATAAAACGTGATTTTAAAACTAAAACACCAGTCAGTTGAATATTCGCGAACTATTGAATATATTCAATAACCCCAACATCGAGTTGGTCCGTTCCGGACGTTGATACTAATCCTTTTGCATAAACAGTAATCACACTTCTTCCCGGAAGAATCAACCCTCCTTCCATTATTATATCAGAAGTTCCTGCAGCTGTAGCTACAAAATAATAAGGGCCCGCGTTAATTGTTTTAAATGTTTGAGACTCGAGTAATACACTATAATCCAGAACTGCATATGATCGGTTTGTGAATAGCTTGTAGCCATCGTTACCTGCATCAGGAAAAACCCAAATGTCCATCGCAGGCGCATCAGGAGACAAGTTAATAAACCGTATCTGCGACTTTGTTGAATCAGGCAAGCCTGTATTATCTTTTAACACAATATATTTTAATTGCCCATGCGTTATGGTATCGGCTAAAAATATTGAATATCTTGAGCCAGCTTCAAAATATTGATTAAAAAAAACTTGGTAAACATTTCCTCCAGATTTCCTAAACCCTATTTCCCTGTAACCTGATAAAATGTATTTGTAAGGCGTTTTATTGGTGTTTTCTGAATTTTCAACAGGGAAAAATTCTGTGCTGCCAAAAAGCAATGAAACAGGAAGAGGAACCAGGCTATCATCAACATAAAATTTAAAGCTATCTGTTTTTGCAGCAGCATTGGTAATAGATATCAGCGAGTATGAAGGTTGTGCAGTTTTTGCAGTGGATTGCTCTTTTTTGCAAGAAAGAATGATACAACCCAATCCCATTATCAAGATGAAATAATTATAATTTTTCATCTTTGGTTCAATTTATTTTTCTGCCGACAGTTAATTCAATATTATATTTAAAGGTAGCTATTTAAGGACAAAAAAAGGGGTCCTTTTATTAATAATTTCTTTCAGCCCCAGAGGTTTTATTGCACTAAACAAATTGTTGCGGCAAGCCCTTGTTAAAAGAGTAAAAGCTAAAAGCGAATTTCCAGCTTTTTGGGTTCTGGATGCATAAATATAATGACCTATACAGCCGGATTTGTATTTTAATCAGTGTTGGGCACATAATTATAATATAATTGATAATAACCAGCCGTTATCGTTGATTCATGTTGAAGAAATGCCCAAATAAAAAGTACAAAAAGGCTGCAATCTGATATTCTATTTTTGTATCTATAAGGTTGCTGTAATAGATATTAAAATTCCCCTTAATTAGCTCATAGCGTATGATAATTAAAATCAAAATATAATTGATAATTCAAAATTATTGATGCGAGGTTTTGGGAAACAGATATGTGGTTTATTGAATAATGTCACTGAACCTTTTCCTGTTTTTCAATTATAAAATTAATAATCATTTCCAGGGGAACATCAATTCTTGAAATGGCATCGTTAATATCATCCCGGTTTACCTGTGCTGCAAATGACGCTGTCTTTAATTTTTTCATCACACTTTTCACATCCATTCCTTCATAACGTGTTGGTCTTATCAAAGCAGCAGCATGAATGAAACCTGATAGCTCATCAAAAACATAGATCATTTTGTCCATTGTTGATTGAGGTTCCACGCCAAAATATTTTGGTCCGTGCGATGCAATACAATGAATTACTTCGGGGTCGATATTCCTGCGCTCCAACTCTTCAATAATCACTCTGCAATGTTCGCCAGGATATTTTTCCCAGTCGGCATCATGCAGTAATCCGGCAAGTTCCCATTTCAGTGCAGTTTGTTCATCGGCATTTTCTTTCTCTGTTGCCCATGCTTTCATCAATGCAGCAACCTGCTTCATATGAAGGCGCAAACGTTCATTAGGCACCCATTCGTTTAGTAATGCATTTGCTTCTTCCATACCCAATAAATTTCCTGCATTCTCCGCTTTACCAAAAAGGGTTCTTCCCAGGTTCAAATTAGCTGCTGACATAATAAGTTTCAAAAAGGCAATTTAAAATATTTTGTGATTGTTTTTTATGATATCACCTTCAGTTTTTCATGGCATCATCGTTGTGTCACTCACTTGTACCGTTGAATAATTATTGAGCAATCACTGCTAAATACCGAAACCTTAAACCCCGAAAACAAAACTGTTCATTCATTATAATATCCCTCAAGTGGGTGCCGTGATTATGCGTAATAGTGCCATGTTGCTAATGGAAGAAAAATAACGAACAAAATTTTTATTGATTATCAATAATTTATAAAGGTGTAATAAAAAATACTTCTTCTTTTGCTTGGATTGTAATATTCATTACACCTACCTTCGCACTCCTAAAAATTTATGCTGTTGGGATAGCAATGGCTTTAATTAAAAAAATACACAATGAGTAAATTACATTTCATTACCAAACATGCGAACGAGGCTACCGTTAAACGCGACTGGTATGTTGTGGACGGTACTAATCAAACCGTAGGCCGCATGTGCGCAAAAATTGCAGCAATATTGCGCGGCAAAAACAAAGCTTATTATACCCCTCATGTTGACTGTGGGGATTTTATTGTAGTGATCAATGCAGACAAAGTGGTATTTACGGGAAACAAATCAGATGATAAGATTTATATCAATTTTTCTGGCTATCCAGGCGGCAAAAAGGAAGAAGCTGCAAAAAGCTTATTAAAACGTCGTCCGGAAGCTGTTATTGAAAGGGCTGTAAAAGGCATGTTGCCAAAAAACAGGCTTGGCCGCAAAATGTTCAAGAAACTTTTTGTATATGCTGGTGCTGAACATCCTCATACTGCACAGCAACCAAAGGAATTAAAATTATCTAAATAACATTTAACCCAAATAAATGGAAAAACAGAAAAATGCCGTTGGCCGCCGCAAAGAAGCGGTAACAAGAGTTTTCCTGAGCAGAGGCGATGGAAAGATTACTATCAACGATAAAGACTATAAACAATATTTCAGTCTTGCATATTTACAAAATCAGGTGGAGTTGCCTTTAAAAACAGTTGAGGCTGCTGACAAATTTGATGTTAAAGTAAATGCAACGGGTGGTGGCATTAAAGGGCAGGCAGAAGCTGTGAAGCTCGGTATTGCCCGTGCATTGCTTCAAGTGAATGCTGAATATCGTCCGGCACTAAAAGCTGCGGGTTTACTTCGTCGCGACCCAAGGGCTGTTGAGCGCAAAAAACCAGGACGCAAAAAAGCAAGAAGAAGCTACCAGTTCAGCAAACGTTAGAAATTTATTACCTAAATGATGAATGATAAATGTTGGTAAAGTGCAATTAAGCATTCGACATTTAAAATTTAAAATTCAACACAAAATATCATGGAACAAAATACTTCACTTCAGCAACAACTTTTGGAAGCTGGTGTTCATTTCGGACATCTTCGCAAAAAATGGAACCCGAAAATGTTACCTTATATTTTTGCTGAAAAGAAAGGTATCCATATTATCGACCTGAATAAGACTACAGAATCTCTTCAGGAAGCTGCAGCAGCATTGAAACATATTGCAAAAAGCGGAAAGAAGATCATGTTTGTTGGTACAAAAAAGCAAGCCAAAGAAATTGTTACTGAAAGCGCAAAAAAAGTGAATATGCCTTTTGTAACGGAACGCTGGCTTGGTGGTATGCTTACCAATTTCAATACGGTTCGTAAAAGTGTAAAGAAAATGCAAAGCATTGAAAAGATGCTCAACGATGGAACGCTTGATAGCATTACTAAAAAAGAAAGGCTAACACTTGCACGTGATAAAGAAAAAATGGAAAAAGTATTGGGTGGTATCGCTCAGTTAGGCCGTGTTCCCGCTGCCTTATTCATAATTGATATCGGGCATGAGCACATTGCACTTGCTGAGGCAAAACGTCTTGGCATTACAACTTTCGGAATGGTGGATACCAATTGTGATCCGAATAAAGTGGATTTTGCGATTCCCGCAAATGACGATGCCACAAAATCAATAGCTATCATTACCAATTATATAGTAGCTGCTATTGCAGAAGGATTGGCTGAAAGACAGGCTGCTAAAGAAGAAGATGTGGAAGAAGTAGTGGCAGATGATAATGAAAAGAAAGCTGCACGTTTACAGGCTGAAGCAGAAGCTGAGGCTGCACGTGGCCGTGGTGGTGACAGAAGCAGAGGGGGAAACCAGCCCAAACGCAGGGTTCCTAATTCTCCGAAACGTACATCAGCCAGATAAAGATATGGAGATGTGAAAATTTGAAAATGACGAAACGCCTCGTTTGTGATATTGGGAAATTTTCAAATCAGGTAATTAAATCGAAAATTTAAAATAGAAAGCATTATGTCAACAGCAACAATAACTGCTACAGAAATAAATAAACTTCGCCAGATGACCGGTGCTGGTATGATGGATTGCAGGAAAGCATTGGTGGAAAGTGATGGGGATTTTGAAAAAGCAATTGATTACTTACGTAAAAAGGGACAAAAAGTTGCCGCGCTCCGCAGCGATCGTGAGGCAAAAGAAGGTGTTATTATCGCAAAAACAACTGCCGATAATAAAACCGGTATTATCATTACTCTTGCTTGCGAAACTGATTTCGTGGCAAAGAATGCGGAGTTTGTAGCATTTGCACAATCTATAATGGATGCTGCAGTAAAAAACAATGTAAACTCCCTTGAAGAACTTCTGGCAGTACAAATAGATGGAGCAACTGTAGCGGATAAAATCAACGATCAGCTTGCTAAAATCGGGGAAAAAATTCAGCTTTCACGTTTTGAAAAAATCTCTGCTGAAGGAGTTTCCGCATATATTCATGGAGCTTACAGGATGGGTGTATTGGTAGGGCTTACCAAAAACTCTCCCGCTGTTTTGGAAGCAGGTAAAGATATTGCTATGCAAGTTGCTGCAATGAACCCTGTTGCTGTTTCTCCTGATTCTGTTCCGGCTAATGTGGTAGAGAGGGAAAAAGCGATCGTAACAGAACAAATCAAGAATGATCCGAAAATGGCCGGTAAACCTGATGAAATGATTGACAAAATCGCCGTAGGAAAATTAAATGCATTCTTTAAAGAAAATACCTTGCTGGCTCAAGCTTATGTGAAAGACGCATCTAAGACAGTTGGCGATTATCTGAAAGGTATAGATGCAAATGTAAAAGTAACGGAATTCAAGCGGGTGCAATTAGGATAATAATTCATTTGAAGGAGAGCTAAGCTCTCCTTTTTTATTTATCAGCATACTGATTTTTGGATTTTATTATGTTTGATGATGATCGCTCTTTGTGTTTTTTCAAATTATTATTTTTCGCCCTGGTTTGAGGATAACAATGTAGCCCGATGCTCAAAATAACAGACAAAAACCTTTTCTTTGTACCGGAATAATTCAATTCAATGTTCAGGCTTGTTGAACAGGAAACAAAATGTATAAAAGAGTGTGATACAAAGATGCTAATAAGAATTGTTATCGCCTCTTTACAAATAAAAAACACCCCTTAATCCATGCTACCAAAGTATAAGCGTATTCTTTTAAAACTTTCCGGAGAAGCCTTGATGGGCGATAAGAATTTTGGTTTTGACAATACAGTTATTGCGCAATACGCGCAGGATATTAAAAGCATTGTGGAGCTTGGAGTGCAGGTGGCAATTGTAATTGGAGGAGGAAATATTTATCGTGGCATGAATGAAGCGGAAACAGGCATTGAACGGGCCCACGGTGATTATATGGGCATGCTGGCTACCGTTATTAATGGTATGGCGTTACAGGCAGGACTGGAAAAAATTGGTGTATTTACAAGGCTGCAAAGTGCCATTAAAATGGAACAGGTTGCAGAACCATATATACGTCGTCGGGCAATTCGTCATGTTGAAAAAGGTCGCGTGGTCATCTTTGGTGCAGGCACAGGGAACCCTTATTTTACTACAGATACTGCCGGATCATTACGTGCTATAGAGATTAATGCTGATGTAATTTTGAAAGGAACAAGAGTGGATGGTATTTATACAGCAGATCCGGAAAAAGACAAAAATGCAAAAAAGTTCGATATTGTTAATTACCAGGAATGCATATCAAAAAATTTACGGGTAATGGACATGACTGCTTTTACACTTTGTATGGAAAATAAGTTACCTATTATAGTTTTTGATATGAACAAACCAGGGAACCTGATGAAAGTTGTAACAGGGGCGAAAGTGGGGACACTTGTAAAAGATTGATAATACGCAATTTAAAAAATAATTATTCTTACAGCTTGCATATCTGTAGAAAGCTGTGTATCTTTCATTCTTGAAAAACCACCGGCAAAAGGTGGTTTTTTCATATTCATCCCTCATTCAGTAATCCCTTGAAAGCACCAGTAAGTTTTAATTCCAATGTAATTTTAATCTTGGAAACAAAATTATTCCCGAACCGATATGAATACGCTTCTTCTCATATTAGGATTTCAGCTTACGGTAGGCATACCTGAAATCGTAATCCCCCTTTTAGTAGCATTAGTGCTGGGTTTCAGCATAGCATTTTTTTGGAACTCCAAAAAGAATATAAAGATTGAGCATTCTGCAGAGCCTGAAGGGATCAGTGAAAACGATAACTGGAAGCTGAAGTATTATAATGATATGGATATGCAGGAACATGCCCAGCAACAATTACGTGAACGATTAGCAGAGACAAGAGAAAATGAACAGATACTTACGATTGAAGTAGAAGAACTGCGTAAAGAAGTAACAGAACTGGAAAATAGGCTGGAATCCATACCCAAATCTCATCTTGAGGAAGAAAGTTTGTCAACAAGACATGTTGATGCAGCCGATTATTTAGCCCAGTTAAAATCTGCCCAGGAAAGTTTACTGGAACATAACAATACAGTAAACCGCCTGGTTACGCAAATAGAACTTTTAAAAGAATCTGAGAACAAGTATGAAATATTGACCAGGGAAAAAGAAACTTTGGTTAACCAGTTGACAGAAGCTCATAAATTACTTGCTGAAAAAGATAATGAAATTAACCAGATTCGTCAGCAGCAAAAATTGAGTGAAGAAATGAGCGAGAGGCTAAGTAAGGCATATTCGGAATTTGGGGCCCTTCAGGATAAGCTGCAAAAATTACAGTCGAATCTTTCCACGCCACAAAGAGGTAATGATTATGAACAACTGCATGAATCATATTTCAAGCTAACAAAAGATTTTGATGAAGCAAAGCAAAAACAAATTGCTTTATGGGATGAAAATCAAAGATTAAGTAGAATTTTATCGGACACGGAAGACAAATTGCGGGAAGCAAATTTTCAACGTATTCAATTACAGAAAAAGGTTACATTTCTTGAAGAGTTGAATAACGATTTACAACAGCTTTCCGAGCATAATAAGAAGCTGGAAAGCCAGATACGTCGCATCAGTGAAATGGAAGCAATGCTTGCAAAAGCAACACAAGCGCCTAAAAGCGATTTTAAAAATGAAGAAGGAAAATAAATAGACCAGACCCAACAGATCTTAAATGGCCTTGCAATAATTAGCAAGGCCTTCTTTTTTATAAATTTGCTCCATAAAATTGATATAATGATAAAGGACCTGTCAGGAATGAGAAAAGAATATAGCCTGGAATCGCTTAATGAGGAGGAAGTCTTTGCGGACCCGATCGACCAGTTCGGTAAATGGTGGAATGAAGCGGTTCAATCAGAGATTAATGAAGTGAATGCCATGATATTGGCTACATCATCTGCTGATGGAATTCCTTCTGCCAGGGTTGTTTTGCTAAAAGGATTTGATAAAAACGGCTTTGTTTTTTTTACAAATTATAAAAGCTATAAAGGTATGCAGCTTTTTGAAAACCCAAAAGCTTGCCTTGTTTTTTTCTGGAAAGAGTTGGAAAGACAGGTGCGTATTACGGGTGTTGTAGAAAAAACAGCAGCAGATGTAAATGATGAATATTTCAACAGTAGACCTGAAGGAAGCCGCATCGGGGCAATCGCTTCTCCTCAGAGCCATGTTATTGCAAACAGAAAATGGCTTGAAGAAAATGAAAATAAAGTGCGTCAGGAGTTTTCTGGTGAAGAGATAAAAAGGCCTGATCATTGGGGGGGGTATTGTGTCAAACCTGTCTGTATTGAGTTTTGGCAGGGAAGACCAAATCGAATGCATGACCGCATTCAATATACATTACAGAATGATGCAAGCTGGAAAATAGAAAGGCTCGCTCCTTAGAAAATTGATAAGTGAAAGAGGGCTGGTTTATTCCCCGCTATAACCCATTAACTTAGTCAACATTTAAATTATTTACCATCTTTTTTCCCAGCACTTTTTCTCTTCACTTTAGCAGGCCTTGTTTTTCCGAAAGAACCTTTGAAGATTTTCCCTTTTTTTGTTTTTTTATCACCTCTACCCATAAAATTTTTTTTATCATTTAAAATTAAATTTCAGCAAAATGAAAAAACCCTGGCAGAAGCCAGAGCTTTTTGGAATGCGTTTGGTGCGGCATTATAATTTTGCAGATAATTCTTTACCTGCTTTGAATTTCGCTACTTTTTTCGCTTTGATTTTTATTACAGCGCCTGTTTGCGGATTACGTCCATTACGAGCTTGTCTTTTTGATACGGAAAATGTACCGAAACCTACTAAAGTAACTTTACCACCGCCTTTTAATGTTTTGGTAACAGCTTCAATAAAAGAATCGAGTGCAGAATTTGATTGTGTTTTAGTAATACCGGCATCTTCTGCGATTTTTGCGATTAATTCAGCTTTGTTCATAGTGAAATTTTTTTTAGAATTTTAGCGACAGCAAATATAGAGGCTTTTTTATTGCAACAAAATCTTTTTTATATATTCCATTTTATTAAAAACCGACGTAACCCGCGAGGGACAAGGTTTACGGGATATTGATGAAAAATGAATTTTTTAATAAAATGATGTTATTTCATGAAATGCGCAATAGGTAAGTAGCTTAATACGGTTTTGTTGAAGGCATTATATATTGAAAATTTGAGAAGACAACTAAAAGACTATGAACGTTTTTTATGTCAGGGCAGATCTTTCATTACAGTTCTGAAGCCAGTGAATTGATTGCCCCATTTTGCAAATGCTTTTTCACGCAGTGAAGGAGCAAAAGAAGAAATATACTGTTCATACCTTTCCAATGACGATGTAAAATATTGAATGGCGAATGTTACTCCATCCGCATCATCGTGTTCTAATAAGTGATACATCTTATAATCGTCAAACATTTTAGTAGCCATGATTTCCGGGACATGCTCATTCTTTTGCCAGGCTATCCATTCATCAACGATACTGCGGTTCACTTTCATTGTTATATTGTATACAATCATTTTATGCAATTATTAGGCAGCGAATGCACGCTCATTTATTTTATATTCATTTTGAGATAAACCGGACAATGGTCGCTGTGTTTTACATCGGGATAAATTTCCGCATCTGTGACACTGCTTTTTAAATTTTCAGTAACACTTATATAATCAATTCTCCAGCCTTTATTTTGCAACCGTACTGAAGGAAACCGCTGGCTCCACCAGCTATAGCGATGGGGCTCTGCATGAATCATCCTGAAGCTGTCAATCCAATTATTTACAAAGAACCGATCCATCCACGCCCTTTCTTCCGGTAAAAAGCCAGAGGAGTTTTTATTTCCTTTGGGATCATGTATATCAATTTCTTTATGGGCGATGTTATAATCGCCGCATAAAATCATTTTCGGATATTTTTTCTTTTGTATGTTCAGGTAATTCAAAAATTCGTCAAGCCACACATATTTGAATTTTTGTCTTTCTTCACCTGATGTACCAGACGGAAAATATGCGTTAATTAACCTGATGTCCCCAAAATCCAATTGAATTACCCTCCCTTCATCGTCACTCATTTTATGACCTGTTCCATATTCAACATGATCTGGTTTTAATTTGGTAAAAACAGCCACGCCGCTATATCCCTTCTTTTGTGCGCTGAACCAATAGTCATGAAATCCGAGATTTGTAAATTGTTTATGGTCAACATTATCTTTCATTGCTTTTGTTTCCTGGATGCATATTATGTCAGCTGGGTTGGTTTTCAGCCAATCAATAAACCCTTTTTTCATAGCAGCTCTTACGCCATTAACATTATAACTGATGATCCGTATAGAAGACATAAAATGTTTGGTTTATATTAGCCTGCGCAATTTACTATTTGTCATCATGAAAGAATCAGAAAAAATCATCGAAGCAAAAGAGCCCATTTATCTGGAAGGCCCCAAAAGTCGTACCTATGAATTTGGCTTTACCTGGAGGGTTTTTAAAGAATTTATACAGGGATTCCGCACACTGCATTTCGTCGGACCATGTATTGCGGTTTTTGGGTCAGCAAGATTTAAGGAAGATAATATTTATTATCAAACCGCAAGAGATTTTGGAAAGCAGATTGCGGCAATGGGTTTCACGACCATGACCGGCGGTGGACCGGGTATTATGGAAGCTGCTAATCGTGGTGCTTTTGAAGCAAACGGCAAATCGGTTGGATGTAATATTCAGCTGCCTTTTGAACAGAAGTTGAATCCTTATGTGCAAACTTCTGTGACGTTCGAACATTTTTTTATCCGAAAAACGATGATGATAAAATATTCTTATGCATTTATCATTATGCCCGGAGGTTTCGGAACCATGGATGAATTTTATGAAACGCTTACTTTGGTACAAACAAAAATGCTCGCACGTTTTCCCATTGTACTTTTCGGAAAAGAATATTACAGAGAGCTTTGGGAATACATGGAATACATGTCGCAACAGAATACCATTTCGAAAGAAGATTTGTCATTGGTATTATTGACCGATAGTGTTGACGAAGCAATGGAACATATCCAAACCTACATCAGCACCAATTATGCAGTCAGGCGCAGAAAACCTGTGTGGTGGCTGTTTGAAAAGAAAAGTGCCGGTCAATAAATCTGTTTGTTATTCTTCTTTTTTGCCAATGGGCAAAGTAAGGCCTAAATTTAAAATCATTTCATAGGTGCCAAAGGCTTGTTTTACTGTGCCCTGGTAGCTCCTTAGCCCCCAATAGTTGGCATAGTCAAGTTTATTGCAATATTCAAGGAAGACATAATTAAAAAATGTCGCCCTTATTGTTCCTTCAATACCCACATTCAAACCTCCAATCTGGAAGTGTTGTTTATTTTCAGGCTGGCCAATAAATTTATTTTGCACATGCGGAATAACCGGCCCGATGCCAAATTTGGCCAATCCATCAATTTTCACTTTTTCATCTCTTGTAGCGAGCAAATGCCAGCGTTTAGCAATATTGAACAATAAAAAGTTTGCCCCGTTATTCAGGTAATAATGTGCAGAACTGTCATCAGGCCAATGGATGGTTTTATCAACCGGTTGCCCGTTCATGGTGCCCTTAATATGTACATCCTGTTCAGCCAGGATATATTTTGTATGATCAAAATTTATTTCAAATGCCAAACCTTTCTTTTCATTGAAAAAGTAACCAAGCCGGTAATTGTATTGTGGTATGGAAAGTGCTTTTGTAAAAAGCTGCCCGTCCCATCCTGGATGATCATGCGCTTTGGCAGAAACAAACGTGTAATCATTCCCTAAAGAAGGCTGGTTAATATGTAAGTTGCTGTGCGTATACCATTCTTTATTATATCCCCATGAACCGTATAATTCATGTTTTTTATGTTTCGGTTTTTTATTACCCTGTGCTATTATATGTATGGGGCAAAATATAAATGAGCATAATGTAAAAAAAAGAACCTTCTTCATAAATAGTTCAGTCATTCTTCCATTCATTTTAAAATTTTGATACGAACTTTTGTTTTTCATGGCGTCATCATGGCGTTGCATTTCTTTCATCGGCAAATCATAGATCAGTTTTGGCTGAATTTCCATTCTTCATTTTAATGCGCAGAATGGCTTGAATACACCAGGCAAATAACAATCAGGAGTAGACGTAAAATTGCCTGCAAAGGTAATGCAGAAAAAAATAAGTTGATACTGACTATCGTCATACATCATAATCCAGTATCGGTCTTAGCCATTTTTCGATTTCTTGAACAGGCATATTTTTTCTTCCGGCGTAATCCGCCACCTGGTCTTTTTCAATTTTGCCAACGCCGAAATATTTGCTTTCAGGATGTGCAAAATACCATCCGCACACAGACGATGCCGGATACATGGCAAGTGATTCCGTTAAAATAATCCCTGTATTTTCAGTAGCGTTAAGTAATGAAAAAAGTTTATGTTTTTCCGTATGGTCGGGGCAGGCAGGATAACCAGGCGCAGGCCTGATTCCCAAATATTGTTCCTGTATTAATTCCTGATTGGTAAGCGTTTCATTTTTAGCATAACCCCAGAATTCTTTACGAACCCTTTCATGCAGCAACTCTGCAAAGGCTTCAGCCAGCCGGTCAGCAAGGGCCTGTAAAATTATTTTGTTGTAATCGTCATGATTTTTCTGAAAATGTTCAATATGTTTTTCAATGTTCAGGATGGTAACAGCAAAGGCACCGATGTAATCGTGAGACGAAAGTGGTGAAACGTCGGCCGGTTTGATAAAATCGGCAAGAGAAAGGTTTGGTTGATTTGCCGTTTTTTTAATTTGCTGTCTCAGGAATTCCAGTTGCACGTTTCCCTTTTCCCTTTTCACGTTCACAGTATCTTTTCCATCGGATTCTGCTTCCCAAAAACCAATAACTCCTTTTGCTGCAAGCCATTTTTCATGTATGATTTGTTTGAGCAAAGCATTTGCGTCATTAAATAATTTGGTTGCTTCTTTTCCGATATTTTCATCGCTCAGTATTTGAGGAAATTTCCCGTGCATTTCCCATGCAATGAAAAATGGCTGCCAGTCGATATATCTGGCAATTTCTTCCAGGCTATAATCTTCAAAAATTTTTGTTCCTGTAAATGTCGGCTTAACCTGGGTGAAATTTTCCCAGTTAATTTTTATTTTGTTCTGTTGGGCATCGGTCAAACTTAAGAATTCCTTTGTTGATTTTTTGTTGCCGAAATCTTCTTTCAGTTTTTTGTATTCATTACCGACAGATTTCAGGAATGCGGGTTTGTGCTCTTTATTCAATAATGAACCGGTTACGGTAACACTTCTTGAGGCATCGAGCACATGCACAACGCCTTCGTTGTACTGGGGTGCAATTTTAACAGCGGTGTGCATACGTGAAGTAGTTGCACCGCCGATTAATAAAGGGATCTTCATGCCACGACGTTTCATTTCGTGGGCTACATGCACCATTTCATCGAGTGAAGGTGTTATCAGCCCGCTTAAACCGATGATATCCGCCTTTTCTATTTCTGCGGTGTCCAGGATTTTATCAGCAGGTACCATTACGCCAAGATCAATAATGTCATAACCATTGCAACCAAGTACAACCCCCACAATATTTTTTCCGATATCATGCACATCGCCTTTTACAGTAGCTAACAAAATTTTGGCAGCGCCGCCCTGCAGGTCTTTCGGATTATTCTTTTTTTCTTCTTCAATATATGGAGTGAGAACTGCCACGGATTTTTTCATTACTCTTGCACTTTTCACCACTTGTGGCAAAAACATTTTTCCGCTGCCGAACAGGTCACCCACTATATTCATTCCATCCATTAAAGGCCCTTCAATCACGTCCAATGGTTTTGGATATTTTAATCTGGCTTCTTCAGTATCGGCATCAATGAAGTCAGTGATCCCGTTTATTAATGAATGCTTCAATCTTTCTTCTACTGAAGCATTTCTCCAGGCATCATCTTTTACCGTTTCTTTTCCTTTCCCTTTCACTGTTTCTGCAAAAGCAATTAACTTTTCGGTGGCTTCATTATTATTATTGTTCCGGTTCAGAATAACATCTTCGCACAATTCCCGGAGTGTCGGTTCTATTTCGTCATATACTACCAATTGTCCGGCATTCACAATACCCATGTCCATACCGGCCTTAATAGCATAATATAAAAAAACAGAATGCATCGCTTCACGAACATGGTCGTTGCCACGGAATGAGAAAGACATATTGCTCACGCCTCCACTTACTTTGGAGAGGGGCATTAATTTCTTTATCGCTCGTGTGGCCTCAATAAAATCAACTGCATAATTATTGTGCTCTTCAATTCCTGTGGCTACGGCAAAAATATTTGGGTCGAAAATAATATCCTGCGGATCATAGCCGACTTGTTCCGTTAATATTTTATAAGCACGGTGGCAGATTTCAACTTTTCTTTCTTTGGTATCAGCCTGGCCTTTTTCGTCGAATGCCATTACAATTACAGAAGCGCCATAAGATTGACAGATAATCGCCTGTTCAATAAATTTTGCTTCACCTTCTTTCATGGATATCGAATTCACGATGCATTTTCCCTGCACACATTTCAAACCGGCTTCAATGATCTGGAATTTTGAGCTGTCGATCATGACCGGGATCTTCGCAATATCAGGCTCCGATTGCAAAAGATTCAAAAATGTTTGCATCGCTTTTTCACCATCCAGCAATGCATCATCCATGTTTACATCAAGCACCTGCGCACCATTTTCTACCTGTTGCCTTGCTACACTAAGTGCCTCTTCAAATTTATTTTCACGTATAAGCCGTGCAAATTTTTTTGAACCCGTTACATTAGTACGTTCACCCACATTTACAAAATTGGTTTCCGGCCTTACGATTAAAGGCTCTAATCCGCTTAATCGTAAATATGGTTTTATATGTATTGATTCGCTCATAAACAATAAAATATTAGTCAACCAATTCTTTTTCTACAACAGGTAATTTCCTGGGGGCTAAATTTTTTACTTCTCCGGCAATATGCCTGATATGATCAGGTGTTGTGCCGCAGCATCCTCCAACAATATTCAGCCAGCCATTTGCTGCCCATTCTTCAATAATATGCGCTGTTTGATGCGGTTGTTCATCATATTCCCCGAATGCATTTGGCAAACCTGCATTAGGATATGCAGAAACATAACAGCCGGCGATTTGGGAAAGTTCTTCAATATGTGGGCGCATTTCACGGGCGCCAAGTGCACAATTCAATCCAATGCTCAAAGGTTTTGCATGCATCACGGAAATATAAAAGGCTTCGAGTGTCTGTCCACTTAAGGTCCTTCCGCTTGCATCGGTGATGGTTCCGCTAATCATAACAGGGAGCGGATTTTTTTTTACATCACGAAAATATTTTTTGATGGCATATATTGCCGCTTTGGCATTCAGGGTGTCGAAAATCGTTTCAATCAACAATACATCTACGCCTCCATCCACGAGGCCGCTAACCTGTTCATAATAAGCATTCACAACTTCATCGAAAGTAACGGCACGATAACCCGGATTATTTACATCGGGTGATAAGCTTAATGTTTTGTTCAGCGGGCCGATTGCGCCTGCTACAAAACGCGGCTTATCCGGGTTTTTTGTAGTGTATTCATCAGCTGCTTTTCTTGCACATTTTGCAGAAGCGACATTTAGTTGAAATGCTAATGATTGCATATCATAATCAGCTTGCGCGATGGCTGTACTGCTGAAAGTATTTGTTTCGATAATGTCAGCGCCTGCCTCGAGGTATTGTTTGTGTATTTCTTCAATAATCTGTGGCTGTGTAATGCTGAGCAAGTCATTATTGCCTTTTACATCTTTGTGCCAGTTTTTAAATCTTTCGCCCCGATACATTTCCTCTGTTGGTTTGTGGCGTTGTATCATGGTGCCCATGGCCCCGTCAATAATTAATATCCTCTCTTTGAGACAATCCTGAATAGCTTTTATCTGCATCTCTTTTATTTTTATTATGTCAGGTATAGTTCCTTTCATGTGCTGTTGTTTAACGATGAAAGGAGAGTTACTGCTGAAGTGTACGACGCAACGATGATGAAAAGCGTTACTGTCGCCGCCTTCAAAAATTTTTTCTGACTATTAACGAGAAACTTACAGTGTGGATATTCTGAAGTGTTATCGTTTATTAGTTCAGTTTTTAATTTTGAACAGGCTGAACAATAAACAAATCCGCCTGTTAATGGATGGCAAAGTTAATAGATTTTCTCAAGATTAAATATGTTGAGTTAGTCGGTTAAATTTGTATATACCTTTAAAATATTTTGGCTATGGAATATCGTTACCTCGGTAAATCAGGCTTGCAGTTAAGTGTTTTATCTTTCGGCAGTTGGGTTACTTTTCATAAACAGATTGAAGATGGCACCGCAGATGAGTTGATGGGTATTGCTTATGATAATGGCATTAATTTTTTTGATAATGCCGAAGTGTATGCACTCGGTGAAAGTGAGAAGATGATGGGCAGGGTATTGAAGAAAAAGAACTGGGATCGTACCTCCTATACTATTTCATCGAAAGCCTATTTTGGCTGGCGAGGAAAGAATAACAAACCTAATCAGACAGGGTTGAGCCGCAAACACCTGACAGAAGCTTGTCATGAAGCATTGCAAAGACTACAGGCTGATTATCTGGATCTGTTTTTCTGCCACAGGCCGGACACAAATGTACCCATTGAGGAAGTAGTTTGGACAATGAATACGTTGATACAGCAGGGAAAAATCCTGTATTGGGGAACAAGTATGTGGAGTGCCGCTGAAATTATGGAAGCGCACCGTGTGGCTAATCAAAGCCATTTGATACCGCCAACAATGGAGCAACCTCAATATAATATGTTCGAACGTTTCAAAATGGAACAGGATTACCTGCCTGTGTTTAAAAATGTTGGTTTAGGCACAACCATCTGGAGCCCGCTTGCAGCAGGGTTTTTGACAGGAAAATATTTAGAAGGATTTCCTGAAGGGTCGCGGCTGGGGATGAAAGGCTTTGAATGGCTGCGCGACAGGTGGATCAAAGAAGACCGCATTCATAAAGTAAGGCAACTTGCAGAAATAGCTAAGGAACTGGATGCTTCATTGGCATCGCTCGCTATTGCCTGGTGTATTAAAAACCCCCACGTTACTACTGCCATATTGGGGGCAACCAAAAAAGAACAATTGCTTGAAAACCTCAGTGCAGTAGAATTAGCAGTAAAATTATCAGGAGGCGTGATGGAAAAAATCGATCAGATTTTGCAGAACAAACCACAACTCGACCTGAATTAATAACCTCCTTTTGATGATTTGCAGAACGTATTGCACTAATTTTCAACAAAATATTGTTGTGCGGGAAAGTTTTTCCGTAATTTTTAATTAAACGTTTGTTTAATTCAAACGTTTGTTTAACTTTGTGCCCTCAATTTTGAAAAGATGGCAGCAGATAAACGTGAACATATCCTTGATATAGCGGAAAAATTGTTTGGTGATAAAGGATTTGACGGAACTTCCGTTAGGGATATTGTGCAGCACGCAAATGTGAATCTGGCAATGATCTCCTACTATTTCGGATCTAAGGAAAAATTGCTCGAAGCATTGCTGGAGCGGAGGGCAAATTACACGATCCTCGAAGCCCTGAATAAAGATGAATCGCTCACGCCATGGGAAAAAATTGATAAAGTAATCGATTTTTATGTGGATAAGATCATGAGTAACCTATGCATACATAATATTATGCAACAGGCTAACCGCAGTTCTTCTGACGAGATTAAAGAATTGACTACACGAATCAAGCTCAGAAATTTTGAACAGCTGAAAAAAATTGTAAATGACGGGCAAAAGAAAAAATTTTTCAGGAAAGTGGATATTGAGCTGACTGTAGGTACCGTGATGGGAACAATTTCACAGATAACACAGGCAAGGCATTTTTATAATTCACTTTTCAATATTGAAGAAGGAAACGATGAAGCCTATCGAAAAAAAATGGCGCCTAAACTCAAGTCGCATTTAAAACAACTATTGCATGCCCATCTGGATATAAAAAATGAAGAATAAAAAAATTAACCAACACATGAACAAGCAAGTATGGATTTTTTCTTTTTTGATGATTAGTATGCTTGCATCACGTGCGCAAACCAAAACGCTGAGCCTCGAAGAAGCCGTGCAATTGGGTGTGCAGAACAGCAAGCAGCTGAAACTTTCTCGAACTAAAATTGACCAGGCTGTATCTCAGCTTGCACAGGCAAAAGATGCTGCACTTCCAACAGCGAAAGTAAGTGCAGGCTACAGTCATGCATTGATGCTTTCGAGAAAATTGAGTATCCCCGGTGACAGTGGAAAAGTGACCAATATCAAACTTCCGTTTGATAATACTTTATACCAGGCAACGTTCAGCATTAATGAACCGGTTTTTGCCGGGCACCAGTTTAAATACGCCCAACAATCGGCTGATTTGTTAATCAAGGCGAGCAAACTTGATGCGGAGAGGGATAAAGATGAAGTGGTATATAATGTCATCAATTCTTACCTGAATTATTATAAGATTAAACAGAACCAGGTAATTGTTAAGCAAAATTTGGATGATATCCAAAGTAAGCTGGATGAGATCATCAAATTCGAGAAACAAGGCCTGGCGACGGAGAATGATGTACTTCGTTATCAATTGCAGAAATCAAATACCGAACTAACTTTTGCCGAGCTGGAAAATAACCGGGCAATAGCGAATTATAATATGAATATTTTGCTTGGTCTCAATGATTCAACTGAACTGGATGTGCAGGATGTATCTTATAAGTTGAATGTTGACAGTAATTTTAACCAATATCTTCAACTCGCATTAAAGGACAGAAAGGAATTCAGTTCTCTCGATTACCAGTCCCAGATTGCCGATATTAATATCAGGAAAATTCATGACCAGCAATTGCCTACTGTGGGTATTGGCGGTAATCTCTATTATTTCAATTTGTCAAAAGCATTGATTCCAAGCAGCGGAGCATTTCTGGCTCCATTCGTAGTGGGCATTAATGCAAGCTGGGATATTGGTTCGCTGTACAAAACAAAAAATAAAATCAGTGAAGCTAAAATTGAAAGGAGACAGATAGATGTAAGTAAAGATGCAGCAGTTGATAAGGTAAAAACAGAAGTATATCAAAGCTATATGCAATTTCACCTGGCCCTTGACAGGATCAAAGTATTGCAGCACGCAATAAACCAGGCAACAGAAAATGAGCGGGTAATGGAATCAAAATTTCATAATAATCTTGCTACAACAACTGACAGAATCGATGCCCAGACTTTGTTATACGAGGCAAGAATAAATCTTGAACTGGCGAAAAGCGATGCCACTGTTGCTTATTACAGTCTTTTAAAATCTATCGGTCACATACAACCGTAAACGTAGCCAAATTAATTTTTAAAGAAATAAAGAATCATATTATGAACGAGACAAAACCTAAAAAAGGAAAAAAAATAATCTTCCCAATTATTCTTGGACTGGTATTGGTAGGCGCGTTGATATTTACAGTGAAAGAATATATCTATTATCAAAGCCATGAGGTAACAGATGACGCTCAGGTAGATGCTGATATAAGCCCTGTTGTAGCACGTGTGAGCGGTTATGTAAAAGAAATCCGTTTCCAGGACAACCAGTACGTGAACGCCGGCGATACGCTGGTAATACTGGATGACAGGGACTACGGAATAAAATTGCAACAGGCTGAAGCAGCATTGGTTTCAGCAAAGCACTCAGTTGATGTTTCACAGTCAAATGTAACCGAGGCTAAAACAGCTATGACTACTGCCCAGGCAAATGTAGAAGCTGCAAAAGTGCAGGTTTGGAAAACCACTCAGGATTTTGAACGTTATCAGAATTTATATAATGACCATGCTATTACCAAGGCTCAATATGATGATGCCAAAGCAGCTAAAGAAGCAGCGGAAGCGCAACTGTTGGTGGCTCAAAGCCAGGTGCCTGTACAGGCTAAACGGGTTAGTACCAATCAAACCCAGGTAGGCGCAACGGCTTCAAATATTGCATCAAAGCAGGCTGACATTGATTATGCCAGGCTTCAGATATCCTATACCGTTATAATAGCCCCGACAAGCGGGATTGTTTCGAAGCGCGGTATACAGGTAGGGCAATTGGTACAAGCCGGGCAAACACTTTTTTCAGTAGTACATGAAAATGATATTTATGTTACTGCAAACTTCAAGGAAACACAAATGGACCATTTGAAAGTGGGTGATAAAGTGGATATCGAGGTTGATGCTTTTCCTGAACAGAAAATACAGGGTATTGTACAATCTTTTTCAGGGGCAACTGGCGCAAAATTTTCGTTATTGCCACCGGACAATGCAACAGGAAATTTTGTAAAAGTAGTGCAACGCATTCCTGTCAAGATTTCTATGCAGGCAGATTCAGCAATTATTAACCGGATGAGGCCGGGAATGAGCGTACAGGTGGTGGTGCACACGAAATAATTTTTTAGTTATGGAACAAAAAAAGGCTTTGCTGGTGATGGATGTGCAGAATGGGATTGTAAAAAATTTACCAAATAGTACACCAGTCGTTGCCGCTGTTTTTAGAGCAATACAATCAGCCCGTAAAAATAATATACCTGTTATTTATGTAGTGACGGTTTTCAGAAAAGGATATCCTGAAGTGAGTATAAATAATAAGCTTTTTTCAACGATCAGAAGCAGTGGCAGAAATCTGGATCAGGCAGAATCGGCACAGGTGGTCGAAGCAGTTGCACCGCTTGAGGGCGATGTTTTGGTTGCAAAAAAGAGAATAAGCGCATTTGCCGGTTCCGATCTTGAAATAGTGTTAAGAGCTATGGATATTAGGAAGATCGTGCTGGCAGGGATATCAACAAGTGGTGTGGTGCTGTCTACGGTTCGGGAAGCAGCTGATAAGGATTATGCAATCACAGTGCTGGCTGATGCTTGCGGTGATGCGGATGAGGAAGTGCATCGTGTTCTAACCACTAAAATTTTTCCAAGGCAGGCAGAGGTAATAATGGTGGATGATTGGAGAATTGCTGACTAGAAAGATTACAGTACAAATGAGCCTTTCTTTCACCGGAAGAAATGATGCGGGATACCAAAAATGTATAGTGTATTAAAGAAAGCAATAAATTAATTAATGAATTTCTGACTTGACTGATTAGTCGTTAAAACATCAGAAATTGCAAAATCATAAATAAAATGGCAGAACATGGCTTGAGGAAATGGATTATCACTATAACAGTGATAACAGCCTCGCTGCTGGAATTGATAGATACTACTATTGTAAATGTTGCTTTGCCTGATATTATGGGCAACCTGGGAGCAACACTTGAAGATGCAGGATGGATTGTAACAGGCTATGCGGTTGCCAATGTTATCATTCTTCCAATGTCAGGATGGTTAGGCGACCGTTTCGGAAGAAAAAATTATTTCATTACTTCTATTTTGTTGTTTACGCTGGCATCATTTCTTTGCGGTAATGCCCACAGTTTAACAGAACTGATCGTTTTCCGCATTTTACAAGGCCTTGCAGGTGGCGGTTTGCTGTCAACTGCACAGGCGATATTAATGGAAACATGGCCACGTGAAGAAATAGGAATGGCCACTGCATTATTCGGACTGGGGGCAGTAGTTGGCCCCACTGTTGGCCCCACAATAGGAGGGTTTATAGTAAACCATTTCACCTGGCCTTATATTTTTTATGTAAACATTCCAATTGGAGCTATTGCAGCATTCATGGTCTCGACATTTGTGAAAGAATCACCGCGTTATGCGCAAGGAAAACCCATTGACTGGTGGGGGATTTTGTTACTTACTGTTTTTGTGGGAAGCCTGCAGGTAGTTCTTGAAAAAGGAGAATCGGAAGACTGGTTTGCTAAAACGTATATCGCTATACTTTCACTTACTACAGTTGTAGGGGCCATTGCATTTGTATGGAGGGAATTAAGCACGGATCATCCTGTAGTGAATTTCAGAATTGTAAAACAGCGAAGTTTCGGAATTGGTGTGGTTACTACATTTACTCTTGGCTTTGCATTATACGGCTCAGTATTTATTTTTCCGGTTTTCTGCCAGAACTTATTAGGGTTCACTGCACAGCAAACAGGCATTATATTATTCCCGGGAGGACTCGCTACCATCATCATGATGCCGTTTATAGGCATGATGCTAAAACGGGGAGTACCAGCTCAGTTTATGGCAACAGCAGGTTTTACTTTGTTTTTTGTTTTTACGTGGATGTTGTCTAATTCAACTTTATCATCAGGGACAGGAGACTTTTTCTGGCCGCTGATTATTCGCGGAATTGGAATGAGCTTGTTGTTTGTGCCTCTTACTACACTTGCTTTACAGGATCTGAAAGGACCTGATATTGGCCAGGGCACGGGCTTAAATAATATGATGAGACAGTTAGGCGGCTCATTCGGTATAGCTATTTTAACGACATTAATCCATATTAAAACCGGAGTAGTACGGAATGCACTTATCGAAAACATCAGTGTCTATAATCCGGCTTACCAGCAAAACAACCAGGGTATTATTCAGAGTTTTATGTCGAAAGGTTTTAGTATATCAGATGCGCAGAAAATGGCAAATCAGGCTATGGAAGGTAAAGTAATCAGGCAAACGATGTTGTTAACTTATGATAATATGTATTTGATAATCGGTGTGTTTGTCCTTTGCTGTATCCCCATCATCTTTCTGCAGAAATTTAAAAAGAAACCTGTAATTGCTGCAGACGCGCATTAAATGTAATCAGTATCACTTGTCATCAATTGCATTACTCCATTACTATAAATTATGCTGATAAAAACACAAAGCCCCGGAGACTATCCGGGGCTTACAATTTTTTTGTACTAACCAAACCAACATTTCTAGGGCCATCAATAGGTACAAATTTTAACTTGTTTCGTAGGATCTTGGATACAGATGTTGGATTTTAAATGTGCCAAGTTTTGGTTGATAACAGATTCTTGTTCTGGTTTTCTTCGAATTATTGGATTTGGTTTTTCTCGGATAATTGGTTTTGGCTTTCTTTGGATTTTGGATCTGGTTTAGGATTGTTTGGATTTTGAATCTGTCGTATCAATCAATCTTAACAATACAAACATACAACCTGTGCCAATTTCCTGCAATAGAATATTTGCTGGATTTCCTGCATTCATTATTTACTTATATTGTAGTATAATTACGAAGGAAAACCGAGTATAACTTCTTCGCATTTTCTATATATTAAAACTGCATTTATGCTATTTAAAGACAGGTCTGTTTTAATAACCGGGGGTAGCCGAGGCATTGGAAAAGCAATAGCAATAAGGCTTTCAAAAGAAGGAGCTAATGTTGCCATTGCTAGCAAAACAGTTGAAATTAACCCCAAAATTGAAGGCACTATTTATACCGCGGCAGAAGAAATTGCCAGGGCAGGGGCAGGAAAAGTATTACCCGTACAATGTGATATCAGGTTTGAAGACCAGATTGAAAATGCCGTGAAAACAACTGTAAGCAGCTTTGGGGGCATTGATATACTTATTAATAACGCAAGTGCCATCAATCTCACCGGTACCGAACAAATGGAACCCAAACGGTTTGACCTGATGCATGATATTAATATCCGCGGCACTTATTTTATGAGTAAAGCCTGCATTCCTTATTTGAAGAAATCAATGAACGCTCATATATTGAATCTTTCCCCACCTATCAACCTCGATAAGAAATGGTTTGCCAACCATCTTGCCTATACTATCAGTAAGTTTGGGATGAGCATGATCGTTACCGGGCTTGCAGAAGAACTGAAACCATTTAAAATAGCAGCTAACGCTTTATGGCCCCAAACCACCATTGCTACTGCTGCCGTAAAAAATTTGTTGGGCGGAGATTTTTTGATGCAACGGAGTCGTATCCCCGAAATTGTTGCTGACGCCGCTTTGTATGTTTTGCAGAGGCCTTCAGTTTCCTGCACGGGTAATTTTTTTATTGATGAAGAAGTTTTAAAAGGTGAAGGGATCTCTGATTTCACAAAATATGCTGTGAACCCTGAACAAAAATTAGTAACAGATTTATTTCTTTAACAAAAAGATGCGGGAAAATTTCCCGCATCTTTTTGTCATTTGTGCCCTGTTCTTTTATTCCATTCCTTTCTCTGGTCTCATTTGAGGAAAGAATAATACATCCTGAATAGATGGCTGGTTGGTGAGCAGCATACAAAGCCTGTCAATTCCAATACCGATTCCTGAAGTTGGGGGCATGCCATATTCCAGGGCACGTAGAAAATCATAATCAATGTACATGGCTTCATCGTCGCCGCGTTTCATTAGTTCAACCTGCTCTTCAAATCGTTCACGCTGATCAATCGGATCATTTAACTCGCTATAGGCATTTGCCAGCTCTTTTCCATTAATCATTAATTCAAAGCGCTCTACCAAACCTTGCTTGCTGCGATGTTTTTTGGTAAGCGGGCTCATTTCAACGGGGTAATCAGTTATAAAAGTGGGCTGAATAAAATACGGCTCACATTGGTTGCCGAAAATTTCATCAATTAATTTAGCCTTACCCATTGTATTGTTAGTATGGATACTCAATTTGCTGCACACACTTCTCAACTCTTCTTCATTCATGTTACTAATGTCAATACCGGTTTTTTCTTTAATGGCATCCAGTATCGCTATTCTTTTATAAGGCGCTTTGAAATCAATTTCTTTATCGCCAACAGTTATTTTTGTTGAACCATTCAGCGCAACAGCAACTTTTTCCAACAACTGTTCGGTTATTTCCATCATCCAGAAATAATCTTTGTATGCAGTGTACCATTCCAGGATGGTGAATTCAGGGTTATGTGTCCTGTCCATTCCCTCATTGCGAAAATTTCGGCTGAACTCATATACCCAGTCAAATCCTCCCACAATTAATCTTTTCAGATAAAGTTCGTTAGCTATACGCAAATAGAATGGAACGTCAAGCGCATTATGATGTGTAATGAAAGGTCGCGCAGTTGCGCCGC
This sequence comes from Puia sp., assembly GCA_035541355.1. Lineage (GTDB taxonomy): Bacteria > Bacteroidota > Bacteroidia > Chitinophagales > Chitinophagaceae > Puia. The sequence goes on along the minus strand of DATKNN010000014.1, from coordinate 70,056 downwards.
CTGGAATACTTTGAAGCACCGGTGTTTCTACTTCCAAGGCACCATTTTCATTCAAAAATTCACGGATGGCATTAATCATTTTTGTCCGCTTAATAAAAGTTTCTTTTACCTGCGGGTTTACAATCAAATCTGCATAACGTTGCCTGTACCTGAATTCAGGATCAGTCACTGCGTCAAAAGTTTCCCCTTCTTTTTCTTTAACAATAGGTAAAGGGCGTAGTGATTTTGTGAGCAGTGTCAATTCGCTTACATGAACAGATATTTCTCCTGTTTTGGTAGTAAACACATACCCTTTTACACCGATAATGTCGCCGATATCTGTCAAATGTTTCCACACTTTATCATAAAGTGATTTATCTTCTCCCTTGCAGATTTCTTCGCGTTTGATATAGAGCTGAATTTTTCCGCTGCTGTCCTGGATTACAGCAAATGAAGCTTTTCCCATATCGCGGATACTCATAACACGGCCAGCGAGGCAAACATCATGAAAATCATTTTTGTTTTCTTCGCCTTTATAATTTGATTTAATATATGCAGCAGTTGTTGAAACGGGATACAAAGCTGCTGGATAAGGGTCAATACCATGTTTCAGCAATTCAGCCAGTTTGTCCCTGCGAATAATTTCCTGTTCTGATAAATGTTTTGTGCTCATAATAACCTCCCCCGGAAAATTTGTGCAAAGGTAATATCTGAGCGGGGATTTGGGAGGATTTTTAAGATTTAAAGGATTAGCAATCCATGCTGACTATTTAATATGAATTATAAAAAAAAGCTGATGGTTATTTCTCAGAGAAACCAGTTTATTTTCTTAAAACTTCGTTCAGTTTATGAGATCGCTAAAAGCACCTGCCAGGCTTCTTTCACTTTACCTTTATCGAGCAATTCCTTGGCATATAGGTGACTTTCTTTTTCCATTTCTTCGGGGTTAATGGAATAATACTGGAAAATATTTTTCAATTTATCATCGTAAAACGAAGGGTCTATATCAGGAATACTGTATACATTTCCAAGCTGGCCAAGATTATTTCCGGTTAATATGTTGCTGTTTCTTACAGATGCAGGCAAAGCATCAACACCAATTCCCATTTGAGTGTTGGGTTTTTCTACTTCAAAAAGACTGTTTTCATCAACCCTGCAATACCAGTTGCCACCAAGTCTGGCTACAAGATGCAATTTTTTTTGGTCGATCATTTTGTTTTCATCAAGTATGCTATCGTCAATGTGCATGCGTAAAACTTCTGCAATTACCAGATTGCCTGCACCACCTTCAACACCAAGTGGTTTTACTTCAATCACTTTGCATTCCATTTTTACTTTGCTTTCTTTTACCATGGGTGGTTCAACCATGGTGGCATGTTCTTCAGTAAAACCTGATTTCATGAATTCATTTATTCCTTTTGGGTATTCGCCACTTGCAAGGCTTGTTTGTTGCACCATATCATAATCAACCATATTGATTACTACTTCGGGAATTTCAAGAATATTCTCTAATGTATGCTTCGCAGAATTATTTCTTCCTCTTCTCGATGGAGAAAAAACAACAATTGAAGGATTGGTGGAGAATAAATTAAAAAAACTGAATGGACTGAGGTTAATGTTTCCATTTTTGTCAATGGTACTTGCAAAACAAATAGGCCTGGGGGCGATAGCGTGTTGCAGGTATTTTTGACGAAGCGGAAGAGCGATATTATGCAAATCAATAATCATGATTCAGTCAGATATTTTTCTTTTTTTCAAGAATAGAGAATTCATCTTCTTCACGGGTAATTTCACTTTTCAAAATTCCCAACCCCTCAATTTCCAATTCTACCATATCACCTTCCTGCAACCATTGCTCCTGGTAGTCAGGATTCTTCAGTTTTCCGGTCCCATTCAATTCCAGGAAACAACCTGTCCCAACAGTTCCGCTGCCGATAATATCTCCGGGGTATAAATCAACGCCGTAAGATGCCCGCTCAATGATTTCTGCAAATGTCCAATCCATTTCTTTTAAGTTTCCATCACTCACCAGGTTTCCATTCACCCGGCACTGCATACGCAAATTCCAGTTTTTGCCTGTATGGTTTTCTTTGCAGGATGTTTCATACTGCTGTAGTTCATCAAGGGTTACCAAATATGGACCTGTTGCTGTCGCAAAATCTTTTCCCTTTGCCGGCCCGAGGTTCAACAACATCTCTTCCATCTGTAATTTTCTTGCGCTAAAATCATTCATGATCATCAGTCCCGCAATATATTCATCAGCATTTTCTGCACGTATGTTTCTTCCACTTTTACCAATTACGACGGCTGCTTCCAGTTCAAAATCCAGTTTATCAAAATGATCAGGCATACATTTTATAACCCCGGGGCCGGTAATACTGTGATGATTAGTGAAATAAAAAACCGGATATTGGTCAAACTCTGCAATCATTTTTGCCCCGCGGTTACGCCTTGCCGTTGCTACATGCTGATAAAAGGCATAACCATCACGGCATGATGAAGGGAATGGAACGGGAGCAATAACTTCCACCAAATCAACAGATACTCCTCTTTCTCTTGAAATATTTCCTTCTTCAATCGCAATTTGTCCTGCTTGTGCAACAGGAAAAAAATCTTCCCAGTAATTCAGGAATAAGTTAATACTGTTAGGAAGATCGGGATGAATTGTTTCCATATCATATAAAAGGCCGTCTACTAATATTGCCAATTGATCATGCCCTTCAAGCAGGTAAGAAACAAGTTTCATAATAATGTTTTAATGCTGGTAAAATTAATTAATAAATCAATGCCTGATTTTCGTCAGTTTGCCATGTCATGATATGGCAATATTTGGCAAATTGCCATGCAGTAAATAACTTAGTTATCCGTATTTTTGCAGATTATACACGGACATGAAATTTGACAAAATTCATAATAAAGGGCAGGCCAAACTATTCCAGAATAGTTACCTGGAAATGCTTACCAAAACTCATCCTTTGGTGATTTGGGGAATATATCTTCCTGCTATAATTTATTGTTTGTATTATAGCGGTACAGGCCTGGGTTTCAGTGCTTCCCGGATCGTCTTTACATTTTTAGCCGGAGGTTTTTTCTGGACTTTTTTCGAGTACATTATGCACCGGTTTATTTTTCACCTGGTAGCTGAGAGTAAAAGTGCAAAAAAAATTGTGTATGTTATGCATGGTAACCATCATGAGTATCCCCGCGATAGGGAGCGTTTGTTTATGCCCCCCGTACCCAGTATAATTATTGCTTCTGTTGTTTTTATAGTGATGTATGGCATTATGCGTGAAAATACATTTATGTTTTTTCCCGGGTTCGTGCTTGGTTACCTGTTATATGGCAGCATGCATTATGCCATTCATGCCTGGAACCCTCCATTTAAATGGTTAAAGCCTTTATGGCGTAATCATCATCTTCATCATTACAAAAACGACCACCAGGGATTTGGCGTCAGCACTACATTTTGGGATAGGGTTTTTGGTACCATGTTCGATCTTAAAAAAGAAAAGGAAGACAAGCAAAAAGTGCAGGAGCTGATGTTCCGGAAAAGAAAGGAAGAACTTATTCAGGATTGATTTTTTGATTCCGGTGGCATTTTAATTCCATTCGTCATCCTTGCGGAGTTTTTCGTTCATCAGCATTACCGCTATTGGGTATTGTTTACCATCTCTCCTCATCATTTTGCTCTTTTTTCTGCGAAAATTCTTTTCTCGTTTTAATTTTCTGTAATTGCCGTTCAATAATCATTCCTGCAATCAGAATACCCGCATCCTTGTTTTTATATTGCTGCAAAAGGTTTTTCAATTTGCTTTCGTTAATATCAATCCGGTAAAGCAGGCCAACCAATTTTTCAAAATCATGATTAATAAGGTTATTAATGTGAACTGCCAGTTTTTGTTTCAGTTCTGACAATGAAATTTTTTCACTGATTTCAATTTGTAAATCCTGTTTTAAGTCAGCTATTAATAATTCTTCGTTATTCATTGTTTAAGATAATTTATAAGAATCCTTCTTTGTATTTTGGTTTAATAATGCTCAACTACTCCAAGTGCAAATAATGCAAAGTCGTACTTCGCCGGATCATTTTTATCCAATTTACGAAGATGCGAAGTGAGTTGCAAAGCAGCTTGCCAATCAGCAAAGCTCCGATCCAGAAAACCAAAACGTTTAGCCACTCTTGCCACATGCAAATCGATAGGGCAAACCAGTTGTGCCGGGGAAATGTTTTTCCAGATACCAAAATCGACACCTTTATTGTCTTTCCTTGCCATCCATCTCAAGAACATATTCAGTCTTTTGCAGGATGATTTTTTTTGCGGAGATGCAATATGCTTTTTAGTTCTTGCAGGGGCATCTTCCAATGAAAAAAAATAATGATGAAAGCCATTTAAGCCATTTTCGGTTGTTTCATCATTTTTATTCATCCATAGCGTAAAAGCGGTTTCGAGAGAATTATTTTTTGAATAATGATTTTTTAAGAATTCAATAAAATACAGAAGGTCGGTGGAATTAAAAGTACGGTGTTTGAAATTCAGGAATTTTTTTAAATCTTTTTTTTTATGATGAATGCAAAAATCATGCGGTGCATTATCCATCAGGTTCATTAATTCATTAGCCTTATTGATAATGGTAGTCCGGTTGCCCCAGGCAAATATGGAAGCAAAAAAGGCGGCGATTTCGATATCCTGTTTCCTGGTGAATTTATGTGCAACGGAAATGGGATCGTCCTGAATAAAAAAAGGTTGATTGTATTCATCAACCTTTTTATCTAAAAATTCTTTTAACTTTTTTGTATTCATCATCTGCTTCAAACAAACTTAACCAATGGCTTGTTTCAGGTCTTCTATCAAATCATCAACATCTTCAATTCCTACGCTTAGGCGTATCAAAGAATCGCTCAACCCGTTTTTCATTCTTTCTTCCTTGGGTATTGATGCATGTGTCATAGTTGCCGGGTGGTTAATAAGCGATTCCACACCACCCAGGCTTTCAGCTAAAGAAAAAAGTTTGGTAGATGACAGTACCCTTTTGGCTTCATCAACACTTTCGTTTTTCAATTCAAAACTCATCATACCACCAAAACCACGCATTTGCTTTTTAGCAGTCAAATATCCCGGGTGATCTTTAAAACCGCACCAATATACTTTAGCCACTTTCGGATGGTTACGTAAGAATTCAGCAACTCTTTCTCCGTTCAGGCAATGCCTTTCCATACGTACATGCAGAGTTTTCAACCCACGTAATATCAAGAAACAGTCTTGTGGTCCCGGAACTGCACCGCAACTTTTTTGAATAAAATATAATTTCTCCCTTAGATCTTTATCATTCACAACCAGGCAGCCATGAATGACATCACTATGCCCACCCAGGTATTTGGTAGCAGAATGGAGAACAATGTCAGCTCCCAGGTCTAAGGGGTTCTGCAAGTATGGCGATGCAAAAGTATTATCAACACAGGTGAGTATATTCTTTTGTTTTGCAAATGAAGCAATGGATTCAATGTCTACAATGTTTATTAAAGGGTTTGTGGGGGTCTCTATCCAAATTAATTTTGTACGGTTATTGATATATGTCCGGACGCTATCTGCATCTTTCATCTCAACAAAATGAAATTTAATCCCAAACTTTTCAAACACTTTAGTAAACAACCTGTATGTACCACCATACAAATCATTACCGGCAACTACTTCGTCACCCGGCTGCAATAGTTTAATAACGGCATCGCTTGCTGCAACGCCGCTACTAAAGCATAAAGCATATTTTCCATTTTCAATTATTGCCAAAGCATCTTCCAGTGCTTTTCGTGTCGGATTTTGTGAGCGTGCATATTCATAGCCTTTATTATTTCCAGGTGCTTCCTGCACATAGGTCGAAGTTTGATAAATGGGAACCATAATGGCTCCGGTTGATGGATCGGGTTCCATTCCTGCATGTATCAGTTTGGTAGCAAGTTTCATTTTATAAATTTATAGGTGGCAAAGTTGAGGAATTATTCAGCTATACCCAAACAAGAAATTTGTACTAAATTTTATTTGCTGGAAGATCATGGTAAAAGCATCAGCAGCCGGTTTTTCCTGATTTGTTAATTCCGTCATTCCAGTTTAACAAAAGCTTAACCGCCTTAAAAAAATAACATGCAACAAAAGCAAAATGCTTACCTGCAGAAGCTTTCAATAATAAAATACGAATATTATCGTATATTTTGTCAATACCTTGTTTTCGGATAAAAGATAATTTTTTACCAGCGGTAAAGATGTTCTTGACTTCAGTTTTTCATGGTGCTACTTTCACATCGTCAATTTTAATTAATCATCCAAACAAATAGTTAACCATGAAAAAGACTCTTATAACAGCAGCATGTTTTGCAGGACTTTTATCTTTAACGGCTTTTTCTGCAAAAGCAGATATCAATAAAAAAGTGTTGCAGGCCTTTAATTCGGTTTTTGCAAAAGCTACAAATGTCAGGTGGACAGAATACAAAGACCACTATTTTGTAAGCTTTAATCATAATGATGTTCTGGTAAAAGCTAATTATGACATGAATGGTAATATGATTAATTCCATTCGTTACTACAAAGAACAACGGTTGCCCCTAAACGTTCTTTGTAAAATAAAAAAAACCTATCCCTCTAAAACAATCGATAATGTAACCGAAGTAAATGAAGATAGTAAAACCAATTACTTTATTCAGTTAAAAGACGATAAAAGCTGGACAATAATAAGATCTGATGAAAACGGAGAGCTCAGTGTCGTAGATAAATTTAATAAGGCATAGCTGAGGTTATTACGTTATTTTATACATCGGGATGCTACCAGGTATCGCCAGTCAAAGTTGTCAGCCGCATACGCATCAAGCGGCTGACTTTTTTTGTTTAATACATGTTTTTGTAAAATTTTATTTTCTACAAGCATTTTTTTTGCTTCATGAATATAATCCTGCAACTGTGGGTTTTGCATCCACAATTTTTGAGGAGTTTCAAAGCCAATTTTTTCACTCCGCCAAATAATTTCTCCGGGCAACTTATTTTCAAAGGTTTTTCTGAGAATATATTTAGTGAAACCGTTATGTATCTTGAATGCTGCAGGAAGTGAAAAAACAAACTCAACAAGTTCGTGACTTAAAAAAGGCAACCGGGTTTCTATGCCATGGGCCATTGAATTTCTGTCAGCGTATACCAACAACTCTTCCAAACCCATTTGAAAAGTATTGAAATAAAGCATATCGTTCAATTTTGTAACGATAGGTTTATAAATGGAGGGCCTGTCCAAAAATTGGTGCTTAAAACTTTCAGTAATATCCTTGTTTTTCAATATTTTTTTTACTTCATTTTTTTCCAGTTGGATGGCTGTTTGTGCAGGAAATATTGCTGCCAGATAATTTCTCCTGTTCCAGGTAAAATCTGTTTTATTTTTTTTAAATAGGATCAATTCCCTGAACCCGGCAGCGGGTTTGGATTTTATTAATTCCTGTAAATACCAGTGTATATATTTTGTGTAGCCCCCGAATATTTCATCTGCACCTTGTCCGTCGAGCAAAACTTTTATGTTATTTTTTTGTGCCAGCTCAGATACTTTGTATTGGGCAAAAACACTGGAAGAAGAGAAAGGCATTTCCTGGTGGTAACAGATTTTTTCAAAATTATAAACCAGATCATCAGCAGTAGGGGTTGTTGCGTAATTTTCAAGATGAAGCTTTTTGTTCATGATGTTGATGAAAGAAGATTCGTCTTTTTCAAATCCGGGGAATATGGCTGAAAACGTTTTTTGACTAAAGCTTCCTTCCCTTAATTCCCTGGCTGAAACAACAACAGATGAACTATCAATTCCACCACTTAAAGATGTGCCGATGGCAACATCGCTTCTGAGCCTCTTCTTAACAGACATTAAAAATAACTCCTGCAATTTTTCAATAGCTTCATTTTCCGATATGCTTATTTGTTTCTCTTTATCACAGTCCCAATAGCAGTGAATATCAAAAGTAAATCCCAAAAATTTTAATGTGAGATAGTGTGAGGGGGGGAGGGAAAATATTTCCTGGTAAAATGTAATTGTTTTGTCAACAGGAGTTTGTGCATAACCGAGGGCAAGATAATTCAATAAAAGCGGATTGTTTATTTTCTTTTCAACTCCTGCAGCCCATAACCCTTTTGCTTCAGAGGCAAACAAAAACCGGTCTTGATCAAATGAATAGTAAAAAGGCTTTTCACCGAAGCGGTCACGAGCACAAAAAAGCATTTGTTCTTTTTCATCCCAAATGGCGAATGCAAACATGCCGTCGAAATGCATGACACATTCTTCTTTGTAAAAGTCATACGTAGCTAAAATGACTTCAGTATCCGAACTTGTTTTGAATTGATAGCCCTTCTTCAACATCTCCTGCTTTAACTCGATATAATTGTAGATTTCTCCGTTATGTATAATCGTATACCGGTCAAGATAATGCATGGGCTGCGATGCATTATTGCCCAGGTCAATAATGGCGAGCCTCCTGTGTCCCAGTCCAATATTTGCCGATGCGTTTTTCCAAAAACCTTCTCCATCTGGCCCGCGATGCGCTAAAGCACCGGTCATTTTTTTTAACCTGCTTTCGGTGATATTATTGGGATTAATTGATATGATACCTGCTATACCACACATGTTGTAAATATCCTTATTCCTTTATTACGAAAAAATTTTATTCATTAAAACCCGGGAGCTGCTTAAATCTTTCGAAAGAAAATTGTTTGAGTGCGGGGAAAAAATCAGCATAACAATTTTTTAAGGCATCAAAATTATTTTCAAAAATAATATTGGCGACTGATGAATCTTCAATATATAATGCCCGGTGAACCAATCCGCCAAAACTTTTTATGATTCCTTCTTTGAACTGATAATTGTATAACCAGTTATGCAATTGCATATAATAAAACACTGCAGCAAATTTTTCAGGAAATAGAATTCGTTGCATTTCTAATTGCTGATAAGTAGTTGTTGAAAATCCAAGCAAATTCCCAGGTGAAAATTCTTTTTCATCGTTTGCCAAAAAGTAATCGTAAACAATATCAATAAAAGCGCCTGCATATAATCCGTAAAAAGGTTTAAAATAGGATTTCGCTTTTTTAGTGGATTCATGATTGTCTGTAAAATCATCAATTGCCCTGTGCAGTGTAATGCCGTTTTGCACTAAAAGAGGGTAATCGAATTTTTTTTTGCCTTTTACAAAATCACTGATCATATTTCCTAACAATATTTCCGGATGACCAAAAGACAAGTATGCATGGGCCAGGTAGTTCATTTTGTAAAGTTATTTGCGGTAGTCCAAAGCCAGTACTTTATTTTATGAATTACTTAACCTGGTGTTAATAAGTATTTAACGAATTGATGAAAAGCTTTACAGTAGAGAGTTTTGGCGATTATAGGTTGGCGTATCATTCATGTTTTGCGATTTTTATTTGCCAACGGTTAACATAATTTCCCATTAATCAATATTTGCTTGTGCCGATGTGTAACATAAATATTTTTGCAGCGTCAAACAATTCAACGAATGGTTCTTTAAAAAAATTTGAACAGGCTGCAACATTAAAAAAGAAACGGCGTCTTATTAAGTAACAAACAAAAAACATTGAAAACATTATAAACTAACAAAAATGAAAAAGACAATTTTTGCAACTGCAATAATGCTCACTATTGGAATCACCAGCGCTTTTGCTGATAGAAAAGATGGAATCAGCAATGAAGTCACCTCATCTTTTTATAAAGATTTCTCCACTGCAAAACATGTGCAATGGCAGAAGGAAGCCAGTTTTCTAAAAGCTACATTTACCCTCGACAGCCAGGTAATGTTTGCCTATTACAACAACAATGGAGAATTGATAGGCGTGGTAAGAAATATTCTTTCCGATAAACTTCCTATTAATTTATTGACCAGCCTGAAAAAAAATTATGAAAATTACTGGATTTCAGACCTGTTTGAAATGGCTGCAGACGGGCAGAGTTCCTATTACGTTTCTTTGGAAACCGCAGAAGAAACTTTAGTACTTAAATCAAATGGATCAGGCGAATGGTCAGTTTATAAAAAAACAAAGAAAAATAGCAATTAAGTTTTCATGTGAGTTATGGTTTCAAAGGCCCCGCACCAGGCGGGGCCTTTTATTGCCTGTAATTTAATTTTTGGCAGCTTTATGACATTCTATAATATTATTTTTTGTACACTTCATTTATTCATAAACTTTAAAATGGTTGAAAAAAATTATTTTTGCAGTCCGACATAAAATTTAATTATGAGCAAAGGACCAATTTCCCAATTCATAGAACACCACTACAGGCATTTTAATGCTGCTGCATTAATGGATGCGGCAAAAGCTTATGAAGCTCATCTGGCAGCGGGTGGCAAGATGATGATAACGCTCGCAGGTGCGATGAGTACTGCAGAATTAGGCATCAGCCTTGCTGAAATGATCAGGCAGGATAAAGTTTCTATTATCAGCTGTACGGGGGCAAATCTTGAAGAAGATATCATGAATCTCGTTGCACATAGTCACTATAAAAGAGTGCCGAATTATCGCGATTTAAGCCCGCAGGAAGAATGGGATTTATTAGAGAATCATTACAACAGGGTAACTGATACCTGTATTCCGGAGGAAGAAGCATTCAGGAGAATTCAAAAACATATTTTCAAAATATGGAAAGATGCGGATGCAAGCGGGGAACGCTTTTTTCCGCATGAATATATGTACAAAATGCTGCTAAGCGGTGTGCTGGAACAATATTATGAAATTGATTATAAAAACAGCTGGATGCTTGCTGCTGCAAAGAAAAATATACCTATTATAGTTCCCGGTTGGGAAGACAGTACGATGGGAAATATTTTTGCATCCTATGTAATAAAAAATGAGCTGAAAGCAAGTACCATGAAGAGTGGTATTGAATATATGGTATGGTTAAGTGATTGGTACAAGGAAAATTCATCAGGGAAAGGGGTTGGTTTTTTCCAGATTGGCGGAGGCATTGCAGGTGATTTTCCGATTTGCGTGGTGCCAATGATGTATCAGGACCTGGGGTGGCATGATGTTCCTTTCTGGAGTTATTTCTGCCAGATATCAGATTCTACTACATCATATGGTTCCTATTCCGGAGCTGTACCGAATGAAAAGATAACCTGGGGGAAACTGGATATCAGTACGCCAAAATTTATTGTAGAAAGTGATGCTACAATTGTAGCTCCGTTGATTTTTGCATGGATATTGGGACAATAAAAATTTTATTATGAACGCAAATTCTGAAGAGCTTTACCTTGAGGCTGAAGCAGACATAAAGAATAACAATTACGCAGAAGCATTCAAAAAATACGAAAGCATTTTATACGAAGAACCTGACAGTGCACCTGCGCATAATTCAATGGGATGGCTGTATAAAACGCAATTTGATGATTACGCCAAGGCCGAAAATCATTTTTTGACTGCGATAAAGTGTGACCCGCTTTACCCCCATTCATATTTTCATATCGCTGCATTGTTAATGGACATGGAAAGGATGGAAGAACTGAAGAGGCATTTGGAGAGATGCCTGAAAGTACGCACAATCGATAAATCATGGGTATACGGGCGCTATGCATTAATGGAGGAGCAGAAGTTTGAATATGATAAAGCCATCCGTTATTTTGAAAAAGCAATACTTGCCAGCCAAAGCGACGATAAAATAAAAGATTTCAAGCAGGATATCGAACGCTGTAAAATGAAGATGGAAATTAAAGAAAAGCATGAAGCATGAATATGGACATTTTTTCCAAAAGGAGTAGTTGCCTGGAATAACCGCATTGAGGCTTGATTCAGACGCACATCATTTTTTCTACCCTTCTTTCGTGCCTGCCGCCTTCGAATTCGGTGCTGATAAAAATTTCAATCAGGTTTTTTGCCAATTCAAGTGAAATAAAGCGTGCCGGCAGGCAGATAATATTGGCATTATTATGTTGCCTTACCAGTTTCGCTATTTCGTTTTCCCAGCATAATGCGGCACGTATGTGCTGGTGTTTATTAGCTGTCATACAAACACCATTGGCAGAGCCGCATAACAAGATGCCGAAACCTGTTTCCCCATTTTCTACGCTATTGGCAACTGGATGTGCATAATCGGGATAATCTGCAGATTTATTTTCATCCACACCAAAGTCTTTAATTTGAAAACCTTTTGTTGTTAACCATTGTGCCAATTCTTTTTTATAGTCATAACCTGCATGGTCACTGCCAATTGCAATTGGCTTAGTAAGGTCGAAAGAGGAGTACATAGCATTAAAGTTAGGCGATAAAGTTAATTGATGTAAAGAACATAATTGTACAGGCAGGGCAATGGATTTTCACCAACATTCATTTAAAAATCAACCTGTTCAGGAATGATATTTATTGGAACGGGTATTAATGTCTCCCATTCATCAATCTCATATTAAAAAAACAAGCACCCCGGGCGGGGTGCATTGTTACTCCTAACTGACCTATGAAAAAAAATTACCTTAAAAAGACTTTGAAACGGACATCTTTCAGGGTAAATACGATTTTTTATATTGCAAGACTAAATTGGATAAAAATCAAAAGATGGAGAAAAAATAGCCAGTGTTTAACCACGGATTAACAAAGCAGTGAAACCTATTTCAGGATTTTTATCCTGACCATTTCGATCCTGGTATCGCTTACGGCAAGGATCTCAAATTCATAATCGCCAATAATGATACGCTCTTTTTGTTTGGGGATTGCTTCGTGCTGGTTAATAATGTAACCAGATAATGTTTCAGATTCCTCAACAGGGAAATCCAGTTCGTATTTTTCATTCAGGTAATCAAGTTCGAGGCGCCCGGAAAAAATGAATTCAATATCTGACAGTTTCTTTTCTTCAAATTCTTCGGTATCGTATTCATCTTTTATTTCACCGAAAATTTCTTCCAGCAGGTCTTCCATAGTTACAATGCCTGCAGTACCGCCGAATTCATCAACTACCCAGGCAATGCTTTTTCTTTCCTTGCTGAGTTTACTGATAAGATCTGTTGCTCCCATACTTTCAGGAACAGCAGGGATAGGTAATAAAATCGATTTTATTGATTCGGGGCTTTTAAATAAATCTAGCTGGTGAATATAACCTGCTACATGATCAAGGTTCCCATCATACACAACCAACTTGCTAAGCTTTGTAGCAATAAACTTTTTTCTTGCATCTTCAACAGATGCATTAACGTCGATACCTTCAATTTCTTTCCTGGGAACAAAACATTCCCTTACTTTTACTTTAGGTAATGATAATGCAGCTTCGAATAATTCGGTATTCAATTCTTTGTTTTCTTCATCGGCCTCGCCGGTTTGTTGGTAAAAATGTTCAACACTTGAACTGGAAAAAATCCCTGTATTTTCCTCGATGCGCACATTAAACAGATATTTCAATATCCATTTTGAAATCGAAACAAAAAAAGAAACAACCGGATTAAAAAAATCAAAAAAGAAATTGGAGATAATTGAAAAAGAACTCAGCAATTTGTCGCTTTTAGCCCTGAATAATGCTTTTGGCAAAACGCTGCCAAACAAAATGATGAAAAGTGAAGAAAGAAAAGTTTCGACTAATAGGTGAATGGCATTTACATAACCGCTTGGAATGTGGATTTTGGTAATAAGCCAGTTCCAGAAGGGTAGAAGCGTTTCACCAACCATCAGCCCAAAAAGAACCAGGAAAATATTAAAGCCCATAATGGTAGTTCCAACAAATTGTGCCGGGTATTCCATAAAGCGCGACAAAATAATGCCACTTTTAAGGCCTTGTTTCTTTTTAAGTTCAATGGATAATTTGTTGGCATTTGCAAATGCCGTTTCAATGCCTGCAAAGAAGAAAAGCATCAACCAGGCAATACCTATCCATATGAATGTATAAATATTAATCATTGTAGAACAAATTTAATCTTAAAATCGGAAGTTTTATATAGCTTCAGCTTCAGGAAGAAATACTAGGAATGGATAAATTTTTTAATAATTTCCTCTGCCTCGGTGCAGGCTTTTTCCAGGTTGTCATTGACAATTATTTTATCAAAATGCTGTTTGAATGATATTTCATAGGAAGCTTTGTTAACACGGTCCCTGAGGCTCTCCTCAGTTTCAGTTCCTCGTGAGAGCAACCTATCCTTCAGTTCATCAATAGATGGCGGTTCCACAAAAATAGACAATGAATTTTTCAGGAATTGTTGCTGCACATGTATGGCTCCTTTCACATCTATATCCAAAACAGGTATTTTATGATTCTCCCATATTCTTTGCAGTTCTTTTTTCAAAGTCCCGTAATATGTTCCTTCATACACCATTTCCCATTCTACAAATTCGTTCTGTCTTATTTTTTTCCTGAATTCTTCAGCGTCGATGAAATAATAATCCACACCGTTTTTTTCATAAGTCCTTTGCAAACGGGTTGTTGCTGAAATGGAAAAGGCAAGCTGCGGAAATGCTTTAAGCAGGTAATGCGTGATGGAAGTTTTGCCGGCGCCCGAAGGTGCTGTTATGATGATGAGCTGATTCATTAGTCGAAAACGATTTAAAGATGTGGAGGATCAAAGAAAATAACTTCACGGTTTTTACCGGTATTATACTCTTTTTATCTGTGCTCCTAAATTTCTTAATCTTTCATCAATATATTGGTAACCCCTGTCAATCTGGTCAATATTCTGAATGATACTTTTTCCTTCAGCACTCAAAGCGGCTATCAGCAAAGCTACACCGGCCCTGATGTCCGGTGTACTCATTGTGATGCCACGCAATTTTTGCTCTCTTGCCAAACCGATAACTGCTGCGCGATGAGGGTCACATAAAATGATTTGCGCACCCATATCAATCAATTTGTCAACAAAGAACAACCGGCTTTCAAACATTTTTTGATGGATGAGTACACTTCCTTTTGCCTGTGTGGCAACTACCAGCACAATACTTAATAAATCAGGAGTAAAACCCGGCCAGGGATGATCGTAAATTGTAAGCACTGATCCGTCAAGGAAGGTTTGGATCTCATAAAGATCCTGTGCGGGTATATGTATATCATCTCCAATAAAATTCATTTGAATGCCAAGCTGTTTGAATTTTTCAGGAATGATACCCAGGTTTTCGATACTTACGTTTTTGATGATGATATCGCTTTGTGTCATTGCTGCTAGCCCGATGAATGAACCAATTTCAATCATATCCGGCAGCATGCGGTGTTCAGTTCCGCCAAGATAACTGACGCCTTCTATACTCAGCAGATTACTTCCGATACCACTGATTTTTGCACCCATTCTGTTCAGCATTTTGCAAAGCTGCTGAATATATGGTTCGCAGGCAGCATTGTAAATAGTAGTGATTCCTTTGGCCATCACCGCAGCCATTACAATGTTTGCAGTTCCCGTTACCGAAGGTTCATCAAGCAACAAATAAGTACCATGTAAGTTGGGCGCATCCAAATGAAAAAAATGATCATCTGCATGATAATTAAATTCAGCTCCCAATTTCTCAAAACCTATTATGTGAGTATCTAATCTTCTTCTCCCGATTTTATCGCCACCTGGTTTTGCAATAAATGCTTTTCTGAACCTGGCAAGCATAGGGCCTGCCACCATTACCGAGCCACGGAGCCTTCCGCTTTTTTTTCTATAGGTTTCACTGTGCAAATAATCAATGTCAACATCATCTGCCTGGAATACGCAGGTGTGCCGGTTTGGCCGATCGATTTTTACCTTCATATCACTCAACAGCTCAATAAGCAGATTTACATCAAGTATATCAGGGATGTTGGTCACAGTAACTTTTTCAGGGGTTAACAGAACGGCACTGATAATTTGTAAGGCTTCATTTTTTGCACCTTGCGGAATAATTTCTCCATCCAGCTTTTTTCCACCTGTTACTTCAAATGAGTTCACGTTAAAAAATTTATGGATAACAAAAAAGCGATGAGCAACAGCTCATCGCCACTAAATTATTAAAGCCCGTGTTAATCAGAATCTTTTCTTTTTAAATTTATTATCGCGACCTCCGTTGCCCCTGCCATCACGGTTACCGCTGTTTCGCTGCTGAAATTTTTGATTGCGTTTATTTCTGAAATCTCCATATCCACCGCGGTTTTCATTTGCCCGGAAACTTTTTACATATGGTGTATTCGTAAACTCCAATTGTCCGCCTGTTATGTTATTCAGTTCACTTTGTATGGCATCATCATGAACTGTTTCTTTATGCCAGTTATTATATGCCAGTTTCATGTAATAAGCTACTGCATTGGCAAAACCATTTTTTTTGTCAGGATTTTCTTCCTTCAACGCTTTATCAATAACCAACTCCAGGTTTTTTCCAAGGTGCGAAAACTTTGGATAACGCTTTGGATAACCCAAAGGTTTAGGCTTCGATTTCAATGTTTCTCTTGTGGGTATCGGATATGGCGAGGAAACTTTTAATTTGAAATCAGAAATTAAAAAAAGATGATCCCATAACTTATGGCGGAAATCTTCAACATTCTTTAAATGAGGGTTTAAAAAACCCATCAGTTCAATCACAGCATAAGCATTCTTCTGACGTTTTTCAGGATCTTCAATGGTCAACAGATACTCAATCATTTTCTGAATATGGCGTCCATATTCACGGATTACTAGGTGATTGCGGGTGGTATTATATTCCATTATAATGTTAATAAATTATTGTTAGACAAACCTACACGAAATACTCTAAAAACGGACAATGTAACATAAGATTTTATAAGAACATTAAAATTTTATTAATTAAAAAAGGCCTGTTTACAGGCCTTTTTTAAAATATGCTTTGTTATTTACCTGCCTATTCAATAATCAGTTTTGATATGTATTGCTGGTTGTTTGTTTTATTGCTGATATGCAGGTAATACAATCCTGTTGACGGGCGACTTGTCAGATCAAGCCTGATCTGGTTGACACCAGAAAGTGTTTCTGCCTTATGCTGAATAATCTGTCCTGCAGTGTTTACTAAATCCACTGTAAAATTTCCTGACAATACCTGGTCAAATTCAATCATGGCAAATGTTCTGACAGGATTGGGGTAAGTATGGTAACTTACCAGCTGTGCATCGTTACTGATGTTTACCACTTTAACCGGCGAAAATACGGTTGTATTGCCATCTGCATCTATACGTTTAACCCGAAAGAACATTTTTCCACTTGCATTTTGAGGAATGCTGAACTGGTATTGGTAAGCAGCAGTTGTTCCATCTGAGTTAGTATCAGAGGTTATGCTGCCTGCAGGGAAAAAAGAATGCCCATCAATACTATACTCAATTTGATAGCTGATATTTTTTTGTTCATTTTGCGATTGCCATTTTAACTGAATGTAATTACCGTTTTTTGCAGCTGTAAAATTGGTGATTAAACTTGCCAGGGCACTCGCAGGACACCAATAATAGGTCAGGTTTAAAGTACCTCCAAGGGTTGTGGCAACTGAGGTAGTGTCATTCAAACCACCATCGAGTACCTGCAAACCACCACCTGTAATTGCAAAAGTAACCCCTACTGTTCCCAAACCGATATACGATGCATTTCCTCCGGTAGAACCCGATCCTTTGGTATTGTTTGCTAAAGTATCAGGTCCGTAACTAATAGTATAACCGGGAACGCCGTGTGGTGCAAGTGTGTCATATCCATAAGTTTTGGTGAATACTTTACTAATGCTTATTCCGGGTGCAGTTATTTTGCTGGGTACTGTTAATTGAAATAGAAAAGCAGTGCTGTCAGGACCCGTATTTATTGCACTGGAGGTAGTAATGATAGTTATAGTATCCTTGAGGCTTACGCATGATAGAGTGCCTATTGAAGGGTCGAATTGATTAAAATTAAAAGTGAGTGAGCTGGTTACCATGGGGGCGATAGTAATGGATTGGGATATTGGAGTAGCAGGCAATCCGGTTGAGCAAGTGCATTGAGCAAAACTGCGCTTTGGCGCAAATGTCATCAGGCATGCACATAAAGCAATGAGCACAGAGTAGACATTTTTCATGGGTACTGGTTTTAATGAGATAATACGGATTCGGGTACTAAATTATTGATTCGCAGAACCATTAACAAAGCGGTTTTACTTTAGTTATAACAACAGTAAAAACCACATGGGCATGGCGAATCTTCGAATAATTCAGCATGTACATAACGTAAAAGTTCAGAAAAGATGATTTGAACTCAGGATATTTCTTTAAACTTAACTTTACATAATTATGAGAATTATTGTTGACTGTCAGCCACTTGCCTATAATTGTATTTATTCTTCATTCTCAAATTTTATTATTACCTGTCATCATTATATTATTCAGAAAAATGCTGAGATTGAGTGGCAATTTGTGGTTGATTCCAGATACGTTGACAACCACTTCATAAATGCGATACCATCGGCACATATAATCATTAAAAAAGTTTGGGCAAATAAAGCAGGATGGAAATTATGGTACGATTATCAGTTGCCTTTGCTCTTAAAAAAAAATAAAGCGAATTTATTGATCACAACCGGGGGCATTATTTCTTCAGCAAATATTCCGCAATGCGTTTGGATAACCGGACTTCGAGATAAAACTGAAGGTTACTATAATTTGTATAAAAAAAGAATAAAAAAAACAACGAGGGATTCAATCGGAATTTTTACTGTTTCTGATAGCGATAAAATGGAAATTATACGGCAAAACAGTACAGAATCAAAGAAAGTGACGGTGATCAAACCATTTCCCGAAGCCGGTATAAAGCCATTTTCCTGGGCTGAAAAAGAAAGCACAAAAACGAAATTTGCAGCAGGCCTGGAATACTTTCTGGCAGTGGTGGGCGAACAAAGCGATAATCTGGTTGATTTACTAAAAGCATTTTCACAGTTTAAAAAAAGGCTGCAATCAAATATGCAGTTTGTTATTGCCGGGCAAGGGTTGAGAAATGCTATTTATTTTGCTGAAAAACTGGAAAGTTTCAAATACCGTTCGGATGTGCATGTATATTATAATCCGTCTGAAAATGAATTAATGCAATTGATTCCTGCATCATATGCTTTGATATTGCCCGATAAAACAGAATCAGGGGCCAGTATTCTTCATGCATTTCAAGCAGAAGTACCCGTGGTAATACCTGAAAGTAGCAGATTGTACGAAATAACGGCAGGAGCAGGGTTATATATTGATCTGGGCAATACTGAATCTTTGGCAAACCAATTAATATTGTTATATAACGATGAGAAGCGGCGTTCAAAACTTATTGAAAATGGTAAACGGCAATCTTTACTATTTACTAAAGAAAAAGCGATTAATGACTTGTACGAAGTAATACTTCAGGTAGCTGAAAACGTATAAAATAATTTCCGTGTAACTTCGCAGGCTTATAAATCAATTATGAAAAAATCGTCTATTAATATTGATGTGTTGCTGGATGAAAACAAAGTGCCTGACCAGATTTTATGGAATGCTACGGATAGTACTGCCGATAAAATGCAAACGGCAAAGGCATTGATGCTGGCATTTTGGGACGGTGCTGATAAATCAGCCATGAGAATTGATTTATGGACAAAAGATATGATGGTAGATGAAATGGCTGATTTTTTTTATCAGTCTTTCATGACGATGGCAGAAACCTACCAACGAGCTACCCAACAAACAGAGCTTGTCAATGAAATCAAAGATTTTGCAAAAAATTTTTATAATAAATTCAGACAACAACAATTAAAAGAAAATAAAGCATAAATTTTTTCTTATGAGTTTAGAGCAAAAAATAATGACAGACCTTAAGGCAGCCATGCTCGCCAAAGATGAAGCAGGATTAAGAAGCCTCCGGGCGATCAAAGCGGCAATTATTCTTGCCAAAACAGCAGAAGGTGCAAATGGTGAATTGACAGAATCAGACGAAGTCAAGCTTTTGCAAAAACTAATCAAACAACGCAAAGATTCATTGGAGATTTATGAAAAACAGAATCGTGCCGACCTTGCAGCAAAAGAAAAAGAGGAAATTACTGTAATTGAAAAATTTTTACCCAAACAGCTTGGGCCCGAAGAGCTGAAGCCAATTATTGAAAAGATTATTATTGCAACAGGGGCAGCATCGCCAGCCGATATGGGGAAAGTAATGGGTGTTGCCAGCAAACAACTTGCCGGACAGGCTGAAGGTAAGATGATCAGTGCTATGGTAAAGGAATTATTGCAGAAATAATTTCTGTTCCGGGCAATCTTTAAAAGCTATTCAGCAAAAAAAATTCCAGGTGCTGATTGATGTTTTATTCCTGATATTATTAATACTTGCCCTTTTTAAAGGAATGCGGAAGGGATTAATTGTTGCTGTATTTTCGGTGCTTGCGCTTTTAACCGGAATAGCAGCGGCTGTTAAGCTTTCCACAGTTGTTGCTTTAAGTATGAAAGGAGCTATTCATATTTCTTCCAAATGGCTTCCTGTGCTTGCATTTGTACTTGTTTTCATAATAGCGGCTCTTGTGGTTCGGTGGGCTGCAAACCTGATTAAAGAAGCGATAGATTTTGTTTTGCTCGGTTGGGTGGATAAATTGGCAGGAGCCATTTTGTACATATGTATTTACACCATTTTATACAGCGTGTTGTTATTTTATGCAACACGTCTTCATATCATCTCTCAATATATCATTTCGTCTTCTGTTACTTACTCATTTATTGAACCATGGGGCCCGTTTGCAATTAATACCATAGGTAAAATAACCCCTGTGTTTGAAAACATGTTTATTGAACTTGAAAATTTTTTTGACAGGTTAGCATAATTCAAAACCTTTTGAATCTGTTCAAATGCTTAATTGCGCTCGGTTATAAACACTTTATCATACTAACGCAGTATAAAACCATTATCATGTTTAGTTATTGTAAATTTGTTTTCTGAGAAATGGTATTTGACATAAAACGTTTATTTTAGCGATTGAATAACGCAAGGAATTTTTAATGATACAATACGAAATCAAACAACAGGACAAATTCAGATTCATTGAGGAAGGCGAAGGCGAACCCCTTATGCTGTTACACGGGTTGTTTGGAGCGCTCAGCAACTTCATGGGATTGATTGAATATTTCCGGCACCATAATAAAGTGGTGGTGCCCATGTTGCCCTTGTTTGATCTCGACATTCTTCATACAACTGTTGGCGGACTTGAGAAGTTTGTTCACAAGTTTATAGAAAAAAGGAATTATCATAATATCCATCTTCTGGGTAACTCCCTCGGTGGGCACGTGGCGCTTGTGCATGCTTTAAAACACCCGGAAAGACTAAAATCAATCATACTTACCGGCAGTTCAGGATTATTTGAAAACGGGATGGGCGATACTTATCCCAAACGGGGTGATTACGAATACATAAAAAAGAAGACTGAACTTACATTTTACGACCCAAAAACTGCTACAAAAGAGTTGGTGGATGAAGTATATGAAATAGTTAATAACCGGATTAAAGCCATCAAAATAATTGCACTTGCAAAAAGCGCTATCAGAAATAATTTAGGGGAAGAACTCAATCAGATAAAACAACCGACATTATTAATTTGGGGGAATAATGACACCATTACACCTCCATTTGTTGGCCGCGAGTTTCATCGATTGATACCGAATAGTGAACTTCACTTTATTGATAAATGCGGGCATGCACCGATGATGGAAGTAGAAGGAGAGTTCAATGAAATTTTGCATAAATTTCTTACCAAACTCAATCAACCCGCAACCGTGGCTGGTTAGGGATCGTATTTATTATAAAAATCTTATTTGTGCTGAATAAAGAAATCATATCAGCGTCTATACCTTCATTGAGCCTTAATGACCCGGTTTACCAGGCGCTTGACCTGATGTCGGATTTTCATGTAACCAATCTGGCGGTTGTTGCAGAAGACAGGCTGATCGGTCTTGTCAGCGAAAATGATTTGCTGAATGTGGTGGATGAAGATGCCACACTTTCACAACTCGAAAATCTTTTTTCTAAAATTGCAGTACATGCAAATGCACACTTTATTGAAGCGGTGCAGAAAATGAACGAATTCAACCTCACAATAATACCTGTTACAGATAAGGAAAACGAATACCTCGGATCTATTTCAGCTATTGACCTGTTGCAACAGCTGGGAAAACTTACCGGTATAAATGAACCCGGAGGTATTATCGTGCTTGAAATGGAGCAAATTAATTTTTCATTTTCAGAATTAAGTAAGCTAATTGAAACCAATGATGCACAAATCACCCAATTGAATACCTATAATGACCCGCAATCCAAATTTTTTTATGTCACCATTAAAATCAACAAATTTGAAATAGCGGATATTATCGCAACTTTTCAGCGTTATGATTATCACGTAAAATACTCCTTCGGCGAAGAATTATATGAGAATGACCTGAAGAGCAATTATGACCACCTCATGAATTATCTCAATATTTGATTTGAACCTTCGTTATTTTTAATAAAAAACAATACATCAGCAAATTAGATTTGTGGCCATAATGATAAATCGATGGAAATATTATTGCCTTATAATTTTCGGAACAACTCTTTTTTTTGATGTACAGGCCCAAATTCTTTTCCATAATACTGCAACAGGAATAAACACTGTATTTAAACATAATGATCCTTTACAATTATCTTCTGTAAATCATCAAAACCCGTTTATTATCGGGAATATTTATATCAATGGAAATAAAAAAACCAAGACTTACATTATCCTTCGTGAACTCACTTTCAAAAAAGGAGATACCATTTCTCTTCCTGAACTGGTAAAGGCTTTTGAATTGGGCCATGACAGGCTTATCAATACTTTATTATTTACAAATGTGATTGTTTCGTTGAAAGGTTTCAGAGGCTATATAGTGGATGTCCAGATTGATGTTATTGAAAGATGGTATATTATTCCGGTTCCTTATTTTCACCCGGTAGACAGGAACCTGACTGTGTGGCAGGAACACAATTACAGCTTAAACCGTGTTAATTATGGATTGAAATACACCCAGAATAATTTTTCCGGAAGAAATGATAATATGGTGTTATGGTTAATTACCGGCTACTCCCGCCAGGCAGAAATTGCGTACGACCAGCCTTATGCTGATGCCTCTTTGAAAAATGGGTTTGGTTTTACCATTATTTACATAGCCAACAAGGAGTTTGATGCAATGACTAAAAATAATCAGCAGTATTTTATCAACGCTGATACTTTAGGTTTTGCAGGTAAATATTTAAGTGAAGAATTCAGGCTTTCACTGAGGTATTATTACCGTCCGGCATTGACAACGAGACATACAATAAGATTGAATTTTGACCAGCTTAAAATAGATACGGCCGTCAGGTATTTTAATCCGCATTACCTGAATAATAATAAAAAGCAGGTTTTTTATCCCGAACTTTCTTATCAGATGGATTATACCAATGTTGATTACATCGCATACCCTTTGAAAGGTGTTGCTGCAAGTGCCGTAATCTTGAAGAAAGGAATTAACGCTGATATGAACCTCTGGCAACTGAACCTGCAAAGTATCGAAAGCGCACAGCTTGCCCATAAAACCTATTTCAGTACACAAAACATGGCTACCGTAAAATTGCCATTTGATCAGCCTTTTTACACCCAGCAGCTTTTTGGGTATGGAAATTTTTATTTGCGGGGATTGGAAAAATATGTCATAGATGGAGTGGCAGGATTTGCCATGCGTAACACTTTTTTAAGAGAAATTACCAGTTTTAGCCTTCCCATTAAAATACCTTTTCTTGGTCTTTATGAGATGCCGTTTCGCGTAATGGCAAAAACATATTCAGATATGGGATATATTTACAATAAAACTACAGACCTTTCCAACAGCCTTTCCAAAAAATTTCTTTACACAGAAGGTTTCGGAATAGATATAGTTACTGCTTATGATTTTATTTTCCGCATCGAGTACAGTTTTAATCAATTAGGACAAAACGGTTTATTTTTACACATCCATAATGATTTTTGACAGAACAAATCCTGTGAAATTATACAGGAACATCAGCAAAAAATTGGACGGTCAACTTCATACATGGTTCAAAAAATATTCATAAAGCATGAAAATTGCTATATACAGCAGGGTGATCGATTATGATCAGCGGACACAGATACAATTATTGTTTGATGAGTTGATCAGCCAGCATATACAACCGGTAATTTATTATCCTTTTCTAGAAAAGATCCGCTCAGAATTTTCACTGCCTTCAGATTTGACCAGTTTTAAAGAGTCAAATGATTTGAATGGTTCGATCGAATTTATTATTAGTCTTGGAGGCGACGGAACTTTGCTGGATACGCTTTCACTTGTTCGTGATAAAAACATACCTGTTCTGGGCATTAATTTCGGCAGGCTTGGTTTTCTGGCAAGTATTGGTAAAGAAGATTTTAAAACAGCAGTGTCAGCCCTGGTGAACCGTACGTTTGTGGTTGATAAAAGATCATTGATACACCTTGATTCCAATAAACCTTTATTTGGCAAAGTGCCTTATGCACTCAATGAGTTTGCTATTCATAAGACAGATACATCACCTATGATTAAGATACATACTTATCTTAATGGTGAATTTCTCAATACCTATTGGTCTGATGGATTGATTGTTTCCACGCCTACAGGGTCAACAGGATATTCTTTAAGTTGTGGCGGGCCTATTGTGTTTCCTGATTCTTCCAGTTTTGTAATTACACCTGTGGCGCCGCATAACCTGAATGTCAGGCCGATTGTTGTACCTGATAATAATATTATTTCCTTTGAGGTGGAAGGCAGGTCTGATCAATTTATCTGCGCCCTTGATTCGAGGAAAGAAATTGTTGATAAAAATGTTCAGATAGCAGTCAGGCGTGAATCCTTTACTATCAGCCTCGTTCGGTTAAATGAAAATAATTTCCTTCAAACATTAAGAAACAAACTTTCGTGGGGCCTGGATACAAGAAATTAAGGTTTTGTTTAAAAGAAAATCAGATTTATTACGTTATCCGAAATCATATTATAGGGTATGGGAATATTTAACAAGATCAGTTTGGGATTATTTCCTGTTTTTTTTATTATTTCTTTCGCTTCGGCGCAACCACAAAGCACTGTTCAGGAGGGCGAAGTAGGCATAACTGCAGGCGCGGCTCATTATTTTGGTGATCTCAATCCAAAACTTAGGGTTAACCGGCCCAAAGCCGCTTTCGGCATTTTTGCAAGGAAACAGTTTAATGATTACGTTGGAGTTCGTTTAAGCGGGCATTTTGCGCAGCTGGGTTATTCTGATGTGTACAATACGTACAATACTTTTATGCATACGCGAAACCTGAGTTTTAATACTAATATCTGGGAATTTGCGTTGCAGGGCGATTTCAATTTTTTCAAGTTTATTCCGGGAGATGCATTTAAAAGATATACTCCATACATTACATTAGGCATAGGTGTTTTTAACTATGACCCTTATACGTATTATCAGGGGCAAAAAGTTTATTTAAGACCGTTGGGAACAGAAGGACAGGGGTCATCAACTTATCCAAACCGGAAACCTTATAGCACCATGGCTGTTTGTTTTCCTTTTGGGGTTGGGTATAAATACAATTTAACAACCAATGTGAATATAGGTGTTGAAGTGGTATACCGGTTCACTACTACTGATTATATTGATGATGTAAGCTCCACTTATGCCGGGGCTGCAGCATTTCCAACCTTGCCTAACGGCCAACCCTCACTTGCCGGTGTTTTGCAAGACAGGTCCTATGTGTATGGATCGCCGATAGGCGTTAAAGGCCGACAACGTGGATATTCTAATCAGAAAGATAGCTATGTTATGGCGGAGCTGATGTTATCAGTAAACCTCACTTCGTATAAATGTCCGACTGCAAAACCATGAAGGCAATTATCCAAATTACCGATGGTCGTTTAATATTTTTTTGAATTAAGCTTGCTTCTTTTCTTTATCTTCAGTTGCCTATCATCTTTATTAGGCTTTAGAATGGGTTTAAACAACAAGAACCTTATTATTTCATATTTCATGAGCCGATTCAAATCAATATTGATACTTGGGATAGGCTTTATTTTCTTCAGTTCCTTTTATATACCTGGAAATCCCATAATCTCGTTAATCAGGCAGAAATTAAATGATTACCATAGTCATTTTCCTACCGAAAAAGCTTATATGCAATGCGATAAGCTTCAATACCATACTGGCGATATTATTTGGTTTAATGGTTATCTCACTTCTTTTTCAAAGCTTTCGCATATCAGTAAAATAGTGTATGTAGAGCTGTTTAGTAATGATGGGCTAATCATACGTCAACTGATGTTGCCTGTTAAAGACGGCAACTTTAATGGTAATATTATTTTGCCTGAAAAGATAAAATCGGGGAATTATTTTTTGAGGGCTTATTCAGCCTGGATGATTAATTTTTCCAGCTCACTCTTTTTCTATAAGGCTATTACCATTACTGATGAAAATAAAAATGTTGTTTCAAATGAAAGTCCCCCGGCAAAAAATTTTTCCATCCGTTTTTTTCCTGAAGGGGGTAATCTTGTTCAGGGGCTTACCAGCCTGGTTGCTTTCAAATCAGTTGATCATCACGGAGAACCTTTACCTGTTTCAGGGAAAGTAGTCAACAGCTTTGGTGAAACAGTTGCATTATTATCATCAGGGAAAAATGGTTTAGGCAGTTTTATCGTTCACTGTTCTCCGTTGATTTCATATACCGCCGTTGTAACAGAAAACGGCATTACCCAAAAAATTCCTTTGCCAGATGCTAAAAAAAGCGGAATAGTTTTGCACCTAGAGAATCACCACGGTGAAAAAAAAGATACTGCTTTTTTTAATATATCTAGAAGTAAAACAGATAAAGAGAAATATCAGAATCTGATTCTCTGTGTTCGCATGAACGGGCAATCATCATTGTCGCTTGTGCGGTTCGATGATGCAGTTGCAGGAGATCCTATGGATACAATTCTTAATGCACCCAGTCCGCTAATTAGCAATTTAGGGGGTGGCATTCTTCACATTTCAGTAATCAATCAATTTGGTGAAATATTAGCTCAACGCATGGCTTTTTTGCATGACGCTCAACCATTGTCCTATGAATTAAAAATGGACAACATAAAAATAAATCCGGATTCAAAAGAAAACAATATTGTCACGTTGCGAGTACCTGAGGACTTTGAAGGAAATTCACTCTCGGTGTCCATAACAGATGCCGACAAAACTATTGATCCTGATAAAAACGGTTCCGTTGAAGAGGGTATGTTACTATCAGCAAACATCGATGCTTATGCCGGTACGCCTGGACGGCTTTTTGATACAAATCCTGAAGCATGGCGTGCATTTGATTTATTTATGCTTACCAGTAAAACAGCAATGCCTGACCTGCAAGAAATTATTGGTAACGAATTTCCTTCAATAAAATACCTTCCGGAACAATCAATTGTATTAAAAGGAAGGATGTATAAAATTGCCGCCAATAATAAAAGGGAATTGCTGCGCGATTGTTCTACCCTGATCATTATGAAAAGCAGAAAAGATTCTGCTACCCGATTATTGAATGCCTTTACCGACTCATCGGGGGATTTTGCGATAACGGGCCTTGATTTCAATGATACGGCTGATATTTATGCGCAAACCGGTGAAAAGACAGGCAACGCTGTGCGTGAAAATATTTCGGTGGAATATGATAAAGATATTTATGATTCTATCAGGCAAACAAAATTTGTGTCATCATCATTTTTATGGCAAAAATGGGATGACACAATTGTGATGCACCTGCAGGATAGTGTTTTTATGGATTCAGTGGTTAACCAAAAAGGAGGGTTTTTACAAGCAGTTACAGTGAAAGCAAAGCTGAAAACACATATCGACAGTTTGTTGTCGGAATATGCCACGGGCATTTTTGCAAATCCGAATGTTTGGGCCAAAACCCTGGATTTTACTAATGATCCAATAACAAATAATCTTGATGAAAATGTATTGGATTATCTCAATGGAAAAGTTGCCGGCTTAAATTACAAAATTGATTATGCGAGTCGTCAGTATTTGGTCTACTGGCGTGTTTCAAATATGATATCCGGGTTATCGGCGGCAGATCAGTATAAATTAAATTCACCTTCATTTTTTTTAAATGAACAACTATTGAACGTAGGAATTGAAGGTTACGATCAGGCAATTGCTCTTTTATATAATATCAGGATGATGGATGTTGCGATGATAAGAGTTTATCAACCCGGAGCTAATCCAATGGTGCCGGATAACGGCCCTCATGGATCAATAGTTATTTACCTGAAAAAGACTGGAGAAAATCATCATCCGGATTCACGATTAAGTTTTAGCCCATCAATAAAAATAGGTTATAGTACAAGTGCAGATAACTCAGAAGGAATCGGTAATTCCATCAAAGGCACAGAATATTTTTCAAAAAATAACGCTACCGTTTTTTGGGACCCCTTAATTAAGATAGATAAATCTGCTCATGGCGCTACCTTTATTTTTCATAGCAATAGTTATTCAAAAAGATATAGGATAATTGCCGAAGGTGTTGACAATAAAGGAACGATAGTTCGGCTAAACAAAGTTGTTGAATAAATATTTCTGTTTATTGCAAGTATGTTTCTCAAAATAGTATCAGTGAAGTATATTTTTTTAGGGATAATGATAATGATTGCTGCAAAAGTGTCATCTCAGGATGCTTTATATGGAAAAGTTGTTAACGAAATTACCGGAGCTCCTGTGGCTGCAGCAAGTGTATACTTGAGCAACACTGCTGTTGGTACACAAACCAATAGTCAAGGGGAATTTTTTTTAAAAAAACCCTTAACAGGAAATTATATTCTGGTGGCATCGAGTATCGGGTATAAAATTTCCGAAACTAATTTGCAAAACACCAACTTGTTACAGGGATTTGTTATTAAACTTACTCCAGAAACAACTGATCTGAAAGAAATAATAGTAACTCCTTATGAAAAAAACGGTTGGCAAAAATGGGGCGATTTATTCCTTGAAAATTTTATTGGCACTTCCTATTATGCCCGTAGTTGCAAGCTGAAGAATCATGAGGTCCTTAAGTTTATAATGAGGCATAAAGACAGTACATTAATTGTACGGGCTGATGAGCCTATATTGATCGTTAATAATTTACTGGGTTATGAACTGAGGTTTGATTTAAAAAGTTTTGAGTTGAATTTGAGTGATTCGGGAAATTCGTTAGCTTATTCGGGTCATCCTTTTTTTAAAGAGCTTTCAGCTAAAAATGAGAAAGAAGAAAAAAAATTTCAGGAAAGCAGGGCAAAAGTATATTCTTTTTCAATGATGCGTTTTATGAGGAGTTTATTCTCAGAGAAAGCCAATGAAGAATTTCTGGTACAACAAATTTTTTTAGGTGTGACTAAAGATATCGTATTGGGAAAAAACCTGCAAAACTCAATAATAACCAATTCCGGGGTTACTGCAGATACAATTTATGAAATCGGAAGTGATATTGTCAATATCAGCATTGTTAAACTGAATAATGCGTCCGGTAGCGAAAACCTTCCATATTCTGCTACGCCTGAAAAAAGTCAGACTGTTTTTACATTAAGTGATGGTTTAATGAAGATGTATTTTGACGGGGCGCTTCAAATAAACATAAAAAATCAAAATCCGCCATCAGAGTATTTAAAATATTCAGGGTATAACGTTTCAAAAAACCCACTTCTTTCTGCATTCGAGTTAAAGAAAAATGTGCCTGTTCGGATTTACAAAAACGGAAACTATACAGAATCTACAAACTTAAAGATTAAGGGGTTTTGGGCCTGGTGGGAGAAATTGGCCACCATGCTGCCTTTGGATTATGAACCTATACAATAAGTCGGTTGTTAAAGATAAAATTGGAATCATAACAGCCAGATTTTTTATTACCTTCGCTGCCTTCAAAAATCGCTGGTCTTGTCTGTAAAAGAAAAAATAAATGTGCACCAGTTGCCATCACATATTGCCATCATAATGGATGGCAATGGCAGGTGGGCTAAAGAAAAGGGCCAGGACAGGCTTTATGGTCACTATCATGGCGTTGAGAGTGTTCGCGAAGTAGTGGAAGGCTGTGCGGAACTGGGGGTTAGATATCTGACTTTGTATGCGTTTTCGACAGAGAACTGGGATCGTCCCGAAAATGAAGTAACAGGTCTTATGGAGCTGTTAGTGGATACTATAAAAAAAGAAGTAGCGACCCTTAACAAAAATAACATCAGGCTCCATGTTATCGGGGCTGTAAATATGTTGCCATCATATGCAAAAAAAGAACTTGAAGAGGCCATTGATCAAACTGCAGGTAATTCCGGGCTAAATCTTATTATGGCACTCAGTTATAGCAGCCGGTGGGAAATTGCCGGGGCAATTAAAAATATAGCTATTGATGTAAAGAATGGGAGCTTAGATCCATTGGCAATTACACAACAAACATTGCCGAAATACTTGTGTACAAAGGACTTTCCTGATCCTGAACTGATGATCAGAACCAGCGGGGAATATAGGATCAGTAATTTTTTGCTCTACCAGATGGCATATACTGAATTATATTTTACCAATCTGCTTTGGCCGGATTTCCGCAAGGAAGAATTATTCAAGGCAATTCTTGATTTTCAAGCCCGAGAGAGGAGATTTGGAAAAACAAGCGAACAGTTAAAGAAAGAAAATGATATGGAAAGAGAAAACCCCCTAAAATGAGTTTAAATACTGCTTTTTGCAGAGCTTTTTAACAAACACTTTTAATAAATCAACTTAATTTGCCGCACTAAAAAACCGACTGGATGCTACGAAGTTTACTGATTTGTGTTCTTATTTCTTTGTTTTTGCTTTCTTCAACCAACAACAACGCTTATGGGCAGGTAACCGATACCACGCATCCGGTATCAGTAGATCCTGAGTTATTAGCTCTTTCCAATTCCAAAACACCAAAAGAATATATAATTGCAGGAATTAAGGTTACAGGAACAAAATATCTTGATGAATCTTTGCTGGTTTCCATTTCAGGACTGACAGTCGGTGATAAGATAGTTATACCGGGGGGAGATAATTTCAGCAAAGCCATTAACAACCTATGGAAACAGAATTTGTTTTCAGACATTGCCATATATATCACAAAACTTACTGGTAATAATGATATTAATATTGAAATTAATGTTACTGAAAAACCAAGGTTAAGAGATTTTGTATTCAAGGGGGCAACTAAATCGGAGTCAGATGATCTTCAAACGAAAACCGGTCTCATAAAAGGCAGGGTGGTTACTGAAAACATGAAGCAACAGGCTGTTGAGGCTATTAAGAAATTCTATGCCGATAAGGGCTTTCAAAGCGCTAAAGTAAAAATTACTGAAGCGAAAGACCCGTCCTCGCCGAACTATGAAATACTTACTTTTGCCATACAAAAAGGTCAAAAAGTACATATAGCGGATATCAATTTCTTTGGCAATGAAGCTATCCCGGAAAGTAAGCTAAAAAAGCAGTTGAAAGATACTAAAGAACTTACACGCATCACACTCTTTCCAACACACGATTCAAGCAGTTATGGCACAAAAAAAGAAATCACCTTTAAAAATTATGTTGATAACTGGGGATTTCTGTCATTCACTAAAACAAAAGAGTTTTTAGATCCCTATTTCAGGTTCAAATTGTTTAGCGGCTCTAAATTCAATGCAAAAAAATATGCTGATGATAAACAAAAAATAATTGAATATTATAATTCATTAGGCTATCGCGATGCAACGATTGTTGCTGATACGCAGTATTATAATAAAAAGGGCCAGATGGATATTGATATTAAGGTGAGTGAAGGCCACAAATATTATTTTGGTAATGTAACCTGGAAAGGAAACACAAAATACTCTGATTCCCTTCTCTCCGTAATCCTCGGTATTAAAAAAGGAGATGTGTATGACCTGGATATTCTTAATAAAAAGTTGGGTAAACAAATTACTGCAGAAGGTGGTGACATCAGCGGTCTTTATCAGGATGATGGGTATCTTTTCTTTCATGTAGATCCGGTTGAAACAGCAGTTTATAATGATACAATTGATTTTGAAATAAGAATGGTTGAAGGTCCCCAGGCTACCATCAAAAACGTTACGATTTCCGGAAATGAAAAAACAAAGGAATATGTAATCAGGCGTGAACTGAGGACCATCCCCGGAGAGAAATTCAGTCGTACAGAACTCTTGCGTTCACAAAGAGAAATCGTAAACCTGGGATTTTTTAACCAGGAAAAAGTGGTGCCTAACCCTGTACCTAACCAGGAAGACGGAACGGTGGATATCAACTGGAGTGTGGAAGAAAAATCTGCTGATCAACTTGAACTTTCAGCGGGCTGGGGTGGTGGTATTGGTTTAACCGGAACTGTTGGGGTTTCATTCAATAATTTTTCAATTAAGCAAATCTGGAAAAAGTCTTCGTGGGATCCGATACCTGCCGGTGATGGTCAAAAGCTTAGTTTACGTATTCAGTCTAATGGAAAGGCTTACCAATCCTACAATGCATCATTCACTGAACCTTGGTTTGGAGGAAAGAAAAATAATTCGTTAAGCTTTAGTGTGTACAGAAGCGTATTCCGAACCGGGGGATATAATTATAGTACTAATACCTATAAATTCAGTGATACTAATTCTTTAAAAAATTTCGGAGTCACAGTTGCATTAGGAACGCGCCTGAAATGGCCCGATGACTATTTTACATTGACTTATTCAGTTAATTTCATTCAATACGACCTTACCAATTACCCATTATTCACCACGAACTTCAGAAATGGGCATTCAAAGAACTTCAGCTTTAAGCTGGCATTAAGCCGTTATTCGCTTGATCAACCAATTTTCCCACATAACGGCTCAAACACGTTATTAAGTGTAGAATTCAGTCCGCCATATTCTTTATTTGATCCAAATATTACTCAAAACCAGAGCTTCGAGTTGCCCGAATATCACAAATGGAAATTTACCAATGAATGGTATATACCGATTGGAAAACCAATGGGGGCAGATAAAAGCCGTCAATTTGTGTTAAAGGCTGCTGTTAAATATGGCTTCATGGGCAGGTATAACAGCAAACTTGATTTTTCCCCATTCGGCCGCTTTCAGTTGGGTGATGCAGGCCTGACAAATAACTTTGGTTTATTGGGGTATGACATTATATCCCAACGAGGGTATCCTGTTTACCAGGATCCAAATCCAACAAAAAACAATGAAAATCTCACTACTCAGACATTTTTTGTGTTGTTTAATAAGTATACTTTGGAAATGCGTTATCCTTTTGTAACTAATCCCAACAGTACAATTTATGGAGAAGCCTTTTTTGAAGCGGCAAATGGCTGGAGAAATTACCAGGAATATAACCCTTTCCAATTGCGCCGAAGTGTGGGCGTGGGTTTAAGGTTCTTCCTGCCTATGTTCGGTTTATTAGGCTTTGACTATGGTATTGGTATCGACAGGATACAGAACGGGTCAATTAAAGATGCGAGCCGATTTACCTTTATGTTAGGCTTTGAACCGGAATAATTTTATTATATTTCCAAGCTCAAAGATTAAATATGAAAAAGCTACTCCTTGTCGTTATCGCATCCTTTTCATTTGCATTTGCTAATGCCCAGCGTTATGCGATCGTGGACACTAAATATATACTCGGGAAAATGCCGGAATATACAGATGCCCAGAAAAAATTAGACCTTCAGAGTGAGGCCTGGCAAAAAGAAATAGATGATAAACAGGAGGTCCTGAATAAAATGTACAAGGATTATGAAGCAGAGCAGGTAATGCTAAGTGATGAGTTAAAAAAGAAACGCGAAGATGAAATATTTAATAAAGAAAAAGAAGTACGCGACCTTCAGCGCAAACGCTTTGGCTTTGAAGGAGATTTGTTCAAAAAACGCCAGGAATTGGTAAAACCCATCCAGGATAAGGTCTATAACGCCATTCAAAAAATTGCCATCAGCAGAATGTATGATTTTGTTTTGGATAAAAGTGAAGGAATTACTGTTATCTTTGCCGACCCAAAACTGGACAAGAGCGAAGATGTACTGAAAGAATTGGGAATAAAATAACGCTGGTTTTAAACGATAAATATATTTTATCATCCATATTAACCTGAATTAAACAACAAAAACAACAGATGTCCCTAAGCTCTGTGTTGCTATTAAAAACAAACATTAAAAAAATGAAAAAGATCGTTTCAATGGTATTGGTAGCCGTGCTTGTTCTGGCTGCAACAACAAACGTTAATGCACAAACGAAAATTGGTTATATAAACCTGGCTGATTTTATGCCGAGCATGCCTGAATTTAAAAAAGCAGACTCCGCTATGAGTGATTTTCGTAATGCACTGGCCATGCAATACCAGGACATGCAAAAGGAATTTAACGAACAGGATAGCCTGCTTTCTTCAAAAGATACTTTGAAATATACCAAGGCCCAGCTTGAGCTAAAAAGAAAATCGCTTGTTGAATTGTATACAAAAGTGCAGAGTTATCAACAGCAGGCCCCTGAACAGGTACAGCAAAAGCAACAGGAACTATTAGCCCCTGTTCAAAAGAAAGCACTTGAAGCGATACAAACAGTGGCAAAGGAAAACGGATATACCTATGTTTTTAACAGGGATGCATTATTTGTTTATCCTAATGCGGACGATCTGCTTCCCCTGGTAAAGAAGAAATTAGGCTTAAAATAATTTAGCTCATTAATCATATATAATATTTGAACGCCGTGCTGAAATGCCTGGCGTTTTTTATTTTTGTTCAATGCAATTATCAAACCCGATTGGTATATTCGATTCAGGTTACGGGGGGTTGACTGTTTTAAAAGAAATAACCGCCAAACTTCCTCAATATGATTATTTATACCTTGGCGATAATGCAAGGGCCCCTTATGGCTCAAGATCTTTTGAAACTGTATACAGGTATACTTTGGAAAGTGTGCAATGGTTTTTTAAAAGTAATTGTTCATTAGTTATACTGGCCTGCAACACTGCATCTGCGAAAGCGCTGCGTAGTATCCAACAAAACGATCTTCCTGAAATTGCACCTGATAAACGGGTTTTGGGCGTAATCCGTCCTACCACAGAGATAATCGGGAATTTTACCAAAACAAATAACATAGGTATTCTTGCTACGAGCGGAACAGTCCAGTCAGCATCTTATCTTGTAGAAATAAATAAGTTTTTCCCCCATGTTCAGGTTTTTCAACAGGCCTGCCCGATGTGGGTACCATTAATTGAAAATAATGAACACCATAGCAATGGGGCTGATTATTTTGTAAAAGAATACCTTGATAGCCTGATGAATAAAAATAAAGCCATTGACACGCTACTGCTTGCCTGCACACATTACCCGTTATTGAAAGATAAAATAGCCAGAAATCTGAATCCGGGTGTTTCAATTATTTCCCAGGGTGAGATTGTTGCAAACAGCCTTGCCGATTATCTGAAACGTCATCCGGAGATGGAACAAAAATGCAGCAAAAACGGACGGATCGATTTCTATACTACAGATTCTACGGAAGATTTTGATAACCATGCAGCCATTTTTTATGGGAAGCCGGTCCAGTCAAACCATACAGAATTATAGAAAAATTTAAAATAGCCATTTAAATTTGAGATTTATCTGTTACCTTTGCAACCCTTTCACGGTTACGGGCATGGTGGTCCGTGGCATTGAATTGATAACCGCTTGTTTCTCCGCAAGCATTAAAAATTTAGAAAATGAAACGTACATTTCAACCCCACAGGCGCAGACGCAAAACAGTTCATGGTTTCCGCAAGCGTATGCAAACTGCAAATGGGCGCAAGGTGTTGGCTAGCCGTCGTAAAAAGGGTCGTAAAAAGCTCACAGTTTCTGATGAATCCAGGTTAAAGTAGCCAATAGGTTACTG
The DNA here is from genome assembly GCA_035541355.1 of Puia sp. Classification (GTDB taxonomy): domain Bacteria; phylum Bacteroidota; class Bacteroidia; order Chitinophagales; family Chitinophagaceae; genus Puia. Next base: position 34,266 of record DATKNN010000014.1, on the reverse strand, counting down.
ATATTATATATTTTTATAGCTCCGGTAAAACCGGAGCTATTTTTTTAAACTCAGAAATATTAGTAAGCAATTTACTTTAGGAAAAAAAGAAAGGCTGAAAAGCAGCAACACCTTTGAACATTTGTTCAAAGAAGGGAAAAATTTTTCCATGCCTTTTTTTCGGGTTCATTATTTATGGATTGATAATGCATTCGAACTGAAATTCGGAGCTGGGGCAAGCAGCAAAAGTTTTAAAAAGGCTGTTGAAAGAAATCGTATAAAAAGACTGATTCGAGAAGCCTATCGTCTGCAAAAAAACAGCTTGAAAAATTTATTGGCCAAAAAAAAACTTGGTCTTGCATTATTTGTTATTTATAACGGTAAAGCGCTTCCTGAATATAACGTGGTATATGAAAAGATGGAAGTAATTTTGCAGAAGCTCATAAAAATCGCAGGTGAAAAAAATCCTTCAAATACTTAGCCTCCCTTTTATACTATTAATCAAACTTTATCAGTTGATTATTTCACCTATCTTGGGACCTAAATGCAGGTTCACCCCAACATGTTCACAGTATGCAGTGGAAGCATTGAAAAAGCATGGAGTTTTTAAAGGCTTATGGCTCGCCGTTAAAAGAATCTCCCGATGCCATCCGTGGGGCGGTCACGGTTATGATCCGGTACCCTGAAAGCTCAATACTCCGCGGATATCGTTAACAGATATGAGAATCCGGTAACTCATGCCTTCTCTTTTCACTTACCCATCCCTGTTAGTTTCTCAATAATTTCTCTCTCTTCTTTAACAGCATAGAATTTATAAATTTCAGGAACAGAAGAAGCATCAAAGCCAGAAGGGATAGTGGTGAATGGTCCAAAAATTTTTGCGTTTGTGTTGTTTGTGATTTTTGCGATGGAATTCGGTTTAATGAAATAATTTTTGTTGGCAGTATTTACATTTGAGTCTGCAATCAGCTTTTTGAGGCTATCAATTCTTGCCAGTAAAGATTGTGCAGTAATTTTAATTGTTCCGGTGTCGGTACCTATATGCTGAAAACTTCCTACAACCGTGTCGGGCTTCAGGTTGGCTATATAAAAGCCGTCTTCATTGGCTTGCAAGGAAAACTTGCCGGAAGACGTTTGAATGTTTATAATAACCGGATCGCCACCTTTGAATTCAAGTATTTTTTCATGGTGCGTTGTGCCTTCTGCAACGTTAATATTTTTTTGGCTCTCATCAACCTGTATGTCATTGCTTGCATATACTAAAATTTTTTTTGTATGCGATGTACAGGAAATAATAAGAAGGGAAACTGCAATTGCTAGAATGCATTGTACTTTGTTCATAAATATTTTTGAATATAAAAATCCCGGCAAAACTTTGCCGGGATTGAAAGTAATAATTTTTTGCAACAAATTATTTGGATCCTTTCGCAAAATGCTCCGCTACTTTATTCCAATTAATTACATTCCATATGGCACCAAGATATTCGGGCCTGCGGTTCTGATATTTTAAATAATAGGCATGCTCCCAAACATCAACTCCCAGAACAGGGGTGCCTTTTACCTCTGCAACATCCATTAAAGGGTTATCCTGGTTTGGCGTAGAAGTAATTTCTAGTTTCCCGTCTTTTACGATCAGCCATGCCCAACCACTTCCGAAACGACCTGCGCCGGCAGCAGCAAATTTTTCTTTGAATGCATCAAACGATCCGAAAGCAGCATTAACAGCCTCTGCTAATTTTCCTGTGGGTACACCTCCGGCATTTGGTGCTAATATTTCCCAGAAAAAACTATGGTTCCAGTGCCCACCGCCATTATTCCTGACAGCAGGACTAATGCTGCCTGCAATTTTAACCAATTCTTCAAGCGTTTTATTTTCATTAGCTGTGCCTGCAACAGCTTTGTTCAGGTTGTCAACATATGCCTGATGATGCTTGCCGTGATGAATCTGCATTGTCAAAGTGTCTATATAAGGTTCCAATGCATTATGCGCATAAAGAAGCGCCGGTAATGTAAATGCCATAATATTCGATTTAAATTTATTGATGTTTTAAAAGATAACAAATGTAAGGCTGATAAGTTGATTGCTCAAAAAACTAATATGGCAAATAGTACATACTGGAATTAATACATGGCCCAATAAAAATCCAGAGCAAGGTAGCTCTGGATTCATTTTTATTTTTATATTACTTTCTTTTGACCACCAGCACCTGGAAAGTTCCCGGAATCATTTTAGGCCTTTCGCCGTTAACCGGCTTTTCAAGATCAGCGGCCGGCAAATAAACTTCATGTTTATTTTCATCAACAGCAATTGTTCTTGCACTTTTTTTGGTTTGAACATTATCTGTCAGCTTAAACTTTTCAGCATTGATTTCTTCTATGATACTCAGTTTGCCTTCTCCGCAGGATGCAAAAACTAATTTTAAATCATTATCAAAAGCAACACCATCACAGCCATCACCAATGGTAATTTTATCAACCACTTTTCCGTTAACTGCATCAATCACCATTAATAATTTATCACAGCCGGCAAACAGTCTTTTTGTTTTTCTGTCAATAGCCAATCCTGTTGGGCCTTCACCAGGTGCAATGCTCCAGCTTTTTTCAACTTTCTTGCCCATGATGTCAATAACATCAATCTGATTTTTATCTTCAATATTGACGAAAATTTTCCCGGCATTATCAGAGACCGCTGTTTCCGGCTTCCCGCTTACGGGAATTGTTGCAATTACTTTATTCAGAATCGGATCAATCACTGAAAGATCCTTGCTTCTTCCGTTGCACGTAATGATTTTCTTTGAAAATTCGTCGTACATTATTGCATCCGGGTTTTCTCCTGTGGAAATTTGTGCCAGGATTTGATTCGTTTTCAAATCGAAAATAGTTATATTATTCAATCTTCCGTTACTGGTATATCCTTTATTTAATGATGGCACAAACGCAATTCCATGTACGCCCGTGGTTCCTGTTATTACGCCAACAGAATCTCCGTTTTCCTGGTTAATAATATTTACCTGTGTCCCGTGTGATACATAAATCAGGTGGTTTCCGGGTCCAACAGCAATATAATCCCATCCGCCAGAACTGGCTATATGAAAAGTTTTAGTCACACTAAATCCACTTGTTCCCTGGGCGAATATAACTGCTGATGGGGGCACGAAAACAACAAAAATTACCAGGATTGTTAATAAATATTTCATGATATTCTGTTTTTATGATGGTAAATGCGCAACATCTATCAAAGCTTGAAAGTAATTCTGAAGAAATGCTGAAGTTTCCCGATTTTGTGAAAAAATAAGAGGGGAATATAAATAATTTGCATCTCACATTTTACTTTTCACGCTTCACGATAAACCAACCGGATGAAAATATTATTAATTGAAGATGAAAAATTATTATGCGAAAGCATTGTCGCCTGTCTGAAACAGGAAGGTTTTTTATGTGAAACAGCGGGTAACTATGCATCTGCTCTTGAGAAAACAGAGGCCTTTGATTATGACTGTATTTTGCTCGATATTAATTTGCCTGGTGGAAGCGGCCTCGATTTGCTGATTCAACTTAAGCAAAATAAAAAAATGGACGGGGTGCTGATTATTTCTGCAAGAAATTCACTGGAAGATAAAATTACGGGATTGCAACTTGGCGCTGATGACTATTTGCCTAAACCGTTTCATTTATCAGAACTGGTTGCGAGGATTACAGCCATTGTTCGAAGAAGAAATTCGGGAGGCAATAATTTGATTCAATTTAATGAGCTGCTTATCGATACGCTGGCCAAAACCGTTCTTGTAAATAATAAACCGGTGGAGTTGACCCGGAAAGAATACCAGCTGTTGTTATACTTTGCCTATAACAAAGGCCGGGTTATTTCAAAAAATGCGATAGCCGAACATTTATGGGGAGACGAAACGGAAAGTGCCGCTAATTTTGATTTTATTTACACTCATGTAAAAAACCTGCGTAAAAAATTAATGATGGCTGGTTGCAATGATTACATACAATCTGTTTACGGAATGGGGTATAAGTTTAGTCATTGATAAACCAGTGGGCAAAAGTTGAGCTTATTTTTCTTGCATTCATTATGAAACTTATTGCAAAATATAATCGCATTAACACTATTGCTACTATTATTGTATTACTTACGGCAAGTGTTTGCTATTATTTTATTGTGAGATATGTGCTGATTCACCAGTTAGATAATACATTGCGGGTTGAAGAAGTAGAGATTATGAATTTCGTGCAGCATAATAACAAACTTCCGGAAGCTACTAACTACCGCGATCAACATACAAATTTTACCGGGGTTGACCAACCGTTCAAAAGGGTTTTCAGCAATACCGGCCCTGTAGAAAATAATGAGAAAAAGCATACAACTTATCGTATGCTCTCTTTTCCCGTTTTTATTAACGGAAAATGGTATAAAGCTTCAGTTACCAAGTCTGAAGAAGAAATGCAGTCTCTCGTTCAGTTGATAGTGCTGATTACTATTGGTATTATTGTTCTGTTGTTGCTTATATTATTTATAACAAACAGGCTTTTATTAAGAAAATTATGGGAACCGTTTTATGTTATATTAGAGTCTATTAAAGCATTCAATTTCTCGGATAAAAAAAAGATTGTTTCACAGCAGACAAATATCGAGGAATTTAAAGAATTAAATATGGCAGTAAGTTCAATGCAGTCCAGGATCATCAAAGATTATGAGACACTGAAAAATTTTGTTGATAATGCTTCACATGAAATGCAAACACCATTGGCAATTCTTAATTCCAGGCTGGATTTGTTTTTACAAGAACCAGGTTTGCAGGAACTGCATACAAAACAGTTGCAGTTGATGTATAGTGCAATGGCCCGGCTTACTAATTTGAATAAATCTTTGCTGTTGCTTGCAAAAATTGATAATAACCAGTTTAAAAGAAATTCCCCCGTTCAAATAGATGTATTAATAAAAGAAAAACTTAGCCAACTCGAAGACCTGATCAATGCAAAGCACCTGACAATAAATACAGCATTAAGTTCTGCAACTGTTCAAATGGATGGGTACCTGGCGGATATATTGTTGAATAACCTGATCAACAATGCCATAAAACATAATGTGGCGAATGGAAGCATGCATATTTATCTGGATCGGCAAAATTTAACCATCAGCAATACCGGTGTTGCACTCGATTTTGATCCTTCTCAAATTTTCGACCGGTTTAAAAAACGCGATGAATCTGAAGGTGTCGGCTTAGGGCTTGCCATTGCAAAGCAGATTTGTGATAATCACGGGTTTGAGATTTCTTATTCCTTTGCTAACTGTATTCATGTATTTGAGATTCTTTTTTTGGCATAATATAAATTGGCAAACAAATCCAGCCGGACATTAAAGCCCTTCTTTGTTTTCAAGGTATGTGAATAACCTGCATTGTTAAAGGATTTCTTTTTCGTATAAGTTTGTTATAAATAATTATCAGCAATGAGCGATTTCCTCCATCTCAGTGATTTTTTGGATCCGGTAAAGCTTAACAAAAAGTCATTAAAAGATCAATACAGGGCAGGACAATTTGGCAAAAGCATTGAAGTGCATGATGAAGAACTGCTGCCTGATTTTTTGGATAAGGATATAATTATTATCGGCTGCAATGAAATGCGCGGTAACGGACTTTATTCTAACGGGATTACTGCTGCAAATGCCATACGCGAGCAGTTATACAAACTTTATAATTGGCATAAAGATGTCCAAATAGCTGATGCGGGAGATATTAAAGCCGGCGCAGGGCTTAATGATACTTACGCTGCGTTGAAAACGGTAATCAAAGAGCTAACTGATGTTGGAAAAACCGTTGTGGTACTTGGCGGCTCACACGATCTGACACTGGCACAATACCATAATTATGTAGACAAGAAAAAAATAATTGAAGCGGTTTGTATCGACGCACTGATTGACCTGGACCTTGATTCATTGAACCGCAGTGATAATTTTTTAATGGAAATGCTTACCAGTGAGCCGAATTATGTGCGACATTATAATCATATCGGTTTTCAGAGTTTTTATGTGCACCCGCATATGCTTGAAACGATGGATAAACTCAGGTTCGATTGTTTTCGTGTTGGCAGCGTAAAAGAGAATATCGAAGAAATGGAACCGGTTATCCGCAATTCTTCACTTTTTAGTTTTGATATTTCGGCAATATCAAATGCTTATGCACCTGCTAATGATTTTTCTCCTAATGGTTTTAACGGTGAAGAAGCTTGCGCGTTGATGCGGTTCGCAGGCTTAAGTCCGCACGTGAATACCATTGGCATTTACGGTTACTTGCCTGAAAAAGACATGAACGACCTGACGGCAAAACAAATCAGTCACATGCTTTGGTACTTGATCGATGGTAAAAGCCGCGGTCAACGGGAAGCCACATTAGATGAGAGGGAATCATTTACCGAATATCATACTGCATTTGCCGAGGTAGAAACTGTTTTTCTTAAAAGCCGGAAAACAAACCGCTGGTGGATGCAACTACCCGATAAAAAATACATTGCCTGCTCTTACAAAGATTATTTACTGGCCAGCAGCAACGAAATCCCAGAGCGCTGGTTACGGGCACAGGAAAGAGTATAATCATCACAATGCCATTACAAGAGTTTTTTAGTATAACTGGCCCTGATCTTCATTGCATAATTTATGAAGTCGGTAAAATCAGGTGCTGATAACTCATGCCTAAAATCTGACACTCCGGGCTGTAGTTGTAAATTTGCGAGGTTATGGATTACCTGAAGCAATATAAAAGTTTTATCAGCAGTTATTACCTTTCAGAAGGAGTACGCATATCTATTGGCGTTACTTTGCCTGCTGTAGTAATGGGTTATTTCAATAACCTTTCTTCAGGTATCATTGTTTCGCTGGGCGCATTATGTGCCAGTATGCCCGATAATGCCGGGCCAATCCATCACCGGCGCAATGCTATGTTGGTATGTACTGTTGTTGTTTTTATAGTAGCATTATTAACAGGGTTCGCATCGGGTAATAATATTCTTCTTGGAGCAACAATTTCAATTTTCTGTTTTGTTTTTGCAATGATCGGCGTATACGGGAACCGTGCAACATCCATAGGGCTGGCGGCTTTATTGGTAATGGTACTAAATATTGACCGACCACGCCTTGGCTGGGATGTTTTTTATAATTCCTTGTATATTTTATGTGGCGGTGCCTGGTATATGTTGTTAAGTTTATCAATCTATGGTTTCCGACCATACAAATTGGCACAGCAGGCTTTGGGTGAGTGCATTCAATCAACAGCCGATTACCTGCGCATCAAAGCATCCTTTTATGAAAAGCAAAATGATTATAATGAAAACTATACGCAGCTGTTAGATAAACAAATTGAAGTTCATCAGAAGCAAGACCTCGTACGAGAACTTTTATTTAAAAGCCGGGATATTATCCGGGAATCGACTACTACCGGGAGGATACTGCTGATCGCGTTCCTCAATATCATTGATTTGTTTGAGAGAATAATCACTTCTTATCAGGATTATAACTTGCTGCACGAAAAATTTGACAAGAGCAATATCCTTGAAAAATTCAGGCAATCCATCCTACTTATGGTAAATGAACTGGATGAGATAGGCATAGCTGTTAAAAGTGGTAAATCCTATTTGCATGAAGCCGGCCTTCGTTCACAAATAGCGGAACTGAAAAAGGATTTTGAAAAATTTCGGGACGAATACAGAACATCAGATAATGTGGAGGCATTTATCAGTCTCAGGCAAATATTGGAAAGCATGGAGGATATTGCAGTGAGAATTTATGCTCTTGAAAGTTATACTACCTACGACAAAAGGTTTGTTACGAAACAGGATGAAAATATCGATTATGATGATTTTGTAATTCATGAAAATATTGAACCAGGGTTGCTGATCGAAAATCTTAGTTTCAAATCAAATATCTTCCGTCATTCGATCAGGCTTTGCATAGCCACCCTGGCTGGTTTCATCGCATCAAGGTTTTTTTCTTTTGGGCATAGCTACTGGATTTTGTTGACAATCATTGTCATTATTAAACCGGGTTACAGCCTTACAAAAAAGAGAAATTCAGAAAGATTTTGGGGAACCATTGCCGGGGCGCTGATCGGACTTGCTGCTTTGTATATTATAAAAGATAAAACTGCATTATTTGTTATAATGATCATTTTCATGATCGGGGCTTACAGTTTCATGCGCATAAAATACCTGGTTTTTGTTTCATTGATGACGCCTTATATTTTGTTGCTGTTTCATTTGCTTAACCCGAATAATTTTCAATCAGTAATTACCGACAGGATCATTGATACTGTTATTGGTTCCGTCATTGCTTTTATTGCAAATATTTTTCTATTTCCGGCATGGGAACATGAACAGATCACTGAATACATGTTGAAGATGGTTGAAGACAACCTGCAATATTTCACGGATGTTGCCAATTCATTTACCGGCAAACCTGCAACCATCAACCAATATAAGCTAAGCCGCAAAAATGCATTTGTTTCGCTAGCAAATTTGTCTGATGCTTTCAGCAGAATGCTTAGCGAACCGAAAAGCAAACAAATTAATTCCAGAGAGTTGCACCAATTTGTAGTTTCCAATCACATGCTTACTTCACATATCGCAACACTTGCATATTATGCTCAGCGTTTCAATTTCCAAAATCGTTCTTATAATTTTTTGCCACTTGTCCGTTCGGTGGAGTCAAAACTGGATAATATCAAAGCAAAATTCACCGCTACTGAAAAAAATGAGCAGATAAATAATGATGAATCAGAATGGAGGCTTTTCAATTCGAAAATAAATTCACTAGCTGAAAAGAGAAAACAAGAATTGCAAAAAGGGATTATTGAAACACAAACAAAAAAAGAATTGTCGAATATTAAACCTGTCGCAGATCAATTCAATTTTATAATGAATATTACCGGCAGCCTGGAAAAATTGAATTTTAATTTTCACGAATAATGTTGATCATCTACTCCGCATCCTTTACACACCTGAAACCAACTGTTGCATTTCGTTCAAATCCCTGCGATACGCTTAACCACATTTGACGATAATATAATGGCTTTGGACCTCCCTGCACATACCACCAACTGGTTCCCGGATAATAATAGCTGCCTCCTTTTAAAATAATGTATTGATACGAGTCACTCTGGTAGCAGTCATTGGTCATTTGCCAAACTGATCCAACCAAATCCATTAAGCCTAATGGATTCATTCCTTTTTTAAATTTCCCCACTGCATATAATTTCCCGTCACCGGTATCACAATATTTAATATCGGGAATTCCATAATCAACAAGGGTTAAAGTGGTGCTGATACTTTTTGCTTGTTTCCCCTTTTGTTTTGCTTCATTGCCCCAGGGCCATGTTCTTCCGTCGGTAGTTTGAGCAGCATATTGCCATTCGGCTTCTGTAGGCAACCGCTTCCCTGCCCACTTCGCATAGGCGGAAGCATCTTCATAGCTTACATAGATTACCGGAAAATTTTCTTCACCTTTTTTAGGTTTCCCATCCGACCATTGTTTCAAAAAATTTGTAGTATCTGCAGGCTTATAGTTTGTGTTTTGGATGAACCGGAAAAACTGTTCATTTGTAACCGGGTATTTATCCATGTAAAAATTTTTCATGTCAATTTTTTTCGGATAACCTTCTTTCGGGTAGCCTATAAATTCATCTCCGCTGGCGACATTCATTACAAAATTTCCTTGAGGAATGCTGACCATTCCATATGGTATTACTTTGGATAAAGAAGTCGGCTTCTTATCAGAAACTAATAACGGAATGCCCGGTTGTATAAACAAAATGTATTCATCAGCCAATTCGTTTTTATTAAAAAGCTGAATGATAAATTTTCCTTCAGTCCTTCCAAATTTTTCAAACAAATGGAATGAAGCGGAGACTGACTGAATTTCTAACGCTGATTTTTCATACGATGGGCTCCCACTCCAGATTTTTAAGCTTGTTCCTTCACTGGCATTAATTGATACTTTATCACCCTCCATTTTTACATTCAATAACTGCGGAAGTTGGGCAATTACGCTGACCGAACCTTCATTATTTGTGCCTGAATATTTTTTATTGAATGACTCCAGCTCCGCAACTACAAACTTTTCTCCCTTTATTGTTTTCATTACAACATTTTCATGTTCCCACAAATCAACAAAATGTAATCCTGCTTTATTTTCCACCTTGAACAAAGCATTATTAAAACCTTCGGGTAATAAACTAAAAATCGTATAAATAGTTTTTTTGGCGGATGGCCATTGGTTGACGTAAATTTTATCCTGTAAAGAAAGAATTAGAGGAGTCCATTGCGGGGAATTAAAATTACTGGAATTCTCTTTTAATATCCTTGTACATCTGCCCCAGTATTGATAATCTTCATCGATCCAACCAGGTCTTCCAGGCCGCATAATATTTATTTCAACTCCATAGCCATTAAACAAGGCAGCATTATATTCCCTCCTTATTCTTTCTTTGTTTATTTCAACAACACGGAAGATGGCAAAATCGGGTTTAATGAGTTTATTGAGGTTTAAAAGGGGTGGGTAATAAATGTCATTATGTACACGGCCTGCAACAATTCCCTGCATATCTTTTGGTACAGCCATCCCTTCGCTGTATAAAATAACTCCGGGCTTTGCATCATCGGCAGCTTTTTGCAAAGCATCGCTTCCCTCTGCCCTTGTATCGAGCACTATGCCATCAGCATTTATTTTTTCTATAAAAGTGCTCATTTTCCCCAGTGACTCTTTTTCATCTTTATCATCCCAGGGATTATAGCTGATGAAATATTTTGCCCCTATTGAATGTGATAATTCCGCCAGTTCTGATTGCCCTGTAATTCCGCCTGGTAATGCTTCAAATAGCTCCCATTGGTTTCTTTTATCCAAACCCAGCACGGGCCATGTTGGCCAGATGACAAAAATGTCATCGCCTCCATAAAGTTTTTGTTTGTTGTACAAAAAATTTCTGAGATGATAAGAGTTATCCCCCGCGTTAAAATAATTTTTCTCCCATGCCATCATTAAATGCATGGTATACGAATGGCGTATATAATCAAGGTCTTTTCGTTCGTATAGCTGGTTATTGAAATGTGTTACTTCGTATAACATTTTTTTCCGAAAACATTCCTTAAGCGCATCGTGCCAGTCGCCATTAATAATATCTGCATAAAACTCGAAACTTATTTTTTGTTTGGGCAGTAAAATATAAGGGCTTCGGTTCAGCAAATAATTCTGTATGCTGTCGTTCGACCTTTTTATGAACCCAAACAATGTTTTACCGTTACTGATATCAATTGCTGAGAAATTCAGGTCGTTATTATTATGCGGAACGATGACACCAACCGGTTCTTTGCCAGGCTGAAAAAGAAATGAACGACTGGTATCGGAAAGCGGCTTTCCTGAAATGTAGATATTGTTTTCATGTATCCCGAACGGAATAATATTGGAAATAGTAATTTGTTCATTGCCATTGTTGGCAAATGTAAATACTGCTTTAAAACCATCTGTGAAATTCGAATCGATATTGAGAAGGAAATGAAGTGAATGATCTGAGAGAAATTTTATACAGGCAGTATCATTATCGTTAAAAGAAGTTTTATTCAGCTCTGCAGAAAAGAGAGGAAGTGATGTTGATACAAAGCCTTGTTCAGCTATTAATTCTTTAACAGTAAAAGGATGAGTATAATCAAACTTGAGACCTTTTAATTGTTGTGCCCGGGCATCCGAAATGCAAAAAATTATGAGTGTTACCAGTAATAAGTTTCTCATACAGCAATTATCAGCACAAGTTAATCATTGCGCCGATGAGTTGCCGCAGATATCCATTTTTAATTAACTAAAATACAAATGAAGGCAAGAAATGTTTTTGAAACAAAACCACATCAGTTGTTGCTTCCCAGCATTTCTCTCAATTTCATTACCAATTCCGTTTTGGTGATGGGGACTCCCATGATTTTATTATATGCTTTGGCATCAATAAAATACTGATCACGGATAATCCTGATAAGTTGGCCATTATTGATTTCAGGAACCAATACCTGTTCATAATTTTTCAATATACTGCCGAGGTTTTTCGGGAAAGGCCTGATATAACGGAGGTGCGCATGTGCAACAGCATACCCTTCACGTTGCAATTCTGCTACAGCACTTTTAATTGCGCCATAAGTGCTGCCCCAACCCAGTACCAGTATTTTCCCTTTTTCGGGGCCGCTGTCTAATTTTTGTTGGGGAATATATTCAGCGATCTTGTCTACTTTTTCCTGCCTGATTTTCACCATCAATTGATGGTTATCGGGATCATAACTCACGTTACCGGTGATGTTTTGCTTTTCCAATCCACCTACACGATGCTGTAAACCTGGTGTTCCGGGAATTGCCCAAGGACGAACTAATTTTTCATTACGCAAATAAGGCTGGAATTTTTCTTCTCCATCAGCCAATCCTTTTTTAAATTTCACTTCAATTGATGGGAGATCTTTGCTGGTAGGGAATTTCCACGGTTCAGCACCGTTGGCAATATAACCGTCGCTTAAAAGTATAACGGGGGTCATATGCTGAATGGCAATCCGGGCAGCTTCATATGCTGCATCAAAGCAATCGCTTGGCGTGGACGCAGAAACAATAGGCATGGGGCATTCGCCATTTCTTCCATAATATGCCTGCATCAAATCGCTTTGTTCTGTTTTTGTCGGCAAGCCTGTTGAAGGGCCGCCACGTTGTACATCGCAGATGATTAAAGGAATTTCAAGCATCACGGCAAGGCCCATTGCTTCTGCTTTGAGTGCCATACCTGGTCCTGAAGTGGTGGTTACACCCAGCGATCCGCCATAGCTTGCCCCAATAGCCGAAGTAATTGCAGCAATCTCATCTTCTGCCTGAAAAGTGCGTACTCCAAAATTTTTATATTTACTAAGGTCGTGTAAAATATCGGAAGCGGGGGTAATAGGGTATGATCCGAGGAATAATGGCAACCCGCTTTTTTCAGCAGCAGCTATCAACCCATAAGCCAATGCCTGGTTGCCCATGATGGGGCGATAATTGCCTGGTTCTAATTTCGCTTTTTCTACTTTATATGTTGTTGTAAAAGTTTCGGTAGTATCGCCGTAATTATACCCTGCTCTAAGTGCTTTGATATTACTTTCGAGAATGTCGGGTTTCTTGCCGAATTTATCTTTCAGAAATTTTTCAGTGCTTGCCATATCACGATTATACATCCAGTACAAAAACCCAAGAACGAACATGTTTTTTGCACGGTCTTTTTCTTTCATACCGATGGTAAAATCCTTTAATGCCTCACGTGTCATTTTCGTCACGTCAATCTTGATTACATCGTAACCATCAAGGCTGCCATCATCGAGAGGATTAACCCCTTCCGTATAATTCGCCAGACGAAGGTTTTTGGCATCGAAACCATCTATATTCGCAATTATCTTTCCTCCCTTTTTCAGCGCCTTTAAATTTGTTTTTAGCGCGGCCGCGTTCATTGCAATTAACACATCACATTCATCACCGGGGGTAAATACCAGGTCACTTGAAAACCTGAGCTGGTAACCGCTCACACCGGGCAATGTGCCTTGAGGGGCTCTTATTTCTGCAGGAAAATCAGGAAAAGTCGCAAGATCGATTCCCATTAATGCGGTATTATTTGTGAACTGGCTTCCTGTTAATTGCATTCCATCGCCGGAGTCGCCTGCGAATTTTATGACTACATCACTTAGAATTTTCTCATTTCTTTTCATACGACAAAATTAATCGAATATAATGAAGAATCTATTTTATTGTTCAAACATCAACACTTGTTATCAAATTTTTAAGGTTTGGGGAACCTCTTATGTTGGTTTTGCGTTCAAAGTTACTAATTGATTCCGCAACTACATACATATATACTTACTCACTGTACTTATACCCGACCCCTCTTACTGAATGGAAGTATTTAGGTTCTCTGCTATCCTCTTCAAAATATTTTCTGAAACTGAGGATGAAATTATCAATAGTGCGGGTAGTTGGGTAAACATTATAACCCCATACGGCTTGCAATATTTTTTCACGGGTCACTACTTCATTTTTGTTTTCAATGAGCAGCTTCAAAAGCATGACCTCCTTTTTACTTAATTGAATTCGCTTACCTGAGTAGTTTACAGCTTCCTGTGCCTTGAAGTCAAGAAGGTTTTTACCGAATGAATATTTGTCTCCTATTGAAGTTTTGGATTCAATTTTTTTATTTTTTTCTACCAGCTTCTGAATACGCAACAATAATTCTTCCAGGTTAAAGGGCTTGGTAAGATAATCATCGGCGCCCTTTTTTAGTCCGAGTACACGATCAGCACTGGTATCCTTTGCACTGAGCATTAAGATCGGTACCTCATTGTTTTTGACACGCACGTTTTCCGTAATGCTTATGCCATCAACACCCGGTAACATTACGTCGAGTATAATCAGGTTGAAATATTCCTGTTCAATTGATTTCAATGCCTGTACGCCATCGAATGCAGAAGTAACTTCATACCCTTCCATCTCCAGGTTCAGCTTCAGTGCTTCGTGCAGGTTTTGTTCGTCTTCGACTAAAAGGATGGATATTTTTCTTTCGCTGCTCATCAGAATTTTACTGTAAAAGTACTTCCTGCCGGTGAATTGTCTGAAATACTGATATGTGCAAAGTGATCTTTGGCAATTTTATTGCAAAGGTACAGGCCCAGGCCTGTGCCTTGAGCAGTTCGTGTAGATTCATTACCTACACGATAAAACTTGTCAAATATTTTTTTCTTCTCATCATTCGGTATCCCATGTCCCTGATCGCTTACTTTCAGGTAAACAACAGTGTTGTCTTTATTTAATGAAACTTCTATCAAAGCGTGTTTGGGAGAATATTTTATGGCATTTTCAATAAGATTATTAATCAGCATCTGTAACAGCAACTGATCTCCTTTAATAGCGATTCCTGGTTCAACATGCGATTGCCATTTTTTTTCAGGAAAACGGTTCTGATAATCGTTGACTGTATTTTGTACCAGGATAGAAAAGTCAATTTCTTCCTTCGAAATATTATAATTACCTCCTTCAAGCTGAGAGGAAACCAGGATATTGCTGGCAAGTGTATTCAATCGGTTTGTTTCCAGCAATGCAATGCTGATCATTTTTTTTCTTTTCTCTTCATCCAGTTCATACCGCTGCAATGTCTCGAGGTTTAGTTTAGCCACTGCTATGGGTGTTTTTAGTTCGTGGGTAACAGCCATCATAAAATTTTGCTGTTGCATTTGAAACCTGAACTGGCGACGCACAGCGCGGTACACAAATACAGCACCGATAATGGTAAGCACCAGGAAGGTGCTTCCCTCACCAATGTTCCTGGCTGTTTTTCTTTTTGCATCCGAGTGGATGTTCTCTGACTTTTCTATAAAATGTACGTCATCATGTTTCAGTTGTTCCAGCCTGTAATCCATCATCTGTTTATTTTGCTGCTGCAGGGCAATAAACCACCAAATCAATGCTGCAATTATATATAACAGCATGAACCAGTACACAAATACAACAAGCTTAACCTGATTAATCTTCCTCACAATAAAAATGGTTTCTGAGATAAAAGTAATGAATCGTTGGAAGAAGAAAGCATGCCGTGGTCGATATAACCGATGTTTTCACACCTATTGATTTATTTTGCTTTTTCTACCCGTAGGCCAATATTCAATATATGTTGTAAAGGGTCTTCCCGCATAATTTGCTGAAAGCTGAAATGGTAATCGCCGGGTTTTTGGAATTTTGTCTGTGTTTGTATCAGCACCCTTTGTTCGTAAATATCATCCATAGCTGAACCGAGCCAGCCTTTTTCATTGGTTGCAAGTATAAGGTTGTAACGCTGACTATGTGGGGAGGTGTCGCCAGGTTGCAGAACGGTTGCATTAATCCACAGGTTGTTGTAATTATAGGCATCAGTATGCCGTATCACCACATAAATATTGTAGCTGGAAACGGTATCAGAGATAGTAAAGGTTACTTCAGGCTTAAAACTGCCCGCCCATTCCTGCCCGGGGATGGACACGTTTTTTTCAAAAACATCAATGGAAGGAATACAGGATACAAATAACAGCGTGAAAAAAATAAGGAGTAAAAAAGATTTTTTCAATGTGGATTTTTTTACAAAAATAAGATACTCTTACTTACGACTTATCAGTTAGCACTTTTAGAGAACGTTCAATATTTGCTCTTTTGCTTTTTCCAGTTCATCTTTCATGAGCACCACACATTTCTGTATGGCGGAATCATAAGCTTTCGATCCGGTCGTGTTAATTTCCCTTCCTATTTCCTGGAGTATGAATGAAAGCTTTTTTCCTTTACTGTCGTCAGGTTCGTTCAAAATGCTTTTAAAATAATCACAATGGTTTTTAAGGCGAACCTGTTCTTCGCTGATGTCGATCTTCTCGATATAGTAAATTATCTCCTGTTCCAGCCTGTTTTCATCATAATTTTCTTTACCTACATTTTCGTCCAGCATTTTTTTCAATCCTTCTTTTATTTTGATTTTGCGTAATGGCTCCAGTTTGATTACTTCGTCCTGATTTTTCAAAATATTATCTATTCGCAATAACAGGTCCTGTTCAAGCGATTTACCCTCATCCAAGCGGTGCAAATTCAAATCGTCGATGGCCGACTGTATCACTGTTTCAAATTCCTGCCATTCGGAATCGGATAAAGTATCACTGGTTGGTGTTATTACTTCTGGTAATTTTATGAGGGTGCTCAAAATGTTGGAAGGGTCAAGCTCCAGTTCTTCCGACAATTCAGCCAATGCATTATAATAGGCTTTTGCCAGATCAGTATTAATGCTGACCGGTTTTGCATTACCAGTTTGTTTCAGGCTGATGGTACAATCCAATGTACCCCTGCCCAGTTTGTCTGAAATCAACTTGCGTATCTGGAATTCAAATGGTTTTAAAAAGCCAGGAAGTTTCAACTGAAGATCGAACTGTTTTCCGTTTAAAGATTTTATATCTACTAAAAAAGTTTTGCCCCCGACAGTTTGTTCTGCCCGGCCAAAACCCGTCATTGATTTCAGCATGAATAGAAATTTAATGCGGAAAGATAAGGAAATAGTCGGGAGTTTTCCGTGTGCATGGTAAAGAGCCTTTAGCTCACAGCCGATTATTTAAAATTGTTTACTATTCTTAAAAGCGTATAAAGTTCTTCTCTCTTTAACTTTCTCATTTCGCCCGGCGGCAAACTTTCGATAGTAATTTTTTCTATGCTATACCTTATCAGTCTCAGAACAGGGAAGCCTATAGCTGCACACATTTTGCGTACCTGCCGGTTTTTTCCCTCTGTTAATGTTAACCGTAACCAGCTTGTCGGTATATTTTTTCTAAATCGTATCGGTGGATTTCTTTCTGTAACGGATGGTTCATTAGAAAATACTTTAACCTTGCATTTTTTAGTTCTGTACAATTTCCCATTTATTGAAATACCGACCCCTGACTCCAGACTATTAACTGCGGAGTGATTTATCTCTCCTTCCACCTGCACCCAGTATTCCCGTTGATGTTCAAATTGCGGGTTAAGCAGATAATGATTGAGGTTTTTATCGTTCGTCAGGATTAATAACCCTTCGCTGTCATAGTCAAGCCGGCCGACAGGATACACATCTGCAGGTACATTAAAAAAATCCTTTAGCGTTTTTTTTCCTTCCAGCGGGCTGAATTGCGATAATACACTGAAAGGCTTATTTACTATGAAATATTGATGGGTATTGGGTTTCACAAGATCAAAAATATTGCGTGATATGATGTGTGATGGTGTTTTTGTATGGTAGTGAAAATAAAAAATCCCGCAGTTGCGGGACTTTTTCGATATATGGATGGGTTAGTAAGTACCAGGAAATAAATTTCCCTACACAATATTAAAAAGAATTTTTACTAACTAAAAAAAATTTTCAACAAATTTTATTCACATTTTTTTTTTGCTTGTGGAAAATGCAGGGGCAAAAACCCATTTGATGACAACTGTTTGTTAAAAATGAAATTGATTTTTGATTTTCATTTTCTGAAAAAGAAATGTGATTGACTGATATTGTACTGATGACTGCCGGAAAGAAAACGGTTCACTTTGCACCCTTTGGAGTTTATATGTAGGTTTGCGAAAAATAATTTTATGAAATTCCCTTCTCCGGTATCTATACAATGGATAGCTGATTTTATCGGCGCCGAACTTATCGGTAATAAAAATGCTGTTGCAACCGGTATCAATGAAATACATAAGGTAGAAGATGGCGACCTGGTATTTGTAGACCATCCCAAGTATTATGCAAAGTGCATACAATCAGCAGCTACATTTATCATTATTAACAAACCAACCGGTTTCCCTGAAGAAAAGGCTTTGCTTGTCTGTGATAACCCTTTTGAAGCATATCTTAAAATTGTAAAACATTTCAGACCATTTGAACCGGCAACAAAATTGATCAGCGATTCGGCAGTAATCGGTAAAGGCACTTACATTTATCCAGGAACTTTTATCGGCCATCATGTTACAATTGGAGCAAATTGCTTTATACATCCAAACGTAGTTATACTCGATCATTGTATTATTGGCAATAACGTCATTCTCCAAGCGGGTACGGTAATCGGCTCAGATGCATTTTATTATAATACTAAAAAAGACCGCGAGGTATGGTACAAGAAAATGCAAAGTTGCGGAAGAGTAGTTATTGAAGATGATGTGGAGATCGGTGCAGGTTGTACTATCGACCGTGGTGTAAGTCATGATACTTTTATTGGCAAGGGAACAAAGATTGATAATATGGTACATATCGGTCATGATACCGTATTAGGAAAAAATTGTCTGCTTGCTGCACAAGTTGGCATTGCCGGTGCCGTTGAAATTGGAAATGGCGTTATTCTTTGGGGGCAGGTGGGGGTCAGTAAGACGTTGACTATCGGCGATAATGCAATAGTGTATGCACAAAGCGGCATACCCGCTTCGTTAGAAGGTGGAAAAGTTTATTTCGGATCTCCTGCAGAGCCCGCAAAGGAAAAAATGAAAGAATTAGTTTGGATAAAGCGCATCCCTGAATTGTGGAAGAAAGTAATGGAGAAATAAGGTTTTTTGTTTTATGGTTCTGCAATTCAAAAATTCGTAATCAAATTTACACATGTAACACTATCAACCACAAACTAGAAACTTCAAATACCATTATTCCGGATTATAATCGTAAGGTAATTGTTCAGCCAATTTTTTCCAAGCCCAATAACCCATATTGGTCACTTCTGTTTGTTCATAGAAATAGCCATTCTCTTCAATTACAAAACCATCCATAATATCAAGCGCGGAAATTTGTGCCGGAGTAGTGAGCGGATAATGGTTTTGCTCCAGGTATTTCGGATCGGGAACATGATTGCTGTAAGTTACCCTAAGCCTGCCTTTGATATTAATGACAACATCGCCGCTGTCAACTGAATAAATAGTACTGTCATACGGATTTTTTATAATCGTAGACTTATTGTTTGCATCCAGTAATTCAAGTTTAAATCCTTCGTCGGTTAAAGTGCTATCATAGTAGCTGCGTATAAAATGCAATCTTGACCCGATATAAGATCTGAAGCGGTTTTTTTTCCATAATTCTTTTTGTGCATCCGTGCCCTGTAATTCTTCAAACAAAGGGTACCCAGTATAGATGCTTCCTTTGGTTGCATAATCAAATACAAAAGAATCCAGCTGATACCTGATTTTGTAGCCAAGGGCGTTGTTGGTAATAATAAGGTCATCTTTCGCTTTCACCTTCAGTTTACCTCTTTTTTTGTAATAATAAAAATGAAGGGCGTCTTTGTTTTCAAGCGTGCACAGAGAAGCGTTGGGTGTGGTTCCAATAAAATTATCAATAAAAAATTGCCCGTATTTATTCCAACCATCGGCTACTTCAAAGCCTGCTGCTACTACCACTTCACCCATATTCTTATCTTTTTCGCTTATTTCTATAACCAGCGAATCATTTGAAGGATTGCCGTTACTGATGCGGGTGCTTTTTGTTTCATAACCGGTATAAGAAACCGCAAGGTCGTAACCACCGTTCTTCAACCGCATAAAAAATTTTCCATCGGCATTGGTTATAGTTCCTATTGTAGTGTTCTGACAAAAAACAGAAGCATTCTGCATAGGTTGCTTTGTTTTGGCATCAATTACTTTTCCTGTCAGTGTAAAAGTGTTTTCCTGGGAAAAAACAACAATAGAAAATAGTAAAGCTACGAGGCAAATAGTAAGTTGTTTCATGAATATTTCTTATGGGATGAATTATAAACGTTTAAATGAAATAGTAAGTATGCAACTATTTTGCCAAAACCTGTACGGTGCCGGCAGGATTATTTCTATATAACATTGTTGCGACGCTCCGTTCAGCATTAATATTGTTATTGAACAAAATGGGTTTACTTCCCGGGTTTTTACATTTATGAAGGATTTGTTTTATCCGGCATTTGCTGCATATGCTGCGCATGCTTTTTTAATGGTTTGCCCTAATGAAGTAAAACTAAAGTCCGGTAAAGCGTTTAAAATTTTACTGTTATCGAAATAGGTTTTTGTCATAGCCAGCATCGCACTCTCTTTTGTCAATATGGAAGGCTTTTTTGTAAAGAGGGTTTTTATTTTTTCCAGCCGCCAGGCAATTCCGGCTAAAAAGGGCGTGGCTTCGCGGATAGGATGCCTTTTTCCAAATTCATCGGCGATCGTATTGAATAATTCATGAAAAGAAGTGGTTGCACCGCTTAAAATAAACCGCTCATTGATAATATCTGTTTCCATTAATTTTACAATTGCATTGGCAGCATCTTCCACATCTACAAAGCCGTTGATGCCATTAGTATACCAGGGAATTTCTTCATACACGCTTTTGAAGATAGCACAGCTGGTCGTGTTCCAGTCGCCATAACCGATCACCGTGCTTGGGTTCACGATTAACGCATTCAGCCCTTCACCGATGGCACGCCATACTTCCATTTCACCAAGGTGTTTGCTGATGGCATAGTTGGTGTTATGTTTGCTGTCTTTCCATTTCTTCGTCTCATCCACATGTTCTCCATCATCGGTTCTTCCCAGGGCTGCGATGGAACTTACATGAACCAGTCTTTTTATATCGAGTGAAAGCGCTGTATTCATTACATTGGCGGTTCCTTCAGCATTCACTTTAAAAACTTCAGTGCGTTCATGCGGTTGAAAGGAAACTTTAGCCGCAGCATGAATAACGGCATCGGTGCCAATCATGGCATCTTCAAGAGCAACTACATCAAGAATATCGCCATCAACCCATTCTACATTTTCAAAAATATCAGGCGAGATGAAAAAAGGAAGTTTATTGCTACGGCGGATAGCACGAACGGAATAGTTTTTTTCAACCAATTCTTTAATAATATATGCACCCAGAAAACCTGTGCCGCCGGTTATAAAAACTTTTGTTGACAAGTTGAAGAGTTGAGATATTGTGTTGCGAAGATAGTTGAAGTTGATTAGTTGAAACGTTGAATTGTCAGCGAATCAACTTATCAAGTATTCAACACTTCAACTGTAATTATAATAACCACGTCCACTCTTCTTCCCCAATTCATTTTTCTTCACCCGTTCTTCCTGGATGAAAGACGGCTTTAACCGTTCTGGTTTTTTCATGGCTTCGTAAACGGAGCAACTCACTGCGTAATTAATATCATTGCCGATTAAATCCATCAATCGGAACGGGCCCATTTTAAAACCTGTCGCTTCCATTAATGTATCAATGGTTTCAAAATCGCTGATGCCTTGTTCAATCAATCGCAATGCTTCGAGATAATAAGGGCGAGCAACATGGTTCACTATAAAACCTGGCGCATCTTTGCAAAGCACAGGTGTTTTTCCGAACTGCTTTGCTAATTCAATAACACTTTGTGTTGTATTCGTATTCGTGAAATTCGTGTTTACCACTTCAACGAGTTTCATTACCGGTGCAGGATTGAAAAAATGCATACCAATTACACGTTCGGGATTTGAAACCGTTTTTGCAATTTCGGTAACAGATAATGAAGACGTATTTGTTGCGAAAATAGTTCCTGGAGAATTGATGGCTGATAACTGATTAAATAAATTTTCTTTCGCCTCTATTTTTTCTATGATCGCTTCTATGATGATATCCGCTTTGCAATCGGTAATGTCATCAGTAAAATGAAACCGCTTTAAAATATTTTCTTTTTCGGTTTCAGTAATTTTCCTTTTATCAACAAGCGCATGTAAATCTTTCTCAATTTTTGATTTTGCTTTTGTAAGAAATTCTTTGTTCACATCATACAACACGGTAATAAAGCCACTTAGCGCCGATACCTGCGCAATGCCGCTGCCCATAGTTCCTGCCCCGCAAATGCAAATGGTTTGATACATAGAATTAGTGAAGGTTAGTTCAATTTATATTCTACCGATGAAAGGATTGCGACGCAAGAATGATGCTATGAAAAACTGAAGCAGGTATTAAAATAATCACACTGCACTCGTAAACTGCTTCAAAAACCTTACGTCATTTTGCGAGTACAAACGCAAATCGTTGATGCGGTATTTAAGCTGGCAAATACGTTCGATGCCCATCCCGAATGCAAAGCCGGTGTATTTATTACTGTCGATACCAAAATTTTCCAGCATTTTCGGATGCACCATTCCGCTTCCCAAAATTTCAACCCAACCTGTATGTTTGCAAACGTTGCAACCAACACCACCACAAATCCGGCAATTGATATCCATCTCTGCGCTTGGCTCAGTGAACGGAAAATAAGAAGGACGGAAACGGATCTTCACATCTTTGCCAAACATTTCCTGAACGAAGAAATAAAGCGTTTGTTTAAGATCGGCGAACGAAACATTTTCATCAACATATAAACCTTCTGTCTGATGAAAAAAACAATGCGCCCTTGCGCTGATGGTTTCATTGCGGTAAACGCGGCCAGGACAAATAATCCGTATTGGCGGTTTTTGTTTTTCCATCACACGCGCCTGAACGCTGCTGGTGTGTGTGCGCAGGAGCCAATCGGGATTTTGATGGATATAAAATGTATCCTGCATATCCCGCGCAGGATGATTTTCGGGAAGGTTAAGCGCTGTGAAATTATGCCAGTCGTCTTCGATTTCCGGTCCTTCTGCAACAGAAAAACCAAGCCTTCCGAAAATATGAACGATCTGGTTTCTTACTAAACTGATCGGATGTCGCGTCCCTAACGGCAATGCATCACCGGGAAGCGTTAAGTCAATATCGTTCACCGATGATTGTTGATCGATGGCCGAAGATGCCTTCCACTCTTCGTATTTGGACTCTGCAAATTGTTTGAACTCATTTAATATTTGCCCGAATTCTTTTTTCTTATCATTCGGCACATTACGCATTTCGCCAAAAAGGTTTTTTACAATTCCTTTTGTACCCAAAAATTTAATCCGGTATGCTTCCAGCGAATCCGCACCATTTGGCACGATTGCCGCAATTTCCTGCTTGTACGCCTCAATTTGTTGTAACAGTTGCTCCATGTTGCAAAGATAATGTCTGTAGTTGGAAAGTCGGTAAAGTCAGTAAGACCGGAAGTCAGAATAATAGAAAGTAGCTACAAACAACTTTTTCGGGCTTACCGATTTATTTGACTTCCAGACTTTTTTGCCCTTAGCTGCATTGCTGCTATTAAGCATCGTTGTGTCACTCACTTGTGCGGTAGAAATTCTGTTCGGCAATTGTCCGAACCGCGATTTTATCCTTATTAGACTGATTATCCTGATTGTGATTACAGGCCTGCCAGGGCTTTGTATCTATATGCCTGTGTGTTGAAATAAACCTCTTCAGATTTCCTTCAGAATCGCTTTATTTATTTGTATCCTGGATTTCTATGTCCGCAAAAGAATATGAAGTTTCTTTTTTCTTTTTTAATACTAACGTTAATATACAACCGAATATCTGCGCAGGATAAATCGTTGGATTATTATATTGGTGAAGCATTACACAACAGTCCGTTGCTGAAAGATTATAATAACCAGGCCCGCTCTAATTTAATTGATAGTTTACGGATACGTGCTTCCTATAAACCACAGGTTATTGGCAACAGCATTAATTCTTATTCGCCGGTCATTAATGGCTGGGGTTATGATAATGCAATTACAAATGGGGCAAATGTGAGTGAATTAGTCGGCGTTACTCAAAAATTAGTAAGCAAACAAAACCTGCAAAATCAATATGAAGCGATCCGTTTGCAAAACGAAGGATTGAGCGTATCAGGAAAAATCAGTGAGCAGGATTTGAAAAAAACGATCACCAATCAATATATAACCGCTTACGGAATCTCGCAGCAATTCAGCTATAACAAAGAAATGCTTGATCTGCTTAAAAAGGAAGAATTGATCTTAAAACAGCTCACTGAAAGAGGAGTTTACCGGCAAACAGATTACCTGACTTTTTTGGTGACCGTTCAGCAACAGGAAGTAGTAATTAATCAAATTCATCTTCAATATCAAAATGAATTTGCCACACTGAATTATTTGAGCGGTGTTGTTGATACTTCATTTGTTGTTTTATCTGAACCAGCCCTGGATTCTGTAACTGTTCCAGGCCTGGAGAACACCGTTTTCTATCACCAGTTTGAAGTAGATAGTTTAAAACTCCGCAATAGCGATGCACAGATTGATTACAGTTATAAACCACAAGTGAGTTTGTATGCAGATGCAGGATATGTTTCTTCGTTAATGTATTTACCATACAAAAATTTCGGAACGAGTTTCGGGGTGAATGTTGCCGTTCCGATTTACGACGGTCACCAGAAAAAAATGCAGCACGATAAAATTACTATTGCTGAATTGACGCGGCAGAATTATCGTGATTTTTATAAGACGCAATACAACCAGCAAATAGCTCAGTTAATTCAGCAATTACAATCAACACAACAACTCATTGATCAAACAACCAATCAGTTAAAATTTGCGCAGGGATTAATTGATGCGAATAAAAAATTATTAGAAACCGGCGATGCAAAAATCGCGGATTATATCATTGCCATTGGAAATTATCTCACTGCAAGGAATACGATTACGCTGAATACAATCAGTAAATTGCAAATCATCAACCAACTGAATTACTGGAACAGAAAATGAAACGACAATTTTTTATACTAAATATATTACTACGGTTTCGGTTGGTGAGGACACCAACTGAGGCGGCAGTGTTGCGTTTGTTGAGCGCACCAACAGCGGCAGCTTGTTTAATCATTATTGCGCTTGCCTTTTCAGCATGCCAATCTAAACCTACGGAAAAGGAAACTGAAACGGCAAGTGCAGATTCAACTGTTGAGGGAACTCCTGTAACTGTTGCTAACATTCAATCCGGCGCAATGGACGAAACAGTTGAAGTAAATGCTGTTTCATCTTTCTTGCTAAAAACCTATGTGAAAGCTAACGCCAATGGATACCTGCAATTGGTAAATGCCCGGTTGGGAAAATATGTTAGTAAAGGACAGGATCTATTTATCATTAAAACAAAAGAAGCGCAAAGCCTTGGCAATACAGTAACATCGCTTGATACATCCTTGCATTTTGACGGCATGATTCATATTAAAGCCCCGGGAAGCGGATACATTACCCAGCTTACCTATCAGGCTGGCGATTATGTGCAGGATAATGAACAACTCGCTGTGATTACCGATACCAGAAGTTTTGTGTTCCTGCTCGATTTACCTTACGAACTGAAACCTTATTTGCCGAATAATAAAAATGTTCAGCTAAAACTTCCCGATGGAAGCATGTTAGATGGAGACATCGGCGAAGCATTACCAACTGTTGACGCTGTTTCCCAAACACAGAATTATATCATCAAAGTAAAAACAGATAAACAAATTCCCGAAAACCTGATTGCAAAAGTGGGCCTGATAAAAAAAGCAAAGCAGAATACGGTTTTTCTTCCCAAATCAGCTGTGCTTACCGATGAAACACAAAGCCAGTTCTGGATAATGAAACTGATTGACAGCACCACTGCTGTGAAAGTGCCGGTACAAAAAGGAATGGAAACAAATATTTCTGTAGAAATCCTTTCGCCGAAATTCTCGCCCGGCGACCAGATATTGGTTACCGGGAACTATGGTTTACCCGACACCGCAAAAGTGTCTGTTCAAAAATAACGTGCATGAATAACCGCAATTTTTTTACTTCTTATAAAAACCCGGTAACGGTTGTTATTGTGATCATCCTTCTCGGGGGAATGTTTGCATATAGTAAAATGCAGACATCCCTTTTTCCCGAGATCACTTTCCCGAAGATCAAGATTATTGCAGATGCCGGGCAGATGCCTGTTAAGAAAATGATGATCACGGTTACGCGTGAACTGGAAAATGCGGTAAAGAAAGTCCCTGACCTGCAAATGATACGTAGTACAACAAGCCGCGGCAGTTGCGAGATATCTGCATTCATGGATTGGAATGCAAATATTGATATCAGCCTGCAACGCATCGAATCAAAGATCAATGAAATAAGAAATAATCTTCCGCCGGATATTCAGATCACGGTGGAAAGAATGAACCCGTCTATTCTTCCCATTATTGGTTATTCTCTCGAAAGCAAAACACGTACACCGATTGAAATGAAGTTGTTGGCGCAATACACCATCAAACCATTTCTTTCCCAGGTGGAAGGTGTTTCGGAAGTGCGTGTGATCGGCGGGAAAACAAAAGAATATTGGCTCGTTCTCGACACAAAAAAAATGAGCACACTGAGCATTACGCCTGATAACATCAGTAATGCACTTGCGCAGACAAATTTTATCAAATCCAACGGTTATATCAGTGATTATAACTTATTATACCTGGCACTTACGGATGCATCTGTAAATTCGAAAGAGCAATTGGAAAATATGGTGATCAGTAATAACGGAAAACGAATTGTGCTGTTGAAAGATATTGCTGATGTGCAGATACAGGAAGCGAAAGAATATATCCGTATCAATGCAAACGGGCGTGAAGGAATTTTGCTTGCTGTCATCAAACAACCTAATGCCAATCTCGTTGATATATCAGATAAGATGCAGGCAAAATTGCTGGAACTGAAAAAAATCCTTCCTAAAGACGTAACGATAGAACCTTATTATGTGCAGGCGGATTTTGTGAAAGATTCTATTAAAAGTGTTACAGACAGTTTATGGATCGGTTTGGCGCTTGCGATTATAGTTGCCATTATTTTTCTGCGTTCATTCAAAGCAAGTACAGTAATTCTTATCACCATTCCTATAACATTGTTGCTTACGATTATTTGTTTGTACGCATTCGGGCAAACATTCAACATTATGACCCTTGGCGCAATGGCTGCAGCAATCGGATTGATAATAGATGATGCGATTGTCGTGGTTGAACAGATTCACCGGACGCATGAAGAACATCCGGACGAACCATCAACAACATTGGTTCAAAAAGCGATTCATTATTTATTACCAGCAATGGTCGGCTCCTCATTAAGCACGATCGTGATTTTTATTCCATTCGCATTAATGAGCGGCGTTGCCGGAGCTTATTTTAACGTGATGACCAATACGATGATCATTACGTTAGTTTGTTCATTTTTTGTCACCTGGATTTGCTTGCCGGTAATCTATTTGTTATTTAGTCGTCGGTCATCGGAAAACGCTCATCGGACATCCCGAAGGAAAGCACATTCAGTAAAAAGCCAAAAGTGGGTGAGTTTTTTTATACAGAAACCAATCATCAGTTTAATTATTCTTCTTGCATTTGGGTTTACGATTTATTTTATTCTTCCAAAATTAGAAACAGGGTTTCTTCCGGAAATGGATGAAGGAAGCATTGTACTCGATTATAACTCTTTGCCCGGAACTTCCCTAGAAGAAACCGACAGGCAACTTCGTGAAGTAGAAAAGATATTGATGACTGTTCCTGAAGTGGAAGCTTATTCCCGGAGAACGGGAACAGAAATGGGCTTTTTTATTACCGAGCCCAATCGCGGCGATTATTTAATACAATTAAAAAAATCACGGCTACGCACAACTGAGGAAGTTAGCGACGATATCCGTAAAAAAATTAATGCTACCCAACCTTCATTGCGCATAGATTTCGGGCAGGTAATAACAGATATGTTGGGCGATTTGATGACTTCCGTTCAACCCGTTGAAGTAAAAATTTTTGGTAACGACCAGAAAAACTTGCAACAATTATCAAAGCAGGCAGCGGATATTATTTCAAAAGTTGAAGGGACTGCAGATGTGTTTGATGGTATTGTGATTGCAGGTCCTTCCGTTGATGTTGAACCCAATTATTCCAAGCTTGCGCAATTCGGCGTTACACCTGCTAATCTTCAATTTCAATTGCAAAATGCATTGGAAGGCAATGTGGCAGGAGTTGTGTATGATAAACAACAGGTTTCAAATATAAGAATGGTATATCCCGGCAACCGTACATTGAGTGTTTCTGATATTAGCAAACTTCCTGTTTTTCTTTCTAACGGTAAAGTACAACCGATAAGCCAGTTGGTTGATGTGCATGTTAATCCGGGTGATGCAGAAATCCAGCGTGAGGATCTGCAATCAATGGGTGTAATCACTGCAAGACTTGAAAACAGGGACCTTGGCAGTGTAATGAAAGATATCCAGAGAGAAATTGCTACGAAATTGGTATTGCCGCAAGGTTATGCTGTTGTATATGGAGGTGCTTACGCTGATCAACAAAGATCTTTCAGTGAATTGTTGATGATATTGATTACTTCAAGCCTCCTTGTTTTTGGTGTGATATTATTTTTGTTCCGGGATTTTCGTATTGCGTTTATCATTTTAATAATCGCGTTGACTGGTATTGCCGGAAGTTACCTCGCGTTATATTTCACCAAAACTCCCCTCAATGTGGGTTCATATACAGGATTAATAATGATTGTTGGTATTATCGGTGAAAACGCCATCTTCACATTTTTACAATTCCGTGAATCATTGAAAATATCCAATAATGTGGATGATGCCATTATTTATTCCATCTCCACACGTCTTCGCCCCAAACTGATGACCGCACTCGGGGCGATCATTGCTTTGTTGCCCATTGCTCTTGGAATCGGTACCGGGGCTCAATTGCATCAACCATTGGCCATTGCCGTAATCGGTGGTTTCGTTGGTGCATTACCGCTATTATTGATTGTACTGCCGAGTATGATCAGGTTGTTGTTCAGAAATACTCGCAAACCGGCACGCAATTTTAATAAATGATAATTTATCACGGTCTGCCTGCATTGGCAGGCGGTTCATTATAAAAAGCAAAATATATTTTGAAAAAAAATGGCAAACTTTAAGGACTATTTAAATTATTTCTCTAAAAATTTTTTCATGCACAAAATCATTATAGTTGCGGGTGCATCATTTTTTTTGTTTGCTTTCCATTTCCCATTTCAAACAAAAGACAATACGCTTACGGCTGCCGAAAAAAGAGCAGGCTGGATACTGTTGTTTGATGGAAAATCAACTGAAAACTGGCGGACTTATCAGAACCAGCCTGATGACAGCTGGCAAGTGGTGGATGGGGAATTGTATTGTCAGGAGAAAGCTGTTGCAAAACGGGCTGATTTGATTACTATTGACGAATATGGAAGTTTTGAATTGCAGCTGGACTGGAAAATAAGTAAAGGCGCCAACAGCGGGATATTATATCATGTACAGGAAACGCATCATGCATCGTATGAAACGGGACCGGAATATCAATTGATTGACGATGTCGGTTACCCCGGTCAGTTGGAAGAATGGCAAAAAAGCGGGGCTGATTATGCTATGCACCCTCCTGCAAAAATTGTAT
Organism: Puia sp.; assembly: GCA_035541355.1. GTDB lineage: Bacteria > Bacteroidota > Bacteroidia > Chitinophagales > Chitinophagaceae > Puia. The sequence goes on along the minus strand of DATKNN010000014.1, from coordinate 4,500 downwards.
CAAAAACGGCAGGAGAATATAACCACACGCGCATTGTAGTGAATGGTGATCATGTTCAACATTGGCTTAATGGGGTGAAGGTGGCAGATTTTCATGCATGGACTGCAGAATGGGAAAAATTAAAAAAGGAAGGTAAGTGGAAGGATTATCCCGATTATGGTATAGCTAAGTCGGGTTATATTGCATTGCAGAATCATGGTGGCGGGATATGGTTCAAAAATATTAAGATTAAAAAACTGTAGCCATTCACTTTGTAGATAAAGGCGCCTTTTTATCTCCTGAGTTTAAAAAACTCTTTCATCAGCAGAGCGCATTCATCTTTTAATACCCCTTTCACCAGCTCCGTTTTAGGGTGAAAAGGCCAAGGCCCAACTCCTGCTTCTGCTATTGATGGCAGTGGAATAACATATTTCCGGTAACCATTCTTTTCGTCATCGGCACCGTAAACAATGCGGCCGATTTTGCTCCAGTACAAAGCGCCGGCACACATCAGGCAGGGTTCAACAGTAACATATAAAGTTGCTTCAGGCAAATATTTACTCCCCAAAAAATTAAAAGCAGCGGTAAGCGCAATCATTTCCGCATGGGCACTCGAATCATTTAACTTCTCCACATGATTATGCCCGCGGGCAATAGTCTTTCCATTCATTACTATTAATGCACCTATCGGAACTTCACCGATTTCAAAAGCTTTTTTTGCTTCCTTCAAAGCCTGCAGCATATAATATTCGTCAGTCATACAGTTAATTGAGTGGCGCAAACTGAGCATTTATGCAATCCGTGGCTGAACCAAAATTGCTGTTCAACTAAGTTAAAAATTTTATTGGCTTTGAACTAAATTACATGATTATATAGCAGAAAACGAATGAACAATTCTTCACTTCATGAAATGCGGTCATATTTTGAAACAGGCGTAACGCTTTCTTATGAATTCCGTAAAGAAAAATTGATGTTATTAAAAAAAGCTGTTTTAAAATATGAAGAAGAAATTTATGCCGCTTTATATGCCGATCTTAAAAAAAGCCCTGAAGAAGCTTATGGCACGGAATTGGGTTTATTAATTGCAGAAATAAATGTGGCTTTAAAAAACCTGAAAAAATGGATGCAGCCAAAACCTGCGGGAACAGAATTAGTCAACCTCCCTTCCAGCAGTAAGATTTATCACGACCCCTTGGGAGTGGTGTTGATCATCTCCCCATGGAATTATCCCTTTCAGTTATTATTGATTCCTTTGGTAGGAGCTATTGCCGGGGGAAATTGCGCTGTATTAAAACCTTCTGAATTCTCACCTGCAACTTCATCCATCACCGAAAGGATTATTGAAGAGATTTATCCACCGGAATATGTAAAAATTGTGCAGGGCGACGGGGCAACAGTTATTCCGGGCATGATGAATTCGTTCAGGTTTGATCATGTTTTTTATACCGGCAGCATTCCGGTTGGTAAAATTATGTATCAGCTTGCAGCGAAAGATTTAATACCGGTTACGCTCGAACTCGGGGGTAAAAGCCCCGTTGTTGTGGAAAGTGATGCAGATTTGAATGTAGCTGCCCGGCGTATTGTGATGGGTAAATTTTTAAATGCAGGGCAAACCTGTATTGCACCTGATTATTTACTTGTTCATGAAAGTGTCAGGGAAAAATTGATTGAAAGACTGAAAGCCGTTATCGAATTATTTTACGGGGAGAACAAAAAAGAAAGCTATAGCTACGGAAAAATTATTAATGAAAAAAGATTTGATAAACTATTGACTTATTTGCAGCAGGGGGAAATAGTTATTGGAGGAGATTATGACAGATCAAAACTTTTTATAGAACCTACTGTTATTGAAAAAGTATTGATGGATTCAGCATTGATGACTGATGAAATATTCGGACCGGTACTGCCGGTAATCAGCTTTAACTCGTATGAAGAAGCATTGAATGTGATCAGGAAAAACCCGAATCCACTGGCCTTTTATTTATTTACTTCAAATTTGGATAAAGAACGGAAATGGATCAATGCAGTTTCTTTTGGAGGAGGATGTGTTAATAATACAGCCTGGCATTTCGCCAATCATGACATGCCCTTTGGCGGAGTGGGCAACAGCGGGATCGGGGCTTATCATGGAAAAAATAGTTTTAATGTTTTTACTCATGCAAAGCCTGTAATGAAAACACCAACATGGTTCGATCCGAAACTAAAATTTCCGCCTTTTAAAGGGAAACTTAAAATTTTTAAATGGATAATCAGGTGAACAATAGGCAAAAAATACAATCCCTAATTTAATTATGGCCTTTTCACGAAATAGTTGCACATGACATTTAGACAAAAAATTTTAAAAGTATTGTATCCTTTTATTGTGTTTATTTCGAAATTCAAAAATAAAAACAAAAGATTGCTGACTAATGAAAATAACACACTGCCAGAAAAATCTTTCTATGATTTGGTTGTTATGCTTAATAATGGCAGTACTTTGCCTTTATCTTCGTTAAAAGGGAAGAAAGTGTTACTGGTAAATACCGCTTCCGATTGCGGTTACACACCTCAATATAATAGCCTGGAAATATTGTATGAAGCAAATAAAAATAATTTGATGATTATCGGTTTCCCGGCTAACGATTTTGGGGAACAGGAAAAGGGGAGCGATGATACAATTGCTGAATTCTGCAAAGTAAATTTTGGGGTAACTTTTCCTTTGGCTAAAAAAAGTACTGTTATAAAATCACCGGAACAGAATATTATTTTCAAATGGCTTAGTGACAAAACGATGAATGGTTGGAACGACCGGCCGCCTGTCTGGAATTTTACCAAATATCTCGTTAGTGAAAACGGGGTTTTGACTAATTATTTTGATCCGTCTGTTGAACCTGAAAGTAAAGAATTTAAAAAGGCATTAGCGTAAATCACCATGGCGAATTTATGATAAATAAAAACGACGAGGGTAAAATAAAGTACTATCACTTATTACTTACGATTTTATAATATGGCTACAGTAGTCATAACAGGAGCATCAAGCGGCATTGGCCTTGAACTGGCCCGAATTTTTGCAAAGAATAAAACAAATATCATTCTTGTGGCACGTAGTGAAAACACGCTAAAAGCACTTGCTGATGAATTAAAAAAGGAGGATATTAATGTTTATGTGGTTTCAAAAGACCTGAGTAACTATAATAATGCCAAAGAAGTATTTGACTATTGTTCACAGAACAACCTTCAGGTAGATTATCTTGTTAACAATGCAGGCTTTGGTGATTTTGGTTTTTTTGTGGAAAGCGACTGGCGCAAACAGGAGCAAATGATCAACCTGAACATCACAACACTTACTTATCTTACCAGGTTGTTTTTGCCGGAGATGGTTGAACGAAGGTCGGGGAAAATAATGAATGTGGCTTCCACCGCAGCTTTTCAGCCAGGGCCTACGATGAGCGTGTATTATGCCACCAAGGCTTTTGTACTGCATTTTTCTGAAGCCATTTCTAATGAACTGGAAGGTACAGGGGTAACTGTAACCGCATTATGCCCTGGAGCAACAGAAAGCGGCTTTCAAAAAACTGCTGCAATGGAACAGTCAAGATTGATAAAAGGGAAAAAATTGCCTACATCAAAAGAAGTTGCCGAATATGGTTATAAAGCCATGATGAAAGGAAAACGGGTGGCCATACATAGTTTCAAAAGTAAACTGCTTGTTTTTGGGGCAAGGTTCTCCCCTCGTTTTTTAGTTCTGAAAATAGCGCGTTATTTACAGGATAAAGCGCATTAAAACTTTGCCTTAAACATGTTTACCAAAGCCGGTATCGAAAAATATTTTTTTGCTGAGAAGCAGGGAAGCCTCTTCTTCCTGGTAATCGGCATCATTGCTGTTTTATTAGCCATCAGTTTTTATTTTTTCCTGAAGAATAATTTTTACAAAGGGGCTGCAATTCCTTTGATTATAATCGGCATTATTCAGATGGTTGTCGGGTACACAGTGTATGCAAGAAGTGATAAACAAAGAATTGACAATGTGTATGCTTACGACATGAACCCGGGAAAACTAAAAAATGAAGAGTTGCCGAGAATGAAAATTGTTAATAAAAATTTTATCACTTATCGCTGGACTGAAATTGTATTTATAATCGCAGGCATTGGTTTAATTATTTACTTCAATGCTAATAAAGAAAGGGGATTTTGGTTTGGATTGGGGATAACCGTTGCCATACAGGCGGCCATCATGTTAAGTGCAGATTATTTTGCTGAAAAGAGGGCGAAGGTTTATACCAGCCTGTTGGAAAGCTTGGTTCAAAAGCAGTAGAATTATTGTATACATGTCCTTGCATGTTTTTACTAACGGGTTAGTACTAATTTAAACCTGAACATGTAATGGGAAGAACAATATACATGAAATGGAAATTTTTTAACTGAGGGCCGGGAATTATTTCTATTCGATTGGGCATTTTTCGTGATAATTGATCAACTCTACCACGTTCTTTTGAAACTCAAACCCGTTGTAGGTTGCAGACACTTCTGTCAACACCTGAT